>NZ_CP069535.1:1306504-2613008 GCF_016889805.1 Rhodanobacter sp. FDAARGOS 1247
ACTGCTATGCCGGCGTGTGGGCCAATCACAGTCAGCAGGAGTTGAACTGGCTGCAGCCGGGTGACATCGAATCGGCGCTCAACGCCGCCAGCCACATCGGCGACGACACCCTGCAGCAGCAGGCGCAAGGCCGCGTGCGTCCGGACACCTTCACCCACGGCACCTCGGCCCAGCGCGTGAAGTGGTTCAAGACCGGCTTCGCCAGCGGCGACATGGCCCAATGCAACACCTTCGCCGGAGAGCCATAAAGCGAGCAAGCGCTCGACCTTGAGGTCGAGCGCTTTCCGTCTACCTCCCCTGCAAGCAGGGGAGGGCAAGGGTGGGGTCGCTCTTGCAAGCAAGCGCTCAACTTCCGGTCGAGCGCTTTCCGTCTACCTCCCCTGCAAGCAGGGGAGGGCAAGGGTGGGGTCGCTCTTGCCGCACTCCTGCAAAAGGGGGTCAAAGCGACGTCGCTCCCCACTCCCCAACCGCCTTCCCGCGCACTAGAATCCGCTCCCTGCGCGCCTCGGGGCGCGCCTGGTCGGTTCGATGGATCATCCCTGTCTGCGTTGCGGTGCCTGCTGCGCGTTCTTTCGCGTGGCCTTCCATTGGTCGGAAGCGGAAGCGTTGCTCGGCGGCTGCGTTCCGCCCGAGCTGACCGAAAAACTTGATCCGCACCGGCTGGCCATGCGCGGTACCAACGCCGCGCAGATACGCTGCGTGGCGCTGCAGGGCGTGGTGGGCGAGGCCGCCCATTGCGGCATCTATCCGCAACGACCGTCGGTATGCCGCGAAGTGCAGCCGTCGTGGGAGTCCGGCGCGGTCAGCCCGCAATGCGACAAGGCGCGGCTGGCCCATGGCCTGCCCGTGCTGACGCCGGAAGACTGGCTCGACCCGTTCGACGCCGGCGAACCGCCGCTGCCGCAGAGCGCCTGAGTGAAGGCTTGAACCTCCTGTCGTCCCGACGAAAGCCGGGATCGAGTGTCCCGCTGGACCCATTGCCGCCGCGGTATTCCCCCTCCTCGCCGGAACGACGAAGCGGATGTTCTCAGGGAGTCCCTGGCGCGTCGCTGCCGTTCGTGCGCTGGCGCAGCTCCTGCGCGAATTGGCGCAGGGTGGCCGGGTCGACGTCGGACACCGCGACGTAGTGCATGCCGTCCTCGATCCAGCGCAGCACGGTATAGCCTTGCTGCCGCGATTCGCGCAGGGCGGCGGAGGCGTCGGGCGTGGCGGCCGGCCACTGGTACACGCTGATCAGGTGCAGCTGCCGGCGGTACACCAGTGCCGCGACGCTGCGCCCGTTCAGCGCATCGAGGCGGCCGCCGGCCAGCGGGAAGCCGGCGCCGGCCAGGTCCACCACGCGTGGCGAGAAGTCCAGCTTGCCGTCAAACCACGGCTTCACCGTGTGCTGGTTGGTTGAGGCCACGTCCATCAGATGCTGCGGCTGCAGCGCGCGCAGATGGCTGGAGACGGCCTCGTCGACCAGGGCGGCGCCGGCCACGCGGCGCTGCTGTACGGTGTAGAACAGCGGCGTGGCCAGCACCAGCGCAGCGGCGAAGCCCGCTGCCGCGGCCCAGACGGTGGACGTGCGCCGCGGACGGAGTGCCGCTGGCGGCGCGGCGTGGTCGTGTCGCGGCGTCCAGCGTTCGCGCAGTGCTGCCGACGCGCGCCGGTACAGGTCCGGCTGCGCCAGCGCCAGCGCGCTGCGCAGCCGCTCGTGTTCGCGAGCGCGGGCGGCGCAGGCGGCGCAGCCTTGCAGGTGGTCGGCCATCGCCGCGCTCTGCGCGACGTCGAGTTCGTCGTCCAGCCAGGCGTGCAGCAGCAGTCCGGCGTCAGCGCAAATCATGATGGCTGGCCTCCCCGACGCAATGGGTCAATTCGAGTTTCAGCCGCTCGCGGGCGCGGGCGAGCCGTGACATCACCGTGCCGATCTTCTGGCCGGTGATGGCGGCGATCTCCTTGTAGGAGCACTCCTCCAGCTCGCGCAGCACGATGGCCTCGCGCCACGGTGGCGGCAGCCGTTCCAGTGCCTGCCGCAGCAAGCCGACGTCGACCGCAAGCAGGGTCAGCGCCTCCGGCGAGGCCTGCTCGTCGGAGAGTACGTGGACATCTTCGTCCAGCGGTTCGAGCAGATGTCCCGGCGGCGTCCTGGTGCGCATCGTGAAGTACGTGTTGCGCACGATGGCGAGCAGCCACACGCGTGCGTCGCCACCGCGGAAGCTGTCGAAGTAGCGCAGGGCGCGCAGCATCGCCTCCTGCACCACGTCCTGCGCATCGGCGTCGTCGCGGGCCAGCCAGCGCGCGAGGTTCCAGGCGGCGTCCAGCCACGGCAACACCACCGCTTCGAAGCGCGCGCCGATGGCGGGCTGCGGTGGCGGGGATGCGGCTGGCGCTTCGTTGGGCATGTAAGGAGTTACCGCGCTGCCGGCGACTTTATTCCCGGCCCCGAAAAAGCGGAATAGGCCGCCGAGGCGCGCGGTAATCCATGGCGAAGGGCGCCTTCCGTGCCCGCCTTGGAGCGAACGAACATGTCAGACCAGCAAGACAACGAGAACCCGGGTCGCCGCCGGTTCATGGAGTGCATGGCCTGGGCCGGCGCCGGCACGCTGCTGCTGATGAAGGGGGGCGTGCTGCACGCGCGCAGCCTGGGGGACGATGCGGGTGGGGCGATGAAGGACGCCACCTTCAGCTTCGTCCAGGTCAGCGATTCGCATATCGGCTTCCGCTTTGCGCCGAACCCGGACCCGGTCTCGACGCTTCGCGCCGCGTTGGCCCAGGCCGACGCGCTGCCGGCCAGGCCGGACTTCCTGCTGCATACCGGCGACATCACCCATCTGTCGCGGCCGGATCAGTTCGCCGTGGCGGCCGGGCTGATGCAGGAATCGCGCGTCGGCCGCGGCAAGGTGTGCTACGTGCCAGGCGAGCATGACGTGATCGGCGACAACGGCGCCGAGTTCTTCCGCCGCTTCGGCGAGCGGCAGCAGGCGGGCGGCTGGTACAGCTTCGATCATCGAGGCGTGCACTTCGTGGGCCTGATCAACGTGCTGAACCTGAAGGCCGGCGGGCTGGGTCATCTCGGCGCCGAGCAGCTCGCGTGGCTGAAGAAGGATCTGGCGCCGCTGTCCGCCGAGACACCGGTACTGGTGTTCGCGCACATGCCGATGTGGTCGTTGTACCCGGCGTGGGGCTGGGGCACCGAAGACAGCCTGGAGGCGATGGGCTACCTGCGCCGCTTCGGCTCGGTCAGCGTGCTCAACGGTCACATCCACCAGATCCAGCAGAAGGTGGAAGGCAACATCACGTTCTATACCGCGCGCTCGACCGCCTATCCGCAGCCGGCACCGGGCGTGGGGCCGGCGCCGGGGCCGTTGAAGACGGTGGCGCCGGGCGCGCTGCACAGCTACCTCGGCATCCGCAGCGTGCGGCATGTGCAGGGCGGGCACGCCCTGGCCGTCACTGAGGAGGTGATGCCATGAGCCGGCTTGCCTGCGCGATGTGCCTGCTGCTGGCCCTGGGCGGTGGCGCGGCGATCGCTGCCGAGGTCACGGCGAATCATGCGGCGACGAAGCAGATCGAGATCCGCAACTTCATGTTCGCGCCGAACACGCTCACTGTCCCGGCGGGTTCCAGGGTGACGTGGATCAACCGCGACGAGGAGCCGCACACCGTGGTCAGCGCAAACGGGCAGTTTGCGCCGTCGAAGGCGCTGGACAGCAACGACCGTTACGTGACCACGTTCAGCAAGCCGGGCACCTACGTGTACTACTGCACGGTGCACCCGTTCATGACCGGCACGGTCGTCGTGAAGTGACCGCGGGCGGGCCGCTGCCGACGCGGCGGGTATCCCCTGTCCGCGCTCAGCCGAGCATCGGCAGGCCCAGGCCGAAGCGCAGCGGATCGAGCAGGGCGCCGTAATGCTCCGCGCGTGCCGTGTCGTGACGCAACGGCTGGCGTACCTGCGCCGCGCTGGCCGTGCGCACGTTGCGCGAGGCGCGATGGTAGTCGAGGCAGGCCGGGTCGAACGGCAGGTCGCAGAACGCCAGCAGCGCGCGGATCTCGTCTTCCGGTGTGGCCAGCAAGGCCTCGTAGCGCTGGATGCGGATGCGCTGCGGCTCCGCTGCCTGCCAGGCGCCCATGATCCGTTCGTAGTCGCGGACATAGGCGGCGATGTCGGTCAGCGTGCAGGCGAAGTGCGGCAACTTGTAGAACTGCTGCTTGTAGCAGGACCAGCCCGCTTCCAGCGCATCGCGGCGGGCATCGATGATCGGTGCGCCCGGCAGCATCGCGCCCAGCACGCCGGCCAGCAGCCAGTTCGACGGCAGCTTGTCGGTATGCCGGGGCTTGTGTCGGCGCCAGCGGGCGGTGAGCTCCAGATAGCGGCGGCCAAGTCGTTGCCAGTCGTCCGCGCCGGCCTCGCCGAGCCATTGCAGCAGGGGTTTCCGCCGCCGCGCGGATTCCTCGCCGAGCACCTGTTCCAGTTCGGTGAGCTCGCTGGCGCCTTCCACCTCGGGATGGGCGGCAAGGATCTGCTCGAACAGGGTCGAGCCCGAGCGTGGCAAGCCCACGATGAAGATCACTTCGCGCCCGAGGCCCGCATCGATGGGCGGCGGTAGCCGCCGGGATGCCGCAAGCAGGGCTTCGGCGTGGCCGTGGAAGGCCGAGGCTTGCCACGGCCTGATCTCGCGCAGTGCGGCATTGGCGCGATTCAGCGCGTGGAAGGCTTCCTCGTAGCGTCCCTGATCCTCGCAGACCTTGCCCAGCGCGAAACCCATCGCGATGCGATCGGCCGGGGCGATGCCGGGCTGTCGCAAGGCGGTGCCCAACTGTTCGCGATCCGCGTCCGACAGCGGCCGCGTCTTCATGTTTGCCAGCCCGCGCCAGGCATCGCCGCAGGCCGGATGCAGGGCCAGTGCGGCACGGTAGCGTGCGTCGGCTTCGTCGAAGCGGCCGGCGTGGACCAGGGCATCGCCGAGCAGGATCAGCGCCGGCAGGAAATCCGCCGCCAGCGCATGCGCCTGCTGCAGCGCCTCGATCGCGTCGTCGGTGTCGCCATGCAGCTGCAGGTTTCGGCCCAGGTTGAACCACGGCATCGGCGCAGCCGGCGCCAGCGCGCAGGCTTGCCTCCAGCTGGCGAACGCCGCCTCCATGTCTCCGCGTGCCTGCTGCACACCGCCCAGGTCCGACCAGGCCAGCGCATAGTCGGGCCATTGCGCCAGCACCTGCTGCAGGCAGGCCTGCGCCTCGTCCTGGCGTTGCGCGCGGGTGTGCAGGATGGCGTACAGGCGCAAGGCCTCGGGATGTTCCGGGGCGAGTTCGAGGGTCGTGTCCAGCGCCTTGCGCGCCGGCGCTTCGGCGCCATCGCGAATGGCGCGTGCGGCCGCCTGCAACTGTTGCAAGGCCGCCGGCGGCAGGCCATCGATGCGCGGCTCGGAGCCGCTGGGCGGTTGCTGTTCGGCGTTGCGGCTGGGCATGCGACGGGTTCGCGGTGGCGATGATCCGTCGATGTTACGTGGTCGCGCCGCCGCTTATCGAGCGGCGCGACCCGAAGCGCCTACTTGCGCTTTGGCGGCTTGCCGCCGGCGGGGCGCGGCTTGAAGCCGCCGGGCTTCCTGGAACCGCCCGGCTTGTGCGACGGCGGCGCGCTGGTGCCGGTGTCGGTGCCATCCCACTCGTGGATGCGCAACTGCTGCTGCACCACCCAGACCTTCTTCAGGTGCTCGAACACTTCCTTGGGCATGCCGTCGGGCAGGTCGATCAGGCTGTAATGGTCGCGGATGCTGAGGCGGCCGATGTACTGGCTTTCCAGGCCGGCCTCGTTGGCGATCGCGCCCACGATGTTGCCCGGCTTCACGCCATGCTCGTGACCCACCTCGATGCGGTAGGTGCGCTTGCCCTCCTCGGTGGCGTGCGCGCGCACCGGGCGCTGGCCGAACTCGCGCGGCGGGGCGCGGTCGTGGGCGCCATGTTCGCGCGGGCGATGTTCGGCGGGCCTGGAGTCGTGCGACGACGGGTGGCTGGCAGCGCCGGCTTCGCGTGCGTGGGGCGGACGGCGATCGCTGCTGCGCTCGCGCGGCGCAGCGCGTTCGACCCGCTCGCGCGAGGCCGGTTCGTACTTCTCGCGCTTGGGCGGCGGCGAGAGCAGCAGCGGCTGGTCGCCCTGGGCGATGCGCGCCAGCGCGGCGGCGATCTCGATCGCCGGCACGTTGTGCTCCTGCTCGTACTGCTCGATCAGTTTCTGGAATTCGCCGAGATCATCCTGCGCCAGCATGTCGGTGATGCGCTGCTTGAACTTGCCGATGCGCACGTCGTTGACCACCTCGACCGACGGCAGCTGCATCTGCTCGATCGGCTGGCGGGTGGCGCGCTCGATCGCGCCCAGCATGCCGCGCTCGCGCGGGCTGACGAACAGGATGGCCTCGCCGCTGCGGCCGGCGCGGCCGGTGCGGCCGATGCGGTGCACGTAGCTTTCGGTGTCGTAGGGGATGTCGTAATTGAACACGTGGCTGATCCGCTCCACGTCGAGGCCGCGCGCGGCCACGTCGGTGGCGACCAGGATGTCGAGCTTGCCGTCCTTCAACTGCTGGATCACCCGCTCGCGCTGCGGCTGGGCGATGTCGCCGTTGATCGCGGCGGCGGCCAGGCCGCGCGCCTGCAGCTTGCCGGCCAGTTCCTCGGTGGCCTGCTTGGTGCGCGCGAAGATGATCATCGCGTCGAACGGCTCGGCCTCGAGGATGCGGGTCAGCGCATCGAGCTTGTGCATGCCGCTGACGAACCAGTAGCGCTGGTGGATGTTCGCCGCGGTGGTGGTGGAGGACTTGATGGTGACCTCGACCGGCTCCTTCAGATGCCGCTGGGCGATCTTGCGGATCACCGTGGGCATGGTCGCGGAGAACAGTGCGACCTGGCGCTGCGGCGGCGTCGCCTGCAGCACCTTCTCGACGTCGTCGATGAAGCCCATGCGTAGCATCTCGTCGGCTTCGTCGAGCACCAGGTATTTCAGTTCCGACAGGTCCAGCGTGCCCTTGTCCAGGTGATCGATGACCCGGCCAGGCGTGCCGACCACGACGTGCACGCCGCGCTTGAGCGAGTGCAGCTGCGGGCCGTAGCTCTGGCCGCCGTAGATCGGCAGCACCTGCAGGCCGCGCATGTGGGTGGCGTATTTCTGGAACGCCTCGGCCACCTGGATGGCCAATTCGCGCGTGGGCGCCAGCACCAGCGCCTGCGGCTTGCCGGGCTTCAGGTCGATGCGCGAGAGGATCGGCAGCGCGAACGCGGCAGTCTTGCCGGTGCCGGTCTGCGCCTGGCCGAGCACGTCGCGCCCTTCCATCAGTGGGGGAATGGTCGCGGCCTGGATCGGCGAGGGCGACTCGTAGCCGACATCGGTCAGTGCGCGCAGGACGTCGGGATGCAGCTCAAGCGCAGCGAAGCCGGCAACAACCGGAGCGGAGTCGGAAGAAGGGGACGACATGGGAGTACCTCGGGGGGCGCGATGAACGTCGCGCGGGTTTTGAGGCCGCATTGTATCACTGTGCCCGGCCGGCTCGCTGTCTTGCCTTGACGGGGAAGAGTTTCGGTCGGTAGAGTCCGCCGCGCTGTCACAGGGAGTGTCACGTGCAAATGGATTATTGCTTCACGTTCTCCGAGCTTTCCGGGGAGCGCTGGCTGGCGACGGATGCCAGGGCCGGTGTGGCCTACAAACTTTCCCGTCACGCCATGCTTCTGCTTGTTTCGCTCCAGGCCAGTGAAACCCGGCGATCGGCGCACGCGCGCTATTGCGTCGAAGCGCGCAGCAGCATGGATTTTCCGGCATTCGAACTGGCGGCAGCGCAAGTCCTGGAACAGTTGCGACGTCAGGCGCGTCCGCCGCGCCGGCAGCTTGCGGCCAGTATGACCGTGGTGCCCCACTGGCTGGTGGACATGCTGGCCGAACCACTGCGGGCACTGGTGAGCCGTCCGGTCTGGATCTTCAACTTCGCGATCGGCGTCGCCCTGTTTGCCGCCCTGTTTGCCTGGCAGGGGATGCCCGCGTTACCCGATACGCCGGGGGCGGTCGGAACCTTTGTCGCCCTGCTCCTGCTGAGTGCGCTGTTTCACGAACTGGGCCATGCCAGCGCGATAAAGCGGTTCGGCCACGTCGTGGGAAATTTCGGCGTTGGCATCTACTGGATATACCCGGTTTTCTATACCGAATTGCTGTGCCTCGATGCCCTGGCTGTCGGGGATCGGTTATGGGTCAATCTTGCCGGCATCCATTTCCAGCTGATGTTCTCGAGCGTGGTGGCGGTTCTTGCGTTGTCGCTGCAGCTGCCTGTACTCGGGTTGTGTTCCGAACTCATCACCCTGTTCACCGTGGTGCAGTTGCTTCCGCTGGGACGATCGGACGGCTACTGGATACTGCTTGATGTCAGCGGAAGCTGGGACGTGAGGCTGGCGAGTTTCTGCAGGATATTCAGTGGGGTCATGACGGTGGTGCTGATCGCCTTCATGGTCAGGGTGTCGATCGCACCCCTGATCGTCGCGATGACTCGCGCCGGAGGGCTGGCTCCCGTGGCAAACATCATCTTCAAACCGTCCAGCCTGCTGGTGCTGGCCCAGACGGTCTTGGCCATCATCGGTTGCCGGTCCCTGCTGGCGCGGTTGCCCTGGTTCAAAAGGCGAAGTCACGCCGCCTGAAGAGCGTGACGTCAAAGCAAAGGAAGTTTTTCAATGGAAAGCAGCAACGAAGTTTTCGAAGTGGAAGCAGCCAGCGGTCGTCTTGAGTTCTTCTGGCACGAGCTGTGGGGCTGGATCACCGGGCACTGCAGCCTCGGCGGACCGGACGGCAGCTATGGTGTCTCGTGCGATCAGGATTTCTGATCGCATTGCCGTAATTGAAGCGCCGGCTGTTGCTCGCCGGCGCTTTGACGAAGTGTTTCGTCGGAGGAATGCCGCAGATGTCGACTTCAAGAAAATATGCCTGCCTGGTGATGCTTGTGCTTTTCGCATTCACCAGCGGACTGCAAGCCAAAGAACGCCACTACGCACAGCTCTACAGTTGGGCGCAGGGTGTCCAGTGGGTCAATGCGCGACCCGATCGGCAGTATGTCGAGGCCTTCATCCAGGTACGCAGCCACGAGCGCAATATCCCGATCGAGAAGGTCCGCCTGGTCATCCATGCTTCCGGCGGCGATCGCATGGTGGCGTTGCCGGCCTCCGGCGTACTGACGTTGCCCATCGACGGTGACCTGATCACCGGAGATCCGGTGGTCGAGTTCAGCAGCCGCGTGGGGGTCACCGTCGTCATCCGTGCGTCCGCGCCGCCGCGCCAGGATTTCGACTACGGATTGATCGGTGCCATGGTCAGGGAATACACGGAAACGGTCTCCCGACAGAATTTTCTGCCGGATCAGTTCCAGTCCGTCCACGTGCGTGGGCTGGCCTTGCGCGGCGATGGCATCGCTGTTCATTCGTCCTGCGGGGTGGTTGCCAGGAAGCGTGGCGACGCCCTGGTCATCGACTACGACTCGCAGTTGCCGGCAGATTGCAAGGTTGAGCTTTCGCGAATGCCTGACTCGATGGAGTTGATGTTCAAGTGGTTCTAGTGCCGTCGCTGGTCGGGCGTGATCCTTGGCGCCAGGAAATTTGCAAGGAATCGAGCACATGAAGAAGCGGGTTTTTGCACTGGTCTGCGTCGCTGCGATGGTGGCGGGTACGGCCTCCCTCGGCGTCGCGCATGATCGGCAGGAAGCTTCCCTGCCGGCCAGTTCAACGGCGGTCTTGCCGGACCAGGCGAAAGGCGTCGAGACCGGAACGACAGGCGAATCATCGCCCCGGAATTTTCAGCGCGCGAATCGGTTGGCGGACACGCTCTCGGGAGGTTTCGGCAGCGCGGCAGGCAAGCCGACGGTGCGGCGCCGGCAGGTGCCGGTCAGTCCGTATCGGCAACCCCCACCCGTGCAGACCGGCCCGGTGTTCCGGGGAGGCGGCATTCGGTAAGTCGGCCGCCACCAGCTGGCACGCATGCGGGCGTCCGCCATGCATGGTTATGATCACGGCCAATTGGTTGGCGAGTAGTTGAGCATGAGCGGGATCGAAACCCTTTCCGAGCAGATCTGTTTCGACGGTGTGCAGGGCGTCTATCGCCACGAATCGGAGGCCTGCGCCGGCCCCATGCGGTTTGCGCTGTACCAGCCACCGCAGGCAGCGACGGGCCCTTGCCCGGTCCTGTATTTCCTCGCCGGGCTCACCTGCACCGAGGAAACCGCCACCGTCAAGGCCGGTGCGCAGCGCCTGGCGGCGCAATTCGGCATGGTACTGGTGATGCCCGACACCAGCCCGCGCGAAACCGGCATCGCCGGCGCTACCGGCGACTGGGAATTTGGTGAGGGTGCGGGCTTCTACGTCGATGCCACGCAGCCGCCGTATGCCGCGCGTTTCAACATGCATCGCTACGTGGTCGACGAGTTGCCGGCATTGATCGCCGGACAGTTCCCCGTCGACATCTCGCGCAGCAGCATCTGCGGACACTCGATGGGAGGACACGGCGCGCTGACCATCGCCTTGCGTCATCCCGGCCGCTACCGCTCGGTGTCGGCTTTTGCGCCGATCGTGGCGCCCAGCCAGGTGCCGTGGGGGCAGAAGGCGTTGCCGCGCTACCTCGGCAACGATCCGGCGGCGTGGGCCGATTACGATGCCTGCGAACTGGTGCGCCGGCGGACCTTCGAGGGCACCATCCTGATCGACCAGGGCGAAGCCGACGCCTTTCTGGAGCGCCAGCTGAAACCGGAGCTGTTCGATCAGGCTTGCGCGGAGGCGGGTCAGTCGCTGCTGCTGCGGCGGCATCGGGGTTATGACCACAGCTACTGGTTCATCAGCAGCTTCATCGACGACCATCTGCGCCATCACGCCAGGGCTTTGGGCCTGGTCTGAATATCGATGGGCAGAAACGAAGATGGCGGCCCGGGGGCCGCCATCTCGTATCGGCGTTCGAAAATTCAGGCCTTGGCGGCCGGACGCGAGTTCGAACGGCGGCGCTGGTTGCCTGCAGCATGGTCACCGCGGCTACCCTGCGGCGCGTAGCCATTCGGTCGCGCCGCACCGGCGGGCTTGCCCTGACGCGGCGCGCGCTGCTGCTGACGCTGACCACCGCCACCCTGCTTGGGACGTGGCGCGCCGGCGTCCAGGCGCAGCGGTGCGGAGGGCTCGTAACCGGTCACTGCGGTGATTGCGATGTCCTGCTTGAGCAACTTGCGGATGTCGAACAGCAGGCCGGACTCGTCATGGCTGACCAGCGACAGCGCCAGGCCTTCCATGCCGGCGCGCCCGGTGCGGCCGATGCGATGCACGTAATCCTCGGCCACCGACGGCAGGTCGAAGTTGATCACGATCGGCAACTGCTCGATGTCGATGCCGCGGGCGGCGATGTCGGTGGCGACCATCACCGTGACGCGGCCGCTCTTGAAGTCGCTGAGCGCACGGGTGCGGGCGTTCTGGCTCTTGTTGCCGTGGATCGCGGCGCTGCGCAGGCCGGAGGCGTTGAGGAAGGTCACCAGCTTGTCGGCGCCGTGCTTGGTGCGGCTGAACACCAGGGTCTGCCGACGGCTGTCCTGCGACAGCACGTGCAGCAGCAGGTCGCGCTTGCGCGAGGCGTCGACCGGATGCACCTGGTGGCTGACCAGGGTGGTGACGGTGTTCGGCGCGGAGACCGAGATCTCCTTCGGGTTGTGCATGAACTCCATCGCCAGCGTCTTGATCGCCGGCGCGAAGGTGGCCGAGAACAACAGGGTCTGGCGGCGCTTCGGCACCGACTGCAGGATGCGCTTCAAGGCCGGCAGGAAGCCCATGTCGAGCATGCGGTCGGCTTCGTCGAGGATCAGCGTTTCCACCGCGGACAGATCCAGCGTGCGCTGCTGCATGTGGTCGATCAGGCGGCCGGGGGTGGCGATGACGATGTCGACGCCGCGGCGCAGCGCGTTGATCTGCGGGCCCATGCCGACGCCGCCGAAGATGGTGGTGGCGCTGATCTGGATGAACTTGCTGTAGTCACGGATGTTCTCGTGAATCTGCGCGGCCAGCTCGCGGGTCGGGGTGAGGATCAGCGCACGCGGGCGCCGGGTCATGGTCTGGCCGCTGGTGGACAGCTTCTGCAGCAGGGGCAGCGCGAACGCCGCGGTCTTGCCGGTGCCGGTCTGGGCGGCAGCAAGCAGGTCGTGACCTTCCAGCACGGACGGGATCGCCGCGGCCTGGATCGGGGTGGGCTGGGTGTAGCCGTAATCGGCAAGCGCACGCAACAACGCGGGCGCAAGGCCCAGCGAATCGAAAGACATGTAACACTCCTGAGCAACCCGGAGTGTTCATACCGTGTTGCAGACTAAGGGGAAGGGGCGACGGTGTGTCGCAACGTTCGTGGGGGCGAACGCGGAGCGGAGTATAGCCGATCCGACGAGGCCGTGCGCGCGGACCGTTCGTGAAACTGAACGGCCAGCCGATCAGGCCTGCGGTCGGCGCGCCACGATCAGGTAGCTGTTGAACGGCGTGCGCCCGCGCAAGGGCTCGATGCGCACGTCCAGCCCGACGTCCTCCAGCGGCGCCCGCAGCTCGCTGGCGCTGGGATAGTGCTGCGGACCGCCGGGAATCCAGCCCGATGCATGCAGGAAGAACTCCTCGATGCGGGTGGCGTGAAACCGCCAGTTCCGTTCGCGCAGCACGTTGCGGATGATCAGTCGACCGGCCGGGGCAAGGTGGCGCGCGGCGGAACGCAGCAGGTCGGGCTGGCGGGAGGCGGGCAGGTAGTGCAGCACGTCCAGCACGGTGACGTCACCCTGCACCGACGGCAGCTCGGCCGCGTCGGCGTGTTGCAGTTCCATCAGGTCTTCGAGTCCGCCGCGCTGGGCGGCGAGCCGGCCGGAGGCGATCTTGCGCGGATCGTGGTCCAGCCCGAAGTAGCGCCGCTTCCGGCCCTGGGTGTTCAGATACTGTCCGAGCAGGCCGATGCCGCAACCGATGTCCAGCAGGGGCAGCGAACTTTCGTCCAGCAGCGCCGCGGTGGCGGCGTAGACCGGGTCGCCGGCCAGCTTGCCGCGGACATAGCCGCGCTGGATGACGTTGTCATAACGGCTTGCGATGCGCTGGCGGCTGCGATGATCCATCCGGGTCCCGCGTCTGGAGAGGTCTCTGCAGCCTAAGGCATCCGCGGCATGCAGGCCATGCGGGCATGTCCCGCCCGTTTGTGCGGCGTCGGGCATACGATAGCGATCAGTCTTTGGGCCACTCAAGGAAAGGTCGCGATGTCACTGCTTGCACCCCTGCGTGAACTCGATTCCACCCAGCGCCATACCGTGCTGGCAAGTTTCCTCGGCTGGACGCTGGATGCCTTCGACTACTTCCTGCTGACCTTCGTGATCGTCACGGTGGCGAAGGAGTTCGAGGTGGCCACGACGCAGGTGATCTATGCGCTGTTCCTGACCCTGGCCGCGCGCCCGCTGGGCGCCCTGCTGTTCGGGCGACTGGCCGATCGCTTCGGGCGACGCCCGATCCTGATGCTGGACGTGGTGCTGTTCTCGGTGTTCGAACTGGCCACCGCGTTCGCGACCTCGCTCACCATGTTGCTGGTGCTGCGCTTCCTGTTCGGGGTCGCGATGGGCGGCGAATGGGGCATCGGCGCGTCGCTGGCGATGGAGTCGATCCCGGCGAAGGCGCGCGGAGCCGTGTCCGGCCTGCTGCAGAGCGGTTACCCGTGCGGGTTCTTCCTGGCGGCCCTGGCGAACTGGCTGCTGGTGGATCACATCGGCTGGCGCGGGCTGTTCGTGGTCGGCGCGATTCCGGCCTTGCTGGTGCTGTACATCCGGCGCAAGGTGCCGGAATCGACGGTATGGCAGGCCGGCCAGAGCACCGGTCGTCGCCCCGGCCTGCTCGAATCCATGAAGGGGCACTGGAAGCTGGCGATCTATCTGATGCTGCTGATGATGGCGTTCAACATGTTCAGCCACGGCTCGCAGGACCTCTATCACACCTTCGAGGAATCCAGCCTCCATCTGCCGACCGGTTCGACCGCGGCCTTCGTGCTGGTGGCCCTGCTCAACCTCGGCGCCCTGGTCGGCGGACTCTACTTCGGTGCGCTTTCGGAGCGGATCGGTCGGCGCAAGGCGATGATGATCGCGGCCCTGCTGGCGATCCCGGTGATCCCGCTGTGGATGCACGGCGGTTCGCTGATCCTGCTCGGCCTGGGTGCCTTCCTGATCCAGGTGATGGTGCAGGGCGCCTGGGGCGTGGTGCCGAGCCACCTCAACGAGCTGTCGCCGGCACTGGTGCGGGGTACCTTGCCCGGTTTCGCCTACCAGATGGGCAACCTGCTGGCGGCGGTCACGGCAACCGCGCAGAACTGGCTGGCGCAGCGGCATGGCGGGGATTTCGCGTTCGCCATGTCGTGGTGGATGGTCGGGGTTGCCCTGCTGCTGGCGCTGCTGCTGTGGCTGGGGCCGGAGGCGCGCGGGGTGGGGCTTGCCGCGGAGCCCTGAGGCCGGTTGCCATCCGTCCGCCGGCGGGCTGCTAGAATCCCCCGTTTGATCCCATCGACGAGACGCGCAATGAAGGCTGGCAAGGACAAGGTCATCGCAATCCACTACACGCTGACCGTGGATGGCGAAAAGGTGGAAAGCTCGCATGACCGCGACGAACAGTTGTGGATACTGCTGGGCCACGGCCAGCTGATTCCGGGCCTGGAAACCGCGCTTGAAGGCCACGAAGCGGGCGACACGCTGTCGGTGGACGTGGCTCCCGCCGATGCCTACGGCGAGCGTCAGGAAGGCCAGATCCAGCGCATGTCGAAGAAATACTTCCCGCAGGCAAACCGCCTCAAGCCGGGCATGACCACCGTGCTGAGCCTCAAGGAAGGCGGCCAGCGCGCGGTGACCGTACACAAGGTCGGCATGAGCGCGATCGATGTGGACCTGAATCACCCGATGGCCGGCAAGACCCTGCATTTCGACGTCACGGTTGGCGAAGTGCGCGACGCCACCGAAGAAGAAATCCAGCACGGCCACGCCCACGCGCCGGGCGCCGAAGCGCACTGAAAGTGCGCTTCATCAAGTAGAAGTAAAACGGCGCCCTTGGGCGCCGTTTTTCGTTCGCCCTCTCCCCTCCCAGGGGAGAGTTGGAGTGGGGTCGTCACGGTCTACCCGAAACCCTGTTCCCCCACACTCAATCCAGCACCCGCCTCCCATAAGCAAAGTGATCCCCCCAGTACGGCCCGTCGATGTCGTCCAGCCGCACCGTGCCGCCGCTGTTCGGTGCATGCACGAAGCGTCCCTTGCCCACGTACACGCCGACATGGCTGATCGCGCCGCCGATGTCGAAGAACACCAGGTCGCCGCTGGCCAGTTGGGTCATCTTGCGCACCTTCTTGCCATCCGCCGCCATCTCGTGGGAGGTGCGCGGCAGCTTGATGCCGGTGGCAGTGCGATAGATGTAGTCGACCAGGCCGCTGCAGTCGAAACCGCCCGCCGGGGTGTTGCCGCCCCAGCGATACGGCGTGCCGACCAGTCCGATCGCGCGGAACAGGATGTCGTTCGCCTCGCCGGCGCTGGCCGCCGAGGGCGCGCGCGGCGGCAGGTCGGCCAATGCGGAGTGCGAGGTCTTGTAGGCGGGTTGCGGCCGGCGTGGATTGCCGGAGCAGGCGGCCAGCGCGGCTATCGCCAACATCGGCAAGGCAAGATGCGCAGCTCGTGAGAGCGTGCGCGAGGCGACATGGCTGGCGGCGGGCTGCGGACTCACAAGACAACCTCGGCAGGGATGTGCCGAGGTTATCAATTCAATAATTCACATGCAAATCAAAAGGATTTTCAGCTTTTTGAATTTTGTTTCTCAGCTTCACCCCTGCCCGGGCCGTCGGTGAGAGGGGCCAGCATGAATTTCACGGGTACGCGCGCGTAGCCTTCGATCGGCTTGCCATCCTTCATCTGCGGGTTGAAACGCCATTGCCTGGCCGCGTTGGTCGCCGCCGCGATGAGGTCGCCGGATACCGTGCTGCTGTACTGCGGATCGTAGGTGATGCTGCCCACCGTGCCGTCGGCATGAACCAGGACCTTGAGCACGACCGTGCCTTGTTCGTGGTTCTTGATCGATGCGGCCGGATACCGCGGTTGCATGTTCACGTTGTGGGCGATGTCCGAGGACGCACTCTGGTCGGATGCCGGAGTGGACTGGGCCTGCGCGACCAGCGTGCTGCCGGCCATCAGCGCCGCCAATCCGAAGTAGCCGATGCAACGGCGCAGTGCACCGGGACGATGACGCTGGATCATGATGAGTCGCTCCTTCAGTTGTGGCTCGGCGAGCCAGGGGATCAAGGCCGGCACGGGCGAGCTGGCGGCACTGTGCATGAGGACATTGGCGTAGCCGGATTCGTCCTGCGGCGCCAGGCGCAGCACGCGTGCATCGCATGCCAGTTCCTGGTCGAGCCGAAACCGCGGCAAGGCAAGCCAGGCCAGCGGGTGGAACCACAGCAGGGCCGAGGCGATTTCGGCGAGCAGGTTCCACAGCACATCGCCGCGACGCAGGTGGGCCAGTTCATGGCGCAGGATCAGTTGCCGTTCGGCGGCGCTGAAGCGCTGCATGAAATCCGCCGGCAGCAGCAGCAACGTGCGCCGTGCCGATGGCAGCAGGGCCGGGCCCGCCGGGTGCAGTCGCAGGCGGGAGCCATCGAGCGCCTTCATATCCCGCCGCAACGCCGTCAGCATGGACTCGGGCAGGCGACGACTTTGTCGATGCAGGCGAATGAGATGCACGAGAAGTCGCAGCAGGCACACCGCGGTGCCGGCCAGCCATGCCGGGTACAGCCATGGAGCGATGGATCGCGGCTGGAACGGCGCAGCCAGACCGGTATCCGGGCCGGGAAGCACCTGCAAGGTCGGCAGCGTGATCCAGTGGATCGGTGCCGCGGGCAGCCAGGGAAGACTGGCCAGCAATGGTGGCAGCAGCCATAACAGGAACGCAGGGTCGGCACCGAATGCCCGGCGCAATGGGCGGCGCGCCAGCAATACGAGAACCATGCCGACGGTCGTCAGGAGCAGGGAGCGTAGTACGGTCGCTTCCATGTCAGTGCTCCTTCTTCTCGATCGCATCGAGCAGCTTGCGCAACTCGGCGATGTCCTTCGCGCCCAGTTTCTCGTGCGCGCTGAAATGCACGAGCAGCGGCGAAAGCCGGCCACCAAACACCCGGTCGAGCAGGCTGCGGCTTTCCTGCGATTGCCATTGCTCGCGCGTCAACGCGGGCGAATACAGATAGCGCCGGCCATCCTTTTGTGCCGTTGCCGCACCCTTGCCCAGCAAGCGGTTGAGCAGGGTGCGGATGGTCTTCTCGTGCCAGTCGCTGTCCAGCTGGAGTGCGGCCACGATGTCTTCGGAGCTTTGCGGCGCCTTGCGCCACAACACTTCCATCACCCGGCTTTCGGCTTCGCTGATCGGCGGAAATGGTCGGGTCATGGCGCGTCCTTTGGATTACATTTGTAGTTCACCAAAGACTACATGCGTAATCCGGGCAGCGCAAGTGGTTCCCATGGGCCTCTTCGGATCGAAAACCCGCAATCTCTCAGTGCCTTTCAACGGTGATGGTCTGTGTGGTCAAGGTCTGTCCGTTGAGGCCCCAGGCGCGTAGCCGATAGCGACCCGGGCGCAGGTACAGCTTCGACACGACATCGCCTTGCATGAAGGCGTAGCGATCGGCGGCGACCGCCGTGTCCGGTTCGTCGAAGACGTGGGCGTCGATCACGCAGGGGAACGTCACCTTGCACAGCGACGAGCGAATGGGGTAGGGCGCCCGATCGCTTTCCTGGGCCAGCCAGTCGGGGCGCAGTCTGACGATCGGGTCCGGCAGCATGAGGTGGTCGCGATCGGAGCTGTGCACATTCGAGGTCGGCCGATAGAGGCCGCTTTCGCCAAAGCGGTGGGTGCCAGCGGGCAACAGCACGTTCATCTCGTATGCGTCCGGGTTGTCGCTCCAGGGCTTGCCGGTCGTGCGGCTGATCAGCACGATGGGCCCTGAAGAGGGAAAGGCCCTGACCAGTTGCCGATATGCATCATCCTCGGAAGGGATCTGCTCGCGGAACCGGGTCTGATCGATGGACAGTGGCTCGATGCCACTCAATTGCTGCAGACGGGCCGCCATCGGTTGGGTATTGCCAAGACGGCCCCTTGCCTTGTCGATATGCGCATAGCCTGCATGAACCAGGACTTTTGCGTGCGGGTCCCGGGCGAACGTCCTTCGGTACAGGTTGTCGGCCTGCCTGGACTCCCGATCGGTCTGCGAGCTGGCATCCACGTCATAGGGGACCAGGGTGTAGCCCAGACGAATCGCCGTCCGGACGATTTCGCCGTAAGTCGGCTCATGCAGGTATTGCGTTCCGCTGTCCTCAATGGGGTAGCCGCGCTGCATCAGCTGCGTATCCTTGTCCGACAGGGCCTCGATGGCCAGGTAGTCGAAGCCGAGCGCGCGCAGGCGCGGCAGCAGGGCCAGAGTCAGCAACCGGGTATGGGCGTCGTGATGTGCCTCGTTCACCATCACCAGGCGGCGATCCCTGGCCATGCCGGTGATGGCATCCACGGCATCTGTGGAAGTCCAGTCGGTCGGCGTCGGCAAGCTGGCATCCGCCGGAATGTGGCTCTTCAACGGAAAGTCGAACAGGGCCTCGTTGTAAAGGCCCAGCTCGTTCTCGACCGACGCAAACATCTGCAGGGCCAGCTGTTGGTCCGCCTTCGGGAGCTTCGACGCTTCTTTCAGCAGGTACATGTAGCGCGCCAGGTCGTTGGGCTGTTGCTGGGCCTCGCGGAACATCGTGCTGGCAGCCGGGCTGAAATTCTGCGCGGAGGAAGGCGCAGCCAGTGATATGGCAGCGCAAAACGTCACCGACGCGATACGGGAAGACATCCGGTTCGGCATGGCGGAACCCTCGGGGATGACCCGTTGCCAGCGTGCTCCCGAAGCCGTCGCCAGACAAGTACCCGACAGGCTCGAACGGCATCATGCCTCGATACGGTGCCGGTTTTTTCCGTCCCTGGATGAAGCCCTTCCGGAAGGCATGGGTACAATGCCCGGATGACGACTTTCACCTTGCGGCGCGGCCGCATGCCGCTGTTGATCAGCCTGCCGCACGACGGCGCCTTCATTCCCGCCGGACTCGCGGCGCGCATGCATCCTGCCGCGCGGCGATCGCCGGATACGGACTGGCATGTGGGACGACTGTACGAACCGCTGGCGCAGGCGCTGGGCGCCAGCGTGCTGAAACCGCAGGCATCCCGTTACGTGGTTGACCTGAATCGTCCCGCCGATGGCCATGCCCTGTACCCGGGGCAGCGCGAGACGGGGCTGGTGTCGACCATCGGCTTCGATGGCGAGGCTCTCTATCGCGACGGGCTGGAACCGGATCAGGAAGAAGTCCGGCGCCGGATCGACGAATACTGGCTCCCCTATCACGACGCCCTGGCACAGGAACTGGCCCGGTTGCGTACCGAGCATGGTCGGGTGGTGCTGTGGGAAGGGCATTCCATCCGCAGCCAGGTACCCATGCTGTTCGAGGGGCGCTTGCCGGATTTCAACCTCGGCACGGCGAGCGGAGCCAGTTGCACGCCGGCCCTGCAGGAACGCCTGCAGTCCTGCCTGGCTTCGCAGTCACGCTTCAGCTTTGCGGTCAACGGACGCTTCAAGGGCGGCTACATCACCCGCCATTACGGCGCGCCGGAGACGGGCGTGCAGGCGGTGCAACTGGAACTGGCCCAGCTCAACTACATGGACGAAGAGAGCTTTGCCTACGACGAGGCCAGGGCATCGTCGGTGCAGGAACTGATCGGGCTGTTGCTGCAGGCCTGCCTGGCCTGAGGGAGCGCTTGCGCCCGGACACGCTGCCGCGGATCAGTGCGGCTCGGCGGGAAGGGCGGCCACGCACTTCAGCTCGATCGCGATCGGCGTCGGCAGGGCCACGATGCCCACCGTGGTGCGACAGGCATCCACGCCGGCGAAGCACTCCGCATACAGCCGGTTGTAGGTCGCGAAATCGCGCTGCATGTCGGTGAGGAAGACCGTCACGTCGACCAGGTCGGTCCAGGCCGCGCCGCTGGCTTCCAGCACGGCTCGCACATTGGCGAATACCTGGCGGCATTGCGCCTCGATGTCGTAGTCGACCAGCCGGCCGTCGGCGTCGAGCACGTTGCCGGGAATCGCGTTGCTGCCGGGCTGGCGAGGGCCCACTCCGGACAGGAACAGCAGGTTGCCGACCCGCCGCGCGTGCGGATACGCGCCCACCGGCGCCGGCGCTGCGTCGGTGCGGATGGCCGCGCCGCTCATGCCGCGCCTTCCCAGCGGCGGGTCAGTTCGGTGACCGCCTCGTGATAGGCGTCGGGCAGTTGCTCGCGGCCACGCACGTCGAGACCGAGATCGTGGATATGGCCGTTGTCCAAGCCGTAGATCCACGCATGCACGGCCAGCTGCTGGCCGCGCTCCCAAGCTTCGCGGACCACCGTGGTATGGCATACGTTGAGTGCCTGCTCCAGCGCGTTCAGCTCGCACAGGTGGGCATGGCGCATCGCGAACGACTGCGCCGGGTCGAGCTTGTCGGCGTGCTTCATGGCGATGTCGGTGATGTGCCGCAACCAGTTGTCGATCAGGCCCAGCCGGCTTTCCTTCAGCACCGCGCCCACGCCGCCGCAACCGTAGTGGCCCACCACCAGGATGTGTTTCACCTGCAGGACATCGACCGCGAACTGGATGGTGCTGAGCGCGTTGAGGTCGGTGTGCACCACCACGTTGGCGACATTGCGATGCACGAAGATCTCGCCCGGAGGCAAGTCGACGATCTGGGTCGCTGGCACGCGCGAATCCGAGCAACCGATCCACAGGTAGCGCGGCGCCTGCTGCTGCGACAGCTGTTCGAAAAAGGTCGGGTCCTGCGCGGTGACCTGATCGGCCCAGCGTCGGTTCTTGGCAAGCAGGTCTTTCAATGAATTCATCGGGACTCCATGGATTGGGCTGAAGCGTCCTGGCGAGGTGCGGGAAGCGCGCCATAGGCGATGCAGATGTTTTTCGGCTCGGTGAAGAAGTGCAGCGCCTCGCTGCCCCCCTCGCGACCGACCCCGGATTGCTTGACGCCGCCGAACGGCGTGCGCAGGTCGCGCAACAGCCAGCAGTTGATCCAGACGATGCCGAATTCGAGCTGGCCGGCCATGCGATGCGCGCGCGACAGGTCCTGCGTCCACAGCGAGGCGGCCAGGCCGTAGCGGCTGTCGTTGGCGATCGCCAGCGCCTCGGCTTCATCCTCGAAGGGAATCAGGCACACCACCGGGCCGAAGATTTCCTGCTGGTTGGTCTGCGCCGCCGAAGGCAGGCCTTCGATCACCGTCGGGGCGATGAACCAGCCATCGGCGCAGCGCCCGGGCAGGGTGAGCGCGCCGCCGCCGCAAAGGACCTGGCCGCCTTCGTGGCGGGCCTGTTCGATGCAGCCCAGCACCTTGTCGTAGTGCGCTTGCGAAACCATCGCGCCGAGGTCGCTGTCGGCCGCATCCGGATCGCCCACGCGCAACGCCTGCACCCTGGCCAGGTAGCGCTGGCGAAAAACGTCGTAGATCGATTTCTGCACCAGCAGGCGTGAGCCGCACAGGCAGATCTCGCCCTGGTTGGCGAAACCCGAGCGCACGATGGTGTCGAGGTTCGCGTCGGAAAGGTCAGCGTCGGCGAACACGATCGCCGGGTTCTTGCCGCCCATTTCCAGCGAAAGCTTCTTGAAGTGGGCAGCGGCGACGCCGGCGATCCGTGCGCCGGTGACCGTGCTGCCGGTGAAGGAGACGGCCTTGACCGCGGGATGTTCGACGATCGCCTGGCCCACGCCCGGGCCGCTGCCATGCACGATGTTCAGCACGCCTGCCGGAAAACCGGCTTCGATGCTCAGTTCACCCAGCAGGGCGGCGGTGCACGGCGTGACTTCCGACGGCTTGGCCACCACCGTGTTGCCCGCGGCCAGCGCCGGTGCGATCTTCCAGGTGAACAGGTACAGCGGCAGGTTCCACGGGCTGATGCAGCCGACCACGCCCAGCGGCTGGCGCAAGGTGTAGTTGATCGCGCCGCTGCCGGGCGCGCCGGTTTCCATCGCGTGCGATTCGCTGCCCCAGCTGATGATCGCCGCGGCAAAGTAGCGGAGGTTGCTGACCGCCCGGGGAATGTCGAGTCGACGCGCCAGACTCAGCGGCTTGCCGCTGTCGCGCGATTCCAGCGCGGCGAATTCTTCCAGGCGCGCCTCGATCAGGTCGGCCAGCCGCTGCAGGTGATGCGCGCGCTGATCGATCGGCGTGTTCGCCCATGCGGGCGCCGCGCGGCCGGCCGCTTCCACCGCGGCGGCGACGTCGCTGGCGTCCGAATCGGGACATTGCATGAAGACCGCGCCGGTGGCGGGTTCGTGCACGTCGAGCCAGGTATCGCGGAGTGGCGCCCGCAGGCGACCGTCGATCAGATTGGCTAGGCGCGGTATGGACATCCGCGCAAGTCTAGAACCAGCCGGCGGTGATTGCACCGGACGCTGGCGTATGCACGGCGTCCCCGGGCGACCTGGCGGATCAGCTCAATGCGCGGGTGCGACCGCCGTCCACGGCAATGCTGACGCCGTTGACGTAGGCGGCAGCAGGGGTGCACAGGAAGGCGATCACCGCCGCCACCTCGCTGGCCTCGCCGAAGCGCCTGGCCGGAATGGTGGCGATCAGGCCTTGGGCAATTTCGTCTTCGCTCTGGCCACTGGCCGCGGCTTTGGCGCCCAGCAGGCTGTCCAGGCGATCGGTGCGGGTGTAGCCAGGCAGCACGTTGTTGACGGTGATGCCATCGGCCGCCAGTTCGCCGGACAGGGTCTTGGCCCAGCCCGCCACCGCGGCACGCACGGTGTTGGATACGCCCAGTCCCGCGATCGGTTCCTTCACCGAGGTGGAGATCACGTTGACGATGCGGCCGTAGCCGCTGCTGCGCATGCCGGGCAGCACCGCCTGCAGCAAGGTCTGGCCGGCCAGCAGGTGCTGGCGGAACGCGGTCTCGAAAGCCGCGGTGGTTGCGCTGCTGGCCGCTCCGCCCGGGGGGCCGCCGCTGTTGTTGATCAGGATGTGCACGGCTGACGTGGTGGCAACTTCCGCGGCGGTGGCCTGCAACGCGGCGGTATCCAGCATGTCCACGCTGCGCCATTGATGCCGCTGCCCGGCGTGGTTGCACGGCAGTTGTCCGGCGAGCTGTTCCAGCCTGTCCGCCGAGCGCGCCAGCAAGGTGACGCTGGCGCCCAGGCCAGCCAGCTCGATGGCGCTGGCGCGGCCGATGCCTTGCGAGGCGCCGCAGACCAGCGCGTGGCGTCCACCCAGATCCAGTTGCATGGTCATTCTCCGCGAGTCAGTGCAGCCACAGACGCATCGCCAGCGCGCCGAGCCAGCAGGCCCAACCCAGCCACTGGCTGTAGCGCCAGATCGCCTGCCAGCGGTTGATCGCCACATCGCCAAGCGCCGGCAGCGCCGGCGAGCGCAGTACCTGCTGCATGCTGGCCCAGGTACGAAAGCCCGAGAGGCGGCCGCCGGCGGCATCGGTGATGACCTGCCAATGCTGCGGGTAGCGCTGGCGCAGGAGCGCGGCGACGCGAAACGGGGCCACGTACGACAGCACGAACAGGCCGACGCCGCAGGCCAGCAGGCCAAGATAGAGGATGATCATGGCGGGCTGCTGTGGCGGCTGGTGTTGTTGCTACTGGCCCAGGGCAGGGGCAGTGCGGTACGCAAGGTGTTCAACACGCCATCGCCCTTCGCGGCCTTCTTGCACACCGCATTGTCGAGCGCCTTCTCATACGTCTTGTTCATCAGGCCGACCCACAAGGTGCCATCCGGGCCGTGCGGAATGCTGAAGCTGCCGGTGGAGTTCATCTGCAGCGAGGCGGCGGTCGAGGTCGAGATCGAGGCGGGCGACTGCTCCCAGTAGGTCTTGCCGGATTGCTGCTCGGCCGAGCTGTAGACCAGCAGGTAGCGCGCCTTCGCGTTGTCGATCTTCAGGCTGCCGAACGCGCCGGTGGTTTCGTCGCTCCAGCCCATGTGCTCGCACAGGCCGATGTCTTCCGAACGCAGTGGCTGGAACGCTTCGTCCAGCAGCACCGCGGTGGGCGCGAACAGGTAGCTGGCGTGCAGCCAGCGGCCGTTCAACTCAGACTTCAGCGCGACCTGGTAGGGCAGCTTCACGCCGATCGGCAGCCGGAAGGCGAGGAAGTAGCTCTGCGTGCCGTTGAGGTTGGCGACCATGCTGCCGCTGCCCAGCACGAATTTCTGCGGTTCCCACGGCAGCGTGCTGCGGTAGGAGAAATCGGCGAAGCTGCTGCAGCAGGGGCTGGCCTGCATCAGCTGCGCCTGCGCCAGCTTCAGCGCGTCGCCGGTGTTCTCCGACGGCGGGCGCAGGTTGGGCGGCAGCAGGGACTTGGCCGTGTGGCAGCCGCCCAGCAGGACGCTGAAAAACAGTGTGGCGATGAGGGCGGGGAGTCGAAGCTGCATGGCGACGGGTTTGCTCAGAATTCCGCCGTGCCGGCGGCGCGGGGGTAGGGGATGGCATCGCGGATGTTGGACAGGCCGCAGATGTAGACCAGCAGGCGCTCGAAGCCGAGGCCGAAGCCGGCATGCGGTACCGTGCCATAACGGCGCAGGTCGCGATACCAGCCGTAGCTGGCCGGGTCGAGGCCGAACTGCACCATGCGCCGATCGAGGTAGTCGAGTCGTTCCTCGCGCTGGCTGCCGCCGATGATCTCGCCGATGCCCGGCGCCAGCACGTCCATCGCCGCCACGGTTTTCTCGTCGTCGTTCAGGCGCATGTAGAAAGCCTTGATCGCCTCGGGGTAGTTCATTACGACCACGGGGCGGCCGATATGTTTCTCGGCCAGGTAGCGCTCGTGCTCGGTCTGCAGGTCGATGCCCCAGGCGACCGGGTATTCGAATTTCTCGCCGGACTTCTTCAGGATCTCGATCGCGTCGGTGTAGTCGATGCGCTCGAAGGGCTTGGCGATGAACGCCTCCATCCGGCTGATCGCGTCCGGTTGCACGCGTTCGGCGAAGAACGCCATGTCGTCGGCGCGTTCGTCCAGCACGGCCTTGAAGATCGCCTTGAGGAAGGCCTCGGCGCAGTCCGCGTCGGCGGTGAGGTCGGCGAACGCGATCTCCGGCTCGACCATCCAGAACTCGGCCAGGTGGCGGGCGGTATTGGAGTTTTCGGCGCGGAAGGTGGGGCCGAAGGTGTACACCTTGCTCATCGCCAGGCAGTACGCCTCGACGTTGAGCTGGCCGGACACGGTGAGGAACGCCTCGCGGCCGAAGAAATCCTTGCGGAAGTCGATCTTGCCGTCGCTCGTGCGCGGCAGGTTGGCCAGGTCCAGGGTGGACAGCCGGAACATGTCGCCGGCGCCCTCGGCGTCGGAGGTGGTGATGATCGGCGTGTTGATCCAGAAAAAGCCCTGCTCGGTGAGATGGCGGTGGATCGCCGTCATCATCGTGTGGCGCACCCGGGTCACCGCGCCGAACAGGTTGGTGCGCGGGCGCAGGTGGGCGACCTCGCGCAGGAATTCCATACTGTGCTGCTTGGGCTGGATCGGATAGGTTTCCGGATCGTCGACCAGGCCGGTGACGATCACCTCGTCCGCCTGCAGTTCGAAGCTCTGGCCCTTGCCCTGAGACGGCACCAGGGTGCCGCTGACGATCACGCCGGCGCCGGCGGTGAGGTGCTTCACCTCGCTCTCGTAGTTGCCCAGGGTGGCCGGCACCACGGCCTGGATCGGATCGAAGCAGGAGCCGTCGGTGACGTTGACGAAGGACAGGCCGGCCTTGGAATCGCGGCGCGTGCGCACCCAGCCACGTACCGTCACCGTGCTGCCGGCGTCGAGCTTGCCGGAAAGAGCCTGCTTCACACTGACCACGGCCATCGGTTGAAACTCCTGCTGCCACGCCGCATCTGGACGTGTAATGGATGAGTGTTCCCTGCGCGCCAGCGCATGGGAGCAAACCGCCATGATAATGTAGCTGCCGCCCGTGCTGCGACTTTCCGGGTCAACTCCGAGGTTCGATCTGCCGTCATGAGCATCACCATCACTTCCGCCGCCAACGAGCGCATGCGCCACTTCCTGGCGGCCACCCCGGCCGCTGCCGGCGTGCGTTTCGGCGTCAAGCGTACCGGCTGCTCCGGCTTCGCCTATGTGGTGGACCTGGCCGAGTCGATGGGCGAGGGGGATCGGGTGGTCGAGGTGGACGGCCTGCCGCTGATCGTCGACGACAAGAGTCTGGCGCTGGTCGATGGCACCGTGATCGACTTCCAGCGGCAGGGCCTGAATGCCAGCTTCGTGTTCCACAACCCGAACGCCACCGGCGCCTGCGGCTGTGGCGAGAGCTTCACGGTCAGCTGAGCCAGGCCAGGGGCTGCGTCTGACTGGCCGGTTCCCGCTCTGCACCCGGCGCCAGCCCTGTTTCATCAATGACTTGCGCCGGCCTCCGCCGGCACCGTACAATTCCGCTTCTGTCCGCACCCCAACAGGTGCCGGCAGGACACTTGCCTCACCGCAACGGCGGGAGGCTGCGAGGCCGCAAGGCCGCATCCACAAGGAGTCAACCCACAATGACCCTGCGTCATTACGAAGTTGTGTTCATGGTCCATCCGGACCAGAGCGAGCAGGTCCCCGCGATGCTCGAGCGCTACAAGGCGCTGATCGAGACCGACGGCGGCAAGATCCACCGTCTGGAAGACTGGGGCCGTCGTCAGCTGGCCTACCCGATCGTGAACCTGGCCAAGGCACATTACGTGCTGCTCAACATCGAAGTCAGCCAGAACGCGCTGAACGAGCTGGAGTCGGGTTTCCGCTTCAACGACGCCGTGCTGCGCCATCTGGTGGTCCGTCGTGACGAGGCTGACATCGAGCCGTCCTTCATCCTGAAGTCGAAGGAAAAGGATGACGCCAAGTCCACCCGTCGTCGCGACGACGAGGGTGATGGCGAAGGCCGCGGCGGTCGTGACGACCGCGACAACGATCGCGACAGCGACGACTGATCAGGAGCACAGCCATGTCCAAGTTTTTCCGCCGCCGCAAGTTCTGCCGCTTCACTGCCGAAGACGTGAAGGAGATCGACTACAAGGATCTCAACACCCTGCGTCAGTACGTCACCGAGAACGGCAAGATCGTGCCGAGCCGCATCACCGGCACCAAGGCGCGCTACCAGCGCCAGCTGGCCACCGCGATCAAGCGCGCCCGCTTCCTGTCGCTGCTGCCGTACACCGACAACCACGACGTCTAAGACACGTCAGGGGCGGGGAGCAGGAAACGGGGAACGTTGGCATCGCGCCAGCCTTCCCGTTCCCCGATCCCCGATCCCCGCTCTTCGGACACCCGTCCTCTGGCTGCGCCGGGCCACACCGGCGCTAACGAAAAGAGAAGCATCATGGAACTCATTCTTCTGCAGAAAGTCCGCAACCTCGGCACGCTCGGTGACAAGGTCACCGTGAAGCCGGGCTACGGTCGCAACTTCCTCCTGCCGCAGGGCAAGGCCGTTCGCGTCAACGCCGCCAACCTGGCTGCGTTCGAACAGCGTCGCGCCGAATACGAAGCCAAGGCCAACACCGCCCTGGCCGAGGCCGAGGCACGCAAGGCCAAGCTGGCCGACGCGTCGGTGACGATCACCGCGCATGCCAGCGCCGAAGGCAAGCTGTTCGGTTCGGTTGGCCCGCGTGACATCGCCGAGGCCCTGACCACCGCAGGTCACGAAGTTCACAAGAACGAAGTGATCCTGGGCGAAGGTCCGCTGCGCAACACCGGCGAATTCGACGTCGTGATCAGCCTGCATGCCGACGTCCAGACCACCGCCAAGGTGATCGTGGTCGGCGACAAGTAAGTTCCGGATCATCGGAAAGCAGCCGGGCGCCGCGAGGCGCCCGTTTGTTTTTGAGGGGCAGGGAGTGGGGAGTGGGGAATGGCGGTAGCCAGGCTGCCGTGGCTTCTTGCTCTTTCCGAATCCCCATTCCCGCGCTCAAGCCTTATCCCCATCCATCCCCAGCTTATCCACAGACTTGTTGTCTCGACGGGCGAGACGCCGCCGCGCATGATGGTGTCGGTATGAGCAGCCACGAAGCGTCGGCGCATTGCATGCCGCCCGTGGGGCAATTCTCCTGAGGTCAGTCCATGTCTTTCGTGCCCGAACGCAAACCTTCCTCTCCGGCCATCGAGGCGTTGCGGGTGCCGCCGCATTCCATCGATGCCGAGCAGGCGGTGCTGGGTGGCCTGATGCTGGCGCCGGACGCGCTGGACAAGGTGGCCGACCGGCTGGCCGAGGATGATTTCTATCGCAAGGATCACCGGCTGATCTGGCGTGCGATCAACGAGCTGGCGAACAAGGGCATGCCGTGCGACGCGGTGACCCTGGGCGACTGGTTCGAGAGCAACGGCCTGGCCGAGATGGTCGGTGGCGCGGCCTACCTGATCGAACTGGCCAACAGCACGCCGAGCGCAGCCAACATCGCCGCCTACGCCGAGATCGTGCGCGAGAAGTCGGTGATGCGTCAGCTGATCGACGCCGGCACCTCGATCACCGAGGACGGCTACCGGCCCGAAGGCAAGAGCGTGCAGGAGGTGCTGGAAAGCGCCGAGCAGCGGGTGTTCCACATCGCCGAATCCGGCGCACGGGGCAAGAAGGATTCCGTCTCGATGCGCGAAGCGGTGAAGGACGCCTTCCGCCTGCTTACCGAGCGCTACGAGAACCGCGGCCAGCTCACCGGCATTTCCACCGGCTTCATCGATCTGGACAACCTCACTTCCGGACTGCAACCGTCGGACCTGATCATCGTGGCGGCGCGCCCGTCAATGGGCAAGACCGCATTTTCCGTGAATATCGCCGAGGCCGCCGCGATGCGCGGCAAGAAGGCGGTGGTGATCTTCTCGATGGAAATGTCCTCGTCGCAGCTGGCGTTCCGCCTGATTTCGTCGGTCGGGCGCATCCACCAGCAGCATCTGCGCAACGGCACGCTGGAGGAGGAGGACTGGCCGCGCGTCTCCAACGCGATCGCCCTGTTGTCCGAGGCCAAGATCTTCATCGACGACACGCCCGGCCTGTCACCGGTGGAACTGCGTTCGCGCGCGCGTCGCCTGCACCGCGAGCACGGCGGGCTGGGCCTGATCGTGATCGATTACCTGCAGCTGATGCAGGTGCCCGGCAACAAGGAGAATCGCGCCACCGAAATTTCAGAAATTTCGCGTTCACTGAAGGGACTTGCCAAGGAGCTGAACGTGCCGGTGATCGCCCTGTCGCAGTTGAACCGCTCGCTGGAACAGCGCGCGGACAAGCGCCCGATGATGTCCGATTTGCGCGAATCGGGCGCCATCGAGCAGGACGCCGACGTGATCATGTTCATCTACCGCGACGAGTACTACAACAAGGAATCGCCGGACAAGGGCATGGCCGAGATCATCATCGGCAAGCAGCGCAACGGCCCCACCGATACCTGCAAGCTGACCTTCCTCGGCCATTACACCAAGTTCGAGAACTACGCACCGGACTCGTTCGTCGGTTCATTCGATTGATGCTGCGCTCCCGTCCACGATGAGCCGCGCCACCGTCGCCACCATCCATCTCGGCGCCCTGCGCCACAACCTGGCGCGGCTGAAGGTGCTGGCTGCGCCGGCGCAGGTGATGGCCGTGGTCAAGGCCGATGCTTACGGGCATGGGCTGGAACGGGTCGCACGTGCGCTGGACAGCGAGGCCGATGCCTTCGCCGTGGCGGCGCTCGGTGATGGCCTGCGCCTGCGCGCTGCCGGGCACCGCCAGCGCATCGTGGTGCTGTCCGGTCCGGACAGCGCCAGTGACATCGCCGAGATGCAGCGGCTCCAGCTGGATGCCGCGATCCATCATGACGCCCAGTTGCAGTGGCTGGCCGGGGCCGACGCCGCGCGCGGACGCCTGCGCGTCTGGTTGAAGGTCGACAGTGGCATGCACCGGCTCGGCTTCGCGCCCGCACGGGTGGCTGAGGTGCACGCGCAACTCGCCTCGATGACGGGTGTCGATCCGGAAATCGGCCTGCTGACCCACTTCTCCGACTCCGAAGTGTTCGGCGGCGTGCAGACGGCAGCGCAGGTCGCCTGCTTCAACCAGGCCACGCAGATGTTCGCCGGCCCACGTTCGCTGTCCAATTCCGCCGCCGTGCTCGGCTGGCCCGAGGCGCGGGGTGACTGGGTGCGCACGGGCGGCCTGCTTTATGGCTTGTCCGTCGTGGAAGGCAGCAGCGGCGAAGACTTCGGCTTCCGTCCCGCGATGACGCTGTCGACGCGATTGATCGCGATCAACGCGGTCGGCAAGGGCGAGCGCATCGGCTACAACGGCACCTGGACCTGTCCCGAAGACATGCCGATCGGCGTCGCCGCCGTCGGCTACGGCGATGGCTACCCGCGCAGTGCCGCCGCGGGCACGCCGGTCCTGGTCGGTGATCGACGGGTGCCGCTGATCGGCCGCGTCTCGATGGATCTGATCACCCTGGACCTGCGCACCGCGCCGGAGGCGAAGATCGGTGATCGCGTGGTGCTGTGGGGGCCGGAGCTGCCGGTGGAAATCATCGCCGCGCAATCGGCCACGATTTCCTATGACCTCACCTGCGGCATGACGCGCCGGGTGCTGTTCGTCGAAGACGAGCATTGATCGGTCGGTCCGCATTCGAAGACGAAAGCTGACGGCGTCATGCGCGTTGGCGTCTCGCGGTTTGCGATGGCCGCAGGCTAAGCTTCCCGCATCGTATCCCGCTGGAAAACTTTCATGGCCAAGGCCAAGACCGCCTATGTCTGCACCGAATGCGGCGCCGAGCACAGCAAGTGGCAGGGCCAATGCATCGAGTGCGGGGTGTGGAACACGCTCAGTGCGATCGTGCTGGAGCCGGCCACGGCGGGCAAGTCGTCGGTGGGCGCGCAGCGTTCCAGCTATGCCGGCGCCGCCGCGGGTTCGCCGAAGATCACGCCACTGACTGAAGTGATGTCGACCACCGAGGCGCGCACGCTGACCGGCATCGGCGAACTCGACCGCGTATTGGGCGGCGGACTGGTGCAGGGTTCGGTGGTGCTGATCGGCGGCGATCCCGGCATCGGCAAATCGACCCTGCTGCTGCAGGTGCTGGGCACCCTGGGCCTGCAGTTGCCCAGCGTCTACGTCACCGGCGAAGAATCGCTGGCGCAGGTCGCCTCGCGCGCGCAACGCCTGGGCCTTTCGCTGGACCCCTTGCGGGCGCTGGCCGAAACCTGCATCGAACGCATCCTCGAACAGGCGATGACGACCCGGCCGAAGGTGCTGGTGATCGATTCGATCCAGACCATCTGGACCGAACTGCTCACCGCCGCGCCCGGCTCGGTGTCGCAGGTGCGCGAATCCGCGGCCAAGCTCACGCGCTTCGCCAAGGAGACCGGCACCTCGGTGTTCCTGGTCGGTCACGTCACCAAGGAGGGTGGCATCGCCGGCCCGCGCGTGCTCGAGCACATGGTCGACGCGGTGCTGTACTTCGAGGGCGAATCGGGCAGCCGCTTCCGCGTGCTGCGCGCGTTCAAGAACCGCTTCGGCGCGGTCAACGAACTGGGCGTGTTCGCGATGTCGGACAAGGGCCTGCGCGAGGTGCCGAATCCGTCGGCGATCTTCCTGTCCTCGCATACGGGACCGACCTCGGGCAGCGCGGTGATGGTCACTCGCGAAGGCACCCGGCCGCTGCTGGTCGAAGTGCAGGCGCTGGTCGACCAGTCCTCGCTGGGCAATCCGCGCCGGGTCACCCTGGGACTGGAGCAGAACCGCCTGGCGATGCTGCTGGCGGTGCTGCATCGGCACGGCGGCGTGGCTGCGTACGACCAGGACGTGTTCGTCAACGTGGTGGGCGGCATCCGCGTGCAGGAAACCGCAGCCGATCTGCCGGTGTTGCTGGCGGTGCTGTCCAGCTTGCGCGATCGGCCGTTGCCCGAGCACATGATCACCTTCGGCGAGGTGGGATTGTCTGGCGAGATCCGGCCGGTGCCGAACGGCGAGGAGCGCCTGAAGGAAGCGGCGCATCACGGCTTCAGGCGTGCGATCGTGCCGAAGGCCAACACACCGAAGAACGGCAGGGTCGGCGAGATGGAGGTGGTCGGCGTGGAGCGGCTGAGCGAGGCGATCGACGCCTGCCGTTGAGCGCGGCCTATACCGGGCGGTGCAACACCAGCTCCAGCACCGCCTTGCTGCCGAAGAACGCCAATACCAGCACGGCCATGCCGATCAGGGTCAGGTTCACCGCGCGCGAGCCGCGCCAGCCATGCCGCCAGCGTCCGTAAAGCAGCACGCCGAAGACCAGCCACGCGACGATGGACAGCACGGTCTTGTGCACCAGGTGCTGACCGAACAGGTTGTCGACGAACAGCACGCCGGTCAGCAGGGTCAGCGAAAGCAGCACGAAGCCGGCGCTGATCAGGCGGAACAGCAGGGTTTCGGTCAGCGTCAGCGGCGGCAATGCGCGCAACCAGCGGCCGAACTGGCGATGCCGCAATGCCCGTTCCTGGATCGCCAGCAGGATCGCCAGCACGGCGGCGATCGACAGCACGCCGAAAGCGACCAGCGCCACCGTGACATGCAGCTTGATCTGCCAGTCCATCGACTGCGGCAGGGTGGGCGGGGCCAGGAAGCTGTCCACCGCCACCAGCGCCGCGGTCAGCGGAAACACGATGACGCCCAGCGCGGCCACCGGGCGCGAGGCATTCACCAGCAAGGTCAGCGCCGACACGACGAAGGCGACCAGGGACAGTGCGGCGAAGAAATGCAGGTCCAGCGCGCCCCGGTGAATGCCGAGCAGGATGCTGGCATGCAGCAGCACGGCCCCCCCGGCCAGGCCAAGTGCCAACCGGTTCAGCGGCTGGCCGCTGCCCAGCAGCGGACGGGCGAGCACCGCCGCCGCGGCGAGGTAGAGCACGATGGCGATCAGCGCAAGCAGGTGTGTGGTCATAGCCCGGCAGTGTCGCACAGGCCCTTGCCGGCTTGCATGCCAAGGCGGTCGCCGCGTCCGTTATAATCGCCCCTTTCCCGTTTGCCGGTTCCGCCATGTTCGAGTCGCTCAGCCAACGTCTTTCCACCACCGTCAACCGCCTGCGTGGCCGCGGCCGGCTGACCGAGGAAAACATCCGCGAGGCGCTGCGCGAGGTGCGCATCGCGCTGCTCGAGGCGGATGTGGCACTGCCGGTGGTGCAGGCGCTGATCCAGCGGATCAAGGTGCGCGCGGTCGGTCAGGACGTGGTCAAGAGCCTGTCGCCGGGCCAGGCGCTGATCAAGGTGGTCAGCGACGAGCTGACGGTGGTGATGGGGGCGGCCAACAGTGAGCTGAATCTGGCCCAGCAGCCTCCGGCGGTGGTCCTGATGGCTGGCCTGCAGGGCGCCGGCAAGACCACCACGGTGGCGAAGCTGGCGCGGCTGCTGACCGAGCGCAAGAAGAAAAAGGTGATGGTGGTCAGCTGCGACGTCTACCGTCCGGCGGCGATCGAGCAGTTGCGGACGCTGGCCGAGCAGGTCGGGGTGAAGTTCTTCCCGTCCGAGGCGGGTCAGGACCCGGTGGCCATCGCGAAGGCCGCCGTGGCCGCGGCGCGCCGCGAAGTGGTCGACGTGCTGATCGTCGACACCGCCGGTCGCCTGCACGTGGACGAGGCGATGATGGCCGAGATCAAGGCCTTGCATGCCGCGATCACCCCGATCGAGACCCTGTTCGTGGTCGACTCGATGACCGGCCAGGATGCTGCCAACACGGCCAAGGCGTTCAACGAGGCACTGCCGCTGACCGGCGTGGTGCTGACCAAGACCGATGGTGATGCCCGCGGTGGCGCGGCGCTGTCGGTGCGCTATGTCACCGGCAAGCCGATCAAGTTCCTGGGCGCGGGCGAAAAGAGCGACGCGCTGGAGCCGTTTCATCCCGATCGCCTGGCCCAGCGCATCCTCGGCATGGGCGACGTGCTGTCGCTGGTCGAGGAGGTCGAGCGCAAGGTCGACCAGGACAAGGCGCAGAAGCTCGCCCAGAAGGTGATGAAGGGCAAGCGCTTCGACCTGAACGACATGAAGGACCAGTTGGAGCAGATGGGCAACATGGGCGGACTGGCCGGCCTGATGGACAAGCTGCCCGGCGTGTCCGGCCTGCCGGACAGCGTCAAGTCCAAGGTCAACGACGGCGAGATGAACAAGATGATCGCGATCATCAATTCGATGACCAAGAAAGAACGCCGTCACCCCGATCTGCTGAACGGCTCGCGCCGCGCCCGCGTGGCGCGCGGCTCCGGCACCCAGCCGGCCGACGTCAATCGGGTGTTGAAGCAGTACATGCAGATGGAAAAAATGATGTCCAAGCTGTCCAAGGGCGGCACCAAGGGCCTGATGCGGCAGATGCGTGGCGCCATGAAGGGCATGGGCGGCATGGGCGGCGGTTTGCCGCCGATGCGCTGAGGGTCGCCGGACGCTCTACCGAAACCGCCTCGCGGGAATGGCGGCGTAGTGATGGGGTACTCGCGAAGCCCTTCCCTTTTCCCGAAAAACCGCTAAAATGCCCCGTTTACCGCGCACGGCTCTCGTGTGCCTGCCGCCGGTTCGGCAATTCTGGAGTTTTACCATGGTCAAGATTCGTCTTTCGCGCGGTGGCGCCAAGGGCCGTCCGTTCTACCACGTTGTCGTGACCGATCAGCGCAGCAAGCGCGACGGCCGCAACATCGAGAGCGTCGGTTATTACAACCCGGTTGCGTCGGGCAAGGACAAGCGCCTTGAGCTGAACGTCGAGCGCGTGAAGGAATGGGTTGGCAAGGGCGCCCAGCTGACCGACAAGGTCGCTGCCCTGGTCAAGGAAGCCGGCAAGCAGCAGGCTGCCTGAACGTGACAACGGCCGGTCGACGCGTCCTGATCGGGCGCATCGTCGGGCTGTATGGCGTGCAGGGCTGGCTCAAGATCGAATCCTGGGCCGAGCCGCGCATGCGGATCTTCGACTACCAGCCGTGGCTGCTCGGTGCAGCGCCCGGTGCGGAGCTGGAGATCACCGGAGCGAAGGGTCGCCTCCAGGGCAAGGGCATGGTTGCCCAGTTGCCCGGGATCGACGATCGGGAAAAGGCGGCGGCGTTGATCGGTACCGACATCCATGTCGCCCGTGAGCAGCTGCCTCCTCCGGCGAAGGACGAGTATTACTGGGTCGATCTCGAGGGACTCGAGGTCGTCACCACGCAGGATGTGCAGCTGGGGCGGGTCAGTCATCTGTTCGCCACGGGTGCCAATGATGTCGTGGTGGTCCGGGACGGTGCGCGCGAGCGCCTGATCCCCTTCATCCAGGGTTCGTATGTGCGTTCGGTGGACTTGTCCGCAGGGCGCATGGTGGTGGACTGGGATCCCGAATTCTGACGTCGCCGTTTTTTGCGGACTAAAGGGTCAAGGATCATGCGCATCGACGTCGTCAGCCTGTTTCCCGACTTCGTGCGCCAGTGTGCCGAGGTCGGTGTGGTGGGACGCGCGCAGCAGCGCAAGCTGCTTCAGGTGGAAACCTGGAACCCGCGCGACCATGCCACCGACAGGCATCGCAGCGTGGACAGCAGCTCGTATGGCGGCGGTCCGGGCATGGTGATGATGATCGAGCCCTTGCGCACGACCTTGAAGGCCATGCGTGAGGCGGCACCGGAGCCGGTGCATCTGGTTTATCTCAGTCCGCAGGGAGCGCGGCTGACGCAGGGCAGGGTGGAGGCGCTGGCGAAACTGCCGCGCATCGGCCTGCTCTGTGGGCGTTACGAAGGTGTGGACGAGCGTCTGCTGGCGCACGAGGTCGACGAGGAGCTCTCCATCGGCGATTATGTGCTGTCCGGCGGCGAGCTTGCCGCGGCGGTGATCATCGACGCGGTGGGGCGTTTGCAGGATGGCGCGTTGAATGACGCGGCATCGGCCGAGCAGGATTCATTCTCGAATGGATTGCTCGATTGCCCGCACTATGCAAAACCGGTGCAGGATGCACTGGGTTCGGTACCGGAGGTGTTGCTGTCCGGTGACCATGCGGCGATTGCCCGCTGGCGCCTCAAGCAATCGCTGGGACGGACCTGGTTGCGCCGCCCGGACTTGTTGTCACGGCATGGACTGGATGCAGCTTCCCGGGCCTTGCTGGATGAATTCCGTCGTGAACATCCCCTGCGGGGACAATCACGGCAAGACGATGCGGTCGAGTGACCGCAACATTGCTTTCGATTTAAGTGAACCGACAGGTGCGCCATGAACAAGATCATTGAACAGTTTGAGTCCGAGCAGATCACCCGCCAGCTGCCGGAATTCGGCCCCGGCGACACCGTTGTCGTGAACGTCAAGGTGAAGGAAGGCAATCGCGAGCGCGTGCAGGCTTTCGAAGGCATCGTCATCGCCCGGCGCAGCCGCGGCCTGCATTCGGCCTTCACCGTGCGCAAGATCTCGCACGGCACCGGCGTGGAGCGCGTGTTCCAGGCGCATAGCCCGGCCATCGACTCGGTGTCGGTCAAGCGCAAGGGCAAGGTCCGCGGCGCCAAGCTGTATTACCTGCGTGGTCTGGAAGGCAAGGCTGCGCGCATCAAGGAAGACGTGGCCGCCGCCGCTGCCGCCAAGGCGAGCGCCAAGGCTGCCGCCGCTGCTGCTGCCGCCGCCGAGTAATTCCGGCACTGCGCGGTTGCGCATGAAAAACCCGCGGATCGCTCCGCGGGTTTTTTGTTGCCTGCCGCCTGCCCAGAGCCCGCCGGGATGCCCCGGCGAGCAGCCGCTTCAGTCCAGCCGCTGCGGGATCTGCAGGAAGTTGCCCTGCACGAAGTCCACGCCACAGGCGAACAGCAGCGAGGTGCTGGTCGCGTCCTCGACCCATTCGGCGATCGTCTGACGCTTCAGTTCGTGGGCCTGCTGGCAGATCTCGGTGATCTTCTTCTGGCTTTCCGGATGCTGCGGCAGGTCGGCCATGTAGCTGCGGTCGATCTTCAGATAGTCCGCATCGATGTGGTTGAGCAACTGGAACGAGTTGAGGCCTGAACCGAACTGCTCCAGTGCAAAGCGTCCGCCGATCTTCTTCCAGCCCTTGAGGAATTCCTGCGCCGGACGCAGCAGGGTCATGATCTTGCTTTCCGTCATCTCCAGCACCAGCTGGCCGCGCTTCAGCCCCGCCTGGCCCAGCCGCTGGCCCAGCCACGGCAGCAGGCTTTCATCCTGCAGCGAGGCGGCCGTGAGCTTGACGAAGAAGGTGGTCTGCTGGCCCTGCTTTTCGCGTTGCTGCAGGGCCGTGATGGCCTGGTCGAGCACCCAGCGGTCGATGGCCGCGGTGAGGTTGTGCTTCTCGGCGATCGGCATGAAGAAGCCCGGCAGAACCTCGCCCTGCGGGCCGTTCATGCGCAGCAGGATTTCCGAATACTCGCCCTCGACGTCCTGCAGGCTGATCGTCTGCTGGTGATACAGCACCAGCCCCTCTCCGGTCAGTGCCTTCTGCAGCAGTTCCAGCCAGTGACGGTCCTTTTCCGCATCCGCCTTTTCGCGCGCCGCCGGGTCGTGCAGTTCCACCTGGCTGCCGCCCAGGCTCTGCGCCGTGCGCAACGCATGGCTGGCCTGGTTGAGCAGCGATTCCGCGTTGGCGTTCTTCTCGCCGAGCAGGCTGCCACCGACGCTGGCGGTGACCGTGATCGAACGGCTGCCGGCGTCGAAGATCTCGCTACTGATGCTGTGTTGCAGCTTGGCGATCCATTCGCGGACGTCTTCGTCGGTGCGTGAATCGAGCAGCACACCCAGGGTGTGTTCGGCCAGCATGCCGGCCACGTCGTCCGCTCCCAGCAGCATGCGGATGCGGTCGGCGAAGCCGGACAGCAGCTCGTCGGCCTTGCCCAGGCCGATGCCGCTGACCAGCGAGGCCCAGTTGTCCGGCTCGATCAGCAGCAGCGACTGCCCCTTCTTGCCCTTGGCCGCGGCGGTGACCGCATCGTCCACCTGCGCCAGCATGTGCGAGCGGTTGTACAGCCCGGTGACCGGGTCGCGCTGGAGCTGCTCCATCACGGCGGGGTCGACCATCTGGCGGCGGAACACGATCTGCAGGCAGCGCTCGCCCTCGAACGTGGCTGGGGTGAATTCCACCGTGGCGTCGAAGCGGGTCTCGTCGGCGCGACGCGCGCGCAAGGTGAGCTGCGCGGGGAACTTGCCCTGGTGTGCCTGTCCCTTGAGCAAGGCCTTCATCTCGTCGGCGTTCGCCGCGTCGACCATGTCCAGCAGCGGCAGGCCGAGCAGGTCGTCGAAGCTGTCGTAGCCGAAGGTGTCCAGATAGGACTGGTTGGCACGCACATGCATGCCTTCGTGGACGTAGGCAATGGCGTCGGTGGAGGAGTCGAGCAGGGCGTCGCAGCGGCGCTCGGTCTCGCGCAGCGCGGTGTGCAGCCAGCGCACCTGGCGGCGCGTCTGCAGCGCGTCGAATTCGCGCTTGAGCACGGCGATCAGCTGCTTCGGATGGTTCCGCGAGGCGACGCCGCGGGCGCCATGCACGAACAGGTTGGCGACCAGTTCGCTTTCCATCTCGTTGACCAGGGCCAGCAGTGCAAAGTCACGCCCGTAAGCGTCCAGCACCTTCATCGCCTCGTCCAGGCTGATCGTGGTGACGGCCGGGTCGAACATCACCAGGTCCGGCTCCAGCTCGTTCACCGCCGCCTGCATCTGCTCGACATTGGTGGCGCGTGCGGGCCGCACGGCGATGCCGCTGTTGCGCAACAGGCTGATGATCTGTTCGGCCTCTTCGAGCGAGCTTTCGACGAAGAGGATCTTGATGACATATTCTTTTTTCATGGGGCGTGCTGCAGTCCGGTGATCATCGCGGGCGGTTCGGGGTTCGGACATGGCCTTGGGCCATTCGTGTTTGTAACGGATTCCGCCAGCAGCCGCCAGCAGCAAGCCGCCTAAAGGTGACGGCGGGAGGTCTCACAGGGGGCGTTTGGACGTATCGCCGCCCACTTCGCGGACCAGCCGCGGCACCAAGTAGCCGGGAAGCCTGGCGCGCAGGGCCTCCATCAACGCGAGGGCGCGGGAATCGTTGACCTCGAAATGGGCGGCTCCCTGCACGCGGTCGAGCTGGTGCAGGTAGTACGGCAGCACGCCGGCGGCAAACATCCGCTCGGACAGGGCGGCCAGCGCGTCCGCGTCGTCGTTGACCCCGCGCAGCAACACCGACTGGTTGAGCAGGGTGGCGCCGGCCGCCTTCAGCCGGTCACAGGCCGCATCGACGTCGGCATCGAATTCGTTGGCGTGGTTGGCATGCAGCACCACCACCTTCTGCAGCGGCAGGGCGCCGAGCCAGCTCACGAATTCCTCGTCGATCCGCTCGGGCAGCACCACCGGCAGGCGGGTATGGATGCGCAGGCGGATCACCTGGGGCAAGACAGCCAGACCGCAGCCCAGTTCGTCCAGCTTGTGGGTGGCCAGCGCCAGCGGGTCCCCGCCGGACAGGATCAGTTCGCGAATCGACGGGTCGGCCCGGAGCCGGGCCAAGGCGTCGCGCCACTGCGAGGCGGCGGCGATCTCCTCGCCATAGGGAAAGTGGCGGCGGAAGCAGTAACGACAATTCACCGCACAGCTGCCGCTGGCGATCAGCAGGGCGCGGCCGTCGTACTTGTGCAGGAAGCCCTGTCCGGCCCTGGACGCCATGTCGCCCACCGCGTCGGCCGTGAAACCCTCGACCTGGTCGTGTTCGGCCCGTTGTGGCAGCACCTGCAGCAGCAGGGGGTCGGTCGGGTCGTTGCGGCGCATCCGCGCCACGAAGCCACGCGGAACCCGCAGGGCGAAACCGGCGTCATCCGGCGGCAGCAGATCGGTGCGGTGGCCCAGGCCGACCGCCTGCAACAGCTCGCCGGGGTCGGTGATGGCGTCCCGCCACAGTTCGCGCCAGCCGGTTGCGGCGGACGATAGGCGGGAATGGGGGCTTGCGGTTATCATGTCGGGCCTTGGATCGGGCGGTGACGCCCGTGACAGACACCCATTTTAGCCGCCCCTCGGGCGAAAACGACTCCGGAGCAGATAGCGCATGGCGACCCTTGGCCTCAACGACGTCAAAACGGGCAAGAAGATCCTTCACAACGGCGATCCCTGGATCATCACCGAAGCGGACTTCATCAAGCCCGGCAAGGGTCAGGCGTTCACCCGCATCCGCATCCGCAACCTGAAGGACGGCCGCACCACCGAGCAGACGCTGAAGTCCAGCGACTCGTTCGAGGAAGCGGACGCCACCGACACCGACATGCAGCTGTCCTTCATCGACGGCATCGGCAAGGACAAGGTGTGGCACTTCATGAACATGGAAACCTTCGAGATGGTGCCGGCCTCGCTGGCTGCCATGGGCGATGCGTGGAAGTGGCTGAAGGGCGAGGAGGAGTGCGTGGTCACCCTGTTCAACGGCGGCATCGTCGCGGTGCAGGCGCCGAAGTTCGTCGAGCTGAAGATCGTCGAGACCGATCCGGGCGTGCGCGGCGACACCTCGGGCGGCGGCGGCAAGCCGGCCACGCTGGAGACGGGAGCCGTGGTGCGCGTGCCGCTGTTCGTCAACCAGGATGAAGTCATCAAGGTCGATACCCGCACCGGCGAATACGACAGCCGCGTCAAGTGAGTGATGGGAGCCTCGTGCTCCCGTCGCTGGTCAAGGCGGACATGCCCACCGGCATGACCGACAAAGCGAATGGGGCGGGCGCCGCAAGGTGTGCCGCCCCATGTCGTATTCAACAGCAGCCGCTGCATGGAGCAGAACTATGAGCCAGTCCCATCCGCAACCCGTCGACCTGATCATCGAGGCACGCTGGGTGGTGCCGGTGGAGCCGCATGCGGTGGTGCTGGAGGATCACGCGGTGGCGGTCGACGGCGACCGCATCGTGGCCTTGCTGCCGATCGCCGACGCTCGCGCGGCCTATGCGCCGCGCGAGCGGGTCGAGCTGGGCGAGCACGCATTGATCCCCGGCCTGGTCAACAGCCACACGCACAATCCGATGACCCTGCTGCGTGGCCTGGCCGACGACCTGCCGCTGATGGTGTGGCTGCAGCAGCACATCTGGCCGGCCGAGGCCAAGGTGATCGGTCCGGAGTTCGTGCGTGACGGCGTCGAGCTGGCGGTGGCCGAGATGCTGCGCGGCGGCACCACCTGCGCCAACGAAAATTATTTCTTCCCCGACGTGATCGGCGCCACCTACCGCAAGCTGGGTTTTCGCGCGGTGGTCGGCCTGCCGGTGATCGAGTTTCCCACCGCCTGGGCGAAAACCCAGGACGAGTACTTCGAGCGCGCCGGCGAAGTGCATGACAGCTTCCTCGGCGACAGCCTGCTGACCACCGCGTTCGTGCCGCATGCGCCTTACACGGTGTCGGACGAAAGCTTCGAGCGCATCCGCGTGCTGGCCGACCAGCTCGACATCCCGGTCCACCTGCACACCCACGAAACCGCGCAGGAGGTGGAGGACGAAAAGGCCAAGAGCGGGCTGCGACCGTTCCAGCGCCTGCAGAAGCTGGGCCTGGTCAACGACCGGCTGGTCGCGGTGCACATGACCCAGCTGACCGAGGGCGAGATCGCCGCGTGTGCGGCCGCCGGCGTGTCGGTGGTGCACTGCCCGGAGTCGAACCTCAAGCTGGCTTCCGGCTTCTGCCCCGCCGAGAAGCTGCGCGCCGCCGGCGTCAACGTGGCGATCGGCACCGATGGCTGCGCTTCCAACAACGACCTGGACATGTTCGGCGAAATGCGTACCGCGGCCCTGCTGGCCAAGGCAGTCGCCGGCGATGCCGCCGCGTTCGATGCGGCCTTCGCGTTGCGCGCGGCCACGCTCAACGGCGCCAGGGCGATCGGACTGGAAGCGAAGATCGGCTCGATCGAGGTGGGCAAGCAGGCGGACTTCGCCGCCGTGCGGCTGAGTGACCTGGAGACCCAGCCGATGTTCCACGTGATCTCGCAGCTGGTCTATGCGACGGGTCGGCACCAGGTCAGCGACGTGTGGATTGCCGGCGTGCGCAAGCTCGCCGCGCGCGAGCTGGTGGACATGGACACCGGCGCGATCCTGGCCCGCACGCGCGCCTGGCGCGAGCGCATTGCCTCGGCTTGAGGGAGACCTTCCATGAACCGCTACCTGATCCTGTTGATGCGCCGCCCCCATCTCGACCCTGCCGTACTACCGCTGCATCGGGCGTATCTGGAGGGCCTGCGCGAACAGGGGCAGGTCGAGCTTTACGGCGGCTTCGGCGACAAGTCCGGCGGTGCCTACGTGTTGCGTGCCAGCGACATGGCGCAGGCGACGGCCATCGCGCACAACGACCCGGCGCACATCAGCGGCGGATGGGACATCACCGTGCATGAATGGCTGACCTGAATCCTTGCACTCGTCCGTGAGCACAGGAATCCGGCCGGCCACGCCGGGCCACACTCTTCAACAAACTCATTGCCATCGTGGATTCGAACATGACCACCACCAACGTGAGCCCCGAGGAAATCGCCCGTTTCGACAGCCTGGCGGCGCGCTGGTGGGACCCTGACGGCGAGTCGCGTCCGCTGCATGACCTCAACCCGGTACGCGCGGCGTACATTGCCGCGCGCGCCGACCTGCGCGATGCGAAGGTGGCCGACGTCGGCTGCGGCGGCGGCCTGCTCAGCGAAGCGCTGGCGCGCGCCGGTGCCCGGGTCACCGGCATCGACCTGGGCAGCAAGGTCATCGACGTGGCGCGGCTGCACCTGTACGAATCGAAGCTGAGCGTGGATTATCGCGTGCAGTCCTCGGCCGAACTGGCGGCAGTCGAAGCAGGGAGTTTCGACGCGGTGTGCTGCATGGAGCTGATCGAGCACGTGCCGGACCCCGAAGCCCTGGTGAACGACCTCGCCACGATGCTGAAACCGGGAGCGCGCCTGTTCATGTCCACCATCAACCGCACCCCGGCCGCGTTCGGCGCGGCCATCATCGGGGCGGAGTACGTGATGCGCATGCTGCCGCGGGGCACCCACCATTACGCCCAGTTCCTGAAGCCGTCCGAACTGGGCCGGCTGCTGCGTCATGCCGGGCTGGAGCTGGAGGATGTTTCCGGGCTGGGCTACAACCCGCTCACGCGCAAGGCGTGGCTGGGCAGGATCACGGCGGTCAACTACGTGCTGTGCGCACGCAAGCCGGCATGAGCCGTCCGCTCCCGGAAAACGTTCAAGGCGTGCTGTTCGATCTGGACGGCACCCTGCTCGACAGTGCTCCGGACCTGTACGCGGCCCTGCTCGCCCAGTGCGCGGAGGAGGGCGCGGTCCCGCCGCCTTACGCACCGGTGCGCGAGGTGGTGTCGCGCGGCGCGCGCGCCGTGCTGCGCTGCGCGTTCGCCGGGCGCGGCGAGGACGGCGTGCTGGCCCTGGTGCCCCGTTACCTGGAGCTCTACCGGCAGGTCATGGCCCGGCAGACCCGCGCCTTCGAGGGCGTGGACGACTTGCTGGCGCGGATCGAGGCGCGAGGCTTGCGCTGGGGCATCGTCACCAACAAGGCGGCCTTCCTCACCGATGAACTGGTGCGACGCATCGGCTGGAGCGAGCGGGCCAGCGCCGTGGTTTCCGGCGATACCCTGCCGGTGAAGAAACCCGATCCGGCGCCGGTGCTGCTGGCCTGCGAACGCGCAGGGCTGACGCCGGCGCGTTGCCTGTTCGTCGGCGACGATCGGCGCGACATCGAGGCCGGCGCCGCGGCCGGCCTGTACACGGTGGCGGTGAGCTGGGGGTATCTCGACGGCGGCGACCCGCATGGCTGGGGCGCCGACGTGGTGCTGAACCATCCGGCCGAACTGGCAGCATTGCTGCAACTGGAATCGAGCGTCGCATGATCGAGCTGGTCGAACAGAGTGCGGTACTGCAGGGCTTCATCGACAAATGGCTGGCGGTGCAGCCGCAGCAGCGGATCGCCCTGGCGTTTGTCGACGGCCGCCGTTACCCGGGCCATGTCGCGCTGGCCGCGCTCGAACAGGAGCTGCTGGGCGCCGCCTACGGCATCCGCGAACCGCAGGTGGCCGCGGCCAAGCTCAACTGGTGGGCCGAGGAGCTGGCCGGTGCCGCGGCCAGCGGCGGCCGTCATCCGCTGAGCCAGGTGCTGTTCGACGACGAGCGGGCGCACGCCATCGCCAGCGAACTGTGGCTGGCGCCGGTCATCGCGGCCATGGCACAGCTGGAGCAGGGCACGGCGGCGGATTTCACGGCGCAGATCGCCGCGGCGATGCCCCTGCATGGCGCGCTGGCTGCGCTGGAGACGGCCTGGTGGTATGGCGCGGCGGCGTCGGCCGAGCGGGCCGCGCAGGTCGCCGTGCTGAATCACCTGTTGTACGCGCTGCTGCGGCTGGATACCGATGCCGAGCGCGACCGCCTGCCGCTGCCGATGGCGCGGCTGGCGCGACATGGCCTAGATCGCACCCAACTGCGCAGCGCCAGCGCGGCGCGGCAGCAGGCGATCCAGGCGCAACTGGAAGACCTGCTGGGCAGCTGGCGCGCGTCGACGGCCGTGAGTGGTCCGCTCAGCGTGTTTCGCTCACTGGAGTCCCGCCACGCCAGCAAGCTGGCACGGCGCGCCGCGCGTTCCGGCGATGCGCTGGCCACGCTGCAGGCCGGTCAGCCGCGTACCGGACTGTCGACCACCTTGCAGGCGTGGCAGGCAGCACGCGCGTGGCAGCGTCAGCGGCCGTAATTCGTTCAAGACGCAGCGTTTCCCCCGCGCCACTATTGCGCCGTGGGCTGCGTGCCCCAAGATTGCTTGCTTCACCGGCGAGTTGCTTCGCCGAGATCAGGACCCGCCATGCCGAACCAGGAAAATACCGCCCGTCTGCTGCCCGACGTTGCCGTCCATGCGCAGCCCCATCTTGCCGGCGCGCTGGACTGGGTCGGCATGGCCGACATCCAGGTGCCGGTGCTGTTCGATGCCGGCGATGGCCAGCCGCAACGTGCCAGTGCGCGGGTGGGCGCCTTCGTCAACCTGAAGCGGCCCGACAAGCGGGGCATCCACATGTCGCGGCTGTACCTGCAGGTCGAGCAGGCACTGAGCACGCAGACGCTGGGTGCCGACATGCTGCATGCGCTGCTGCGCGGCTTCCTCGATTCGCATGGCGACCTGTCCGACCGCGCCTGCCTCAGCATCCGTTTCGAACACCTGGTGCGCCGCCCTGCGCTGAAGAGCGCCAACAGCGGCTGGCGCGCCTATCCGGTCTGCATCGAAGCCAGCCTCACCGGCGACGAGTTCCTGCTCGAATTCGGCACCGAGGTGATCTACTCCTCGACCTGTCCGGCATCCGCCGCCTTGTCGCGCCAGTTGATCCAGGACCAGTTCGCCAGCGACTTCGGCGCGGATCAGCCGCTCGACCATGCCGCCGTGCTGGCCTGGCTGGGCAGCGAGAAGGGCATCGTGGCCACGCCACACGCCCAGCGCAGCGTGGCGCGTCTGCGCGTGCGTCCCGTGCCGGGTGCCGGCTTCCACCTGGTCGGCCTGATCGATGGCGTCGAGCACGCGCTGGGCACGCCGGTGCAGACGGCCGTGAAGCGCGAGGACGAGCAGGCTTTCGCGCTGGCCAACGGTGGCAACCTGATGTTTTGCGAAGACGCCGCCCGGCGCATCCAGAAGTCCCTCGATGCGGACGCCACCCTCAGCGACTTCCATATCCGCGTGGAGCACCAGGAAAGCCTGCACCCGCATGATGCGGTGGCCTACGCCAGCAAGGGCGTGGAAGGCGGCTACGGCTCCGCGCCGTAGCCAACGGCTGCGGCAGGCGTCGCGCACCGTCGCCTGCTCACTGCGTGTCGACGGAATCCCCCTGATGCCGGCAGCGGGAAAAATGAAAGTGCTCGGGCACCGGATCATCGCCGCCGTCGCACAGCGGCTGGCAGCGCAGCAGCCGCCAGCCGGTCAGCAGGCTGCCGCGCCAGGGGCCGAAGCGCGTGACGGCAATCCGTGCATAATCGGAGCAACTGGGCTGGAAGCGGCAGCGCGGGCCGAGCAGGGGACTGAGCCAGCGCTTGTACAAATGCAGCAACCACAGTATGAATCGGGTCGGGATATTCACGGTGCCGGAACAGCCTGCATCGGGTAATGGTACAAGTATTCCAGAAGCAGGCTTGCTGGTGCAGCATACATGGGCTATAACACCCGGCCGCCACGGCCACTAACGGTGAAGGGATATGGCGAAAACGACGCGTAGTTCGACCGCCGCCAAGGCGCAGAAAGCCAAGGCTTCGTCTGGAAGCAAGGCCGGCAAGTCGACAGTTGCAGGCAAGGGAGCGACCGTGAAGAACGCGAGCAGGACACCGGCCAAGGCGGCGTCGAAGGCCGTTGCCAAGACCAGGCCGAAGGCCGCAGCCAAACCCGCAAGCAAGCCGGCGGCGAAGAAAGCCGCGTCGAAAAAGCCGGTCAGCAAGCCCGTCGCCAAGTCACCAGCCAGCAAGTCACCAGCGAAGAAATCACCGGCGAAGAAGTCCGCCCCGGTCAAGGCTCCCGTGTCGAAGAAAGTCGCCACGAAGGGCGCCGCGAAGAAGGCTGCCGTGAAGAAGGCGCCACCCGCCAGGGTCGTCGCGAAGAAGCCTGTCGCCGGCAAGGCTGTCGCGAAGAGCGGCAAGCCTGCCGCGGGCAAGGCCCGCAGCGCCGCCAAGCCAGCCAAGGTCGTCGCCAAGCCGGCCGTCGCGGCAAAGCCCGCGGCCAAGCCGGCGCCGAAGCCGGTGGCCAAGCCGGCCCCGAAAGCGATCAAGTCCGCCGAAAAGACGGTGGCGAAACCGGCACCGGTAGCTGCCGCAAAACACGTATCCCCGGCACCCGCCAGCACCCTGTTCAAGGGCAAGGTGGCGAGTGCAACCGCCATGGTGACACCGCGCGCAGAAACCGCCGCGCACCATGCCTCTTCCTCCAAGAAACAGAAAACGTCGTCTTCAATGAATAAACTTGCTGCAAAAAAACTCGATAACGGTATCACCCAGGAAGACGGGCGATACGCACTGTCCTCCACCACCAACATCAGCTTGCCCAAGGGTTACCGTCCCTCGCCCGACGAGGAGTACATGAACCCGATGCATCTGGCGTACTTCCGCAACAAACTGCGCGACTGGCGCGACCAGCTCGTCGAGGAGTCGCGTCAGACCATGGACAACCTGCGCGAGGAAGTTCGCGATGTGGGTGACGAGGCCGAGCGCGCCACCCGCGAAACCGAGAACTCGCTGGAACTGCGCACGCGCGATCGTTACCGCAAGCTGATCTCCAAGATCGACAAGGCGCTGCGCCGGATCGAGGAAGGCAGCTACGGTTTCTGCGAAGAGACCGACGAGGAGATCGGCGTCGATCGTCTCGATGCGCGACCGATCGCCACCTTGTCGCTGGATGCGCAGGAACGCCGCGAGCACCTGCAGAAGCAGATGGGCGACTGAGGGCTGTGCTTTTGCGCTCATCCATGAGCGCAAAGATCAAACCGGCATCCATGCCGGACTCTTCAAAAAAACGCCCCGCTTCGAGCGGGGCGTTTTGCGAGAAGTGAGTGGAGATGAGTGAGAGAAGGCAACGGCGTCTCGCGCTCCGGCTTTTCTCTCACTTCTCACTCCTCTTTACTCACTCCTGGCTCGCCATCACCTTGGCGTACTCCTTCAGTTTCGTCAGCGTGGCGGCCAGGCCGTTCGAGCGCGTGGGCGACAGGTGCTTGGCCAGGCCGATGGTGCCGATGAAGTTGGGTTCGGTGGCGAGGATCTCGGCCGCCGGGCGGTCGGAATAGACGCGCAGCAGCAGGGCGAGCAGGCCGGACACGATCGCCGAATCACTGAAGGCCTCGAAGTGCATGTTCGAGGCATCGCCGGAGGGCACCAGCCACACCATCGACTGGCAGCCGTGCACGCGGTAGAGGTCGTTCTTGTGCGCCTCGGGAAAGTCCGGCAACTGCTTGCCGAGGTCGATCAGATACTGGTAGCGCTCGGTCCAGTCACCGAAGAAGGCGAATTCCTCGGCAATCTGCTGCTGCGCCTGTTCGGCGCCGGTGCTGGCAATGGCATTCATCCGGGCATTATCGCGCATTAGGGCAAAGCCAAGAGGTTGTCGCTACACAAAAATGCCGTTGTCACTCTCTAGGCTATTTTCTAACCCTATGCCAAGACACCTTGCCTCCGGGCAGATCTTCAAGCGCGATACCACTATCGCTAAGGGCATTACGTATGAGATCCGCTCGCTTCCAGTCTTTTTGTGCCCGAGCTTCGTTGCGCTCCCGGATACGTTCGTCGATTTGTTCATCTGTAAAATCTCCGTCCCGGAGCCGAACGTTGGGTGTAGGGGACTTCAATCTCATTGTTGCGGTGATAGTGGGCTGCCAACGGAACCATGCTTCCGGTGATTGTTGCAGCAGGCCGAGTAGGGCAGCGCCGCCAAGCAATGCGGCCTTGGCTTCGGCACTGCCGGACTGACGCGCGGCATCGGCCAGCACGGACAGCTCGGCCAGCGCCTGGGGCGTGTTGAGGTCGTCGCACAGCGCCGCTTCGATCCGCGGCGGCACCGGCAGCTCACCTGTCGGCAGGGCCACGTCGGTCAGGTCGCGCAGTACGCGATACCAGCCATCGAGCGTGCTGGTGGCTTGCTGGATGGCGGCTTCGGACCAGTCCAGCGGCTGCCGGTAATGGCCGCTGAGCAAGCGCAGGCGCAAGGCTTCAGCCGGATGCAGCTTGAGCAGTTCGTGCACCAGCAGCACGTTGCCCAGCGACTTGGACATCTTGCGGCCATCGAACGTCAGCATGCCGTTGTGCATCCACCAGCGTGCGAACACCTTGCCGCCGTGGGCGCAGGTGGACTGCGCCACCTCGTTCTCGTGGTGGGGGAACAGCAGGTCGACGCCACCGGCGTGGATGTCGATGGTCTCGCCCAGGTGCGCAGCGCTCATCGCCGAGCATTCGATATGCCAGCCGGGGCGACCGCGACCCCACGGGCTGTCCCAGCCCGGCAGTTCGAGGGTGGAAGGCTTCCACAGCACGAAATCGCCGGCGTTGCGCTTGTACGGCGCCACTTCCACCCGCGCGCCGGCGATCAGTTCATCGGGATCGCGGCCGGACAGCTTGCCGTAGTCGGCGAACGAACCGACGTCGAACAGCACGTGACCCTCGGCGGCATAGGCATGGCCACCGTCGATCAGCGCTTCGATCATCGTGACGATCTGCGCGATATGGGTGGTGGCATGCGGCTCGATGTCGGGCGGCGCCACGCCGAGCCCGGCCATGTCGTCGCGGTAGGCCTGGGCGAAGCGGTTCGTGATCGCGTCGATCTGCACACCCTGCTGCTGCGCGGCGGCGTTGATCTTGTCATCCACGTCGGTGATGTTGCGGGCATACACGACGTGGGGGTAATGCCGTCGCAGCAGGCGCACCAGCACGTCGAACACCACCGGCCCACGCGCATTGCCGATGTGCACGTAGTTGTAGACGGTGGGGCCGCACAGGTACATCGTCACGCGCTCCGGGTCGAGCGGGGCAAACGGTTCGGTGCGACGGGTCAGGCTGTTGTAGAGCGATATCGGCATGGTGGAATCCGCGGCATGGGCCGTCCGGACAGGGGGTTCGGCCAGCCCGGCATCTTAACAAGGTGTAAGTGGCCGAGTCGCGCCGGCTTCCCGTTGACTGATTCTAAGGGTGTATTCAGCGTGAATTTGCTGCAATGGCTGCCAGTACGCGCGCCTGCGCGAGTGGTGTTTCAGTAATTGGGAGGTCGTGATGACCAAGCTGTGGATTTCCGCGCTCGCACTTGCCCTGCTGGCGGGCGGCGTTTGTGCACAGGATGTGCGTTACGCCAACCCCAACAATGGCAACAATGACGACAACGCCCACTACGGCTGGGCCGACGTGTTGCGCGCCGACCCGGTGCTGGGCGTGACCCGCACCGAGGTGCCGCGCCAGGAATGCTACGACCAGCCGGTGGTGCGCCACGAAGGCGGCAACAGCACCGCGGGAACCGTGCTCGGCGCCGTGATCGGCGGCGTGCTGGGCAACACCGTGGGCAAGGGCGACGGACGCAAGGCCGCCACCGTGGCCGGCGCCGTGGCCGGCGGCGCGATCGGCAACCGGACCAACCGTGGCCGCGACTACGAAACCACCCAGACCCAGTGCCGCGAGGTCAGCTCGGTCAGCGAACAGCGCCGGATCATCGGCTACGACGTGGAATACCGCTATCGCGGCGAGGTCTACACCTCGCGCCTGAGCTACGACCCCGGCGAGCGCCTGCGCGTCCGGGTACGGGTCGACCCGGCCGACTGACCTCCACCAGCAACGCCGCCAGCCTTGGCGGCGTGGCTTTTCGGGACACCCGAATTTTTTGTTGCACGGCAGCGAAATTGTCGGCATGATGCCCGACAGTCACCCGGAATCCCCATGTCCACAGCCGTCTATACCGCCACCGTACTGACCAGCGCCCGCGCGGCCGCTGGCATGACGTCGCGTGCGCGCCGACCGTTGTATGGATACTCGGCCGGGTAGGCAGTCGCACGCGTTTGACGGTGCATCGACGACGAAACCCGGCCTCTGCGCCGGGTTTTTTGTGTTTTGGATTGGAGTAAATCATGGCTCTACGGCATTTCATCACCACCCAGGATTACAGCCGCACCGAGATCGACGCGCTGCTGGAACAGGCGGCATCGTTCAAGCGTTCCCCGCGTGGCCAGCAACTGGCCGGCAAGTCGATCGCCTTGCTGTTCTTCAATCCGTCGATGCGTACCCGCACCAGCTTCGAGCTGGGTGCATTCCAGCTGGGTGGGCACGCCATCGTGCTGGCGCCGGGCAAGGATGCGTGGCCGATCGAGTTCGAGGTGGGCAGCGTGATGGATGGCGACACCGAGGAGCACATCGCCGAGGTGGCGCGCGTGCTGAGCCGCTACGTCGACCTGATCGCGGTGCGCGCCTTCCCGAAATTCCAGGACTGGGCGGTGGACCGGCAGGACAAGGTGGTCAAGGCCTTCGCCCAGTACGCCACCGTGCCGGTGATCAATATGGAAACCATCACCCATCCCTGCCAGGAGCTGGCCCACGCGCTGGCGATGAAGGAGCACCTGGGCGACCTCACCAGGAAGAAGTACGTGCTGACCTGGACCTACCACCCGAAACCGTTGAACACCGCGGTAGCGAACTCGGCGCTGCTGATCGCGACGAAGATGGGCATGGACGTGACCTTGCTGTGCCCCACGCCCGACTACGTGCTCGACGAGCGCTACATGGCGTTTGGCCGTCTGAACGCCGAGCAGAACGGCGGTTCGCTGAAGGTCAGCCACGACATCGAGGAAGCCTATGCCGGCGCCGACGTGGTCTACGCCAAGAGCTGGGGCGCGTTGCCGTTCTTCGGCCAGTGGGACAAGGAGAAGCCGATCCGCGAGGCGAACAGGCACTTCATGGTGGACGAGGCAAAGATGGCGCTGACCAACCACGGCTTGTTCAGCCACTGCCTGCCGCTGCGCCGGAACATCAAGGCCACCGACGCGGTGATGGATGCGCCGTACTGCATCGCCATCGACGAGGCCGAGAACCGCCTGCACGTGCAGAAGGCGGTGATGGCGTCGCTGATCGGGCAGGGCTGAGCCGGCATGTACACGCCGAAGCATTTCCAGGAAACGCGGAGCGAGGCCTTGCACGGGCTGATCCGGGCGTATCCGTTCGCCACCGTGGTGACCCACGGGGCCGGCGGGCTGGCGGCCAATCACTTGCCATTCGAACTGGTCGATGGCGTGCTGCATGGCCATGTCGCGCGCGGCAACGAGCTGGCGCAGCAGGACGGCGCCGAGGTGCTGCTGGTGTTCCAGGGTCCGGACGGCTACATCAGTCCGAACTGGTATCCGAGCAAGCACGAGACCGGGCGCGAGGTGCCGACGTGGAACTACGCGGTGGTGCACGTGCATGGTCGCTTGAAAGTGATCGATGACGCGGCCTGGCTGCGCCGGCTGCTGGAGACGCTGACCGACCACCATGAGGCGGGCCAACCACAGCCATGGAAGATCACGGATGCGCCGGAAGACCACATCGAGAAGTCGCTGCGCGCCATCGTCGGTCTCGAAATCAGCATCGACCGCATCGAAGGCAAGTTCAAGTTGAGCCAGAACCATCCCGCGCGCAATCGCGCCGGCGTGATCGCCGGGCTGCGCGAGCGCGACGGCGATGGCGACGTGGAGCTGGCCGCACTGATGACCCAACAGGAGCCAACGCCGTGACTCATCAACATCACTATCGCGTCGACGTGGAGTGGACCGGAAACCTCGGGACAGGCACCGACGGCTACCGCAACTATAGCCGCGAGCACGTGATCCGCATCGCGGGGAAACCCGAGCTGGCCGGCTCGTCCGATCCGACCTTCCGCGGCGACGCCACCCGGCACAATCCCGAAGACATGCTGGTCACCGCATTGTCCACCTGCCACATGCTGTCCTACCTGCACATGGCCACCGTGGCCGGCGTGGTGGTGACCGCTTACACCGATGCCGCCGAAGGCACGATGGCCACCGAAGGCGACGGCGGTCGCTTCGTGGAGGTAGTGCTGCGTCCCGTGGTGACGATCAGCGCCGCCAGCGATCCGGCCAAGGCCGAGGCCGCTCACGATGCCGCGCACCATGCCTGCTTCATCGCCAACTCCGTGAATTTCCCGGTGCGCTGCGAGCCGCGCATCGTCGTCGCATCCGACTGAATCAATCCAGGATCTGCAAGCCATGAGCAAAGACATCGTCCTCGCCTTCTCCGGCGGCCTCGACACCAGCTTCTGCGTGCCCTACCTGCAGGCGCAGGGCTGGGCCGTGCACACCGTGTTCGCCGATACCGGCGGCGTGGATGCCGAGGAGCGGGCCTTCATCGAGGCCCGCGCGCAAGAACTGGGCGTGGCCAGCCACGTCACCGTCGATGGCGGTCCGGCGATCTGGTCCGGCTTCGTCAAGCCGTTCGTGTGGGCGGGCGAGGGCTACCAGGGCCAGTACCCGCTGCTGGTCTCCGATCGCTACCTGATCGTCGAGGCCGCGCTGAAGCGCGCCGCCGAGCTGGGCACCAAGGCGATCGCGCATGGCTGCACCGGCATGGGCAACGACCAGGTGCGTTTCGACTTGGCGGTGAAGGCGCTGGGCGACTACCAGATCGTGGCGCCGATCCGCGAGATCCAGAAGGAGCACACGCAGACGCGCGCCTATGAGCAGAAATACCTGGAAGAGCGCGGCTTCGGCGTGCGCGCCAAGCAGCAGGCCTACACCATCAACGAGAACCTGCTGGGCCTGACCATGTCCGGCGGCGAGATCGACCAGTGGCAGGCGCCCGGCGCTGGCGCGGTGGGCTGGTGCAAGCCGCGTGCCGAATGGCCGTCCGACCCGCTGCGGGTGAAGATCGGTTTCGTGGGCGGTGAAGCGGTGACGCTGGACGGCGAGAAGATCGCCGGGCATGCGATGCTGGCGAAATTGAACCATCTGTTCGCCCAGTACGGCGTGGGCCGCGGCCTTTACACCGGCGACACCACGATCGGCCTGAAGGGCCGCATCATCTTCGAGGCGCCGGGCCTGACCGCGCTGCTCACCGCGCACCGCGCCCTGGAAGAAGCGGTGCTCAGCAAGCAGCAGAACCGCTTCAAGCCCGAGGTGGCGCGCAAGTGGGTGGAGCTGGTCTACGAAGGCTTCTTCCACGACCCGCTGAAGACCGATCTGGAGGCGTTCCTGGCCTCCAGCCAATCCACCGTCAACGGCACGGTGACGCTGGAAACGAACGGCGGCAGCGTCGGCGCGGTGGCCGTCGAGTCGAAGCACATCCTCAACGCCAAGGGTGCCACCTACGCCCAGTCGGCCGACTGGGGTGTGGAAGAGGCCGAGGGCTTCATCAAGCTGTTCGGCATGAGCAGCACGCTGTGGGCCGAGGTCAATCGCGGATGAGCGCGCTGCTGGACGCCACCCTGGAGCACCTGCGGGCGCTGGTCGGTTTCGACACGCGCAATCCGCCGCGCGCGATCGACACCGGCGGCATCTTCGACTACCTGCGTGCGCAGCTGCCCGGCTTCGTGGTCACGGTGACCGACTTCGGCGCCGGTGCGGTGGCGCTGCATGCGGTGCGCGGCGAGCCGAAATACCTGTTCAACGTGCATCTGGACACGGTGCCGGATTCGCCGGCGTGGACGGCCGATCCGCATGCGTTGCGGGTGACCGCGGATCGCGCGATCGGCCTCGGTGCCTGCGACATCAAGGGTGCGGCGGCCGCGTTGCTGGCGGTGGCCAATGCCAGCGACGGCCCGCTGGCGCTGCTGTTTTCCACCGACGAGGAAGCGAACGACCCGCGCTGCATCGCCGGCTTCCTGCGCGATGCGCATGCCTACGAGGCGGTGATCGTGGCCGAGCCGACCAGGGGCGAGGCGGTGCTGGCGCATCGTGGTATCCAGTCGGTGCTGATGCGCTTCGCGGGCCACGCCGGCCATGCTTCGGGCGAGCAGCAGCCCAGCGACAGCGCGCTGCACCAGGCGATGCGCTGGGGCAATGCGGCACTGGATTTCGTGGCGGCGCAGTCGCACGAGCGCTTCGGCGGACTCACCGGCCTGCGCTTCAACATCGGCCGGGTCGAGGGCGGCATCAAGGCGAACATGATCGCGCCCGCGGCGGAAGTGCGCTTCGGTTTCCGTGCGCTGCCGACGATGGACCCGGACCAGTTGCTCGCGCGCTTCCGCACGTTGGTCGAGCCGCAGCCGGTGGAGTTCACCGAAACCTTCCGCGGCGCCTCGCTGCCCGCCGGCGACACGGCGAACGCAGAGGCGAACCGGCTGGTCGCCCGCGATCTCGCCGACGAGCTGGGCATTCCGGTGGGCAACGCGGTGGACTTCTGGACCGAGGCGGCGCTGTTCTCCGCCGCCGGCTACACCGCCTTCGTCTACGGCCCCGGCGACATCGCCCAGGCCCACAGCGCCGACGAATGGGTCGCGCTGGATCAGTTGCAGCATTACGCAGAGGTCATTCACCGGATCGTGGAAAGCAAAATCGCATGAGCACAGGCAACCACACCCGCAAGACCATCGTGCGCCTGCTTTCGAGCATGGGCAGCGCGAAGGAAATCCAGCAATACCTCAAGCGCTTCTCCGAGGTCGACGCCAAGCGCTTCGCCGTGGTCAAGGTCGGCGGTGCAGTGCTGCGCGACGAGCTGGCCGACCTCGCCTCGTCGCTGACCTTCCTGCAGCAGGTGGGGCTGACCCCGATCGTGCTGCATGGCGCCGGCCCGCAACTGGATGAGGAGCTGGCCGCTGCCGGCATCGAGAAGCAGACGATCAACGGCCTGCGCGTGACCTCGCCGAAGGCGCTGGGCATCGTGCGCCGCGTGTTCATGCAGCAGAACCTGAAGCTGGTGGAAGCGCTGCAGTCGATGGACACCCGCGCCACCGCGGTGCCGTCGGGGGTGTTCCTGGCCAGCTACCTGGATCGCGACACCTACGGCATGGTCGGCAAGGTCGACAGCATCAACCTGGCGCCGATCGAGGCCAGCCTGCGCGCGAATTCGATCCCGGTGATCGCCAGCCTCGGCGAGACCGACGAGGGACAGATCCTCAACGTCAACGCCGACGTCGCCGCGAACGAACTGGTACGCATGCTGCAGCCGTACAAGATCGTGTTCCTCACCGGCACCGGCGGCCTGCTCGACGAGCACGGCAAGCTGATCGACTCGATCAACTTGTCGACCGAGTTCGACCACCTGATGGCGCAGCCGTGGATCAACGGCGGCATGCGTCTGAAGATCGAGCAGATCGCCGACCTGCTGGCCGATTTGCCGTTGACGTCATCGGTGTCGATCACCCGGCCGGCGGAACTGGCCAAGGAGCTGTTCACCCACAAGGGTTCCGGCACCCTGGTCCGGCGCGGCGAGAAGGTGCTGACGTTCGACTCGTGGGACGGCATTGACCTGGCGCGCATGCGCACGCTGATCGAATCGAGCTTCGGCCGAGCCCTGGTGCCGGATTACTTCGAACGCACCAAGCCGCTTCGCATCTACGTCAGCGAGAACTACCGCGCCGCGATGATCCTCACCGAAGAGGACGGCTTGCCGTACCTGGACAAGTTCGCCGTGCTCGATGACGCCCAGGGCGAAGGCCTGGGCCGGGCGGTGTGGCAGGTGATGCGCGAGGAAAATCCGCGCTTGTTCTGGCGTTCGCGCCACGGCAACCAGGTCAACATCTTCTACTACGCCGAGTCGGACGGCTGCATCAAGCAGCCGCGCTGGAAGGTGTTCTGGTACGGCATCGAGGACCTCGACACGATTTTCCGCTGCGTGGCGCATTGCGCGCAGCGCCAGCCGACACTGGTGGACTGAGCAAGACCAACTCCCTCCCCTGCATGCAGGGGAGGGCTGGGGTGGGGTCGCTCTTGATCTTGCTGTGAAGATCAAAAGCCTCACCCCCTCCCGACCTCCCCCTGCCATGCAGGGGGAGGAGAAAGAAGCATCGCAGGAGTGGATCGGTGACACACGACAAGAAAACCATTGGCATCGTCGGCGCGCGGGGCCACACCGGCACCGAGCTGATCCGCCTGATCGCGGCGCACCCGGCGCTGGAGCTGAGCTTTGTCTCCTCGCGCGAGCTGGACGGCCAGCGCGTCGACGCCCACGTGCCCGAGTATCGCGGCGAACTGCGTTACAGCGCGCCGGCACACGAGGACCTGCCGAAGCTCGGTGCCGACGTGGTGATCCTGGCCCTGCCCAACGGCAAGGCGGCGGCCTGCGTGGAGGCGTTCGACCAGGCTGGTGTCGATCCGATCATCCTCGACCTCTCCGCCGACTATCGCTTCGACAAGCGCTGGTATTACGGCCTGCCCGAACTCGCCCGCGACCAGTGGCGGGGCGAGCGGCGCATCAGCAACCCCGGTTGCTACGCCACCGCGATGCAGCTTTCCATCGCGCCACTGAAGGATCTGCTGGCAGCCCCGCCGGTATGCTTCGGCGTGTCCGGCTACTCCGGCGCGGGCACCACGCCGTCGGACAAGAACGATCCGGAAAAGCTGCGCGACAACCTGATGCCGTATGCACTTACCGGCCACATGCACGAGAAGGAGGCTTCCTTTCAGCTCGGCGTGCCGGTCGAATTCATGCCGCACGTGGCGCCGCACTTCCGCGGCCTCACCGTCACCAGCAATCTGTACCTCAGCCGTCAGCTGAAGCGCGAGGAAGTGCTGCAGCGCTTTCATGCTGCCTACGCGGGCGAGAGGCTGGTCACCGTCCTGGACGATGCGCCGTGGGTCAGCCGCATCGCCCACCAGCACCACGCCGAGATCGGCGGCTTCGCGATGTCGACCGACGGCAAGCGGGTAGTCGTGGTGGCCACGCTGGACAACCTGCTGAAAGGCGCCGCCACGCAAGCCATGCAGAACATCAACCGCGCGATCGGTGTGGACGAATACACCGCGATACCGGTGGGGAGGAGTGAGTGGAGAGGAGCCAAGAAGTGAGGAGTGAGAAATAGCTCGCATCTCCCCCCGCCTCGCTCCCATCCTGCTCTTGCTCTTCTCTCACTTCTCACTCCTCTCAACTCACTCCTCTCAACTCGCTACTGCCTCCCCATGACCCAGCCCCTCTGGCAAAAATCCAATATCCGCATCGACGCGAAGATCATGAAGTTCCTCGCTGGCGACGACGTGATCCTCGACCGCGAGTTCTTCCTGCACGACATCACCGCCAGCAAGGCGCACGTCGAAGGCCTGGCCAACATCGGCGTGGTCAGCGCCGACGAGGCCGCGGCGCTGAAGTGCGAGCTGGATGCGCTGGCTGCGGATTTCAGCGGCGGCGCCTTCGTGCTGGACGAGCGTTACGAAGACGGCCATTCGGCGATCGAGGCACGCCTCACCGAGCGCCTGGGCGACGCCGGTCGCCGCGTGCACACCGGCCGCAGCCGCAACGACCAGATCCTGGTCGCCACGCGGCTGTGGCTGAAGGACAAGCTGGTCGCGCTGGAAAACCATTGCCGCGCCATCGCTGAGGTCTGCCTCGATCGCGCCGCGCAACCGGCCGTGCCGTTGCCGGGTTACACCCACCTGCAGCGCGCGGTGGTGTCGTCCACCGCGATGTGGTTTGCCGGCTTCGCCGAAGGCTTCATCGACAATGCCCTGCGCGCCCGGCAGACACTGGCGCTGATCGATGCCAACCCGCTGGGTACCGCCGCGGGTTACGGCGTGAACCTGAAGCTCGACCGTGAACACACCACGCAGGCGCTGGGCTTCGCCCGCATGCAGGTCAGCCCGATCTACACCCAGTTGTCGCGCGGCAAGTTCGAGATGGCGGTGCTGGAGGCGATCGGCGGCGCGCTGCTCGATCTGCGCCGGCTGGCCTGGGACCTGTCGCTGTTCACCACCGCCGAATTCAACTTCGTGCAGCTGCCGTCCGAGTACACCACCGGCAGCTCGATCATGCCGAACAAGCGCAACCCCGACGTGATCGAGCTGCTGCGCGCCAGCTACGCCAGCGTGGCTGCCGCGCGCACCGAGATCGAGCAGCTGCTGTCGCTGCCCTCCGGCTACCAGCGCGACCTGCAGTTCTCCAAGGGTTCGATTTTCCACGGCGTGCGCCACGGCCTGATGGCGCTGGAACTGGTGCCTGACTTGCTGGCGCGATTCGCCTGGAACGAAGCGGCCATGCGCGCGGCGATCGAACCGGCGATGTACGCCACCGACGTGGCGATCGAGCAGGCCGCCGCCGGCGTGCCGTTCCGCGACGCGTATCGCGCCGCGGCGGAGTCGGCTGTATCAGCCGGCGAAGGACGTACACCGGAAAGCAGCCTGGCGCAGCGCGTGTCACCTGGTGCGGCCGCCGATCTTCGGCTGGACGAACTGGCCGCGCGACTCGCCGCGATTGCGCGCGTGGCAGACTGAGGCGACACTCGATCCATGTCACGTCAGCACCCATCCAACAACTTCGACGCGGTGCGGTTGGTGGCTGCATCCACGGTGCTCTGTGCGCATCAGGCCGCATTGAGCGGGCGTCCGGAACCTCAGCCGTTTGGACTGCTGACGCTGGGCACCATGGGCGTCCTCGTGTTTTTCGCGGTCAGTGGCTACCTGGTGGCGCAAAGCTGGGACCGGGACCCGCATGTCCTGCGTTTCGCCGCCAAGCGTTTCCTGAGGGTATGGCCGGGGTTGGCCGTGGTCACGGTCGTCGCGGCACTGGTGCTGGGACCTTTGGTCACGCAGACCCCTCTGGGTGACTACTTTCGCTCACCGGTCACCTGGGACTATTTTTCCCAGCTGTATTTTGGCATTCGCCTGTTCTTGCCTGGAGTATTCGAGCACGTATCGTTTCCGGGGGTGAATGGCTCGCTGTGGACCATTCCGATCGAAGTGCGCTGGTACGGCATTCTCATGCTGGCCGGACTGTGCGGTCTGCTGCGTCCCCGTTTTCGCTACCTGCTGCTGTTGCTGATCATCGGATATGCGGCTTACATCTTCTTGGTCTTCGACGTCCAGCACAATCCCCAGGCACGGTTCCTTCGGCCGGATTTTGGCTGCGAGTACGGCAGTTACTTCTGCTACGGCGTGCTGCTCTACCACTTCCGCGACATTTGGCGCAAACGCGGCCCGTGGATGACTGGCGCGCTCGTGGTGGCTGCCGCCGGAGCGGTGGCGCTGGACCACGGCTATACCGCGCTGTTCCTGCTTTTACCCTGGCTGGTCATCCGCCTTGGCACATTTTCCACCCCGGTGATACGCCGTTTCGGCCGTTTTGGAGACTTCTCCTACGGCATCTACATCTACGCGTACATGCTGCAGCAGCTGACCTTGTCGCTGATGGGCATCCATCACCCGTACTGGTTGGGTCTGCTGGTGTCGGCCGTCTGTGTCATGGTTTGCGCGGTGCTTTCATGGCACTTCGTCGAACGGCCGGCACTGGATCTCAAGCGCTATCTGCCCGGTGCGCTGCGCCCGGCAGGTGAAGAGACCAAGCCGGATGCAACGCCATCGTTGCAGGGCATCCCGGGTACAGGTGCTTCGGTTATTGCATTGCCTGCCTCCGGCGATCGCGCGCCATGAAGACGTCGCGGGAAATCACCAGTCAGTCTCTGCCGCCGTGGCGCCGCGCCGTGCTGAAGGTGGGCAGCAACCTGCTTGCCGCCGATGGTGGCGGCCTCACGCCGCGCTACGCCGAAGCGCTGGCGGGTTTCATCGCGGCCAGTCATGCCGATCGCCGTGAAGTGGTGCTGGTGTCTTCCGGTGCGGTGGCGGCGGGACGGGCGTTGTTGCGGCAGCATGCGAGCGAAAGCGACGGGTTGGTCGCGCGGCAGGCGCTGGCGGCGCTGGGGCAGGCGCCGATGATCGCGCTGTGGCAGTCGTTGTCCGCGCGGCCGGTGGCGCAGGTGCTGCTGACCCATGACGACCTGCGCAACCGCCGTCGTTACCTCAACGCACGCGCCACGCTGCGCGAGCTGCTGCAGCTTGGCGTGCTGCCGGTGATCAACGAGAACGATACCGTGTCGGTGGACGAGCTGAAGCTTGGCGACAACGACAACCTCGCCGCGATCGTGGCGGCGCTGGTCGACGCCGATCTGTTGCTGATCGCCTCCGACGTCGATGCGCTGTACAGCGCCGACCCGCGCCGCGACCCGGCCGCCACGCCGATCACGCATGTGGCCGCGCTGACGCCGCAGATCCTGGCGATGGCCGGCGACAGCGGCAGCGTGGCCGGCACCGGCGGCATGCGCACGAAACTGGAAGCCGCGACCAAGGCTGCGGCCGCTGGCATTGCCACCGTGCTGTTCAGCGGTCGCGAGGCGGCCACCGTGCAGGCGCTGCGCGACGGCCAGCTGCGCGGCACCCTGATCGCCGCGTCGTCGAGCCGGATGCAGGCACGCAAATACTGGTTGCGCCATGCCTCGGCGGCCAGCGGACGGGTTCGCGTCCACGCGGGCGCGGCGCGCGCACTGGCCGGCGGTCGCGTCTCGCTGTTGCCCGGCGGCGTGCTGGATGCGCAGGGCGAGTTCCATCGCGGCGACCTGGTCGAGATCGTCGATGCCGACGGCCGCGCCATCGCACGCGGCATCAGCCAGTACGGCGCCGCCGAGGTGCGTCGACTGGCCGGCCGGCACAGCCGCGAGATCGACGGGGTGCTCGGCTACAGCTACGGCGACGAAGTGGTGCATCGCGACGACCTCATCACCATGGACAGCCCGGTCGCGCCGGGCCAGGAGATCAGCGCATGAGCACGATCAGGGAGCAGGCGCTGGCCTGTCGCGATGCCGCCCAGGTCGTCGCCGCGCTGGGCAGTGATGCGAAGCGGGCCCTGCTGCGCGACATGGCCGACGCACTGGAAGCGCGCTCCGCCGACGTGCTGCGGGCCAATGCGTGCGACATGCAGGCTGCCGCCGACAAGGGCGTGCAGGGCGCGATGCTCGATCGCCTGCGGCTGGACGAGACGCGGGTGGCCGGCATCGCCAGCGCACTGCGCGAGGTGGCCGAGCTGCCCGATCCGGTCGGCGTGACGACCCGCCGCGAGACGCGGCCGAACGGCCTGTCGATCGAGCGCGTACGCATCCCGCTCGGCGTGATCGCGATGATCTACGAGGCGCGCCCCAACGTCACCGCCGACGCCGCTGCGCTGTGCCTGATGGCGGGCAACGCGGTGATCCTGCGCGGTGGTTCCGAGGCGATCCATTCCAACACCGCGATCGCCGGCGCGTTGAAGTCCGCCCTGGAAGCGCACGGCGTGCCTGCTGCCGCCCTGACCCTGGTCGAGGATCTGCGTCGCGAGACGATGGTGGAATTGCTGCAGCTGGTCGACATCGTCGACCTCGCGATTCCGCGCGGCGGCGAAGGCCTGATCCGCTTCGTGGCCGAGCACGCGCGCGTGCCGGTGATCAAGCACTACAAGGGCGTCTGCCATCTGTACGTGGATCGCGCCGCCGATCCCGAGCTCGCCTTGAACCTGCTGATCGACGGCAAGACCTCACGTCCCGGCGTGTGCAACGCGCTGGAAACCTTGCTGGTTCATCGGGATGTCGCCGCCAGCTTCCTGCCGCGCGCGGCGCAGGCCTTGCGCCAACGGGGCGTGGAACTGCGCGGCGACGACGCCAGTCGCGCCCTGCTACCCGACATCCAGCCCGCGACTGACGACGACTACGCCGCCGAATTCCTCGACCTGATCCTCGCCGTGCGCGTGGTCGACGATCTCGATGCAGCGATCGCCCACATCCGTCGCTACGGCTCCGACCACACCGAAGTCATCGCCACCGCCGATGAAGCCGTCGCGCAACGCTTCGTGCAGGCGATCCGCTCTGCCGTGGTGATGGTCAACGCCTCCTCCCGCTTCAGCGACGGTGGCGAACTGGGCCTCGGCGCCGAGATCGGCATTTCCACCACCCGCCTGCATGCCTACGGCCCGATGGGCGCCGAGGCGCTCACGGTGGAGCGCTTCGTGGTGCGCGGGGAAGGGCAGGTGCGCCATCCGCAGAGCCGGGTATAGAGCTATTCGCCCTTCAGGGCCCGACACGCCGGGGGGTGGCTTCCGCCAGCACGACACTGAAGAGTTGCTGCGCGTCGGTCCATTCCGCGACCGGTGTCCAGCCGCCGGCGCGCAACAGGACGCGGACGTCGCGCGTGCCGTACTTGATGCTGTTCTCGGTATGGATCGTTTCCCCTGCACGCATGCGGAACAGGTGGTCCGCGACTTCGAAGCCCAGGTCGCGCGTTGCCAGCAGATGCATCTCGATGCGCGCCTCGTCGTCATTCCAGATCGCGCGATGGCGAAACGCGCCGACCGGAATCGTTCCGCTCAGCTCGCGGTTGATCCGGTCGAGCAGATTCAGGTTGAACTGCGCCGTCACGCCGGCGGCATCGTCATACGCGGGAACGAGGACCTGCGGGTCCTTTATCCGATCCACGCCGATCAGCAGCTGCGCGGCATCTCCGAGCGTGGTGGCCATTGTCCGCAGCAGATCCACCGCCTCGGGAGCCACGAAGTTGCCGATGGTCGAGCCGGGGAAGAATCCCAGCCGCGGCGAGTGTCCCAGCCGGGGAAGCTGCATCGGCTTGGTGAAGTCGCCGACGACGGGATGTATCGGCAGGCCCGGGAACGAGCGCGAGAGTACCTGCAGGGATTCGTGGAGAAATTCCCCGGAGACGTCGATCGGTACATACGCTTCCGGCTCGATGGCCGAGAGCAGCAAGGGCGTCTTCGTCGAAGAACCCGAACCGAATTCGATCACCACCCGGCCACGGCCCACCCTTTCGGCAATGTCCTTCGCGTGCCGTTCCAGGATGGAATGTTCCGTCCGCGTCGGGTGGTACTCCGGCAACGTCGTGATGGCTTCGAAAAGCTCGGAGCCCCGATGGTCGTAGAGCCATCGCGCCGGCACGACTTTCTGCCGGGCGGACAGGCCGGCGAGCACTTCGGCGAGAAAGGCCGGGTCGGCCTTGGTGGCCGTGTTCAATGCCGGATCGCGTGTGGCGCAAACAAGATTCATGTCAGTCTCAAGGTCGACGCTGGTCGACCGTCGGTAGTCAGCGAGGAGGCGGATGTCTTTCCTGCCCGGGTGATGAAGCGCAAAAAAAGCGGGCTATGGCAGCCATCCGAGCCTGCGGAAACGCCAGTAGAGCCACACACAAATCGAGCCCATGACGCCCAGGACGACGAGATAGCCCCAGCCGGTGTGCGTCCCGGGCAGGTTGGCGAAATTCATCCCGTAGACGCCCGCGATCGCGGTGGGAACGCCGAGAATGCCCGCCCAGGCGGCGAGCTGCCGGGTGATGGCCGACTGCCGTTGCTGCTCGAGCAGGCTGCTGGCTTCCAGCGCCGTGCGGATGACATCGATGAGCCCCGTCGTCATGGCCTCGATGCGCACGAGGTTGTCCAGGACATCCCGGAAATACGGCTTGGAGGCGCTGGAAATACAAGGCACGTCGAGCGTCGACAGCTTGTTGCATACCTCCATCATCCGGGTGATGGCATGCTGGAAGTGGATCGCCTCGCGCCTGAGCTGGAAAATGCGCGCGATCTCCGTACTGCCGAGCGAGTCGCACAGAAGCCGCTTTTCCATAAGCAGGATTTCGTCGGCGATCATCTGCACCACGGGGAAGTAGTCGTCCACGATGAGATCGAGCACCTCGTGCACCACGAACTCCGGCTCCTTCACGTTGCGCTGCGTGATCCGGTGAATGCCTTCCCGCAGCTGGTGGCCGAACGTGCTTTCCATCCGGCAGACCGTGATGACCCGCTGTTCGGCCAGGAAAATGCCCACGTCGGCATACTGGATTTCGCTGGCGCCCAGCTCGGCCGCCTTCGCGATGATGAAGACGTGATCCGCGTACAGGTCGAGCTTGGCGACCTGCGCGTCGCTCATCGAATCCTCGACGGCGAGCTCATGCAGGCCGAACACGCGCTGGAGCGCCGCGATTTCCTCGCCGCACGCATCGACCACGTCGATCCAGGCAAAAGCGCGCCCGGGCAGGCAAGGCGCCGTGCCATCCCACGGACTCCAGGCTGGCGCGTCCTGCCCGCCATGAATAGACGCGACGATGCTCATGCTCGATGTTCCTTCAGGCCCATGTGCCTCCTTCGGTTACGTGCGATCCGAAAGTCCGGAACGGGACGAACGCGCACCGAAGCGCCGGCTAGGCCTTCGCCTCCGCACGGCGAGGCAGTACCCAGTCCGGCCTCACGAAATGGCAGGTATAGCCGTGCGGGATCCGCTCGAGGTAGTCCTGATGCTCGGGCTCCGCTTCCCAGAAATCGCCGGCCGGCGCGATTTCGGTCACCACCTTTCCGGGCCACAGGCCCGAAGCCTCGACGTCGGCGATCGTGTCCAAGGCGACAGCCTTCTGTTCGTCGCTGGTGAAAAAAATGGCCGAGCGATAGCTGCTGCCGCGGTCGTTTCCCTGGCGGTCGAGCGTGGTCGGATCGTGGATCTGGAAAAAGAACTCGAGCAGGCGGCGGTAGGTGGTCTGCGCAGGATCGAAGTTGATCTCGATGGCCTCGGCGTGGCTGCCGTGGTGGCGATAGGTGGCGTGCGGCACGTTGCCACCGGTGTAGCCGACGCGGGTCGACACGACCCCGGGGAGCTTGCGGATCAGGTCCTGCATGCCCCAGAAGCAGCCGCCGGCGAGTACAGCGCGTTCGGTAGTCACTGGATGTCCTCCACTTGATCGAGATAGGCGCCATAGCCTTGTGCTTCCATCTCGGCACGGGGCACGAAACGCAGCGAGGCCGAATTGATGCAGTAGCGCAAGCCGCCCCTGTCGCGCGGACCGTCCGGAAAGACATGGCCGAGATGGCTGTCGCCGTGCGCCGAACGCACTTCGGTCCGGATCATGCCGTAGGTGGTATCGCGCAGTTCGTTGACGTGTGCGGGTTCGATCGGCTTGGTGAAGCTCGGCCAGCCGCAGCCGGACTCGAACTTGTCGGACGACGCGAACAGCGGCTCGCCGGACACCACGTCCACGTAGATGCCTGGTTCCTTGTTGTCGAGATACGCGCCGGTTCCCGGGCGCTCCGTCGCGCTCTCCTGGGTGACACGGAATTGCTCGGGCGTCAGCTTGGCGATCGCCTCGGGGTTCTTGTGGTAGTCCATCAGTCCTCCTTCGATCCTGGCTGGATCATCATCGAGTTCACCAGATAATTCGTTTCGTCAGCACTGTTCGTTACGTTGTCGGGTCGACGACCGGGACGATTGCGGCCTGTCTGTCAGACCCGTTCAAGCAAGGTCACCGTTCCCTGTCCGCCGTCGGCACAGACGCTGACGATGGCGCGCGAACCCACGGGATGCGACCACAGTTCCTTCACCGCCTGGCTCAGGTCGCGTGCACCGGTCGCCCCGAACGGATGGCCGATCGCGACCGACCCGCCATTGGGATTCACGCGCTCCCACGGAAAGGTCCCGAACTCGGCCTGCACGCCGGTCTTGGTGCGCACCCAGTCGGGTCGCTCGATCGCCGCGACGTTCGCCAGCACCTGGGCCGCGAACGCCTCGTGGATTTCCCACAGGTCGATGTCCGCATAGCGCAGACCATTGCGCGCAAGCAGCCGCGGGATCGCGTAGGACGGCGCCATCAGCAGGCCTTCCGTATGGTGGTCGACCGCCGCCACTTCGTAGTCGACCAGGCGCAAATGCGGGGTGCCGTCCGGCAGCCGAGCGAGTCCTGCCTCGTTCGCGATCCAGCAGCCGGCGGCGCCGTCGGTGATCGGCGAGGAGTTGCCGGCAGTCAGGCTGCCCTGGCCGCTCGTCCGGTCGAACGCGGGTTTGAGCGCCGCGAGCTTTTCGGCCGAGGTATCGGCGCGCGGATTCGAATCGCGTTCGAGTTCCGGGAGCTTGATGACCAGGTCGTCGAAGAAGCCGCTGTTCCAGCCCGCCACCGCACGCTGATGGCTCAGCAACGCCCAGTCGTCCTGCGCCTGGCGGCTGATCTGCCACGCCTTGGCGGTCTCCTCCATGTGGTCACCCATGGTGCGCCCGGTAATGCGGTTGGCCCAGCCCTTGGTCGGCAGCACATAGTCCTGCGGTGTCAGCGCCTGCAGGGCGGCCAGCGCCGCGGAGGGATCGCTGCCGAACAGGTCGGTCAGGCGTTTCGATGCTTCGGCCGTCAGTGCGATCGGCGGGCGGCTCATGACTTCGCCGCCACCGACCATGGCCAGGTCGATGCCCCCGCCGAGCATCCCTGCCGCCGCGAACGCGGCGGTCATGCTGGTCGAGCAGGCCAGCACGACGGAGAAGGCGGGGACGTTGGGATTGAGTCCCGCATCGAGCCAGATTTCCCGCGCGATGTTGCTCCAGCCGAGGTTCGGGATCACCGACCCCCAAACGACCAGGTCCGGCTCGGCGCGCGCCGCCATCGCTTTCACGACCGGCACCGACAGGCTGATCGCGTCGTAATTGGCGAGCGCACCGCCGCCACGCCCGAAGGGCGTGCGGAGTCCGGCGGCGACGAAAACGGGTTGCGGGAAATGCTGCATGGGGAATTCCTGATGGTCGAATTTCGCGGGTTTCAGGCTACCCGTTCGACATGGTGATTCATTGTCGTTTTCTCCAGTGCCTCGACGGGCTGGCCGTGCGCGAATTCTTCGGCGCGCGGAGAGAAACGGATTGCAGGTAGGTGATGATCGATCGGCGTACGTCGGGATCGTCCAGTTCGATATACATCTTGCTGCCGGGCGCCATGTTCTGCGTGCCGCTCAGCCACTGGTCGAGTCTGGCCGGTGTCCAGATGCCGCCGAGTTTCTTCAAGGCGGGCGAGTAGTCGTATCCCTGGACGCTGGCCACCGCCCTTCCGACGACGTTGCGGTGGCGCGGGCCGATGCGATCCGTATCCACCGAGTGGCATCCACCACAGGTGTTCAGGTAGAGCGTCTGCCCGGCGGCAACATCATCCGGCGCTTTTCCAGCCCAGGCGGCCATGCTCAGCAAGCCGGCAAACAGCAGGCTGCCCGATCGGATCGATGTGCGAAACAGCGATACCCTCATGTCCCGACTGCTCAACCGAATACGTAAGCCGTCGCCGGAATCGGCGTCCCCGCCGCGTTGTTGAGCGTGGTCCAATGGATGGCCTCGTCGGCGGAAATCGACGCGAACAATTTCGCGAGTTTGGGATCCTTGAGCGCCCTGATCTGGCCGATATACGCACTGGCGGCGCCGCGCTCGAGCATGGTCGCCAGCGCGACGACATCGGCCTCGTACTTGAGCGAACCAAGCTTGAGCTCGGCGATGTACTGGGTGTCCGTCCTTGGCTCGACGGGCTTGCCGCCGGCCGTTGCGACGAGTTTCGCCAACGAATCGCGATGCGCCTGATGGTGCCCCATGAAGACGAGCGCGAGCTTGAGCGTTGCAGGCGAAAGCAGTCCGCTCTTGCCCGCGAGGCGGTAGGCGGCGATGCCTTCGTGTTCGAGGGCAAGCGCGGTCTGGATGATGCCGACGTCGTTCGGACGAATCGTCGTGGTCGACATCGCTCTGCCGGCGAACAGGCTCGCGGCACCGACGCTGAGTGTCGCAACGCCCGCTCGCGCGAGGAACTTCCGCCGATCACCCTTTGGCTCATTCATGGCCTTTCTCCTCATCGAGTCTCTGACATGGGAACCTGCCGTGGGCGGCGCTCATCGGAGCGCGTGCGTGCTGGCGAAGAACACCCACAGTGTGGTTGGCATGATGGCCTGTTGCCAGCGACCTTCGGTGTCTCGCACGCAACTTTGGACGAGGGCGCACGGTCATTGGACGAAGCCGCACGCGCGTGCGATCGCGTCGGGTTGCCTGGCGGCCGACGCCACGCGAGACTACCCATGTCGAATATCTTCGCCTGCCTGCTCGATGACTTTCAGGTCTGCGCCATATATGCGCAGCACTTCGTTTCGAGCGCGCTCCCTTCGGTTCCTGCATCGCGGATACAACGGTCGCTCCTTGAGGCTGGTTGCCGAGGGAGACGTCCGTCTTGATGGTGCGGTATCGCGCTTGGGGGCATCCTCTTTCCGAACGCGGCGGAAGGCTATTCGGTCAGCCTCATGTGGGTGTCGAGCTGTCCGGTTTCCGAATCAGACGTCAGGTTTTCCACCCCTCAACGTTTCCATCAAAGAGACAAATGACCGAGGAGGCATCCAATGAAAGCGATCGTGGTGGTGGACCAGGCGGCGGGAACGGCCGGGATGAAACTGGTGGATCGGCCCGAGCCGCAGGCAGCGATCAACGACGTCGTCGTCGAGATCCATGCATCGGGTTTCGTCGGGACCGAGTTGACCTGGCCCTCGACCTGGACCGATCGCCGCGACCATGACCGGACGCCATCGATCCCCGGCCACGAGCTGGCCGGCGTGGTCACCGCCCTCGGCTATGGCACGACGGGTCTGTCGGTGGGACAACGGGTGTTCGGCCTCGCGGACTGGTATCGCGACGGCACCCTGGCGGAGTACGTGGCCATGGAGGCGCGCAACCTCGCACCGCTGCCGGGCGACGTCGATTTCTCGGTGGGCGCGAGCCTGCCGATCTCGGGCCTGACCGCGTGGCAGGGACTGTTCGAGCACGGTCGCCTTCGGGCAGGGCAGAGCGTCATCGCGCACGGCGCGGCCGGTGCGGTCGGGTCGATGGTGACGCAGCTCGCACGAGAGGCCGGCGCCTACGTCATCGGCACCGGACGCGCGGCCGACCGTCAGAAGGCGCTCGACTTCGGCGCGAACGAATTCGTCGACCTCGAAAACGACACCCTGGAAGACATCGGCGGGGTCGATCTGGTGTTCGATGTCATCGGCGGCGACATCCAGAAACGGTCCGCACGCCTGATCCGGGCCGGAGGGGTGCTGGTGACCGTCGTCGGGCCGCCCGAAGCACGCCCGGCCGATGGTCTGGCAGTCGACTTCGTGGTCGAGTCCGATCGTGTCCAGCTTGGTGAGATCGTCCAGCGGGTGCGAGACGGGCGGTTGCGGACGAACATCGGCAAAATCTCAACCCTCGACAACGCCGTTGCGACCTTCAACGCGACCGAGCGGCTCCATGGGAAGACGATCATCCGCGTCCGCCCGTGAGAACTCGGCCTCCATGTCGAAGGAGACATCTGCGGCGAGGGTGTGGTTGTACGCCTTGGAGCACCCTCTTCCCTGGCGCGGCAAGGGCGCCGCGTCGTGCCCTGGTTGGCGGCAGCCCGATGGAACTCGATGAAACCCACGACATGATGGCACTCCCATGAGAAGCTCCGATTTCGACCAATTGTTCAGGCGGGACTCGACCGCGTCGGCATCGTCCTGCCCACCAGCGGCGCTGGCGGAACGGATCCTCGATTCCATGGACGTCCGCGCCGAGGCGTTCGCGATATGCCGGATCGCCCGGGATGCGGCACTCGTCATTCCGGCCATTTCCGACCTGAAGATCATGTACGTGCTCAAGGGCACGTTGCATCTGCGCGTCGACGGCAACGAGCCGCTGGTGTCGCCGGCCGGCAGTGTCGTCCTGCTGCCCAAGAACCTGGCGCGTACGCTGACGGGCCAGGAAACCGTCAACCGGACGTACAACGCCCAGGACGTCATCCACATGGGGATACACAACCTCATGTACGTCGACGCGTTCGAGGGCGATGAACACGATATCCGCGTATTGTGCGGGCGGATCCAGATCGGCTTTGCGAACGATTTCGACGCGTTCGACGGCCTGGTGCAGCCGATAAGCGCCAGACCCGAGAACGATGCGTTTGTCCGAAGCGCATTTGAAACCATGCTCGACGAAAGCCGGTTCCGCACGGCCGGCTCCCAGACTCTCGCCAACACCCTGATGAAGGCCTGTCTGGTCGAACTGCTGCGCCACGATCTCGATCAATTGCACAACCCCGGCGGTTCGCCGTCGATCCTGCTGAAGCCCGGCGTGGGCCGGTCGGTCATCGCCATCCTCTCGCAGCCGTCGGCGATGCATACCGTGGCCTCGTTGGCCAAAGCTGCCTGCATGAGCCGGTCCGCCTTCGCGAAGGCCTTCGTGGAAACCACGGGCGCGACACCGATCGAATTCGTGGCGCGTGCGCGCCTGGCCAAGGCGCGTGACCTGATTGCAGCGACCGAGACTTCCATTGCATCGATCGCGACGGCCGTGGGTTTCGCCAGCCGCAGCCATTTCAGTTCGCGATTCCGCCAGCGCTACGGCGAGGATCCGACGGCGTATCGCAGGCGAGCCCGGCAAGAAGCGGACCCGACTTCCGGCGGCTCTTCGACAACGCTCGTTGGCGACTATCCAGCATGACTTCCCCAGGCCAATCGAGGTCGTTTGCATGACCAGACATCCAGTGATCATCGAAGATACGGGGCTCGGACTGTTCCAGGTGGAAGTGCGCGCCCAGGGAACGTCGTTTCTTTCCGACGAACCGATCGCTTCGGGCGGCCTGGCTTCCGGCCCGGGGCCGTTCGATCTGCTCAGTGCCGCGCTCGGCGCATGCACGGTCATGACCGTGAAGCTCTATGCCCGGCGCAAGTCGATCGCCGTGTCCCACGTGCAGGTCGTGATCACGCACCAGCGCGATCCCGGATCGCGACGCGACGTGTTCGAACGCTCGATTTTCATCGATGCAGCGGTCACCGAAGACGAGATGAAACAGTTGCTCGCCGCGGCGGACCGCTGCCCGGTGAGCCGGACATTGGGCGCAGGCGCGGACATCGTCTCGACCCATAGTCAGACGGCCATCGCCACCGGTCGACGCGCCGGGGACGAGACTTACATGCGCGCCATGGAACAGGCCTGCGACGAAGTCGCCACCGTCTGACCCATGCTCGTCGTTCATCATCTCAGCCATTCGAGATCCCAGCGCATCCTCTGGCTTCTGGAAGAACTGGATGTGCCCTACGAGATCAGGTTATACGAGCGCGAAGGCAGGAGTCATCTGGCTCCGGAGGCATTGAAGGCGATCCATCCACTGGGGAAGTCCCCGGTGATCACCGACGACGGCCGCACCGTGGCCGAGTCGGGCGCGATCGTCGATTACATCGTCCGCCGCCACGGCGAAGGCAGGCTCGCGCCGTCGCCGGACAGCTGGCTCTACGACCAGTATGTGCAGTGGCTCCACTACGCCGAAGCGTCGGCAGCACTACCCTTGATCATGAAGGGACTGGTCTCGCACTTGGGCAACATGTGGCGCCCGCTCAAGCAGCACGTCGACATCGAGCTGGACACTCATTTGCGCTACATCGACCAGAGCCTGGAGGAGCGCGACTACCTCGTGGGAAACGCGTTCTCCGCGGCGGACGTGCAGATGAGCTTCATCGGTGAACTGGCGGCGATCCGGACCGACACGAGCCGGTTCCCGAATCTCGAAGCATGGGTCCGCCGATTCCAGCGCCGGCCGGCGTACCAGGCCGCCATCCGGCGCGGAGGCCCGTATGACCTTGGAAGCGGATGATCGACATGCAGCGCCTCCGTTTCCCCTGAACAGCAACTCATGCCGCCATGGCCGACAACCGGGCGTTCCGGCCTTTCGCCTTGATGTTTTCCAACACTCTCGCCGCCGGCTTCAAAGGGATGGAACCCGCGATACATGGCCCGTCGCCACCTGCAACGGAAGAATCAGGTTCGGGCCACTCACGACCATGCCAATCGGAAGCAACCATGAAACAGCCTATTGATGAAAACCTCGATGAAACCTTCATTGCGCGCCAGCGCGGGCGGCTGCTCAAACTGCGGGCGCAGCTCATTGCCGGTGGAGACGCAGCCGGTGCCGAGGAAGACACCTTGCAGATGGCCGCCGGTGACGAGCCCCAGGATGCCGTTGACGATGGCAACCGCCTCGAACAGCAGGCCAATGACGAGGCGCTGTTGGCGCACGACCTGGATCGGATCGCGGCCGTCGACCGCGCGCTGGAGAAAATGCGGGAGCATACGTATGGCCTGTCTGACGGCAATGGAGAACCCATCGGTCGTGCGCATCTGGAAGCCGTTCCCGAGGCGATCTTCACCGTGGATGAGCTCAATGCAAAGGCGCGCCAAAGGTGAAGGGCCGACATGAGCATTCCGGGGTGACTCCGGCTGCCGTTGCCGAGGCGGCAGACATGCTGCTCGTCGCTGGCGAACGCCCGAGCCCCGACCGTGTACGGGCGTTGGTCGGCACGGGCTCGCATGACGTCATCGCCGGATTTCTGGACGTCTGGTGGGAGGACCTGGGGCGGCGCATCATCGCCCCAGCGGCCGATCCCTGGACGCCACCGCCGGAGGTCCAGCAAATCGCCGCGATGCTTTGGATACGGGCCACAGCGCACGCACGCGCCATGCTGGCTACTTCCCATGAGGAAGAACGCGAACGTTTGCTCGAAACGATTGCCCGGCTCGAAGCGAGGTTGCAGGATGCGTCTTCCGGCAACTAGCGATGAACCATCCGTCGAGACCTGCAGCATGGCCAGGAAACGCGTGGCAGTGACAGCCGATATAGCCGATCCGATCATTCGGCTCCACAAAGGGCCGGAGGTGATTTTCGATGAAGATTTCTCGGATCACCTCGAAGGCATGCCTCCGCATCAGCGCAAGAAGTGGCTCGCAGACCGATCGGTTTTGCTGCTGGATGAATACGACGATGGCGCGTTTGATACCAACGGTGAACTCGATCCCTGGGAGCCCGACTAGGGAGATGTGCCAGTGCGCCCAAACGCACGACGCAGCGCGTCACCAAAATGCCTGTTTGATCCGAACAACATAGCTGTCCGCTGAAAGTAGCCTGCGCGGGTGTCCGGCCATGCAGAAAGCCGCAGCGCTCACAGTCCGCGGAAGATTTGCGTCCCTGGCATGACGAGGCCGCCATCGCTCGGGAGTCACCCTTGCCTCACTCTCGATAACGAGCCCTGATCGCCCGGCCCCATGTCCGCTTCGGGTGGAAAGCGAGCATGGGCGATGAATGTGTCAGATCGGTCAGCCTTGACTCCACGCCCGCACTGCCTCCGCAAACGCCAGGCAATCCGCAAACCGGTTGTACAGCGGCGCGGGGGAGATGCGGATGACGTCGGGTTCGCGCCAGTCGCCGATGATGCCGTTGGCCATCAGGTATTCGAACAGGGCGCGGCCGCGCTCGCGGCCGCCGATCACGCGGATCGACAGTTGGGCGCCGCGGCGGGCGGGAGCGGCGGGCGTCACCACCTGCAGCACGTTACCGAGCCGGGTCTGCACCAGCCATTCGAGATAACCGGTGAGCTGCAGGGATTTCTCGCGCAGCATGCCGATGCCGGCGCGGCGGAAGATCTGCAGCGACACGCGCAGCGGGGCCAGCGCGAGGATCGGCGGGTTGGAGAGCTGCCAGCCATCGGCGCCGGCGGTGGGCTGGAACTCGGGGCCCATCTGGAAACGAGTGGTCTTGTCGTGACCCCACCAGCCGGCGAAGCGCGGCAGCACGGCGGTGGCGTGGCGTTCATGCACGAAGGCGCCGCCGACGGCGCCGGGGCCGCTGTTGAGATATTTGTAACTGCACCAGATCGCGAAGTCGGCGCCGCTGTCGTGCAACTGCAGCGGCAGGTTGCCGACGGCGTGGGCGAGGTCGAAGCCGACGACGCAACCATGCTTGTGCCCCAGTGCAGTGATCACCTCGATGTCGAACGCCTGGCCGGTGCGGTATTGCACGCCGGGCAGCATCACCAGGGCGATGCGCGAGCCGTGTTCGGCCAGCGCGCGTTCGATCGCGGCGAGCGAGGTGGTGCCGTTGGCTTCGTCGGGCTGCAGCTCGATCAGCGCGGTGGCCGGGTCGAAGCCGTGGAAGCGGATCTGCGATTCCACCGCGTAACGGTCGGTGGGAAACGCGCCGCCCTCGATCAGGATCGCCGGGCGCGCGGCGGTGGGGCGGTAGAAGCTGACCATCATCAGGTGCAGGTTCACGCCCAGGGTGTTCATCGCCACCACTTCGACGGGTAGCGCGCCGACCACGGCAGCGAGGTCGTCGCGCACGAACTCGTGGTAGTCCATCCACGGCAGGCGGCCCTTGAAGTGGCCTTCGACACCGAGTTCGCCCCAGTAGTCCAGTTCCGCGTTGACCGCTTCGCGCACCGCGCGCGGCTGCAGGCCCAGCGAGTTGCCGCAGAAGTACACGCTTTCGTGGCCTTCGTGCGGCGGGATCAGGAACTCGTCGCGGAACGCGCGCAGAGGATCGGCGGCGTCGCGGGCGTTGGCCCAGTCGTGGGTGGCTTCGAACGTGACGGACATCGGGATTCTCTTGGAGTCGGAGCCTCCGGCTGCTTTCAGGGGAGGTCGGGTGAGGCGAGGAGCCAGAGCGACCCCACCCCAACCCTCCCCTGCGTTGCAGGGGAGGGAGCGGTACGAGTTACTTCAATTGCGCGGCGAGGGCGGCGCAGCCCTTGTCGAAATCGGCTTTCCAGGCGGCGCCGGCCTGGGTTTCGCTGGGGCGCATGCAGCGCAGCTGGATGGCGTGGCCGTTCTTGAACCAGTAGTGCTCGGTGTAGCTGAAGGCGGTGCCGTTTTCCTGCGCGGTGTAGATGTTGCTGTTGGGACCGGGCGGCGTGTCGGCGACCTTGTAACCGGGCAGCGCCATCGCCTTGGCGGTGGCTTCGCTGCGGTACTGGTTGAAGCTGTTGACGTCGGTGACCTGCTTCACCGTGACGGTGACGCGGGCGAGGCTGATCTTGCCGGTGGGCGAGGGGTCGGGCACCTGGAACACGTGGGCTTCGGGGTCGCCCTGGGTTTCCATGATGCCCAGCCAGCTGTCGGGCGTGCTGAAGGTGACGGTGCCGTCGGCCATGCTGACGTCGGTGGCGTGCACGCCCGTGGCAAGCAGGGTGGCGGCGAACGCGATGGCGAGGGTGGTGCTGCGCAGGAGGTTCATGCGGATGCCTTCGAAAGGGAATCGGGAGCGAAGCGATGGAGAGGCAGGCCCAGCCATTCCAGCGCGGTGCCGTGGAACAGCCGCGCGCGGTCGGTGTCGTCCAGGCCCAGCGCCTCGATGCCGCTGCCGGGTTCCTGCTCCCCCAGCGGGAAAGGATAGTCGGTGCCCAGCATCACCTGGTGTGCACCGGTCACATCCAGCAGATAGCGCAGCGCCTGATCGTCGTGCACGCAGGAGTCGAAATAGAAACGTTTGAGGTATTCGCGGGGGTTGCGCGGATTGTCGGTGGCGACCAGGTCCGGGCGCATCTTGAAGCCGTGCTCGATGCGGCCGATGGTCGAAGGGAAACTGCCGCCGCCGTGGGCCAGCATCACGCGCAGTTTCGGCAGGCGTTCCAGCACGCCGCCGAAGGCCAGGCAGCAGGCGGCGCGCGATTGCTCGGCCGGCATGCCGACCAGCCACGGCATCCAGTATTTCGGCATGCTGGCCATGCCCATCATGTCCCACGGATGCACCAGGATCGCCGCGCCGAGGTCGGCGGCGGCCTCGAAGAAGGGGAACAGCTCGGGCGCGTCCAGGTTCCAGTCGCCACAGTGCGAGCCGATCTGCACGCCCTGCAGGCCCAGCTCGTCGATGCAGCGCTCCAGTTCGCGGATGGCCAGGTCCGGGGCCTGCAGCGGCACCGTGCCGATGCCGGCGTAATGGCGCGGGTAGTCGCGGCACAGCCCGGCCATGTGGTTGTTCAGATGGCGATGCAGTTCCAGCGCCTGGTGGCCCGGTGCCCAGTACGAAAACAGCACCGGCACGGTGGAGATCACCTGCACGTCGACGCCGAAGCGGGCGTAGTCGTCGATGCGGGTCTGCGGGTCGAAGGCCGAATCCCACACTTCGCGGAAGAAGCGGCTGTCCTTGTAGATGCGGTGTCGCCCGTCGGTATGGGTCATCACCGGAAAGCGGTCGTCGCCGTACTTGGCGGCCAGGTTCGGCCAGTCGCGGGGCAGGATGTGCGCGTGGGTATCGATCTTGAGCATCCGCGCAGTGTAAAACCTCCGCGCCGCGGCGTCGCGCCGCAGTGCGGAGGCGTGCGGCGGGATGGTTTACGGAGCCGGCACGCTGTCGGAGCGGCTGCGGTTCATCACGTGGGCCAGGGTGTTGATGTTGTCCACCAGGCGGTCGCTGATCCGCGCCAGCAGGTCGGCGGCGACGCGGTCGTCGCTTTCCCGTACCGAACCGACCAGGGCGCGCTGCATGGCGCGCAGGTCGGGCAGGGCATCGGCCGCACGCTGTTCGCGCAGTGCGCTGGCGAGAATTTGCAGGCTTCCGGCCGCCTGTTCGACGAAGCGGCCCAGGGCCGCCTGGTCCAGGGGGGGGAGATCGTCGAGGGTGGCCTCCAGCGTCATCGCGGTGCGCGCCAGCCGGTTGCCGTTGGCGAACAGCGCGCGAGCCAGTGCCAGCAGTTCGGGCGGCGTGGCCGGTTCGGTGCGCATGCGGTCGATCGAGGCCTGCGCGTTGGTGCGGGCGGTGCGCGCCGCGGTGCGCGTGTCGCGATGGGCGGCAGTCTGCGCGGGTTGCGCCAACGCGTGCAGGTAGCTGGCATAGGCATCCAGCATCACCGCCAGCGCAGCACGGGCGCGACCGCGCTCCCAGGTCGGCCACGCCACGTAGGCGAGCAAGGCCATGCCGCAACCCAGGGCAGTGTTGATCACCCGGTCCGACACCGCCAGGCCGGGATTGACTCCCTCGAACGACAGCAGGATCACCACGGTGCCGGTCAGCGTCGCCACCGCGATGCCGTAGTGGGCGCCGGCGAGATAGCGGAAGGCCATGCACAGCACCGCCATCAGGGCCAGGTGCGCCCACGGTTCGTCGGGCGTGATGTGCAGCAGCACCGTGGTCAGCACCAGGCCCAGCACGGTGCCGAGCACGCGCAGCAGGCCGAAATTGAAGGTGGCGGCGAAGTCGGGCCGCAGCACGATCGCCGCGGTCATCGGCAGCCAGTAGCCGTGCGGCAGCTGCAGCAGGCGCGAGACCCACAAGGCGACGCTGAGGCAGACCGCCATGCGCACGGCATGCCGGAACGCCACCGAACGCGGGGTGAGGCTGGCGCGCAAGGTGGCCAGGGCGGAGCTGCTGCGCAGGGCCTTCGGCAGGCGGGTTTCCGCCGCGCTGGCACGCAGCTCGCCGCGGCTGCCGGCCCAGTCGGCGTTGCGCACGGCGGCGGCCAGCTGGCCGGCCAGCGCATGGATGTGTGCGGCCAGTCCGTCGAGCGTGCCGCCGCCGTCGAGCAGCGCGTGCTCGCTGGCGCGCAAGGTCTGCAGCGCACGAGCGGCCTGCTCGGGCGACTCGCCCTGTTCCAGCGCGCTGGCAATGGCCGCCAGCACCCGCGCGGCGTCGTCGCGGAACAGGCCGTGGATCGCCGGGTTGGCATGCAACTCGATCATCGCGGTGAGTTCCAGCCGGATCCGCTCGGCCAGTTCCAGCAGCACGCCGAAGGCCTCCATCGCCCGGCCATGCGCGCGGTGGCGACCCAGCAGGGTCTGCTGCAGCGTGGTCATCGCCTCGGTCAGCGCCGGCACCTCGGCATCGTCGTGGTTCTGTTGCCGGGCCAGCGCGGCAAGTCCGCTGTAGACATTGGCCAGTGCCAGACGCTCCGGCCAGTAGCGCTGCAGCGGCCATGCGGCCAGCGAAAACGAGGTCAGCAGCAGGCCACCGGCGAAGATCAGGGCGGCGCCGCCAAAGGCGTGCTCCAGCGAGGTCGGCGTGGAGGCGGTGATCACCAGCAGGATCATGCTGGTCATGCCGACCCGCGCGGTATCGGTGCCGAACACCACCAGCAACCCGCCAAAAAAGCCGCAGGCGGCCGTGGCGATCAGGATGGGCAGCAGCTGGCCACCGATCAGGAAGCCGACCAGCGCGGCGAGCCCGGCCGCCAGCGACGCCAGCAGCAGCTGGCGCATGCGCTGGCGATACGGCCCCGGCTGGTCGGAGAACATCGTGTCCAGCGCACCGGCGGCCACGCCCAGGCCGATCTGCGGATAGCCGGTGGCCATGCCCACGGCCAGCGGCAGCACCACCGCCGCGGTATTGCGCACCACCACCCGCCACGGCACGTCCGGCCGCTTGATGACGGTCAGGCTTTCGATCGCGTGGGCGCGTAGCGAATAACCGCTGGAGGGCATGGATATCGGGTCGCGGTGACGTCGGAAGGTTGATTCTGCACTACGCGGGCGCAGGTCGTGGCGGGCAGCCGCTCAGTCGTCCGTGCCGGCGTCCGCTGGCATGCCGTCTTCGTCGAAGGCGCCCAGCCGCTCGCTGACGCGTGGATCGTTGCGGTAGCGCTTGCGCAGTGTCTTGAGCTCGTGCGGCAATGCGTTGCAGCGCAGCTCGTCCATCCGGCGATTGACCTCGACATCGCGCGCGGAGCCATCACCGCCGAACTCGCCTGCGAAATGCAGGCAGCTTTCGCTGCGTTCGATGAACTTCGTCACCGGCCGGGGCCAGTCCGCGTCGCCCGCACTGGCGGGCAACGCGGAAACCGCCTGGATGACCAGCGCGGCGAACAGCAGGGCAAGCCTGCTGCCTGGCCCGCGCCGGTTCGTCGGCATCAGGGGATTCAGGCGCGCCCGGCGAACTCGCCGGTGAGCGTGTTCACCCACACCTTCTCGTCGTTGCTGATGTACTCCGGCACCTGCACTTCGATGCCGGTGTTGAGCTTCGCCGGCTTGTTGCGCTTGGTGGCGCTGGAGCCCTTCATTTCCGGGGCCGTGTCGACCACGGTCAGCACGATGCTGGTGGGCACCTGCAGGCCGACCGGCGAGTCGTCGATCACCTGCACGTAATAGCCTTCGGTGTCCTCGACGATGTAGCCGGCGTTGTCGCCGACCAGTTCGGGCGAGAGCAGGTACTGGGTGTAATCCTCCGCATCCATGAAGACGAACGCGTCGCCATCCATGTACGAGAAGTTTGCCGCGCGGCGAACCAGGTCCATCTCGCGCAACTCGTCATCGGCACGCAGGCTGAGATCGAACTTGCGTGCGCCGGGGATCGAATACAGGGTGAAGCGGAAGGTGACGTTGCCGCCACGCGCGCTGGGCGAGCTGCGCTCGATGTCACGCACCTGGTAGACGGTGCCGTCGTGCTCGACCACGTTGCCTTTCTTGACGTCGGAAGCTTTCATAAGTCAGGAGTGAGTTCAGAGGAGTGAGAAGTGAGAGAAGAGCAAAGGCGTGTGGTGAAGCGGCATGAGGCGAGTTCTCTCTCACTCCTCTCCACTCACTCCTCGCTTATTTGGGTTGCAGCCGCACCGCGCCATCCAGCCGGATCGTCTCGCCATTGATATAGCGATTGCCCAGGATGAAGGCGACGGTGCTGGCGTATTCGTTGGGCTGGCCCAGGCGCGACGGGAACGGGATCGAGGCGGACAGCGACTGCCGCACGGACTCGGGCATGCCGTCGACCATCGGGGTCCAGAAGATGCCCGGGGCGATGGTCGCCACGCGGATGCCGAAGCGGGCCAGTTCGCGCGCCATCGGCAGGGTCATGCCGACCACGCCGCCTTTAGATGCCGAGTAGGCGGCCTGGCCGATCTGGCCTTCGTAGGCGGCGACGGAAGCGGTGTTGATGATCACGCCGCGCTCGCCGTCCTCGCCCGCCTCGTTGTTCTGCATCAGCGCGGCGCCGGCTTTGGCCACGTTGAAGCTGCCGACCAGATTCACCATCACGGTGCCGGAGAAGGTGGCCAGCGGCATCGCGCCTTCCTTGCCCAGCACGCGCCCCGCGCCCAGGATGCCGGCGCAGTTGATCACCACGTTGAGCCCGCCCATCGCGTGGTGCGCGGCGGCGACGTTGGTGGCCACGCCGTCCTCGGAGGTGACGTCGGTGCGGAAGAAGCAGGCGGCGTCACCCAGTTCCTTCGCGGCGGCGTGGCCCTTGTCCTCGTTGACGTCGAACAGCGCGACCTGGCCGCCGTGGGCGACGAAATGCTGCGCTACCGCATGGCCGAGGCCGGAAGCCCCGCCGGTGATGATTGCCTTGACCTGATCGAGCTGCATGGGAAATCCTTGCTACCAGTGCCGAAAAACCGCCATGGTAGCCGACCGGCGCCTGCGACTGCAGGCTGAACATCAAAGCCTGTCGCGACAGGGGATTCACGCGGCGTTGGGGTGACTCCGGCCATGTTGGCGTCGAACCGCCAGGCAGGTCTTTCCGTAGTCGTCACGACGGTTCTTTCCAACCAACGCAAGGGCGCAACCATGAACATGAAAAAGCTGCTGAGTCTTTCTGTGGCATGTGGCGTGGGGCTGATGCTGGCCAGCGGCTCCGTGCTGGCACAGGATCACGGCCGGGGTCACGGCCATGGCCACGATCGCGACCGACATGGCTACAACGATCGCGACCGACATGGCTACAACGACCATCGCGGCCATGATCACGGTCATTACTCGAACTGGCGCGACCGCGGCCGCCACGAAGGCTGGTACCGACGCGGTGGCTACCTGCCGGTGGAATACCGCACCCGTTACGTGGTGACCGACTGGCGTCACGACCGTCTGCGTCCGCCGCCCCGCGGCTACCACTGGGTGCGCAGCGACAACGGTGACTTCCTGCTGGTGGCGATCGCCACCGGAGCGATTGTTGATTTGCTGCTCAACCAGTAAGCCGGTTCGTTCGTGATGCATGAAGGCGTGCCCGCTATCGCGGGCACGCCTTTTTTTATGGCGGTACCGCTCCTAAGCGCTTCGGCCCTGGTCTTCCAGCAGCGAATGCAATGGCGCCGACGGAAGCCGGGGAAACGGCGTGACGGCGATGGGCGGATTCGCCGCAGGCTGCAGCTCCTTCTGCCATACGCCCACATCCCACCATTGCCCCAGCTTGTAACCGCACTGGCGCCACACGCCGGCGGCAGTGAAACCCATCGACTCGTGCATCGCCACGCTGGCCGTGCCGGGCAGGGTGATCACGCCGACGGCCTGGGTGATGCCCTGCAGGCGCATCACGTCCAGCAGCACGCCATAGAGCTTGCGGGCGATGCCGCGGCGGTGTGCGTCGGCGCGCACGTAGATCGAGGTCTCGGCGATCCAGTCGTAGGCGGCGCGTTCGCGGAAGCGGCCGGCGTAGGCGTAAGCCAGTACGTCGCCGGCTTCTTCCCAGACCAGCCACGGGTAGTGCTTGAGGCGTGCACGAAGGCGTTCGCGCATGGCGTCCACGCCGGGCAGTTCGGTTTCGAAGGTGGCCACGCCGTCGCTGATCGACGGCGCGTAGATCGCGTGGATGGTGGCGGCGTCGTCGTCGTGGGCGGTGCGGATCATGAGATTGGCGCCTTCAGCAGTTCTCGTATTTCCAGTGGCGTTTCTTGCCTTCGGCCAGCCACTCCAGCGTGGTGGCGAGGCGTTTCTGGCGGGTGGCGTCGGTCTTCGCCTCGGTTATCCACTCGACGTATTCGCGCTGCGCGCCGGGGCCGAAGCCTTCGTACGTCTTGCGGGCCGCCGCGTGCTTCTTTTGCGCAAGCAGGGTGGCCAGGTCCTCCGGCAGGGTTGGCGCGGGTTTCGCAGCGGCCTTCGGGCGTGACTTCTTCACGCCCGCTTCGTTCAACGCCATCGCCTTTTTCAAGAAGGTGGCGAGCTGCCTGTCCGTGGGCAGATCCTTCAGCGAAGCGAGCTTGCCGAACTGCCCCATGCCGTCCTCGTCGCTGCCACCGGTGACTTCCTTCGACAGCCAGAAACCGAAGCTGCAGTGCTGCTTGAACGCGGCCATCATGCACATCGGTGCGGCCTTGTAACTGAAGAACGGCATGCCCCACTTGATGCCTTCCTCCACCTCCGGACAGGCGGTGTGCACGCGCTCGCGCAGGTGTTCGAGGATCGGCCGGGCGAACTCGGCGGACTTCGCGAAATAGGCATCGATGCGCGGATCATGGTTCGCCATGGCTCACCTCACAGGTCGCGGATGAAGAAGCGGTCGCAACTGAAATGCCCGGTGCCGCCCATCGGGGCGCACAACGCGGTGAAGCCGCTGCGCTTGTACAGCGCCTGCGCCGCGTCCATGCCGGTCAGCGTTTCCAGGTAGCAACGGCGAAAGCCGTGCGCGCGGGCCGCGTCGAGGCAGCGCTGCATCATCGCCGTGCCGGCGCCGATGCCGCGCGCGGCGGGCAGGAAGTACATCTTGCGCAGCTCGCACACGTCCGGCTCCGCGTTCTGCAAGGGCGCGACGCCACCGCCGCCGATCACCGTGCCGTCGCGCTCGACCACGAAATAGCTGCTGCGCGGTTGTGCGTAGGACTGGTACATCGTGTCCACCTCGGCGTCGTGGATCGCGAAGCCGGGGCCGTCGGCGCCGAACTCGGGCATCACGGCGCGGATGATCGCGGCCATGGCTGCGTTGTCGCTGGATTCGATGGGGCGGATCAGGAACGTGTCGGTCATGGGGTGGCTGCGGGAGTCAGATAGGGGAGGCCGGCCTTCATCACGAAGACCGGGTGTTGCAGGGCGTCGATCTGCGTACTCGGATCGCCGCGGAACGCGGCAAGGTCGGCCGCCAGGCCGGGCGCGATGCGACCGAAGCGCTGCGACTGGCGCAGGATCTTCGCCGCCACGTTGGTGGCCGCGTGCAGTGCCTGGACCGGAGTCATGCCGTCGGCCACCATCGCCGCCGGCTCGCGCCAGTTGTCGCCGTGGCGGAACACGCCGACGTCGCTGCCGTTGCCGATCGTGACCCCCAGTTTCAAGGCGGTGCGGAAGGCGTGTTCGGCTTCGCGCATGCGCTCTGTCGGTTCACTCTTGCCGGGCACGTAATGCTGGAAATATTCGGCGGTGGCCTCGACCGCGGTGAGCGTGGGCTCGTAGGCGGTGCCATGTTGCTTCATCAGCTTGAAGGTGGCCTCGCTGGCGCCGTAGCCGTGTTCCACGCTGTCCACGCCGGCTTCCACCGCCATGCGCACGCCGGCGTCGCTGGCCGCGTGCACGGCCACCGGGCGGCCGATCTGGTGCGCGGTGTCGATCAGCGCCTTCAGTTCGGCGGGAGTGAAGGTGGGTGCGGTGGCGCCGTCCGGGCCGACGCGGTAGTCGCCGTAGATCTTGATCCAGTCGGCGCCGCGCGCGGCCTGTTCGCGCACGGCCGCCATCGCCTGGTCGACGCCGCTGACTTCCTGCGCGCCGCCGGGCAGGGTGATGTCCGGACGGAAGCCACGCGGGCCGGGACCGTAGCTGGCGGTGGCGACGATCGCGCGGGTGGCCACGAACAATCGCGGGCCGGGGATCAGGCCTTCCTCGATCGCGCGCTTCACCGAGACATCGGCAAAGCCGGCGCCTTCGGTGCCCAGGTCGCGCAGCGTGGTGAAGCCGGCGAGCAAGGTGTCGCGCGCGTGTCTTGCCGCCAGCAGCGTGCGGTAGTCCTGCGGCTCGGTCAGCACCTGGTCGTTCCACAGCGTCTCGTTGTACGGATGCAGGAACAGATGCGAGTGCAGGTCGATCAGCCCGGGCGTGAGCGTGGCGCCGGGCAGTTCGACGCGGCGGGCGTCGGTGGGCGCGTCGATCGACTTGGACGGGCCGACCGCGGCGATGATGCCGTCATGCACCAGCACGGCCCAGCCTGCATGCGCGGCATCGCCGTCGGCGGTCCAGACACGTTCGGGCAGCAGCAACCAGTCGCCCTTCGGCGTGGCGGCACCGGCGGACAGGCTGCAAAACAGGATCAGCAGTGCCGCCGCCGTTCGCCACCAGGTCATCAGGCTCGTGCGCATCGCTTCATCTCGTCGACCGAAAGCCGATGATAGTGATCGCGATAGGGATTTCGCGAGTGGCTCAGGTCACGGCCGTCCGTGCGCGGGTGACCCGGCTGGCGGTTTCCTTGTGCAGCTGTGCGGCGAGCCAGGCGCCGGTGGCGACCAGCAGGTCGAGGTCGATGCCGGTTTCCAGCCCTAAGCCGTGCAGCATGTAGACCACGTCCTCGCTGGCCACGTTGCCGGTGGCGCCCTTCGCGTACGGGCAGCCGCCGGTGCCGGAAACGGCGCTGTCGACCACGCGCACGCCTTCTTCCAGGCAGGCCAGGATGTTCGCCAGCGCCTGACCGTAGGTGTCGTGGAAATGGACGGCCAGCGCCGCCATCGGCACCTCCTGCGCCACCGCGTGCAGCATCGCGCGCGCCTTGGCCGGCGTGCCCACGCCGATGGTGTCGCCCAGCGAGATTTCATGGCAGCCCAGTTCGTGCAGGCGACGCGCCACGCGTACCACGTCGCTGACCGGCACCTCGCCCTGGTACGGGCAGCCGAGCACGGTGGAGACGTAGCCGCGCACCTGCACGCCGTCGGCGCGTGCCTGTTCCATCACAGGGATGAAACGTTCGATGGATTCGTCGATCGAGGCGTTGATGTTCTTGCGGTTGAACGCTTCGGAGGCAGCGGTGAACACGGCGATCTCGGTGGCGCCGACTTCGCGCGCACGCGCGTAGCCCTGCAGGTTCGGCACCAGCACCGGATAGCTCACGCCCGGCAGCTTGCGGATGCGGGTGAACACCTCGGCGGCGTCGGCCAGTTGCGGCACCCATTTAGGGCTGACGAAACTGGTCGCCTCGATGGTCTTGAGGCCAGTGGCAGAGAGCCGGTCGATCAGCGCGATCTTCACCTCGGCCGGCAGCAGGGTCTTCTCGTTCTGCAGGCCGTCGCGGGCGCCGACTTCGACGATGCGGACGTGGTTGGAGGTGTTCATGAAAAAGCTCCGGAGGACATCATTTCCCTTCTCCCCCTGGGAGAAGGTGCCCCGAAGGGGCGGATGAGGGTGCGGGGCCGAAATGGACTCTCTGACCTGCCCGAACCCTCACCCCAACCCCTCTCCCATTGGGAGAGGGGCTTAAAAAGCTCACTCGGCGAAGCGCACCAGCACGGCATCCGCCTCGACAAACTCGCCTTGCATGGCGTTGATGCTTTCGATGGTGCCGGCGCGCGGCGCCTTCAAGGCCAGTTCCATCTTCATCGCTTCCATCACCAGCAGTTCCTGGCCCTGTTCGACCACCTCGCCGGCCTTGGCCTTCACCAGCACGATGCGGCCCGGCATGGGCGCGATGATCTGGTTGCCGCCGGCGGCGTCGGTCGCTTCCCACGCGAAGGCGGCGGTGCGGCTGAAGCTGTAGCGCTGGCCATCGGCGTCGTGCAGCAGCACGTGGGCGGCATCGACGTGCAACGGCACGCGTTGCGACTCGTCGTCGAAGCGGGCGCTGAGGCAGTCGTCCAGCAGGCGTGCGCCGCGCACTTCGCAGGCGGCTTCGCCGCGGCGCAGCTGGTAGTCGCCGGCGTGGCCGTGGGCTTCGATGTCGTAGCGTTGTTCGCGCCAGGTCAGTGCGACGATGCGCTTGCCGGCGTGACCGATGCGCCAGGCGTCGGCGCGGGCCCAGGGCGAATGGGGATCGGACGCAGCGCCGCGGATGCTGGCCTCGTCGTGGAGCAGGGCGGCAGTGGCGGCGGCGAACAGCACGGTGTCGCCCGGCACCACGTCGCCGACCAGGAACTCTTCGAGATGGCGATCGAGATAACCGGTGTCGATGCGGCCTTCGATCACGGCGGGATGGCGCACCAGCCGTTCGAGGAAACCGATGTTGGATTTCGGGCCGATGATCTCGCTGGCGGCCAGCGCCTCGCGCATGCGCTGCAGCGCCTTCGGGCGATCCTCGTCCCACACGATCAGCTTGGCGATCATCGGATCGTAGAAGATCGTCACCGTGTCGCCTTCGATCACGCCGCCGTCGAGGCGCACGTGCTGCGAAGGACTCGGCAGGCGCAGCGTCTGCAGCTTGCCGGAGCCGGGCAGGAAGTTCTGGTCCGGGTCTTCCGCGTAGAGGCGTACCTCGATCGCGTGGCCGCGCGAAACCACGTCTTGCTGGGCCAGCGGCAGCGGTTCGCCATCGGCGATGCGCAACTGCCACTCCACCAGGTCCACGCCGTGGGTCAGCTCGGTGACCGGGTGCTCGACCTGCAGGCGGGTGTTCATTTCCATGAAGTGGAAATCGCCGGCAGGGCCGACGATGAACTCCACCGTGCCGGCGCCCACGTAGTTCACCGCGCGCGCGGCGGCCACGGCGGCCTCGCCCATGGCGGCGCGCTTTTCCGGGGTGAGGAAGGGCGAGGGCGTTTCCTCCAGCACCTTCTGGTAGCGGCGCTGCGCGGAGCATTCGCGCTCGCCCAGGTGGATGATGTTGCCGTGGCGGTCGCCAAAGATCTGGAATTCGATGTGGCGCGGATGCTCCACGTAGCGCTCCAGCAGCATCGAGGCGTCGCCGAAGGCGGCCTGCGCCACGCGCTGGGCGGTGGCAAGCGCCTCGGGGAATTCGGCGTCCGAGCGCACGATCTGCATGCCCTTGCCACCGCCGCCGGCCGAGGGCTTGATGATCAGCGGGTAACCAACCTGGTGCGCCTGTTCGGCGAGAAAGGCATTGTCCTGCTGGTCGCCGCTGTAGCCGGGCACCAGCGGCACGGCATGTTTGGCCATCAGCTGCTTGGCGGCGGCTTTCGAACCCATCGCGTCGATGCTTTCGGGATCGGGGCCGATGAACACGATGCCGGCGTCCTTGCAGGCGCGCGAGAACGCGGTGTTCTCCGACAGGAAGCCGTAGCCGGGGTGGATCGCCTGCGCGCCGCTCTTTTTCGCGGCGTCGAGGATCGCGTCGATGCGCAGGTAGGAATCAGCCGGCAACGGACCGCCGATCGGCCAGGCCTCGTCGGCCAGCCGCACGTGCTGCGCGTCCTTGTCCGCCTCCGAATACACCGCGACGGTGTGGATGCCCAGCCGCCGGCAGGTGCGGATCACGCGGCAGGCGATCTCGCCACGGTTGGCGATCAGTACGCGTTCGAACATGTGGACTCCTTGGCTGGGGCAAAGCCCCGGAAACTTAGCAGATGCGCGGTGCGGCAAGGGCGCTATTCGCCTTCCCAGTAGTCGTGCGCGTCGCCGGGCACGCCGATGTGGCGGAAAGCCCGGGGCTCGCCGGCGACGAAGGCGCCGAACTTGCCCGAGTCGGGGTATTCGCATATCTCCAGCGGTTCCATCGTGCTCACCGCCAGGTAGCGCAGCTCGGTGGTGCCGGTGTTGATGATCTGGTGCGCGGTTTCCGGTCCGCCCGGCGGGCAGGCCACCACGTCACCCGCGCGCAGCGGGTAGCGCGCGTCGCCGTGGCGCAGTTCACCGCTGCCCTCGAGGATGAAGAACATCTCCTCGTCGTTGCGGTGGCTGTGGAACGGGCAGGCGCGCTTGCCGGGCGCCACCACGGTGAGCCGGTAACCCAACTTCCGGGCGCCGATGTGGCGGGCGATTTCGCCCTTGCGCAAGTCGTAGCGCGTGGCGATGTCGCCCTGCAGCGCGACGGCCTGGACGACGACTTCATCGATGTTGAGCACGGGTCTGGTCATGTGGATTCCTGGCGGGGCGTCGGCGAGTCAGCCGATGGTCCAAGCCGGTGCGCGCTTGTCGAGGAAGGCGCCGAGTCCGTGCTGGCCTTCGGGCGAGACGCGCAGGCGGGCGATCAGCGCGGCGTTTTCGGTATCGATGCGTTCGGCTTCGGCCGGATCGGCGCCGCCGATGCGCAGGGCCAGCCGCTTGGCCTCGCGCTGGGCCAGCGGACCAGCCTTGGCCAGGAAATGCAGCTGGCGTTCGATCGCCTCGTCCAGTTCGCTGCCGGTCGACACCGCATGCAGCAGGCCGATCCGGTGCGCCTCGGCGGCGTCGAAGACCTCGCCGCTGACGAACAGCCGGCGTGCCTCGCGCAGGCCGATCGCGGCGATCACGTAGGGCGAGATCACCGCCGGCACCAGGCCCAGCTTCACTTCGGACAGCGCGAACTTGGCGGTGTCCACGCCGATCGCGATGTCGCAGCAGGCGACCAGGCCCACGCCGCCGCCATACGCGGCGCCGTTGACCCGCGCGATGGTCGGCTTGGACAGGAACTGCAGGTTGCGCATCAGCCGCGCCAGGCGCAGCGAATCTTCGCGGTTTTCCTGTTCGCTGGCGCCGGCCATGCCGCGCATCCAGTTCAGGTCGGCGCCGGCGGAGAAGCAGCTGCCGTTGCCGGTCAGCACCACCGCGCGCACGGCCGGATCGGCATCGGCCTGGGCCAGCGCCTCGGTTAGCGCGGCGATCAGGGCGTCGTCGAACGCGTTGTGGATCTGCGGGCGGTTCAGCGTGAGCCAGGCGACCGCGCCGCGGCGTTCGCTGAGGATGGAATCGGTCATCAGGTCGTCCCCGCAAATAACGCGATGATAAACGTTGTCGCAGGGGTGGCCCGGGGTGCTGCAGCCATATCGACAAAAGGACTACAATGCGAATTGTTCTTATTTGAGATTTTCGCCCGTGCGTCTGTCCGAATTGCCCAAGGGTGCCCCCGCCGTGGTCGACCGCGTGCACGATGCGCATGCGGCCGATCCGATCGCGCAGCGCTTGCGCGACCTTGGCTTTGTCGACGGCGAGCCGGTGCGGGTGGTGGCGGTGGGGCCGATGGGCGGCGATCCGGTGCTGATCCAGATCGGCTTCACCCGCTTCGCGCTGCGCAAGGCCGAGGCCAGCCGGGTCAGCGTGCGCAGCGAGGCGGCGGCATGAGCGCGTCGACCCTGCGCATTGCCCTGGTCGGCAATCCCAACTGCGGCAAGACGGCCTTGTTCAACCTGCTCACCGGTGGCCGGCAGAAGGTGGCGAACTATGCCGGCGTCACCGTGGAGCGCAAGGAAGGCCGCTTCGCCGCGCCGTCCGGCCGGGTGCTGCAGATCCTGGATCTGCCGGGCACCTACAGCCTGGACGCGAACAGCCCGGACGAAATGATCACCCGCGATGTCTGCGCCGGCAATTATCCGGGCGAGGCGGTGCCGGACCTGATCGTCTGCGTGGCCGACGCCACCAACCTGCGCCTGCACCTGCGCTTCGTGCTGGAGGTGAAGCGCCTCGGCCGGCCGGTGGTGCTGGCGCTGAACATGATGGACACCGCCCGCCAGCGCGGCATCGTGATCGACGTGCCCGAATTGCAGCGTCGGCTGGGCCTGCCAGTGGTCGAAACGGTCGCGGTGAAGCGCGGCGGCGCGCAGGCGCTGATCGAGCGTGTCGATGGCGAGGTTCCCGCGGCCGCGCCGGTGCAGCCCGATGACGCGGCCAGCCGCGCCGACCTGCATGCGCAGGTGCGCGAACTGCTGGCGGCCACGGTGACCATGCCGCGCGCTACCGCCGCGATCGACGACACGCTGGACCGCTGGGCGCTGCATCCGGTGTTCGGCCTGGCGATCCTCGCGGTGGTGATGTTCCTGGTGTTCCAGGCGGTGTACTCGATCGGCAAGCCGATGACCGACGCGATCGCCGACGGCTTCGACTGGATGGGCGGACACGCCGCCACCCTGATGCCGGCCGGGCCGCTGCAAAGCCTGGTCACCGACGGCCTGTTCGGCGGCCTGGGCACGGTGCTGGGTTTCCTGCCAGAAATCCTGGTGCTGTTCCTGTTCATCATCGTGCTGGAGGAGTCGGGCTACCTGCCGCGGGCCGCGTTCCTGCTGGATCGGCTGATGCTGTCGGTGGGGCTGACCGGACGCTCGTTCATCCCGCTGCTATCCAGCTTCGCCTGCGCGATCCCCGGCATCATGGGCACGCGCAGCATCACCGATCCGCGCGACCGGCTCACCACCATCCTGATCGCGCCGTTGATGACGTGTTCGGCGCGGCTGCCGGTGTATGCGCTGCTGATCGGCGCGTTCATCCCGATCCGCTACGTGTTCGGCGTGTTCAACCTGCAGGGCGTGGTGCTGTTCGCGTTGTACCTGGCCGGCATCCTTGGCGCGATGCTGGTCGGCTGGGTGATGAAGCACATCCGCCGCGACAAGAGCGAGCACGCGCTGATGATGGAGCTGCCCTCGTACCGCGTGCCCAAGCTGCGCGACGTGGCGATCGGCCTGTACGAGCGCGGCATGATCTTCCTGAAGCGGCTGACCGGCGTGATCCTTGGCCTGACCGTGCTGATGTGGTTCCTGTCGACCTTCCCCGGTGCGCCCGAAGGCGCCACCCGGCCGGCGATCGAATACAGCTTCGCCGGTTACATCGGGCGCGGCCTGCAGTACATCTTCGCGCCGATCGGCTTCAACTGGCAGATCAGCCTGGCGCTGATCCCGGCGTTCGCCGCCCGCGAGACGGCGGTGGCGGCGCTGGCCACGGTCTATCTGGTCGGCGGCGAAGCGGCCGGCGGGCTGGGTCATGCGCTGGCCGGGCAGATCTCGCTGGCCAGCGCGCTGTCGCTGCTGGTGTGGTTCGCGTACGCGCCGCAATGCATGTCCACGCTGGCGATCATCAAGCGCGAGACCGATTCCTGGCGCAACGTGGCGATCTCGTTCGGCTACATGTTCGTGATGGCCTACGCCGCGTCGTTCATCGTCTACCAGGTGGCGAGGGTGCTCGCATGAGCACGAGTTTGCTGCTGCAGTACATGGTGATCGGCCTGGCCGTGCTGGCCAGTGTGTGGATCGTGCTGCGCAAGCTGGCCCGGAAGACGACCAACCGCTGGATGGCCGCCGCGTCGATCCACTTCAGCCAGCCCGGCCGCAGCGCCCTGGCACGGGCGTTCGGCCGCCGCCTGCAGCCAACCGAAGCCACCGGCGATTGCAGCGATGGTTGTAGCACCTGCGGCGCCTGCGGGCCGAAACCGCCGGCCGCGGCGCGTCCCGGCGAGCCGATGCCGCTGGAGTTTCGTCCGCGGCAGTGACGCGTTTGGCGTCTTGCTCCCTCCCCTGCGAGCAGGGGAAGGTCGGGGTGGGGTCGCTCTTCGCCAAAGTCAAAAGCGCCCCCCTCCCAACCTCCCCCTGCGCGCAGGGGGAGGAGCCAACACTCGGGACCGGGCACGAAAAAGCCGGCTTGCGCCGGCTTCTCGTGCAACGTGGATCGCGCCCCGGCTTACGCCAGTTCGCGGATCTTCGCGTTGAGGCGGCTCTTGTGGCGGGCGGCCTTGTTCTTGTGGATCAGGCCGCGGGCGGCGTAGCGATCCATCACCGGCTGGGCGGCGGTGAAGGCGGCAACGGCGGCTGCCTTGTCCTTGGCCTCGATGGCCTTGACGACCTTCTTCAGGGCGGTGCGGACCATGGAACGTGCGCTGATGTTGCGCAGGCGGCGCTGTTCGGACTGGCGCGCGCGCTTCTTCGCGGACTTGATGTTGGCCAAGGTAGAACTCCGGAATGCAGGGTTGAGGTTGGAAAAAGACGCCAATTATGCGGGCGATTCGCCGATGCGTCAATCATTTACGCCGCCGGAATGGGCCGGCGGGGGCGTGTCGCCATCGGGGTGTCGCCATTCTGCCATATCCGGGCTGTCATCCGGCCCGCACGGGCTGTCAGACTGTGCGCCCTGCGCGATCGGCGCCCCAGGCAGAAACCAGGCACTCATGAAGTCACCCAGCATGCTCCGCGGACTGCTCTCGTTCAGCAGCATGACGATGATTTCGCGGGTACTGGGCCTGATGCGCGACATCTCGATGAGCCACGTGTTCGGCGCCACGGTCGCCACCGACGCGTTCGTGGTGGCGTTCCGCATCCCCAACTTCATGCGCCGGCTGTTCGCCGAAGGGTCGTTCTCCACCGCCTTCGTGCCGGTCTTCACCGAGGTGAAGGAAACCGGCAGTCACGATGACCTGAAGCGACTGATGGCGACCGTGGCCGGCACCCTGGGCGGCGTGCTGCTGGTGGTGACGGCGCTGGGGCTGATCTTCGCGCCGCAGCTTGCCACCGCCTTCATCCCCGGCGCGCTGGACCAGCCGCACAAGTTCGACCTGACCACCGAGCTGGTGCGCTGGATGTTCCCGTTCCTGCTGTTCGTGTCGCTGACCGCACTGGCCGGCGGTGCGCTGAACAGCTTCCATCGCTTCGCGATGCCGGCGCTGGCGCCGGTCATCCTCAATGTCTGCATGATCGTGGCGGCGCTGTGGATCGCGCCGCACCTGCATGTGCCGATCCTGGCGATGGGCTGGGCGGTGCTGCTGGCCGGCGTGCTGCAGTTGCTGTTCCTGCTGCCGGCCCTGCGCCAGCTGGACCTGCTGGTGCTGCCGCGCTGGGGCTGGCGCCATCCGCAGGTCAGGAAAATCATGCGGCTGATGGTGCCCACGCTGTTCGGCTCGTCGGTGGCCCAGATCAACCTGCTGCTGGACACCATCGTGGTGTCGCTGCTGGTGACCGGGTCGCAGACCTGGCTGTGGCAGTCGACGCGCTTCCTCGAACTGCCGCTGGGCGTGTTCGGCGTCGCGCTGGGCACGGTGATCCTGCCGTCGCTGTCGCGTCACCACGTGGGCACCGATCGGGCCGGATTTTCGAAGGCGCTGGACTGGGGGCTGCGCATCACGCTGCTGATCGCGGTGCCGGCGGCGATCGCGCTGGCGCTGCTGGCCGAACCGCTGGTGGCCACGCTGTTCCAGAACGGCCAGTACACCGCCTTCGACACCCGCATGACCGCCGCCGCCGTGCTGGCGCTCAGCTGCGGTCTGCCGGCCTATGCGCTGGTCAAGGTGGTGCTGCCGGCGTTCTATGCGCGCCAGGACACCCGCACGCCGGTGAAGGCGGGCGTGGCCTCGCTGGTGATCAACATGATCTTCAACGGCTTGCTGATCGCGTTGTTCTTCGAGCTGTGGGCACCGGCATCGGTGAAGCAGGGCAGCTGGCTGGACGGCATCGCCCAGGTGCCCGGCCTGCACGTGGGCCTGGCGCTGGCCAGTGCGCTGGCCAGCTACGTGAACTTCATGCTGCTGTGGCGCTGGCTCAAGCGCGCCGGCGTGTACCAGCGGCAGCCCGGCTGGGCGCGGCACTGGCTGCGGTTGGGCTCGTCCTGCCTGGCGATGGCTGCCGTGCTGCTGCTGGGCCGCTGGCTGTGGCCGGAATGGGTGCACGGCGTTTCGGTGGCCACCCGGCTGTGGCGCCTGGCCGTGCTGGTGGTCGCGGGGGCGGGCACTTATGTCGCGGTGCTGTTTGCCGGCGGCTTCCGCCTGCGCGATCTGCGCGGGGCGTGAGCCGCGCCTGCGCGATTATCGGCGGGCGTCCGGCCGTTATACTCAGGCGATGATGAAACTTTCCAGGGATGTCGCGGGCCCTTGCCTGACGCCGCGCGGCAGTGTGATGGTGGTCGGCGCATTCGATGGCCTGCACCGTGGCCACCAGGCCTTGCTGGCGCAGGTGCGCGAACGTGCCCAGGCGCTTGGCTGCAGCCCCGTGGTGGTGAGCTTCGAGCCGCTGCCCCGGGCGTTCTTCTCGCCCGAACCGGTGCCGCGGCTGTCCAGCGTGCGCGAAAAACTGCGCGGCTTTGCCGCCGCCGGCCTGGAACAGGCCCTGCTGCTGCGCTTCAACCGGGCGCTGACCGCGATGTCGGCCGAGGATTTCGTGCGGCGGGTGCTGGTCGAGCGCCTGGCTGCGCGCGAGGTCTGGGTGGGTGGCGACTTCCGCTTCGGCCACAAGCGCGGCGGCGACGTGGCCTTGCTGGAGCGCATGGGCGCCGAACTGGGCTTCAGCGCCTGCACCATGCCGGTGATCCAACTGGAGGGCGAACGGGTTTCGGCCAGCCGCGTGCGCGCCCTGCTGGCCGCGGGCGATTTCACCGGCGCCGAGCCACTGCTGGGCCGTCCGTTCGTGATCGACGGCAAGGTCGAATACGGCAACCAGCTTGGCCGCACGCTGGGCTATCCCACCGCCAACATCCACCTGCAACAGCGGGTCAGCCCGATCCAGGGCATCTTCGCGGTGCGCGTGGGTCTGGGCGAGAGCGAGTGCAGCTGGCCCGGCGTGGCCAGCCTCGGCGTGCGCCCCACGGTGAACCAGGTCAGCCAGCCGCTGCTGGAAGTGCACCTGTTCGACTTCGACGGCGACCTGTACGGCCAGCGCATGGCGGTGGAGTTCGTGGCCAAACTGCGCGACGAGCAGAAGTTCGACGGGCTGGAACCGCTGAAGGCGCAGATGGCGCTGGACTCACGGCGGGCGCGCGAGCTGCTGGGCATGAACCCGCGGCTGGTCGATGCGTGAGACGGCTTCCGGCAGGCGCAGGTATCGTTTAACTTTGAACTCTTTGTCCGCGCTGGCGGACGGCAACGCTTCCATTACGGCACCCAGGCAATGACCCACGATTACAAGAGCACGATCAACCTGCCGCAGACGGACTTTCCGATGCGCGGCGATTTGCCGAAACGCGAGCCGGGCTGGCTGGCGGAGTGGGAGCGGGTGGGGCGCTATGCGCAGATCCAGCAGAAGACCGCGCACCGCGACAGCGTGTTCGTGCTGCATGACGGCCCGCCGTACGCGAACGGCCCGATCCACATCGGCCATGCGGTGAACAAGATCCTCAAGGACATCGTGGTCAAGTCCAAGCTGCTGGCCGGCCAGCGCGCGCCTTACGTGCCGGGCTGGGACTGCCACGGCCTGCCGATCGAGATCGCGGTGGAGAAGAAGTTCGGCAAGCCGGGCGACAAGCTCGACGCGGCGGCGTTCCGGCAGAAGTGCCGCGAATACGCCGCCGAGCAGGTCGACACCCAGCGCAACGACTTCAAGCGCCTGGGCGTGCTGGGCGACTGGGACCACCCGTACCGCTCGATGGATTTTCGCTTCGAGGCCGACATGCTGCGCGCGCTGGCGCGGATCGTTTCCAACGGCCACGTGCTGCGCGGCGCCAAGCCGGTGTACTGGTGCTTCGACTGCGCCTCGGCGCTGGCCGAGGCGGAGATCGAATACGCCGACAAGGTCTCGCCCGCCGTCGACGTCGCCTATGACGCGCTGGATGCGAAGGCGCTGGCGAAGAAGTTCGGCGTGGATGCGGGCGACGCCATCGTGGCCATCCCGATCTGGACCACCACGCCGTGGACGCTGCCGGAAAGCCAGGCGGTGTCGCTGGGCGCCGGGCTGGAATACGCGCTGATCGAGGGCCCGCAACGCGATGGCCGGCGCGTGCTGCTGGTGGTCGCCAGTGCGCTGGCCGACAAGGCCGCGCAGCGCTACAACATCTCCCTTCCCCCGCAGGCGGGGGAAGGTGCCCGAAGGGCGGATGGGGGCGCTCTTCATGTACTGGGCCATGCCGAAGGCAAGGCGCTGGAAGGCTTCAAGCTGCAACACCCGTTCTACCCGCGCGAAGTGCCGGTGATCCTGGGCGACCACGTGTCGGCCGACGACGGCACCGGCGCCGTGCACACCTCGCCCGATCACGGCGTGGAGGATTTCGTGGTGGCCCGCGAGTACGGCATCGGCCTGCTCAACTACATCGAACCGCGCGGCACCTATCGCATCGACACACCGCAAGCGGACAGCCTCGCGCTGGGCGGCATGCACATCTGGAAGGCCAACGAGGCGCTGGTCGACCTGCTGCGCCAGCGTGGCGTGTTGCTGGCGTTCTCGAAGATCGAGCACAGCTACCCGCACTGCTGGCGGCACAAGACGCCGGTGATCTACCGCACCACGCCGCAGTGGTTCATCTCGATGGAGCAGCAGGACCTGCGCCAGACGGCGCTCACCTCGATCAAGTCCGTGCGCTGGGTGCCGGGCTGGGGCGAGGAGCGCATCGCCGGCATGGTCGCCGGGCGGCCGGACTGGTGCATCTCGCGCCAGCGCACCTGGGGCGTGCCGATCGCGCTGTTCGTGCACAAGGCGACGCAGGAAGCGCATCCGCATTCGGTCGAATTGCTGGAGCAGGTCGCGCAGAAGGTGGAGCAGGGCGGCATCGATGCCTGGTTCACCCTGGATGCGGCCGAGCTGCTTGGCGACGACGCGCAGGATTACGAGAAAGTCACCGACGTGCTCGATGTCTGGTTCGACTCCGGCGTCACCCACTACACCGTGATCGACCAGCGTCCCGAACTGCAGCAGGGCGCGGCCACGCATTACAAGGTGATGTACCTGGAAGGTTCCGACCAGCATCGCGGCTGGTTCCAGTCGTCGCTGCTGACCTCGGCGGCGATCCACGGCCGCGCGCCCTACAACGAAGTGCTGACCCATGGCTTCGCGGTCGACGCGAACGGCCGCAAGATGTCCAAGTCGCTGGGCAACGTGGTGGCACCGCAGAAGGTGATGGACACGCTGGGCGCCGACGTGCTGCGCCTGTGGGTGGCCTCGGCCGATTACCGCAACGAGATGACCGTCTCCGACGAGATCCTGAAGCGCGTGTCGGACAGCTACCGGCGCATCCGCAACACCGCGCGTTTCCTGCTCGGCAACCTCGACGGTTTCGATCCGGCCACGCACCTGCTGCCGGTGGCGGACAGCCTGCTGCTCGACCAGTGGGCCGTGCAGCAGGCGCATGACGTGCAGCAGGCGGTGACCGCCGCGTACGAGCGCAACGACTATCCAGACGTCATCGCGCGCATCCAGAACTTCTGCACCAACGAACTGGGCGCGCTGTACCTGGACATCACCAAGGACCGGCTCTACACCATGCCCACCGACAGCCGCGGTCGGCGCAGCGCGCAAGGCGCGATGTACCGCATCGCCGAGGCGCTGGTGCGCTGGCTGGCACCGGTGCTGAGCTTCACCGCCGAGGAAATCTGGCAGCAGTTGCCGGGCGAGCGCGGTGACAGCGTGCTGTTCGAAACCTGGTACGACGGCCTGAGCGCGGCCCAGGCTTCGCCGGAACAGCGGCGCTGGTGGACCGACCTGCTTGCGATCCGCGATGCGTCCTCGCGCGTGCTCGAAGGCATGCGCAAGGCCGAGCGGATCGGCGCGGCGCTGGAGGCGAAGCTGGTGGTCCACGCCGACGGGGCGCTTTCGACCCGCTACGCCGAGGCCGCCGACGAGCTGCGCTTCTTCTTCATCACCTCCGACTTCACCCTGGCCCCGCTCGCCCCGCGTGCGGACGACGCGGTGAAGGTGGAGCTGGATGGCGCCGAAGCCTGGGTTTCCGCCAGCGTCAGCGGCGCAGCCAAATGCGTACGCTGCTGGCACCGCCGCGACGACGTGGGTAGCCACGCCGCGCATCCCGAATTGTGCGACCGCTGCATCAGCAACATCGAAGGGCCGGGCGAGGATCGCCGCTGGTTCTGATTTGCGCTGTGCCCCCTCCCCTGCGCAGCAGGGGAGGGCCGGGGTGGGGTCGCTCTTGATCTGAATCTCGCAAGATCAAAAGCACCCCCTTCCAACCTCCCCCTGCGTTGCAGGGGGAGGAGCCATTCCCAATCGAGTTTCCGTTCATGATCAGCCAACGCAACGCACTTCCCTGGCTCTGGCTCTCCGCGCTTGTCATCGCGCTCGACCAGCTCAGCAAATGGTGGGCGCTGCACGCGCTGCAGCCGATGGGCGTGCCGCACCCGGTGATTCCCGGTTTCCTCAACTGGACGCTGGCCTTCAACAAGGGCGCCGCCTTCAGCTTCCTGGCCAGCGGTGCGGGCTGGCAGCGCTGGTTCTTCGTGGCGCTGGCGCTGGTGATCAGCGCGGTGCTGGTGACCTGGCTGGCGCGCACGCCGCGCCGCGACTGGCGCACCAGCCTGCCGCTGGCGCTGATCGTGGGCGGTGCGATCGGCAACCTGATCGACCGGCTGCATGCCGCGCAGGTCACCGACTTCATCCACGTGTACTTCCGCCAGTGGGATTACCCGGTGTTCAACCTGGCCGATTGCGGCATCACGGTCGGCGCGGTGATGCTGGTCGTGTTCGGCCTGTTCGCCGGCAAGCCGGCGGACGGCGTGCGATAATTCGCCGCTGCAGCCTTTCGCATCTGCGAAGCGCACTCCTCCATCTCCCCATGCTGCGCAGGGGGAGGGACAAGGTCACGAGTTCCCATGGATATCCTGCTTGCCAACCCCCGCGGCTTCTGCGCCGGCGTCGATCGCGCCATTGCCATCGTCGAGCGCGCGCTGGAATCGTACGGTGCGCCGATCTATGTCCGGCATGAAGTGGTGCACAACCGTTACGTGGTCGACAAGCTGCATGCCGACGGCGCGGTGTTCGTCGAGGAGCTGCACGAAGTGCCCGATGGCGCCACGGTGATCTTCAGCGCGCACGGCGTGTCGCAGGCGGTGCGCGAGGAGGCCGATCAGCGGCACCTGAAAGTGTTCGACGCCACCTGTCCGCTGGTCACCAAGGTGCACATGGAAGTGGCGCGGCTGGGTCGCATCGGTCGCAGCGTGGTGCTGATCGGCCACGCCGGGCATCCGGAAGTGGAAGGGACGATGGGGCAGTGGAATCCGGCCAACAGCGGCGAGATCCTGCTGGTCGAGTCGCTGGAAGACGTCGCCACGCTGGCGCCCGCGTTCCCACAGCTGTTGTCCTACGTCACCCAGACCACGCTGTCGGTGGACGACACCAAGGCGATCATCGAAGCCCTGCGGCTGAAGTTTCCCGACATCGAAGGGCCGCGCAAGGACGACATCTGCTACGCCACGCAGAACCGCCAGGACGCCGTGCGTCGGCTGGCCGACGCGGTCGACCTGATGCTGGTGGTCGGCTCGGTCAACAGCTCCAACTCCAACCGCTTGCGCGAGCTGGCCGAGAAGCAGGGCGTTCGTTCGTTCCTGATCGACGGCGCCGAACACATCGAGCGCAGCTGGCTGGATGGCGTGAGCCGCATCGGCCTCACCGCCGGCGCCTCCGCGCCAGAGAAGCTGGTGCGCGACGTGATTGCCCGCCTGCAGTCGTGGGGCGCCGGCGCGGTGCGCGAGCTGGACGGCGAACCGGAAAACATCACCTTCGCCCTGCCCAAGGAACTGCGCGTGGTCGGCGACAACAGCTCCAGCCTCTGACTGGCGGCGCGTGCGGCCCGTAGGGCGCTCACCGCCTGCCGCTTGCGCCACCCCGCCGCGACAACGTAAAATCCGCGGCTCTTTGCCGGAATAGCTCAGTTGGTAGAGCGGCGCATTCGTAATGCGTAGGTCGCAGGTTCGACTCCTGTTTCCGGCACCAGAACTCCAAAGGCCCGCGCAAGCGGGCCTTTGCTTTTCCGGAGCGGGCCCCGCCGCCCGTGATCCCCGTCACCCTTTCCGGCGCGCCGGCGGCCGCTTGTCGGCCAATCCCTACCGCTGGTCGGCTGGGGGCTGGCTGGCGCGGGCGGCATGGGTACAGTGCGCTCAGGGGTATCAGGGAGAATTCCATGCAAGTCTTGTCGTGTCAGCGAGCCGTCTCGCTGGTCGCATCGCCCGGGTCGGCGCGCCGCACACAGCGCGGCTTCACGCTGGTCGAGCTGATGATCACGCTCACCATCGCCGTGGTGCTGCTGATGATCGCGGTGCCGAGCTTCAAGAATCTGACCTTGTCGAACAAGCTCACCACGAGCGCCAACGACATCGTCCACGCAATCAGCGTGGCGCGCATGGAGGCGATCAAGCGCAACTCCAGCACGCAGCTTTGCAGCGATTCGTCCAGCGCGAACTCGAGCACTGACCTGGGCAAGGCATGTGGCACTGAGACCGGCGCGGTGTGGGCAATGAGTGGTACCGGGGTCAGCCAGGTACTGGCGGGTGCTCCGGGCCTGGTCGCGCCGCTTCAGCTGAAGGGCAACGCGACGGCTTTGAGCTTCACCGCGCAAGGGCTGGCGCGCAAGGTCGGCACCACCACCCTCTATGAAGGCACCGTGGCGGATATCTGCACCAGCCAGATGACCAGCAGCAATCATCGGGTGATCACGATGACGGCCGGTTCGATTCTCGCCACCACCACTACCTCGGGAACTTGCCCCTAGTGATGAACATGACGACTGATTTCATGCCCAACCGTCCGGCGCGGAAGTCCGCGGCCGGCAAGCGCTCCCTGCAATCCGGTGTCGGCCTGATCGAGGTGCTGGTCGCCGTGCTGGTGCTCTCCATCGCCTTCCTCGGCATCGCCGCCCTGCAGGCGATGTCGCTGTCCACCAACAACAGCGCCATGGCGCGCTCCATGGCGACGATCTCCAGCTATTCGATCCTCGATGCCATGCGGGCGGACATGGCGGCAGCTCAAAGTGGCAGCTACAACCGCACCGGTACGTCAGCGGTGAAGGCCAGTGCCTGTCCCGCAGGGACGGGTTCGCTGGCCAACTACCAGATCAGCCAGTGGTGCGGTCAGCTGGGCAAGGCCTTGGGCACGGCTGACACGACCAAGGGCGACATCAGTTGCACTGCGGTGGACAAGAGCGCGAACTGCACCGTCACCATCAGTTTCGACGACAGCCGCGCCGGAGTCGGTGGCAGCAACGTGCAGCAAGTCATCACCAGGGCCATGCTATGAGCCGCAACCCCATGTTCAAACGCGACTACGGCCGGTCCCTTCGATCGTCACAGGGTTTCACCCTGATCGAACTGATGGTGGCCATGCTGCTGGGCCTGATCGTGATCGGCGGCGTGGTCAGCGTGTTCATCGCCAACCAGCGCACCTATCGCACCAATCAGGCGCTCGGTGACGTGCAGGATGGTTCGCGCACGGCGTTCGAGATGATGGCGCGCGACATCCGCGATGCCGGGCTCAACGGCTGCAACAACAATGGTCGCGTGGCCAATGTTCTCAACGCTCGTCCTGGTGGTACTGCAACGGCGCAATGGTGGGCGAACTGGGACAACGCGCTGATCGGTTACGACCACAGCCAGACCGACGCAGCCGTGGCCAACGGCACGGCGGAGAAGGCGAGGGTGAACGGCACCGATTCGCTGATGCTGCTAAGGGCGGAAGGCTCCGGCGTCACCGTGAAGCTCAATACCGAACCGGCGGCCACGTTCACCATCAACGAATCCAGTTCGGATTTGCAGGCGGGTGACGTGATCATGGTGTGCGACCCGGATCATGCCGCCTTGGTGCAGATCACTTCCCTGGCCAGCGGCACCATCACCCACGCTGCCAGCGGATCGCCGGGCAACTGCAACACCGACTTGAGCTTCCCCACGGTGTGCTCCAGCACCAGCAGCTATGTGTTCACTCCCAACGCGCAGATCAGCAAGCTGGCTGCAGTCGACTGGTATGTCGGCGTGAATCCGTTGGGTGGCAGTTCCTTGTACCGCATCGGACTGGAGAACGTTGCCGGCGTCCCCACCCCGAAAGCCCAGGAAATGGTTCGTGACGTCACCGGCATGACGCTCGCTTATCACCAGTCCGGCAACGCCACTTTCGTCCCCGCTTCCACGGCCGGCATCAACTGGGCCCTGGTCGACGCCGTGCGGGTAACCCTCACCCTGGAAAGCGTCGACAAGAAATCCGGTACCGACGCCAAGCCGATCTCGCGAACCTTCACCGCCACCACCACCGTACGCAACCGGGTGATCTGACATGAAACCTGCCCGTTTTTCCGGCCTTTCTGTTTCTGCCCGGCACCAGCACGGCGTGGCCCTGGTGGTGGCACTGCTGCTGCTGATCGTGATCACCCTGGTCGGCCTGGCCGCGGTGCGCGGCACGATCATGCAGCAGCGCATGGCGTCCAACCAGTTCGATCGGCAGATCGCCTTCCAGAGCGCGGAGGCAGCGATGCGTGCCGCGCAGGCATTGGTAGCTACCAATCCGGGCGACATTGCGCGCAACTGCCAGGCCGGTGGCGTGTATTGCCAGGGCAACCCGTTCGATGATCCGAACCTGGATCAGACCAAGATCATCACCGTCCCTTCGGGTACGGCCGCCGGCCAGTTCGCCAAGAGCAGCCTGGCGGTCAGCCAGCCGCAATACGTGATCGAGAACATGGGCAACTGGTACGACCCCAGTACCAGCACCGGGTACGGGCAGAGCGCCAATGCGCACAACTATGGCGCCCAGGGAACGTCCACCACCTCGGTGTACTACCGCGTGACCGCGCGCAGCGGCAATCCCGCGACGGTTGGTGATCGTGCCGTGGTGACCTTGCAGTCCATGATCAAGCGGGGCTGACCTGCCGTTTCACCTTGACCCGGCGCATGGGCCTTTCCATGACGCATCCTTCGAGAGCGCTATCGTCATGAACACATCCTTCCGTCCACGCAGCAAGTCCGCCGGCTTTTTCAGCCGCCTGCTGTATACCGGCCTGTCGATCTGGATGCTGGGTGCGGTGTATACGCCGGCCCTGGCGGCCGTCACCGTGGACCAGTCACCACTGATCATCCAGCGCTCGCTGCCACCGAACGTCACGCTGATGCTGGACGATTCGGGGTCGATGGATTGGGACTTCATGCCGGACTGGGATTATCTGGATACGAATCTCGATCCTCTGCGCAACGCGGCGAAGAACGGCGTCTATTACAACCCCGACATCACCTACGCACCGCCTCTCAAGGCGGATGGTACGTCCTATCCGAATTCCCCAAGTCTGACTGGGGCCTACAAGGACGGTTTTCGCGATACCAGCACGACTGACGTGACGCAGTATGCCAGTCCGTCTGTGAGCAACAGCTATTTCAAGTATTACACGCAGTTCACCTTCACCAGTACCAGTACCTATACGACGAGCACGCTGGGCTGTGATGACGGCGACTCTCTGCGGACTTCGACTCCCAATAAGGGAAAGTGCGAGCACTACAGCAGGAGGAATGGTTACAGCTACTACAACCCTTACTATGTCTGCAACCAAGGGGACAGCGGGCCGGATAGCAGCAACGTCTGCACGACCACGACCTATAGCTACAAGTACTACTTTACCTACACCACTGGTGCGAGCGATACGAAACATTATGTGGGTGCGTCGGGAGACTGTGCTGTGTTGCCCACGGCCAGCAAGGCCGTCTGCGATGATTCTGCGACGGTACAGCAGAATGTGGCCAATTGGTTCTCTTATTACCGCACTCGCATGCTGATGGCCAAGAGCGGCCTGATGAGCGCGTTCTCGACCATGGACACCACCTTCCGCGTCGGCTTTGGTTCCATCAATGGCAATAACAATGACGGCTTGCCGTCCGATTCTGCTACGTACAACTCCAGGGAAATCGCGCAGGTTGCTCCTTTCGGCAACGATTATTCCGCCAAACAGAAGAACAAGTTCTGGAGCTGGTTGAACGACATCAGTCCGGGCAGCGGCACGCCCCTGCGCCTTTCGCTGGATGCCGTGGGCCAATACTACCAATCAGCCCAGCCCTGGAAGGGTATGGAGTCCGATCCCGACTATACGACTGCCGCTGCCAGTGCACAGCTTGCATGTCGTCAGTCGTATACCATTCTGACAACCGACGGTTTCTGGAATGGTGGCACTCCGAGTGGCATTGGCGATACGGATGGAACTGATGGCCCTACCGTTACTGGTCCAAATGACCAGACCCTGACTTATGCGTCGGTATTGCCGTTTGCTGATGGAATCGGGACGACTGCGGTCGACACTCAGCCCGCTACCTGCGATGACTACAGGTACGTTCTGACACCACCCGATGGGAGCCACTCGAAGTACTACTGCTATCGTGCCAGCAGAGGCAGCGAGACAACCCCTGTATGTGGTAGCCGTGGTTACTCGCTCAGTAGCGACCGTGGTACCTGCAGCAAGACCACTACCACCGGCAAGCACTACGCCGACACACTTGCCGATGTGGCGATGAAATACTGGAAGGCCGATCTACAACCGGATATCTCCAACGAAGTGCCGACCAATGCCGAGGACAAGGCGTTCTGGCAACACATGGCGACCTTCACGCTGGGACTGGGTTTCTCGCCGGTGGACAGCAAAGATACTGACGGAACCAGCGACGACACGGCTCTGGACATTCCGCGCATAGCTGCATGGGCCAATGGTGACGCCACCAAGGCCATCACTGACTTCTCATGGCCCCAGCCGTCCAGTGACAGCCTGAACAACATCGCCGACCTGGCTCACGCGGCGGTCAACGGCCACGGCGGTTTCTACTCGGCCAAGAGCCCGGAAGAATTTGCCAACGGCCTGAAGGACGCGCTGAAGCGTGCCTCGGAGCGCGTGGGCACCGGCGCCAGCCTGGCGGCGAATTCCACCCAGTTGCAGACCGGTACGGTCGCCTACCAGGCCAACTACTGGACGGCCAAATGGAAGGGTGACCTGAAGGCGCTGGCGGTGAGCTCGGACGGCACCATCGCGGGTACGCCGGACTGGAACGCCGCCACCAAGTTGCCGGCAACTTCCAGCCGGAACATCAAGACCTACAACCCGACCGCGGCCGCAGGTAGCCAGTTCGTGGCTTTCGAGGTCGCCTCGGATGGCACGCTGCCTGCGCTTTCCACGGCGCAGAACACCGCGCTGAGCGCGGTGGCTGGTACGGCGACCAACGAGAGCAACCTGATCAACTATCTGCGAGGCGACTCGGCGAACGAGCAGACCAACGGCGGCAGCTACCGCAACCGGGACAGCGCCATCGGCGACATCGTCAATTCGCAGCCGGTCTACGTGGGTGCCCCCAATCCCAACCAGTTCTACACGGAGTCATTTACCGGTTCGAACGTGTTCTCGACCTATGCGAGCAACAACGCCAGCCGCGCGGGCGCAATCTATGTGGCGTCGAATGACGGCATGCTGCATTCATTCAATGCGAGCACGGGCGCGGAGAATTTCGCCTACCTGCCCGGCGCGGTGATCACTTCCGGCGTCAGCGCCTTGGCCAGCGTCGATTACGGTGGTTCGGTGGCGCATGGCTTCTTCAACGATGGCGAGTTGACCGTAGGCGATGCCTATATCGGCAGCACGCCGGGCTGGAAGACCGTGCTGGTGGGTACCACCGGTCGCGGCGTGGCCAAGACGGTCTATGCGCTGGATGTCACCGACCCGGCCGACGTGAAGTTCCTGTGGGAGCGTTCGGCAGCCGATGGCAAGACCGACAGCAACTACATTGGCCAGATGACCGGCAAGCCGGTGATCGCGCAGAGCGCCAACGGCACTTGGGCGGTATTGATCGGCAACGGCTACAACAGTGCTGCGGGAAAATCGGCGCTGCTGCAGTTCGATCTGGCTGACGGCACCTTGCACGTGCACGCCACCACCGATACCAGTGGCCTCGCCGCTCCGGCTGTATGGATGGATCCCTCCGGCAATGGCGTCAGCACGGTGGCCTACGCGGGCGACGCCAACGGCAACCTGTGGTCGTTCGCGATCAATACCAGCGCCGGCACCAGCAGCACCGCCACGCCTACCAGCGCTGGCGTCAAGCTGTTCACCGCGGTGGATGACGATGGCAATGCCCAGCCGATCACCGGCGGCATGCTGGCAGGCAAGGACCCGGCCACCGGCAACACCTGGGTGTTCTTCGGCACGGGTCGATACCTGACCACGACTGACCTGGCCGATACCAGTACGCAGAGCTGGTACGGACTGATCGTACAGTCGGGCACCGACGGTCTGGCGGTCACCTCCGACATGACCCGTGCGGACGATCTGGCGAAGCGCAGCATCACCGCCGAGGTCGATGATGGGCGCACCGAGACGACACTTGCCCAGGCTACGGCCGCCGGCACGTCGATCGAAGGGAAGTCTGGCTGGTACATGGACCTGACTTCGCCGGTCAACGGCGCCGAGGGCGAACGCATGGTCACGCCCAACCAGTTCCAGGGCAACCTGTTGCTGGGTACCACGCGCATCCCGAAGGCCAGCGATCCCTGCAACCCGTCCGGCCAGGGCTGGATCATGTCGATCGATCCTTTCACCGGCACCAATCCGGATGGTCCGTTCTTCGATGCCAATAACGACGGCAAGGTGGATTCGTCCGACTCGATCAACGGCACGCCAGTGGCGGGCATCGGCTACAGTTCGCTGCCGAACAACCCGATCTTTGTCGGCAGCACCATGTTGGTCAGTTTCGACAACGGCACCACCAGCAGCAAGAAGACGTCGAGCTCGACCGGACAAATCCAGCGCGTCTCCTGGCGAGAGCTGATCGCCCAGTAAAGGACTGAATGATGAAATCGCTCTCGAATCAAGGCAGTTGTTTCTCGAACCTCGGGTCGCCGACGACCCGGGGTCACGGTGGATCGCGTCGCATTGGCGGCTTCACCCTGATGGAGCTGATGATCACGGTGGTGATCATCGCGATCCTCGCGGCGATCGCGTGGCCGATCTACAGCAAGTACGTGGTCAAGACCAGGCGGGTGGCTGCGGAGGGTTGCCTGTCGGAGTACGCGAACTACATGGAGCGGTATTACACCACCCACCTGCGCTACAACAACGATGGTGCTACGCCCCCGGTTGCCAACACCAAGGATCTGGCCAGTCTGAGTTGTGCCGGCAATTCGCAGACCGGTCGCTTCTATACCTACGACCTGCCGGCGACATCACTGACTGTGTCTGCTTACGTACTGACGGCTACGCCGCAGGGCGTGCAGGCCACAGGCGACACGAAATGCGGCAAGCTGTCGCTGGATCAGACCGGTGCGCGCAGTGCCGACGGCACCGACCCGGGCTCATGCTGGTGACGAGGAACGCGACGCGCGCATGACGGTGCGTTGCACGGTTAGATAGCGCTTCGACCACCGGCCTTCCGCTGCAACAGCGGAGGGCCGGTTTCTTTATGGGCTGTCGCCAGCCGCTTTCCTCGAGCTGCCAAGCCGGACACGAACCGTCGCGATGCGGAGGCGGTGGACGGTGGTCCGCCCTGCGGGGTGTCGTGGGTTTGCGTGAATCCGGCATTGTTCGCCATGCGAGCGCGGCGGGATGTGTTGCGCTGGCGCCGTGGCAATGCTTTGATCGACGGTCATGAGCCAGACTGATACCCATCGCGCCATCGATACCGTGTGGCGAAGCGAATCCGCGCGGTTGATCGCGGGGCTGACCCGCATGTTGCGTGACGTGGGGCTGGCCGAGGAGCTGGCGCAGGATGCCCTGGTGACGGCGCTGGAGCAGTGGCCGCGCAGCGGTGTGCCGGAAAACCCCGGCGCCTGGCTGATGACCACGGCCAAACACCGCGCGATCGACCGACTGCGTCGCAGCAAGCTGCTGGAGCGCAAGCATGCGCAGCTGGTGCATGAGCTGGAGCATGAGCAGGAGCACGCCCACGCGGCGGCGGAGGCGGCGCTGGATGATCCGTTCGGCGACGACCTGCTGCGGCTGATCTTCGTCGCCTGCCATCCGCTGCTGTCGATGGAGGCCCGCGTGGCGCTGACCCTGCGCCTGCTCGGCGGCCTCAGCACCGAGGAAATCGCGCGCGCCTTCCTGATTCCCGAGCCCACCATCGCGCAGCGCATCGTGCGGGCCAAGCGCAGCCTGGCCAAGGCCGAGGTGGCCTACGAGGTACCAAGGGGCGACGAGCTGCACGAACGCCTTTCCGCCGTGCTCGGGGTGATCTACCTGATCTTCAACGAAGGCTATTCGGCCACTACCGGCGATGACTGGATGCGACCTGCGTTGTGCGATGACGCGCTGCGGCTGGGGCGCGTGCTGACCGGTCTGATGCCGCGCGAAGCCGAGGTGCACGGGTTGCTCGCACTGATGGAAATCCAGGCCTCGCGTTCCGCCGCCCGCGTGGATGCGCAGGGCGAACCGATCCTGCTGCTGGAACAGGACCGCAACCTGTGGGATCACCTGCGTATCCGCCGGGGACTGGCTGCGCTGGAGCAGGCGGGCAGGCTGGGTGGCGCCGAGGGTCCGTATGCGCTGCAGGCGGCGATTGCCGCGTGTCACGCGCGCGCCTCGACCAGCGAGCAGACGGACTGGGATGGCATCGCCGGCCTGTACGCGACGCTGGCCGAAGTGGCGCCTTCGCCCATCGTCGAGCTCAACCGGGCGGTGGCGGTGGGCATGGCGGCGGGCGCCGCCGCCGGGTTGGCGCTGGCGGATGGGCTGGTCGACGAGCCGAGCCTGCAGAAGTACCACCTGCTGCAGGCCGTGCGCGGCGACCTGCTCGAACGGCTCGGCCGTCGTGGCGAGGCGAAGGAGGCGTTCGAACAGGCGGCCGCGCTGACCATGAACCGGCGCGAACGCGAGTTGATGCTCGGTCGCGCCCGCCTCTGCGCAGGCGACCCGCCACCGGCGTGAGCCGGCGACACCGCCCATCCTGCCGCGCGCCTGCACGCCGTGATGGATTCCTGCCGGCGGCCGTGCTGAAGTAGGCCGGAAGGGGAGTCCTCGTCCACGCGTACGGGACACTGGCGGACGAATGAACAATCAGGAACAGGCCCGCGCCGAACTCAGGGAACGCTTCTACCGGAGCGTGGCGGAAACCCTCGCGCTGTTGCATGCCAAGCCCGATCGCGATCGCGAAGGAGTCATGCAGACCATCGCCGGCATCCTGGCGTCGACCATGGATCTGCCGCTGGTCTGGATTGGCCGGCGCGAGTCGGCCAGCGATGCGGTCCAGGTGCTGACCGCGGCCGGCCCGGCGGCGGCTTACGCGACGGCGCTCAAGCTCAGCGCGGATGCCTCCCACCCTGGTGGCCGTGGCCCGGTGGGCATCGTGTTGCGGCAGGAGCAGGCTCGCGCCACCTCGGTCGATGCGCCGGAGTTCCGGCCGTGGCGCGAGGCGGCACAACCCTGGGGTTTCGGCTCCTGCATCGCGGCTGCGGCGAGGACGCGCGATCATGGCCAACTGGTGCTGGTGGCCTATTCCGGTGACGGTGGCCCGAGCCTGAGCGCGGAACTGCTCGACTGGGAGCAACGGCTGGTCGATGAACTGGCCCGCTTCTGGGACCATCACATGCTGCTCCAGCGCAGCCTGCGGATGAGCCGCTACCGCGATGCGCAGCGCACGATCCAGCGCGCGCTGCTGGAACAGCCCGATCCCGAGGCGGTCTACCGCACGCTGGCGCAGGCACTGGCCGGGATCGCCGGCGCGGCCGCGGTCGACGTGTTCGCCGCCGATGGCGAGGACGGCCTGTTGCGCCGGGTGGCCCTGGTCGGCCCGCTCGCCGAGGTCATGCTGGCCTTGCCGCTGCCGCCGCTGCGCATGGACGCCGGCGCGGTGCCGGCACCCACGCTGGCCTTCATGCAGGGCGCGCCGGTGATCCGGCGGCTGGGCGCGTCGCCGGCCGATGCCGATGTCTGCGGCGACTTGCCCGCGCACGCAGGGGCGCTGGGTTGCTGGCCGCTGTTTTCCGCGCCGAACGACACTGCCGCGATGCGGGTGCCGGCCGGCGTATTTGCCGTGGCCACCGTCGAGCCGGATGCGTTCGACGACGAGATGTGCCGCCTGCTGGACGAGATCGCCGACGCCGCCGGGCTGGCCCTGAAGCAGCATGCCCAGCGCGACGCCCTGCTGCAGGAGCAGCAGCGGCAGACCTACCTGGCCCTGCATGACGACCTCACCGGGCTGCCCAACCGGCGCGCGCTGGATCAATACCTCGACAAGGTGCTGGCGCAGGCGCGCCGGCACTCCCGCCAGGTCGCCGTGGGCCTGCTCGACCTGGACGACCTGAAGCCGATCAACGATCTTTGCGGCCACGCGGTGGGCGATCGCATCCTGATCGAGGTGGCGAGCCGTTTTCAGCAGGTGTTGCGCGCCAACGATTACGTGGCGCGCCTGGGCGGCGACGAGTTCGTGCTGGTGTTCGGCGATCTGGAGGACGAGTCCGACCTGGACGAGCTGCTCGGGCGCGTCGACGCTGTACTGCGCCGGGCGATACGTATCGACGATGCGGTGTTTTCGGTCGCTGCCAGCCTGGGCATCGCGATGTATTCCAGCCAGACGATCGCCACCGGCGAACAATTGCTGCGGCGCGCCGACCAGGCGATGTACCAGGTCAAGGCGCGCAAGCGCAGCCGTTCGCGCTGGTGGGGCATGGCCTTGCCCGAAGGCCAGCGGGATCACACGGTCGAGCTCGACGTGGTCGCCACCCCTTATGGCGATCATGCCGGCGACCTGCTGCAGGCCTGCCGGGAAATCTGGGAGCGCCAGCTGCCGGCGGTGGTGGAGCAGTTCCACGCCGGGTTGCGCCTGCACGAAGGCATTGCCCGGCTGCTCGACGTGCTGCCGGCGGCCGACCTGGAAACCTTGAAGCTCCGCATCCTGCAGCACCTGCAGTTCCTGTTGCGGCCGGACCTGGATGTGGACACCCATCGCAAGCGGGCCAGCCGGACCGGCCTGTTCCACGCCGGTTGCGGACTGGAGGAGGTGTGGTTGCTGGAGGCGATCGAGCAGTTGCGCGACATCCTGGCGATGCAGCTGGGCGGCAGCGGCCCGAACGATCGCCGCGCACTGGCGATCCTGTTGCAGCGTCTTGGCATGGAGCGCCAATGGCAGCTGGAGAGCATGCGCGAGCTGCAGCGTCGCCGGGTCGCCCTGCTGGCCCGGGTGAATGCGCTGGCGTGGTCGGCCGAAGGCTATCTCGAACTGATCCAGGGCGTGGTCGATGCGCTGGTGTCGCATCGGGAAATCGCCGCCTGCGCGGTGGGCCGCCCCGACGCGTCGGGCGAGTTGACTTACGAGGCGGTGGCCGGTGTCGCCTTCGCCGAATACCTGCATGCACTGGGCACCGGCAAGGCCATGCCGATTCGGGTGCAGGCCGGCAGCCCGGACGGCGAGGGGCCGAGCGGGCGGGCCTGGCGCAGCGCGACCATCCAGCGCTGCACGCACTATGGCAGCGATCCGTCGATGCTCGGCTGGCGCGACATCGCGCTGAGCCTGGGCGTGGTTTCCAACGTGGCGATTCCGCTGTCGCCGGTGCCGGCGACGCCGGCCGTGCTGCTTACCCTGTACAGCCCGTATGCCGGCGGTTTCCAGGGCGAGGATCAACAAGCCTTCGTCGGCCAGATCAAGAGCGTGCTCGATCTTGCGCTGGCCCGCCTGGCGCCGCCGCGGCAGGGCACCGAGCTGCTGCCGTTCTTCGTGCGCGAGCGCTGGCGTGCGCTGGTCGCGACCGACGCGCTGCAGATGCACTACCAGCCGCTGATCCGCCTGGCCGACGGCTCGGTCGGCGAGTTCGAGGCGCTGGCGCGCCTGCGCGACGACGACGGCGAGCTGCTGTCGCCGGCGCGCTTTCTTCCCGCGCTGGGCGCCGACGATCTGCTGGCGCTGTTCGGCCAGGGCGTGCGGCAGGCGCTGGCCTGCCGCGAGGCGCTGCTGCAGGCCGGCCACCCGCTGGACATGTCGGTGAATGTGCCCGCGGCGGCGCTGGAGGACGTGCGCTACGCCGGGATGCTGTCCGGCCTGCTGGCCGGCAGCGGCTGCCCGCCGCCGTCACTGCTGCTGGAAATACTCGAGTCGCCGATCGGCACCGAACACGACGTGGTGTTGCATGGCCCCGGCATGCAGTCGCTGCGGGCGCTGGGCATACGCCTGGTCGAGGACGATCTGGGCGCCGGCTACAGTTCGCTGATCCGCCTGCGCCAGTGGCCGTTCGACCGCATCAAGATCGATCAGGCCATCGTGCTGCAGGCGCGACAGGACCCGCTGGGCACCTTGCGCTTCATCCGCCAGCTGATCCGCATCGGGCACGACCTGCAACTGGAGGTGGTGGTCGAGGGGCTGGAGTCCGCCGAGCTGTTCGAGGCCGCCGCCATCCTGGGCGCGGACTTCGGCCAGGGTTATGCGCTGGCGCGTCCGATGCCGGCCGATGCGCTGGCGAGCTGGCTGGTCGGCCATCGGCATCCGCCGCGCCGGGGTGGGCCGCGAACCGGGCTCGGTGCGCTGGCCGGCGAGTTGCGCTGGGAAGAACAGTTCGTGGCGCTGCCGCCGGAGCCGGCGTTCTGGGCAAGGCATGCCGGGGGCGACTGCGATCCGGGCGAGTACCTGCACGGCGCGAACCTGGGCGCGGCGCTGAACGCGAGTCATCAGGCGATGCACGAGGCAGCCCTGGCCGGTCCGCTGGACCCGGTCTATCGCCGTCGACGCGAGGCTTTCCTCGCCCTGCTGGTCGAACACGTGCTGGATCGGGAAGCCGGCTGAGCGGGGCTTGCGCCGGCGCGCGTCATTCCGCTTGGGCGCGCTTGTTGCGGACGCGCTTCCTGCTGCCGGTGACGCGCGCGTTTTCCGGCGCTCTGATCGCTCCGGCGTCTTTCATCTGCTCCATCCACGACAAGGCGTCGAGGTAGGCCAGGAAGTGCTGGAGATAGCCGGGCGAGAGTTCGCGCATCAGGGTGAGCGAGCGATGCACCAGGCTGCCGGAATTGAGCGGGCCGGCGTTGGCCGGCACCTGCTCCAGCGATTGCCGCAGCTGGCCGCGGGCACGCACGCGCGTCCACAGGTTCCTGAATTCGCCCAGTGACTCCAGCACGGGCAGGGCCGTTAGCGCCGGCACGTTGCCGGTGGCGGCGGAGTCGGCGCGAACCGCGGCGATTTCCTCGACCAGCCGGCCCAGCGCGCCAGGCCTGGATGGCTGGGCGAATGCCGTGGCGCCGTCGGGTGCGCCTGTCGAGTGCTCGACTTCGTTCGCATAGGCATCGACCAGGCTGGCCAGCCGTTCGTCCAGCATGCGGCGCGCCGTGCCCTGCTGATTTGCCGCGTGCCGCTCCAGCGCGTCGATGAGCTGGAAGCGGACGGGGTCCAGCCGATCGGCCTGCCGCTCGCGCCACGCGTCGAGCATCGCCCGGGTTCGCGAGCAGGTATCAGTCACGGGGCGTGGCCGGCTGCTTCGGGATCGGCGACATCTCCACGCGCCGATTGCGCGCGCGTCCGTCCTCGTCGACATTCGGACTCACCGGCTGCTGCGCGCCGAACGCGGCGGCAAACACCGCGGAAGCGGGCAGGCCATCGGCGATCAGGGCGCGCGTCACGGTCAGGGCACGCTGAGCGGACAGCTCCCAGTTGTCGGCGAACTGGCGATTGCCGCCGCTGATCGGCCGGTCGTCGGTGAAGCCGCTGACCATCAGGATTTCATGGCGCGAAGCGAGATACGCGGCGAGCGGCGCGGCCAGGCTTTTCAGCAGTTCGCGGCCCGCGGGTTGCAGCTGGTCGGAGTTCAGCGCGAACAGCACGCTGCCGCGGATGCCGATGCGTCCGTTGACCAGGGTGACCCGACCGGCGGCCAGCGGCACGGCCAGCGCCTGCTCCAGCGTGATGCGGCGCTGCGCCTCGATCTGGCGCTGGCGCACTTCCTCCTGCAACTTGCTGGACAGCTGCAGCTGCATGCCGATCACGCCCACCAGGATCAGCACGAACACGCCGAGCAACACCGACATCAGGTCGCCGAAGGCGGCCCAGATCGGCGCGCCCGTTTCCTCGACGCCATCGGTCTCCCCGCTCATGCGGTTTCGGCTCCGGCGCTGGCGGCAAGCTGCTGCATCTCGCCGATGATCTGCTTCTGCGACAGCATGCTGAGGTCGATGACTTCCCTGGCCTGCGCCACGTAATAGGCCAGCTGTTCGTCACTGCGCGCCAGCGACTTGTCCAGCGCCGCCTGGATGCCGAGCAGGCGATCCAACAGCATGTCGTTGGCGGTGCCGAAGCTGTGCACCGCACCGGCGAACATTTCGCCCAGGCTGGCCACCTCGGTCGCACTGCTGCTGACCTGGGCGGCCACCGCGCCGAGCTTGCCAGTTTCGTTTTCCACGTGCTCGGTGAAGCGGCCGCTGACCCGTTCCAGCAGGTCCGCCGAGGTGGCCACCAGTGCATCGACGGCGGTCCGCTGTTCGGTGGAAGCGTGGTTCACGGCGTCGAGCAAGGTGTCCAGCGTGGCCAGCAGGCGGCTGCGTTCCTCCAGCATGGCGTTGTCGCGGACCATGCTGTCGGACAGCTTCTGGCGCAGCTCGGCGACCACTTCGGCCGCGGCGCGAGGCGCCTCGGAGGCCGCCTGCACCAGCCGGGAAATCTCGGCGATGGTGTCGCTGGCGTGGGCGCGGGTCTGCGCCGAGATGTCCTGCGCGGTGCTGGCCAGGGTGTCGCAGATCTGCTGCTGGCGGCTGGCGGTCTGCTCGCCTGCAAGCTCCCATTGCCGGCCCAGGGCGGCGGTCATCGCCGCGAGCTGCTCGGCCCACTGCGCCAGGCGTGCGCTGTCCCGCTGTTCCAGGGCCGTCTGCAGGTCGGCGTGCGACTGCTGCACGATGCGCACCAGCGACGTCGCGTGTTCCTCGAAGCTCGCAGCCGCACCGCTGATGGCCTGCTGGTTGCGTGCGACCAGGTTCTCGTTGGTGGCCTGCTGCGTCGACAGCGCCGTGCTCCACGCTGCCGCCGTGCTGTCCGCGGTGGCGTCCAGTCGCGCAGAGACGCTTTCGACCAGGCTGGCCGAGCGCTGCTCGAAGGTCTCGGCGAAGCGCTCCAGCGTGCGATGCAGCTCCGCGTTCAGCGCTCCGTTTGACTGGCGCTGCGCGTCCAGCGCATCGCGCCAGCGTTCCGCCAGCTCTTGGGTGCTCGCAGCGAGCCCGCTCGACACGCCGTCCAGCTGCTGCTGCACGGCCCGGCTCACGCTGTCGTGCAGCGCGGCCGTTTCGCGCGCCAGGCCCGCCATCGTGGCTTCCATCGCCGGCTGCAGCGCGGCGCCGACGGCCCTCGCGTTCGCCGCCACGCTGTCCTGCATGGCGGCCTCGATGGCAAGGGCCAGGCGCGCGTGCGTCGCCTCGGCGGCGGCGTTGAAGCTTTGCTGGCTGGCCAGTTGGCGCTCGCTGGCGGCAAGTCCCTGTTGCTCGATGGCCGTCATCATCGCCTGCAGGCGATCGACCAGCGCCGGCATCAGTTCGGTCTGTTGCTGCAGCAACTGGAACGAGGCTTCGCGCTGGTGGCTCTGCGAATGGACACGCAGGGTCGTGGCGATCTTCGTGTCCAGCGCTTGCACCGCCTGCAGGCGTTCGCGCCGGCACAGCGCGGAAAGCAGGCCCAGCATCGCCGAACTCGCCACGCCCGCGATCGAGGTGCCGAACGCGAAACCCAGGCCCTTGACCGGCGCGGCCAGCGACTCGCGGATGGCCTGCAGGTCGGTGGCGCTTTCCAGCGCCATGCCGGTGCCGCGCAGCGTCGCCATCATGCCCAGCAAGGTGCCCAGCATGCCCAGCAACACCAGCAGGCCCACCAGGTACGGCGTCAGCACCGGCACCGGCAGGGCCACGCGGCCACCCTCGATGCGCAGGCGCGTGGCGTTGCGCAGGCTCGGGTGCAGCTCCGCGAGCCAGTCAGCCAGGTGGTCCGGCGTGGCGGACAGCCCGCTGACGGCGTGCGTCAGGGTCGAGCTGGCCTGCCGATAACGATGCAATTCCAGGGCGCCGGCCAGGTAGCACGCGGCAATCAGCGCCGCGACCGCAGCGCCCGCCGGATTGGAACCGAGATAGCCGGCGCCGATCCAGCAGACCACGGCGAGGCCTGCGCAGAACACGGCGAGGTGGAGAAAATTTCTGAACATGACTTCCCGGTTAGCAGGTGCGAAGGGCTGCAAGCAGACCTTCGACGGGTTGAAAACGAACATCCAGTTCGGCGAGCAGCACGCTCTGCCGGTCCTGGCGAAAGACCTCCAGCCAGGCGCCAGGCGAGGTCGGGGTGGCCTGCGCCGAGGCAGCCTGGTGCAGGCGCTCGAAGTGTTCCCCGAGCAGGGCAGGCACGTGGGCCAGCAGCGACTGCTCGCGCGGGCTCAGCGCCGCTTCCATGGCGGCGTCCACGGCCGCCAGTCGCGCCATCGCGACCGACTTCCCGGCCAGCGTGTCGCGCAGGCGGCCGCGCAGCTCGCCGGTGGCAGCCTGCATCGACCGCTGCAGGGACAGATGGCGCTGACGGAACATCGGGTAGTCGACGGCTTCCGATGCATCGGCTTCCCCCGCCTCGCCGCCGGCGCGCCGCGGCGGGCCGGCCGGCACGCGGTCGCCGACGATGGTGCCGGCCAGCGAGCGGCGTATCCGGGTGCATTCGCGCTCCTCGCTGCCTGAGTCGTGTGCGCCGGAGTCGGTCGCGGCAGGCTTCCCGTCGAGCGCGGTGGACAGGGCAATCGCGTGGCTCCAGTCCAGCCACCGGCCCAGGTGGTCGGCGAGCGATGGCGGGGAGGGCGGAACGTCGGCGTCCACCAGGTTCGCCAGCAGGCGAATGAACGTCGGGCCATGGATCGGGGGCCGTTGAGGAGCTTGCACCATGCGTTTCGCTTGAGAAAACCGCCAGTTTACATGCTGCCGGGGCCGCGGCTGTCGCCGCGATCCGTGCTGCGGTGATGGGCCCGGTGGATGTCTCGTGCGCAAGCGAAAGAAGCCATCGCTGCAGATGGCTTCAGATGAATCAGGAGGTGGCGGGCGAGGCGGGGACCGTTGTGCGACACCTGCCGTATGAAGTGCCCGTTGCTACGCGCACGCTGCGCTTTTTATGGCACCCACTTTCGAGGTGCCCAAACGACGAAACCGGCCACGGGGCCGGTTTCCTGTAACGATGGTGGGCGATGCAAGGATCGAACTTGCGACACCTGCCGTGTGAAGGCAGTGCTCTACCGCTGAGCTAATCGCCCGCCGAGAACGCGCAATTTTAGGGATAGTCGCGGGGCGGGTCAATGCCTTTTGCAGCGACGGCCGTCGCGACGGTCACGGGGCCTTGGGGTGGCCTTGCTAGACTTGCGCCCCTGTCTTCCGCCCAGGCGCGCCGCCGTGCTTCTTTTCAGCCCCCATTTCGATCACATCCTCCACGCGCTGCAGCAGTTCGAGCTGACGCCGTGGAAGATGGTCGGTTTCGCCGGCACCCTGCTGTTCACCAGCCGCTGGTTCGTGCAGCTCTACTACACGCGCAAGTACAAGCGCGTGGTGATGCCGCTGGCGTTCTGGTGGCTTTCGGTATGCGGCAGCGTGCTGCTGCTGACGTACTTCACCCTGGGCAAGAACGACTCGGTGGGCATCATCTCGAATTTCTTCCCGGTCTTCGTGTCGGTCTACAACCTCATCGTGCACCTGCGCCACCGCAAGCACAGCATGACCGGCGACGCGACCGCGTAGATCACTCCGGGTCGTAGTCGAGGTTGGAGGCGAGCCAGCGCTCGGCCTCGGCCAGTGTCCAGCCCTTGCGCTTCGCGTAATCCTCGACCTGCTCCTTGCCGAGCCGGCCGACCACGAAGTACTGGCTGTCCGGGTGCGAGTAGTACCAGCCGGAGACTGCGGCGGCCGGATACATCGAGAAGCCTTCGGTGAGTTCGATGCCGGTGTTCCTGGTGACGTCTAGCAGCTTGAACAGCGTGGTTTTCTCGGTGTGGTCGGGGCAGGCGGGATAGCCGGGCGCGGGGCGGATGCCGCGGTATTTCTCGGCGATCAGCGCGTCGTTGTCGAGTGCTTCGTCCGCCACGAAACCCCAGAATTCCTTGCGCACGCGCTCGTGCATGTGCTCGGCGAACGCCTCGGCGAGGCGGTCGGCCAGGGCCTTGAGGATGATCGAGGAATAGTCGTCGTAGTCGGCCAGGAAGCGGTTGAGGTGTTCCTCGATGCCGATGCCGGCGGTGACCGCGAAGCCGCCGATCCAGTCGGGCTTGCCGAATTCCTTCGGGGCGATGAAGTCGGCGAGGCAGAGGTTGGGGCGCTCGCGGGGTTTGTCGGCCTGCTGGCGCAGGCTGTGGAGGGTGGCCAGGGGCGTGCCCCCATCCGCCCTTCGGGCACCTTCCCCCGCTTGCGGGGGAAGGGAAGTCGAGGTGTGCCCCGCTTGCGGGGGAAGGGAGGTCGGGGCATACACCTCGACGTCGTCGCCGACGTTGGCGGCGGGCCACAGGCCGATCACGGCGCGGGCGGTCAGCCATTGCTCGGCGATGATCTTGTCCAGCATGGCTTGGGCGTCGCGGAACAGTTCGCTGGCCTGGGGGCCGACGATGTCGTCGGTGAGGATGGCCGGGTAGTGGCCGGCCAGTTCCCAGGCCTGGAAGAACGGGGTCCAGTCGATGTACTGGCGGATCACCGACAGGTCGTAGTCGTCGAAGACGGTGATGCCGGGTTTGGCCGGCTGCGGCGGATCGTAGTTGGCCCAGTCGCAACGGAAGCGCTGTGCGCGGGCTTTTTCCAGCGACACCAGTTTCTTGCCGGGGCCGCGGTTGCGATGGCGTTCGCGCACGTCGGCGTAGTCGGCGCGCACCTTGGCCAGGAAGTCGTCGACCAGTTCCTTGCTGACCAGCGACTGCGCCACGCCGACCGCGCGCGAGGCATCCTTCACCCATACCGTGCCGGCCTTGTAGTGCGGTTCGATCTTCAGCGCGGTGTGTGCGCGCGAGGTGGTGGCGCCGCCGATCAGCAGGGGGATGTGGAAGTCCCGCCGCTGCATCTCGCGGGCGACCTGGCTCATCTCCTCCAGCGAGGGCGTGATCAGGCCGGACAGGCCGATCATGTCGGCGTGCTCGGCGATCGCGGTTTCGAGGATCTTCTGCGCGGGCACCATCACGCCCAGGTCGATCACCTCGAAGTTGTTGCAGCGGAGCACCACGCCGACGATGTTCTTGCCGATGTCGTGCACGTCGCCCTTGACCGTGGCCATCACGATCTTGCCGTTGTTCTTGCCGGTGTCGCCGGTGCGTTCCTTTTCGGCCTCGATGTAGGGCAGCAGATAGGCCACCGCCTTCTTCATCACGCGGGCGGATTTCACCACCTGGGGCAGGAACATCTTGCCGGCGCCGAACAGGTCGCCGACTACGTTCATGCCGTCCATCAGCGGGCCCTCGATCACGTCGAGCGGGCGCGTGGACAGCTGGCGCGCCTCCTCGGTGTCCTCGACCACGTACTGGTCGATGCCGTGCACCAGGGCGTGGCTGAGCCGGGCGCGCACATCGTTCTCGCGCCAGGCCAGCGTCTCGACCTCGGCGGCGCCGCGCTTGCCCTTGTAGTTGTCGGCGATCTCCAGCAGGCGCTCGGTGGCATCCTCGCGGCGGTTCAGCACCACATCCTCGACGCGCTCGCGCAGCGGCGGATCGATGTCGTCCATGATGGTCAGCGCGCCGGCGTTGACGATGCCCATGTCCATGCCGGCCCGGATCGCGTGGTACAGGAACACCGAGTGGATCGCCTCGCGCACGATGTTGTTGCCGCGGAACGAGAACGACACGTTGGAGACGCCACCGGACACGTGGCAGTCGGGGAAGCGCTTCTTCAGCTCGCGGGTGGCCTCGATGAAATCCACCGCGTAGTTGTTGTGTTCCTCGATGCCGGTGGCGATGGCGAAGATGTTGGGGTCGAAGATGATGTCTTCGGGCGGGAAATCGAGTTCCCTGGTGAGCAGCTCGTGGGCGCGCGAACAGATCTCCACCTTGCGCTCGATGGTGTCGGCCTGGCCCTGTTCGTCGAACGCCATCACCACCGCGGCGGCGCCGTACTGGCGCACCTTGCGCGCCTGTTCGAGGAACGCCGCCTCGCCTTCCTTCATCGAGATCGAGTTGACGATGCCCTTGCCCTGCAGGCAGCGCAGGCCGGCCTCGATCACCGTCCACTTCGACGAGTCGATCATGAACGGCACGCGGGCGATGTCGGGCTCCGACGAGATCAGGTTGACGAAGCGGGTCATCGCCGCTTCCGAATCAATCAGGCCCTCGTCCATGTTGATGTCGATCACCTGGGCGCCGTTGGCGACCTGCTGGCGGGCGACTTCGACGGCCTCGTCGTAGCGGTCTTCCTTGATCAGTTTCTTGAACTGCGCCGAGCCGGTGACGTTGGTGCGCTCGCCCACGTTGATGAACAGCAGGTCGGGGGTGACGACCAGCGGTTCGAGGCCGGAGAGGCGGGTGTGGCGGATACTCATGTGCGACGACACCATGCTGTTGCTCCCTCCCCTGCGTGCAGGGGAGGGTTGGGGAGGGGTAAGGCTTTTGATCTGGTTTTTGAGACGGAAGTCAAAAGCGTGACCCCCACCCAACCTCCCCCTGCAAGCAGGGGGAGGAGCGACGGTGCGTTCATGCGGCCTCCGCGTCACGCGCAGGCAACGTCCTTGGCGCGCAATCGCGCACAGCTTCGGCGATCGCCTTGATGTGCGCCGGCGTCGTCCCGCAACAGCCACCGACCAGGTTCAGCAAACCATCGCGGGCGAAGCTGCCGATCACGCCGGCCATGTGTTCGGGTGTTTCGTCGTATTCGCCGAAGGCATTGGGCAGGCCGGCATTCGGGTGCGTGCTGACGTAGCTTTCGGCGAGGTTGGCCAGGGTCTGCACATGCGGGCGCAGGTCCTCGGCGCCCAGTGCGCAGTTGAAGCCCACCGACAGCGGGCGCGCATGGCGCACCGAGTAGTAGAACGCTTCCGCAGTCTGACCCGAGAGCGTGCGACCGGAGCGGTCGGTGATGGTGCCGGAGATCATCACCGGCAGGCGCGCCCCGCGCTGGTGGAACAGTTCGGCGAGGGCGAACAGCGCGGCTTTCGCATTCAGCGTGTCGAAGATCGTCTCGACCATGATCACGTCGGCGCCGCCGTCGATCAGGCCATTGGCGGACTCGGTGTAGTTCGCCGCCAGTTCCTCGAAGGTGACGTTGCGGAAGCCGGGATCGTTGACGTCGGGCGACAGCGAGGCGGTGCGGCTGGTCGGGCCGAGTACGCCGATCACGAAGCGCGGCTTGTCCGGGGTCTTCGCGGTCATCGCATCGCAGGCGGCGCGGGCCAGCTTGGCGCCTTCGAGATTCAATTCGCGCGCCAGGTGCTGCAGGTGATAGTCGGCCTGGCTGATCCGGGTGGAGTTGAAGGTGTTGGTTTCGATCAGGTCGGCGCCGGCTTCGAGATAAGCGTCGTGCACGCCGCGGATGATGTCCGGCCGGGTCAGCGTGAGCAGGTCGTTGTTGCCCTTGAGGTCGCAACTGCCGGCGTGGTCGTGCGCGTGGCCATCGTGTCCGTGTTCGAAGCGTTCGCCGCGGAAGCCGCTTTCGTCCAGCTCGTGTGCCTGCAGCATGGTGCCCATGCCGCCGTCGAGGATCAGGATGCGCTGGCGCAGTGCGTGCTCCAGCAAGGCGACGCGTTCGGGGTGGAGCCAGGGGAGGGTGCTCATCGAACTTCCTTGCAGGTTCAGGCCGGCTTGCGCGCCAGCAGGCTGATCACTTCGAAATGCGGCGCCTTGCGCTCGCGGCTGAGCCGGTTGCAGCTCAGCACGTCGAGCCTGGCGGCCCGGGCGTAGCCGTCCAGTTGATCGCTGCTGAAGCCGAGGTTGCGATGGTCGAACGGTTCGACCGCCTTGCCGTGGTCGTGCTTGCCCAGGGTGACGGCGAGCAGGCGGCCGCCCGGGCGCAGCAGGCGCGCGGCTTCCGCCACCGCCTTGGCGGGGTGTTCGGCATAGGTCAGCGCGTGCAGCATCAGCACCAGGTCGAAGCGCTGGTCGCCCAGCTCCAGCGCGTGCATGTCGCCCTGGATCACGCGCACGTTGGTGAAGGCCTGCAGGCGTTTCGCGGCGGCCTCGACCACGCGCTCGCTGGAATCCACGCAGACGATGGAGTGCGCGTGGGGCGCCAGCAATTCCGCGGTGATGCCGTCGCCGGAGGCGATGTCCAGCACGTCGCCGGTGCCCAGCAATTGCAGCAGCGAGCGGGCCAGGGTTTCCCAGGTGCGGCCGGGCGAGTAGTGGCGCTCCATGTCGCCGGCCACGGTGTCGGCCCAGCCTTCCTCGCGGGCTCGGTTGGCCAGCACGCCGGGCAGCCGGGCGGCATCCTCGCGCAGCAGGGCGTCGTCGATGCTGGCGCGCAGCGAGGCGAGCAGGTCATGCTGCGCCCCGTCGCCTTCGTTGTTGGCGCGGTAATAGGCGGAGACGCCGGCGCGACGATCGCGCACCAGCCCGGCTTCCTTCAGCTTGGCCAGGTGGGTCGATACGCGCGGCTGGGCCAGGTGCAGCACGGCAGCCAGTTCGGCCACGGTGAGTTCCTCGTGTTCAAGCAGGGCCAGCAGGCGGACCCGGGTGGGGTCGGCCAGCAGGCGCAGCACGCTCGAAGCGGTCGCCAGATCCATAATCATCCCTGTATCGCGATACAAAGATGTGTAGGCTAGGCCCCGTTGAGGCAAGCGTCAAGCGCCCACGCGCCAAGTGGTTGCCGCGTCGCGCGCCCCGCCACCGGCCATCCCGGCTAAAATGTCCGGCTTTCCCCGTTGCCGGAGCTTTCCCATGGATTTCAGCTTTACCGAAGACCAGTTGTCGATCCAGTCGATCGCCCGTGATTTTGCGCAGAAGCGCATCGCACCGGTGGCCGCCGAGCTCGACGCGAAGGGCGAGTTTCCGCTGGAGAACATCCGCGAGATGGGTCAGCTCGGCCTGATGGGCATCGAGGTGCCCGAGGAGTACGGCGGCGCCGGCATGGACCCGGTGGCCTACGTGCTGGCGATGATCGAGATCGCCGCGGCCGACGCGGCCACCGCGACCATCATGTCGGTGAACAACTCGCTGTTCTGCAACGGCATCCTCAAGCACGGCAACGAGGAGCAGAAGCAGAAGTACGTGCGCGCGATCGCCACCGGCGAGGCGATCGGCGCCTACGCGCTGACCGAGCCGCAGTCCGGTTCGGACGCCTCGGCGATGCACACGCGCGCCGCGAAGAACGCCAACGGCGACTGGGTGATCAACGGCAAGAAGAGCTGGATCACCTCCGGCCCGGTGGCGCGTTACATCGTGCTGTTCGCGATCAGCACGCCCGGCATCGGCGCCAAGGGCGTGTCGGCCTTCATCGTCGACACGCAGCTGCCGGGTTTCCACGCCGGCAAGAGCGAGCCCAAGCTCGGCATCCGCGCCTCGGCCACCTGCGAGATCGAATTCACCGATTACGTGTTGCCCAAGGAGAACCTGCTCGGCGAGGAGGGCAAGGGCTTCTCGATGGCGATGGGCGTACTCGACGCCGGCCGCATCGGCATCGCCTCGCAGGCGGTGGGCATCTGCCGTGCGGCGTATGAGGCCACCTTGCAGTGGTCGCGCGACCGCAAGGCTTTCGGCGCGCCGATCGGCACGTTCCAGATGACCCAGTCCAAGATCGCCGACATGAAGTGCAAGCTCGACGCGGCCACGCTGCTGACCCTGCGCGCGGCCTGGGCCAAGGGCGAGGCGGAGAAGAACGGCGGACGCTTCGGCACCGAGGCCGCGGTGGCCAAGCTGGTCGCCTCGGAGGCGGCGATGTGGATCAGCCACCAGGCGGTGCAGATCCATGGCGGCATGGGTTACTCGAAGGAGATGCCGCTGGAGCGCTACTTCCGCGATGCGAAGATCACCGAGATCTACGAAGGCACCAGCGAGATCCAGCGGATGGTGATCGCGCGGGCGGAGACGGGCCTGCGCTGAGCCTGGCCCTCGCCCCAGCACGCCGCCGCCGGCGGCGTTCGCTGGAACGCTCAACCGCGATGCGAAGATCACCGAGATCTACGAAGGTACCAGCGAAATCCAGCGGATGGTGATCGCGCGGGCGGAGACGGGCCTGCGCTGAGCCTGGCCCTCGCCCCAGCACGCCGCCGGCGGCGGCGTTCGCTGGAACGCTCAACCGCGATGCGAAGATCACCGAGATCTACGAGGGCACCAGCGAGATCCAGCGGATGGTGATCACGGGTCGAGCGAAACCACGCAATCGATGCCCGCCCGAGCCATCTTCACATAGGGACAGATGCGTTCGGTGTTGCGCACCAGCTCCTCGGCAATCGCCCGATCGACGTTCGGCAGGCAGATACGAATGTTCGCGGCAAGCATGAACAGGCCATCGACGGGGTCCCTGCCGAAGGTGACTTGGGCGACGATTTCGGCGTCCGGAATCGCCACGTTTGCCCGCGTGGCGAGCAGGCTCAATGCGCCATGGAAGCAGGCGGCGAAACCGGCTGCGAACAATTGCTCCGGGTTGGCGCCGCCGCCTGGTCCGCCCAGTTCCGCGGGCATCCGCAGCCGCACGTCGAGGTTTCCGTCGTCGGAGCGAGCCACGCCCGATGCACGACCGTGCCGGGATTCACCGCCGTTGACTCGTACGGTCGCCGTGTACAGCGGAAGGAAATCCTGCCCGTAATGCTTGTCGAGCAGGGAAACAGATGGTGGTCGCAGTTTGGTCATGGCTGGACTCGTAGTGCTTCGGTGAATGAAAGCATGGGTCTGCTTCGGCAAGGGCGCCCTCTTCGGCATGGATCGCAGCCTGCACGCCGGGGTCCGCCTCCATGCGACGGGCAAAACGCATCAGGCGGTTCAGGCCATACAAACCGATATCCTTGCCGGCGGCCCAGCGCAGCAGCACGAGCAGATAAGGATCGGCGACCGAGCAGGTCCCCGCCAGCCAGTCGTGGCCGGCCAGCTGCGCGTCAATCTGCTCGAGGCAAGTGCGTATCTGCTGACGGGCGTTGACCGCCATCACGTCGGCTAGGCTTTCCTGCCGGAGAAAAAGCGGTGCCGCGAAGAGCGGCGTGAACGCCTCGCGCACATCGGAGTCGAGGAAGCCCAGCCAGCGCATGACTTCGGCACGCCCGCGCGGCGTACCATCACCAAGCAACCCCGCTTCCGGATGGATATCGGCAAGGTAGCCGAGCATTGCGACGTTTCCGGTCAACCTGAAGTCGCCGTGTTCCAGCATGGGCAAAGTGTCCGCGGCATCGCGGGCCAGGCATGCCGGCGACTTCATGCCGTGCTGGCTCATCCTCACGGTCTGGTAGGGTGAGCCGATCCATTCGAGCACGATGTGCGCGGCCAGCGAACAGTCCCCTGGCAGGTAGTGGAGTTTCACCTCGCCACTCCGCGGCGGGCGAATGCCGAGCGACCGAACCAGGTCTGGAAGTCCTGCGCGCCCAACCGCGCGTCGGCGCCCGGCAGCAAGGTATCCGGCTCCAGCACCGCGCCGAAGTAGGGGGCCTTCGGGTCCGCGACGACCTTGCGCGGATCTCCGGTGGCCTTGAGGAAACGCTGGACCAGTTCCGCCAGTGGGGCCTTCTCGGGCCCGGCGATTTCCACCGTGCCGTTGACTGCCGCGCCGAGCGCGTAATCGGTGACGGCATCGGCGACGTCGTCCGAGGCGATCGGCTGCATCAGCCCGCTCGAGAGATGGATATCCTGCTTCTGGCCACCATCGCCGGCGATGCCGTCGAGGAACTCGAAGAACTGGGTGGAGTGGACGATGGTGTACGGAATGCCGGCGGCACGTATCAGTTTCTCCTGGGCCATTTTGGCGCGGATGTAGCCGCTCGCCGCAAAAGCCGGACGACCGGTGCCCACGACCGACAGGGCCAGGTGATGCTTCACGCCGGCCTTCTTCTCCGCGGCGGCGAGATTGCGTCCTGACCTCTCGAAGAAGTCCAGCACGGCCTGATCCTCGAACGAGGGCGAGTTGGCCAGGTCGATCACGATGTCGGCGCCGGTCATGGCCTCGTCCAGGCCTTCGCCGGTGAGGGTGTTGACGCCCATGGATGGCGCGGCGGCAAGCACTTCGTGGCCGTGCTGGCGCAGGCGGTCGACGACCTTGCTGCCTATGAGCCCGGTGCCGCCGATGACGACGATTTTCATGAGGGATCTCCTGCTCTGGATGGGTGCGTGGCACGTCGTGAGTTCATGCTAGGCATGGCCATCGGCGCCGGGTAGGCCCGTTGGCGTGCTCGCGGTGTTGCCCGTGACGCACCAATCGATGTCGTCGCAGGTGGGGCGGTGGTGTCAGACGATGTCCGCCACGGATGCCTTCATCGCTTCGCCCCTGATCGCGGACGGGATCGGAATCAGGCCGGTCGCGCACTCCAGGTCCAGCGCGCGCACCGCCGTGGTCATGTGGTCGATGAAGACGCGAATCCGCACCGGCAGTTGCTGCCGGCTCAGGTAACACAGGTAATGCCCCCGATCGTCGGGCGCGTATTGCGCCAGGCACGCCACCAGACGGCGGGCCCGCAGGTGTTCGCTGATCTGGTAACCCGCCATCTGCGCGACGCCCTGGCCGTCGAGTACGGCCTGCAGGACCAACTCTTCGTCGTTGAACGTGCAGGTGGATGACGGCAGGAATTTCTGGATCCGGCCGCCGACCTTGAACTCCCATTCGAAGATCCTTCCCGACGCCATGCGGAAGTTGATGCAGGCGTGTCCGGCCAGATCCTCCACGTGGCGTGGCGACCCGTGCTCGCGCAGATACGCTGGCGACGCACAGACCAGCATCGGCATCGGGATCAGCTGCTTCGCGATGACCTGGCTGTCTTCCATGCGCCCGTCGCGAAAGGCCACGTCCACCCGGTCCGCGCTGAAATCCAGCGTGCGATCATCGAGCAACAGCTCGATGGCGATCTCCGGATAACGCGCGCGAAAGCCGTTGAGCAGAGGCGCCACGATGCGGTGCCCGAAGCCCACCGTCGCACTGATCCGCAGCTGCCCGCGCGGCGGCCCTTCGCGCAGGTCGCGCATGTCCTCCAGCGCCTGGACGATCCGTTCCACGCCCGGATGGCAGTTTTGGTAGAACAGTTCCCCCTCGCGGGTCAGCGACGTGCTGCGGGTGGTGCGCAGGAACAGCCGCGTGCCCAGCTGGGCCTCAAGCTTCTGCACGCTGCGGCTGACTGCCGAGCGATTGATGCCGAGGCGGTCGCCGGCGCGGGCGAAACTGCCCTCGGTGGCTACCGCGATGAACGCCACGACGCCGGCGTAACTTGCGGAAAAACTTGCGGCGAGAGCGTCGCTGCTCTCGCAATGGGGGCGCTCGGGGTTGTCGATGGTCATCTGTCGGGTAACGGAAGTGGCGGCTTCGCGTGTCATGGCGAAGCGATGCGAACGCCGGCGTCAGCCGGCCCATGCCTGATAGACGTTTCAGCAACGACGTTTGTGACACCGGGGCGCATTGGTGCGTGCAGGGCAACACGGTGGGCACGGCGGCGCGTCTACCGGAGGTGCCATGTCAAACCTACGCTGTGGCCCGTCACGCCATTGAGCGCGTTCGGGTACCTCAGCCGCTCTGAGGCATGGCCACACGCCTACGGAGGATTCCCACCATGACCCAGCGAATCGACTATCAGAAGCAGGCGCCCGAGCTCTTCAACAAGCTCGCCGCCCTCAACATGGCGATAAACAAATCCAGCATCGAGGAGACCATCAACCACCTCGTCGAGATCCGCGCGTCGCAGATGAACGGATGCACCTTCTGCCTGGACATGCACATCAAGCAGGCCACGATCGGTGGCGAGCGTCCGCTGCGCATCCATCACCTGGCGGCATGGCGCGAATCCACGCTGTTCTCCCCCCGCGAGCGTGCCGCACTGGCGTGGACCGAGGCGCTGACCCGGTTGCCGCCGCACGGCGTTTCCGACGAGGTCTACGAGCAAGTGCGCAACGAGTTCTCGGAGAAGGAAATCACCGACCTCACCTACGCGGTGATGGCGATCAACGCCTGGAACCGCATCAACATCGCCTTCCGGGCCACCCCCGGTACGGCCGACAAGGCGTACGGACTGGACAAGGCCGGGCTCGCCTGAATCCTGACGGCGCGGCTACGCCGCGCCCGCCGCTTCTTCGACGCCCGGCCCTCGTGGCGCGGGCTATCCATGAGGAAATACCCATGCGCAAGTTCACCACCTTCGGACTGCTGCTCCTGCTCGCCTGCGGTACGGCCGGCGCCCAGACGGCCGGGAAGGTTGCTCCCGCATCCACCCCGCCGATGGCCAAGGTCAGCGAGTTGATGACCAAGGCCCTCAAGGATTATCCCGGCAAGGAGGCCATGATGATCACCGTCGTCTATCCGCCGGGCTCCGTCGATCCGGTTCATCGCCACCATGCCCATGCGTTCGTCTACGTGCTCGAAGGCTCCATCGTGATGGGCCTGAATGGCGGCAAGACCGTCACGCTGGGGCCTGGACAGACCTTCTACGAAGGGCCGGACGACGTGCATACGGTTGGTCGCAACGCCAGCAAGACCAAACCGGCCAAGTTCCTGGTGTTCCTGTTGAAGGACCGGGATGCCCCGGTGTTGATCCCGGTTCACTGAGTTTCCCGCTTCACCGCTTCCGGCCCGTCACCGCGGAGATGGCCTGTTCCGGGCGCTCTTCGTGGTGGCGGGCCGGACAGCGGCCTGCGGCGCAGGCATGGGTGCGTCGTGGCCAGGCCGGTCGGCGTAGACTGTCGTGACCACACCGGCACAAACGGCTTCCCATGGATGCTGCCACCGCCACTTTCCACGATCTGCGCCCGAAACTGCAACGCATCGCCTGCCGCATGCTCGGCTCCGCATCCGAGTCCGAGGACATCGTGCAGGACGTCTGGCTGCGCTGGCACGAGGTCGACAGGGAAAGCATCCACAACGCCGAGGCGTGGCTGGTGGCGACCACCACCCGGGTGTCGATCGATCGCCTGCGCTCGACCAGGGCTCGGCGAGAGTTGTACGTAGGCATCTGGCCGCCCGAGCCGATGCTCGCCGAGTGGCCCGCCACGCCCGAGGACATCGAGGAGCTCTCCAGCGAGGTCTCCATCGCCTTCCATACCGTGCTCGAATGCCTGGCCCCGGAAGTTCGCGCCACCTTTCTGCTGCGCGAAGTTTTTGACGTGGACTACGGTGAGGTCGCGGAGATGATCGGCAAGAGCGAAGCCGCCTGTCGCCAGATCGTGCACCGGGCCAAGACGCAGTTGCGCCAGAAGCGACCGCTACGCACGGTATCCAGCGAAGCCTGCCAGAAGCTGACGCGGCGGTTCACCGAGGCCCTCGCACAAGGCGACTTTGCCGGGTGAGGTGGATACCGGTCGGCATCTGCAGAACCATGGACGGTGGCGGTCATGTCGCGAGCTCCACCAAGTCGATGGTCGGTGCCTGCATCTTGCCCATCGTCTTCGCCGCCAGTCGGCGTTGCAAAGTGGGTTCGAGCGTCATGCAACAACTGTCGTTTGATGCCTGGCGGTCATGAAAAACCCCGGCAGTTGCCTGCCGGGGTTGGTTGAGCTCTGGTCGGCTCGGATCACACGCCGCGGCGGGGATCCGAATCGAACGATTGCATGCCATTGCCGCTGCGCACGGCGGCTGGGGTGTCGCCGTCCAGCTTGTCGCCGAGCAGGCGGCGCACCACCACGTAGAACACCGGGATCAGCAAGACGCCGAGGAAGGTGGCGAACAGCATGCCGCCGATCACGCCGGTGCCGATCGCATGGCGTGCATTGGCGCCGGCGCCGCTGGAGATGAACAGCGGGAACACGCCCAGGATGAAGGCCAGCGAGGTCATCAGGATCGGCCGCAGGCGCAGGCGGGCCGCGTCGACGGTGGCCTCGCGCAGGGTGCGTCCGGCTTTCTGCTCGGCCACCGCGAACTCCACGATCAGGATCGCGTTCTTGGCCGCCAGGCCGATCACCGTGATCAGGCCGATCTTGAAGTAGATGTCGTCGGGCAGTCCGCGCAGCAGCGAGAACACCACCGCGCCGAGCAGGCCCAGCGGCACCACCAGCATCACCGACACCGGGATCGACCAGCTTTCGTACAACGCCGCCAGGGCCAGGAACACGATCACGATCGACAGCAGCATCAGCAGGGTGGCCGCGTTGCCGGACAGGATTTCCTGGTAGGACTGGCCGGTCCAGTCGAAGCCGAAGCCCTTGGGCAGATCGTTGTTGACGATCCGCTCCATCTCGCTCATGGCTTCGCCCGAGGCGTGTCCGGGCGCCGGGGAGCCGACGATCTCCACCGCCGAATAGCCGTTGTAGCGGGTCAGCGAGGGCGAAGACACCTGCCACTGGCTGCGCACCACGGTGGACAGCGGGATCATCTCCGGCGCGGCGCCGGCGGCACCCAGGGTGCTGGGGGTGAAGATGTGCTGCAGTGCCTCCGGACCCATGCGATAGGGCGCGTCGGCCTGCATGATCACCCGCTTGATGCGGCCGCCATAGGTGAAGTCGTTGACGTAGACCGGCGCCAGCATCAGGCCGATCGCGTTGTAGATGTCACCGACCTGCAGGCCCATCGATTGCGCCTGCACGCGGTCCACGTCCAGGTGCAGCTGTGGCGAGTCTTCCAGTGCATTGGGGCGCACGCCGACCAGCGACTTGTCCTGGCTGGCCTTGCCCAGCAGCATGTTGCGGGCCTGGGTCAGCGCCTCGCGACCGGCGCCGCCGCGGTCCTGCAGGTACATGTCGAAACCGCCGAACTGGCCCAGTCCCTGCACCGTCGGAATGTTGGCCACGAAGATCCGCGCGTCGTGGATCTGCTGCATGGAGCCATTGGCACGCTGGATGAACTCGGCCGCCGTGTCGTCGCGCTTGGCCCAGTCCTTGAGCTTGATGAAGGCCATGCCGGCGTTCTCGCCCGAACCGATGAAGCTGAAGCCGGTGACCTGCAGCACGCCTTCGACGGCCGGGTCCTTGTTCAGGATCTCGCGCATCTGCGTCATCACCGCCGAGGTGCGCTGCTTGGTGGCGCCCGGTGGCAGCTGGATCACCGACAGCGCGTAGCCCTGGTCCTCCTCGGGCAGAAAGCTGCCGGGCAGGCGCGTGTACAGGAAGCCGCCCAGCACGGCCAGCAGCACGAACACCAGCATCCAGCGTGGCGCGTGGCGCACGGCGCCGCCGATGTGGCCGGTATAGGTGTGCGTGGTCCAGTCGAACAGCTCGTTGAACTTGCGGAAGACGAGGTTCTTCTTCTTGTGGTGCTCCGGCTGCAGGAAGCTGGCGCACAGCGCCGGCGTGAACGACAGCGCCAGGAAGGCCGAGAAGCCCATCGACACCGCGATGGTCAGCGCGAACTGCTTGTAGATGATGCCCGAGGCGCCCGGCTGCAGCGACGAGGGCACGAACACGGCAGCCAGCACCACGGTGATCGCCACCACCGCGCCGGTGATCTGGCCCATCGCCTTGCGCGTCGCGTCCTTCGGCGACAGACCTTCCTCGGTCATGATGCGCTCGACGTTCTCGATCACCACGATCGCGTCGTCGACCACGATGCCGATCGCCAGCACCATGCCGAACAGGGTCAGCTGGTTGATGCTGAAGCCGAGCACCAGCATGCCCAGGAAGGTGCCCAGCAGGGCCACCGGGATCACCAGGGTCGGGATGATGGTGGCGCGGATGTTCTGCAGGAACAGCAGCATCACCAGGAACACCAGGATGATCGCCTCGATCAGCGTATGCACCACCTCGTTGATCGAGATGGTGACGAAGGCGGTGCTGTCGTACGGGCTGAACCAGGTCACGCCCTGCGGGAAGCTCGGCGCCAGCTCGTCCATCTTGCCGCGCACCGCGGTGGCCACGTTGAGCGCATTGGCGCCGGGCAGCAGCTGGATCGCGAACGCACCGATCGGCTTGCCCTGGTACTGCGTGTCGAAACCGTAGCCGCCGGGACCGAAGCTGATCCGCGCCACGTCGCCCAGCTTGACGGTGGTGCCGTCGGGATCGGCACGCAGGATGATGTCGGCGAACTGTTCGGGCGTAGTGAAGCGCCCCTCGGTGGACACCGTGGCAGTGAAGCCGTGGCCGGGCAGGGCCGGGTCCGCGCCCAGCGAACCGGCCGCGAACTGCACGTTCTGCGCCTTGATCGCCGCCAGCACCTGGGTGGCCGACAGGCTGTAACCGTGCAGCTTGTCGGGGTTCAGCCAGATCCGCATGGCGTATTCGGAACCGAACTGCTGGGTGCTGCCGACGCCGGGCACGCGCGAGATCTGGTCGAGCACCTGCGAACCGACGATGTCGTTGAGACGGTCGCGGTCGATGTTCTTGTTGTCCGAGGTCAGCGCGACGACCATCAGGAAGCCGGCGTTGGCCTTGGCCACCACCACGCCCTGCTGGGTCACTTCGGACGGCAGTCGCGGCGTGGCCAGCGCCACCTTGTTCTGTACCTGCACCTGGGCGATGTCCGGGTCGGTGCCGGACTCGAAGGTCAGCGTGATGCTGGCGCGGCCGCTGGCGCTGGACGAGGAGTTGAAGTACAGCAGGTGGTCGATGCCGGTCAGTTGCTGCTCGATCACCTGGGTGACGGTTTTCTCGGTGGTTTCGGCGCTGGCGCCGGGGTAGGTCGCGCTGACCGTCACCGAGGGCGGCGCGATCGTCGGATATGACTCCACGCCCAGGTTGAGGATGGCCAGCACGCCACCCAGGGAAATCAGGATCGCCACCACCCAGGCGAAGATCGGGCGGTCAATGAAGAAACTCGGCATCGTCCGGCTCCGTTACTTGCCGCTGTGCGCGGCTGGCGGCTGGCTCGATGACGAGCTGGCGGGTTTCCACGGGCTGGCCTTGGCCGGCGCACCGGCCTTCACGTTCTGGATGCCCGACACCACCACCTGGTCGCCGGCGGCGAGGCCGTCGTTGATGACCCACTTGCCGTCGACCATGTCGGCGGTGCTGACGTCCTTGCGCACGACCTTGCCGTCGGCACCGACGGTCATCACGTAGGCGCCCACGGTGTCGCGTTGCACGGCCTGTTGCGGCACCAGGAACACCTTGTGCTGCTGGCCGAGGTTCGCTTTCAGCGTCACGTACATGCCGGGCAGCAGGCTGCGTTTCGGGTTGGCCACCTTGGCACGCAGGTTGACCGAACCGGTGGACGGGTTGACCGTGGTGTCGGAGAAATCCAGCACGCCCGGCTCGGAATAGTCGCTGCCGTCAGGCAGGGTGATCTGCACGCTGGCCTTGTTCGGATCGGCCAGGGTGACGTTGCCGCTGCTCTGCGCGCGGCGCATCTGTTCCAGCGAGTCGACGCCCATGGTGAAGTTCACGTACAGCGGGTCCATCTGGTCGACGGTGGTGAGCAGGGTGGCCTCGCCGTTGCCGACCAGGGCGCCTTCGGTGACCTGCTGCTGGCCGGCGCGACCATCGATCGGCGAGGTCACGTTGGCGTAGCCCAGGTTGATGCGGGCGGTCTCGACGTTGGCGCGGGCTGCCTGCACCGCGGCGGCGGCGCTGCGTTCGGCGGCCAGCGCATTGTCCAGGTCGGACTTCGACACATAGCCCTTCGGCGCCAGCTCGCGCACCCGCTGCGCGGTGACCTTGTTGTTGGTCCAGGTGGCCTGGGCCTGGGCCAGCGACGCCTGGGCCGCGCTCAACGAGGCCTTCAGCGGCGCCGGGTCGATCTGGAACAGCAGCTGTCCCTGCTTGACGTTGGTGCCTTCCTCATAGGTGCGCTTGAGCAGCACGCCGGCCACGCGGGCGCGGACATCGGCACTGCGATAGGCGGACAGGCGCCCGACCAGATCGCGGGTCAGTGGCGAGGTCTGCGGCTGGACCTTGATCACGCCCACGTCGGGGGGCGGCATCTGCGGCGGACCCTGTTCCTTGCCCTTGCCACAGGCGGTCAACGCCAGCAGGCCCAGGCACAACAATGGCGTGCGCAACAACGAGGAATTCATGGAAGCTCCAGAACTGGCTTGTACGGGGAGGGGGTGCCGACGCGCTCTGCGATGTCGTCAGAAACGGAATACCGCATCTTGCGTCACATGTCCTGTGTCAAAGGTTGCGGACGTGTCGGCCCGCATTTCAAACCCGCCGACACGGCGAGAAGCGCCATGCGAAGCGCTTTGCCTACAAGACTATACCGGCGAGTTTACATTTTATCCGGGTCGCGAATCCAGTCATTGACAGTCGTTTCAAACCGTGGACAGCGCCAGCGCTGTTCCGCGCGGCGTCCATTCAAGAACGAGGACGGTCTGCGGCAGCGGCTGCGACGTGGCGAGCGACAGGTGCATCGCGTGCATCGACAGGTGCGTTGCACCGGCGTGCCGCGCCAGCTGTACCAGGGCTGACGACGAGCCCCGAACATGCGCCGCAGCATGGTCGGGCGGGCGCTGCGTGGGTGGATTCGCCCGGGTGCGCGGCGTATCCTTTCAAGGCTTTTTACCCGTGTTACCCACCATCGTCTCCACTGAACAGTAGATGCCATGAATGCGACCCATGCGGCGAACGATCCTTCCCTTCCGTCAGTAGTGCTTGCAGAGCTGAAAATGGGCGGTTTCTCGCCCGAGCGCCTCGGTGAGGCGCAGGTTTTCTGCGAGGCTTTCTTTGCACGAGTGGGGGGCGGCGACGCGCATCTGCACACGCCCGTTCAATGGGCCGCACTGGTCGGCAGCCTGCTGGAGTTCATGCAGCAGCGGCAACGCGGCAGCGCCAGCGTGCGCGTGCTCAATCCCGTGGACGCGAATTCGGGCCGCAGCATGTTGCAGATCGTCACCGACGACATGCCGTTCCTGGTCGACACGGTCAGCATGATCGTGTCGGCGAAGTTGCAGATCCACGCCGTGATCCATCCCGTGCTGAAGGTGACCCGCGATGCCTCGGGCAAGCTGCTGTCGCTGGGCGACGCGGCCGGCGAGGGCGAGTCGCTGATGCATTTCGAGATCGACCGGGTCGCCGATGCCGCCGAACAGGAGCAGCTGACCGCCCACGTCGAGGCCGCCCTGGATGACGTGCGCGCCGCGGTCAGCGACTGGTCGGCGATGCGCGACAAGGCGCTGGCGATCGCCAACGAGCTGCCGCAGCGCAAGCTGCCGATCGATGCCGCCTCGGTGCAGGAGGCCAGCGAGTTCATGAACTGGATCGCGGCCGACAACTTCACCTTCCTGGGTTACCGCGAATACGAAGTGGCCGACGCCGAAGGCGATCGCGTGCTGCGTGCCATCGATGCGTCCGGCCTGGGCATCCTGCGCGCCAACGAGCGCTCGATGGCGCCCCGCTCGCTGCGCACGCTGGCGGCCAGTGAGTTGCCGCAGTCCGGTTCCACCGATGCGATCATCCTGACCAAGACCAATGCCCGTTCGCACGTGCATCGCGCCGGCTACATGGATTACATCGGCGTGCTGCAGTTTGGTGCCGACGGTCGCGCCGTGGCCGAGCAGCGCTTCCTGGGCCTGTTCTCCTCCAATGCCTACATGGCCCGCCCGCAGGACGTGCCACTGGTGCGGCACAAGGTCGAGGCGGTGCTGGCGCGTTCGGGCCTCAAGCGCGATTCGTACTCGGGCAAGTCGCTGCGCCACATCCTCGAAACGCTGCCGCGCGAGGAACTGCTGCAGGGCACCGAGGACGAGCTGTTCGCCACTGCGATGGGCATCCTGGAGCTGCGCCAGCGCGCGCATACGCGCCTGTTCATGCGTCGCGACCGCTACGGCCGCTTCTTCACCTGCATGGTGTTCGTGCCGCGTGACCGCTTCAACACTTCGGTGCGCGAACGCATCGAGGCGCTGCTGGGTTCGGCGCTGCACGCCGAGCAGATCGATTCGTCGGTGCTGATGGGCGAGGCTGCCCTGGCGCGCCTGCACATCGTGCTGCGGCCGAAGATCGGCGACCAGCCGAACTACGATCTCGCCGAGCTGGAAAACGGCGTCGCCGGGATCGTGCGCAACTGGCACGACGAGGTGCGCGATGCGCTGGTGGCCCAGCGCGGCGAACACGAGGGCGTGGTGCTGGCCAACCGCTACGCGCGCTCGCTGCCCGCCGGTTACGTCGAGGACGTGAGCCCGGCCGTGGCCGCAGCGGACGTGCACCAGCTGTCCCTGCTGCAGGGCGACAACGCGTTGCGCATGTCGTTCTACCACCCGCCCGAGGAACCCGAGACGCTGCGCTTCAAGGTCTACCGCTCCGGTGGCGACATCGCGCTTTCCGAAGTGCTGCCGCAGCTGGAGAACCTTGGCCTGCGCGTGTTGACCGAGCACGTCTACGACATCACCGGGGAGGCTTCGCTGTCGATCCAGGACTTCGAAGTGCAGCCGGTCGGCAAGCTCACCTTCGGGGTGGAGCAGGTCGGTGTGCTGTTCGAGGAAGCCTTCGAGCAGATCTGGCGCGGCCACGCCGAGAACGACGGTTTCAACCGGCTGGTGCTGGGCGCCAAGCTGAGCTGGCGACAGGTGGCGATGCTGCGCGGCTACTGCAAGTACCTGTTGCAGACGGGCGCCACGTTCTCGCAGTCGTACATGGAGGAAACCCTCAACCGCTATCCGGCGATCGCCGGCCTGCTGGTCGAGCTGTTCCTGGCCAAGTTCGATCCGCGCCGCGAGGCGCTGAGCGCCGACGAACTGAAGGCCGCCGGTGCGACACTGGCCGCCGAGATGCACGCGCTGATTCCGGCCAACGTGCAGACCGCCCAGCCGGGCCTGATCGACGGCCTGGGCGCGGTGCTGTCGAAGCCGCGCGCCGACCAGGTGGCGATGGTGGAAAGCGCCATCCACGTGCTGCTGGAGAACGTCGCTAGCCTCGACGAAGACCGCATCCTGCGCAGCTTCGTCAACCTGATCCGTGCCACCTTGCGCACTAGCTTCTTCCAGCAATGGGAGGGCGCTTACCGCGACTACATCAGCTACAAGATTGATTCGCACAAGGTGCCCGAGCTGCCCAAGCCCGTGCCTTATCGCGAGATCTGGGTGTGCGCGCCGCGCGTCGAGGGCATCCACCTGCGCTTCGGCGCGGTGGCCCGCGGCGGCCTGCGCTGGTCGGATCGTCGCGAGGATTTCCGCACCGAGGTGCTGGGCCTGGTCAAGGCGCAGATGGTGAAGAACACGGTGATCGTGCCGGTCGGTTCCAAGGGCGGCTTCTTCGTCAAGAAGGCACCGGTGGGCGGCGACCGCGACGCGCAGCTGGCCGAGGGCATTGCCTGCTACAAGCTGTTCATCAACGGCCTGCTCGACATCACCGACAACCTGATCGAAGGCAAGGTGGTCAATCCGCATGACGTGGTGCGCCACGACGCGGACGACCCCTACCTGGTGGTGGCCGCCGACAAGGGCACGGCGACCTTCTCCGACATCGCCAACGCGATCTCGATCGAGCACGACTACTGGCTGGGCGACGCGTTCGCCTCCGGCGGTTCGCACGGTTACGACCACAAGGGCATGGGCATCACCGCCAAGGGCGCGTGGGAATCGGTCAAGCGCCACTTCCGCTCGCTCGGCCGCGACAGCCAGACGCAGGACTTCACCTGCGTCGGCATCGGCGACATGTCCGGCGACGTGTTCGGCAACGGCATGCTGCTGTCCGAGCACATCCGCCTGCTGGCCGCGTTCGACCATCGCCACGTGTTCCTCGACCCGAACCCGGACGCGGCGCGCACCTTCGTCGAGCGCCAGCGCCTGTTCAAGGTGCCGCGCTCGAGCTGGGACGACTACGACAAGTCGCTGATCTCCGCCGGTGGCGGCGTGTATCCGCGCAGCGCCAAGTCGATCCCGATCTCGCCCGAAGTGCGCACGGCGCTGGGCCTGAAGCCCGACGTCGAGCAGATGGCGCCCAGCGACCTGCTCAGCGCGATCCTGAAGGCGCCGGTCGACCTGCTGTGGAACGGCGGCATCGGCACCTACGTGAAGTCATCCGCCGAGACGCATGCCGACGTGGGCGATCGCGCCAACAACGCGCTGCGCGTCAACGGTGGCGACCTGCGCTGCAGGATCGTGGGCGAGGGCGGCAACCTCGGCTTCACCCAGAAGGGCCGCATCGAGGCGGCACAGAAGGGCGTGCTGCTGAACACCGACTTCATCGACAACTCGGCCGGCGTGGACACCTCCGACCACGAGGTGAACATCAAGATCCTGCTGAACGATGCGGTGCAGCGTGGCGAACTGAGCTTCGATGCGCGCAACACCCAGCTCGCCGCGATGACCGACGAGGTGGGCGAGCTGGTGCTGTGGGACAACTACCGGCAGAACCAGGCGATCACCCTGATGGAACACCAGTCGGTGGGCCGCATCGGTTCGATGGCGCACTTCATCCGCACGCTGGAAGCCGAAGGCACGCTGGATCGCCAGGTCGAGAACCTGCCCTCCGAAGCCGAGCTGACCGAGCGCAAGAGCCGCGGCATCGGCATGACCCGGCCGGAACTGGCGGTCCTGCTGTCGTACGACAAGCTGCGCCTGTTCCAGCAGCTGCTCGACTCCGACGTGCCGGAAGATCCGTACCTGTCCAAGGAGCTGGTGCGCTACTTCCCGCTGCCGCTGCACGACAAGTATGCCGAGCACATGCAGCGCCACCGCCTGAAGCGCGAGATCATCGCCACCTCGGTGACCAACTCGACGATCAACCGCATGGGCGCCACCTTCATGATGCGCATGCAGGAAGACACCGGCCAGGGTCCGGCGGCCATCGCCAAGGCATACACCGCCGCGCGCGAGATTCTCGACGCGCGCGCGTTGTGGGCGCAGATCGAGGCGCTCGACACCAAGGTGGCCGAAGACACCCAGATCGACGCGATCAAGCAGATCTGGTCGCTGCTGCGGCACATGACGCGCTGGCTGCTCAACCGCCCGGGTGGTTCGCTGGACATCGCGGCCAACGTGGAGCGCTACCAGGCGGTGGTGTCGAACCTGCGCAATGCCTTGCCGCAGGTGCTGACGCCGACCGGCCAGGGTGACTTCGCCTGCAATCGCGAAAAATGGGAAGGCCTGGGCCTGCCCGCCGACCTGGCGCTGCGCCTGGCCCGCATGCCGGTGCTGCGTGCCGCGCTGGACATGGTCGAGGTGGCCCAGCAGAGCGGCCAGCCGGTGGACAAGGTGGCCGGCGTGTTCTACGAGCTGGGTCAGGCGCTGGATCTGGAGTGGTTGCGCGACCAGATCGAGGCCTTGCCGGTGGAAGGTCACTGGCATGCCCAGGCGCGTGGCTCGCTGCTGGACGAACTCAACCACCAGCACCGGGCGCTGGCCTTGCAGGTGTTGAACCTCAGCGGCGCCAGCAAGGACGTTTCGCCGGTGCAGGCATGGCTGCAGCGCGACGACGCCACCCTGAAGTACACCCGCAGCATGCTGGCGGAAATCCTCACCCAGAACGCGGACTACCCGATCGCCTCGGTGGCGGTGCGGCGGTTGGCGCAGCTGGCGCAGGTGCCGGTTTGAGCTGCCCGCACTGAGGGTTCGGCGCGGCGTGGACCCCACCCCTTCCCTCCCCTGCCAGCAGGGGAGGGTGTCCCGGCACGATCCAGCTTCGCCTCTGTTTGGCTTTGCCCCCCCTGCTTGCCCCAAAGGGACTTCCTTCGGTCGCAGGGGGAGGTTGGGAGGGGGTGCTCTTTGCGGAGAGTCACGAACTAGCCGCTCTGTCGTACTCTTGGGCTCTTTCCGCCACCTCGGGGTTTTCATGCGCCTAGCTTTCGTTGCCAGTGATGCCGGCGTCGCGCAGCAGGCGCGGCGCAAGCTGGTGGAGCGTTATGGCGACGTGCCGCCGGAACAGGCCGAGCTGATCGTGGCGCTGGGTGGCGACGGTTTCATGCTGCGCACGCTGCATGACTGGCGCGAACTTGAAGTGCCGGTGTACGGCATGAAGCTGGGTCGGGTCGGTTTCCTGATGAACAAGCACAAGCTCGATGGCCTGCCCGAGCGGATCGCCCGTGCCCACACGGCGTCGCTGTTCCCGCTGCAGATGCAGGTCACCGACGGCGCCGGCAACGAACACGCGGCGCTTGCTTTCAATGAAGTCTCGCTGCTGCGCCAGAGCAATCAGGCGGCACACCTGGAAGTGCAGCTCAACGACATCGTCAAGCTGCCGAACCTGATCTGCGACGGCATCATGGTGGCCACGCCGGCCGGTTCCACCGCCTACAACCTCTCGGCGCACGGCCCGATCCTGCCGCTGGATGCCAACGTGCTGGCGCTCACCCCGATCAGTCCGTTCCGCCCGCGTCGCTGGCGCGGCGCTATCCTTCCTCACCGCACCGCGGTCGTTCTGCGCGTGCTCGATCCGGGCAAGCGACCCGTCAGCGCCACCGCGGACTTCCACGAAGTGCGCGACGTGCGCACCGTTTCCATCCGCCAGTCGGGTGACCAGGGCGTACGACTGCTGTTCGACCCGGAACACAACCTGGAACAACGCATCCTCGATGAGCAGTTTGCGGCGGAGTGAAGCTCTTGCTCCACCCCCAACCAGCCCACCTTTGCTAGATTCAATGCCATCTTCTGACCAGCTGCGGAACGCATGATCACTCCCCCCGCCGATGCGCACGACCCGGCCGCCGTTGGCGACAACCGGCTCGTCGTGGCCATTTCCTCGCGCGCGCTGTTCGACCTCGGCGACAGCCATGCGCTGTTCGAGCGTGATGGCCTGGACGCCTATCGCGCATTCCAGATCGATCACGAGAACGAGATCCTGCAGCCCGGCGTGGCGTTTCCGCTGGTGCAGAAGCTGCTCGGCCTCAACAAGCTTGCCGGCGACGTGCCGCCGGTCGAGGTGATCCTGCTGTCGCGCAACTCCGGCGACACCGGTTTGCGCATCTTCAACGCGATCCAGCACTACGGCCTGGAAATCAGCCGTGCCGCGTTCACCAGTGGCGCGCCCACCTCCGATTACATCGCGCCGTTCAAGGCCGATCTGTTCCTTTCCGCCAACGCCGAAGACGTCGGCCGCGCGCTCGCCGCCGGGGTGGCTGCGGCCACGATCCTGCCCAGCACCGCGCCGCCGCGCGCCAGCGAACAACTGCGCATCGCGTTCGATGGCGATGCCGTGCTGTTCGGCGACGAGGGCGAGCGGGTGTCACGCGAGGAAGGGCTGGAAGCCTTCCATCGCAGCGAGACCGAACACGCCGCCGAGCCGCTGTCGGTGGGCCCGTTCCGCGGTTTCCTCACCGCGCTGCATCGCCTGCAGGTCGCGTTTCCGGCCGAGAACTCGCCGATCCGCACCGCCCTGGTCACCGCGCGCTCCGCGCCCGCGCACAAGCGGGTGATCCTCACACTGCGGCGCTGGGGTGTGCGCATCGACGAGGCGCTGTTCCTCGGCGGCCGCGACAAGGGGCCGTTCCTCGATGCATTCGGCGCCGACATCTTCTTCGACGACTCGCCGGCCAACGTGGAATCCGCGCGCCGACATGTGGCGACGGGACACGTACCGCACGGCGTGAGCAATCGCTGATCGGGTTCGGTACGGAAAGGCTTCCGTCGGCACGAAGCGTCTCGTTTCAATGAACGTAATTGATCGCGATGGCCGGCGTGATCGTGGTCGTCGTGCGATGGCCGGTAATCACCCGCGTGCCGAACAGCACGCCCAGGTTGGCGCTCCAGCTGTACTCGATCGCCGGCGCAAAGCCGAACGCTTCGCTGGTCCCCGAGTGTCGATGGATGCGCGCATCGCCGTAGCCGGGCAGCATCACGCCGTTCACGCTGCTGCCGTGACTGCGGCGATAGGTGACGTCCAGTGCCAACACCCAGCGTTGGCTCAGGCTGTATTCCCAGGCGGCGTTGACGAAGAACGAGTTGCCAGGCCGGGCATTGCCGCGAAAGCCCTGGGCCGTGCCATAGACGCTTGCGTCCTCGACGTGTGCATGGCCGGAAACGGACTGCGCAATGTTGAGACGCATGCGCAGGATGCGGCCGTTCGCAAGCCAGAAGTAAGTTTGCGTGTTGAGCTGCAAGGTCGTGGTATCGGCTCCGCTGCCGAGGCCATCGCCAGGCCGGTCGCCCAGCCGGTCATGCTTTCCGCTCGGCAGCGTCTGTTGCAATTGCAGCGAGATCGTCGGCAGGGAACTGCCTTCGTGGAATTCGGTGAGCCGGTATTGCGCCTGTACGCTCACGTCGCCCATTCGGACGCCCGAACTGTCGCCCGGGCCATCCAGCCGGGTGTAGCCCAGCACGGGAACCAGGCCCACCGTCAGCCGATCGGTGAGCCCATAGAGCATGTACGTCAGCGAGCCGAAACCATCCGAGTGGGGCGAGGACACGTCGTAGACATAGGGCTCGATCAGGTAATGGCCACGCGGCAACGTCGCGGCCGAGTTCGCCAGCATCGGACCGGTCCACCACGCGTCGTCCAGCGACTGTCGCGCAGGGGGCGAGGGCTGGGCTTCGGAGAGCGCCGCCGGATTTGCCGCGGCCTGGCCCCACGCGGCCGGCGACAGCATGATGCCGACGAGCATGCGGGACAGGGTGAAACATCGTCGTCGCGGCGATGGGGTTCTTGCCGACTTCATCTTCAAGGTGCTCCGCTCTGCTGGTCGGGCCGTACGATCCGTTGTCTGTCTCGTCACCGCCATCCGTTTCTTGCTCAGATCCGCTGCCAGCCTTCGAATCCGGTCAGCATCGCCGCGGCAATCAGCAGGCCGCCCACGCAGCGGTTCGCCAGCATGCCGGCTGCCGGCCGGCCTTGCAGCCACCGTCGTGCCCGGTCGGCCATCACGGTCACGCCGCCGTAGATGAAGAACTGGTTGATCGCGATGATCAGCCACATCAGCGTCGCCTGCAGCCAGATCAGGCCGTATTCGGGCCGCAGGAACTGCGGGAACACGGCGAGCATGAACAGGTAAGCCTTGGGGTTGAGCAGGCTGGTCAGCACGCCCTGGCGAAACGTCGCTGCGCGCGAACGCAGCGGGACGTCCGTGTGCAGGCCGAGGGAGGCCTCGCTGCGCAGCAGCGAGATGCCGATCCAGGCGATGTACAGCGCACCGGCCAGCAGCAGCGCGTTGAACGCGCCCGGAACCAGCTTGATCAGCACGCTGATGCCCAGCGCCGTCATCAGCACATGGCAGACCCCGCCGGCGATGATGCCGGCCACCGCGGCGAAACCGCGGCTGCGCCCGCCGGCCAGGGTGCTGCCCATGACGAAGGCCATGTCCAGGCCCGGCAACACGATGATGCCGAAGACCAGGGCGAAGAACAGCCACAGTTGTTCGTAGTGGTTCATGGCGCGCTCCCCGCGTTCGCATCGGGCAACCAGCGCAGGCGCGAGCGCGGGGTCGGGTCCATCACCACGCGTTCCGGCGTGCCGCTCAGCAGGCCGCTGGCGGCGAGCGACTGTTCAGCGGCCGCCAGCCGTGGCATCAGTTGCTTGTCCAGCGTGGCGTTGTCGCGGACCACGCCCAGCCACACCAGGAACGGCCCGTCGCTGCGTATCGGCAGCTGCGGAAAGTTGTTCGGCACGTCCAGCGACACCAGCACGCCGGCCGGGTGCACGCCGTCGACACGGTAGGCGTCGAACGCCGCCTCGGCCTGTTTCGCGAAGGCTTCCTCGCTGCCTTTCTTCACCGCGAAGATCTGCGCGACCACGACACCCTGCGCGCCGCGTTCTTCGGTCACCGGGTCCACCGCGGGCAGCACGCTGACGCCCTGATCCGCATGCAGCGGGCGCAACAGCATCACGTTGTCGCTGTCCGGCAGGATCGCGTTGACCTTGACGCGATGTTCCTTCCACAGCGGGCCGTAGTAGAACGCGGCGTTGACGATCGGCCGCGCGTTGATGTCGTGGAAGCCACGCAGCCAGGTGAAGCGGTTCGGATGCCCGCGCTCGGCGAACTGACCGAACACCATCGCGCCGAGTTGCTCGAACGCTTCCGGGAAGTACGCATCGAAGTACTTGACGAAGTGCGCCAGCTCGCCGTCGCTGGTGACGTAACGACGGAACTCGACGACCTGGTAATCCTGCAGATGCTGCACGCTTTCCATCGTGGGGGCCTCGTTCGTGGCGTGTGCCGACAGGGCGGTACCGAGCGCGATGGCCGCGACGGTGCCGGACAACAGTCGTTGGACGTGGTTCATGGGGATTCCTGGCTGTGCGCCGAGTCGCGCGAGACCTACGCTAAGGCACATACAGGGCAATAATCGCCCTGATTTGCCGTTACCATGGCGGCCATGGCCAAACCCACCACCCGCGTGCTGGCGGTGCTCGACCTGCTGCAGAGCCACGGCCGCATGAGCGGGCCGGAACTGGCGCGCCGGGTCGGCGTCGACGTGCGCACGCTGCGGCGCTACATCGTGGCGCTGGAAGACCTCGGCATCCCGCTCACCACCGAGCGCGGCCGCGCCGGTGCCTACATGCTGGTCGCCGGCTTCAAGTTGCCGCCGATGATGTTCACCAACGACGAGGCGGTGGCGCTGTCGGTCGGCCTGGTGGCGGCGCGGGGGCTGGGCCTGGCCGAAGCGTCACCGGCGGTGGAAAGCGTGCAGGCCAAGCTGGCGCGGGTGATGCCCGACAAGTTGAAGCGCCACGCGAATGCGATTGCAGACACGGTGAAGGTGGACTTGTTGCCGGCCTCGGGCACGCCGGGCAGCAACGCGGCGCTGATCGCGCTGGCGGGTGCGGCGCAGGCGCAGCGGCGCGTGCGGATGCATTACGAATCGGCCGCGGGCGTGCGCACCGAGCGCGAGTTCGATCCCTACGGCCTGGCCTGGCGGGCCGGTGCCTGGTACGCGCTGGGCATGTGCCACCTGCGTCATGGCCTGCGTTCGTTCCGGCTCGATCGCGTGGGCGAGGTGAGCCTGCTCGAACCGTCGTTCCGGCGACCGCCGGGTTTCGATGCGCTGGATCAGCTGCTGCAATCCATCGGCGCGATCGCTTACGCCCACCCGATCGAGGTGTTGCTGCACACGGACCTGCAGACGGCGCGCCGGGTGTTCTCGCTTGCCTTCGGCGTGCTTGAGCCGGTCGAAGGCGGCGTGCTCCTGCGCACCAGCGCCGATGATCTCGACTGGTTCGCCCGCCAGCTGGCCGGGCTGGCGTTCGACTTCGAGATCCGCACGCCCGCGAAGCTCCGTGTCGAACTGGCCCGTTGCGCGGCACGGCTGCAGCGTCTGGCCACGACAGCTGCCGGTTGAGCTGCAGCGACCCTCACACCACCCGCGTGCGCTTCCACCAGCGCGTGACCTTGTCCTCGCGCACGAAGGTGAACAGGCCCGCGCCCAGGATGATCGCGATGCCGATCGCCATCGGCCAGTCCAGCGCGTCGTGGAACAGCACGTAGCCCAGCAGCACCGCCCACAGCATCTGGCTGTACTGGGTCGGCGCGACATGGTTGGCCGGCGCGCGCTGGGTGGCCAGCATCAGCAGCACCGAGGCCAGCGCGGCGAGCAGGCCGTAGCCGAGCAGGAACAGCCACTGCACCAGCCCGGGCCAGCGGAAGTCGGCCAGCATCATCAGCCCGGCGAACAGCAGCGAGCCGATCATGCCGGCGCCGTACAGGGTGATGCGTTTCTCGTGGGGGCCGGCCATGCGCAGCGCGATCATCGAGATCGCGCCCGAAAGCCCGCAGATGATCGCGGCCAGGTGGCCGATGCCGAGCACCCGGAAGCCCGGTCGCAGCACCACCAGCACGCCGATGAAGCCGGCCACCACCGCCGACCAGCGGCGCCAGCCCACGTGCTCCTTCAGCACCAGCACCGACAGGATGGTGACGAAGATCGGCAGCAGGAAGATCAGCGCGAACGCCTCGGCCATCGGCAGCGCGGTGAACGCGACCACGGCGGAAATGCTGCCGATCGCGCTGGCCACCGCGCGCACCAGCCACAGGCCCTGGCGCTGCGCCCGCACCACGTCGCGCCAGCGATCGCCGCGACCCTTGATGAAGGGCAGGGCGGTCAGCCCCAGCACCGCGCCGAAGAACACCGCCTCGTAGGGCGGCAGCGAGCCGCGCAGCAGCTTCACGAAGGCATCGCTGAGGGCGAACGCGGCGAAGGCCATGAAGCCGAGCAAGACGCCTTTGAACATGGGATTCCGGAGCGGCGGGGTGACCGGCGGGAATTGTACGCGCCGCAAGCCCGCTTTCGGCCTGCGGGGCAGGTCCGCCCGCGCTACAATGCCCGCTTTACGTGCCCTTGCCGGAGCTTCCATGGCTGTCAGTCTGAATCCGCTCGATCTGTACGATGTCCGCTCGCTGCTCACCGACGAGGAGCGCATGGTGCAGGACTCCGTCGGCCGTTTCGTCGACGAGCGCGTGTTGCCGATCATCGGCGACTGCTTCGACCAGGGCCGCTTCCCGAAGGAGCTGATCCCCGAGATCGCCGGCCTCGGCCTGCTCGGCGCCACCATCCCCGAGGAATACGGCGGCGCCGGCATGAACGGCGTCAGCTACGGCCTGATCTGCCAGGAGCTGGAGCGCGGCGATTCGGGCCTGCGCAGCTTCGCCTCGGTGCAGAGCTCGCTGTGCATGTACCCGATCTTCGCCTACGGCAGCGAGGAGCAGAAGAAGCACTACCTGCCGCAGATGTCGGCCGGCGAGGTGATCGGCTGCTTCGGCCTGACCGAACCGCACGGCGGCTCCGACCCGGCCAACATGAAGACCAACGCCAGGAAGGACGGCGGCGACTGGGTCATCAACGGCGCCAAGATGTGGATCACCAACGGCAACCTGGCGCATATCGCGATCGTGTGGGCGCAGACGGACGACGGCATCCAGGGCTTCGTGGTGCCGACCGACACGGCCGGCTTCAAGGCGCAGGAAATCCACAAGAAGATGAGCCTGCGCGCCTCGGTCACCAGCGCGCTGTTCTTCGACAACGTGCGCGTGCCGGACAGCGCGCGCCTGCCCAACGTGAAAGGCCTGAAGGGCCCGCTGGGCTGCCTGACCCAGGCGCGCTACGGCATCACCTGGGGCCCGATCGGCGCGGCGCAGGCCTGCCTCAAGGAAGTGCTCGACTACACGGCCGAGCGCATCCTGTTCGGCAAGCCGCTGGCCTCCAACCAGGCGGTGCAGCTGAAGATGGCCGACATGGCCAGGCGCATCACCACCGCCCAGCTGCTGTCGCTGCAGCTCGGTCGCCTGAAGGACGCGGGCAAGATGCAGCCGACCCAGGTCTCGCTGGCGAAGTGGAACAACTGCCGCATGGCCATCGACATCGCGCGCCAGTGCCGCGACATCCTCGGCGGCGCCGGCATCACCACCGAGCACGGCGCGATCCGCCATGCGCTGAACCTGGAATCGGTGATCACCTATGAAGGCACCGAGACCGTGCACGAGCTGGTGGTCGGCCGCGAACTGACCGGCATCAACGCGTTCTGAAAGGGGTTTGCCGCGCATGGATTTCGATTCGCTGCGCATCGACACCGAACGCCTGATCCTGCGTCCGCCGCGGGCAGAGGATTTCGACGCCTATGCCGTCAACATGGCCGATGCCGAAGCGGCCCGCTTCATCGGCGGGCAGCAGGCGCGTGCGGCCGCGTGGCGAGGTTTCCTGTCGCTGGCTGGTGCATGGATGATCCAGGGTTTCTCGATGTTTTCGGTGATCGAGAAAAGCAGCGGCCAGTGGATCGGCCGGCTCGGCCCCTGGCATCCGGAAGGCTGGCCCGGCACCGAGGTGGGCTGGGGCCTGGCCCGCAGCGCCTGGGGCAAGGGCTACGCGCTGGAAGGCTGCACCGCCGCGATTGACTGGACCTTCGACCAGCTTGGCTGGGACGAGATGATCCATTCCATCCACCCCGACAACCACGCCTCGCAGGCGCTGGCGCAGCGGCTGGGTTCGACCTGCCGCGGCCCCGGCAAGCTGCCCGCGCCGTATGAGGATTCGCCCACCGACATCTGGGCGCAGACGCGCGAGCAGTGGCGCCGGCGTCGCCGATGAGCCACCTGTCGCCCGCGCTGTACGCCACCCTGGCCGAGATCGCGCCGGACCTGCACGTGCAGTGCGTCGATCCGTGGTGCGTGATCGGCAGCACCGCGGCGCTGCTGCTGGGCGCGCAGACCAGCGCGGCGGATGTGGATGTGTTGACCTCGCGGGCGGACGCGGAGCGTCTGATGGCGCACTGGGCAGCGCGCCGCGAGTCCGCGTTTGCGCCGCCCGACGACGATCGCTTCCGCTCGCATTTCGCCCGTTTCCGTTTTCCCGGCGCGCCGGTCGATGTGATGGGCGCGCTTGAACTCCATGTCGACGAATACTGGCAACCCGTGCTGCCGGGAAAGCTGGTGCTGGCCGGCGTGAATGGCCTGGCCGTGCCGGTGCCGTCGGTCGACGACCAGATCCGGCTGCTTGAAAGCTTCGGTCGCGAAAAAGATGCGCCCCGCGTTGCCGCCTTGCGCGCCCTGGCCGCCCCGGCCTTCAGCGTGCCGGTCGTATCCCTCCATTGATGCCGCGTTGCGGCTGCCTGTCCACCCACACGAATTCGCCATGACCGCCATTCCGTTTGCCATCAGCGCTCGCCACAAGGGTTTCAACCGTGCCGAGGTCGTCGACCAGAACTTCACCGAGTTCGTGCAGCTGTGGAACGGCGAGGTGCGCGCCGCGCCGCGCGATGACGCCGCCGTGCTGCCGGGCAGTGCGCTGGACGCGCGCGGTTTCCGCGAGCTGCTGGAGTCCCAATTGATCTCGCGTCACCTCGACCTGATGGCGCGCGTGCTGCGGGTGCAGAACAAGGTGTTCTACACGATCGGTTCGTCCGGCCACGAAGGCAATGCAATGGTGGCGCGGCTGACCCGCCACACCGATCCGGCCTTCCTGCATTACCGCTCCGGCGGCTTCATGGCCGAGCGCTTCCGCAAGATTCCGGGCATGGATCCGGTGATGGATTCGGCGCTCAGCTTCGCCGCCAGCAAGGACGACCCGGCCTCCGGCGGCCGTCACAAGGTATGGGGCAGCAAGCCGTTGTGGGTGCTGCCGCAGACCTCGACGATCGCCTCGCACCTGCCCAAGGCGCTGGGCACCGCGGTGGCGATCGAGCAGGCGCGGCGGATCGGCCATCAGCTGCCGATTCCCGACGACAGCATCACGATCTGCTCGTTCGGCGACGCCTCCAGCAACCACGCCACTGCGCAGACCGCATTCAACACCGCGGCGTGGACGGCCTACCAGAAGCTGCCCGCGCCGGTGCTGTTCGTGTGCGAGGACAACGGCATCGGCATCTCGGTGAAGACGCCGTCGGGCTGGGTCGCCAACAACTACCAGCATCGCGCCAACCTCGACTATTTCTTCGCCGACGGCCTCGACGTGGCCGAAGGCTACGCCCAGGTACAGCGCGCGGTGGAGCATTGCCGCACGACGCGCCGGCCGACCTTCCTGCACCTGAAGACCACCCGCGTGATGGGTCACGCCGGCACCGATTTCGAGATCGAGTGGCGCAGCATCGAGGAGCTGTTTGCGGTCGAATGCTCCGACCCGCTGCTGCGCTCGGCCGGCATCGCGCTGGAATCCGGCCTGTATTCGAAGGACGCACTGCTGAACCTGTACGAGGCCACCCGCAAGCGTTGCTTCGCTGCCGCCGAGGATGCGGACTCGCGTCATCGGCTGACCTCGCTGGACGACGTGATGGCCCCGTTGGCGCCATACACGCCGGCCGCGGTGAAGGCCGAGGCCACGCGCGCCGACTATGCCGACAAGCGCCTGGCGGTGTTCGGCGGCGAGGCGAAGCTGCCGGAGAAACTGCCGCCACGGCACCTGGCGATCCAGATCGGCCAGGCCCTGCACGACCTGCTGGCGAAGTATCCCGAAGCGCTGTTGTTTGGCGAGGACGTGGCGCAGAAGGGTGGCGTCTACACGGTCACCAAGGGCCTCAACAAGACCTTCAAGGGCAGCCGCGTGTTCAACACGCTGCTGGACGAAACCATGATCCTGGGCCTGGCCCAGGGCTACGCCAACATGGGCATGCTGCCCATGCCGGAGATCCAGTACCTGGCGTACTTCCACAACGCCTGCGACCAGATCCGCGGCGAGGCGGCCTCGCTGCAGTTCTTCTCCAACAACCAGTACCGCAACCCGATGGTGATGCGCGTGGCCTCGCTGGGTTACCAGAAGGGTTTCGGCGGCCACTTCCACAACGACAACTCGATCACCGCGCTGCGCGACATCCCCGGCCTGGTGGTCGGTTGCCCCAGCCGCGGCGACGACGCGGCGATGATGCTGCGCACGCTGATGGCGCTGGCGAAAGTTGATGGTCGCGTCTGCGCCTTCCTCGAACCGATCGCGCTGTACATGACCAAGGACCTTTACGAAGCCGGCGACGGCCAGTGGCAGTTCGACTATCCCGCGCCCGATCAGGCGATGACGCTGGGCGAGGGCCGCGTATACAACGAGGCCGCGAACGATCTGGTGGTGTTCACCTTCGGCAACGGCGTGCCGATGGCGTTGCGCGCCGCGCGCACGATCGAAGCGGAACTCAAGTGGCAGGTGCGCGTGGTCGACCTGCGCTGGCTGGCGCCGCTCAACGATGCCTTCATCGCGGCGCAGGCGAAGAGCGCCAAACGCATCCTGGTGCTGGATGAAGGCCGCAAGAGCGCGGGCGTGGGCGAGGGCGTGATCACCGCGATCGTCGAAGGCGGCTGCGGCGCCACGCCACTGCATCGCGTGGTCGGCGCCGATACGTTCACGCCGCTGGCCGGTGCGGCGCTGCTGGTGTTGCCGGGCGAGGCCGACGTGGTGGCCGCGGCGAAGGAGCTGGCGGCAAGGTCCTGACGAACGGCGCGGCGGGTTGGCCTACTTGTCAGATTCGCGCCGTTCCACGATATGCAGGCGCCGGCCCGGAGACGGGTTGGCGCCGCGCAGCTCGCCATCGTCCTGGCGATACATGCAGACCCGGTTGCGTCCCTTGAGCTTGGCGTCATACATCGCCTGATCGGCACGTTCGACCAGCGATTCCACGTCGTCGTCGTGGTGGCGGATGGTGACGCCGATGCTGATGCTGAGCAGCGCCTCGGCATTCACCGGAATTTCCAGGCGATGGACGCGGCGGCACAGGCGGGTCGCCACGTGGATGGCCTGTTCCGGCCGGGTGTTGTCGAGCAGGGCGACGAATTCCTCGCCACCGTAGCGGCCGAACAGGTCGCCGGGCCGCAGCTCGGCGGTCAGCGCATTGGCCACCGCGACCAGGGCGCGGTCACCGGTGTTGTGGCCCTGGCGGTCATTCAGCAGCTTGAAATGATCGAGGTCCAGGAACAGCAGGGCCATCGGTTGCGTCGTGCCGGCCGACAACAGCGTGTTGACCCGTTCGGTCCAGCCGCGGCGGTTGAGCACGTTGGTCAGCGCGTCGCGGTCGGCCAGCACGCGCACCACGTCGCGGTCGTGGCGCAGGCGCAGCGCACGGTCGGCCAGTCCCAGCGACAACACCACCGCCTCGAACGCGCCGCCGGCCACGCTGGCGTCATTGAGCCAGTCCAGTTGCGGCAGGGCGCCGTTGACCTGGGCGCTGCTCAGTGCGGTGAGCAGCAGCAGCGGCGTCCACCCGACCAGGAAGAACCACGCCTGCCGCGAACCGCGGGCGGCCGCCACGATGGCGGCTATCAGCAACAGCGCCGCGCCGATCATCAGCAGGGGGTTCAGCAGGATCTGCGCCACGTGCACCAGCAGCGGGACCTGGCTGCTGCGCATCAGCACCAGCTGGATCATGCCCACCGCCAGTGCGGTGATCGGCACCCGCAGCAAGGGCGCGTAACGCTGCAGCTCGCAGAATCGCGTCATGAACAGCGAGGCGAATGCCACCGACAGCGCGACCGCGGCAGAGCCGACCATCACCGCCATGCCCGACAGCCACTCCCATTCCAGCGGATGGAACACGAAGCCGGTCTGGATGCCCTGGATCAGGCAGTAGCAGAGGATGTAGCCGGCGTACCAGGCATAGGTGACGTCGCGCAGCATGCCGGCAAAGCACAGGGCCATCAGCACCATCGCCAGCATCACCGCGAAGCAGGCGCTGGCGAACACCAGCCATCGCGCGTCCTGCTGCACGTAGTCGCGCATGGGCTCGATCTGGAAGCGCACCGGGGCCACCAGGGTTGCCGAGGGCTCGAAGCGCAGCAGGATCGGCGTGGACGCCGCCATGCCGGCGGGAGCCTGCCATGCCAGCCGGCCATGACCGTGGAAGGGCGCACTGAAGTCGTCCAGCGCCAGCGTCGTCGGCGCACTCCCCGCGAACACGGTGACATTGGCCAGGGTAGGCGGATAGATCGTCAGTACGCGACCGCTGTTGTCCCAGGGCGGTTGCGGCGCGATGACCACCCAGCTGCCGGCACCGTCATGGGGAAAGCGCTGCAGCAGCGAGGGATCGAAACTCTTCAGCGCACCCTCGTGGTATTCCGCCATCACCGCGGCCGGCGTGTCGCCGGCGCGCACCTGGCGCCAGGCGCCATTCAACGGCGTGGCGGCGTGGGCGACCCCCAGGGTGAGCCAGAACAGGGCCGACAGCAGGGCGCGCCATGCAAGTGGCGGACGCCGTGGTGTCAGAAGTGTGAGCAGCCTCTCCATCTGCCTCTCTCCGCCCTGCCGAATTCCTGCGGGATTGCACGTGCTGGATCGTGTTGCCGGAAACATGGGCGAATGGGCACCGGCGCATCCCATGCGCCGGCTGACGGGGCCCCGACCCGCCGTGCAGCATGCCCCCGGCGGGTTGACTATCCAACCTGCCGACCTTTGAGGCCAGTGTCAAGCATGCCCCGTGCCAGCGAATCGACGGCCAGCGCAAACCTCGGCCTGGCGGGGCCGGGGGCGCCCTGGCCCGATGGCACCCAGTACGACACGGGCGCTGGGGCGGGTCCAGTCCGGCCCCTGGGCGTCAGCGATGTGGCGCCATCAGCCCGGTCGGCGCGCGCCCAGCAGCACCAGCACTTCCTGCGCGCTGCGGATGCGCTCGCTGGCGCCGGGCAGGTCGAGGACCACCTTCAGCTTGTCCTGGCCGTCCAGCTTGTACACGCGGGGCAGTTGCTGGATCAGCTTGATGATCGCCATCGGGTCGATCTCGGGTTTCTCGCGGAAGGTGATGCGACCGCCGTTGGTACCGAAATCCAGCTTGCGGATACCCAGCGGAGTGGCCATCAGCTTCAGGCTGGCCACCGCGAACAATTGCTTGGTGGCATCGGGCAGCAGGCCGAAGCGGTCGATCATCTCCACCTGCAGGTCGCGCAGGTCGTCCTCGCTGCGGGCGCTGGCGATGCGCTTGTACAGGGTCAGGCGGTGATGCACGTCGCCCAGGTAATCGTCGGGGATCAGCGCAGGCAGGTGCAGCTCGACTTCGGTCTCGTGCTCGGAGCTCAGGTCGAAATCCGGCACCTTGCCGGACTTCAGCGCGCGTACCGCCCGATCGAGCAGCTCGGTGTAGAGGCCGAAGCCGATCTCCTGGATCTGGCCGGACTGCTCGTCGCCGAGCAGTTCGCCGGCGCCGCGGATTTCCAGGTCGTGGGTGGCCAGGGTGAAACCGGCGCCGAGTTCCTCCAGCGAGGCGAGTGCTTCCAGCCGCTTCTGCGCATCGGCGGTGATCGACTTGCGGTCGGGCACCACCAGGTACGCATATGCGCGGTGATGCGAGCGACCCACGCGACCGCGCAGCTGATGCAGCTGGGCCAGGCCGAAGTGGTCGGCGCGGTTGATGATGATGGTGTTGGCGCTGGGGATGTCGATGCCGGTTTCGATGATCGTGGTGCACACCAGCACGTTGAAGCGCTGGCGGTGGAAATCCGCCATCACGCCTTCCAGTTCGCGCTCGGGCATCTGGCCGTGGGCGATGCGGATGCGCGCCTCGGGCACCAGTTCCTCCAGTTCGCGCACGATCCGCTCGATGCTCTGCACCTCGTTGTGCAGGAAGTACACCTGGCCGCCGCGCGACAGCTCGCGCTGCAGCGCCTCGCGGATCGTCGCCGGGTCCCACGCCGAGATGAAGGTGCGCACGGCGCTGCGATGCGCCGGTGGCGTGGCGATCAATGAAAGATCGCGCAGGCCGGCCATCGCCATGTTCAAGGTGCGTGGGATCGGCGTGGCGGTCATCGTCAGCAGGTCGACCTCGGCACGCAGCTTCTTCAGCTGCTCCTTCTGGCGCACGCCGAAACGCTGTTCTTCGTCGACGATCACCAGGCCCAGGTTCTTGAACCGAATGTCCGGCTGCAGCAGCTTGTGGGTGCCCACGATCACGTCGATCTGGCCGTCGGCGAGGCGCTTCAGCGCCTCGTTCACTTCCTTGGTCGACTTGAAGCGCGACAGCACGTCGACCCGCACCGGCCAGTCGGCGAAGCGGTCGGCGAAGTTGCGATAGTGCTGCTGGGCGAGCAGGGTGGTCGGCACCAGCACGGCGACCTGCTTGCCCGCGGTGGCGGTGGCGAACGCGGCGCGCAGGGCGACCTCGGTCTTGCCGAAACCCACGTCGCCGCAGATCACCCGGTCCATCGCGCGGGGCGCGGCCAGATCCTCCAGCACCGCCTCGATCGCGGTTTCCTGGTCGGGGGTTTCCTCGAACGGAAAGGTGCTGCCGAACTGTTCGACCATCTGCCGGTCGATCGGCATCGACTCGCCGCCACGGGCCTGGCGCTGGGCGTAGATCGCCAGCAGTTCGGCGGCCACGTCGCGCACTTTTTCCGCGGCCTTCCGGCGCGCGCGTTCCCACGCATCGCCGCCCAGCGAATGCAGCGGCGCCAGTTCCGGCGCGGTGCCGGAGTAGCGGCTGACCAGGCCCAGCTGTGCGACGGGCACATAGAGCTTGTCGCCCTTGGCGTATTCGACGGTGAGGAACTCGCCATCCATGCCGCCCACGTCCATCGAGGCCAGGCCCTGGTAGCGGCCCACGCCGTGATCCACGTGCACGATCGGTGCGCCGATGGTGAGCTCGGTGAGGTCGCGGATGATGCTTTCCGGATCGCGCGCGGTGCCACGGCGGCGCTTGCGGTCGCGCTCGCTGCGCACCCGCTCGCCGTAGAGTTCGCGCTCGGTGAGCACGGCGAGCGCGGGCCTGGTCAGCGCAAAGCCCTGTTCCAGCGGCGCGATGGTGATCGCGAACTTGACTCCCTCCCCTGCTTGCAGGGGAGGGTTGGGGAGGAGAAAAGCGCCCCAGCCCTCGATGACTTCGGGCTTCAATCCCGCTGCTGCCAGCGTCTCGATCAGCGCCTCGCGTCGCCCCGCCGAATCCGCGGCGATCAGCACGCGGCCTGGATAGCTGGACAGGAAATGCCGCAGCGACGTGCCGGGTTCCTCACCCTTGCGATTGAGCGGCAGCTCCGGCGCCGGCTGGGTGCCGGTGTCGACGGCGTGCTCGTGGCTGGCTTCGACCACTTCCACCCGCAGCCGCCTGTTGAGCTGTTCGCGCAGTTTCTCCGGCGGCAGGTAGAGCTCGGCCGGCGGCAGCACCGGGCGCTCGATGTCGTGCGCGCGCTGGTCGTAGCGTTCGGCGGTCTGCGTCCAGAACTGCTCGGCCGCTTCGCCGGCGCCTTCGCCCAGCACGAACAGCGCGTCGTCGGCGAGGTAGTCGAACAGCGTGGCGGTTTGTTTGAAGAATAAAGGCAGGTAGTACTCGATGCCGCCGGGCGTGACGCCTTCCTTCATGTCCTGGTACAGCGGGCAGCGACGCACGTCGATCGGGAAGCGTTCGCGCAGGTTGCCCCGGAATTCCTTCGCCGCTTCGTCGGTCAGCGGAAATTCGCGCGCCGGCAGCAGCTCGACCTTGTCCACCTGCTGCTGCGAGCGCTGGGTTTCCGGATCGAAGCTGCGGATCGAATCCACCTCATCGTCGAACAGCTCGATGCGATACGGCTCGGCCGTGCCCATCGGGAAAACGTCGAGCAGGGCGCCGCGCACGGCGAAGTCACCGGGCTCGGCCACCTGGGGCACGTGACGGTAACCGGAGGCCTCAAGTCGGCGCTGTTCGGCGGCCAGGTCGAACTTCTGGCCCCTGGACAGCACCAGCCCGGAACCGGTGATGTGTGAGCGCGGCGCGATCCGCTGCATCAGCGTGGCGATCGGCACCACCAGCACGCCGCGCTTCACGCCGGGCAACTGGTACAAGGTGGCGATGCGCTGCGAGACGATCTCCGGATGCGGGCTGAACACGTCGTAGGGCAGTGTTTCCCAGTCCGGGAAATGCAGCACCGGCAGGCCGCCGGCGAAGATCTTCAGCTCCGATTCGAGCGCCTGGGCGCGCTGGGTGTCGCGGGTCACCGCCACCAGCAGGCCTTCGTGCGAACGCGCCGCTTCGGCAATCAGCAGCGCCCGGCCGGAGCCGTGGGGCGGCGTCCAGTAGCGGCGTTGCTTCGGGGTGGTCGGCAGGGGCGGGTGTTTGATCGGGCTGGTCATGGGGACGCGTGTGCAGGGCGCCGCCAGAAGTGCCGCGCCGGGGAAAGCGGGCAAGTGTAACGCGATGTGTCCGAGCGTCCGTGGAGCGGCGCTGATGTCTTGCTCCCTCCCATGCAAGCAGGGGAGGGCCGGTGGGGTAGAGCCTTTCAGAGCTTCAGGGTGATCTGCGCCGTGCCCGGTTCGTCCGGCATCATCCGCTGGGTGAAGCCCAGCTCCCGGCACAGTTGCAGCATCGGCCGGTTCTCCAGCAGCACGTAGCCCCACAGCTCGGCGAGGCCGCGGCGGCGGCAGTCGTCGACCAGCCGCTGCATCAGCAGGGCGCCCAGGCCACGGCGGCTCCAGTCCTGCTCCACCAGCACCGAGAACTCGGCGCTGTCGGTGGCCTCGTCGACATAGATCCGGCCCACGCCACGCATCTCGGCCGGTTGCTCGGACTCGTCCATCAGCACGCAGGCGGTTTCGAGCGCGGGGTCGATGCGGCACAGGCGCTGGGCCATCGGTGCGGGCAGCTCGGACATCGCATGCAGGAAGCGGCGGCGGATGTCTTCCGGCGACAGTCGGGTGAAGCAGCGCTGCATCGCGGCCACGTCGCCGGCCTCGATCGGGCGCAGTACCAGCTCCCGTCCATCCTGGGTATGCACCTGCTCGCCCCGTGGGGACGGCGCCACGCGGGGACGGGCGAAGCGTTCGCTGCTGCGCGGCGGCAGTGCGGCGTAGCGGGTGGGGGCGGCGAAGTCGATGGCAGGGATCATGGCAGCTCCATACTTTTGCGTATTGTGTGCACCGCAGCATGAATTTGCAATGACGGGCGCTGCGGTGGGCTGTCACATGGCTCCGCGCCATGGCATCGACCGGCCTGCGGATGGTGCAGCACGGGAGATACAGACAGAAACGCCGTGGCCCCGCACAATGCGGGTCGGAATTCCCCGGAGCGATGGCATGGCCCGCAAACCCGTCCGCGGCCTCACGGCGGCCCAGCTGCAAGCGCTCTGCGGCCAGTGGCCGGGGGTCACCCGTGATACCAAATGGGGTGTCGACATGGTGTTCAGCGTGGGTGGCAAGATGTTTGCGGTGATGCCGTCCGATGGCAGCGGGGGCGGGCGGCTGTCGTTCAAGGTGGGCGACGATCGTTTCCTCGCGCTCACCGATCAACCCGGCATCATTCCGGCGCCGTACCTGGCGCGGGCGCACTGGATATCGATCACCGAACCGCAGCGCTTCGCCACCGCCGAGCTGGCGGCGTACATCCTCGACGCGTACACCCTGGTCCGCGCGAAACTCACCAAAAAATTGCAGGCGGAGCTGGGGCCGCTGCCGACACTCAAGGCGGAAAAGGCATGAAACAGCATCTGGGCGCCCTGGCGCTGCTGGTCGCCGATTACGACGAAGCAATTGCCTGGTACACCCGCGCGCTGGGCTTCGAGCTGATCGAGGACACCGACATGGGCGGCGGCAAGCGCTGGGTATTGCTGGCGCCGCCGGGCTCGCACGAAACGCGCCTGCTGCTGGCGAAAGCGAACGGCGACGAACAGGTCTCGCGCATCGGCAACCAGACCGGTGGCCGCGTCTTCCTGCTGCTGCACACCGACGACTTCCAGCGCGACTGGCAGCGCATGCGCGCCCAAGGCGTGCACTTCCGCGAGGAGCCGCGGCACGAGAGCTACGGCACGGTGGCGGTGTTCGAGGATCTGTACGGCAACGGCTGGGATCTGCTGCAGCTGGCATGATCATGCTGCCGGCAGGCAGGGAGTGGCGGCGCGGGTTTCCATCGGAGGGAAGGGGATGAGGTCTTGGGTGTTCTGGCCGGCGATCATCGCCGCATGCTTCGTGTCGATCAGCCTGAGCCAGGCCGAGCCGCACAACGTGGCCCAGGTGGCGGGCGCAGCCCTGGCCTGGATCGTTACCGTGAGCCTCGGCTGGACACGCTGGGTCGGCAGGCCCGCGACATGGCTTGGACAACTGGCTGCCGCGGCCGGGGCGATCATCCTGGTCGCGCTCATCCATGACTGGCTGCCCAGGACCGACGTGTTCGTGATCTACCGGAGGAACTGCCCACCCCGGATGGGTTCGTTCTGGCCACTGTGCTTCGCCTGGGTCGGCGGGGCCGGACTGAAGACGTTTGCCCTGTGGGGCAGGCGGCTGCCCCTGAGGGGCACGGGAACCGCGCCGAGGTTGCGCGCCGTGGCGTGGTGGTCGCTGATGATCGCCTGGACGCTTGCCTGTGCCCTGGTGTTTGTACGCAACATCAATGCGGTGGCGCTCGGCGTGTCATTGCGCGGTGCTGCGGAGGTGCTGGGAATACTGTTGGGCGCGGGCGGCATTCTTGCCGGCCTCCTGTGGCTTTCGACGCGCTCCGAAAGCAAGGCGCGAAGGAAAGCCCTGGCCGACTACCAAGCGATCGGCGCGGCGACGCGAGCGGCACTGCTGACCTTGATCGACAGCCACGCCCGCCGGGGCACGTTCCGGCTGCTGTATCGCATCGCCAGCGAAAAGGGCGATGCTCATTCGCTTGCCCGCGTAGGTGGCGAACCCCTGGCGGGGCCAGACGAGATGTGGCCCCTCGACGACGAGGGACAGCTCGGCAAATTCCTGCTCCAGTTGCCGCTTGCGGGCGTGGCGCACCCGGCCTGGAACGACCGATGGTTGACGATTTATCTGGGGCAGCACGAGTTGCTCGTCAGAAGTTACCCCGGTGCGGTGGACCTGGTTGTCACCGCTGCTCCCGACGGCGTGACGAAACTCGCCGCCCGGGCACTGGAACCGCTGGCCATGCCGATCATGGAATCCCTCGGTGACGACGATGAGCGGGAGCACGGCGCGCTGGATGGCGCATGGTTGCTGGAGACCGTTCCGGGGCTCGGGAAAAGGCTGTCCGCGCTGACCGCACAGCCGCTGCGCGTGCTGTCGATGCTGCTGGACGGGGACGACGCCATAGCCGACTTCGCGGTGGAAAACACCATCCTAGTGGGCGGCGAGCCCGAGTTGATCCAGGGGCCACACGAACCGCATTGCGAACTTTGCCAGGCGCCGATGCGGTTTCTTCTGCAGTTCTGCGACGTCACGGACAACGACGAGCTCGGTGACTGCGGCGTCGGCTACGTCTATGGCTGCGATGCCCACCCGGAGCATTGCCGGGCGTTCGTGGATTGCTACTGAGAAAGCCGCGGTGCCGATGGCGACAGCAGCGCTACCAGATCAGGTCGTCCGGCACTTCGAACTGCTTGTAATACTCGTCGTCGGTGTCGTTGCCGGCCGTCGTCTCCGTGCGGCCGTGGTCGAGCACGATCATCGCCGCGTCGCGTTCGCGGACCTTGTCGGCGGCCACGCGGGGCAGCAATTCGTAGCCCTCGCCGTGGCGCACGATCACCAGCGTGCCGGCGGCCAGCTGCGCGCGCAGCGGTTCGTTCACCAGCACGTCCCTGATCCGGTCGCCGTCGGTGAAGCGGTAGGCGATCTCGCCTTCGCGTTTCACCTTGTGCGCCTCGACGATCTGGCGCACCTGGGCGCGTGCCTCGTTGAGGCGCAGCTGCGCATTGCGCTCGGCGGCGATGGCCCGGTCGCGCTCGGCCTTTTCCGCCTGCAGGCGCTGCGCCTCGAGCTGTTCGGCGCTGGCGGCTGCGGGCGCCTTGCCCTTGTGCTTCTTTGCCTGTTCGCGCACGACCTGCGCGGCCTTGGCCTTGTTGACCAGGCCGGCCTTGAGCAGTTGTTCCTGCAGCGGATTGCGCATGTTCGGGAGATCCCGGCTGTGCTGGGCCGGCCATTGTAGACCGCGCGGACTGCCGCGCGGCCTGGCCGGATTCGGCGGCTGGCCGCGGACGGCGCCGGAGCCTGCTCGTCGCCACGCCATCCGGCGCCTCGCCGCGCGTCCCGGATGCACGTTGGCGGACGGCCGTTGCCGACGGTCGGAAGGGAGGCTTTACAGCGCGATATCCGGTGTGCATACTGTGTATATGAAGTATACACAGATCGACCCCGAACTGCTTCTGTCGACCAGCGACAGCACGCCGATGTACCAGCAGATCGTCAACCAGATCACCACCAAGGTGATGGCCGGCGACTGGCCGGCGGGCCAGCCGTTGCCGTCGATCCGCGAGTTGGCCAGCGCCAGCCGGGTCAGCGTGATCACGGTCAAGCGCGCCTACGCGGAACTGGGTCAGGCCGGGGTGATCGTGACGCGGCACGGCATGGGTTCGTTCGTGGCCGAGTCGCCGAACCTTTCCAACAGCCTGTTGCACGCCGAGTTCACCCAGCACTTCGAGGCCATGCTGGCCTGCGCGCGACGGCTGGGCCTGTCGGCCGAAGACATCCGCCAATTGCTTGACGACGAACAGGCCGACTGGCCTGCCGAACCCACCAGGGGATCAACACCATGAGCACCGCCTTCGCCCTGTCCGGGGTGACCAAACGCTACGAAAACTTTGCGCTGCGGGACATCGACCTCAGCATGCCCGAGGGGCAGGTGATGGGGCTGGTGGGCGTCAATGGCGCCGGCAAGACCACCTTGCTGCGCATCCTCGGCGGCCTTGCGCTGGCCGACGCGGGCACGGTTGAAGTGCTTGGCCACGACATGCCGACGCAGCAGGTGGCCGCGAAGGCGGACCTGGGATTCGCCACGGAAGACATGCGCCTGTTCAGGACCCGCACGCTGCGCTGGCACATGGATTTCGTGCGTTCGATCTATCCGGGCTGGGACGAGGTCTACGCGGCCGAGTTGCTGCGCCGTTTCGACCTGCGCGCGGAGCAGAGGCTGGCCGGCTTCTCGCACGGGCAGCGGGTCAAGGCGCTGCTGATGCTCAATTTCGCCCGCCGACCAAAACTGCTGCTGCTCGACGAGCCCACCACGGGCCTGGACCCGGTCGCCCGCGACGAGGTGCTGGAAGCGCTTGCCGACGTATTGCGCGACGAGGCGCGCAGCGTGCTGTTCTCCTCGCACAACACCAAGGACATCGAGCAGATGGCCGACACCATCACCTTCGTTCACAACGGCACGCTGCTCGCCTCGCGGGACAAGGAATCCTTCCTCGACGACTGGCGCCGTGTCATCTGCCACGGGTCGTGGGTGCCGGACAAGGCCGCGTGGCCGGAGATCGCCGCGGTGCGCCAGAACGGATCGATCGTGGAACTGAAGGTGCGCCAGTTCAGCGAGGGCCTGCTGCAGCGCATGCAGACGCAAGGCGCGGACATCCGCAGCGCCGATCCGATGAATCTCGAAGACATCTTCGTTACCACCGTACGCGCTGGAGGTGCGGCATGAATCGTTCCCGACTCAACTGGCCGGTGATCAGGCTGCTGGTGGCGAAGGACTGGCAACTGTTCCAGAAGCAGCTGGCTGCGTGCGTGCTCGGCGGCATCGTGGCGTTGTGCCTGATCGGCATGGCCACCGGCTGGAGTTTCTACCTGGGCTCGCTGCTGCTGATCATCATGCTGGTGTGCACCTCGTGCTTCTCGATTTCGAATTCGTTGCTGGTCGAGCGCAAGGAGCACACGCTGGCCTTCGTGATGAGCCTGCCGGTGACGCCGCTGGATTACTACCTGTCGAAGCTGGTCGGCAACCTGGTCACCTTCCTCGTGCCGTTCCTGGCGATGCTGGCCGGAACCGTGCTGGTGATCCTGTACACGCCGCTGCCGGACGGGTTGGTCGTGCTGTCCTTGCTGATCTTCGGACACGTGTTGCTGGCTTATGCCGTGTCCCTGAGCGTGGCCATGGCGGTGGAGTCCGAGGGCTGGAACATCTTCGCGATGATCGGCAGCATGCTGCTGATCAATCCCCTGATCATGCTGTTGGGGCAGATCCCGGCGATCAATGATCACGTCAAGGCCGACACGATTTATTTCGCTCCCGTCGCGGTGGCGATCCTGCTGGCCCAGGCGACGCTGAGCGTGGTTGTGCTGGCGGCAACCGGCTGGGTGCACTGCCGGAAGAAATCCTTCTACTGAGCTGATCCACCGTTCCCGCTGAGCGCAGCCCGCGCAGCGGGCGGAGTCGAAGCGCCTTCGCGTCCCTGGCCTTCCTGGAATCCGGCCAGGGAAAAGGCGGGGCGCAGGGCAAGAACCCACTCGTCAGTCCGACAGATCCGTTCGGGGGTTTCGCCATGCACGACACCGTGCGTTTTCACTACATGGACAACCTGCGCGCGCTGGCGATGCTGGCCGGGGTGGTCTTCCACGCCGCGCTGGCCTACAGCCCGCTGCTGCACCCGTATTTCCCCACGGCCGATCGCGCGCAGTCGCCGGCCGTCGACCTGGTCATCTGGTTGCTGCACCTGTTCCGCATGCCGCTGTTCTTCGTGGTCGCCGGCTTCTTCGCCGCGATGCTGCTGAACAAGCGCGGGATGGGTGGCCTGATTCTCAATCGGCTCAGGCGCATCGGGTTGCCGCTGGTGATCTTCTGCCCGCTGGTGATCGCCGCGATGAGCTACAGCACGCTGCAAGCCGCGGCGTACGTGCAGAACCCGTCGCCGGTCCTGCTGATGATCCGGCAGTTCTCGCAGATGGCGAACCCGCCAGCGCCGCCACCGGGCACCGGGCATCTGTGGTTCCTCTACTACCTGCTGTTCTTCTACGTGCTGACCTGGGTGGCCCGAAGCCTGGAGCTGGGCAAGCCGGGCAACTTCGTGCGCGGCTTGAATCCCGCGTGGCAACTGCTGCTGTTTCCGGTGCTGCTGGTGCCGGCGCTGGCTTCGGTGAGCGCGCCGCATCCGGCACCGGAAAGCCTGTTTCCCCAGTTCTGGGCATTCGGCTTCTACGGGCCGTTCTTCGTTTTCGGCTACCTGCTGTCTGGCCACGAAGCTTTGATCGACCGGTTCCGTCGTTTCGCGCCGTGGCTGCTGCTGGCCAGCGTCGCGCTTTACGGTGCGTTCCTGTATCTGCTCAAGCGCCACGTGCCCACCGCCGCGGATCCGTCCGCCAGCGTGCCCATCGCGGTGATCGAGGCGTGCATCAGCGTCTGGATGACCTGCGTGTGCCTGGTCGCCGGCCGCTCACTGCTGAACCGCAGCAACCGCCTGTTGCGCTACCTGTCCGACGCATCGTACTGGGTCTACATCGTCCATCTGCCGATCCTGTTCGTGATCCAGTATCGGCTGATGGACATGGCGTGGGGGTGGGGTGCGAAGTTCGCGATCTCCGTCGTTGCGACCTTCGCGATCTGCCTGCTCAGCTACCACCTGCTGGTGCGCAAGACCGTGGTCGGCCGACTGCTCGGTGCCCGACTGCCGGTGGCGGGAAGGGCCGCGGGGGCGTGATTGGCGTCGACGCCGTTCGGGCGCAACCGGTCAATCCGCGTTGTCCGGCTCGAAGAAGCTCCAGCGTATGTCGGTGAATTCCGCCTTCATCGCGGCCTCGACGGTGTTGATCGCGGCGATCAGTTCGGGGTTGCCGGCGGTGGGCTGCATCCGCGCCTTCACCGCGACCATCACGTCGGGGCCCATCTGCAGGGTGATCAGGTTCAGCACGTCGGCGACTTCGGGGCGGTTTTTCAGGAAGCCCATCAGCTCGTCGCGACGGCGGGGTTCCACGCCCTGGCCGATCAGCAGGGCCTTCACCTCGATCGCCACCAGCACCGCCACCACGATCAGCAGCAGGCCGATCGCGATGGTGCCGGCGGCGTCGAACATCAGGTTGCCGGTGAGCATGGTGGCGCCGACGGCGACGGCGGCCAGGCACAGGCCGACCAAGGCGGCCAAGTCCTCGCCGAAGATCACCAGCAGTTCGCTGGAACGGGTCTGGCGGAACCATGTCCACAGGTCCTGCCCGCCGCGGGCCTTGTTCACTTCCTCAAGGCAGCCGCGCATCGAGATGCCTTCGACGACGATGCCGAACACCAGCACGCCCAGCGCCAGCCACGGCCACTTCAGCGGTTCCGGATGGGTGAGCTTGTGCACGCCCTCGTAGATCGAGAACATGCCGCCCACGCTGAACAGCAGGATCGCGACCAGGAACGACCAGAAATACAGGGCGCGGCCCCAGCCCAGCGGGAATTCGTCCGACGGCGGTCGTTTGGTCTGGCGGATGCCGAGCAGCAGCAGGCCCTGGTTGCCGCAGTCGGCCAGCGAGTGCACGGCTTCGGCCATCATCGCGCCGGAACCAGTGACGATGGCGGCGACGAGCTTGGCCACGAAGATGGCGAAGTTGGCACCCAGTGCGAGCAGGATGGCCTTGATCGGGTTGGCGTGGCCGGAAGACATGCAGCTTCAATCCATGGAATGAGGCTGCCCAGTTTACCGGTGGCGCAGAATTTTGCGCAGGGAGATCAGTGGATGCCCACGCCCACGCCCAGGCCGAAGCGGATGTTGTTGCGGCCCTTGTTCATTTCCTCGGCGGTCCACACGTGCGAGTGCATCACGCTGACCAGCGGGAACACGTAATCCGCTTCGCCGACCTTGCCGGCACGACTGCCGTCGAGCTTGCCGTCGACCGTCATCATCGCGCCGGCGGGATAGTCCAGCGGCTCCACGTAGCCCGGTATCACCGCGACGAAGCGGCCACTGCCGCTGTCGTTCGCCTTCGGCCGCTGCGAGGAGTCGAGCGGGTAGGCCAGCAGCTCGATCTCGCTGTGGTCGGCGAACACCTTGACCTGCACGATGCGGCCCCCCCAGACCACCTCGTTGCCGCTGAACTTCTCGGGCGTCTGGGCCACTTCGAACGGCGCGGCGGTGACGGTGCCGGCGCTGGTCTTGTAGATCGGTGCCGGCGCGCAGGCGGCCAGCATCAGCAGGGCGGCGGGCATGGCGAGGCGGGTCAGCAGGGAAGCAGGACGGATGCGCATGGACGTGCTCCTGGAGGAAGCCGGATGGGTGGATGCACCGAGCTTAGCGGCGGCCCGGCGGCCGCGGTAGTCGCGAGGCGGGCAGCGGGCTGGGGACGTTCAGCTGGCTGCCGGCTTCGTCCAGCAGCCAGTCGAGTTTCACTTCGGCCGGACGCTCCTGCGACAGCAGGCTGGCCAGCACGCGCAGCGGTTCGCGCAAGCTGTCGTCGAGGTTCCACGGCGCGTTGAGGATGACCATGCCCGAGCCGTTGAGGCGCAGCGGCGAATCGTCCGGGTGCACCAGCAATTCGGCGCGCAGGATGCGCTTGACGCCGCTGTGCTGCAGCTTGCGCAGGAACGGCTGCACCTGGCTGCGCAGCTTGATCGGATACCACACCGCATACACGCCGGTGGGCCAGCGCAGCAGGGCGGTCTTCAACGCCTGCTCGATCAGCTTGTATTCGGCTTCCTGCGCCTCGTAGGGCGGATCGATCAGCACCAGGCCGCGCTTCTCCTTCGGCGGCAGCAGCGCCTTCAGCGCCTCGTAGCCGTCGCGCTGGTGCACGTGCACCTGGGGATTGCCGCGGAACAGGTCGCGCAGCTTGGACGCTTCCTCGGTGTGCAGTTCGCACAACTGGGCGCTGTCGTCCGGGCGCAGCAGGCGGGCGACCTGCAGCGGCGAACCGGGGTACTGCTTCAGTCCCTGCTCGTTGCCCTCGCCACCCAGGATGCTGGCCCGCCAGCGCTGCAGCAGCGCCGGCACCTTCTCGGCCGGATGCAGGCGGGAGATGCCGTCCTTGTGCTCGCCGGTCTTCTTCGCCTCGAAACCGTCCAGCGGATAGTTGCCGCTGCCGGCGTGGGTGTCGATGTAGCAGAACGGCGCGGGCTTGGCCTGCATCGCCTCGATCAGGGCGAGCAGCACGGTGTGTTTCAGGACATCGGCGAAATTGCCGGCGTGATAGGCGTGGCGGTAATTCATGGCGGTCACGGCGGGCGGGGTGGCCGAGTATAGAGCGCCCGGCGCGATGTTCCCCGTGATCGACGGGCAGCCCGGGCGGAGCCTGCTCCAGAGTTGAGCTCGTCCGCAGCAGTCCGTAAGCTGCCGTGATGAGTTTTCCCCGGCGCCAGCTGTCGCATTCCCGGCCCTGCCTTGCACTGGCCTGGCTGGCCTGGCTGCTCCTGCTGGCCAGCCCGCTGCAGGCTGCACCGATGGCCATGGCTGCCGGTGTTGCGCATGGTGGCCATGCGGCGATGGCGCAGCATGGCGAGCTTGCCGCCGATGCCGGGATGGCGGACGACTGCTGTGCGGCGCAACCGCTTCCGGCGGGTGATGTCGCGCAGCACGCCTGTCACTGCGCCGCATGGTGCGGCAGCGCCCTGCCGGCATGGGCGCTGCCGATGCCCGATCGCGTCGCCATGCAGACGCCGCGGGCGACGCCGCGAAGCTCGTTCATGCCACACGGCGTGCACATGCGATTGCTGCGGCCACCCGCCGCCTGACTTTCCTGCGTGTCCCCGACCCCGGTGACGACTCGAGCTGTCGAGGCGAGCGTGCCGGGCAACCGTGACCGGCGTCGCGCGTCGACGTCGTGCTGGAGAGTTCCATGAAACCTCTTTCTTCCCGCCCCGATCTGTCGCGGCGGCGTTTCGTGCAGGGCGTCGCGCTGGGCAGCGTGGCTGCCGGCGCGGGACTGCTGCGGCCTTCCGACGCCTGGGCGCTGAACAGTCCCGGGCAACCGGTGGTGTTGAGCGGCACCGACTTCGCGCTGGACATCGTCGAGCGCAGCGTCAACTTCACCGGCGCGGCGCGGCCGGCGATCACCGTCAACGGCGGCGTGCCCGGTCCCCTGCTGCGCATGCGCGAAGGCAGCACGGTGAGCCTGCGCGTGAGCAACCGCCTGCGCGTGCCCACCTCGATCCACTGGCACGGCATCGTGCTGCCGTTCCGGATGGATGGCGTGCCCGGCCTCAGTTTCGACGGCATCGCGCCGGGCGAAACTTTCCTCTACCGCTTCCAGCTCCGTCAGAGCGGCACCTACTGGTATCACTCGCACTCGGGTTTCCAGGAACAGAACGCGCTGTACGGCCCGCTGGTGATCGAGCCGGCCGGCCCCGAGCGCCATCCGATCGACCGCGACTACGTGGTGATGCTCAACGACTGGACCGACGAGGACCCCGAGCGCATCTACGCCAGGCTCAAGAAGCAGAGCGACTACTACAACTTCGCCCAGCCGACCGCGGCGGATTTTTTCCGCGACATGCGCGAGAAGGGATTGTCCCGCGCGCTGTCGATGCGCCGGATGTGGAACGAGATGCGCATGAACCCGACCGACCTCGGCGACGTCTCCGGTCACACCTACACCTACCTGATGAACGGAGCGGCCCCCGCGCAGAACTGGACCGGCCTGTTCCGGCCAGGCGAGAAGCTGCGCCTGCGCTTCATCAACGGCTCGGCGTCCACGTTCTTCGACGTGCGCATACCCGGACTGAAGATGACCGTGATCGCCGCCGACGGGCAGGACGTCGAACCGGTGCCGGTCGACGAGTTCCGCATCGCGGTGGCCGAAACCTATGACGTGATTGTCGAGCCGCAGGAGGAGCGCGCATACACGGTGTTTGCCCAGTCGATCGATCGCGGCGGTTACGCGCGCGGAACGCTGGCGCCGCGTGCAGGGATGACGGCGGAGGTGCCGCCGGTGGACCGGCGCGTGTGGCTGGACATGCGCGACATGATGGGCGCCATGCCGCACGCCGGGCACGACGGTGGCCATGCCGCGATGCCCGGCATGGATCATGGCCGCATGGATCACGGCAGCATGGCCGCCGCACCGGCCGTGCACCACGCTCGCAGCGAATACGGTCCCGGCGTGGACATGCGCGTCGACACGCCGCGCAGCAACCTCGACGACCCGGGCGTCGGCCTGCGCGACAACGGTCGCCGCGTGTTGACCTATGCGTATCTGCACACGGTCGGCGGTCCGCTCGACGCGCGCGAGCCAGGCCGCGAGATCGAGCTTCACCTGACCGGCAACATGGAGCGCTTCATGTGGTCGTTCGACGGCATCCAGTACCCCGACGCCACGCCCATCCATTTCAACACCGGCGAGCGCCTGCGCATCGTGCTGGTCAACGACACCATGATGAACCACCCGATCCACCTGCACGGCATGTGGAGCGAGCTGGAAAATCCGGATGGCCGGTTCCAGGTGCGCAAGCACACGGTCAACGTGCAGCCGGCGCAGCGGATCAGCTACGCGGTGACCGCCGACGCGCCGGGCCGCTGGGCCTGGCACTGCCATCTGCTGTACCACATGGAGGCGGGGATGATGCGCGAGGTGGTGGTGTCATGACCATCCATCGTCGCGAACACTGGCTCATTCCATCGCGCTCGGCATGGCTGATCGCGCTGTTGCTGGCGCTGCCGCCGGCGGTCGAGGCGCAGAGCGCACCCGCTGCGTCGAGCAGCACGGCGCCCATGGCCATGCCGGCGATGCCCGGGATGGATCACGGCGAGATGCCGGGGATGGATCACCCTGCGGCGCCCATCGCTCCGACGGCACCCGACATGCCGGCGCTGGAGCCGCCGCCGACGTCGGGCATGCCCATGGCGCCGATGCAGGGCGGCCGCCCGCCTGCGGACGCACGCAGCGGCGATTACTCCGACGGCATCGCCGCCAGCCCGATGCACGCGATGCCCGTGCACGGACGCGCAGCGTCCGGCCTGCTGCGGATCGATCAGCTGGAGGCCTTCCATGGCGACGAAGACAACGGCCAGCGCTGGGATATCCGGGGCTGGTACGGCAACGACAGCGACAAGCTGTGGCTGCGCAGCGAAGGCGTACGCAGCGGCGGCAAGCTCGAGGACGGCGAACTGGAGCTGCTCTGGAACCACGCCACCAGCAGCTACTGGAGCCGCCAGCTGGGTGTCCGCCACGATATCGGCAACGGTCCGGCACGCAGTTGGATCGCCGTTGGCGTGCAGGGGCTCGCGCCGTACTGGTTCGAGCTGGAGGCGACCGCTTACGCCGGGGCCGGCGGACGGACAGCCGCGCGCCTGCGCGTGGACTACGAGTTGCTGTTGACCCAGCGGCTGGTGCTGCAGCCGGAGCTGGAGGTGAACCTGTACGGCCGGCGCGATCCGCAGCGCCGCTTGGGTGAGGGCGTATCCGACATCCAGTTCGGCCTGCGTTTGCGCTACGAGATCCGGCGGGAGTTTGCGCCCTATGTCGGAGTGGACTGGACACGTCGGGTCGGCGCGACCGCCGATTATGCACGGGACGATCAGCGGGCGGTGCGGGAGCGGCAATGGCTGGCCGGGGTACGGTTCTGGTTCTGAGATCGCGTATCGTCAGGGTGAGTCGACCCTTGTGGGCCGGTTGACGTATAACGGCATGGCACGCGTGGCGTGCCCTCGACGAACCCAACGGCAGGCGAGCTTGCAACTGATGCGACGGAGACGGACCTCACCGGGGTGGAGCCAACGCTGCGTGCTGCTGCTGGTGGCCGCGCTGCTGTCGCTGTTCGGCCTGTCCGCGTCGGCCCAGCAGTATTCGCTGACCACCTACGACCGCAAGTCGGGCCTGGAAAGCCAGGCGATCAACGTGTTGCTGCAGGACCAGCGCGGCTTCGTCTGGGCCGGCACCGAGATGGGCCTGTACCGCTTCGACGGCGGCAGCTTCGAGCGCATGGGTGCGGCGCAGGGCTTTGCCCGGGGCGAGTACGTCACCGCGATGGTGCAGAACCCGCGCATCGGCCAGCTGTGGGTGGCCACCCAGTCCGGCCTGCGCGTCGGCGACGGCCTGCACTTCAGCAAGGTGGAGCCGGCGGGACAACCGCTGGTGGTCGACGTGGGCCGGCAGATGGTCGCGCTGGATGACGGACGGCTGCTGCTGGTGAAGAACGACCGGCTGATGGTGCTTTCCGGCGGACATGGCGGGCAGGGCTGGCAGCTGCGGCCGATGTTCGACGAGGCGCAACTCGCCGCCGTGCCGCAGCTGCGCCGGATCACCGTGATCCACGCCACGCCCGGTCGCCTGTGGATCGGCTGCGATGGCTCGCTGTGCAGCGTCGATGACGCGGGCAAGGTGACGGTGCACGGAGAGGCCGAGGGCGTGCCTCGCGACAGCTGGACCGGCCTGCTGCTGGACAGCCACGGCAGCCTGTGGCTGCGCGGGGTGCATCACCTGCGCGAGCTGCCGGCCGGCGCCACCCGCTTCGTTCCGCGCGACCTGCCGGCAGGCGACATGGGCGTGGTGAGCGACAACGAAATCCTGGTGGAGGATGCGCAAGGCCGCGTGCTGACGCCGACCAATCGCGGCCTGGCGCGCTGGGAGGGCGCGGGCTGGACCTTGATGGACAGTACCAACGGCCTGCCCGACATCGAGATCACCGCCTTGCTGTTCGACAGCCATGGCACGCTGTGGCTGGGAACCTACGGTCGCGGCATCTCGCGCTGGAACGGTTACGGACTGGTCCAGGGCTGGGGCCGCGGGCAGGGTTTCGAGAGCGTGCCGAACTGGTCGATCCTGCGCTTCGATGCGCAGCACATCTGGTTCGCCAATGAGCTCGGCGGCAGCGTGCTGGCCGACGGCCAGACTCGCCTGCAGCCGTGGCCGATCCGCTTCGATCCGGCGCCGCGACAGATCCTCAGCCTTGCCCGCGCCAACGACGGCGCGATCTGGGCCGGCCTGTACGACCGCCGCGTGCTGCGCTACGACCCGGCCAGCCAGCGCACCACGCTGGCGGCCGAACTGCCCGCGTTCGTGAAGTTCCTGCATTTCGATCGGCAGGGTCGGCTGTGGATAGCCACCGTCAACGGCATCTACCGCATCGATCACGTCGACGCGCCTGCCGTGCGCATTCCGGCGACGCAGACCACCGACCAGCAGTGCTCGGACATCGCCGAGACCGCTGACGGAACCTTGTGGTTTGCCTGCAACGCCGGACTGCTACGCTTTGCCGGCGGGCAGTGGACGCGCATGGACACCGGCAGCACGAGCATCGCCTCGGGCTTCAGCGCGGTGGCGGTGGGCACCGATGGCAGCCTGTGGCTGGGCGCGAACGAGCCCGGGTTGTTCCACGCCGCGGTGAGCGGCAACCGGCTGTCGCTCACGCGCATCGTCGACACCTGGCTGGACAACACGCTGGTGTACTTCGTGCGCCGCGACCATCGGGGCTGGATCTGGGTGGGCGGCAGCGGCGGCGTGGATGTGTACGACGGCGCACGCTGGACCCACTTGTCGCAAGCCGATGGCCTGCTGTGGGACGAGACCAGCCAGAACGGATTCTTCGAGGATCGCGATGGCTCGATCTGGATCGCCACGGCGATCGGCGCCAGCCACATCCTGCAGCCGCAGGCCATGCTGGCCTATCAGCCCGGCAAGGTCCTGATCACCTCGGTGATGCAGGGATCGGCGCCGGTGAAGTCCGGTGACAGCATCCGTCTCGGCGGCCGGCACGCCGCGTTGACCGTGCATTACGCGCTGCTGGGGAAATCCTCGGGCGGACAGCCGCGCTACCGGTATCGACTGCAGGATTCGGAGTGGATCGAAACCGGCGCGAACGTGATCAATCTCGCCGGCCTGCCGTCCGGCGACTACCGCCTCGAGATCGAGGCGATCGACGACGACCACCGGACCGTCTCGCCGCCGGCCCAATTCGATTTCGGCGTGCCGCCGCCGTGGTGGCTGAGCTGGTGGGTCGGCCTGCTGGCGGTCTCGCTGCTGGCCTTGCTGATGGCGCTCAGCTGGCGCTGGCGTTCGCGCCGCCTGCGTCGGCACAACCGCCGACTGGAAGCGATGGTCGCCGATCGCACCGTCGAGCTCACCGAGGAGAAGCGTGAGCTGGAACGGGCCCGGGCCGAGCTGTACCACCAGGCCACCCATGACAGCCTCACCGGCATGCACAACCGGCGGGCGATTCTCGACCAGCTGGCGGCGCTGCTGGAACCGGGCCAGCGTCCGCTGCCCGGGCTCGCCGTGGGGCTGATCGATGCGGATCACTTCAAGCGCATCAACGATACCCTGGGCCACCAGGCCGGCGACGCCGCGTTGCTGGCGATCGCCCGTCACCTGCAGCTGCACGTGCGCGACGGCGACCGGTTGGGACGCTACGGTGGCGAGGAGATCCTGCTGCTGTTGCCCGGCATCGATCGCCCGCATGCCGAGCAGCGCATGCGCGACATCCAGACGGCGGTGAGCGCGGTGCCGCACCACTGGAACGGGCATGCGTTTGCGGTGACGCTCAGCATCGGCATGGTCTGGATCGGTGCCGAGGCGACTTCGGTCGAGGACCTGATCCGGCGCGCCGATGCGGCGCTGTACCAGGCCAAGAGCGGCGGTCGCGATCGCGTCGTGGTCGAGGCAGCGGGCGCCGACTGACGGTCAGTCGATGATGTTGTGGCTTTCGGTGGTGCCCAACAGCTCGGCCTGTTCCGGCATGCGCCGGCGCCGATGCAGCAGCGGGTGCATGAACACCGCAGCCAGGATCACCGCCACGCCCGCGTAAAACCACTGATCCAGCTCGTGCTGCTCGCCCAGCAGCACGATCGCCAGCACGATCGCGTAGACCGGTTCCAGGTTGGTCACCATCTGCGTGCCGAACGCGCTCATGTGGCGCAGCGCCACCAGCGCCAGCGCGAACGGCAGCAGGGTGCAGCCGAACGACAGCGCCAGCAACAGCAGCGCGTCGTGCGGGCCCGGCAGCACGAAGGCGGCCCCGACGTGCGGCAGCAGGGGCGCCAGCAGGGCGAGGAACACGGTGCCGGTGCCCAGCTCGATGAAGGTCACCGTGAGCGGATCGCCGTGTTCGACCAGGCGCTTGTTGAGCGAACCGAAGAACGCCACGAACAGCGCCGACAGCACGCCCACCGCGATGCCCAGACGCATGTCGTGGGGCACGCCGCCCACCACCATCACCACGCCCGGCACCACCGCCACGCCGATCAGCAGTTCGCGGGCGTCGAACCTGCGCCGGGCGACCCATGGCTCGATGAAGGCCAGGAACACCGGACCCAGCGCGATGCAGGTGGCGCCGACCGAGGCGTTCGACAGCTTGATCGCCGCGTAGAAACTGAGCCAGTGCAGCGACACCAGCACGCCGATGCCGGCATACGCCCAGATCAGCCGCGCAGGCATCGCACGCAAGCCGCGCCAGACCCGCGGCACCAGCAGCAGCGCCAGCGTGACCAGGGCCATCCGCCACAACACCAGCGGCAGGGCCGGCAAGGTGATCAGCTTGCCCAGGATCGCGGTGAAGCCCCACAGCAACACGCAGAAATGAATCTGCAGACGGGCCTGGTTGACGGCTTGCATGGGTATTCGCAGGGAAGGGCGGTGCGACATTCTAGCGTCCGCATCGGGGCAGGCGGATTCTTACAAGGCGTGTGCAATGGCCGGTTTGGCCGGGCCTGTCGCTGCATCGTGGTTTGAGTTTGCCTGCGGCTGTGGCAGATTGCCCGGACTGTCCTGCGCCGGGGAATCGCATGTCACGTAACCGTTGTGCCTGGATGGCGCTGTTGCTGCTGGGAGTGCTGCAGCTTCTCGCCGGATGCTCGAAGAAGCAGGAAGTCTCGCCGGCACCGATCAGCGGGGAAAGGTCGAAGGCCGGCGCGATGCTGGCCTACGAACATGTGCTGCGGATCAGGTTGCCCGGCGCCGAGATCGCCGGTCGCCTGGCGGCGGCCCGGCAGGCCTGTGAGACGGCCCGCTTCGGCGCCTGCAATGTGTTGCGCATCGAGCAGGCCGAACACGATGCCGAACTTGTCGTGCGGATCGTTCCGGACGGCGTCGAGCCGATGGCGAAGCTGGCCGCACAGGGCGGCGCGGTCGGATTCCGGCAGACCACGGCGGAGGATCTCGCTGATGCCGTCAACGACAACCAGCGTCAGCGCGAACTGCTCGAGAAGCATGGACAGCACCTGGCGGAACTGGCGGCACGCAAGGACATCGCCGTTGCCGATCTGATTGCGCTCAGCCACGAGCAGGCTTCGGTGGAGAGCCAGCTGCAATCGCTGCAGGCGGTGGCCGCCAACCAGCAACGCCGGCTGGATACCAATCGGCTCGAACTGCATTTCCGCGATGCCGGCACCTACTCGCGCAGCGGTCGTATGGGCGATGGTTTTTCCAGCCTGCTCGACGAAGCCACCGAGGGCGTGACCGATGCCCTGGGCTTGCTGGGCTATGGCCTGCCATTCCTGCTGCTGGCCTTCCCGCTGGCGCTGCTGTGGCGTCGGTTGTGGCGACGGTTTACCCGCCGCGGATCAACGCAGGAGCGTTGACGAGGCGTCGCCTGACCATTGGCGCCGGGCCGACGCAGCGCTTACTTCTTGGCCGCCGACTTGCCCGCCGGCATCATCTTGCCCGAGCTGCGCAACTGCTGCAGCACGGTGCGGCAGGTGTTCTCGCCGTCGTCGTCATGGCTGGGCGCGACCAGGGCGAGCAGGGCGGCGGCCGGCGCCGCGACCACGCTCAACGCCACCGCGCCGGCGCCGCGGGCGATCAGCGGGCCGGGATGCACGCCGACGTTGGGGTTCTTCAGCGTGCCGTTGACGTACAGCGGCGAGCGCAGCGAGAACACGCGGAAGCCCTTGGTGTGGGGCGTCAGGTCCAGGTCGAGTTTCTCGCTGGCCAGGTTCACCGTGCCGGTCACGTTGATCACCGCGTCGTCGGTGTCGAACACGAACAGGCGCATGTCGAACAGTCCGTCGCTGGCAGCCATGTCGGTGGCGGCGCAGTTGATCTCCACGGTCTTGTCGCCGAACAGCTTGCCGATGACTATGTTGCCCACGTTGAGGCCGGCGGTTTCCAGCAGGGTCTTGCTGATCGCGCCGTCGTTCATCAGCAGCTTCAGTTCGCCGTCCGCGCTGCCGAGCAGGGCGGCGATGGAATTGCCCTGGGCGCTGAGGTCGGCGTCGCCGTTGATCTCGCCGAAGCTGGTGTGCATCGGCTCGAAGGTGGGGAACAACTGCTTGAGCTTGAGGTGGCGCGCGTTGAGTTTCAGCAGGCCGCGCATCGGCGTGCGGCTGCCGTCCAGCGTGATGTTGCTGCGCACCTTGCCGCCGGCCACGCCGAAGCTGAGCGGGTCCAGGTAGAGCGCGCCGTTGTTCATCACCAGGTGGGTGGCCAGCGAGTCGATCGGCAGCGCCTCGCCATGCACGATGCGCTCGCTGCTGAAGCTCACGTCGGCGTCCATCGCCTGCCAGCGTTCGGTGCGGAACGGTGCGACCGGCAGCAGTTTGTCGGCCGGCTGGGCGGGGCGATCATCGGCGGGCGCGGCCTTCGAGCTGCCGCCGATCAGCGGCGCGAGGTCGGCGAACTGCAGCAGCTTCGAATGCAGCTTGCCGGTGAGTTTGGGGCGCTTGCCGCCGGTGACGAACAACAGGTCGCCGGACAGGTCGCTGCCGCCGACCCGGCCGCGGAAATCCTGGTAGTGATAGCGGCTGCCGTTGCGGCGCAGCTCGGCGCTGAGATGGCCTTCGGTCGCGTACGGCGGGGTGTCCGGCAGGGTGACGCCGGTGAGCGGATACAGCTTGGCCATGCTGGAGCCGGAGAACCACAGCTGCACGTCCAGCGCGCCCAGGTGCAGCGGATCGGTCAGGGTGCCGACCAGCGCGATGTGCGTGTCGCCCAGGTTCACGTCGGCCTGCAGGGGGAACGGCCGACGGGCGTCCTGCAGGGCGAGCATGGCGCCGGTCTTGCCGTGGCCCTTCAGCGGATTGCCCTGGTAGCTGCCCTCGGCGGTCCAGCCGAACTGGTAGGTGATCGCATTGTCCGGCCGATGCTGCCTGTCGGCGGCTGCGTTGTTTGCGCTGTCCGGCAAAGCCTTGTTCGTGCTCTCGGGCAAAGCCTTGCCCACGGCCTTGCTGGCCTGCTCGCGGGCGTCGGCGGTCTGCTGCGCCACGATCTGGTCGTAGGGAATCGCTCCCTGCAGCGGTTCGATGGTGGCCTTGAGCCGGGTGCGGCTCGGCGCGTCGTCAAGGCTCAGCTGGCCCCGGTCGAAGCCGACCATGCCCACGTCCAGCGTCCAGCTCGACGGTGGCTCGTTCCGGGGGAAACTGAAATCCCAGCTGGCGCGGCCCTGCTTGTCGCGCTCCAGGTCCACGCTGGGCTGCACCAGTTGCAGCGACGGCACCTCGATGCGATGGGCGATCAGCGGCAGCGGCGAAAGCCGGAAGCGCAGCGCCTGCAGTCGGGCGAACTGCGGTTGCTGCGCCCACGGGGGATTGGCGATGCTGATGTCGCGTGCGGTGAACTCGGGCCACGGCAGCAGCGAGGCCAGCCAGCTGCCATTGCGGTCGCGCCGCCAGTCGACGGTAAGGTCGCCGTTGATCGCGAATGGCCGTCCGATCGCCTTGCTCACCTTGTCGCTGATGAACGGGCGCATCCGGTTCCAGTCGAAGGTGGCGATCACCACGACCAGGATCAGCAGCACCGCCAGCATGACTCCCACGATCCATGCGAGGACTTTGCGGCTGCGCTTCATGCTGGTCTCCTGTCACGGGGTCGCGAAGTCCATGCATAGCCCCCCGCGTGACAAGATTTCGTGGTGAAGTCCCTGCTGGCGTCAGCGGGGATTCATCCCCGCAGCGGCCGCGGGTGCGCCCGCCCGGCTTCAGTGCACCGGTTTGGCGTCGCGCACCGGCGCGCTGAGGCTGCACAGGCCGACCTTGCCGACCGGCTCGGGATAGAACGCGTTGTGGCCGTGGCGGCTGGCGTCGATCAGGGCGGCGAAGCTGGCGCTGTCGGTGCGCAGCACCTCGATCGCCGGACGCTCCTGCGCCGGCATGTCGGCGGCCAGGCGCACCGACTCGATGCGGGTGCGGCGGGCGGGATCGGCATAGAAGCCCATCGGCTCGGGTCCGCGCGGCAGGCCGGACAGCAGGGGCATGCCTTCCAGCACGCGGCCGGCGACGGCGAGGTTGTGATCCAGTTTCCGCGCCTGGCCGATCACCGCGTACAGCGAGCTGCCGCTGCCGCTGTCCGGCGCCACGTCGCGCGCCACGCCGACCGTGCCATAGCAGTGCGCCACCCACTCCTGGCCGCTGGCCGGATCGCGGCCCACCGGGAAGCCCCCGCTGAAACCGACTTCGGGTGCGTAGACGTCGCCATCCGGCAGTGGCGTCCACGGCTGCTTCGCAGCGATCGCGCGGCTGAACTCCGGCGGCAGGGTCTTGCTGGCCTTGCCCAGCGAACGGATCTTGTCCTTGTCGCCGTTCTCGTCGTCGTTCGGATCGCCCCACTGGGTGACGAAGTTGTCCTGCACGCGGATGATCGCCAGCCCGTCGAAGTAGTGCTGGCGCACCAGGGTGCGAATGTTCGCCGCATGCAGCGGGGTGAAATCCTGGGCCAGCTCGATCACCACGCGCCCCGTCGGCAGCTGCATCACCAGCAGGTTCTGCGGATCGGGCCTGCGCCATTCGGCGGGCGCGGATTTCGCCAGGATTTCCTTCGTCGTCGGCGTGGGCTTGCCCTGCTCGGCAGCGAGGGCCGGCAACGCGGTCAGACTGCTGGCCAGCGCGAGACCGGCGATGAGATGGCGACGACGCATGGCATTCCCCTTGGGTGACCGATAGGCGAGGGCTGCAACTTAGCAGAGTGCCGCGGCCAGTTGATCGCAGGCATGACTTCAGGCCCATGTACTAGTGTCAAGTTAATACTATGATTCACCTCAGTCTAAGCGGCAGTGCGGGTGAGCGGGATGGACGACAGCGTCAGCCAGTTGAAGAAGTTCCAGAAGGAGCTTTCCAGCGGCACCGTGTCGCTGGTGCTGCTGGCGGTGTTGGGGCAGTCGCGCCAGCCGATGTACGGCTACCAGATCGCCAAGCGGCTGGAAGAGGTGGGCGAGGGCGTGCTGGCCGGCAAGCAGAGCGCGCTGTATCCGGTGTTGCGCAATCTCGAAGCCGCCGGCCTGCTGGGCAGCGAAGTCGAGCCGTCCGTCAGCGGGCCGCCGCGCCGCTATTACCGCATCACCAAGCCGGGGCGCGAAGTCCTGCGCGAGTGGATCGCCGCGTGGAACGCCACCCGCGATTCCGTCGATAACGTCTTGCAAGGAGGGGTGTCATGAACGCGCCACGCAGCATCGCCGAGTATCTTGAACAACTGCGCGCCGCCCTGCGTGGCGCGGACCCCGCCCTGATCCAGGATGCGTTGTACGACGCCGAGGAACACCTGCGTTCGGAACTGGCCGAGCAGCCCGAACGCGGCGAAGCGGCGATGCTGGAGCACGTGGTGGGCAGCTACGGCGCGCCGGACGAGGTGGCCGAGATCTATCGTGATCAGGAAATCCGCATCCAGCGCGCACTGCGCCCGCCGCCGCTGCCGAAGCGGCGTTCGCTGGCGGGGCGCTTCTTCGGCGTGGCGGCCGATCCGCGCACCTACGGCGCGCTGTTCTACATGCTGCTGTCGCTGGCCACGGGCATCTTCTACTTCACCTGGGCCGTCACCGGACTGTCGCTGTCGGCAGGTCTGTCGGTGCTGATCATCGGCCTGCCGTTCATCGTGCTGTTCTTCGGCAGCGTGCGCGTGCTGTCGCTGGTCGAGGGGCGCATCGTGGAGGCGATGCTGGGCATGCGCATGCCGCGGCGGCCGGTGTATCCCACCCAGGGCATGAGTCTGATGCGGCGCATCGGTCGCATGTTCACCGACGTGCACACCTGGACCACACTCTGCTACATGTGGCTGATGCTGCCGCTGGGTATCGTGTACTTCACGCTCGCGGTGACCTTGCTCAGCGTATCCGTCGCCTTCATCGGCGCGCCATTGGCGATGATGTTCCACAACGACTGGATGACCGGGCTGTACGTGAACCACCAGGTTCTGGTGGACTGGGGCTTCGGCGCGCACGCGCCGGGTTGGGGCGACGCGATCGCGATGTGCGTGATCGGCATCGTGCTGCTGTTCGCCACCCTGCATCTGGCGCGCGGCCTGGGCCGGCTGCACGGCTACATCGCCAAGCACATGCTGGTGCCGCGCACGGCCGACTGAACGCGCGAACTTCGCTCAGACCAGTTGCAGGTCGCGCGGCCGTGCCTGCGGGAAGACGCTCTGCAACTGCTTGTTCGACAGCTCCCAGGTTCGCGCCAGCAAGCCTCCCAGGACGTCGCGGTAGTTGTTGAGCACCGGGTAGTCGCGGTTCTGCAGCAGGCCGGCGGCGTTCACCACCGCCTGTTCGCCGGCGATGCGGCCGCCGTTGACCTTGCCGCCCAGCACCCAGTGCACGGTGCCGTGGCCATGGTCGGTGCCCTTGTCGCCATTCTCGCGGAAGGTGCGGCCGAACTCGGACAGCACCACCACGGTGGTGTTGTTCCATTCGTCGCCCAGCGCCTCGGCATAGGCGGCCAGGCCTTCGCCCAGGTTGCGCAGGTTGTTGGCCAGGCCGCCGCTGACGCTGCCCTGGTTGACGTGGGTGTCCCAGCCGCCGACGTCGACGAAACCCAGGCGGTACTGGTCGCGCATCAGGGTGGCGATGCGCCGTGTCTCGCTGGCGAAACTGCGGGCGCTGGGCGCGCCGCCGCTGGCCTTGACCATCTCGTTGCGCAAGTCCTCGGAGATCGATGCCGGCAGCGCGAGCCCGTCGGCGGTGGCGGCGGCCAGCGGCGTGCCCTTGTACATGTCGCCGAGGATCGCCGACTGCCGCGCATTGAAGCGGGCCTTCGGATCGGCCTTCATCGAGATGTTGGGGATGTCCTTGCCGGCGCCCTGGAAACTCAGCGGCAGGTTTTTGGTGAAGGCGATCGCGGGCACGCCGCTGAGCTGGCCGGACAATCGCGCCAGGAAGCCCGAACGGAAACTGCCCCGGTGCGCGGTGGGCTGGCCCGATTCGATATTGTTCTGGGTCTCGAAGTGGCTGCGCGACAGGTCGTCGGTGCCGGCGAACGGCACGAAGGCGAGCTGCTTGCGCTGCCACAGCGGCAGCAGCGATTCGCGCAAGACCGGATTCAGTCCCCACTGCGCATCCAGCGCGATCGCGCTGGCGGGATTGGCAGGATCGGGCCTGGCGATCGCCAGGGTGGGGCGTGATTCGTAATAGAAATCGCTGGCGTACGGCACCAGCAGGTTGTTGCAGTCGTAGCCGCCGCGCAGGAACACCAGCAGGAAGCGCGGCGAGCTGGCTGGCGCGGCGAACAGGCTGCCGCTGAAGGACAGGGCGGGCAGGGCCGCCGCGGCGGAGGCGGCGGCCAGCAGGAATTGGCGACGGTTCATCATGGCTTTGCGGAAACCTCAGCGGTAATTGAAATCCGGCGACGACAGCAGGTAGGTATTCCATTCCGCTGCCGAAGTCGCCTTGCCCAGGGCCGTCCGGGTGGCTTGCGACAGGCGCGGTTCGACCACGGCGCGGTAGAGCGGCGAGTCCAGCGCGGGCACGGCCGGGCGTGCCCGCGGCGTGGCCTGGTTCCGCTCGTCGGTGTCGGTCATGAACAGCTTGTTGCGGCCACTGCCGATCGCGCGGGCCACTTCGAATCGGGTCGCCATCTGGCCCGAGCCCGACCAGCTGGCGCTGTCCAGCGGCCAGCCGTCGGGCGTGACCCGGCCGAACACCGGCTCGCCCATCTGGTTGAGCCAGTTGACCAGCGGCTGCGCGTTGCTGATCGGCTGGCCGTCGTAGGCAAGCTTCATCGCGGAAACCAGGAAACGGGTGGGGTCCTTGAACTTCTTCGCCTCGCCGCCGGTCAGCTCCGGCGAATCGAACATCGTGCGCAGTACCGCGGCGATGTCGCCGTCGCTGCGCTGGAAGGTTTTCGCCATCGCTTCGATCAGGGCCGGTGGCGGCTGGTCGGCCACGAAATACTCGGCCAGCTGGCGCGAGACGAAACGGGCGCAGGCCGGCTGCCGGGTGATCAGGTCCACCGCCTGCTCGATCTCGCGATAGCCGCTGCCGTGGAGGCGCTGGCCGAGCAGGGTCTTGTCGCTGAAGTCGTGCCGGTCCGGATTGAACACGAACAGGCCGTCGCGCACGAAGCCCGGCCGTGTGCGGCCGAAGCGACCGGTGCGGGCTCGCCTGGCCGGCTTGGGCGACGCGATGCCCGCGCCGGTAAGGATCAGCGCCAGCTGCTGCACGTCCTGCTGGGTGTAGCCGGAGCCGACGCCCAGGGCGTGCAGCTCCATCAGTTCGCGGGCGTAGTTCTCGTTAGTCTTGCCCTTCACGTTCTTCGCGTTGTCGAGGTATTCCAGCATCGCCGGGCTTTTCAGCGTGGCCAGCAGCAGGTCACGGAACTTGCCCAATGCATGGGGCCGGATCGCGTGTTCCTCATAGTCGGCCGCGAACAGGCGCACGCGGCCCTTGGCGCCGTACACGCTGAAGTGGTTGAGCCAGAACCATACGACCTGCTCCTTCAACGGGTTGCTGCCGTAGATTGCACGCAGCAGTTCGGCCTGTTGCGCCTGCTGGGCCAGTTCGCGAGCCTGTTTTTGCAGGTTCTTCTTCGCGGCGACCTTGGCGTCGCCCTCAGGCATCGACTTCAGCTGGCGCCGCGCTTCGGCGGCCTGGGCCAGCAGTTCCTGCGGCGGCGTGCTGATTGCGGGGTAGCTGGCGATCAGGTTGGCGATGGCCGGCGGCAGCCTGTCGTTGCGGCCGGCCAGCTGGACATCGAGCCAGCGCCGGCGGCCGAGCTGGCGGTAGCTGGCCAGGCTGGCCGAGTCGATGCCGAAAGTTGCCCGCTGCAGCCATTGCACGTCGGACGGAGCCAGCGGTCGGCCCGCGGAGTCCGGCGCATGCGCCGAGGCGGCGACAGACAGCAGCAAGGCCGCGGTGAACGGGAGCAGGCGGCGATGGAGCCTGCCGTGCCGAGCTTCAAACCGGGCGGTAGAGGGTTGCATGGCGGAACCTTGGCTGGGAGGCGCTGTGCGTCGCGGCACCACACAAGGCTTCAACGCCGTGTCCGCCCAACGGATGACATGGGCGTGGTTCCCGCCGTTCAGAACTCGTCCACGAACTCGATGCCGGCAGCCGCTTCGCCGGCCGCCTCCTCGGCGCGGGCGCGCACGTCGTCCGCGACGTCGTCGTCGGGCGTGTCCACTTCGATGCGGTAGACGTGGCCCTCGCTGTCGCTCACCGAGTCGCTGGAGCTGGAGTCGTCGCGCATCCCGGAGACCAGGTCGTCGATTTCCTCGACGTGCTCTATGCGATCGAGGCCGTGCAGGGTCGCGATGACGGCATCGGCGTCGGCGCGGCTGCCGATCAGGCGGAAGCGGACCATGGGCATGGGATTCTCCTCGGGGCGGCGATGGAAGCTGGCGGCGATGCTGGCATCGGCAGCGCATGCAGAAAGTGATGCCGCATCCGGATCGGCGGGTCGGGCGGGATACCATGGACGCTGCCCACGTTTGCCCGGACCTCCGCATGACCAAGACCTACGACCGCGCCTATTTCGACAAGTGGTACCGCGATCCGCGACATTCCGTGGCGTCGGCGGCCGAACTGCGGCGCAAGGTGGCGATGGTGGTGGCGCAGGCCGAGTATTACCTGGGGCGTCCGATCCGCAACGTGCTCGACGTGGGCTGCGGCGAGGCGACCTGGCGCGCGCCGCTGCGCGCGTTGCGGCCGGGGATCACCTACCGCGGCCTGGACGCCAGCGAGTACGTGGTGGCGCGCTACGGCCGCAGCCGCAACATCGGCCTGGCCCGCTTCGGCCAGTTGGAATACCTGCGCTTCGACGAGCGTTTCGACCTGGTCGTGTGCACCGACGTGCTGCATTACCTGAAGCCGGCGGAAATCCGCGCCGGCCTGCAAGGCATCGGCGAGATGCTCGAGGGCGTGGCCTTCCTCGAAGTGTTCACCAGTCGCGACGACGTGGCCGGCGACCACCAGGGTTTCGTCTCGCGCGCGCCGGCCTGGTACTTGCGCGAGTTCGGCGAAGTCGGCCTGCTGCCATGCGGCTCGCACTGCTATCTGGGGCCGCGGCTGGAACGGCACATCGCGGCGCTGGAGCGGGCGCAGTTGGCGGGGTGACTAGCGAAGAACGGGGTTCTTTCCTCACTCCACCGTCTTGTCCCTGTACCGGCACAAGTCGCGGATCACGCAGTGCGGGCAATCGGGCTTGCGCGCCTTGCACACGTAGCGGCCATGCAGGATCAGCCAGTGATGGGCGTCCTGCTTGAACTCGGCCGGCACCACTTTCTCCAGCTTGTCCTCGACCGCGCGCACGTCCTTGCCCGGCGCCAGGCCGGTCCGGTTGGAGACGCGGAAGATGTGCGTGTCCACCGCGATGGTCGGCACGCCGAAGGCGGTGTTGAGCACTACGTTGGCGGTCTTGCGGCCCACGCCGGGCAGCGCTTCCAGCGCCTCGCGGGTGCGCGGCACCTCGCCGTCATGCTGCTCGATCAGCAGGCGGCACAGCGCGATCACGTTCTTCGCCTTGGCGTTGAACAGGCCGATGGTGCTGATGTAGCGCTTCAGCCCTTCCTCGCCCAGGGCCAGGATGGCCTGCGGCGTGTTCGCCACGGGGTAGAGTTTGCGGGTGGCCTTGTTGACGCCGACGTCGGTGGCCTGCGCCGACAGCACCACCGCCACCAACAGTTCGAACGGCGTGGTGTACGCCAGTTCGGTGGTGGGATGCGGGTCCAGTTCGCGCAGCCGCGAGAACAGCTCGATCACCTCGGCGCGCTTCACGGTTTCGACTCCTGCTGCTTCGCCCTGGCGCGGGCCAGCGCGGCCTGCACCGGGTTGACCGGTCCGGCCGCCGCTTCCACGGCAAGCTTGCGCGCCGCCAGTTCGGCCTCGCGTTCGGCGCGCTGGCGTTCGAGGCGCGATTCACGGCGCTGGAAGTGTTCGCGCGCCGCATCGGCATGGGCGACATCGATCTGCGCGGGCGGCATCGGTTCGAGCACGATGCAGTCGACCGGGCAGGCCGGCACGCACAGTTCGCAACCGGTGCAGTCGTCCGCCACCACGGTGTGCATCAGCTTCGAGGCGCCGATGATGGCGTCGACCGGGCAAGCCTGGATGCATTTGGTGCAGCCGATGCAGTCGGCCTCGACGATGCGCGCCAGCATGCGCGGATGTTCGATGCCGCAGTCGGGATCGAGTGGCAGTGCGGGGCGATCGAGCAGGGTGGCCAGTTTTTCGATGCCGGCGGTACCGCCTGGCGGGCACCGGTTGATCGGCGCCTGGTTGCGGGCGATCGCCTCCGCATACGGCCGGCAGCCGTGATAGCCGCATTGCTCGCATTGGGTCTGCGGCAGCACGGCGTCGATGCGGTCGGCGAGAAGGGTGACGGGATCACTCATGCGCGATGGCGGGGCGGGCGATAATCGGCGCCCATTGTCCCGCAATTGCCGCCGGTTGGAGTGTTGCCATGAAATCGTCGTTTCTCGCCTCGTTGTTGCTTACCGCCGTGCTGGGTGCCGGTGGTGCGATCGTGCTGACCCATGCCACCCCCGCGCAGGCGTCGTCGTCCGAAGTCCCGGGCGACACGGTGACCGTGTTCGTCGATGCCACCCTGGGTTTCCGCAAGAAGCACATGGCGAACCAGCTCACCAAGTCGCACGCCGACTACGCCGCGCGTGGCTACCGCTACGTGGACATGGCGCCGTACAACGAGAACGGCGACCTGGTCGGATTCTTCGTGACTTACACGAAGCAGTAGTGCGTCGCGGGCGGGATGGCCCGCGGCGAAAGCCGGGGGCCATCCCGCTTCGCCTGACCGATTCAGCGGACGGTGGCGCCGGGCTTCGCGCCCTGGTCGGCGTCGAGCAGGAACAGGTCGCTGCCGCCGTCACCGGCGGACAGGATCATCCCTTCGGACAGCCCGAAGCGCATCTTGCGCGGCGCCAGGTTGGCGATGAACACCACGTTGCGGCCGACCAGCTTTTCCGGCTCGGCGTAGGCCGCGCGGATGCCGGAGAAGATCTGCCGCGTGCCCAGCGGGCCGGCGTCCAGTTCGAAGCGCAGCAGCTTGTCCGAGCCCTCGACGAATTCGCACGCGCTGACCTTGCCGATGCGCAGGTCGAGCCTGGCGAAGTCGTCGATGCCGATGATGCCGGCGTCCGCGTTCTGCGGCGCCGGATTCGATGCGGCAGACTTGGTGTCTTCGGTCATGGGTTTCTTCTTCGGGGTTTTGGGGGCTTCGGCAGGGGCGCCGAGTGAATCCTTCGACGATTCGATCATCGCCTCGATGAGCCTGGGATCGATGCGGCCCATCAGCGTCTCGAATGTCTCGATGGTGTGATTGTGCAGGCTGCTGCGGGCGTCGTCGAAGTCGACGATGGGTGCGGCCAGGAATTTCTCGGCAGCACCGACCGTGGCCGGCAGGATCGGCTTCAGCATGCCGGCCAGCAGCCGGAACGCGCCCAGTGCAAACGAACAGACATGGTGCAGTGCTTCGCGCCGGGTTTCATCCTTGGCCATCGCCCATGGCGCCTTGGCGGCGATGTGGCCGTTGACGATGTCGGCCATCAGCACGAAGCGGCGGGTGACTTCGGCGAATTCGCCGCTGTCGTAGAGTTCGGCGACGCCGTCGTAGTGCTCCAGCAGGCTGTTCCACAGGGCCGCTTCCTCGGCGCCGAACTGCGTGGCCAGGCGGCCGTCGAAGAACTTGTGGACGAAGCCGGCGGTGCGGCTGGCGATATTCACCCACTTGCCGACCAGGTGCGAATTGACCCGCTCTTCGAAGGCCTTCAGGTCGAGGTCCACGTCGACCGGCGTCTCGTTGAGCATACTGGCGAAGTAGTAGCGCAGGAACTCCGGATGCAGGCCCGAATCGAGATAGGTGCGCGCCTGGATGAAGGTGCCGCGCGACTTGGACATCTTCGCGCCGTTCACCGTCAGGTAGCCGTTCACGTGCAGCGCCGTGGGCGTGCGGAAGTTCGCGCCGTGCAGCATCGCGGGCCAGAACAGGCCGTGGAAGTTGATGATGTCCTTGCCGATGAAGTGATGCATTTCGGCGTTGCTGTCGGCGGCGAGGAAGTCGTCGAACTGCAGGTCGGTCCGGTCGCACAGCGCCTTGAAGCTGGCCAGGTAGCCGACCGGCGCATCCAGCCACACGTAGAAGAACTTGCCCGGCGCGTCGGGGATCGGAAAACCGAAATACGGCGCGTCGCGCGAGATGTCCCAGTCCTTCAGGCCGCCGTCCAGCCATTCGCGCAGCTTCGCGGCCACGCCGCTGTTGGCCACCGGCTTGCCACCGGTGAACGCGCCGGCGAACCAGTCGCGCAGCAGGCCCTCGAACTTGCCCAGCTCGAAGAAGTAGTGCTCCGAGTCGCGCAGCACCGGGGTGGCGCCGGACATCACCGAATAGGGATTGATCAGGTCGGTCGGTGCGTAGGTGGCGCCGCAGTTCTCGCAGTTGTCGCCGTACTGGTCGGGTGTCTTGCAGACCGGGCAGGTGCCCTTGATGTAGCGGTCCGGCAGGAACATCTGCTTTTCCGGGTCGAACAGCTGCTGGATGCTGCGCCTGGCGATGCTGCCGGCGTCGCGCAGGCGCGTGTAGATCAGCGTCGCCAGTTCGCGGTTCTCGTCCGAATGGGTGGTGTGGTAGTGGTCGAACGCCACGCCGAAGGCGGCGAAGTCCGCCTCGTGGCCCTGGCGGATGCCTTCGATGTAGTTCTCCGGCGTCATGCCGGCCTTTTCTGCCGCCAGCATGATCGGCGTGCCGTGGGCGTCGTCGGCGCAGACATAGGCCACTTCGTTGCCGCTCATTCGCTGCGCGCGCACCCAGATGTCGGCCTGGATGTAGCCCAGCAGATGGCCCATGTGCAGCGGGCCATTGGCATAGGGCAGGGCGTTGGTGACGAGCAGGCGACGACTCATGGTGGGCGGGCACTCCGGGATGACTGCGCATTATGCCATGCAGGTCCATCCCGATCGTGCGCCGACGCACGGGTCGCGGCGGGCCCGCCGTGCTCAGGGCGATGCCGGCGCGCGCCATCCGGTCGCCGGGACACGCATCGGCTGGTTTGCATGTTTTATCCTGTTTTTATACATTTGTGCCCGTTTTGAACGCACTGGAAACCATCAGCGTGCCGAGAGAGTCCCTGCAGGCCGGGCAGCAGCGTCTGCCCGGCGCCATCCGCGCCACGCGCCTGATCTTCCTGGTGTCCGGTATCGGCATGGCCAGCTGGGCGCCGATGGTGCCCTACGTGAAGGCGCGGCTGGGGCTGGACGACGCGGCTCTGGGCCTGGTGCTGCTGGCTTTCGGTGGTGGCTCGATGCTGTCGATGCCGCTGGTCGGCGTGCTGACCCATCGTTACGGCAACCGCCGGGTGATCAGCGTGGCCGGGTTGCTGCTGTGCGTGGCGATTCCCGTGCTCGCGATCGTGCCGGATGTGCTGACGCTGGCCGTGACGCTGCTGTACTTCGGCGCGATGCTTGGCGCGGTGGATGTGGCGATGAATGCGCATGCGGTCGAGGTGGAGCGGCGCGACGGCCGCGCGTTGATGTCGGGCTTTCATGGGCTTTTCAGCGTCGGCGGTCTGGTCGGCGCCGCGCTGATGAGCGCCTTGCTGGCGCTCGGCCTGCCGCTGCTGGTCGGTGCCCTGGCGATCGCGCTGTTGTTGATGCTGATCGTGCTCGGCCAACGCCGCAGCCTGCTTGTCCGCGTGGGCGATGTGGCCAGGCAGACGGTGAAGTTCCGGCTGCCGCGCGGACTGGTGCTGCTGCTTGGCGTGTTGTGCTTCGTCAGTTTCCTGGCCGAGGGCGCCATGCTCGACTGGAGCGCGGTGCTGCTGCGTGACTTCCACGGCTTCTCCGCGGCGTCCGCCGGCATCGGCTACGCGTGTTTCTCGGTGGCCATGGCCGGCGGCCGGCTGGTGGGGGACCGGGCCATCGTGCGGCTGGGGACGGTGTGGACGGTGCGCGTCGGCGCCGGTGTGGCGGCGTTCGGGTTTCTTCTGGCTTCGATGGCGAACTGGCCGCCGGCTTCGTTGACCGGCTTCGTGCTGATCGGCCTGGGCGCCTCCAATATCGTGCCGCTGATGTTCAGTGCGGCGGGTCGCCTGCCGGGCCAGCCGCCGGCGATTTCGATCGCCACGGTGACTGCGCTGGGTTACGCCGGCCTGCTCAGCGGCCCGGCCTTGATCGGCTTCATGGCCCATGCCAGCAGTTTGCCGGCCGCGCTGGCCGTGGTCGCCGGCATGTTGCTGCTGGTCGCCGCTTCGGCGCGGATCGTGCGGCGTTGAATGACAGCTACGCGAGAATGACGACATGAGCGAGCGCACGACCCGACGTGCCGTGCCGGACACGGTGATCTTCGATCTCGGCGGCGTCCTGATCGACTGGAACCCGCGTTATCTCTATCGCCACCTGTTCGATGACGAATCATCGATGGAGCAATTCCTGGCCGAGGTTTGCGATGGTCAGTGGAACGAACAGCAGGATGCAGGGCGCAGCTGGGACGAAGCCATCCGGCTGCGCAGTGCGGAGTTTCCCGAACATGCGGCCCTGATCGCCGCCTACCGCACGCGCTGGGACGAGATGCTGCGAGGCCCGATGCACGACAGCGTGGCGATTCTCGAGGAACTGCGCGCGCGTGGCGTGCGCCTGTACGCCTTGACCAACTGGTCGCAGGAGACCTTTCCGCTGGCCTTCGAACGCTACCCGTTCCTGCGGGCATTCGAGGGCATCGTGGTGTCCGGGCAGGAGCGGATGATCAAGCCCGATCCGGCGATCTTCCAGCTGCTGCTGAACCGTTACGGGATCGATCCGGGCCGTGCCGTGTATGTCGACGATGCCCCGCGCAATGTGGATGCGGCGGCGAAACTCGGCATGCATGCGCTGCAGTTCCGTGATGCCGCGGTGCTGCGTGGGGAACTGCTCGCGCTGGGACTGCTCGATGGCACAGCACCGGAGGTGCGCCAGCATGGCTAAGGTGAATCCCGGCGAGATGCTGCCGCAGGAACGCCAGCAATGGATACTCGATCGACTGCGCCAGCGCGGTCGCGTGGTGGCAGTGGAGTTGGCGACGGAATTCGCGGTGTCCGAGGATTCGGTCAGGCGCGACCTGCGCGAGCTGGCGGCGCTGGGTCTGTGCAAGCGCGTCTACGGTGGTGCGTTGCCCATTTCCGCCACCGTCGCGCCGCTCAAGCAGCGACGACAGGAACACGCCGGCCGCAAGCTGGCGCTCGCCCGCAAGGCGGTTGCCCTGGTGCGGCAGGGACAGGTGCTGCTGATCGACGCCGGTTCGACCAACGCGGCGATTGCCGCCGCGCTGCCGCCGGACCTGGGGTTGACCGTGGTGACCAACGCACCGGATATCGCGCAGATCCTGCTCGAGCGTGAAGGCTTCGAGATCCTGCTGATCGGCGGTCGGGTCGATGCACGGATCGGTGCCGCCGTCGGCGCGCAGGCGGTGCAGGAAGTTCAGCGCGTGCGCGCCGACCTGTGCTTTCCGGGCGCCTGCGCGATAGATGCGAGCGGTGGACTGTGGGGTTTCGACAGCGAGGAAACGTTGCTGAAGCGGGCGATGGTCGAGGCCAGTGGCGAGGTCGTCGTCGTCGCCACCAGTGACAAGCTCGGCACGGTGGCGACGCATCGGGTGGCAGCCATCGACGAAGTGCAGCATCTGGTGGTCGAACACGAGGTCGGTCGTGCGCTGCGTGCCAGCTTCACTGCCCGTGGCCTGACCGTGCATCGGGCCGACGCGCCCCCGTGAAGCAGGCTTGCTCGCGCAAAAGGAAAAGCCTCATGCCAGGACCGCTGGCATGAGGCTTGACGCAGGGCGGAGCGATTGAACTGCGTCAGTTCTGGCGTTCCCAGGTCTGGGTGCGGCCGACCCAGGAAAAGCCGATGTAACCGCGCACGTTGAGCTTCTGCCCGCCGTCGAGCATCGACAACTTCACCTTGTAGACCTTGCCGGATTTCGGGTCGAGGATCTTGCCGCCATCCCAGACGTCGTCGTTGCGGTGCACGCCCCACATGATGTTCATGCCTTCGACCGGCTTGTCCTTGCGTTCGCCGTCGCACTTGCGGCACATCGCCACGGCGCCGTCGCGGGCGATGTCTTCCGGGCTGCGGTTGAGCAGCTTGACGATGTGCGCCTGCAGTTCGCCGTTGTTGTCGGTGATCTCGACGATCGACTTGGCCTGGCCGGATTCGTCGTCGATGGTCTTCCAGGTACCGACCGGTGTGTCATTGGCTGCCATTACAGTACCGGCGCCAAACAGCAGGCTGGCGGCGATGACCCAACGAAATGCGTGCTTCATGGTGTTCCTCCCGTACGAAAGCGTATGGATGGAGACTGGCGAGGATGGGGAAGGCCGTCAAGTTGCATTGCGCAAATGCTTGCGGCGCCCCGCGGCGCGCCAGCCACGGCCGGTTCGCGCTGATCTGGGTCAGCCGACCGATGCCGGCGGGCTGGCATAATGGCGGCCCCGCATTCCCCCGAGCAGACATGACACAGGCGAACGAAGCCCTGGTCCGCCAGATCCTTGGCGGCCTTATCGATACCCACACCGGCGCGTCGCTGGGCGAAGCCGTGCGCGCGGTGGGCGTGGACGGCGGCAAGGTCTCGGTTGACCTGCAACTGGGCTATCCGGCGGCCGGCGCCATCGACGTCATCGTCAGCCGGGTGCGCCAGGCGCTGGAGGCCGATCCGGCGATCGAATCGGCCACCGTGTCGGTCACCAGCCGCGTCCACGTGCACAAGGTGCAAGGCACGCTGGGGCCGCTGCCGAACGTGAAGAACATCATCGTGGTCGCCTCGGGCAAGGGCGGAGTGGGCAAGTCGACGGTATCGGCCAACCTGGCGCTGGCGCTGCAGGCCGAGGGCGCCAGGGTCGGCGTGATGGACGCGGACATCTACGGCCCGAGCCAGCCGACCATGCTCGGCGTGCACGGCAAGCCGGCCTCGCCCGACGGCAAGAGCATCCTGCCGATGCAGGCGCATGGCATGCCGGTGATGTCGATCGGCTTCCTGGTGGAAGAGGACACGCCGATGATCTGGCGTGGTCCGATGGTCACCCAGGCGATGATGCAACTGCTCACCGATACGCGCTGGGAGCAGCTCGACTACCTGATCGTCGACCTGCCGCCGGGCACCGGCGACATCCAGCTCACGCTGTCGCAGAAGGTGCCGGTGGCCGGCGCGGTGATCGTCACCACGCCGCAGGACATCGCCCTGCTCGACGCGCGCAAGGCGCTCAAGATGTTCGAGAAGGTCGAGGTGCCGGTGCTCGGCGTGGTGGAGAACATGGCCACCCACGTCTGCTCGCATTGCGGCCACGAGGAAAATATCTTCGGCGAAGGCGGCGGCGAGCGCATGGCCAGCCAGTACGGCGCGGCCTATCTCGGTTCGCTGCCGCTGGACATCCGCATCCGCGAGCAGGCCGACAGCGGCAATCCCACGGTGGCGGCCATGCCCGATTCCGACCTCGCCATGCGCTATCGCGAAATCGCCCGCAACGCGGCGGGCCGCTTGTCGCGCCAGCCGCGCAACAAGTCGCTGGGTCTGGGCAAGATCGTGGTGCAGGGCGCACCCGCCGCATGAGGGTGGCGGCGCAGGTGTTGTGTCTTTCCGGCAGCCTGCGCCGCGTGTCGTCGAACACGGCGGCGCTTGAAGCGGCGTATCGATTGGCGCCATCGACGCTGGGGCTGCTGCTCTACAAGGGGCTCGGCGAACTGCCGCTGTTCAATCCCGATGCGGAGACCGATCCGCTGCCGTCCGCGGTCGCCGAATTGCGCGAAGCGGTGGACTCGGCCGATGCCTTGCTGATCGCCTGTCCCGAGTACGCCCACGGCGTGCCCGGTGCGTTCAAGAACCTGCTGGACTGGCTGGTCGGCAGCCCGGACTTCCCCGGCAAGCCGGTGTTGCTGCTGAACACTGCGGCGCGTGGTTCGTATCACGCGCAGGAGGCGCTGGCCGAGATCCTCACCACCATGTCCGCGCAACTGCTGGCGGCCCAGCCGGTGATGGTGGCCTTGCCTGGCGCCGGCTGCTCGGTGACGCAGGTGCTGGAAAGTGCCGATCGCTGCGCCGAATTGCAGGTGGCGCTGCGGCTGTTGGTGGAAGCGTTGGCGGCGCATTGACGGGCCTCGGCTGGCGCCGCGATGCCCTGACCGTGTATTTTTGCCGACTGCGCCCCGGCCGTTCCGGGCTGCCAAGCCAACCAGCGGAGACAGCGTGAGCATCAAACCCGACAAGTGGATCCGCCGCATGGCCGAGAGTCACGGCATGATCGAGCCGTTCGAGCCGGGCCAGGTGAAGCTGCGCGACGGCAGCAAGCTGATTTCCTACGGCACGTCGAGCTACGGCTACGACGTGCGCTGCGCCCGCGAGTTCAAGATCTTCACCAACATCAACTCCACCATCGTCGACCCGAAGTCGTTCGATCCGACCAGCTTCGTCGACGTCGAGGCGGACGTGTGCATCATCCCGCCGAATTCGTTCGCGCTGGCGCGCACGGTGGAATACTTCCGCATCCCGCGCAAGGTGCTGACGATCTGCCTGGGCAAGAGCACGTATGCGCGCTGCGGCATCATCGTCAACGTGACGCCGCTGGAGCCGGAGTGGGAGGGCCACGTGACGCTGGAGTTCTCCAACACCACGCCGCTGCCCGCAAAAATCTACGCCAACGAAGGCGTGGCGCAGATGCTGTTCCTCGAATCCGACGAGGAATGCGAAACCAGCTACAAGGACCGCGGCGGCAAGTACCAGGGCCAGCAGGGCGTGACCTTGCCGCGTACCTGAATGCCGTGACCGGACGGGCCCCCTGGGCACGTCAGTCGTCGCAGTCCGCGCTACACTTCCATCGATCCCGTCGTTCGATGGCTTCCATGTCCGATTGCTTCCAGGAGACCCGCATGATCCGTTTTTCCACGATGCTTAAGCGAGCCGCGGCCGCGCTCATGCTGGGCGGCGTGCTGGTGCTCGCCGGTTGCCACTCCGGCAGCACCAAAAGCGACGTCAGCACCGCTTCGATGAATGGGCAGTTCGACGCCACCATCGAGTCCTACAAGGATGGCCAGTTCCTGCTGGATGGCGCCGTGCTATCCGCACTCGACATGGGCAGCCACTTTGCCTATCTGAAGGATCAGGGGAAGCTGCCAAAAACCGTTCTGCTGCTGCCCAGCGACGATGCGAAGATCCGCAAGCGGCACCTGGAATACATGGCGCGGATGCAGATGGACTACGGCTTCACCGTGTTCTACGACAACAAGGGCACGCTGACCAAGATCAATCCGGTCGATACCAAGGCTCGTGAGCTGGAAGACCATCATGCACCGTCGGCTCTGCCCGACGAGCAGAAAGGCAAGTCGGCCAGCAGCGGCGGCTTCGATCCGGAGAATCAGCACTGATCGCATGCTGGTCGCCCGTGGTGGACGCGCAGTTGCATTGACGACGGCGAAGTTCGATCTGCGGCATGAACTCCATGAAGAAGGGCCGCAGCGCGCTGCGGCCCTTTCTTTTGACAGGCCGGGTCAGTTGGCGAGTGCGCCCTGCAGCGCGGCAATCAGCTGCTCGCGTTGCGCGGACGCGTAGGCCATCGCGCTGCCGTTTCCCCACACCGGCCCCGGCCAGGCGGCGTCACCATCGCGACGCCCGACCACGTGCACATGCAGTTGCCGCACGATATTGCCCAGGGCGCCCAGGTTGAGCTTGTCGAACGGTGCCACGGCACGAAGCGCAGCGCCAGCGCGGCCCACCTCCTGCCACAGCAGGGTCTGCTCGTGGCTGCCGAGGTCGCTGACCTCGACCAGGCCGGTTCGACGCGGCACCAGGATCAGCCACGGATAGCGCGCGTCATTCATCAGCAAAACGTCGCACAAGGACAGTGAGGCCACCGGGCAGGTATCGGCTGCCAGTCGCGGGTCGAGGATGAAGCCCGCCTCGCTCATGCTGCGCCGGCCAGATGCTGGTCGAAGAAGGCCAGCGTGCGCTGCAGTGCGAGCCGGGCGCTGGCCTCGTGGTAGCTCGGGCTGCCATCGCGGTTGAACGCGTGATCGGCGGGATAGGTGAAGGTGTCCATTTGCGGCAACGCCTCGCGATGTTTCGCCACCGCTTCGGGCGTGATGCTGTGGTCTTTCTCGCCGAAGTGGAACATCACCGGCGCCTTCGGTGTTTCGTGCAGGAACGGCAGGTTGCGCGCGCCGTAATAGCTCACGGACGGCAGCCCCAGACGCAGTGCGGCGAGCAGCGCGACGGTGCCGCCCCAGCAATAGCCGACCGTGCCGATCCTGCCGGCCGAGCTGATCGATTCGGCGGCGCTGGCCACGTCCTCGAGCGCGCGCTCGAGCCCCAGTTCCGCCACCAGCTGTTTGCCGCGATTCGCGCCGACCATGTCATAGGGCAATTCCACGCCGCTTTCCAGCCGGTCGAAGAACGCGGGTGCGATCGCGGTATAGCCGTGGTCGGCGAAGCGGTCGGCAAGGTCACGGATGTGCGCGGTGACGCCGAAGATTTCCTGGATCACCACGATGCCGCCCTTCGGCGTGCCCGCCGGTTGGGCCAGGTAGGCGCCGATGCACTGCGTGCCGGAGGTGGGGATGTTGATGGACTGGCCCATGGTGCGGCTCCTGCGGGGGAGTGACGATTCTAGGCATTGTGGCGAGCAGGGAACAGGGAACAGGGAACAACAGCGAACGCGAACGCGGCGATGCTCTGGCCGTTCCCCGTTCCCCGTTCCCCGTTCCCCGTTCCCCGTTCCCCATTCCCCATTCCCCATTCCCCATTCCCCATTCCCCATTCCCCATTCCCCATTCCCCATTCCCCATTCCCCATTCCCCCGTTCCCGTATAATCGCCTGTTACCCCACAGCTTTTCACGGTAACCCGGCCATGTCCCAGGCTTCGCACAAGATCGGTTTCGTCAGCCTCGGCTGCCCCAAGGCGCTGGTCGATTCCGAGCGCATCCTTACCCAGTTGAAGGTCGAGGGTTACCAGATCGTGCCCAGCTACAACGAGGCCGACGCGGTGGTGGTGAATACCTGCGGCTTCATCGACGCGGCGGTGCAGGAGTCGCTGGATTCGATCGGCACGGCGCTCAACGAGAACGGCAAGGTCATCGTCACCGGTTGCCTGGGCAAGCGCGAGGCGCTGATCCGCGAGGCGTATCCGGACGTGCTGTCGGTCAGCGGCCCGCAGGACTACGCCAGTGTGATGACGGCGGTGCACAAGGCGCTGCCGCCGGTGCGCAACAAGTTCATCGACATCGTGCCGGACACGGGCGTGAAGCTGACCCCGAAGCACTATGCCTACCTGAAGATTTCCGAAGGCTGCAATCACCGCTGCAGCTTCTGCATCATTCCCTCGATGCGCGGCAACCTGGTCTCGCGCCCGGTCGACGAGGTGCTGCTGGAGGCCGAGCGCCTGGTCAAGGGCGGCGTGAAGGAGTTGCTGGTGATCTCGCAGGACACCAGCGCCTACGGCGTGGACCTGAAATACGCCGAGCGCGAGTGGCGCGGCAAGGCGTATCGCACGCGCATGACCGAGCTGTGCGAAGGCCTGTCGGAACTTGGCGTGTGGGCACGCCTGCACTACGTCTATCCGTATCCGCACGTGGACGAGGTGATGCCGCTGATGGCAGCCGGCAAGCTGCTGCCATACCTGGACATCCCGTTCCAGCACGCCAGCCCACGCATCCTGAAACTGATGAAGCGCCCGGGCAACATCGACCGGACGCTGGAGCGCATCCAGAACTGGCGCAGGCAGGTACCGGACCTGACCATCCGCAGCACCTTCATCGTCGGCTTCCCCGGCGAGACCGAGGCGGAGTTCGGGGAATTGCTGGATTTCCTGCGCGAGGCAGAGCTCGATCGCGTGGGGGCGTTCGCCTATTCGCCGGTCGATGGCGCGAAGGCGAACGAGCTGCCCGACCCGGTCTCCGAGGAGCTGAAGGAAGACCGGCTGGAACAGTTCATGGCGGTGCAGGCGGAAATCTCCGCCGCGAAACTGCAGCGCAAGATCGGCCGCACGATCAAGGTGCTGGTCGACGAGGCCGGCGCCGGTGGTGCGGTGGCGCGTTCGGCCGCCGATGCGCCGGAGATCGACGGCAGCGTGCTGATCGCCGACGGCCAGGGGCTGCGTCCGGGCCAGTTCGTCGAGGTGGTGGTGGAGTCGGCCAGCGAGCACGACCTGCACGCACGGCTGGCCCATCCGCAGCTCAAGGTCGTCTAGTACCCGCCATGCGCTACGTCGCGCCGGCCCGCGACTGCGTCGATCCGGCGGTGTTCGCGCGGATGCCACTGGCGGCCTGGCGCGAATGGGCCGATCTGCTCGAAGGCGCGCGCTGGCCAACGATCGACGCGTTGAACCGACACTGGCCGCACGACAGCCGCCCGCGATTCGTGGCGCAAACCCCCGCCTTGCTGGACGACGGCCTGCATTACGAACAGCGCATCGCCGAGCGTGGCCAGATCGCCACCCGTGAAGGCAACTGGCACGACCTTCTCAACGCGCTGGTCTGGCTTCGTCATGCCGGCCTGAAACAGGCGCTCAACGATCGCCAGGTTGTCGAGATCGCACGGATGGGGCCCAAGCGTCGTTCGCGCGCCCAATATGCGTTGACCCACTTCGACGAGGGCGGCGTCATGGTCGGCACCAGCGATCGCTCGCTGCTGGAGCTGTGGGATGCCCATGACTGGCACGGCCTGTTCTGGCGCAGGCGGCAGGCCTGGCTGGACGGAACGATCCGGTTGGAGCTGTTCGGTCATGCCCTGCTGGAGCTGGCGTTGAACCCGGGCAAGCTGCTGGTGGCCAAGGCGCTGGTGTTTCATGCCGACGCCGGGAGCGATCTGGCGGCGCCGTGCGCCACGGCCATCCGCTCTGGTCAGCTGTTGAATGATCCGCTCGAACTGCGGCCGCTGCCATTGTCCGGACTGCCGGGCTGGGGTGAGCACAACGCCGATGAGGCCTTCCACCTGACCACGCCCTGCTATCAGCCGCGTCGCGCGGGGCGCAATTATCCGCCGCCCTTCGTGGCGGGCCAGGCCTGAGCCCACGCCTTGCCCCGCCGGCCGATCACGACTATATACAGTGCATCGGGACACGGCTCGGGGAGTGCACGGCATTGGCCATCGCAAGCGCTTGGTGGGGCCATCGGCGGGGCAGACGCTGGTTCATGTCACTGGTCGTGGCGCTGTGCATGGCGCTGTTCGGCATCGGCCCTGCGGCGGCGGCGAAGGTGCCTGCTCCCGCGGAGACACCGATCCGTTTCGGCATCCTGCCGATCGGCAGCGCCGCCGAGTCCCTCGAGCAATGGCGTCCCCTGCTGGATGACGTCAGCAGGCGACTGCACCGCGAGGTGGTCACGGTCTCGGTGGGCAGTTATGCCAGCCTGTCCAGTGCGATCGCCGGACAGCGGGTCGACGTCGCGTTCCTGTCCGGCCGGCTGGCCGTCGAGGCGGTGACCCGGCAGAACATGCAGGTGTTCGCGCAGTTCCAGCGCAGCGACGGTGCGCGAGGCAACGTGGCCACCCTGGTGGTGCGCGACGACAGCCCGATCCGCAACCTCGACGACCTGCTTGCCACGCCCGGTCAGGGCTGGCGTTACGCCCGCAGCGAGCACCTGTCGGTGACCGGCTACATCGCGCCCGAGGCCTATGTCTTCGCGCCGAAGGGACTCAACTCGGACACCTTTTTCGCCAGCGTGCGGGTGGGCGATCACCAGAGCAACTTGCTGGCCGTGGTCAACCGCGAGGCGGACGTGACCAGCAGCAACAACCCCGACATGGATCTGTTTCGCCGCAACTTTCCCCGCGAAGCGGCCCAGCTCAGGGTGATCTGGCGTTCGCAGCTGATTCCCTCCGGCGTGCTGGTGATCCGCGACGGCATGTCCCGGCGGTTGCGCCAGAAACTGACCGCGATCCTGCTCGACTACGGCAAGTCGCGCGGCGAGGCGGGCGAGCGGGAGCGCGCCGCGCTGGCGCGCATTCCGGATCTCGGCGGCTTCGTGGCGGTGGACAGTCGTGTGCTGACGCCGTTTGTCGACATGCAGTACACGCTGTTGCGGCAACAGGCCAGCCACGGTCAATGGGTCAGCCCGCAAGCCCTGCAGAATCGACTGGCGAAGATCGAGCAGGAACATCGGCAGGCCTTGCGGCTGCTGTCGCCGCATGGGGATGCAGACGGCAAATAGGCAGGCGGGCCATCCGGATTGCCGTTCAGGCTCCGTCGTCGGCGTAACTCACGGCGACGATCGCGAACTCCGTGGGGCCACCGGGAAGCTCCGCCACGAATTCGTCCTCGACGCGCCGTTTCAGCACCGCCCGCGCCAGCGGCGAATCAATGCTGATGAAGCCACGCCGTGCATCGGTCTCGTCCGGGCCGACGATGCGGTAGCGGACGATCTCGCCGGTGTCGGTGTTCTCAAGCTCGATGTGCGCGCCAAAGAACACCGCGCGGCGATCGGCCGGTGCGCCTTCGGCCACCTTCAGCGCGGGAATGCGCTTGCTGAGATAGCGCGCCCGGCGATCGATTTCGCCGAGCTGCTTCTTGCGATAGGTGTACTCGGCATTCTCCGAGCGGTCACCCTCGGCCGCCGCCGCGGCCAGCGCCTTGACCACCTCCGGACGGCGCACGTGCCACAGATGATCGAGTTCGGCCTTGAGCTGCTCGAAGCCCTCGCGGGTGATGATCGCGGTGGAGCCGGGTGAGGGTGGTCGCCAGCGGCTCACGCAGCAACGCGCCTCAACGCTTGCCGCCGAAAATGCCGCCCAGCACGCCGCGCAGGATCTGCCGGCCGAGCTGGCTGCCCGCGGTGCGCACCATCTGCTTGCCCATCGTCTCGATCATGCCCTGGCGGCGCTTGGTGCCGAACAGGGCGTCGTGCACCGCGCCGCCCCAGCCGCTTTCCGCTTCCTTCGCGGCGCCCTTGGCCGGCGCATCGGCCGCCACGGTGGCGGCATCGGCGGCCTTTTCCTCGGCGCGCCTGGCCAGCATCTCGGCGGCCGATTCGCGATTGACGGCAGTGTCGTATTTCGCGCCCACCGGCGAGCGCTGGCGGATGGTGCCGCGCTCGGCGTCGGTGATCGCGCCGATGCGGCAGCACGGCGTGGTCACCAGCACCTGTTCCACCGGCGTCGGCACGCCGCCATTGGCCAGAGTGGAAGCCAGCGCCTCGCCCACGGCCAGCTTGGTGATGGCCTCGGTGACGTCGAGCTTCGGGTTGACGACGAAGGTTTCCGCCGCCGCCTTGACCGCCTTCTGGTCGCGCGGGGTGAACGCGCGCAGGGCGTGCTGGATGCGGTTGCCGAGCTGGCCCAGGATCACGCCGGGCACATCGTCGGGATTCTGCGAGCAGAAGTACACGCCCACGCCCTTGGAGCGGATCAGCCGCACCACCTGTTCGACCCGTTGCAGCAACGCCGGCGAGGCGTCGTCGAACAACAGATGTGCCTCGTCGAAGAAGAACACCATCTTCGGCTGGTCGAGGTCGCCCACTTCGGGCAGCTGCTCGAACAGCTCGGACAGCAGCCACAGCAGGAAGGTGGAGTACAGCCGCGGCTTCATGATCAGCTGGTCGGCGGCCAGCACGTTGATGATGCCGCGGCCGCTCATGTCCTGGCGCATCAGGTCGGCCAGTTCCAGCGCCGGTTCGCCGAAGAACTGGTCGGCGCCGTCGCTTTCGAGTTTCAGCAGCGCGCGCTGGATCGCCGCGATGCTCTGCGTGCTGATCAGGCCGTACTGGGTGGACAGCGCCTTGGCGTTCTCGGCGGCGTAGGTGAGCAGGGCGCGCAGGTCGGCCAGGTCCAGCAGCAGCCAGCCCTGGTCGTCGGCGGCCTTGAACACCACTTCGAGCACGCCTTCCTGGGTGTCGTTCAATTCCAGCACGCGGCCGAGCAGGGTGGGGCCCATCTCGCTGACGGTGGCGCGCACCGGATGGCCGAGTTTGCCGTAGATGTCCCAGAACACCACCGGGTTCGCCTGCGCTTTCCAGTCGGTGAGCTTGAGCCTGGCCAGCCGCGCCTTGAGCTTGTCGCCCGGCTCACCGGCGGCCATCGCCAGGCCGGCCAGGTCACCCTTGGCGTCGGCCAGGAAACACGGCACGCCGAGGCGCGAGAAGCCCTCGGCCAGCACCATCAGCGAGACGGATTTTCCGGTGCCGGTGGCGCCGGCGATCATGCCGTGGCGGTTGCCGTAGTGCGGGTCCAGGTTGACGCTGGTGCTGTCGTTGCGGCCGATCAGGATCTCGGTCATGGCGTTCCATCCGGTGGTGTTTGCGTGATTGTAGCCAGAGCGTCGCGTGGCGGCGTGCGTTGAGTCGAGTCCCCGCGCCCGCTATGGTGGGCGTTTTCCGGGGGTGATGTTTCTGATGTTGTCGTGTTCGGTGATGCGTTCCATCCGCCTGGCGTCGATCGCCGTGGCGGCCAGTCTTCTTGGTGCCTGTGCCAGCGGCCCGGCGAAACCTTCGGCCCAGGTCGGTGCGCTGTACGGCGAACTCGACGTCGCCAGCAAGGGATACGAAACCGCCTTGCAGCAATCGCGCGAGGGCGACCTGCAGGCCTCGCAGGCGACCCTGACCCGGTCGCTGGATCGCCTGAAGGATGCATCGGCGCGCTGCGGGAATACGGCAGGCTGTGATCCGCAGCGCTTCTTCTCGACCTTTGATCACCTGCTGCGCCTGAAAGACGGTGATTTCGGCGGCGCGCAGGACCTGGACAGCGACGTCGATCCCGCGCAGGCGGCGCAGGCCATTGCCGGCAAGACCGGCGCGGCCAGCCTGCCGCAGGCCCAGCGCAGCGTGACCTTGCTGCATGGCCAGAAGCTTTCGCAGCTGATCGCGATGAACGGCCCGGTCAAGGCCGCGCTGGAGATGTGGCTGACCCAGTGGCGACCGCAATTGATGGACGCGTACGTCAACTATCAATACATGCGCTACCAGATGTGGCCAGCCTACGAGAAGGCGGACCTGCCCGAGGCGCTGCTGTTCGGCATCATGGCCAAGGAATCCGGCGGCAAGGTCCACGCGGTCTCGCGTTCGGGTGCGGCAGGCCCGTTGCAGTTCATGTACGCCACCGGCATGCGCTTCGGCCTGGTCAGCGACGACGGCTTCGACACCCGCTTCGATCCGGCGGCCTCGGCGCGTGCCAATGCCGAGTACATGAACGAGCAGCTGCGGATCTTCAACGACAACCTCGAACTGACCATCGCCGCCTACAACGGCGGCGAAGGCCGCATCCGGCGGCTGGTCGGCGACGACACCTCGGTGAGTTTCTACGATCCGCGGATCTACAACGACCTGTCGCAGGAGACCCGCGATTACGTGCCCGCGGTGCTGGCCGCGGCCTGGCTGTTCCAGCATCCGGACAGCTACAACCTGCGCTTCCCCCGGCTCGACGTCGTGCCCGGCACGATCACCCTGAAGCGGCCTGCGTCGCTGTCGGAGCTGACCGTCTGCCTCGGTTCGGCGGGTGGCATGAGCGACGGCTGGTTCCGCACGCTGCGCAACCTCAATCCCCGGCTCGATCCTCAGGTGAGCCAGCCGGCCGGCACCGTGTTGCAGTTGCCGAAAGTCCTGGAGCAGGCCTACGCCTCGCGTTGCGTCGAAGGTCCGTGGCCGATCCTGGCCAGCGACCTGCACAAGGCGGTCATCCCGGTGGTCGCCACACCGGTAGCGAAGGCGCCGGCGAAGAGCCGGGGCACGAAGAACTATCGGGTGCGCCGCGGCGATACGCTGATCAGCATCGTGCGCAAGCTGCAGTGTTCGAGCGTGCAGGAGATTGCCGAGATGAATGGCATCCGCCACCAGCATCTGCGCATCGGTCAGCAGCTGAAGTTGCCGGTCTGTCGCTGAGGGGTTGTGATTTTTTCAACCTCGAAGCCCGGCAAGGGATGGCCGGACGCGGATCGGGCACGCAAGTGCCTGATTCGCGTGAGCGAGTCCGGGCGTGTACCGGACTCGCGATAGAAGAAAACCACAGGATCGTGGTTTTCTTCACAGGCATTGAGCGGCGCGACCGGCAGCCGTTCAGGCGACGGCGGTCTGCTGCATCCAGCTGTCGACCGTGTTGCCCTGGCTCTGCGCTTCCTTCAGTTCGCGCAGCAGCTGCATCAGCTGGCGGTACTGCGGCTGCAGGCTCGCGTGGGGCGAGTTCTTGGTCTCGTGGTAGGCCACGGCCAGCCACAGCGCGATGCCGCGCATCGCCACTTCGGCATTGCCCGAACGGGCGCGCTCGTAGCCGGCTTCGGTGCCCTGGCCCCAGGGCAGGTAGCGCGCTTCGGGGGCGGTGCCGTGCAGGTGCGGGAAATCGCTGCGTGACGCCTGGCCGATTTCGCGCAGGGTGAGGGTGCTGAGGCGCTCATGGCTGCGCTTGGGCAGCGCCCGGACAATGCGTTCGATGTCGCGGAATTGGCGGCCAAGCTGGCGCGCGCGCATCATCACAAGGAATGGCGTCAATATTTGCATGAGATCCCCTCGGCGCTTGAATTCAACCGTGCCCCCTGCGCACGACTCCGACGCGGAGTGTAGCGGGTCAAACCGGTCAATTGCGCGCAGGACGTCACATACTGACGTGTCGCGTCAGGTCGGCCGGCCGCGCCGGCGACTTTCCGGCGGGGTCGACCCTCCGCCAGCGGGGCTGCTTCAGCCCGGGCGGTGACCCAGCCGCTGGCCCACCTGCACGGCCTGCTGCGGCGCGAGCGGATCCAGCTCGGCCATGCCTTCGGGCAACAGCATGATCACGGTGGAACCCATGTTGAAGCGCGCCATCTCGGCGAAACGCTCCAGGGTGATGTTCTGGCCGGCGAAGGACTTGCGCCTGATCGACGAGGCGTAGGGCGGAATCACCAGGCCGTCCCACACGGTGGCCACCGACGAGACCAGGATCGCGCCCACCATCACCACCACGAACGGCCCGTGCTCGCCATCGAAGTGGCAGACCAGCCGCTCGTTGCGGGCGAACAGGCGGGGGATTGCGGCCACCGCGAACGGCGCCACGCTGAAGATCCGGCCAGGCACATGCACGGTTTCGCGCAGCGTGCCCTGCAGCGGCATGTGCACCCGGTGGTAGTCGCGGGGCGACAGGTAGACGGTGACGAAGCGGCCGTTGTGGAAGGGGGCTGCCGCGGCCTCGTCGCCGCCGAGCAGTTCGGCGGCGGTGTATTCCTGCCCCTTGGCCTGGAAGATGCGCCCCTCGACGATGGCGCCGGACTGGCTGATGCGGCCGTCGGCAGGCGAGACCAGGGCGGCCGGATCGGCGTCGGCACGGCGTGCGTCCGGGCGCAGCTTGCGGGTGAAGAACGCATTGAAGTGCTGGTAGGCCAGCGGGTCGGGCTGCGCCGCCTCGGCCATGTTCACCTGGTAATTGCGCACGATGGTGGTGATCAGCCAGTTCTTCCACGGCGCGAAGGTCCAGCGCGTGGCCCAGTAGACCAGGCGCGACAGGAAGCGGTGGGGCAGGGCGTACTGAAGGAATACTTTGAAAGTCATCCGCCCAGTATAGAGGGATACCGGCGCCGTTCACCCCGGGCGCAGGTTTGCAGGTGGAACGACCGGCCACTCGTGGTGATGCCCCTCGACTCCGCTGCGCCACGCCCGGGGCGAACGGTTGAGGTTACTGCCGAACCGAGGGCCAGCCGGCCCCGCTCCTGGCCGTATAATGCCCGGCCCCTCGCCGCACCCATGGATCGCCGTGACCGCCGAACTTGCCACCATCATCGACTTCATCCGTTATGGCGCCAGTCGCTTTTCGGCCGCCGGGCTGACCTTCGGCCACAGCCACGACAACCCGATCGACGAGGCCACCCACCTGGTGCTGGCCAGCCTGCACCTGCCGCCGGACATCCCGCCTGCCTACGGCGCGGGTCGGCTCACGGCCGAGGAGCGGGCGAACGTGCTGGCGCTGATCGAGCGTCGCGTGGGCGAGCGCCTGCCGGTGGCCTACCTGGTCGGCGAAACCTGGTTCGCCGGGCTGAAGTTCAAGAGCGACCGCCGCGCCCTGGTGCCGCGTTCGCCGATCGCCGAACTGATCGAGTCGGGCTTCGCGCCATGGCTGGACGAGCGCCACATCGAGCGGGCCCTGGACCTGTGCACCGGCTCGGGCTGCATCGGCATCGCGATGGCCGAGTACAACCCTGAGTGGCAGGTCGACATCGTCGACATCAGCGACGAGGCGCTGTCGCTGGCGCGCGAGAACATCGTGTTCCAGCACGTCGAGGGCCGGGTCGAGGCGATCCGCTCCGACCTGTTCGCCGGCGTGGCGGGGCGCCAATACGACCTGATCGTGTCCAATCCGCCTTATGTCACCGAGGATGAGTACGCCGCGCTGCCGGGCGAATACGCGCACGAGCCGAAGCTGGGCCTCACCTCCGGCATCGACGGCCTGGACCTGTGCCTGCGCATGCTGGACGAGGCGGCCGACTACCTCACCGAGGACGGCCTGCTGATCGTCGAGGTGGGCGAGAGCGAGCACGCGCTGGCCGCGCTGCTGCCCGAAGTGCCGTTCATCTGGATCGAGTTCAAGGTCGGCCAGATGGGCGTGTTCGCGCTGGAGCGGCGCGATCTCGTCGAGCATGCCGATGCCATCAAGGCCGCGGCTGCCGCGCGCCGCCCGGGCTGAACGATGGAGCTGGTCACCGCGCGACTGCGGATCGACGCGCTGCGACCAGCCGACGCGCAAGCCCTGTTTGCCTGCCGCGCCGATCCGCGGGTGGCGCTCTATCAGGGCTGGTGCCCGGCCGATCTCGCCGCGGCCGGCGAGTTCATCGCGGCGCAGCCGGCGTCGCCTGCGCATGGCTGGTTCCAGCGCGCGATCCGCTTGCGCGAAGACGGCGCCCTGGTCGGCGACCTGGGTGTGTGCCTGCCCGAGGATCCGCGGGATTCGGTCGAGTTCGGCGTCAGCCTTGCCCCGGCCTGCCAGGGGCTGGGCTACGCCAGCGAGGCCGTGCGGGCGCTGCTGGCCTTCGTCTTCGGCGAACTTGGCCGCCATCGCGTCCATGCCTCGGTCGATCCGCGCAATCTGGCCAGCATGGCCATGCTGCGGGCGCTGGGCATGCGCCAGGAGGCGCATCATCGCGAAAGCCTCTGGTTCAGGGGCGAATGGGTCGATGACGTGATTTTCGCCATGCTCGACCACGAGTGGCGCGCGCGGCAGGCAGGCGAGGCCCATCACGGTTAAGCTGTGCCGGTTTCCCTGTGGACGTCCAAACCCCGTGTCCAGCAACGCGTTCGGCAAACTGTTAACCGTCACCACCTTCGGCGAGAGCCACGGGCCGGCGATCGGCTGCGTGATCGACGGCTGCCCGCCGGGGCTGGCGATCGGCGCTGACGAATTCCGCACCGACCTCGATCGCCGCGCCACCGGCCGCAGCCGCTACACCTCGCAGCGGCACGAGGCGGACGAGGTGGAGATTCTTTCCGGCGTGTACCAGGGCAAGACCACCGGCACGCCGATCGCGCTGCTGATTCGCAACACCGACCAGCGCAGCAAGGACTACGGCGAGATCGAACAGACCTTCCGCCCCGGCCATGCCGACTACACCTACTGGCAAAAATACGGCATCCGCGACCCGCGCGGCGGCGGGCGTTCATCTGCACGCGAAACCACCATGCGGGTGGCCGCCGCGGTGATCGCCAAGAAGTGGCTGGCCGAGCGTCATGGCGTGCGCGTGCGCGGCCACCTGGCGCAGATCGGCGAGATCCGGCCCGCCGCTTTCGACTGGGATGCGGTGGAGCAGAACCCGTTCTTCTGGCCGGATGCGGCCCAGGTGCCGGCGCTGGAGGACTACATCAACGCGCTGCGCAAGTCCGGCGATTCGGTGGGTGCCCGCGTCAACGTGGTCGCCGATGGCGTGCCGCCGGGCTGGGGCGAACCGATCTACGGCAAGCTCGACGGCGACCTGGCCAGTGCGCTGATGTCGATCAACGCGGTCAAGGGCGTGGAGATCGGCGACGGTTTCGCCGCCGTCGCCCAGCGCGGCAGCGAGCATCGCGACGAGATGCATTTGGACGGCTTTACGTCCAATCATGCCGGCGGTATTCTCGGTGGCATCAGCAGCGGTCAGCCGGTCACCGCCTCGATCGTGCTGAAACCCACCTCCAGCATCCTGATTCCCGGCCACAGCCTGAACCTGGCCGGCGAACCGGTGGACGTGGTCACCAAGGGGCGACACGATCCCTGCGTCGGCATCCGCGCCACGCCCATCGCCGAGGCGATGATGGCGCTGGTGCTGATGGACCACGCGTTGCGCCACCGGGCGCAATGCGGCGACGTGGGTGCGGTCGCGCCGCGCATCGCCTGACCTTCAACCGCAGCATCCGGAATCACGCCGATGACCGACAAGCCGCGCGTCTGGGTTTCCCGGCCCACCTTTCCGGGGGTCATTGCCCGGCTGGAGCCGCATTTCCAGGTGACCGTCGAGGCGGAGGAGCGCAAGTTCAGCCAGTCGGAACTTGCGGCTCGGCTGGCCGGCCAGGACGCGGTGATCGTCGGACTCAAGGATCGCATCGGCGCGGCGGAGATCGGCGCGGCGGAGCGCCTGCGCATCGTGGCCAACTTGGGCGTGGGCTACGACAACATCGACCTGGACGCGATGAGCGCCGCCGGCATCGCGGTGTCGAACACCGCCGACGTGCTCAACGAAAGCGTGGCCGACTACACCTGGGCCCTGTTGCTCGGTGCCGCGCGCCGGATGGGCGCCGCCGAGCGCTGGCTGCGCGCCGGACACTGGCAGGCCACCGAATTCAAGGCCTGGCTTGGCAGCGACGTGCGCGGGCGCACGCTGGGCATCCTGGGCATGGGTCGCATCGGGCAGGCGATCGCGCGGCGCGCACTCGGGTTCGGCATGCCGGTGATCTACCACAACCGCACGCCCCTGCCCGAGGCGGACGAGCGGGGCTGCAACGCGCGTCATGTCGACAAGCAGCAACTGCTGCGTGAATCCGACTTCCTGGTGCTGGCGCTGCCGCTGACCACGCAGACCCGCCATGCCGTGGGCGCCGCCGAACTGGCGCAGATGAAGCCGACCGCGATGCTGATCAATATCGCCCGCGGCGGCATCGTCGACGACGCGGCGCTGGCCACGGCGTTGCGCGAACGCCGCCTGGCCGGTGCGGCGCTGGATGTTTTCGAGGGCGAGCCGAAGGTTCATCCGGGCCTGCTCACGCTCGACAACGTGGTGCTCAGCCCGCATATCGCCAGCGCCACCACCGAAACCCGCCGCGCGATGACCTCGGTGGCGGTGGACAATGTGCTGGCGATGTTCGGCCACGGTCCGCAGGCCGGGCGTCCGCCCAATATCCTCAACCCGAACGTGCTGTGAGCGGCACGGTCTTCCTATTCCGAGAGCAAGCCACCCCATGAGTCAGAAGAGCAGTTACAAGGTCGCCATGGTCGGCGCCACCGGTGCGGTCGGCGAGACCGTGCTGGCGATCCTCGCCGAGCGCGATTTCCCGGTCAGCGAGCTGGTGCCGCTGGCCAGCGAGCGTTCGGCTGGCGGCAAGGTCAGCTTCGCGGGCCGGGACATCACCGTGCAGTTGCTGGACACCTATGATTTCGAAGGCGTCGACATCGCGTTCTTCTCCGCGGGCGGCTCGGTCAGCCGCGAACACGCGCCGCGGGCGGCGGCAGCCGGTGCGGTGGTGATCGACAACACCTCCGAGTTCCGCTACCAGGACGACATCCCGCTGGTGATCAGCGAGGTCAACCCGCATGCGATCGCCCAGTACACCAGTCGCGGCATCATCGCCAACCCGAACTGCTCGACCATGCAGATGCTGGTGGCGCTGGCGCCGATCCATCGGGCGGCGCAGATCGAGCGGATCAACGTGGCCACCTACCAGTCGGTTTCCGGCGCCGGCCGCAGCGGGATGGAGGAGCTGGGGCGGGAAACCGCGGCCCTGCTGAACTTCCAAAGCGTGGAGCCGGGCAAGAAATTCCCGGCCCAGATCGCGTTCAATGTCATCCCGCAGATCGACGACTTCCAGCCCAACGGCTACACCAAGGAGGAAATGAAGCTGGTGTGGGAGACCCGCAAGATCCTGGAGGACGAGTCGATCCAGGTGAATCCGACCGCGGTGCGGGTACCGGTGTTCTATGGCCATTCCGAGGCCGTGCACATCGAGACCAGCGAAAAGATCACCGCCGAGCAGGCCCGCGAACTGCTGCGCCAGGCGCCGGGTGTGGTGCTGGTGGACGAGCGCAAGCCGGGTGGCTATCCGACCCCGGTGGGCGAGGCGGCCGGCGCGGACGGGGTCTTCGTGGGACGGGTGCGCGAAGACATCTCGCACGACCGCGGGCTGGACCTGTGGATCGTGTCGGACAATATCCGCAAGGGCGCGGCGCTCAATGCGGTGCAGATCGCCGAGTTGTTGATCGAGGACTATCTCTGAAATGCGTTTGATCCAGGTATTTGCATTGGCTTGTTTTGTGTCGGCAGGGGCAGCCTGGGCGACAGCCCCGGTGCAGGTGCAGCCGGGGGCCACTGCGGCCGCCCGGGACGGGGCCAGCGCGCAGCGGAAGGTGGCGCGCAGCGAGGCCGAGGTCAAGCGCCTGAAACGCGACGTGCAGCGGCGGGAATCGGACAGCAAACGGGCTGGCGAGCGCCTGCAGGAGCAGGACAAGACGATCGCCGAGCTGCAGAAGCAACTGCAGGAATTGCAATCCGGCCAGTCCGGCGGGCAGCATTGAAAGGCGATGCCGGGGTGAGAACACACCGCAGCAATGTATCGCAAGTATTCGTCGCGCCTATTGTTGATTGGCCTTCATGTAACTAAAGTGGCACCTCGATTGGGGTCGTGGTCGTCAATCGCGGCAACGCCAACCTAGAGAGTTGCGTCAGGATCGTTCGGGGGAACACGCATGAATCGTTCGTTGAAATTGTCGGTGCTGATCGCGCTGGCGCTGGGCACCAGCCAGGTGATGGCCATGGATCTGGGTCAGATCCAGGTCAAGTCGGCGCTGGGCCAACCGCTGCTGGCCGAGATCCCGCTGCATTCGGACAATCCGGCGGAGCTGCAGAATCTCAGTGTCCAGCTGGCTTCCAGCGAGGAATTCGCACGCGCCGGCATCGTGGGTGGACGCACCTCGATCCCGTTGCACTTCAGCGTGGCCAACGCCGGCGGCGCCCATCCGGTGATCCGCATCACCAGCAGCACGCCGGTGGATGACCCCTTCCTCGACCTGCTGCTTGAGGTGAACGGCAAGGCGGGCAAGAGCGTGCGCGAGTACGCGATCCTGCTCGACCCGCCGAATGCCGCCGCGAAGGCCCCGGTGGCGGCGACTCCCGCGCCCGTCCGCCCTGCGTCGCACCCGAAGGCAGCTGCCGCACCCGTCGCCGCAGCGCCGAAGGCGACCGCGCCGGCCCCCGTGGCAAGGCCGGCCGCACCGGTGGCCGGCAACGGCCAGCTCGGTCCGGTCGAACGCGGCCAGACCCTGTCCGGCATCGCGCGCAACGTGGCTCCGTCCGGGGTCGACGTGCAGCAGATGATGCTGGCGCTCAAGCAGGCCAACCCTGACGCGTTCTACCGCGACAACATCAATGCATTGAAGAGTGGCGTGGTGCTGCGCGTGCCGACCTCGGCCGAGGCGCAGGCGATGTCCATCGCCGCCGCTGCCGCCGAAGTCCGTCGCCAGAACAGCGACTGGCGCGCCGGCGTGCCGGGCAAGCCCACCATCGTGGCCGATGCCGCCACCAGCGGGTCGACTTCCAGTGCCTCCAGCGGCGCTGCCGGCAACGGCGACCGGCTCGCACTGGTGCCGGCCAGGCAGGGCAGTGGTGCCGGAACCCAGGGCGCGGGCTCGAGCGACAAGTCCACCGCCAGCCTCCGCCAGGATCTGCTGCGGAGCCAGGAAAGCTTGGCCAGCCTGCAGCAGCAGAGTTCGGACCTGAAGACCCGGCTGAAGGACCTCAGCGACATCAACAGCAAGAACGAACGACTGCTGTCGCTGAAGGACAACGAGATCGCCGAGCTGCAGGCCAAGCTGGCCGCCGCGAGGAAGAGCGCCGGCATGCCGGCGGTTGCCGCCAGTGCGGCCAGGGTGACGGCTGCCCCGGCACCCGCCATGCCCGCGCCGGTTGCGAAGACCGAGCTTGAAGCGGCCCATGCCAGCACGGCCATGACGCCGGCTGCAGCAAACACGCCCGCGCTGGCATCCACCGCGCCCAGTGCCCCGGTTTCCTCCGCCACCACGGTGACCACGCCGCTGGCGGACTCGGCTGCAGTCAAGCCGGTCGAACCGGTCAAGCCGGCAGTGACCAAGCCGGTCGCGCCGGCTCCCGCTCCGGTCGAGGAGCAGCCGTGGTACATGCAGACCTGGGCGTGGGCTGCCGGTGCGGGCGCGATCGTGCTGCTGATCCTGCTGGCGATGCTGGGCCGTCGACGCAAGCCGGCTGCCGCGGCAGCCAAGTCTTCCACGTCACTGGCCGACCGTTTCGGATCCGTGCCCGGCGCTGCCGACCAGGATCTGCTGGGCGACGACGTCGACCAGGAAGAGTTGCTCGACCAGTTGGCCGAGCATCCGGATGACATCGGCCTGCACCTGGAGCTGGTCACGCTGTATTACTCGCGCCGCGACGTCGATCATTTCGAGGCCGCCGCCGAGGCGATGCACGCCCACATCACCGACCCGCAGCAGGACGAGTGGCAGGACGTGCTGCACATGGGCGAGGACCTGGTGCCCGGTCATCCGCTGTTCGACCACCACGAAGCGTCCGCCGCGCACGACGATGCCGACGCCCATGGCGAGTTCAACATCGATGACTATGCCGATGCGAGCGACGCGCCCACGGTGGTGTCCTCGATGCCGCCGCTGCCCGGCGCCGGCCCGAAGAAGGTCAGCGAGTACAACTTCAACTTCGATCTGACCCATCCCGCCGCAGCGCCGCCGGCGCGCCCGGAAGCGGCGGCGGAAGACGTCACGGTGGTGGCGCCCCGCACTCCCGCGGCACCGGCGGAGCCGGCATCGGACTGGAATTTCGAGGAGGCCGAGCGTGCCCCGGCGAGCCACGACGATGGCCAGGATCTCGGCGAATTCAACGACGATCCGGTGGACACCAAGCTCGACCTGGCGCGTGCCTATGTCGACATGGGCGACGCCGAGGGCGCCCGCGCCATGCTGGGCGAGGTGATGAAGGAAGGCAGCCAGATGCAGCGTGACGTGGCCAAGCGGCTGCTGGACAGCCTGCACTGAGTTTCCTGCTTCGCTTGTGTGGCATCGGGCCGGCCTAGCCGGCCCGATGCCGTTTTGGCCTGCTAATCTTCGACGTTTCCCCCTCAGGTTCTGCACGATCCATGCGTATCGCTCTGGGTATCGAGTACGACGGCACCGACTTCTGCGGCTGGCAGCGGCTGAAGCAGGATGTCAGCGTGCAGGGCGCGCTGGAGCGGGCGCTGTCGACGGTGGCCGCGCATCCGGTCGAGGTCAGCTGCGCCGGTCGCACCGATGCGGGCGTGCATGGCCGCTGCCAGGTCGTGCATTTCGATACCGACGCCAGCCGCGACATGCGTGGCTGGGTGCTGGGCAGCTGCTCCAACCTGCCGAACAGCGTGGCCGTGCTGTGGGCGCAGCCGGTGCCGGACAGTTTCCACGCGCGTTACGCCGCACGCAGCCGGCGCTACCGCTATCACCTGCTGAACCGGCCGGTGCGTGCGGCGCTGGATGCGCGCTATGTCACCTGGGAGCGCCTGCCGCTGGACGCCGGGCGCATGCACGTTGCCGCCCAGGCCCTGCTGGGCGAGCATGATTTCAGCGCATTCCGCGCCTTGTCCTGCCAGGCGGCGCACCCGCGGCGAAGCGTGCTGGCGGTGAGCGTGCGGCGCGAGGGCGAGCAGCTGTTCGTGGAGATCGAGGCGAATGCCTTCCTGCATCACATGGTGCGCAACATCGTCGGCTCGCTGCTGCCGATCGGCCGTGGCGAACAGCCGATCGAGTGGATGGGTGAACTGCTGGCCGGTCGTGACCGCCAGGTGGCCGGCCCCACCGCACCGGCTTCGGGCTTGACCTTCATCGGTCCACGCTACGAGCGCCACTGGCATCTGCCGGAAGAGGTCAGCCAGCCATGACCCGGATCAAGTGCTGCGGCATGACCCGGGTCGACGACGCCGTGCTCGCCGCACGGCTGGGCGCCGATGCGATCGGGCTGGTGTTCACCGCGCGCAGCCGACGCCAGGTTGGCCTGCGCCAGGCCCGCGACATCGTCGAGTCGCTGCCGCCTTTCGTGGCGACCGTGGCCTTGTTCATGGACGACGAGGCGAGCCTGGTGGAACGGGTGCTGGAGCAGGTGCGGCCCGCGCTGCTGCAGTTCCACGGCGAGGAAACCGACCCCTGGTGCGCGCAGTTTGGCCATCCATTCCTGAAGGCGCTGGCGATGGGCGAGGGCGCTGCCGGTCTGTCGCGCCGGCACGACTACCCGCATGCCGCCGGCCTGCTGCTGGATGGCCATGCCCGTGGCGAGGCCGGTGGCAGCGGCAAGACGTTCGACTGGTCGCTGTTGGCGGAAGTGCGCGAGAAGCCGCTGATCGTTGCTGGCGGGCTGGAGTCGGGCAACGTGGCGGACGCCGTGCGCATGGCGCGACCGTGGGCGGTGGACGTGGCCAGTGGCGTGGAATCCGCGCCCGGCATCAAGGACCCGGCGCGGCTGGAAGCCTTCGTTCGCGCGGTGCGCGCGGTCGACGCGGAGTAGAGGGCCAGTCGCGGAGATCGCGGCGGGCCTGCCGGCTCAGCCGCCGGCCAGCTCCTGGCGCAGCCACTGGGCCAGTGCGACGGCGCGACGATCGCCGGAGCGCTGCGGCGTGGCCAGGATCCAGTGGCCCGTGGTGGGCTGGAATCCCCACGGCGCCAGCAGGCGCCCGGTCGCCAGGTCGTCGGCCACCAACGGCGCCGGCGCGATCGCCACGCCCAGCCCGGCGATGGCCGCTTCCAGCAGATGGTAGAGGTGCGGAAAACCCGCGCCGCCGGGCGGGCGCGAGGGCGGCAGATCCATGCCACGCAGCCAGTCTGGCCAGGCCTGCGGACGCGAAGTGGTGTGCAATACCGGCTCGTCGAGCAGGCAGCCGGGCAGCTGCCCCTGCAGTCGCGGCCAGCCGCCGTAGCGCGGGCTGACCACCGGGCCGATCCGTTCCGGCGCCAGCGTGTCGACCTGCCAGCCCGCGGGCCAGGGCGGCGCCGACAACAGCAGCAGGGCGTCCAGCCTGCCCGGTTCCGCGGTCGGCGATGACTCCTGTGCCGACAGATGCAGGCGCAACCCGGGCAGGTCGTGCGCCAGCCGATCCAGCCGCGGGATCAGCCAGCGCGCCAGCAGGCTGCTGGCGCAACCGAGCACGAACGGCGCCTGCGCGTTGTGCTCGCGCAGGGCGGCCCAGCTGTCGCGCAATTGCTCGAAGGCGAGGCCGGCCCCGGCGTGCAGTTGTTCGCCCGCAGCGGTCAGCACCAGTCCACGGCCCTGGCGTGAAAACAGCGGTCGGCCCAGCGCTTCGTCGAGCAGGCGCAGTTGCCGGCTGACCGCGCCATGGGTGACGTGCAGTTCCGCCGCGGCCCGGCCCACGCTGTGCAGTCGCGCCACCGCCTCGAAGGCGCGCAAGGCATTCAACGGTGGCAGTTCGCGCCCTGACATGATTGAGTTTTCCTGAGGTATGGAGGCGATCTTATCGCTTTTCCGCGCGGTCACGACTGCGATAATCTGCAGGACATTCCCGATCCGATGAGCGGGGATCTTCAGTTTTTCGCACAGGAATCCCGCCATGCCCCCGATCCAGGACTATCACCGCTGGCCCGACGAGCACGGTCGCTTCGGCGACTACGGTGGCAGCTATGTCGCCGAGACGCTGATGGCGCCGCTGGCCGAGCTGGCCGAGGCCTACGAGCGCCTGCGCCAGGATGCGGGCTTCCTCGCCGAACTGGACCGCGACCTGCAGCACTACGTGGGGCGGCCCAGTCCGGTCTATCACGCCCAGCGGCTGTCGCAGCATGTCGGGGGAGCACGCATCCTGCTCAAGCGCGAGGACCTGAACCACACCGGCGCGCACAAGATCAACAACACCGTCGGCCAGGCGCTGGTGGCCCGGCACATGGGCAAGCGGCGGATCATCGCCGAGACCGGGGCCGGCCAGCATGGCGTGGCCAGCGCCACCGTGGCCGCGCGCCTGGGCATGCAGTGCGTGGTCTACATGGGCGCGGTGGACATCGAGCGGCAGAAGATCAACGTCTACCGGATGAAGCTGCTGGGCGCCGAGGTGGTGCCGGTGACGTCCGGTTCGAAGACGCTGAAGGATGCGCTGAACGAGGCGATGCGCGACTGGGTCACCAACGTGGCCGACACTTTCTACATCATCGGCACGGTGGCTGGCCCGCATCCGTACCCGAAGATGGTGCGCGACTTCAACGCCATCGTGGGGCGCGAGGCGCGGGCCCAGGTGCTGGCGCAGTACGGCCGCCTGCCCGACGTGCTCACCGCCTGCGTGGGCGGCGGCTCGAATGCGATCGGCCTGTTCCACGCCTTCCTCAACGACGCCGGCGTGCGCATCGTCGGCGCCGAGGCGGCAGGCGAGGGCATCGCCACCGGTCACCACGCCGCTTCGCTGGCTGCGGGTCGCCCCGGCGTGCTGCATGGCAACCGCACCTATGTGCTGTGCGACGACAACGGCCAGATCACCGAGACGCATTCGATCTCGGCCGGACTCGACTATCCGGGCGTTGGCCCGGAGCACGCGTTCCTGAAGGACGCCGGGCGCGCCGAGTATGTCGGCGTGACGGACGACGAAGCGATGGAGGCATTCCACCTGCTGGCCCGCACCGAAGGCATCCTGGCCGCGCTGGAATCCAGCCATGCGGTCGCCCAGGCGATGAAGCTGGCGCGCGAGCTGCCGAAGGACGGCATCGTGCTGTGCAACCTCTCCGGTCGTGGCGACAAGGACGTGCACACGATCGCCGCGCGCGAAGGAGTCGAGGTATGAGCCGCATCGATCGCCGCTTCGCCAAACTCAAGGCCGCCGGCCGCACCGGGCTGATCCCGTTCGTCACCGCCGGTGATCCCGTGCCCGGGCACATGGTTGCCCTGATGCATGCGCTGGTCGATGCCGGCGCCGACCTGATCGAACTGGGCGTGCCGTTTTCCGATCCGATGGCCGACGGTCCGGTGATCCAGCACGCCAGCGAGCGGGCGATCGCCCAAGGGGTCGGACTGAAGGAAGTGCTGGGCTGGGTCGGCGAGTTTCGCCGCCGCGATGCCGACACGCCGATCGTGCTGATGGGCTATCTGAATCCGGTCGAGATCCATGGCTACGCGCGCTTCGCGCAGGAGGCCGTGGCGGCCGGCGTCGATGGCGTGCTGCTGGTCGATTGCCCACTGGAGGAATCGGCCGTGCTGCAGCCGCTGCGCGATGCCGGGTTGCAGCAGATCCTGCTTGCCGCGCCCACCACCGCACCCTCGCGTATGGCGCAGCTGTGCGGTTCGGCCGAGGGTTTCCTGTACTATGTCTCGTTCGCCGGCATCACCGGTGCGGCACACTTGAGCACCGGCGATATCGCCGCACGCGTGGCGGACATCCGCACCCGGGCGAAGGCGCCGGTGGCGGTGGGCTTCGGCATCCGCGATGCGGCAAGCGCGAAGGCGATTGCCGGTTTCGCCGATGCGGTGGTGATCGGCAGTGCGCTGGTCGAGCGGTTGTCGGGTGCCACCGACGCGGCGGAAATCACCGCCCGTGCGCAAGGTTTCCTGCAGCCGATCCGTGCGGCGCTGGATGCACACTGAAACGGTCGCCTGGCCGTTTCGGGTCAGGAACGTTTGAGGTGTTGCGATGAATTGGCTGCAGAAGATCATGAACCCGCGGACCCGTCCGCAGGGAACCAACGGCGGCAAGGGTTCGGTGCCCGAGGGTGTGTGGGAGAAGTGCGGTGGTTGCGGCACCGTGCTGTACAAGCCGGAACTGGAGCGCAACCTGATGGTGTGCCCCAAGTGCGGCCATCACCATTACATCAGCGCGCGGATGCGGCTGGACGCGCTGCTCGACGACGGCTCGGCGCAGGAACTGTGGGCCAGCCTCGAGCCCACCGATCCGCTGAAATTCCGCGACTCCAAGAAGTACCGCGACCGCATCACCTCGACCCAGAAAAAGACCGGCGAGAAGGATGCGATGGTCGCCATGAGCGGCAAGCTCAAGGGCCGGCCGCTGATGGCGGTGGCCTTCGAGTTCGCCTACATGGGTGGCTCGATGGGTTCGGTGGTCGGCGAAAAATTCGCCCGCGCCGCCGAGCGCGCGCTGGCCGACAAGAGCGCCCTGGTGTGCTTCTCCGCCACCGGCGGCGCGCGCATGCAGGAAGCGCTGTTCTCGCTGATGCAGATGGCCAAGACCTCGGCGGCGCTGGCGCGCCTGCGCGATGCCGGCGTGCCCTACATCAGCGTGCTGACCAACCCGACCACCGGCGGCGTCTCCGCCAGCCTGGCGATGCTCGGCGACATCAACATCGGCGAGCCGAAGGCGCTGATCGGTTTCGCCGGTCCGCGGGTGATCGAGCAGACCGTGCGCGAGACCCTGCCGGAAGGTTTCCAGCGTTCGGAGTTCCTGCTCGACCACGGCGCGATCGACATGATCGTCGACCGCCGCGAGATGCGCGACAAGCTGGCCGACCTGCTCGGCATCCTGACCCGGGCCGATCGCGCGGCCTGAGTCGAGGCATTCGATTGCTCATGAGCGATGCCGCCTGCGGGCGGCATCGTCGTATCCGCCGCAGGGTTTTCCACAGCGGCTGTGGAAGTGTTGCGGCAAACCCTGTGGACAAGCGCGATTCCCCACTTGCCGATCAGTGACTTGCTACGCGCTGGTCACGAACTGTCCAGATCGCGGTGACCGGTTTCGCGCGTTCGCCGCATGCGTGCGGCGCCAAGTTTTCCACAGCTGGTGTGGGTGTCTTCTGTACAAGCCTGTGGACAAGCGTCGTTCGCCTTTTGCCGGCAGACACTTGGCTCACTTTGTCGATTTCTTGAGCGGTCGCGCGAAGTTCTCCACAGCGATTGTGGAGCGTGCCGGGTAAAGCCTGTGGACAAGTAGGCTATCTGTCTGAGCGCAAAGGAACTCGCTACGGCGTGCGCAAAGCCTGCGCAGCGAGCTGGCTCAGATCGTCATCGACCACGGCCGGATCGATGCGTCGTTTGTCCCGGTGATGGGCGCCACGCAGATGCGGTGTGCCTGCGCGACGCCGTGGCTCTCGGGTGGACTAGGTTTCGCTGACAATCCCGATGCGCATGACCATGTCCGTGCCGGTTTGCCGCAGCATCGCGGCGTGGCGTTGCGACGGCATGGCGGACGCATGACGTGGCGCTTACACTGAAGCCTGTTTTCTTCCGCTGGAGACCGACGATGAAACGCATCCTGCTTGCCCTGGCGCTGACGGGACTGACCGCCACCGCGATCGCCGCCGATGCTCCCGGCCTGCCCACCACGGCCGCGCCAGCCGGTGCCGAGGTCTACATCATCTCGCCCAGCGATGGCGCCACCGTGGGTCAGGAAGTCACCGTGCGTTTCGGCCTGAAGGGCATGGGCGTGGCACCGGCCGGCATCGGCAAGGAGCACACCGGCCACCACCATCTGCTGGTCGACGTGAAGGATCTGCCCGCCGCGGGCCAGCCGATCCCGGCCGACGCGAACCACATCCACTTCGGTGGCGGCCAGACCCAGACTACGCTGAAGCTCGCGCCGGGAACGCATACGCTGCAACTGGAGCTGGGCGACCAGCATCACGTGCCGTTCGAGCCGGCGCTGGTGTCGAAAAGGATCACGGTTCACGTGAAATGACCGGTTCTGCCCTCATCGTTCCGTTCGGAGGCCGCCATGAAACAACTTTTGTTCGTTTTCGCCTTGAGTGCGCCGTGCCTTTCGATGGCTGCGGGTGTTCCGGCACAGACGCCCCCGGCGCAATCCGGGGTCGTCGCCCAGCCGGCCAAGTCGCCCAGCCACCGGCCCTTGATCGACGTGAAATTCGTGCTGGTACGAGCCCCGCCGGAAGAGAACGACGCTCCGCAGCTTGATTTCGGCAACGGCAAACCCGCCATCGTGCCCTTGCCGTCGTCACGCTGGGACACCGTACCTCTAGGTGCGGATCCCACCAATCCCAATGCTTACTGGTGCCGCAACTGGGGGTGCCGCTCGCATTGAATGCATGGGTGTGGCAGCCGACGCCATCAGGCGTTGTGGTCGTTCACGATAGCCGCAGGATGAATCATGTACGGGTCCTGGCCGCGGACGACGGGTAGCGTGAAAGCGGCCATCGGCTTGTCCGCATTGATCGGCTAAAATCTGTCGTTCCGCGCCTTCCGAAGATATCCATGACCGTACGCACCCGCTTCGCCCCCAGCCCCACCGGTTTCCTGCACATCGGCGGTGCGCGCACTGCGCTGTATTGCTGGCTCGAATCGCGCCGTCGCGGCGGTGAATTCATCCTGCGCATCGAGGATACCGATCGCGAGCGGTCCACCGACGAGGCGGTGCAGGCGATTCTCGACGCCATGCACTGGCTGGATCTGGACGCCGACGAGGGCCCGTTCTACCAGACCCGGCGGCTGCAGCGTTACAAGGAAGTTGCCGACCAACTGCTCGCCGCCGGTCACGCCTACTACGCTTACGAGAGCAAGGCCGAGATCGAGGCGATGCGCGAGGCCGCGATGGCGGCGGGCGAGAAGCCCCGCTACAACGGTCACTATCGCGACCGCAACGAGCCTTTCCGAGAAGATCCCAACCGGGTGATCCGCTTCCGCAATCCGCACGAGGGTTCGGTGGTGTTCGAGGACAAGGTGAAGGGCCGCATCGAGTGGGCCAACACCGAGCTGGACGACCTGGTGATCTTTCGCTCCGACGGCTGGCCGACCTACAACTTCGCCGTGGTGGTCGACGACATCGACATGGGCATCACCGAGGTGATCCGCGGCGACGACCACGTCAACAACACGCCCCGCCAGATCAACATCTACAAGGCGCTGGGCGCGCCGGTGCCGGAGTTCGCGCACCTGCCGATGATCCTGGACAAGGAAGGCAAGAAGCTGTCCAAGCGCACCAGCGCGGTCAGCGTGATGGACTATCGCGCCGACGGCTTCCTGCCGCACGCGATCCTCAACTACCTGGTGCGGCTGGGCTGGTCGCATGGCGACCAGGAAATCTTCTCGCGCGAGGAGATGATTGCGCTGTTCGACATCGGCGACTGCAACAAGGCCGCCTCGCGTTTCGACACCGAGAAACTGGCCTGGCTCAACCAGCATTATCTGAAGACCGACCAGCCGCAGTCGCTGGCAGCCGAGTTCGAATGGCACCTGCAGCGTGCCGGCATCGATTTCGGCCAGGGTCCCGCGCCGGTCGACGTCATCGTGGCCTTGCGCGATCGGGTGCACACGCTGAAGGAAATGACCGAGCGCGCGGCGATCTGGTATGGCCCGATCACCGAGTGGGACGACAAGGCCGTCGCCAAGCACCTGAAGAACGACAGCGCGCCGGCCGTGCTGGAAGCGGCGAAGTCGCTGCTGGCCGGATGCGAATGGCAGCCCGGGTCGATCCATCAGGTGATCGAGCAGGTGGCGGCGCAGCTGGAACTGGGCATGGGCAAGATCGCCCAGCCGTTGCGGGTGGCGATCACCGGCACCCAGGTATCGCCGTCGATCGATCAGACCCTGTATCTGGCGGGCCGCGCCGAGGCACTCAGGCGCATCGACGCCGCCATCGCAATGGCCCGCGGCTGATGCGGCTTCCGTCGATGGCGCACTGAGCGCGGCATGGACGAATGGCTGGCCAGGGCCACCCAGGGCGTCGATCCCGACGCACCGGGCGCGTTCTGGCACGTCTTCTTCAACCTGTTGAATATGCTGCCGTGGGCAGCCATGTTCTGGTGGAACCTGCTGTTTGTCGCAGTGGGAGCCTTGCTGGGCTGGTGGCGCGGGCGCTTGCTGGAAAGCATCGTCTGGGCCTGGGTGCTGGGGCCGATCGGCTGGATCGTGATCCTGCGCAAGCCCTGCCGGCTGCCACCGGCCAAGCCACCACCGCTGCCACAGAACCGCCGTCCGGTACCGCGCAGGTAGCGGTGTATGATCCCCACGAGGTGACATCTTGAGCCACGACGCCGCCAGCAACCCGCATCCGCGCCACGCGCATCAACACGACGACGCGAAGGGTTTCGTGCGCGCCGTGGAGCATGCCAGCGAGGAGCGCGGCCTGCGCCTCACCCCGCTGCGCAAGGAAGTGCTGGAGCTGATCGCCGCCGCGCACAAGCCGGTGAAGGCCTACGACCTGCTCGACCAGTTGCGCGAGAAGCACGGCAATGCGGCGCCGCCCACCGTCTATCGCGCGCTCGACTTCCTGCTCGAGAACGGCTTCATCCACAAGCTGGAATCGATCAACGCCTTCGTTTCCTGCCATCACCCGGCCGAGGCGCACCAGGTGCCGTTCCTGATCTGCGACGTCTGCTCCAGCGCCCAGGAAGTCTGCGACGAGCGCGTCGCGGAACTGATCGAGGCGCAGGCGAAGGCGCTGGGCTTCCGGCCGCAGGCGCAGACCCTGGAAGTGCACGGCACCTGCCGGAACTGCCGCAAGGGCTGAGGTGCTTCCGCGGGGCTGGCGAATCGAAGTGTTATAAAGTAACATGTGGTCACCGGACATGGAGTCGCCCCGTCGGGCGGCGCCGGGTCAATCGATGAATCCCGAGCAGTCGAACAAATCCCGCTGGTGGCACCTGGCCGATCGCGTTGGCGCGATGGCTTCGTTCCTGTGCGCGATCCACTGTGCCTTGCTGCCGTTCGTGCTGGCCCTGCTGCCGCTGATCGGCCTGGAATTCCTGGCTGACCATCGTTTCGAGCGCATCTTCGTGTTGTGCGCCTGCGTGCTGGCATCGCTGGTGCTGGTGCGCGGTTTTCGTCGGCACCGGCGCAGCCTGCCGCTGCGCCTGGCCGTGCCGGGACTGTCGCTGCTGCTGCTCGGCATCGCCTTCATCGACCTGGGCTCGCCGATTCTGCACAGCGTGCTGGTGACTTGCGGCGGCATGCTGCTGGCGGCGGCGCACTTTGCCAACCTGCGGCTGGACAGCCATCGTGATGGCGTCCACGTGCACGGTCCGCAGTGCGCGCATTGAGCCGCGGTGATTGTGTAACGGCCATGCCGATTCCTAGCATGCGCGCATGAACACGCCGCACCATCACCATCAGCCTCACGGCTGCGACCATGCCGCGGGGCAGGCGCATGCCGGCGCCCACGAGCACGTGGCGGGTGGAAGCAGCCGCAAGTTGCTGCTGGCGCTGGTTCTGACCGGCATCATGATGATCGTCGAGGTGGTCGGCGGCCTGTGGTCCGGTTCGCTGGCCTTGCTGGCCGATGCGGCACACATGATGGTCGACACGCTGGCCCTGTTGCTGGCCGTGGTCGGTGCGTGGATGGCCACCCGCCCGGCCGATGCCAGGCGCAGCTACGGTTATGGCCGGATGGAAGTGCTGGCGGGTTTCGTCAATGCGCTGAGCCAGTTCGTGCTGGTGGCGTGGATCGCGTGGGAGGCGGTGATGCGCCTGCGCCATCCGGGCCTGATCCTTTCCGGTGTGATGCTGGTGGTCGCCGTCGCCGGTCTGCTGGTCAATGCGCTGGTGCTGCGCACCCTGCACGGGCATGCGCATGACGACGTCAACCTCGCCGGCGCCAGCCTGCATGTGCTTGGCGACCTGCTGGGTTCGCTGGCGGCGGTGCTGGCGGCGCTGGCGATCCGCTGGTTCGGCTGGCTGTGGGCCGATCCGCTGCTGTCGCTGCTGGTCTCGCTGCTGATCCTGAACAGTGCGTGGCGCTTGCTGCGGAAGTCCGCGCACATCCTGCTGGAAGGCGTGCCCGACGGCCTGGACACGACCGAAATGGAAAGCTCGCTGCGCACGGCGGCGCCGGGCATCCGCGACATCCATCACCTGCACGTGTGGCAGCTTGCCTCGGGGTCACGCATGGCGACCGTGCATGCCGAACTGGACGAGCAGGCGGACGACGCCCTGGTGCTGCAGTCGATCAAGCGCCTGCTGCTGGAGCGTTTCGAGGTCCGCCACGTGACCGTGCAGATCGATCCCGGGGCGTGTCCCGACCCGTCCGGGGACTGTGCGGGACATGCTCATCGCTGACTATCCCGTCATGCCGGGACGCTGCTATGATGGCAGGCCGTTCATCCAATAAATCAAGGAGTTCCCATGGGTAAGGGCGATCGCAAGACCCGTCGCGGCAAGACCTACCGCGGCAGCTACGGCAATACCCGTGCACACGGCGCGCTGCCGGCCGTGGTCGGTGCCAAGCCGACCGTGACCAAGCCGGCTGCGGCCAAGAAGGCGGCGCCGAAGAAGAAGTCGGCCTGAGCCAGCTTCGCCCGGCATTGCTGCAAGAAAACCCCCGCCCCGGCGGGGGTTTTTGCATTTGGGGAATCGGGAATCGGGAATCGGTGTGAGACCGGCTGCTGGCTGAACCGCCAGGGCAGGGGTTCGACGAGGGTTTGCCGCATGGCCACCTGCCATGTATGATGCGCTCCACTGTGTTAACGCGTTAGTACATTATGAAGCGTCGATCGCTCGATCCCGAATCCCCGCCCGGCTCCGCCGAGCAGAGTCTCTGCGAGGCCTTGCTGTCCCTGCGCAACAGCGAGGAGATGGGCGCCTTTCTCAGCGACCTGTGCACGCCGGCGGAACTTGAAGTGCTGGTCGATCGCTGGCGGGTAGTGCCGTACCTGCTCGAAGGCGTGCCGTATCGCGAGATCCACGAGCGCACCGCGGTCAGCATCACCACCATCGGCCGGGTCGCGCGCTACCTCAACCAGGGCAGCGGCGGCTACCTGGCCGCGGCGGCCCGGGCGGCAAGGAAGCAGGCCCAGGCGGCAAGGAAGAAGGCATGAAGCCGCGCGATCGCCTGCGCATCGCGATGCAGAAATCCGGCCGGCTGACCGAACCGGCGTTGGACCTGCTGACCCGTTGCGGACTGACCTTCCGGCAAAGCCGCGACAAGCTGTTCTGCTTCGGCGAAGGCGAGCCGGTGGATCTGCTGCTGGTGCGCGATGACGATATCCCGGGGCTGATCGCCCAGGGCGTGTGCGACCTGGGCATCGTCGGGCGCAACGTGCTGGGCGAGTTCCAGCTCACCGCCGGGCGTGACGGCGAGCCGCTCGACGAATTGCGGCCGCTCGGTTTCGGCCGCTGCCGCCTGTCGATCGCGGTACCCCAGGACATGGCTTACGGGGAGCCGAAGGATCTGGCCGGCACCCGCATCGCCACCTCGTACCCCGGTCTGCTCGGCGAATGGCTGCGCAGCCGCGGCATTGTTGCGGGCGTGGTGACCCTGGCCGGTTCGGTCGAGATCGCCCCCAAGCTGGGCACCGCCGACGCGATCTGCGACTTGGTGCAGAGCGGCGGCACCCTGGTGGCGAACCAGTTGCGCGAAACCGACGTGCTGCTGGAAAGCGAAGCGGTGCTGGCCGGCCCGCTGACCCTGCCGGTGGACGAACGCGGCGACATGCTGGAGCTGCTGCTGAAGCGGCTGGACGGCGTGATCCAGGTGCGCGAATCGCGCCTGTTGCTGCTGCAGACCTCGCGCCACACGTTGGACGCGGTGACCCGGCTGTTGCCCGGTGGCCCGCAGCCGACCCTGCTGCCGGTGGCGGGCCAGCCCGACCAGCTGATGCTGCAGGCGCTGTGCGCCGGCGAGGTGAGCTGGCGGCAACTGGAAGAAATCAAGAAGGCCGGCGCGCGCGAGATGTTCGTGTTGCCGGTGGAGAAAATGCTGGCATGAAGAGCAGATTCGCATGAAGCGTCTGGACTGGAACGCACTGGATGAAGCCTCCCGTGGCGAGGCGCTGGCGCGACCGGCGCAGTCGCGGGCGGAAGCCTTGCGTCACGGCGTCGGGCAGATCATCGCTGCCGTGCGCGCGCGTGGCGATGCCGCGTTGCGCGAGTTCAGCGCGCAATACGATCGCTGCGCGCTGGAAGCGATCGCCGTGGACGAGGCTGAGTTCGCCGTCGCCGAGGCCGTGCTCGATCCCGCGTTGAAGGCGGCGATTCGCGAGGCGGCCGAACGCATCGAGCTGTTCCATCGCGCCAGCGCACTCCAGCCGGTGGCCGTCGACACCGCGCCGGGCGTGCGGGTGGAACGGATACTGCGCCCGGTCGGCCGGGTCGGCCTGTACGTACCGGCCGGCAGCGCGCCGTTGCCGTCGACCGCGCTGATGCTGGGCGTGCCGGCGCAGATCGCCGGCTGTCGCGAGGTGGTGCTGTGTTCGCCGGCACGCCCCGATGGCCGTTGCGACGAGGCGGTGCTGTACGCGGCCCGGCTCACCGGCGTGCACAAGGTATTCAAGCTCGGCGGCGCCCAGGCGATCGCTGCGATGGCCTACGGTACCGACAGCGTGCCCCGGTGCGACAAGCTGTTCGGGCCGGGCAATGCGTGGGTGACGGAGGCGAAGTTGCAGGTGTCGACCGATCCCGACGGCGCGGCGATCGACATGCCGGCCGGTCCGTCCGAGGTGCTGGTGATTGCCGACGCGGCGGCCAACCCGGCGTTCGTCGCCGCCGACCTGTTGTCGCAGGCTGAGCACGGGCCGGATTCGCAGGTGATCCTGCTCAGCCCGTCCACCGATCTGCTGGCCAGGGCGGCGGCGGAAGTCGAGCGGCAATGCGCCGACTTGCCGCGCGCCGACATCGCACGACAGGCGCTGGCGCAGAGCCGGCTGGTCCTGGTCGAATCGCTGGCGCAGGCGGTCGAGGTCAGCAACCGCTACGCTCCCGAACACCTGATCCTGCAGGTCGCCGAGCCGCGCACGCTGCTCGAGCGCATCGACAGCGCCGGCTCGATCTTCCTCGGCCAGTGGACGCCCGAGTCCGTCGGCGATTACTGCAGCGGCAGCAATCACGTGCTGCCCACGTACGGCCACGCGCGCAGCTACAGCGGCGTATCGGTGGCCAGTTTCCAGAAGCAGATCAGCGTGCAGGAAGTGTCTGCCGACGGCCTGCGCCAGATCGGCCCGTGCACCGCGACGCTGGCGGCGGCCGAGCAACTGGAGGCGCACCGCCGCGCCGTGACCCTGCGACTGGAGGCCCTGGCATGAGCGTGCTCGAGCTGGCCCGGCCGGAGATCCGCGCGATGCAGCCGTATTCCTCGGCGCGCATGGAGGCCAGTGGCGGACAGGTTTTCCTCAACGCGAATGAATCGGCCTGGCCGCCGCCGGGCGACGATGGCCTGGGCTGCAATCGCTACCCGGAACCGCAGCCGGCGGCGCTGGTCGCGACCCTGGCCGCGCTGTACGGCGTGCGCCACGAGCAACTGCTGGTCGGCCGCGGCAGCGACGAAGCCATCGACCTGCTGATTCGCGGGTTCTGCCGCGCGGGCGAGGACGCGATCCTGATCCAGCCGCCCACCTTCGGCATGTACGGCGTCTGCGCTCGCATCCAGAACGCGGCAGTGATCGAGGTGGCGCTGGCGGATGACTTCACGCTGGACGTGGATGCGGTGCTCGCTGCCGTCACGCCCGCGGTGAAGCTGGTTTTCGTCTGCACGCCGAACAATCCCAGTGGCCAGTGCGTGCCACGCGAAGATGTCGAGCGTCTGCTGCAGCAGCTCGACGGGCGCGCCTTGCTGGTGGTGGACGAGGCGTACATCGAATTTGCCTTCGAGCGCAGCGTGGCCGATCTCATCGATCGTTACGAAGGCCTCGCCGTGCTGCGCACCTTGTCCAAGGCCTGGGCGCTGGCCGGTGCACGCATCGGCTGCCTGCTGGCCAATCCCGAAGTGATCGCGCTGCTGCGCCGGATCATGCCGCCATACCCGCTGCCGCTGCCGTGCGTGGCCGCCGCGATGGCTGCGCTTTCCGAAGCGGGGCAGGCGCAGGCGCGCGAACACCTGGCCGTGCTGCGCAACGAACACGAACGGGTACGCGGCACGCTGGCCGCGCTGCCCTGCGTGCGCGACGTGCTGCCGTCACAGGCGAACTTCCTCGCCGTGCGCTTCGACGACGCCGGCGCGATCTACCAGCGCCTGCTAGCCGCCGGTGTGGTGGTGCGCGACGTGCGGCGCTATCCGAAGCTGGGTGACGCCTTGCGCATCACCATCGGCACGCCAACCGAGAACGATCAGATGCTTGCTGTTCTGAAGAGTCCGGCCAGGGAAGACCGGGGTTTTGCCGGGGGATCGGCATGAAGCAGACAAAGCTCCTCTTCGTCGACCGCGACGGCTGCCTGATCGAGGAGCCGGCCGACGAGCAGATCGACAGCTACGCGAAGCTGGCCTTGCTGCCGGGCGTGATCGCCGCGCTGCAGCGTTTCGTGGCGGCCGGCTATGAATTGGTGATGATCACCAACCAGGACGGCTTGGGTACCGACAGTTTCCCCGAAGCCGATTTCAACGGGCCGCATGACTTGCTGTTGGGCATCCTCGCCTCGCAAGGCATCCGCTTCCGCGAGGTGCTGATCGACCGCAGTTTCCCGCATGAGGGTCTCGACACGCGCAAGCCCGGCATCGGCCTGGCACGCCATTACCTGGCCGATGACAGCTGGAGCCGGGCCGCCTCGGCGATGGTCGGCGATCGCGAGACCGACCTGCAGTTCGCCGCCAATCTCGGTGTGCGCGGCTGTCGCGTCGGTTCGCGCGGAGTGAGCTGGGAAGCGCTGGCCCACGAACTGCTCGACGCGCCGCGTACCGCCACGGTGGTGCGCAACACGAAGGAAACCCGCATCACGGTCAGCGTGGATCTCGATCGCGTGGCCGAACCGAAGGCACATACCGGCCTGGGCTTCTTCGACCACATGCTGGAACAGATCGGCAAGCACGGCGGCTTCGCGCTGCAGCTGGCCTGCGCTGGCGACACCCACATCGACGAACATCACACCATCGAGGACTGCGCACTGGCGCTGGGCCAGGCGCTGAAACAGGCGCTGGGCGACAAGCGCGGCATCGGCCGTTACGGCTTCACCTTGCCGATGGACGAGGCGCAAGCCAGCGCGGCGCTGGATCTGTCCGGCCGTCCCTATTTCGTGTTTGATGGCAGTTTCCCCCGCGAGCGCGTGGGCGAGGTGCCGACCGAACTGGTGCCGCATTTCTTCCGCTCGCTGTGCGAAGCGCTGGGCGCAAACCTGCACCTGAGCGTGCGCGGCGACAACGCGCATCACATGGTCGAGGCCTGCTTCAAGGTGGTGGCGCGCAGCTTGCGCCAGGCGCTGCGGCGCGAAGGCAGCGAGCTGCCCAGCACCAAGGGTGCGCTGTAATGAGCGTGGTGCTGGTCGATGCGGGCGGCACCAATATCGGCTCGGTGCGCTATGCGTTGCAGCGGCTCGGCGTGGACGCCGCGCTGACTTCCGACGCGACAACGATCCGCGCCGCCGACAAGGTGATCCTGCCCGGCGTCGGCGCGGCTGGCCCCGGCATGGCGCGGTTGCGCGAGCTGGGCCTGGTCGAGGTTTTGCGCGGGTTGACCCAGCCGGTGCTCGGCGTGTGCCTGGGCATGCAGTTGCTGTGCACGCATTCGGAGGAGGGCGATACCGCATGCCTCGGCGTGATTCCCGCGCCGGTTCGCCGCTTCGTCGAAGCGCCCGGCCTGCGCGTGCCGCACATGGGCTGGAACGCGTTGTCGATCCTGCGGAAACATCCGCTGCTGGCCGGGCTCGACGACGGCGAGCAGGCCTACTTCGTGCACAGCTACGCCGTGCCGACGGGCGACTGGACGCTGGCCGACAGCGATTACGGCGAGCCGTTCTCCGCGGTGATCGCCCGCGACAATTTCCACGGCATGCAATTCCACCCCGAGCGCTCCGCCGCCGTCGGCGCGAGGCTCCTGCAGAATTTCCTCGACCTATGAGTTTCGACATCATCCCCGCCATCGACCTGCGCGGTGGCCAGGTGGTGCGCCTGAAGCAGGGCGACTACGCGCAGCAGACGACTTACGCGGCCGATCCGCGCGAGCTGGCAAAGCGCTACGCGCAGGCCGGCGCAGCATGGCTGCACCTGGTCGACCTGGACGGCGCGCGCTCGGGCCGGCTCGACAATCTCGCGGTGATCTCGTCGATCGCTGCCGACGGCATGGCGATCCAGGCCGGCGGCGGCGTGCGCGAGGAGGCCGATCTGCAGCGACTGTTCGATGCCGGCGTGCAGCGCGTGGTGCTGGGCAGCGTGGCGATCCGCGATCCCGAACGCGTCGCCGGATGGCTGGCCAAGTACGGCGCGGAACGCCTGACCCTCGCGCTGGACACGCGCCATGTCGACGGACGCTGGGCGCTGCCCAGCGCGGGCTGGACCGAAGTCGAGGCGCGCACGCTGGACGAACTGGCGCCGTGGTATGCCGCCCGCGGTGCGCGCCACCTGCTGTGCACCGACATCGACCGCGACGGCATGCTGGCCGGCTTCAACCTCGATCTCTATCGCCATCTTGCCGAGGCCGTTCCGTCGCTGGCGGTGCAGGCTTCCGGCGGCGTGCGTTCGCTGGACGACATCCGCGCGGCGCGCGAAGCTGGTGCGTGCGGCGTGATTCTCGGCCGCGCGCTGCTGGAAGGACGCTTCACGGTCGAGGAAGCACTCGCATGCTGAGCCGCCGCATCATCCCCTGCCTCGACGTGCGCGATGGCCAGGTGGTCAAGGGCGTGCGCTTCCGCGATCACGTGGTGATGGGCGAGATCGTCGATCTCGCGCTGCGCTATCGCGACGAGGGCGCCGACGAACTGGTGTTCTACGACATCACCGCCAGTCCCGAAGGGCGCAGCGTGGATCGCGGCTGGGTGGAGAAGGTCGCCCGCGTGATCGACATTCCGTTCTGCGTCGCCGGCGGCATCCGCTCGGTCGACGAGGCTCGCGCCGTGCTGCACGCGGGCGCCGACAAGATCTCGGTGAATTCGCCCGCGCTGGAACGCCCCCAACTGATTGACGAACTGGCCGCGGCGTTCGGCGTGCAGTGCGTGGTGGTCGGCATCGACTCGCTGCGCGACGCCGATGGTGAATGGCGTGTGCGCCAGTACACCGGTGACCCCACGAAAACCCAGGCGCTGGCACGCCGCACGCTGGACTGGATGGTCGAGGCACAGCAGCGCGGTGCGGGCGAGATCGTGCTGAACTGCATGGGCAGCGACGGCGTGCGCGCGGGCTACGATCTCGAACAACTTTCCGTCGCTCGGGCAATCTGCCACGTGCCGCTGATCGCCTCCGGTGGCGCCGGTGCGCCGGAACATTTTCGCGATGCCTTCGTTGATGCCGACGTCGACGGCGCGCTGGCCGCCAGCGTGTTCCACTCCGGCGCCATCGCGATCCCCGCACTCAAGCACTACCTGCACGAATGTGGCGTAGTGGTGCGCCTGTGAGGAAGCAATGATGAGCGACAATACCGATACCCGCCGCCTCGACTGGGCCAAGGGCGATGGCCTGTTGCCGGCAATCGTGCAGCACTGGCTCACCGGCGAAGTGCTGATGCTGGGCTACATGACGGCCGCGGCGCTGGCCGAAACGCAGCGCAGCGGCCACGTCACTTTTTACAGCCGCAGCAAGCAGCGGCTGTGGACCAAGGGCGAAAGCTCGGGTCACGTGCTCGTGCTGAAATCGCTCCGCATCGACTGCGACGCCGACACCTTGCTGATCTTGGCCGATCCGCATGGCCCCACCTGCCACACCGGCACCTCCAGCTGCTTTGGCGACCGCGCCGACGTGCGCCCGCCGCTGGGCTTTCTCGCCGAACTCGATGCACTGGTGGCGCAGCGGCACGCCGAGCGTCCCGATGGCAGCTACACCACCAGGCTGTTCGACGGTGGCATTCGCCGCATCGCGCAGAAGGTGGGTGAGGAGGGTGTCGAGACGGCGCTGGCGGCCGTGGCGCAGGGAGATGACGAGTTGCTGGGCGAAGCGGCGGACCTGCTGTTTCACCTCATCGTGGCGTTGCGGGCACGGGGGTTGTCATTGGCGGATGCAGTGAACGTGCTGGCTGACCGGCACCGTGACGGGTAGGGATGCGGACGCATCGTCGTGTTGCCGTTCTCAATCGGCCAACCGCGCAACCACCAGGTCCAGCAGCGCCCTCAGCCGCGCCAGCCGGCGCATGTCGCGGTGATAGCCGATCCAGGTTTCGCGCGCCGGTGGCTCTTCGCCCAGGTCGATGCGCCGCAAACTGTCGAGCGCATCGCCCAATGGACGCGGCAGGACCGCAACGCCCGAACCCTGCATGCACATCCTTGCCTGCACGGCGCGCGCGTTGCTGCGAAACGCCACGCGGGCATTCGGGAGCACGCGCTGCAACCAGGCGACGTCGGGCATGTTGCCGAAGGCGCTGTCCATGGTGATCAGCCCGGCACCTTCACCATCGCCGGCGCGGGGCGGGGGATAATCGGCAGCCATGTACACGCCGTACGGCATGTGCAGCAGCTTGCGCGAGACGATGTCGGGTTCGTCGAAGGGCCTGATGCGGAACGCCAGGTCGGCTTCGCGGCGTGACAGGCTGAGGAAACGCGTGTCGGTCAGCAGTTCGACGGTGACGTGCGGATAGGCCCGAGCGAATTCCGCGATGACCGGTGTCAGCACGTGTTCGGCGAACCAGTCCGAGGCGGTGATCCGCAGCAGGCCGTCGAGCTGCCGTTCCTGGCCGGCCAGCTGGCGCTGGAACGCGAGTGCTTCGTCCTCGATGCGTTCGGCGTGGTTGAGTACCGCCGCTCCCTCGTCGGTGAGCACGAAACCCTCCGAGGTGCGCTGGAACAGCTTGTGCCCCACGGCGTTTTCCAGCGCCTGCAACCGGCGGCCCATGGTGGGCTGGGTTTGTCCCAGCTTGCGCGCGGCGGCACCGAGCGTGCCCTCGCGTGCGATGGCCAGGAAGACACGCAGATCGCTCCATTCCATCGCGGCACCTCGTTGGAAAGCCAGGTCGGCAGCCATGCAATTATGCATGAATAAAATGCAAAATATTGGATTTTCAAACGAAATTGACGGGCGTAGCGTGGAGACCACTTCCTCCCACGCCGAGTACGCCATGACTATCGCTTCCTCCATGCAAGCCGCCGTTCTTGAAAACCACGGCGCCCCATTCCGCCTGACCAGCATCGCCCGCCCCGTGCCGCAGGCGGGCCAGGTGCTGGTGTGCATCATGGCCAGTGGCGTCAATCCGCTGGACCTGAAGATCCGCAGCGGTGCCGCCGAACACGCCCGTCATCCGCTGCCGGCGATCCTGGGCATCGACATGGCCGGCGTCGTCGTCGCGCTGGGTGCGGGCGTCACCGGCTTTCGGGTGGGTGACGAGGTCTATGGCATGACGGGTGGTGTCGGTGGCGTGCAGGGTTCGCTGGCCGAATATGCCGCCGTGGATGCCAGCCTGCTGGCGCTCAAGCCCGCGCACTTCAGCATGCGCGAGGCGGCCTCGCTGCCGCTGGTCTTCATCACCGCGTGGGAAGGTCTGGTGGATCGTGCCCACGTAGGCGCCGGCCAGACCGTGCTGGTGCAAGGCGGCGCGGGCGGCGTGGGCAGCATGGCGATCCAGATTGCCCGTGCTTTCGGCGCGACCGTTTTCGCCACGGACACCGCGGCGCGCGGCAGCATCAGCCAGCAACTGGGCGCGACACCGATCGACCACGAGCAGATGCCGGTCGAAGAACAGATAGCCGTCCATACGGCCGGTCGCGGTTTCGACGTGGTGTATGACACCGCCGGCGGCGCGAGCCTGGATGCGTCGTTCAGGGCCGTGGCGCGTTTCGGTCACGTGGTCAGCTCGCTGGGTTGGGGTACGCACGCGCTGGCGCCCCTCTCGTTCCGGGCCGCCACCTATTCCGGCGTGTTCACCTTGCTGCCCCTGCTGACCGGCGAAGGCAAGCCGCATCACGGCGAGATCCTGCGCGAAGCCACGCGCCTGGCCGAGGCAGGGATGATCAGGCCGCTGCTGGACGCGCGCCAGTTCGAGCTGGCCACGGTCGGTGAAGCCCATGCCTTGATCGAGCAGCGACAGGCGCGCGGCAAGGTGGTGGTCAGCATCCAGGGATGAAGCATCGCGGCGGATGGCCTGGCCGGAACGCCTGACTATCCGTCGCGCCGGTGCTTGTCAGTTGTTTCGATGAGATCGTGAAGCGCAGATGTCGTCGATGCGGGGCTGGCGCACCCCGCGATCGTCAGAGAAACATGCCGCCCGAAGCCTCCACGCGCTGCGCGTTGATCCAGCCGCTGCCCGGGGCGAGCAGTGCCGCCACGGCACCGCCGATGTCGTCGGGCAAGCCGGCGCGGCCCAGCGCCGTGTTGCCGGCGATCAAGGTGTTGAGTGCCGCATTGTCACGCACCGCGCCGCCGCCGAAATCGGTTTCGATCGCACCCGGGGCCAGCGTATTGACCCGGATGCCGCGTGCGCCCAGTTCCTTGGCCAGGTAACGGGTGAGCACCTCCACGCCGCCTTTCATGCTGGCGTAGGCCGCGTAGCCGGGCAGCGCGAAGCGGGTCAGGCCGGAGGAGACGTTGATGATGCGGCCGCCATCGGCGATCAGCGGCAGCAAGGCCTGGGTCAGGAAGAAGGGGCCCTTCAGATGGACGGCCATCATCGTGTCGAACTGCTCCGGCGTGGTGTCGGCGATGGGGGCGACCAGGCCCATGCCGGCGTTGTTGAGCAGGAAGTCGAAGTGCTCGCGTTGCCAGTGATCGGCGAGGACCTTGCGTACCGCGCCGGCGAACCCGGGAAACCCGCTCGCGTCCGACACATCCAGCTGCAGGCTTGCCGCGCGGCGACCGAGCGCCTCGATCTCGGCCACGACCGAGCGCGCGTCGTCGATGCCGCTGCGGAAGGTAATGATCACGTCCGTGCCCTGGCGGGCCAGGGCGATGGCGGCGTTGCGACCGAGGCCGCGGCTGCCGCCGGTGATCAGGGCGATGGGAGTCGGGATAGTCATGGCAGGTCCTTGGTGTTGGCCGGAACGGTCCGGCGTGGTTGGTTGGGTGCCAGACTATTGGTAGTCATGTTCGCAATAAATAACCAGTATATGATTTGAATGTTCATATCCGGATAACAATGCGCATGCACGACATCGAGGCCATGAAAATCTTCGTCCGCGTGGCCGAGCGCGGCAGCTTCACCCAGGCTGCTGCCGACCTGGGTTTGCCCAAGGCCAGCGCATCGAATGCCGTACAGCGGCTGGAGTCGCTGCTGGGAACGCGCCTGCTGCATCGAACCACGCGCCGGGTCGAGCCGAGCCAGGACGGCCTGGCATTCCTGGAGCGCTGCCGCGACGCGCTGGACGCGTTCGATGAACTGCAGTCGATGTTCCGCGACGACGACCGCCAGCTGCGTGGGCGGCTGCGCGTGGACATGCCGACCACCGCGGCCCGCGCCTTCGTGCTGCCGCGCCTGCCGGAGTTTCTGGCCGCGCATCCCGGCATCGAGCTGGAGCTGAGCTGCGCGGACCGACGCGTCGACCTGGTTCGCGAAGGTTTCGATTGCGTGCTGCGGGTAGGCGTTCTGGAGGATGTCGACAACCTGGTGGCGCGGCCGCTGGGCAGTTACGACATCGGCACATTCGCCAGTCCCGCCTACCTGGCGGCGCATGGCGAGCCGCGCACTCCGGCCGAGCTGGACGGCCATCGGATGGTGCATTACGCGCAGAACTTCGGCGGCACTCCCGACGGCTTCGAGTACGTCGACGAAGCGGGTTTGCACGTGCTGCCGCTTGCCGGTGCAGTCACCGTCAACAACACCGACAGCTACCAGGCCGCGTGCGTGGCCGGCTTGGGCCTGATCCAGGCGCCGGTGGCGGGCATGCGGCATCTGGTCGATGCCGGGCTGGTGAAGGAATTACTGGTGGACCATCGCGCCGAACCGATGCCGGTGAGTTTGCTGTATGCCAGTCGCCGGCACTTGCCACGGCGCGTGCGCGTGTTCATGGATTGGCTGGCCGAATGCGGGGAGTGGAACGCGGGATCGTGAGCCAGGGCGCGGGTGAGTTCCAGTCCTCACGGGAATGCGCAGTGGACGCCGCGGGCTGATGCGATGCTTTCGCCGGGCTTGAGCTTGGCGAGCCAGGCGTCGTGCATGCCCTTGCTCCACCATTGCCAGTGATCGTCCACGTAGCGCGCGCCGCTGGCGGAAACGGCGATGTGCAAATGGTGGGTCCGGCCGTCGAAGGTGAGTGTCGCGGTATCGGTGTCGGGATAGACGGCTTGCACGGTGCGTCCGTCATCGCAGGCATAAGCCATCGGCTTGGCCGTAGTGGACACGGGCGCCGCGACGGGCGTGAACGGGCTCAACGCGTAAGTGGACGGTTGGCCACCGGCGCCGCACAGGCGGCCGGTGAACGCGGTGGAAATCCGCTGCTGGTCGAGCGCGAGCGTGAGCCGCGCCGGTGCTTCGCAATGGCCGTTGTCGTAGACGTCGCCCGACACCCAGCGCATGTCGCTGGTGACGACCGCGCCCGGCGCGAGCGCGATCGGGGAATGCGAGGCGGCATCCGGCCCGGTCGGAGTTTGCGCCACGATGTTCAGCGTCTGCCCGCCTGAATCCGCGAAGCTCGGTAGCGGGCGCGCAGGGATCGTGCAGGCGGCCGCGCCGGTATTGCGCAGGACCAGCATCGTGCCCGAATGCGACATGCCGTTGAAACGCCCGCCAGCGGAATCGAGGGTGAGGGCGAGTTGCGAGGGCGCACAGGCAATGATCCGCGCATTGGCCGCCCCTGGCGGGGCCGCGTCGGCCCGGGTGGCGTCGGTCTGCGGCGGCTGCGAAGTACAGGCCATCAGCGTCAGCGCCAGGGCGGCGATCGGGAACGTACGCAACATCGCCCAGGCCGGAGCGGCTCCCGGCAGACGACGGCCTGCCGCGGCAGGAATCCTGTTTGCAGTGGGTCTTTTCATTGCCGGGTTCCCTGGAAGACGGTCGACGACGTTAACACCCGGATCGCGAAGCTCTTGTCAGAGCCTGGCGATCACCGCGTTACTTCCGGCACTCAAAGGACGATCTCGCAGCATCGACACTGCCGGGAGGACGCCGCAAGGCGGGGTGATGGATCGCGGGGGTTTCACATGACGGACGAAAACCGGCTGGCCCGCTGTGCGGGGCTGGTCTATCTGGTGGTGGTCGTGACCGGCTTCTTCAGCCTGGGCTATGTGCCGGGCAGGCTTGCTGCGCCAGGCGATCCGCCGGCCATGCTGGCCAATATCGTGGCGCACGAAACCTTGTTCCGCGCGGGCATCGTCTCCTTCATGATCGAACAGGTGGCCTTCCTGCTGCTGCCGCTGTTGCTGTTTCGCCTGCTTCATCGCGTTCACCAGCGCGCGGCCGTCGCGATGGTCGCGCTGGCGATCACGGCCGTGCCGATCGCCCTGATCGGGGTGATGCATCGACTCGATGCACTGTGGCTGTTGACCGATGGCCATGGCTTGCCGATGGAGACGATGACGCCGCTGGCATTGCTTGCCCTGAAGTCGTATGGCCACGCCATTTTCGTGGCCAGCCTGTTCTGGGGGCTGTGGCTGTTGCCGTTCGGCTATCTCGTGTTCACCAGCGGCATGCTGCCACGCCTGGCTGGCTTGCTGCTGATGCTGGGCGGTATCGGCTACCTGGTGGACGTGTTTGCCGACTTGTTGCTGCCGGGATATGCAGACACGGCGTTTTCCAACTACGTCCACCTGCCGGCAGCCCTGGGCGAGATCGGCACCTGCCTGTGGCTGCTGCTGATGGGCGTGCGGGCAGGTGATGCACAAGCTCAACCGAGGAGTGCGACATGAGCGCCACATCCCTGGTCGACATCAAGTTGCACGTGCGCTTCAAGCTGTCGGCGCTGTGGACGGCGCTGATGTTCTGCTACATCTACGGCGACTACTTCGGCCTCTACGTGCCGGGCAAGTTGCAGGGCATGCTGGGCGGAAAAGGGCCGGTCGGTCCGGTGAGCGAGGCGACCCTGGTCGGCACCGCCCTGCTGCTGGCCGTGCCGGGGCTGATGGTGTTCCTGTCGCTGCTGCTGCTGCCCCGGCTGTGCCGCTGGCTGAACATCGGGCTGGGCCTGTTCTATACCGCGATCATGCTGCTGACGATGCCGGGCGCGTGGTGGTTCTACATCGTGCTGGGCGTGATCGAGGTGGCGTTGTCGCTGCTGATCGCTGCCATGGCGTGGCGCTGGCCGCGGAGCTGACGCGGCGGGCTAGGGCGTCGGGCGGCTGCCGGCCGCCGTCGGTGCCGCGGGTTCGAACGGTACCGCCGGCCCGGGCGTGATGCCCTTGCGCCACCGCGCCAGCTGGTCGCGGATGCCGCTGCCGATATCGATCTGCGGTTCGGATGGGGTGAGGTTGTCCTGTTTTTCCCACGCGGCGATATCGTTGCGGGCCCGGGTGAATGCATCGGCGAAGTTGTCGCTGTGGTTCAGCGCATCGACCAGCCAGGCCTTGCCGAAATAGGTGATGTCCGAATCGCTGCCGCAGCCGAACGAGCTGCGATCGCTGCGCGCGGCGGTGAGCACCATCGTGCCGGGGCCGCGCAGTGGCGGCAGGAAGCCGCCGGAATAGCAGGCGTTGATCACCACGACCTTCCATTTGAACGGATGCAGGGCGAGGATGCCGGCGAGGTCGGTGGCGCCGATCGGGTCCAGCGGCAGCGGGTCCATGTCGATCAGCAACTCATGATCCTCGCTGCCGTGGCTGGTCACGTAGAGCAGCAGGATGTCGTCGGGCTGCATCGCCTTGCCCAGTCCGTCGAGCGCCATTTCCAGATTGCTCCAGCTGGCCAGCGGACGGGTGGACAAGGTGGCCGGGTTGTTCTCCAGCACCAGGCTGTGCGTGGCGGGGCCGAAGCGCCGGGTGAACAGCCGGGCGGCGTATTCGGCTTCGTTGCGGAACACGTCCTCGCCGCCGTCGCCGGCGAAGGTCAGCAGGTACAGGTTCGGCCTGCCGGGCGTGCGCGGGCCGAGTTCGGCCAGCGCCTGGCGCATCATCCGTGGTTGCGCGTAGAGCACCTGCTCCGGTGTCGGCGCCTGGTCGGGCCAGCGCTCGCCATCGTCGACCGTCATGTCCGGGTCCGCCATGTCCTGCGGCAGGATGGCCGAAGTGGCGGCTGCGGGAGTGGCGGCTGCATGCGGCGAGACGGCGGGCCGGCCTGACCACCACGCGTTCAGCAGCACGCCGGCGGCGAGTGCGAGCAGAATGGTCAGGGCGTTGCGCATGGCGGACGTGCGTGCCCGGTCAGACGGCGATCGTGCCGAAATCGCGATGGACCGGGTGGCGCGGCGTGGCCGGCAATGCCTGCGGTTCGCGCACCAGCCATGCGGTCTGGAAACCTGCCTCGCGGGCGGCGTCGAGTTCCTCGACGATGTCGGACAGGAACAGCAGGTGCTGCGGCTGTTCGCCGACCGCCTCGGCGATGCGCCGGTACGACCCGGCTTCGCGCTTCGGTCCGGTTTCGGTATCGAAGTAGCCGGCGAACAGCGGGCCCAGGTCACCTGCCTCGCTGTACCTGAAGAACAGCTGTTGCGCGGGCACCGAGCCGGAGGAGTAGACGTACAGGCGCAGGCCGTCGGCGCGCCACTGGCGCAGGCGGGCGGCGACTTCCGGGTACATGTGGGCGCGGTAGTCGCCGGCCTCGTAGCCGTCCTTCCAGATCATGCCCTGCAGCGCCTTCAGCGCGGTGGACTTGCGGTCCTGGTCGATCCAGCCCAGCAGCAATTCGATGATGTCCTGGCGACTGGCCTCGATCAGCCCGGCTTCGCGGGCCGCCTCGTGCAGCCAGTGCTGCACTTCGGGCCGGTCGCCGTGGGTTTCGACGAAAGCCGGCAGGCGTTTGCGCGCGTACGGGAACAGCACGTCGCGGACGAAGTCGATCGAGCTGGTGGTGCCCTCGATGTCGGTGACGATGGCGCGGATTTCGGTCATGGATTCGGGATTCGGGATACGCGGGAGCGGGGCGTCGTCTGCGTGCGGGCTGGTTACTGCTTCGCCTGCATGCGGGGGAAGCCGGCGGCGATGTCGTCGCCGGTGAAGTTCGCCACCCAGCCTTCCTTGTTGGTGAACAGCCGGATTGCCACGAAGTACGGCGACTCGCTCATGTCGAACCAGTGGCGGGTGCCGTCGGGCACGCCGATCAGATCGCCCTGTTCGCACAGGATGTCGTAGACCTTGCCGTCGACGTGCAGGGTGAACTGGCCGGAGCCGGCCACGAAAAACCGCACTTCGTCCTCGCTGTGGGTGTGTTCGCTGAGGAATTTCTGGCGCAGCGTGGCGCGGTCGGGGTGGTCGGGGGTGAGGCTGATCACGTCGACCGCCTGGTAGCCCTTCTCGCCCATCAGGCGGTCGATGTCGCCGCGGTAGGCGGCGATCACCTCGTCCTGGCTGGCGCCGGGCACGATCGGCTGGGTGGCGGCCCACTGTTCGAAGCGCACGCCGATCCTGCCCAGTTCGGCGGCGATGGCGGCATGGTCGTCCAGCACCGCCAGCGGGGATTGCGGGTGGCTTTCGTCGAAGATGCGCAGTCGGCTCATGATGCCCTCAGCTGTTTCAGGTCCAGTTCGCAGGCCAGCAGGAACTCCAGCGCTTCCAGGTGGCGCCGGGTTTCGGCCATGTCGCGGCCCCAGGTGTAGATGCCGTGGCCGTCGATCAGGTAGGCATGCAGGGGCTTGCCCGCATCGAGCCAGGCATCGACCCGGACGACCAGTTCGGGCATGTGCTGGGTGTTGGGGAACACCGGGATTTCCAGCACGCTGTCATGGCTGTGATAGCCGCTGATGGCCTTCTGCAGCTCCCAGCCCTGCAGGCGGATCACGCCGTCATCGGCGTACAGGCGCGAGGCGACGCTCTGCGTGCGCGAATGCGTGTGCAGCACGGCCTGCATCTGCGGCCAGCGCCGGTAGATCTGGGTATGCAGCGCCGTTTCCGCACTGGGACGCGCATCGGTGCCCACGGCGTCGCCGGCCAGGTCGATCAGCATGATGTCGGCGCGACCGAGCCGGCCCTTGTGCTTGCCCGACACCGTGATCGCCGCGTGTGCTTCATCGACGCGCATCGAGAAATTGCTGCTGGTCGCGGGCGTCCAGCCGAGCTCCGACAGTTCGCGCGCGGCTTCGACGATGGCGTCGGCACGCTGCTCGAACAGGCTGGCAGGTATCGTGGCCGGAAGTGTCTGGATCATGCGTTTTGGACGTCCAAATGGAGGCCGACTATACCACGCGGCCATTCTCGCCCTGGCTGTAATGAGAGCCATTCTCGCAAGTCAGGAAAAATTTGCCCGCGGCGCGTAACATCGGCGCGAGTCCGGGGCAGGGTGCGCCGGATAGTTACGACGGAGGCTTGCCCATGTCGAAAGAACAAGATATCGAATCGCGTCGCCGATTCCTCAAGGTTGCCGCCGGAACCGCCGCTGCGGCCGTGGTTGTCGGCGGCCTGCCGCGCCTTGCGCGTGCGGCCGACCTGCCGCCGGTGACCGAGGCGGACCCGACCGCCAAGGCGCTGGGCTATGTCGAGGATGCCAGCAAGTCGACGAACGCGAAGTACAAGGCCGGTGACGACTGCGCCAATTGCCAGTTCTATACCGGTGGCGCGACCGGCCGTGGTCCGTGCCAGCTGTTCCCGGGCAAGTCGGTGAATGCCAAGGGCTGGTGTGTGTCGCACACGCCGAAGAAGGCCTGATCGCGCACATCAGCGGTCGCATCATCGCTCATGAAAAAAAGCCGGCTCTCGCCGGCTTTTTTCATGAGCGCCCGCATGGAGCGAAAGCGCGAAGCGGATTCCGGACAAAAGTGCGGCTCGGACACGTCAGGCTGAGGAGCTACCCACCTGACAAGCCGAGCCGCGATCCGGGGCCCACTGCCAAGTGATCAACCCGCGGACTGGCGATGATACTCCCGACTTCGCCGAATGGGCGGCCAGCCCCTCGATTTCTCTTGAAAAGTTATCGTTAAATAAAGCAAAAACAGTGAGTTGCCGCTCAACTTCTCAGAAAATTTGTGAGACAGGCCTCGTGAAAGCCAATTTTCCTGTAGTCGTCATTTCGACGCAATTGATCGAAATTTGGCGACATTTGGCGCCAATCGCCGACGTCAGCTCTCCGTGCCGGCCGCCGCTGCCGCCAGCCGCAAGGCGCTGTGCCGGCGGCTGTACAGGAAGTAGATGGCGAAGCCGAGCAGGGTCCAGATCCCCAGGATGGCCCAGTTGAACCAGTCCAGGCTGAACAGCAGGGCGAAGCAGCTGGCCACGCCGGCCAGGCAGGTGAACCAGACCCACGGCACGCGGAACGTGCGCGGCAGATCGGGCAAGGTGTGACGCAGGATCAGCACGCCGGCGCACACCGCGGAGAAGGCGATCAGCGTACCCATCGAGGTGAGGTTGGCCAGCAGGTCCAGCGGGAACACCGCGGCGAGCAGGGCGATCATGGCGCCGGTGATCAGGGTGTTGATGTGCGGCGTGCGGTAGCGCGGATGCACCTTGGCGAACACCTTCGGCAACATGCCGTCGCGGGCCATGATCATGAAGATGCGCGGCTGCGCGATGATCATCACCAGGATCACCGAGGACAGGCCGATCATCGCGCCGATCTCCACCACCAGACGCAGCCAGCCCAGCTGCGGGATGGCGGCCACTGCGGTGACCACCGGCTCGGAGGTATCGAGCAGGGAGTAGGGCACCAGTCCGGTCAACACCGCGGCCATGGCCAGGTACAACACGGTGCAGATCACCAGCGAGACCAGGATGCCGAAGGGCAGGTCGCGCTGCGGATTCTTGCATTCCTGGGCCGCGGTCGAGGTTGCCTCGAAACCGATATAGGCGAAGAACACCATGGCTGCGCCGCGCATGATGCCGGACCAGCCGTACTTGCCGTCGCCCTGCGGTTCCGGAATGAACGGATGCCAGTTCTCCGGGTTCACGTAGCGGTAGCCGGCCACCACGACGATGACGATCAGGCCCACCTTGACCAGCACCATCAGCGCGTTGAGGCCCGACGACTCGCGGATGCCGATGTAGCACAGCCAGGTGAGCGCCATCACGATGGCGACCGCGGGCAGGTTGAACAGGTGGCCGGTGACCACCAGGCGCCCGTCGGTGAACGCCAGCGGCGCCTCGGTGAGCGCCACCGGCAGGTGCAGGCCCATGTGATCGAGCAGGCTGGTGAAATAGCCGGTCCAGCTGGCCGCCACGGCCGAGGCGGAGATGCCGTACTCGGCCACCATGTTCCAGCCGATGAACCACGCAGCCAGCTCGCCCAGCGAAGCGTAGGCATACGAATAGGAGCTGCCGGAGATCGGGATCACCGTGGCGAATTCGGCGTAGCACAGCGCGCTGAAGCCGCTGCAGATCGCCGCGATGATGAAGGAGATCAGCACCGCCGGACCGGCATGTTCCGCCGCCGCCGTGCCGGTGACCACGAAGATGCCGGTGCCGATGACGGCGCCGATGCCCAGCGCGGTGATGCCCCACGGACCGAGGGTGCGGCGCAGTCCCGGGCCGTGACCGTGGTCGTCATTGCTGAAATCGGTCTTGCGGGCGAGCAACTGCTTGAGCATGGGATTCGTCTTCGAAGGCGGACATCAGGCTCCGTCGACGGAACCCCTCAAACGCAGCGGCCGGCGTGGTGGGCGCCGGCCGCCGGGTGTCACTGCGCGCTCTGGCGCAATTTGCTGTTGCGGTAGCCGTAGAAGGCGTAGACCAGGAAGCCGATGACGATCCAGCCCACCAGCAGCGGCCAGCGCACCTGGAAGGCCTGCCAGAACAGGAACAGGCAGGCGAAGGCGCCCAGCGGGCAGACCAGCCACGGCAGCGGCACGCGGAACGCGCGCGGCAGTTCCGGACGGGTACGACGCAGCACCAGCACGCCGATGCACACGGTGGCGAAGGCGAGCAGGGTGCCCATCGACACCAGGTCGCCGAGCACGTCCACCGGGAACAGGCCGGCCAGGAGGCAGGCGATCACACCCACCAGGATGGTGCCGATATACGGGGTGCGGTGCTTCGAATGCAGCTTGCCCAGCGCCTTGGGCAGCAGTCCGTCGCGCGACATCGAATAGAAGATGCGCGGCTGGCCCATCAGCATCACCAGGATCACCGAGCTCAGGCCGGCCAGTGCGGCGAACACCACCAGGACCTTCAGCGAGCCCAGCAGGTAGCTGGAGGCGGAGCCGGGGGCGACATTGCCGAGCACATAGTTGATCGCGGTAGCGACCGGCTCGGGCGTGTTGAGCATGCGGAACGGCGTGGTGCCGGTCATGACCGCGGCCATAGCGATGTACAGCACGGTGCAGATCAACAACGAGCCGAGGATGCCGATCGGCATGTCGCGCTGGGGGTTCTTCGCTTCGCCGGCGGCGGTGGAAACCGCGTCGAAGCCGATGTAGGCAAAGAACACCAAGGTGGCGCCGCGATAGATGCCGCTCCAGCCGAACTTCGAGCCGCCCTCGTTCGCCGGGATGAAGGGATGCCACAGATCGGCATTGATGTAGTTGAACATCACGATCAGGAACAGCACGATCACGGTGACCTTGATCGCCACGATGATCGCGTTGACCGTGGCCGACTGGGTGATGCCCATGTAGCACAGCCAGCTGATCGCGCCGACGATGAGGATCGCCGGAAGGTTGATCAGCGCACCGGTGAAGACCAGCTTGTGACCGCCTTCGGCGAAGGTCAGCGGCGCCGACGAGAGCGCTGCGGGCAGGGTGAAGTTCACGCCCGTCATCGAGCTGAGCATTCGCAGCATCTCGCCGAAATAACCCGACCAGGCGACCGCCACGGTCGATGCAGCGAACAGGTATTCGAGCACCAGCGCCCAGCCGATGAACCAGGCCACCACTTCGCCGAGGGTCGCGTAGGAGTAGGAGTAGGCACTGCCGGACACCGGCAGCATCGCGGCGAACTCCGCGTAGCACATGCCGGCCAGACCGCAGGCAAACGCTGCGATCAGAAAGCTGAAAATGAGTGCGGGGCCGGCGAACTGCGCCGCCGCCGTGCCGGTGATGGCGAAGATGCCGGCGCCGATCACCGCGCCGATACCGAGCATCACCAGATGCCGAGCCGTCAGTACGCGCTTGAGAGTGACTTCGCCCTCGGCGCCGCCTTCGACGGGTTCGCCAGCGTCCACGTGAGGCATTGCCTCGATCGTGTGAGTGGCAAATAGACCTTTTATCATCAACTTCCCCTCAGGTGATTTTGCCCGCGTCCGCTCTGCGGCGGATGGATGAAACGGGTGGGCAATGGCGGGCCAACATAGCCCATGCGGCAAAGGTTGTACAAGCTCCACTCATGTTGCGGCGAAACATGCCGCGACCGGCTTTCAGGCAGTCGTTCGACTCATCGCGGGACATCCATGCAGCAACCGATCATCATCATGTTCGAAGCTTTCCAGCGCTACCGTGACCAATGGCAGGGGGAGTCCACGGTCGTCGCGCAGTTCGAAAGTTTTCTGCATGCGCACGCGCATGGATTCGAGCGGAGCAACGTCGCCGGCCACTTCACCGGCTCGGCCTGGCTGGTCAGCGGCGACGGCAGGCGCGTGTTGCTGATGCATCACCGCAAGCTGGATCGCTGGTTGCAGCCGGGCGGTCATGCCGATGGCGACACGGATCTTGCCCGGGTCGCCCTGCGCGAGGCGGAAGAGGAAACCGGCCTGACCGGCCTTCGCGTCGAAGGCGACATCTTCGACATTGATCGACATCGCATCCCCGCTCGCGCGAACGAGTCCGAGCACTGGCACTACGACGTGCGCTACGTGGTGCGGGCGGGAGCGGACGAGTCGTTCGTGGTCAATGCCGAGTCGCATGCGCTGGCCTGGCGACCGGTGGGCGAGGTGGCGAACGATGAGACACTCGATGCGTCGTTGCGACGAATGGCGCGCAAGTGGCTGGCAACGGGCTGACCGGCCTTACGCGTATTTCTCCGGTGCGGGATGGACGTGGCCGCATTCGCTGCAGGTGCGCGCGTCGATCGAGCGATAGAAGCGTTCGAACACCGGCGGAAAATCGCTCTCGATGCTGTCGAGGGTGAAATACTCCTCGTACAGCTTGTGGTTGCACTGTTCGCAGAACCACATCAGGCCATCCTTCTCGCCCGCGATGCGGCGGCGTTCGATCACCAGGCCGATCGAGCCGGCGGCACGGTTTGGCGAGTGCGGCACGCGTGGCGGCAGGTAGAACATTTCGCCGGCGCGTAGCGGGATGTCGCGGGCCACGCCGTCGTCCTGCACCTTCAGCGTGATCTCGCCTTCGAGCTGGTAGAAGAACTCGGGGCCTTCGTCGTAGTGATAGTCGGTGCGCGCGTTGGGCCCGCCCACGATCATGATGATGAAGTCGCCGTCGACGATGCACTTGTTGCCCACCGGCGGCTTGAGCAGGTGACGGTGCTCGTCGATCCAGCGCTGCAGGTTGATGGGCGGGGTCAGGGCCATGGCGTTTCTCGCTTGCGATGCGTGCATCTTAGCGCCGTCATGCGGTTCACACCTCGAGCGTGGCCAGGTCGCCCTTCTCCTCCAGCCACGACTTGCGATCGCCGGCGCGTTTCTTGGCCAGCAACATGTCCATCAGTTTCGACGTGCCGTCGTCGTCGCCGATGGTCAGCTGCACCAGCCGGCGCGTGTCCGGATGGATGGTCGATTCGCGCAACTGCGGCGGATTCATCTCGCCCAGGCCCTTGAAGCGGGTGGTGCTGACCGCGCCCTTCATCTTCTCGCGCTCGATCCGCTGCAGCATCGCTTCCTTCTCGCCCTCGTCGAGGCAGTAGAACACCTGCTTGCCCACGTCGACGCGGAACAGCGGCGGCATCGCCACGAACACGTGGCCTTCGCTGACCAGCCTCGGGAAGTGCCGCAGGAACAGCGCCGAAAGCAGGGTGGCGATGTGCAGGCCATCGGAGTCCGCATCGGCCAGGATCACCACCTTGCCGTAGCGCAGGCCGGACAGGTCATCCTTGCCCGGATCGCAGCCGATCGCCACGGCGAGGTTGTGCACTTCCTCGGACGCCAGCACCGAGGTCGATTCGACTTCCCAGGTGTTGAGGATCTTGCCGCGCAGCGGCAGGATCGCCTGGAACTCCTTGTCGCGCGCCTGCTTGGCGCTGCCGCCGGCCGAGTCGCCCTCGACCAGGAACAGCTCGGTGCGGGTGAGATCGGTGGCGGTGCAGTCGGCCAGCTTGCCGGGCAGTTGCGGGCCCTGGGTGATCTTCTTGCGCACGATCTGCTTGGCGGCTTTCAGTCGTGCGCTGGCGCGCTCGATCGCCAGCTGGGCGATGCGTTCGCCGGTGCCCACGTTCTGGTTCAGCCACAGGCTGAAGGCGTCGTGGATGACGTTCTCGATCATCCCGGCGGCCTGGCGCGAGGACAGCCGCTCCTTGGTCTGGCCGGCGAACTGCGGGTCCTGCAGGCGGGCGGACAGCACGAAGGCGATGCGCTCCCACACGTCTTCCGGCGCCAGCTTCACGCCGCGCGGCAGCAGGTTGCGGATGTCGCAGAACTCGCGGATCGCGGTGGTCAGGCCGGTGCGCAGGCCATTGACGTGGGTGCCGCCCTGGGCAGTGGGAATCAGGTTGACGTAGCTTTCCTGCACCAGCTCGCCTTCGGGCAGCCAGGCCAGGGCGACTTCCATGCCTTCGGCATCGCGCGCCATCTGGTGCACGAACAAGTCGTTGGGCAGGGCTTCATTGCCTTCGAGCTCGCCGCGCAGGTAGTCGCGCAGGCCGTCCTCGTAATGCCACTCGATGACCTCGCCGCTGGCTTCGTCGGTGAGCTTCATGTTGAGGCCGGCGCACAGCACGGCCTTGGCCCGCAACAGGTGCTTGAGCTTGCCCAGCGACACCTTGGGCGAGTCGAAGTATTTCGCCTCGGGCCAGAAGTGCAGGGTGGTGCCAGTACGCTTCTTGCCGACCGTGCCGATCACTTCCAGCGGGCTGACCTTGTCGCCGTGCTCGAACGCCATCGCGTACTCGGAACCGTCGCGCCGGATGGTGACTTCCACCCGATCGGACAACGCGTTGACCACCGACACGCCCACGCCGTGCAGGCCGCCGGAAAAGCTGTAGTTCTTGCCGCTGAACTTACCGCCCGCGTGCAGCCGGGTCATGATCAGCTCGACGCCCGACACGCCCTCCTCGGGATGGATGTCCACCGGCATGCCGCGGCCGTCGTCGCTTACCGACACCGAGCCATCGGCGTGCAGCACCACCTCGATCGCACTGGCGTGGCCGGCCAGCGCCTCGTCCACCGAGTTGTCCACCACCTCCTGCACCAGGTGGTTTGGCCGGGTCGTGTCGGTATACATGCCCGGTCGGCGTTTCACCGGGTCCAGGCCGGACAGGACTTCGATGTCGGCGGCGTTGTAGCGACTGCTCATGCGTGTGTTTCGATGGAGAAAAGACGGCAAAGCATGGGGTGCGCAGGTGGCGACGGTCAAGCCGCGCAGACTCGGCCCGGCGGCATGGAAGGCATCAGGACCGCCCCGCTGGCGGTGCCAGGCCGAACAATGTCCAGATCCGCGCATCGAGTTCGCGAGCCAGCCGTTCGACGTCGTCGCCGGGCAGCCGCTCGTGAATCTGCCGCGCCAGCGCCGCCGCCTCGGCGGACTCATGGCGGGCCGGATCGGGCAGCGGAAACTGTTCCACGTACTGGGTGATGAAGCGTCGGCGGCCAGCGTAGAGCTTGTTGTTGAAGCGGTGGTCGTAGAACGCCTCGATGAAGCCCGAGTTGGCCACGGCCAGCGCAAGCCACAGCAGATCCTCCTCGTGCTGGCGCTCGCAATGCAGCCAGTAGCACTCGCCGTTGACCACGCCGCCTTCCGTATCCATCCAGAACACGGGCTTTTCCGAGATGTCCGGAAAGACCAGTTTCGGGGCGCTCCATGCAGCCGGGTCCTGCGGAACCCACAGTTCGTACCAGCGACGCCCGGCTGCAATGAGGTAGCTGCGTGCCTCCAGCGTGTCGCGATGACGTTCCAGATAGGCGCGCGCGTTCGGGCAAAGACCAAGGTCGGCAGCTTCGCGTCGGCCGTTCACGACCACATGGGGATACAGGATTTCCCGGCGCCGCGATGGTGCCGGCGACATGTCGGCCTTGAACCGGCGCGCGGCGTGGCGCGTGATCAGGGGGCGCAGCAGTTCCGGCCGCCCATCGGGCAGGCCATCCCAGTCATCGCGGATGAAGACCTTGTCGGCGGTGGATTTTACGCCCACGCGGATCTTGCCGATATGGCGGAACGTGGCCCAGGTGTGTGCGGCGACCGTGGCCAGCCAGTGCTCGCCAGCCACGCTGGCCAGGCGCCAGACACCCTCCGTCGTATCGCCATGATCGAGCACGCCATGTCGGACGCGGAAGCGGCGACCGTCGGCGAGGCCCGCCACCTCGTCATCGCCGGCCGCCAGCGCGGACAGCGCATCCGCGGCTTCGGTCGTGGCGGGCTCGCGCGTTTCGTAGAGCGAGGAAAAGCCGATCGCGGCATCGGCAGTACCGTGCGGATTTGCGCCGCGCGCCAGCAGGACGGCCGGCAATACCGCGGCGCCGAACGGCTTGCTGTCGCCCATGTCCCATACCTGCGTTAAACGGAAGCGCGACAACAGCTCGCGCCGCACCGCCTGGCCAGAGCGGGTGCTCATGAAGCGGTTGGAGGTGATCACGCCCGCCACGCCGTCCTCGCTGAGTACCCGCGAGATGCCCAGCAGAAACGGGTAATACAGATCCACCCGGCCGGTCAGGCCGAACTGTCGCGCCAGTTGTTGCGCCTGTTGCGCGCCCATGATCTGCGTGCGCACGTAGGGCGGGTTGGCGATGACCAGGTCGAAACGCTTTGTCGTCGTGTTGTCGGACGGGCGGCTGACCACGTCGAGAAAGTCGGCTTGCTCAAGCAGGATGTCCACGTCGGGATGATCGCGACGAAGGCGCTCGTTCGCCCGCGCCAGCGCTGCCTGGTCGATGTCGTGGCCGCGCACCTGCAGCCGTTTGTGCAGCGTTGGCGGCAGTGCCGTGAGCAAGGCGTCGAGCAGGGCGCCGTCTCCCGCAGCCGGGTCAAGCACGCGTATGCTTCCGCGCCGGGGGAGCGTGGCGATGCGCAGCATCTGTCGCGCGACAAAGTCGGCGAGGGACGCCGGCGTGTAGGTGGCGCCCGCGGATTTGCGGGTTTCCACAGCGGCGTAGCGCGGGCGTTGCATGAGCTGCTCGTCAGCCTCGTCCATATTGCGCGTGTCCATCGGCAATGCCTGTGTGTCGTGATGCGCCGTGGCGCGCAAGTCTGCCTGCGACGTCCCGGTTCGCCGTGCGCGGCGTCACACAAGGATGACGCATGTCACGCCGGCAGGCATGAGTGCCCGTTATCCTCTGGCCTCGATGGAGATTTGTCGACCGGGGATCAGGGAAGATGACGGGACTGCAGGGCGCATGGATCGAGCTGGAACGCTGGGCTGCTCGCCGCGTTTCTGCGGTAAGGGGTGATGCCATCCTGATCGCGGCGCGCAGCTTCTGCCTCAGGGAGGCATTGACGCAATCGGCTCATCAGGCTGCCGAACAGATCGAACACGACTTTCATGATCTGGATGTCGCCGCGATCGCCCGGGAGATCGCCCGCTTGCTGGCCGAATGCCTGGCGATCATGGTCGCAACCACCGGCATCGGCGCGCTGCTCGGTGGCGTCGCGGGATTTTTCGGCGGTTTCGGAGCCGGCGCCGCACCGGGTGCGGTGGCGGGTGCGGCGCTGGGCGCGGAAGCCGGCGAATGGATACTCGCCGTGCTGGGCCTGAAGGCGTTGGCCGAATTCGTCGTGGAAGGCCTGCCAGCCATCGGGCGCACCTATTGGAGCGGTATTCGCGAAGCGTGGCTGGCCGCTGCTCCGCCACCGTTGCCCCAGGGGCAACCGCACATCAATGCCTTCGCCATCCGGCATGCGGCCAGCCTGCTTGCCCGCGGTCACGTGGCAATGTTCGTCCTGTTGTTGATGGCGATTGTCGCTTACGTCAGCAAGGGGCGCGGCAGCATGCGGGAACTCGCCGAAAAGGCCAGCAATGGTCGTTTGGGGCGCAAGTTCGGCGAATGGTTGTTGCGAAATGAGTCGAAGCTCAGGGCAGACCCGCGGTTGCGGCCTGTCCGTCAGGAGTCGACGACAGCAAGGCCTGCGAGAGAGCAATCGTCCGATGATTTCGCGCGCGTTCGGCGAAACGCTCCACCAAGGAATACAAGAGAGGCGCCAAAGCCGGAAACAAGGACGGAGAAAAGCGTATGGGACATGCCTCCCGGGGAGCGCGGAATCGCGATTGAATCCCGATTGGCGAAATCCGAATACAGTCCGGCCAATGGCTGGTATCGCGTGGGCGCTGAGCGGGGAGGCTACTTTCCGCTGGTGGACTTTCAGCAAGGAGATACGCTGGTCAGCCTGAAAACGGTGGACACCACAGGTGCCTCATGGCTGGGACGGCTGGAAAGCCACATCGATGATCTCGCCACCAACGGTGCCACGGTTGACGGCCAACCGGCGAACATGGTGCTCGATCTGCGGGTTCAGCCCGGCGGTGCGCAAGCGGCATCCGGGCTTATCGATTACGGTCAGCGCCAAGGCGTCACGGTCATAGTCAAGGAATTCAATTGATGAACAAAAACGCTGAGCAAGTCGAGCTGATCTTTGCGATGGATTCGCTCGCTGCCGACGATGCAGCCAACCGACTCATCGGTGCCCTGCATCTGCGAGACAAGTCGGTCACGCTTTACGAAGAGCCGATGCCAGCCCAGGCTGCCATCGGCAGGATTGCGATGGAGGGAAAGCCGTCCTTCAAGATCGGGGCGGACGCTGTATCGATTCACTTTTCGACCATGCGTGCGTTTCAACTGCAGTCAGTGACGGTCAGCATGGGTGAACCTTGCCCGCTTGCCGCCTGGCAGGAAGTCGTGGGCTCCTTGCTTGGCTGCGAAGGGTTTGTTCAGGCGTGCCTCGTAAACAGTGACTATTCGTTCTGGCAGAACGCGGCAGATCCGCTTCAGTATCAGGTTGCAGGCAGGAGTATGGCGGGCTTGCCGATGATTTCGAACGGATTGCCTGCGCCGCTGCAAAAGCTGGTCGTCGATACGTCCGGCAACCCTGGACGAAGAAGCCTCAAAGGCGGTTACGTCGAAATGGTCGGTCATGTCATGTGGTTTGGTCCCCGTTTCTGGGCACTCAGGGGTACGTTTCGACGGGACAAATTGCTCGCGTGCTCCGACTTTCGAACCAGCGAGATGCGTCATGGCGTACTGCGTATGGTTGCCGCGGAAACGCCTTTCAATGACGAAAGCAGCGGGCCAACCCAGGATCGTTTGCGAAAATTGTTGTTCGAGTGATGCCGGATACCGATTTGGCGTTGCGGGAGGCAGGCATCCGATGGAATGCGTGATCGCTTTGCACAAGGGCGTGGATCGTCTTCTCTTCGGAATGTCCGCGTCGCAAGTCAGGGCCCTGCTGCATGCCAGGTTCAACTCGTTCAAGCGCAGCCCGGATGCCGCGCATCCCATTGACCACTTCGTCGAAGTGGGATTGTTCGCCCATTACGACAGGGCCGGACATCTCGAGGCGATCGAACTTGCCTCGCCGGCAGCGGCTGGACTCTACGGCATCAACTTGTTGGGCATGGGTTTCGACGAGGCCGTGAAGTACCTGAAGTCCAGGGACCCTCAGCTGCAGCATGAGGTCGACGGCGCGATCTCCCTGGCGCTGGGGCTAGGCCTTTACGCGCCGCATGCGGAAGGCGACCCGAAAGCCCCGGCGGAAAGCGTGCTCGTGGTTGCGCGAGGCTACTACGACTGAGTGGTTGCCACGGTCGTCACGACCTCACCGATACCCTTGCGCCTGCAGCGAGAACAGGTGCGCGTAATGCCCGTCCTCGGCCATCAGCTGCTCGTGGTTGCCGCGTTCGATGATGCGGCCGTCCTGGATCACGATGATCTGGTCGGCCATGCGCACGGTGGAGAAGCGGTGCGAGATCAGGATCGCGATGCGGTTGCCTGCGAGTTCGCGGAAGTGTTCGAAGATGGTGGCTTCGGCTTGCGCGTCCATCGCGGCGGTGGGTTCGTCCAGCACCAGGATGTCGGCGCGTGAGCGCATGAAGGCGCGGGCCAGGGCGATCTTCTGCCACTGGCCGCCGGAAAGTTCCCGCCCGTCGTTGAACCACTTGCCGAGCTGCGTATCGAAGCCGGCCGGCAGGCTGTCGATGAAATCGCTGGCCATGCCCTTGTCGCTGGCCTCGCGCCAGCGCACCTCGTCGTCGAAGTGGGTGACGTCGCCGGCGCCGACGTTCTCGCCCACGCGCATCTGGTAGCGCGCGAAGTCCTGGAAGATCACCCCGATGCGCTGCAGCAGCACGCCCTCGTCCCACTCGCGCAGGTCGGTGCCGTCGAGCAGGATGCGGCCGCGGTCGGGCGTGTACAGGCGCGTGAGCAGCTTGATCAGGGTGGTCTTGCCCGAGCCGTTCTGGCCGACCAGGGCCAGCGATTCGCCGGGGCGGATGTGCAGGTCGATGTCGCGCAGCGCCGGCTCGCCGGCGCCGGGGTAGGTGAAGCTGACCTGCTCGAAGCGGATGCCGTCCTCGGGCTTCGCGCCGCGCTGCGCCATGCCGGCCGCCGGCGGCACCGGGGTTTCCAGGTATTCGTACAACGTGGAGAGGTAGAGGTTGTCCTCGTACATGCCGCCGATCGCCGACAGCATCGCCGACACCGCCGACTGGCCTTGGCGGAACAGTGCCAGGTACATCGTCATCTGGCCCAGGGTGATGCGCGCCATCACCGTGCTGGCGGCGATCCACGCATAGGCGCCGTACAGCGCCAGCGTGCCCAGCAGGCCCAGCACGAAACCCCAGCTGTCGCGGCGCACGGCGAGGTCGCGATCGGCGCGGTACAGGGTGTGGAAGATGTCGCGATAGCGTTGCAGCAGCAGCGGGCCCAGGCCGAACAGCTTCACTTCCTTGGCGTGGTCCTCGCGCGCCAGCACGGTTTCCAGATACAGCTGCATGCGCGTTTCCGGCGAGCGCCAGCGGAACAGCCGGAACGCGTCGCCGGAGAATTTCGTCTCGGCGAAGAACGAGGGCAGGCCGGCCAGCAGCAGCACCGCCACCGCCCACGGCGAGAACTGGAACAGCAGGCTGCCGTAGCTGAGCAGCGAGATCGCGTTCTGGCCCAGCCCGAACGTGCGCGTCACCAGCGACAGCGGCCGGCTCGATGCCTCGCGTCGGGCGCGGGTGAGTTTGTCGTAGAACTCCGAGTCCTCGAAGTGCGCCAGCTCCAGGGTCAGCGCCTTCTCCAGGATCATTACGTTGACGCGCTGGCCCAGCTGCGCCCGCAGCAGCGACTGGCACAGCGACAAACCGCGCTGCGCGCCGGCCAGCGCCGCCACCAGCAGGCCTTCCAGCGCCACCCATTCGAAGACCGGGCGCAGCGGTGCGTGGCCGTCTGCGATCCAGAGGCGACTGGCGGTCACCACCGCATCGACGATGTGCGCACCGACCCAGGCGATGCCGGCCGGCAGCAGGCCGGCGATCAGGGTGAGCGCGGCCAGCGCGATGGTCAGCGCGTGGCTGGTGCTCCACACCAGCTCCAGCGCGCGACCGCTGTAGCGGAACACGCCCAGGAAGCTGCGGGCGAGTTCCTTCGGTGGAGCAGGAGGGGCGGCATGAGGCGGCACGTGGGGAGGATATCGGAAGCGCGCGATGACGCGCGAAGCTTCCGAGATGGGGGCCGTGCCGCCTCATGCAACCCGAGGCGGGAAGACATCGGCAATGCAGCGCCAGATCGCTTCAGTGCAGCTGGACTTCCACCAGATGTTGCGGAGTCTGGTAGAGCTCGGGAAACAGCTGCCGCAGGTGGGCGACCTTGGGCGCATCGTTGAACACGATGTACGGGTTGTTCGGATGCAGGTCGTAATAGTGCTGGTGGTAAGCCTCGGCCGGATAGAAGGCCTTGAGCGGCACCACCCGGGTGACGATCGGTGCGCCGAACGCGTTGATGGAGGTCAGCTGGGCGATGTAGCCGGTGGCGATCTTCCGCTGCTCGTCGTTGGCGTAGAACACCACCGAGCGATACTGCGCCCCGCTGTCGGGGCCTTGCCGATTGAGCTCGGTGGGGTTGAGCGCGACGGAGAAGAACACCTGCAGCAACTGGCCGTAGCTGACCCGGGATGGATCGAATTCCACCTTCACCGATTCGGCGTGGCCGGTGTCGCCGTTGCCGACCTCTTCGTAGTGCGCGGTATCGGCGTCGCCACCGGAATAGCCGGCGGTGACCCGCTGCACGCCCTTGATGCGTTCGAACACCGCCTCGATGCCCCAGAAGCAGCCGCCGGCGAACACGGCGACTTCGTTGTGCGCGGTCGAATGGGCGGCATCGACGGCGGGAGCGGGCAGTCGTGCCAGCTCGCCGGCAACCGCCGTGGGCTGGCAGGCGGCGAGGCCGGTAAGCAGGATGGCGCCGAGAAGCGGGAACAGGCGAAACGCACGATGGCGGAACATGGGCAACCTCGCGGACGAAAGGCATGCACAGGCACGGCATGCATGGAGGGGTACGCACAACGGACGGCAACGGATGCCTGTCGTTTCTGCGCGCTCACCTGGTGATTCGCCCACCGCTCATCCGCGGTTACATGCAGGCGCGCGGCGCGCTGGCTACCATGGGCGTCGACCTGACCGGAGAGCGGCGTGCCTGAAGCCATCGACCTGAACGCCTATCTGCACCGCGTGGGCTGGACCGGACCGATTGCGGTCGACCTGGCCACGCTGGGCGGGCTGGCCATCGCGCACGTGGCCTCGATTCCGTTCGCCAATCTCGACCCGCTGATGGGCCGGCCGGTGGAGCTGGGCCTGGCGGCGCTGCAGCGCAAGCTGGTGGACGAAGGCCGCGGCGGCTACTGCTTCGAGCAGAACCTGCTGTTCGAGGCCGTGCTGCGCGAAATCGGCTTCGAGGTCAGCGGCCTGATCGCCCGCGTGCTGTGGGGGCATCCGGAAGACTTGGAAACCCCGCAGACCCACATGCTGCTGCACGTCGTGCTGGCTGGCGAGAGCTGGCTGGTCGACGTGGGCTTCGGTGGCCACGTGCTCACCGGCGCGCTGCGCCTGCTTCCTGATGTCGAGCAGGCCACCGGCCACGAGCCGTTCCGCCTGCTGCAGCACGACGCCGAGTGGCGCATGCAGTCGCTGTCCCGTGGCGAGTGGCGAACGTTGTACCGCTTCGACCTGCACCCGGTGCCGATGGTCGATTACGTGGTGGCCAACCACTACGTGTCGACGCATGCCGCTTCGCGCTTCGTGGGCAACCTGCTGCTCGGGCGCACCACGGCGGAGCGGCGGCTGGGCCTGCTCAATTACGACTACACCGAGCGTCGCATCGGCCAGGAACCGGTGCGCCGCCGCCTGCATGACGTGGCCGAGTTGCGCGCGGTGATGGAAGGTGAATTCCTGCTGCGGCTTCCCGTCGACGCGGACTTCGATCGCCGGCTGGACGAACTGCCGCGCGGCTGATTCAACCGGGGCGGCGGGCCTGCGGGCGGCCGTCGTCGTAGCCTTCCGGGTCGGCCAGCACGTGGATCTCCACGTCGTCGATGGTGGCCACCTGGCCTGCGTGGATCTTGCAGGTCTTGCGCAGCTCGACCTTGCCGTCCACCGATACCGCGCCGGTGGCCACGATCGCCTTGCCGGCGCCGCCGCTGTCGCACAGGCCGACCAGCTTCAACAGCATGTTGAGCTCGACGTAGTCGCCTTCCAGTTCGAATTCGATGGTTTGCATGGGTTTGCCGTGGATGGATGATCCGCGCTCAGGCGGGAGGGTGGGCGGGCTCGAACGCGCTGTCGGGCAGCGCCAGGAACGCGAACCAGGGACGATCGTGTTCTTCGCCGAAGGTGGCGGCATCGTCGAGCATGCCCAGCAGGATGTCGTAGTCGGCGCCGGCCGCTTCGCGCAATTCGTCGACGTGCTCGAACAGCAGCACGTAGCCCCACGACGGCATCCAGCCCAGGTCGCGCAGGCAGTCGGCCAGTGCGTCCCAGTTGTAGCCGAAGCTGGCGGGCAGCTGCAGCGACACGGCCAGCCGGCGCAGCAGTTCGTCCTTGTCGCGACAGCCGGCCAGGTCGGTGCGGCACACGCACAGGTCGTCGCGGGTGGCGGCGCGATCGAGCCGGTCGATGTCGTCGGCGCCGACGAAGTACACCCCGCTCTGGCTGGGCCGGGTCAGGTCCAGGTCGAAACGCTGCGCACTCATCGCGCCACCTCGAAGCGGCGGAAGCTGCGGTAGTGGTCGTCGGTGTAGTACCACTCCGCCGGCGGCGTGCCGCCGGTGACGATGCGGCGCGCACCGCGGGTGCGTGCGCCCGGTGTCTCCACCGTGTATTCGTGGTAATAGCCGCGCGGCTGTTTCGGCAGCAGGCCTTCGTAATTGCCGAACACGGCGCCGTCCTGGCTGTGCTCGAACGGACCGCCGCGGTTGATCCGCTGCACCATCTCGCGCGCCTGCGCCGGCAGCGAGGCGTCGCCCGAGGTGTCGCCCGCCTCGGCGCCTTGCGGCGCGCGCGTGGCAGCCTCGCCGCCCGCATGGGTCGGGGTGGGTGCGATCGTGCGCGGCGTGCCGGCGTGGCGGTTCCACATCGTCACTGCAAGAATGACGATCGCCAGCAGGAGCAATGGTTTGAGTCGGCGCATGGGCTCGCGGAGCAGCAGAAGGCGCGGCGAGCTTAGCAGGCGCCGGAGCGTCGGCGGACTAGCCGGCTTCCTTCATCGCAGGAAATTACGCACACTCGGGCTTCCCTGGACGCAGCCTTCGCGCCGTCCGCCCGAATCCTGGAGTCTGGATGAGCACTTCCCCCGACCACGCCACGGGCCGTTTGCCGCGGCAGATTGGCTACATCATCGGCAACGAAGGCTGCGAGCGCTTCTCGTTCTACGGGATGCGCAACATCCTCACGCCGTTCCTGATCACCACCTTGCTGCTGTACATGCCCGAGGGGCAGCGCATCCTGGCGGCGAAGGACATCTTCCACACCTTCGTGATCGGCGTGTACTTCTTCCCGTTGCTGGGCGGCTGGCTCAGCGACCGCTTCTTCGGCAAGTACAACACCGTGCTGTGGATGAGCCTGGTCTACTGCGCGGGCCACGCCTGCCTGGCGATCTTCGAGCACAACCGGCTGGGCTTCTTCACCGGGCTGGCGCTGATCGCGCTGGGCGCGGGCGGCATCAAGCCGCTGGTGGCGTCGTTCGTGGGCGACCAGTTCGACCAGTCGAACAAGCACCTGGCGAAGATGGTGTTCGACGCGTTCTACTGGATCATCAACTTCGGCTCGTTCTTCGCGTCCTTGCTGATGCCGCTGTTCCTGCGCCACTACGGTGCGGCGGTCGCGTTCGGCATTCCCGGTGGCCTGATGTTCATCGCCACCGTGGTGTTCTGGCTGGGCCGCAGGCAGTACGTGATGGTGCCGCCGGGGCCGCCCGACCGGGACGCATTCTCGCGGGTGGTCCGCACCGCCTTGCTGGCGCAGCGGCCCGGCCAGGCGCGGCCCGGCTTGTGGGTCGCGGCGGTGGCCGTGGCTCTGGCGCTGGCTTCGTTCGCGCTGGTGCCGTCGCTGGGTTTCGTGATCTGCGCATGCATCGCGCTGGTGCTGCTGATCGGCGGCGTGGGCGGCGGCGCGTGGCTGCAGATGGATCGCGCGCGCGGCCTGCATCCGGATCACGCCGTCGATGGCGCACGCAACGTGCTGCGGGTGCTGGTGATCTTCGCGCTGACCACGCCGTTCTTCTCGCTGTTCGACCAGAAAGCCTCGACCTGGGTGGTGCAGGGTGGCGAGATGACCATGCCTTCATGGTTCGTGCCCGCGCAAATGCAGGCGCTGAATCCGCTGCTGGTGATGCTGCTGATCCCGTTCAACAACTTCGTGCTGTATCCGCTGTTGCGCCGGCTCGGCTACGAGCCCACCGCGCTGCGCCGGATGACGGCGGGCATCGCCTTCAGCGGCCTGGCCTGGATCGTGGTGGGCGGGTTGCAGATGGTGATCGACGGCGGTGATCCGCTCTCCATCGTGTGGCAGGTGCTGCCGTATGCGCTGCTGACCTTCGGCGAGGTGCTGGTGTCGGCGACCGGGCTGGAGTTTGCCTACAGCCAGGCGCCTACCTCGATGAAGGGCGTGGTGATGAGCTTCTGGAACCTCACCACCACAGTCGGCAACCTGTGGGTGCTGCTGGCCAACGCGGCGGTGCGCAACGACACGGTAACCGGGTCGATCGCCACCAGCGGGCTCAGCATCACCGCCTTCCAGATGTTCTTCTTCGCGGCGTTCGCGCTGCTCGCCGCGCTGGCGTTCGGCCTGTATGCGCGGCGTTACCGCGAGGTGGATTACTACCGGCCGGCCTGACCTGCGGATTACGCCGCGGCATCGACGCGCTTTTGCAGCGCCATCGCGGCGGCCGGGTTGCGGTGCTTGGCGGCGCTGATGAAGAACACGAACACGTCGCGCGGCGAGGCCTTTTTCTGCAACGCCGCGACGTGCGGCAGTTCGGCGACGTCATTGCCGGCGGCCCAGTCGCGTGCATGCCCGGCCCAGCGATCCAGCTCGGCCGGAGCGTAACCGGCGGGGTGGTCGTCTTCGCTGCGCATCAGCCGGGCGTAGCTGAAATCGCCGGTGAGGTCGGCCAGCGACGGGTACTTCGGCGAATCGGTGAACACGGTAGGGATGCGGTGGCTGCGCGCCAGTTCCACGTACGCGGCGTCGAGGAAGCTGGGGTGGCGCACTTCCAGCACGTGGCGCAGCGGCTGGCCGTCCAGTTCGCGGGGCAGGGTATCGAGGAAGGCGTCCAGGTCGTCGGCGTCGAACGGCCGCGACGGCGACAACTGCCACAGGATCGGCCCCAGCCGGTCGCCCATTTCCGCCAGGCCGCCATGGATGAAACCGCTGGCGCCCCTGGTCGCGTCGGCCAGGCGCCGGCTTTCCACCACGTAGCGCGGCGCCTTCAGCGAGAACACGAAACCTTCCGGCGTTTCCTTCGCCCACTTCGCGTAGGTGGCGGGCTTCTGCGCGCCGTAGAAGGTGCCGTTGATCTCGATCGCGCGCAGCTGGCGGCTGGCGTATTCCAGCTCGCGCCGCTGCACCAGCTTCGGCGGATAGAAGTTGTCGCGCCACGGCGCGTAGGTCCAGCCGCCGATGCCCACGCGGACGGTCGGGCCGTGCTGGGGCCGGGTGGCAAACAGGTCGTTCATGGTGATGTCTCCGGCAGCGGTTGGCGCAGGGTTTCGGCGACCACGATGCACACCACCAGCCACGCCGCGCCCGCGGCATAACCGGCCATCACGTCGCTGAAGTAATGCACCTGCAACAGGATGCGGCTGATCCCGATCATCCCGATCAGCAGCACGGCGGCGGCGATGATGGCGCGGTGGAAACGCGGCGTCAGCCGCAACAGCACATAGGCCAGCATGCCGTAGAACACCATCGCGCCGAACGCGTGGCCGCTGGGGAAGCTCCAGCCCGGCTCGACGATGAAGCCGTGGTCATGCAGCGGCCGCACCCGCTGGAACAGCGCCTTGAGCCCGCCGTTGATCGGCAGGATGCCGAACAGCGCGATGATCCACGCGCCAGCCAGTCGCCGATGTCTGCGCCACAGCAAGAACACGGCGATCACGGCGGACAGCGGCGCCACCCACAGCAGGTCGCCCAGGTGGGTGAGCATGGCGATCGCGCGCAGTACCGGCGTCGGCAACTGCGCGCGCAGTTGTTCGGCCAGCCCGGTGTCGAAACCCGGCAGCCTGCCGCCTTGCTGCGCGTTGACCGCGAAGGCAATGGCGGTGAAGGCCAGGGCCAGCACCAGCGCCAGCAGCAGGCCGACGTGCCGGCGCAGCACCACCGCCGGCTCGCCCCGATGGCGTGCGCGGTGCTGCCAGCGCGCGTTGTGCTGCCAGGCCAGGTCGCCGGCCAGCAGGGCCAGCAGCAACAGCAGCGCCCACAGCAGCAGCGCGTGCGCCGCGATCCATTCCGGCATGGCGTCCATCGTATGTGCGTTTCCGTGTCCGCTTTCGATCGCCCATGATCGGCGGTCGCCGGCGCGGCGTCGAGCCGGGCGGACCCGACATGACTTCCAGCGCTGGCCTTGCGCCGGATTTGCCGCGATAGTTGGGCGATCACCACCGGCGGAGTCTTCGATGTCCCAGCGACCCCTTTCCCTGCGTCTGGCGCTTTGCTGCGCGCTGCTCGTTTCCGCCACGGCTGCCTCGGCGCAGTCGCCCGCCGCGCAGTCGCCGCCGCCGGTATCCACCGGCGACCGCGCGCGGCCGATGCTGCCGGCGCAGTTGCAGGATTTCGGCGCCTACGTGGACAGCGCGCGCAAGACCTTCGACGTGCCCGGCATCGCGGTGGCCATCGTCAAGGACGGCAAGGTGGTGATGGAACAGGGCTTCGGCCTGCGCCAAATCGGCAAGCCGGACAAGGTCGACGCGCGCACGCTGTTCGCGATCGCTTCCAACACCAAGGCGTTCACCGCCGCCGCGCTGCAGCAGCTGGCCGACGCGGGCAAGTTGAAGATGGACGACCGGGTGATCGACCACCTGCCGTGGTTCCGCATGTCCGATGCCTACGTGACGCACGAAATGCGCATCCGCGACCTGCTGGCGCATCGCAGCGGATTGAGCCTGGGCGCCGGCGACCTGTTGTACTGGCCGCCGACTTCGTACTCGACCAAGGAAGTCGTGCAGCGACTGGCCCACGTGCCGATCAAGAACGGCTTCCGCAGCGGCTATGCCTACGACAACATCCTGTTCGCGGTAGCGACCCTGGTGATCGAGCAGGCCTCCGGCCAGAGCTACGCCGACTACGTGCGCGAACACCTGTTCCAGCCGGTCGGCATGGACGAGTCGCTGGTCGACATGACCTACCTGAAGCCGGGCATGGACGTGGCGATGGGGCATGCCAAGGCCGACTTCAAGGATATGCAGCCGGTGCCGCCGATGGCGTGGCTCAACGATCCGGGCGCCGGCGGCATCTATTCCAGCGTGCACGACCTGGCCAAGTGGATGAACGTGCAGCTGGCCGGCGGCGTGTTGCCGGGTACCGGCAGCGACGGCAAGCCGCAGCGCCTGTTCTCCGACAAGGCGCACCAGGAAATGTGGAGCATGCTCACCCCGATCCGGGTGGGCAAGCCGTCGGTTCCCGCCATGGCGGCGCTGACGCCGAACTTCTCCGGTTACGGTGAAAGCTGGTTCCTGTCCGACTACCGGGGCCAGAAACTGGTCTGGCACACCGGCGGCTGGCCGGGCATGGTGTCGCGGGTGACCCTGGTGCCGGGACAGAACCTGGGCGTGGTGGTGCTGACCAATGCCGAGTCCGGCGCCGCGTTCAACGCCGTGACTTATCGGGTGCTGGATGCGTATCTGAATCCGGACCAGAAGACCGACTGGGTGGCCGTGTACGACAGTGCGGTGAAGAAATCCGAGGCGAAGGCCGACGACAGCCTGGCCAAGCATGAGGCGGCGCGCGACCGGCACAGCAAGCCGTCGCTGGCGCTGGCGAAGTACGCCGGCACCTATCGTGATCAGTGGTATGGCGACGTCATCGTCAGTCGCGAAAACGGCAAGCTGCGACTGCGCTTCTCCAAGACCGCGCAACTGGTCGGCACCATGACGCCGTGGCAGCACGACACCTTCACCGTGCGCTGGGACGATCGCACGCTGAACGCCGACGCCTTCGTCAATTTCGACCTGGATGTGGACGGCCATATCACCGAAATGCGCATGCAGCCGATCTCGCCGCTGACCGATTTCAGCTTCGACTTCCAGGACCTGCGCATGGTGCCGGTCGACGCGAAGCCGGACGCCGACTGACGATGCTCTGCGGCCGGGGCAATCGCGCCCCGGCTGATGCTTGCCAACCCCGGGGGACGTGGAGATGCGTGATTTGCGTGTTGCGGCGATCGTGTTGGGCTGCGGCCTGTTCGCCAGCGTGGCGGTGGCGCGCACCGAGGCGCCGGTGGCGCACAGCCCGTTCCATGTCGAATTGGGTCAAGCCTTGACCCAGCCAACATCGGGACGGTTGCTGTTGTTTGCGGTGGACGCCAAGGCTGCCACGGCAGCGGCCAAGGACGGCAAGGTCGAGCAAGTCGACGCCAGCCCGTTCGGTGCCACCCAGGCATCGGTGGCCGCGCGCGAGGTCAGCCGGCTGGTGCCGGGGCAGGGCGTGGACATCGACGCGGACGCACTGGCCTTTCCGGCCGGCTGGTCGCAGCTGCCACCGGGCGACTATCTGGTCCAGGCCGTGCTGGACGTGAACCACGACTACAACTACGGCGGACGTGGCGCGGGCGACCTGGTCAGCGACGTGGTGCGCATGCATCTTCCGGCCAGCACCACGCCGACCCTGCAACTGGCCCGCGCGCTGCCGGCGGACGCGCCGTGGACGCTGTCGCCGTCCACGCCCGAAGAAGTACGCAAGGCGTTGCCCGACGCGCGCAGCCATTCCCGCCCGATCGATTTCATCAGCCCTGCGTTGAGCGCGTTCTGGGGGCGGCCGATCCACATGCGCGGCTGGGTGGTGCTGCCGCCCGGCTACGACACGAACGCGGCGTCGGGTTATCCGGTGGTCTACAGCACGCACGGTTTCGGCGGCAATGCCGATCGTTTCACCGGCAGCATCGCCCGCGTGTGGCAGAGCATGAGCAGCGGACAGATGCCGCCGATGATCTGGGTGTTCCTGGACGAGTCCAGCGCCACCGGCACCCACGAGTTTGCCGACTCGGTCAACAACGGCCCGTGGGGCCAGGCGCTGACCACCGAGCTGATTCCGCAGCTGGAGTCCCGCTACCGGATGGACGGCAAGGCGAACGGCCGTTTCCTCAACGGCCACTCCTCCGGTGGCTGGGCCACCTTGTGGCTGCAGACCCGCTACCCGAAGGTGTTCGGCGGCACCTGGTCGACCTCGCCGGACTCCAGCGACTTCCATGACTTCACCGGCGTGGATCTGTACGCGCCCCATGCCAACGTCTATCGCCGCGCTGACGGCACGGCGTATCCGCTGGTGCGCGACAAGGGCAAGGTGCTGGCCAGCTTCGAGGACTTCGCCAGGCTCGAACGCGTGCTGGGCGAATACGGCGGCCAGATGGCCTCGTTCGACTGGGTGTTCTCCCCGCGCGGAGCGGATGGCCGGCCGATGCCGATGTTCGATCGCGACACCGGCGCGGTCGATCCGGCGGTGGTCGCCTACTGGCGCGACCACTACGACATCGCTCACCTTGTCCAGCTCAACTGGCCGCAGCTGAAGGCCGATCTCGATGGCAAGATCCATCTCTACGTGGGCACCGCCGACACGTTCTACCTCGACGGCGCCGCGCACCGCCTGAAGGCGGTGCTGGACGGTTTGCACGCCAGCTCGGATTTCCATTTCCTGCCTGAGCGCACCCACTTCGACCTGTACGTCGTGGGCAAGGACCGCATGGGACTGCTCAAGCAGATCAGCTGGGAAATGTATGCGATCGCACGACCGGATTCGAAACTGAAACCCGTCGCCGCACCCTGACCGGTGCCGTTGCAGCAGTGAGTGCAGGCCGGCCAAGCGCCGGCCTGCGGCTACCAGGCGCCGGGCGTCAACCCGGTGCGGGCTGCCACGGATCGTAGCTGCCGAAATACCACAGATGGCCTTCCGGATCGTGGCAGCTGTAGCCGGCGCCGCCGTAGTCCATTTCGGCGTAGTCGTCGACGATCACCGCGCCGGCGGCCCTGGCCTGCAGGTAGTGCGCCTTGCAGTCGGTCACGATCACGCAGGCGCACTGGGTCTCGCGACCGCCGATCTCGTCCGGTTGGGCGATGTGCCGGCCGAACGCGTTGTCGCGTACCTCGCCGAGCATGACCATGCCGTTGCCGTAGGTGAGCTGGGCGTGCTCCACGCCGCCCTGGTCGTTTTCGTACACGGCGTTTTTCGTGAAGCCGAACGCCTTGCACAGCCAGTCGATGGCCGCGTGCGCGTCGCGATAGCGCAGGCAGGGAATGATGGTGCTGCCCGAAACAGGGGTCGAGATCATGCTGCTGACTCCGTTGCGAAGAGTGCGCTCAGGCTAGCGCGATCGAACAGTCCGCGCTTCCGTCGGCTGTCGTTCCCCGTTCCGTTCGGGCTGGGCGTAGTGCCGCAGGCGCGAAGTCGAAGCGGCCAGCCGCTCACCCCTGGCCGTCGATGCTCTCGTCCAGCGGCGGCAGCGTGCGGACCAGCATGCTTTGCGGACTGCTCATCGGCAGTTTCTCGCTGCGCAGGCGCTCGAGGATCTCGAACAGCAGATCGCTTTTCACGCCGCCGACCTCGCGCGGGCTGCCCACGTAGGCCACGCAGTTGAAGGTCATCGCGCCGGCGGTGACGTTTTCCAGCTGCACGTACGGCGCCGGCGTGGCCAGCGTGCCGTGGTGGGCGCGCAGGATACCCAGCACCAGTTCGCGCACCTTGCCCGCATTGGTGTCCAGCGGCATCGGCAGCTTGATCTGCACGCGGCCCAGGGCGTTGGCCTGGGTGACGTTGCGCACGTTCTGGGTGATCAGCTGCGAGTTCGGCACGATCACGGTGGAGCGGTCCCACATCTGGATTTCGGTGGCGCGCACGTTGATGCGGCGGATGTCGCCCTCGACGTCGCTGGACAGGCTGACCCAGTCGCCAACCTTCACCGGCCGCTCGACCAGCAGGATCAGGCCGGAGATGAAGTTCTGCACGATCGCCTGCAGGCCGAAGCCGATGCCCACCGACAGCGCGCTGACGATCCACGCAATGCTCTTGAGGTCCACCTGCAGCGCGGCCAGGGTCAGCACCACCACCAGCAGCCCGCCGAGATAGCCGAGCAGGGTGATGATGGATTCCTGCATGCCCCGATCCATCGCGGACTTGGGCAGCAACTGTTCGCGCAGCCAGCGCTTGAGCACGCGCAGCACCAGCACGCCGGCCAGCAGCACCAGCACGGCGGTGATGATGCTGGCCGGGTTGATCGGCAGCTCGCCCAGCTTCAGGTTGCCCAGGGTCTGCCGGGCGCTCACCAGCAGATCGCCCGGGCCGGCGCCGAACGGGGTGAGCACGGTGGCCAGCGCCACCAGCACCAGGCCCACGCGCACGATGCCCACCAGCAGCACGTTGGCCTGTTCCAGCTTGTGCGACGGCAGGGTCAGGCTGGCCTGCAACCGCTGGCCGCCCCGCCCGCGTGGCGACAGCAAGGTGTTGATCAGGTCGGTCAGCAAATGGACCAGCAGGTAGGTGGTGGCGAAGATCAGGCCGACCCAGAGCATCTGCCTGGCCAGGAAGAAGGCCATCGCGATGAAGCCGGTGGCCACGCACAGCCAGCTGACCACCACGCCGAGCGAGGCCGCCGCAACCAGCAGGCTGACCCACACGGGTCGCTGCACGGGCTCGCCGCCGTCCCGGGCCAGTTCGCTGCGGCTGCGGCGCAGGCGCCACAACGCCGCGCCGATCAGCCCGCTGATGACCAGGGCGAACAGTCCGCGGGTGGCAACGGTGGCGGGCAGGCTGGTGCCGATCGTGCGGGTGGTGCGCTCGACCATCCCGGCCAACAGCGCTGCGGCGGCAAGCAGCCACGGAAACGGCTGCAGCCATTGCGCGGTGAGGTCCGACAGCGCGGGCAAACGCCAGGAAGGACGCCGTACCGACAGCAGGGCGCGACCCAGCCCGGTGATGAAGGCGGCCAGGCAGACCAGCCGCACCAGGGACGTCATCAGATTTTGCGTGTCGTCGTCGAGAACGTCGTTCCAGTTCAGTCCCGTGTAGGCCAGTTGGGCGGCGAGCCCGGTCGTCAGCACGGCAGTCAGCGCCACCGCGGTGGCCATCGCGCTGCGCCGCAGGTGTCCGTCCGGCACATGGCGGGCGGCCAGCGCCAGCAGCAGGCGCTCCAGCAGCCAGCGGCCGCCGGCCAGCAGCAGCACGGCCGCGGCCAGGCACCACAGCAGCGGCTGCCGGTTCGGCGGTTGCCAGGCATCGTTGACTGCCGCGGTGAAACGCGAGCCCAGGCGCTTCAGGCGCACCAGGTCATCGGGAAAGGTGCGCACGGGGCCGGCCCAGAACGCACGGCTGAATGGCGTGGGCGTGCGCGAGGCCAGCCGCGCCTGGAACTGGTCGTTGCGCAGGCCAGTGATCTGCGCGGCCAGTTGCATCGCGTTCTGGTTGAGCAGTTGCGACTGCTTGATCTGCGCGTCGAGGTCGGCCTGCGCCTTGTCCAGCTTCCGGCGTTGCGCCGCCACTTCCGGCGCTTCGGCCGGTGCTCCCTTCGCCGGCGCCGGACCCAGCACGGCCAGTTGGGCCTGCAAGGCGGTCATCTGCGGCGCGAGACTGGCGGTGAGCTGGCGCGACTGATCCTGCACGGCCAGCGCGGTGCTGCGCAGGTCGGCCAGCGGCGCATCGGGTGTGGAGTTCTTCAGTGCAAGCTTCACTTCGTCGAGCTGGCTGCCCAGCTGGTCCAGCGCCTGTGCCGGCGACACCGCCGCGGTATCGGCTGCGGCACTGTCCTGCGCATGCAGGGTGGCGGCACCGAAGATCAGCAGGAGGGAGAAGGCGAGGCGAGGCAGTCTGGACATCCGCGCATGATCGGAGCGCGTCCGCGGGTGGTCAATCGCGGCGTGCCGGCAAGCGCTCGCCGGCGTGGCTGGCGTTCAGATTGGGCCTGCGTCGACCAGCTTCGATATTGCCCGCCCGTGAGCATGCCGCCGACTTGCCGCACAATACACGCCCGTCAACATCCGGGTTCTCCATGATTTTCCGCTGGTTCGAGTCCCTCATCGACGCGTTCAAGGAACCCGTCGACGGCATGCCGCCGCAGTCGGTGTGGCGCTTCTACGCGTTCTACCTGCGCCAGGTGTGGCCGGTGTTCGCCGTGGCGATCGTGCTGGGTTTCGTGGTGGCGATCATCGAGGTGTCGCTGTTCGGCTTCATCGGCAGCATCGTGGACATGGCCAGGGGCGCGCCGCCGGCGGATTTCTTCCGGCAGCACGGCAACGAACTGCTGTGGATGGGTTTCGTGGCGCTGATCGCGCGGCCGCTGGCGATCGGTACGCACGACCTGCTGGTGAACCAGGCCATCGTGCCCAGCCTGACCAACCGCATCCGCTGGCAGAACCATCGCTACGTGATCCGCCAGAGCCTGGGCTTCTTCCAGAACGATTTCGCCGGCCGCATCGCCAACCGCATCATGCAGACCGGCGGTGCGCTGCGCGAATCGGCGGTGCAGATCGTCGATGCGATCTGGTACGTCAGCATCTACACCGGCAGCGCCATCGTGCTGTTCGCCCAGGCGGATTTCTGGCTGGCCGCGCCGCTGTTCGCCTGGGTGTTCGCCTACGTGGGCCTGCTGGCGTTCTTCGTGCCGCGGCTGAAGCAGCGCTCGTGGAAGGCCTCGGAGGCGCGCTCGAAACTGATGGGCCGGATCGTGGACGGCTACAGCAACGTGCTCACGCTGAAGCTGTTCGCGCATACGCGCCGCGAGGAAGCCTACGTGGCCGAGGCGATGATGGATCAGACCGACAAGCTGCGCCGGATGACCCGCATCACCACCGCGCTGGACGCCAGCATCACCACCCTCAACGGCTTCCTGATCGTGGGCACCTCGGCGCTGGCGTTGTGGCTGTGGAGCGAGGGTCGGGTGACGGTGGGCGCGATCGCGCTGTCGACCGGGCTGGTGATCCGCATCAACAACATGTCCGGCTGGATCATGTGGGTGGTCAACGGCATCTTCGAGGATGTGGGCACGGTGCAGGACGGCATCACCACCATCGCCCAGCCGCGCGCGGTGCAGGATCGCGACGACGCGGTGCCGCTGGCGGTGACCGACGGCGCGGTGCGCTTCGAGCAGATCCATTTCCACTACGGCAAGCAGGGCGGGGTGATCGCTGGACTCGACCTGGCCGTGCGCGCGGGCGAGAAGATCGGCGTGGTCGGGCCGTCCGGCGCGGGCAAGTCCACCCTGGTCAACGTGCTGCTGCGGCTGTACGACCTCGAGGCCGGGCGCATCCTGATCGACGGCCAGGACATCGCCCGCGTCACCCAGGAAAGCCTGCGTTCGCAGATCGGCGTGGTCACCCAGGACACCTCGCTGCTGCATCGCTCGATCCGCGACAACCTGTTGTATGGACGTCCGGACGCCAGCGAGGCGCAGGTTGCCGAAGCGGTACGCAAGGCCCGCGCCGACGAGTTCATTCCCGCCTTGAGCGATGGCGGAGGCCGCCGCGGCTACGACGCCCTGGTCGGCGAGCGCGGCGTGAAGCTTTCGGGCGGCCAGCGCCAGCGCATCGCGATCGCCCGCGTGCTGCTGAAGGATGCGCCGATCCTGGTGCTGGACGAGGCCACCAGCGCACTCGACTCCGAGGCGGAAGCGGCGATCCAGGAAAGTCTCGACCTGCTGATGCAGGGCAAGACGGTGATCGCCATCGCCCATCGCCTGTCCACCATCGCCCGGATGGACCGACTGGTGGTGCTGGACAAGGGACAGGTCGTCGAGACCGGCACGCACGCCGAACTGATCGCGCGCGAGGGTTTGTACGCGCGGCTGTGGAAACGGCAGACCGGCGGCTTCGTGGCGGCGGAGGATGCGCCGGCCTAGTTGGCGGTTGCGGCGGGCGTGAGTTGCGGGCTCAACATGTTCCGCTGCTGCAGCAAGCGGGTTTGCCCGCCGTCGCCGCGCTTTCCAGTACCTCGGCCGCGGCCGCCAGTGCACGCGCCGCGGCGGCGCCCTTGCGTTCGCTGTAGCGGCTGACCAGGTAGTCGCTGCGCCCGCGCACCAGCAGGGTGAACTTGAACAGCTCCTCCATCACGTCCACCACGCGGTCGTAGAACGGTGACGGCTTCATGCGGCCGTCGGCGTCGAACTCCTGCCAGGCCTTGGCCACCGAGGACTGGTTGGGGATGGTCACCATGCGCATCCAGCGGCCCAGCACGCGCAGCGCATTGACCACGTTGAACGACTGCGAGCCGCCGCTGACCTGCATCACCGCGAGCGTGCGCCCCTGCGTGGGCCGCACGCTGCCGTCTTCCAGCGGCAGCCAGTCGATCTGGTTCTTGAACACACCGGTGATCGTGCCGTGCCGCTCGGGGCTGACCCATACCTGGCCTTCGGACCACAGCGACAGCGCGCGCAATTCCTGCACCTTGGGATGGCTGGCCGGCACGCTGTCCAGCATTGGCAATTCGTGCGGGTCGAACACCCGCGTCTCGGCGCCGAACTGGCGCAGGATGCGCTCGGCTTCCAGCGCCAGCTTGCGGCTGAACGATTGCGGGCGCAGCGAGCCGTACAGGATCAGGATGCGCGGCGGGTGGTCGGCGTCGGCCGGCAAGGCCAGCTTGGCCAGGCTGGGCGTGTCCAGCGCTTCGGCGGCGATATGGGGCAGATCCTGGATCGGCACGGTGCGGTTCCTGTTGCCTTGGTTTGATGATTCTATCATTATGGAAATATGGAAACCAATCCGGAATCGCCGCCATGCATCCGTGTCGCGTCCTGTTCATCTGCACCGGCAACTCGGCCCGCAGCATCCTTTCCGAGGCCACCCTCAATCACCTGGGCAAGGGTCGCTTCGCGGCGTTCAGCGCCGGCAGCCGGCCGACCGGGCGCGTCCATCCCCGGGCGATCGAAGAACTGAAGGCCCATGGCATCGCCACCGAAGGGCTCGCCAGCAAGTCGTGGGACCGCTTCACCGAGGCGGGCGCGCCGCCGTTGGACATCGTGATCACGGTTTGCGACAACGCCGCGAACGAGAGCTGCCCGGTGCTGTTCGGCGACTTCGTGCAGAGCCATTGGGGCCTGCCCGATCCGGCCGCGGCCCAGGGTGCGGACGCCGCGGCGGCGTTCCGGCATGCCCGCGCGCTGATCGTGCGGCGGATCACGGCGTTGCTGCAGCTGCCGGTGGAAACGATGGGGCGCGAGGAGCTGAAACAGGCGCTTGACCGCATCGGCAGCAGCATCGGCGAAGAAGCAGACGCATGAATCAGGCAATCGCGACCCGCGCGGTTCCCTCGGACGGCGCCCGCATCGGCTTCTTCGAGCGCTGGCTCACGCTATGGGTCTTGCTGTGCATCGTCGCCGGCACGCTGCTGGGCCAGCTGCTGCCCGGCGGCTTTGCGGCGCTGGGCGGCATGCAGGTGGCCCGGGTGAACCTGCCGGTCGCGGGGCTGATCTGGCTGATGATCATCCCGATGCTGCTGAAGATCGACTTCGGCGCGCTGGGCGGCGTGCGCCGGCAGTGGAAGGGCATCGGCGTCACGCTGTTCGTCAACTGGGCGGTAAAACCCTTTTCGATGGCGCTGCTGGGCTGGATCTTCATCCGCCACCTGTTCGCCGGCCAGTTGCCGGCGGCGCAGCTCGACTCCTATATCGCCGGCCTGATCCTGCTGGCCGCCGCGCCGTGCACGGCGATGGTGTTCGTGTGGAGCAACCTGTGCCGTGGCGAGCCGACGTTCACGCTGAGCCAGGTGGCGCTGAACGACGCCATCATGGTGGTGGCGTTCGCGCCGATCGTGGCGCTGCTGCTGGGCATCTCCTCGATCACGGTGCCGTGGAATACGTTGCTGTTGTCGGTGCTGCTGTACATCGTGGTGCCGGTGGCACTCAGCATGCTGCTGCGGCGTCGGCTGCTGGCGCACGGCGGCGAGACGCGGTTGCAGCAGCTGCTGCAGCGGCTGGGCCCGGTGTCGCTGGGTGCGCTGCTGGCCACCCTGGTGCTGCTGTTCGGTTTCCAGGGCCGGCAGATCCTCGCGCAGCCAGCGATCATCGCGCTGCTGGCGGTGCCGATCCTGATCCAGGTGTATTTCAACGCCGGCCTGGCGTACTGGCTCAATCGCCGCTTCGGCGTGCCGCATTGCGTGGCCGGTCCCTCGGCGCTGATCGGCGCCAGCAACTTCTTCGAGCTGGCCGTGGCCACCGCGGTGGGCCTGTTCGGCGTGCATTCCGGCGCGGCGTTGGCGACCGTGGTGGGCGTGCTGATCGAGGTGCCGGTGATGCTGTCGGTGGTGCGCATCGTCAATCGCAGCAAACGCTGGTATGAATCGGCATAGACAGCTGGAGCAGCACCATGCAGAACAAGCAGGCCATCACCATCCTCGCCGCGCTCGCCCAGGAGTCGCGCCTCGCGGTCTACCGACTGCTGATCGAGCACGCGCCGGAGGGACTGGCGGCCAGCGCGATCGCGGAAAAGCTGGGCCTGCCCAACGCCACGCTGTCCTTCCATCTCAAGGAGCTGTCGCATGCCGGCCTGGTGAGCAGCCGGCAGAGCGGGCGCTACATTTATTACGCGCCGGTGATCGAGGTGATGAACGACCTGATCGGCTATCTCACGGATCACTGCTGCAGCCAGTCCGGCGGCAGCTGCGCGCCGGCCAAGCGCGTCGCCGGCGGCGGCAAGCGGCGGCCGGCTTCGGCTTGATGCAGGGGGCGATCGATGACCTGGCAACGCTCCGGCGTACTCAACCCGGGATGGCGGCCGGGTCCATCCAGAACGCTTCCCACACATGGCCGTCCGGATCGGCCAGGTCGCGGCCGTACATGAAGCCGTGTTCCTGCACGGGATTGATGTCGGCCGTGCCGCCGTTCGCCGCGGCCGTGTCGTTCATGGCATCGACTGCGGCACGGTCATCGAGGGAGAGCGCCAGCATCACCTCGCTGGCGCCGGCGTCCGGTATCGGCCGCTCGGTGAAGGTGCGCCACTTGGCGTGGGTGAGCAGCATGACGTGGATGGTCTCGCTCCACACCATGCACGCGGCGGTGTCGTCGGTGAAGTGGGGGTTGTTGACGAAGCCGATGGCGGCATAGAAGTCCATCGACTTCCTGAGGTCGGCGACCGGCAGGTTCACGAAGATCATCTTGGGCATGGGGGTTTTCCGGTGGTGGCGGCGGGGAGCGACGGTGCTCTTCATCCGGACGACGATCGGCGCGCGGCGATTTCGACACGGCGGGGAAGCCTGCTGTCGCCGCCGTGGCTGCGTTCAACGATCGCGGAGGTCCGGCGTCGCCACGCCCAGTGAACGGCAATGGCGTTCGTACTCCGCCCATTGGCTGCTGGCCGATGCACGTCCGGTCACCACGCCGCCGGGGCCGAGGAACTCGACCGTGCCCATCACGATCACCAGCGCCAGCATCGGCTCGTCGCCGACGATTTTCCACCAGTCGGTGTTGCCCGGCGGTTCGTAGACGTAATCGCCGGGACCGATCAGCTCGCCGGTGCACAGCTTGCGGGTGCCGCTGAGGTTGTAGGCGTGGATCTCGCCGGTGTGGCGATGCAGCGGCATCACCGTGCCCGGTTCCATGCGCAGCAGTTCGACGAAGCCGCGGTCGTCGGCGAAGAAGCGCAGCGGGCTGGACGACTTGCCGGGGCTGGAGGAGGGCACCCAGTGCCGCGCGGCGGCGGTGCTGAAGCGGGCGGGCAGGTAGTCGTGCAGGCGGGTGGATGGCGTGGTCATGGGCGTGGCTCAGGCGGCGATGGCGGAAAGGTAGATGTCGAACGAGGCATCCACCGCTGCGCGGCCGCCGCCGATGATGTTGCGGCCCCAGGTGAAGCCGTAGACGTCCTCGAACGCGTAGCCGGCCAGGCGCGTCTGCATGCCGCGCACGGCCTCGGGCGGCATCGGCGTGAAGTTCGGATAGCTGTGCATGAACGAGACGTGGCGGCGGTTGCTCACCACGTGCGGCGCGTCGCCGGAGAACAGCGCGCCGCCGGGCCGCGGTCCGTCCTTCCAGTGCAGCACCGTGCTGCCGGGGAAATGGCCGCCGCTGCGGATCAGCGTCACCGCATCGGACAGGCGGTACGCGTCGCCGCGCCAGAACTGCACGTTGGGCGAGGGCCGGCGTACCCAGTCACGGTCCGCCTCGTGCAGCAGGATCGGCACGTTGCCGAGCGCCTCGCTCCACTCCAGCATCGAGGCGTAGAAATGCGGATGCGAGATCGCGATCAGGTCCACCCCGCCGCGCGCCTGCAACGCGGCGACGGCTTCGTCGGTAACCAGGCTCAGCGATTCCCACAGGATGTTGCCCGCGTCGGTGGGCAGGTACAGCGCGCGCTGGTTGATCGCGAAATCCGGCGCCAGGCCGATGCCGAGCACGCCGGCTTCGTCCTGCATGCGCAGTGTGTGGGTGGCTTTCAGCGCCTGGTGGGTCGTCCACGTCTGGCCGTGCGCGCCGACGTACTGGCGCTCGTCCTCGCAGACGGCGCAATGCCCAGGAGTGTTCGGGTATTGGGTGCCGCAGGTTTCGCAGATGGCTTTCGTCATGGTCTGGTCTCGCTTGGGGCGGGCGGTGCCCGTACGGTGCAGACTCTAGGCATAATCTGGACCCTTGGTTGATCCATTCGTGAGAGATTCGATGGAACCAGTTTTCCCGTTCCCGGTGCTGCTGCCGCGCGGCGCCGGCTCGCTTACACAGGCGCTGCACCAGCAGTTGCGCGCGGCGATCCTCGATGGCCGCCTGCCGCCGCACGCTGCGCTGCCCGCCACGCGCAAGGTGGCCGAGGCGCTGGGCGTGGCGCGCAATACGGTGGTCGCCGCCTACGACCTGCTGATCGCCGAGGGCTATGTGGTGCCGCGCCAGGGCGCCCGGCCGCAGGTCGCCGAATTCGCGCGGCGCCGGTCGAGGCCAGCGCGCGCCGGCGTGGACGAATCGCGTCTTGCGCCGGCGTGGCGCACGCCGTTCCTGCAGCCGTCGCCCGCGCGCAGCCTGCCCGAGCGCAATTTTCGCCTGGGCATTCCGGATCACCGGCATTTCCCGCACGAGGTCTGGCGTCGGCTGATGGCGCAGACGCTGCGCAGGAGCGCGCGCGAACCGTTCGCCTATGCGCCGTCGCAAGGCATCCCCGCCTTGCGCGAGGCGATCGCGCAGCACGTGGCGTTCGCCCGCGCGGTGGCCTGCAGCGCCGACGACGTGATCGTCACCTCCGGCGCGCAGCAGGCGTTCGACCTGATCGCCCGCCTGCTGGTCACGCCGGGGCAGACGAAGGTGGCGGTGGAGGAGCCGGGTTACCCGCCGGTGCGCGCCGCGTTCGCCGCAGCCGGCGCTCAGCTGGTGCCGTTGCCGGTGGATGACGAAGGCCTGTGCGTCGAGCGCCTGCCCGAGGACGTGCGCATCATCAGCGTCACCCCGTCGCACCAGTCGCCCACCGGCGTGGCGATGTCGCTGCGCCGTCGCGCGGCCTTGCTCGACTTCGCGCGCCGCCATCACGCCGTCATCGTCGAAGACGACTACGACGGCGAGTTCCGTTTCGGCGGCCGCCCGCTGGATGCCCTGCAGACGCTGGATCGCGACGCCCTGGTGTTCTACGTCGGCACCTTCTCCAAGAGCATGTTCCCCTCGCTGCGCAAGGGCTTCGTGGTGGCGCCGGCGTGGGCGCGCAGCGGGCTGGTCACGGTCAAACACTGCGTCGACTCGCATTGCGACGGCATCACCCAGGCCGCGCTGGCCGCCTTCATCCGCGACGGCCATCTGGCGCGGCATGTGCGCCACATGCGGCCGATCTACGCCGCGCGGCGCGAGGCTTTGCTCGACGGTCTGCAGCGCGGGCTCGGTGAATGGCTGCAGCCGATCCCGTCCGAAGCCGGTCTGCATCTGGCCGCGCGCCTGCGCGACTCGGCGCGGGCGTCGAAGCTCATGCCAGTGGTGTTGCGTGCCGCCGCCGGGGCGGAAGCCACCGCCGACTACGCGATGACACGCGATGTCGAGCCGGCGGTGACCTTCGGCTACGGCGTGATCGACGCGGCGGATATTTCGGCGGCGCTGGCCGGCCTGCGCCGGTCGTTGCGAAAACTCTAGGGGGTCACGCGGTCACGCCCGGATCGGCGTGGCGCCAGCGTCGTCGTCATGCGGACGCCGCGGTCCTTCATCCTCCGGCGAAGGGCTGTGCTGCGCGGGCGGCATGGCAGGATCGGGAAGGTCCGGAGCCTGCCCGCCGCGACTGAGTTCGCCGCGCCAGCGCGGCAACGCGTCGGGATAGTGGGCCTGGATGAAGGCGATCAGGCCTTCGCGCACCAGGCAGCGAAGGTCCCAGCCACGACCGGAATCCGAGGTGCTGACCAGGGCGCGCAGCTGCGTCAGTTCCTCGCGCAGCGGCGCCAGCGGTGTGCGGTAGTTGATATGGACCATGCCGATCAGCTACGCGCTCTGCCGGGTTCAGTTGAGGTAGGGCCCCGCGCGTCTTTTCTTCCTGGCCAGCAGGCGGTTACGCATCTCGTGCGGGTCGGCATCGCTGTTTGGATCGACGATCAGGTTGGCTGCCAGCGTGAGGTCGAGCAGCCGGTCTTGCGTCATGGGCGCCAAGGCGCCCGTCGTCTTACAGCCTTGGCCTGGGCGGTGCACATTCGATACCGCTCAGTCCGGCCGAGGCGACCAGCTCATCGATGAGAGCCTTGCCCGCGTCATTGACATAGATGCGGGACTTCGCTGTCGCGGGGTCTTTGAAAACGGCCGCCTCGACCGGCACGTTCGTGGTGTCAAACACTTCCAGCCGTATGTGTCCGAGGTCGTTTCGCGCCGAACGCTCGAGATCCACGCACGGCACCAGGTGGGTGACGTTGTAGAAATATCGCGTACCGGGTTCTGCTTCGTTATAGAACTCACGCGGGTCGAGGCCGGTTTCGGTGCGGAGCTCCAGCAGCTGCCCGAATCTTGAGAGGAACGGGCCAAGTACCGCGTAGGCGCGACCGTTCAATACGAGAGCACCTGGCACCATGACACTGACGTCGGCAGGCGGGCGTTTATGTTTTTTGCGCGAGCTATCGGCAAAGCCGACGTGGGGCACCCTTTTCCAGTTGAGCGGCTCGCCGTTGACATCAAACAAGTAGGCGCGCATGTCACTCTTATCGAGCGGAACCGTCATCGCGTAATCGTTGATGGAAGCGCAACGCAATTCCCAGATTTTCATCAAAATATCCATGTCAAAGTGGGAGCAGGCCTGACAATATATCCGCCCTGAGAGATTTCAACGTCGCGCGGCATTGATGGGTATCTCCTGGCTCTACGTCCCGTAGTTTGTCGTACACCGCAAAATGGTATTCAGGATGGTGATGCGGATCGTGGCGTGGTGCGTTGGGATAGTCGGGCAGCTTGTTGGCGAAGCGGGGCAGGAAGACCCCATTGTCGGCATCGTTGATGCCAATGCCGCAGCCGAAGAGCCGTATGCGCGAAAGATCTGCTGCCGAATCGCGCCAAGCGACAATGTGATGAGCACACACGTCCACTTGGCGCGGCTGTTTGGTTCCGTGGACGATGTTCCGGGACAAGGTTCGCCGATGGTTGTAGCCCCGATCTTCGGCATTGGCACTTAACACCTCCGCCGAAGTCGGCAGTGTCATGCCGTTGAGGTAACGCACGCGCGCCTTTTCCTTCCTGGTCAGCAGGCGGTTGCGCATCTCGTACGGGTTGGCACCGCTTTTTGGATCGACGATCAGGTTGGCTGCCAGCGTGAGGTCGAGCAGCCGGTCTTGCGTCATGGGTGCCAATGCACCCGTCGCCGGGAGATCGCTCGGTTTCTTCGTCATGGCCTGTCCTTGGCTGTTCGTGAATGCGTGATTGTTCCTGGCGTGGTGCCAGTATGCCACGGCAGAGGACGCCAGCGTCCTCATGCAATAGGGGGCGGGCAATACAACATGACTGACAGGCTCTGTGCCGTCGTCTTACAGCCTTGGCCTGGGAGGAGCACATTCGATTCCGGTCAGTCCAGCCGAGGCAACCAGCTCATCGATGAGAGCCTTGCCGGCGTCATTTACATAGATGCGGGACTTCGCTGTCGCGGGGTCTTTGAAAACGGTCGCCTCTATCGGCACGTTCGTGGTGTCGAACACTTCCAGCCGTATGTGTCCGAGGTCGTTTCGCGCCGAATGCTCGAGATCCACGCACGGGAGCAGGTGGGTGACATTGTAGAAATACCGCGTACCGGGTTCCGCTTCGTTATAGAACTCACGCGGGTCGAGGCCGGTTTCGGTCTTAAGCTCCAGCAGTTGCCCGAATCTCGAGAGGAACGGGCCAAGTACATCGTAGGCATGTGCGTTCAACACGAGCGCACCCGGCACCATGGCACTGACGTCGGCGGGCGGGCGTTTAAGCTTTTTGCGCGAGTGGTCTTCAAGGCCGATGCGCGGCACCTTGTCCCAGTGCAGTGGCTGGCCGGTGATGCGAAACAACTTGGCGTGTATGTCGGCGTTGTCGAGTGCAACCACGATCGCATGATCGTTGACGGGGGTGTAACGCAATTCTCAGATCGTCATTTGGTAGTGTCCACGTCAGAGCGGAAGCAGGCCGGACAAGATATCCGTCTTCAGCGATTTCAACGTGGCGCGGCATGTCCGGGCATCATTTGGCTCATCGTCCTGCAGTCTGTCGTATACGGCCAAATGGTATTCCCTGTGGTGGTGCGGGTTGTGGCGTGGCGCGTCGGGATCGCCGGGCAGCTTGTGGTCGAAGCGGGGCAGGAAACCCCCATCGTCGACATCGTTGATGCCAATGCCGCAATCGACAAGCAAGTCGCGAGAAGGCTTCGCTGCTGAAGCATGCAACGCGACAATATGATGCGCGCACGCGTCCGCCGGCCGCGCCTGCTTCGTTCCTCGGACGATGTTCCGGGACAAGGTTCGTCGGTGGTTATAACTCCGGTCTTCGGCGTTGGCGCGAAGCACCTTCGCCGAAGTCGGCAACGTCATGCCATTGAGGTGCCGCAGGCGTGCCTTTTCTTCCCTGGTCAGCGGGCGGTTGCGCATCTCGTACGGGTTGGCACCGCTGTTTGGATCGACGATCAGGTTGGCTGCCAGCGTAAGGTCGAACAGCCGGTCTTGCGTGATGCGGCGGACATCTCGGTGGCGCTGGCCGGCCTGCGCCGGTCGTTGCGAACACTGTAGGGCGTCACGCGGTCACGCCCGGATCGGCGTGGCGCCAGCGTCGTCGTCATGCGGACGCCGTGGTCCTTCATCCTCGGGCGAAGGGCTGTGCTGCGCGGGCGGCACGGCAGGATCGGGAAGGTCCGGAGCCTGCCCGCCGCGACTGAGTTCGCCGCGCCAGCGCGGCAATGCGTCGGGATAGTGGGCCTGGATGAAGGCGATCAGGCCTTCGCGCACCAGGCAGCGAAGGTCCCAGCCACGGCCGGAATCCGAGGTGCTGACCAGGGCGCGCAGCTGCATGGCGTGTTCGTCGGTGTCGGTCACCTGCAGGATGCAGACGCGGCGATCCCACAGTTCCGACTGGTCGCACAGCCGCGTCAGCTCCTCGCGCAGCGGCGCCAGCGGCGTGCGGTAGTCGAGCTTGAGATACACCGTGCCGATCAGTTGCGCGCTCTGCCGGGTCCAGTTCTGGAACGGGTTTTCGATGAACCAGTTCAGCGGCACCACCAGCCGTCGTTCGTCCCAGATGCGCACCACCACGTAGGTGCCGGTGATCTCCTCGATGCGGCCCCATTCGCCTTCGATGATCACCACGTCGTCGAGCCGGATCGGCTGGGTCAGGGCAATCTGCAGGCCGGCGATCAGGTTGCTCAGCACGGGTTTGGCGGCCAGTCCGATCGCCAGGCCCGCCACGCCGGCCGAGGCGAGCAGGCTGGTGCCGAGCTGGCGCACGCCGGGAATGGTCATCAGGATGATCGCGGCGCCCAGGATGATCACGATGACGTCGGCGGTGCGCCCGAGTACGCGCACCTGGGTCACCACGCGGCGCGCACGCAGGTTGTCGGCCACGTCCATCGGATGGTTGCGGATCGCGGCGTCCTCGAACGCGCCGATGCAGCGCACCACCAGCCACGTACACGCGCCCAGCAACGCGATCAGCGAGAGATGCTGCAGCAGGGTGAACAGCGGCGAGACGCTGGCGGGCCAGGTGCGCAGGCAGATCGCCAGCGCCAGCAGTGGCAGCACCCACTCCATCGGACCGCTGGCGCGGCGCAGGAGATCCGAAAGCACTGGTTGCCGCGCCGCCACGCGGTCCAGCGCGGCGTAGGCCGCGACGCGCACGAGCAGGGCAAGCATCAGGCCGGCCACCAGCGCCAGGCCAAGGCGTGCCCACGGATCAGCGGCCAAGGTCGAGAGGAAATCGCTCAGCATGATGTCCAGCCTGCCGCTTTCGATGTGGAAGAAATGTCGGCTGGCGGACGGGCGTGGGCGCATGCGCGCGAAGAAGGGCACCCTTCGGTGCCCTTCGTTCGTTGCCGAATCGCAAGTCGGTCAGCTGGCACGATCAGCTGGCGTGGAACGCCTGCTTGATGTCGCGCATCTGGTCATGGCCGTTGCGCACCGAGGTGTAGACATCGGCGATCACCGACAGCGTATGGGGCGAGATCTCATCGTCCTTCATCGCGTCCTCGAATTTCGACTTGATGTGATCCTCGCCGCGTTCGACCTCGTCGACCACGGCCTTGTTGTCGGCCTTGGTGAGGCTGGTGCGCAGGTTGACGAACATCCGGTGCGCCGAGGCCAGCACGGTGCCGTCGTCCTCGGGTTTGCCGCCCAGCGAGCGCACGCAGTTCTGCAGGGCCGACGCCGCGGTGCGGCGCTCGCCGGAGCGCGCGCGGAACAGCGAGACCAGCGGTTCGCTTTTCGCATCCTTGGCCGCTTCGGCGTAACCGTCGGCGCTGTCCAGGGTGGTTTCGATCAGGCTGTTGAGGGTCTTGATGTCGTGTTCGTTGTTCATGAGTTCTCCTTGCGGATTCCGATGTGGACCGTGGTGGCAGGGGAATCGCCGTGGACAAGTACACGGGAGGGCAGGTGACGGAAGCGCCACGGCTTTGTTCAGACCCGTGGCTTGCGTTCATCTTGATGGCGCGTTGTTGCGCGGGTGGGCGCGCGTTGGAGAAGGGCGCGCATCGACTGCTTGACTCTTGACCTTGATCAATGGTCTAGACTTGTCCGCATGGATACCCAAGCTCCCTCCCTGACCATCGGTGCCGTCGCCAGGCGCGTCGGCGTGGCGATCGACACGATCCGTTATTACGAGCGCGAAGGCCTGCTGCCCGAACCCGAACGGCGCGCTTCCGGCTATCGCAGTTACGGCGAGGCCACGGTGGCGCAGCTGCGCTTCATCCGCCGTGCCAAGGATCTCGGCTTCACGCTGGAGGAGATCCGCGAATTGCTGGCGCTGTCGGCGGATCGCCAGCGCGGGGTGAAGGCGGTGAAGCGGCGGGCGGAAAAGCGGCTGGCGGCCATCGAGCAGCGCATCGCCGAACTGCAGCGCGTGCGCGATGGACTGGCGCAACTGGTGGCCTCGTGCCCCGGACACGGCAAGCCGGAGCAGTGTCCGATCCTGCGCGCGCTGAGCGACGACAAGGTGGCGGCATGAACGCGCAGGCGTGCTGGCACGACAGCGATAACACGCCTTCGACGGCGACCGACCCGGTCTGCGGCATGACGGTTGATCCGGGCACGTCGAGGCATCAGTCCGTGCACGACGGGCAGACCTTCCATTTCTGCTGCGGTGGCTGCAAGGCGAAGTTCGAGGCGGAGCCGGCGCGCTATCTGGTCGCGACTGCCACGCACGAGCATGACCACGCCGCGCACGGTGATGCGCATGGCGCACACCTGGTGAAGGACCCGGTCTGCGGCATGAGCGTGGACCCGCACACCGCGCAGCACCGCGCCGAACACGACGGTCATCCGTACCACTTCTGCTCCGCGCGCTGCCGCGAGAAGTTCGTGGCCGATCCGGCCGCGTACCTGGGCGAACGCCAGCCCGCGCCGGCCGCGCCAGCCGGCACGGTCTACACCTGCCCGATGCATCCGGAAGTGCAGCAGGTCGGCCCCGGCCATTGCTCGAAATGCGGCATGGCGCTGGAGCCGATGATGCCCTCGCTGGACGAGGACGATGGCGGCGAACTGCGGGCGATGACGCGGCGTTTCTGGTGGCTGGTGGCGCTGACCTTGCCGGTGTTTGCGCTGGCGATGGGGCCGCATCTGTTCGGCTGGCATCTGCCCGCGCCGTGGGATGGCGTGGCCGCGTGGGGCGAGGCGGTGCTGGCCAGCGTGGTGGTGCTGTGGGGCGGCGCGCCGTTCTTCGTGCGCGGCTGGCGCTCGCTGAAGCCGTGGTCGCCGAACATGTACACGCTGATCGCGCTGGGTACCGGCGTGGCGTGGTTGTACAGCGCGGTGGCGTTCGCGCTGCTGGGAATCTTCCCCGACGGCTTCCGCGACATGCATGGCCGCGTCGCGGTGTACTTCGAATCGGCGGCGGTGATCGTTACCCTGGTCACGCTGGGCGATTTCCTGGAACTGCGCGCGCGGCGGCGCACCGGGGCGGCGCTCAAGGCGTTGCTGGGGCTGGCGCCGAAGACCGCGCGGCGGATCGCCGCCGATGGCAGCGAGGCCGATGTGCCGCTGGAGCAAGTGCAGGCCGGCGACGTGCTGCGCGTTCGCCCCGGCGAGAAGGTGCCGGTCGATGGTGTGGTGATCGACGGCCAGAGCCACGTCGACGAATCGATGCTCACCGGCGAACCGATGCCGGTGGTCAAGGCGAAGGATGATGCGGTCACCGGCGGCACCGTGAACCAGGATGGCGTGCTGACCATGCGCGCGCAGAAAGTCGGCGGCGAAACCCTGCTGGCGCAGATCGTGGCGCTGGTGGCGGCCGCCCAGCGCAGCCGCGCGCCGTTGCAGCGCGTGGCCGACAAGGTCGCCGCGTGGTTCGTGCCGGCGGTGGTCGTGGCGGCCGTGCTGGCCTTCGCCGTGTGGGCGATGACGGGGCCGGAACCGCGCCTGGCGCATGCGCTGATCGCCGCGGTGTCGGTGCTGATCATCGCCTGTCCGTGCGCGCTGGGCCTGGCCACGCCGATCTCGATCATGGTCGCCAGCGGGCGTGGCGCGCAGCACGGCGTGCTGTTCAAGGACGCCGGCGCGATCGAATCCCTGCGCGACATCGACACCCTGGTGGTGGACAAGACCGGCACGCTGACCGAGGGCAAGCCGGCACTGACCGAACTGGTGGTCCTCGGCAACCAGCCACGCGAACACTTGCTGGCGTTGGCCGCCGCGCTGGAGCGGCCGAGCGAGCATCCGCTGGCCCGCGCGATCGCCACTGCCGCCGATGCCGAAGGTGTGGCGGTACTGGCGGCCACGGAATTCCGCTCGCTGACCGGCATGGGCGTCAGCGCGATGGTGGATGGCAGCACGGTGGCGCTGGGCAATGCCAGGCTGATGGCCGAGTCGCGTGCCGCCATCAGCGACGCTGCCAACGCTCGCGCGGGGCAACTGCGTCAACACGGCGCCACGGTAATGTTCCTCGCCGTCGACGGCACCCTCGCCGCGCTGCTGGCGGTGGCCGACCGCATCAAGCCTGACACCCCCGCGGCCATCCAGGCACTGCACGCGGCCGGCCTGCGCATCGTGATGCTCACCGGCGACAACGCCACCACCGCGCAGTCGGTGGCGCGCACGCTGGGCATCGATGAGGTGCATGCGGACGTCTCGCCGGCCGACAAGGCCGCCGTGGTGAACCGGCTCAAGGCCGAAGGCCGCCGCGTGGCGATGGCCGGCGACGGCATCAACGACGCGCTGGCGCTGGCCGCTTCCGATGTCGGCATCGCGATGGGCGGCGGCACCGACGTGGCGATGGAGAGCGCTTCGGTGACCCTGGTGAGGGGTGAGCTGGGCGCGATCGTGCGGGCGCGCAAGCTGTCGCAGGCCACCGTGGGCAACATCCACCAGAACCTGTTCTTCGCCTTCGTTTACAACGCGGTGGGCGTGCCGCTGGCTGCCGGCGTGCTGTATCCGTGGTTGGGTATCACGCTGTCGCCGATGATCGCGGCGCTGGCGATGAGCCTCAGCTCGGTGTCGGTGGTCAGCAATGCCTTGCGGCTGCGGCGCGCACCGCTGTGAGGCCTGCGTCGTGACGATTGTCACCGGCGATGCTTGACGGTGGCGACTGTGGCCGGTGGCGTGTCCGTTCGATCATGCTCCCGCACCACGGTGGTGCCGGAGAGCATCCATGAACGTCATACCCGAAACCCGCGGCACGCTCGACAGATACCTGCCCCTGCTGCTCGGCCTGATGGCTGCGCTGTTTGTGGGCAGGGCGCTGAGGAAGACCTTGTGGAGCGCGTTCGCCCTGTACATGGCCTTGCACTACAGCGGCATTCGTCCGTTTGGCTGAGCGTTGCCCTAGACTTCGTGCCTACCGTTCGCGCACCGGCGCGGACGCAGCCACTCCCCAGCACAAAGTCACCGCATGAGCCGCACACTCGCCGAATGGCTGGCGTACCAGGAACGCGTCAACGTCCACAGCATCGAGCTGGGCCTCGAACGGGTCCGCGAGGTGTGGCAGCGGATGGGCGCACCGGCGCCGGCGCGACAGGTGATCACCGTCGCCGGCACCAATGGCAAGGGTTCCACGGTGGCCTTGCTGGAGGCGATGCTTCGCGCCGCGGGCCGCCGCGTGGGGGCATTCACCTCGCCACACCTGCTTGCTTACAACGAGCGCGTGCGCATCGACGGGGCGGATGCCGATGATGCGGTGCTGATCGCCTCGTTCGAGCGCATCGAGGCGGCGCGGGGCAGCATCCCGCTGACCTATTTCGAGTTCGGCACGCTGGCCGCGCTGGACCTGTTCGCGCGGGCCGGGCTCGACGTGGCCGTGCTGGAAGTGGGGCTGGGCGGACGGCTGGATGCGGTCAACATCATCGACGCCGACGCGGCGATCATCACCACGATCGACCTGGACCACATGGACTGGCTCGGCCCGGATCGCGACAGCATCGGCCGCGAGAAGGCCGGCATCGCGCGGGCCGGGCGCCCGGCGATCGTGGGCGAGCTGGACCCGCCAGCGGGTCTGCTCGCCGCACTGGAAGCCTGCGGCGCCCGGGTCGAGCGGGCCGGCATCGATTTCAGCGTCGAGCGCCATGCGGACGGCTGGCGCTGGCGCCACCGCGACGGCAGTGCGATGGAACTGCCCGATCCGGCCCTATCCGCACCGGTGCAGTACGCGAACGCGGCGGCGGCGATTGCCGCGCTGCACGCGCTGGGCGACGAGAGGCTGACGCCCAGCGCGTTCTTTGCCGCGATCAGCGTGGGCCTGCACGAGGTGCGGGTGCCGGCGCGACTGCAGCTGATCAGCGGCGAGGTTCCGATCATGGTGGATGTCGGGCACAACCCGCAGGCCGCCCGCGCCCTGGCCGAATGGCTGGACGCGCGACCGTCGAGCACAGTGCGTGCCGTCTACGGCGCGCTCGCCGACAAGGATGCCGCGGGGGTGATCGCGGCGCTCGGCGACCGTGTCGATCACTGGCACCTGGCCGGACTGGACCAGGACAGTGCGCGCGGCATGAGCGTCGACGCGCTGGGCACCATCCTGCGACAGACCCTGCCGCAGGCCTCGTGCACGACGCACCCCAACGTGGCGGCGGCGTTGCAGGCGGCGCGTGCCGCCGCGAAAGCGGGCGACTGCATTCTCGCGTTCGGCTCGTTTTTCGTGGCCACTGCGGTGCTGGCTGAACACGCGGCCATGGCGGGCGGCGTCGACGCCGGATGACCGTTGCCCGCGGCAGGTATAATCGCCGTGTTGTGCACTGCCTTTGCCGTCCTGGAGCGATAACTTGAAAACACGCCTGCTGGGAGCCGCCGTCCTGATTGCCTTGGCGGTTCTGTTCGTGCCGATGTTCTTTTCCAGTACGCCGCCAGCCCCCGGTGGCGACCAAGCCGTCAACCTGGCGATTCCGCCGGCACCCGATCGCGACCTGCAGACCCGCACCATGAGCCTTGCGCCCGACGCCGCCAGTGCCTCGGGCACGGTGGCGCCACCGGCCGAAACCGTCACGCCCGGATCGGGTGACCGGCTGGCCACGGTGAACATCGGCTCCAGCCGTCCGCGCGACGTGGAGACCGATCCGCAGGCCGGTCAGGCGCCGCCGCCGACCACGGTGACCATCGGCTCGGGCGCGTCGCCCAGCCAGCCGGTGATTCCGCAGCGGGACAAGCCGACGGCGACGACCCCGCCGGTGGCGAGCAAGCCGCCCGCTTCCGTCGAACCGGCCAAGCCGGTGGCGGTCAGCCCGAAGCCCGCGCCGACACCTGTCGCGGTCGGTCGTGGCAACTACACGCTCAACCTCAGTGCCTATGCCAGCGCCGCCGGCGCGGCCAGCCTCGAACGTCGCGTGCGCGCCCTGGGCTATCCGGTCAGCGGCCAGACGATCACCCAGGCGGGCAAGCCGCGCACCCTGGTCACCGCCGGCCCGTTCGAAACGCGTGCCGCGGCCGAGGCGGCCCGGCTGAAGATCACCCAGTCGATTCCCGGCGTGCCGGCGCGGCTGGAACAGGACGCCAGCCGCGACAGCGCGCCGGCCAGCGCACCCGTGGCCCACGAGTCCGCCAGGGCCGGTGGCTGGGCGGTCCAGCTGGCGGCGATCAGCGCCCAGGCCGACGCGATCGCGCTGCGCGACAAGCTGCGCGCGAACGGTTTCGACAGCTTCGTCGATTCGGTGCAGGCCAGCGGCAAGCAGTTGTGGCGCGTGCGGGCCGGCCCGCAGACCCAGCGCAGCGACGCGCAGCGCGTGCACGACCAGATCAAGGCGAAGCTGGGCATCGACGGCAACGTCGTCCCGGTGCCCTGAGTTCAGCGGCAAGCTGGCGAACCCATGAACTGGACCGACTACATCATCCTTGGCGTGCTGGCCCTGTCCGTCCTGGTCGGGCTGTGGCGCGGGCTGGTTTCCGAGGTGCTGGCGCTGGTGATCTGGATCGCCGCGTTCTGGGTGGCGTGGAGCTTCGGCCCGGCGGTGGCCCGACATTTCGAGCACGTGATCGAGCTGCCCTCGGCGCGGATCATCGTGGGTTACGGCCTGTGCTTCGTCGCCGTGCTGATTCTGGGTGCGCTGCTGCGCTTCGTGATCAGCCGGTTGGTCGAAAGCACCGGCCTGTCCGGTACCGACCGTCTGCTCGGCATGCTGTTCGGCCTGGTGCGGGGCGTGCTGCTGGTGACCCTGCTGGTATTCCTGATCGGCTTCACCGCGTTCACCCGCGATCCATGGTGGCAGCAGTCCGTGCTGCTGCCCCAGTTCCAGCACGTGGCCGCATGGCTGGGCCAGCAGGTGCCGCCCGGCGTGCGCGATTACATCCACCCGCCGGCCGTGCTCGATCGCCTGTCCGGCTTGCCCGCGACCCTGCCTGCCTCCATATCCGGCGCGTCACCCGCGCCAGCGGCGACCTCCATCCATCCGGCATCGCCGGCCGCAGCCAGCTCGGCTGCGCCGCCCCGGAATTTCTGAACACATCTCCCGAAGCAGGCAACAATCATGTGCGGAATCATCGGCATTGTCGGTACCACCGAAGTGGCATCGGCGCTTTATGACGGACTGACGGTGCTGCAGCACCGCGGCCAGGACGCCGCCGGCATCGCCACCGTGGACGGCTCGCGGCTGCGCCTGCACAAGGGCAACGGCCTGGTCCGCGACGTGTTCGGCCAGAGCGCGATGGCGGGCCTGCGCGGGCGCATCGGCATCGGTCACTGCCGTTACCCCACCGCCGGCTCCGAAGGTTCGGCCGAGGCGCAGCCGTTCTACGTGAATTCGCCCTACGGCATCGCGTTTGCCCACAACGGCAACCTGGTCAACACCGACGCACTGCGCCGCGAGATGTTCGAGGGCGATCGCCGCCACATCAACACCGAATCCGACTCCGAGGTGCTGCTGAACGTGCTGGCGCACGAGCTGCAGATCCAGGACCGCATGGCGTTGACCCCGGACCACATCTTCAAGGCGGTGGCCGGCGTGCATGCGCGGGCCCGCGGCGGCTATGCCTGCATCGCGCTGCTGCTGGGCTACGGCCTGATCGCGTTCCGCGACCCCAACGGCATCCGCCCGCTGGTGCTGGGCGAGCGGATCACCGGCGAAGGCCGTGAATACGCGGTGGCCTCGGAGTCGGTGGCGCTGGACATCCTGGGCTTCAAGCGCATCCGCGACGTGGCGCCGGGCGAGGCGGTGATCATCACCGACGACGGCCAGTTGCACAGTCGCCGCTGCGCCGAGGGCGCGACGCATACGCCGTGCATCTTCGAATACGTGTACCTGGCGCGGCCCGACTCGATGATCGAGGACGTCTCGGTGTACAAGGCGCGCCTGCGCATGGGCGAGAAGCTGGCCGAGAAGATCCTGCGCCTGCGCCCGGACCACGGCATCGACGCGGTGATCCCGATTCCCGACACCGCGCGCACCGCGGCCAGCGCGCTGGCCGGCGCGCTGGGCGTGCCGTTCCGCGAGGGCTTCGTCAAGAACCGCTACATCGGCCGCACCTTCATCATGCCGGGGCAGGGCGAGCGGGTGAAATCGGTGCGCCGCAAGCTCAACGCGATCGACCTGGAGTTCCGCAAGAAGAACGTACTGCTGGTGGACGACTCGATCGTGCGCGGCACCACCTCGAAGCAGATCATCCAGATGGCCCGCGACGCCGGCGCCAAAAACGTCTACTTCGCCTCCGCCGCGCCGCCGGTGCGTTACCCGAACGTCTACGGCATCGACATGCCGTCCACCTCGGAGCTGGTCGCCGCCGGGCATACCGAGCAGGAAGTGGAGCACGTGCTGGGCGCCGACTGGCTGATCTACCAGGACCTGAAGGACCTGATCTGGGCGGTGCAGGACGGCAACGAGAACCTGCAGCAGTTCGACACCTCCTGCTTCTCGGGCGAGTACATCACCGGACTCGACCAGCGTTACCTGGAGCAGATCGAAATGCTGCGCTCGGACGACGCCAAGGCGGCACGGCGCGTCGTCTGAATCCGTGCCTCGTGACTGATCTCCATGCTGCTGCCAGGCGCTGCCTCGACGCCACCGACCCGGCCGAGAAGCTGCGCCTGACCCACGAGACCTGGCAGGCCTTTCTCGCCGGCGAGTTGCGCGCCGATCCCGACTCGCCGCCACCCGAGCCGATCGGCGCGCCCGGCCGCCCGGCGAAGCCGCGACTGGTCAATGCGCGCCAGGTGCCGCAGCGCGGGCTGGGCAGCGCCGAGGGGCGGGCCGCGCTGGTGCATGCGGTGGCGCACATCGAGTTCAACGCGATCAACCTGGCCTGGGACGCGGTCTACCGGTATCGCGACAAGCCGGCCGACTATTACCGCGACTGGGCCAGTTGCGCCCACGACGAGGCCCGGCACTTCGCCATGCTGTCGGCACGGCTGGCCGAGCTGGGCCATGCCTACGGCGACTTCGACGCGCACGACGGCCTGTGGGCGATGGCCGAGAAGACCGCCGCGCACGACACCGCCCGGATGGCGCTGGTGCCCCGCGTGCTGGAGGCGCGCGGACTGGATGTCACGCCGGGCATGATCGAGCGCCTGCGCAAGCTGGGCGACCAGCGCACGGTGGCGATCCTCGAGGTGATCCTGCGCGAGGAAGTGGCCCACGTCGCCGCCGGCACCCGCTGGTACCGGCACTGCTGCGAGCGCGACGGCGTCGATCCGATCGACACCTTCTTCGTCCTGCTGCGCGACTACATGGGCGCGACCCTGCGCGGCCCGTTCAACCGGCCGGCGCGACTGGAGGCGGGCTTCCTGGAAGAGGAACTGGACCGCCTGGCGGCGCTGTCGCCGATGCCGGGCTGAGCGGGCCGGCGGCGAGGCCAAATAGAAAAACCAGCCTGGGGCCGGCGGCGAGACCAAATAAAAAAGCCGGCCTGAGGCCGGCTTTTTCATCGAATTTTGGTCGGGGTGACAGGATTCGAACCTGCGACTTCTACGTCCCGAACGTAGCGCTCTACCAGGCTGAGCTACACCCCGTGGGAAGCCGCGTATCTTAATCGCGGATCGGGAGCTTGGCAACAGGTTTGCGCGATCGGCCTGGCGACGATGCTGGGGAAGGCTGCCGGCGTTCTGTTAATCTTGACGGCTGCCGTCGCGCGCCTTCGCGCGGCGGAATGTCCACCCCGTCAGTAGAGGATTCCATGGCGCTTACCCCGGCCCGCACCATGCCCGGCGTGCTCGAGCTGCTGCCGCTCGACCAGATCGCATTCCAGCGCATGCTCGACGTGATCCGCCGCAACTACGAGCGTTTCGGTTTCCTGGCCATCGAAACGCCGGTCATCGAGTTCTCCGACGTGCTGCTGACCAAGACCGGCGGCGAGACCGAGCGCCAGGTCTATTTCGTGCAGTCCACCGGCGCGCTCAACGCGGCCGGCAAGGTCGACGAAGGCATGCCGGAACTGGCGCTGCGCTTCGACCTCACCGTGCCGTTGGCGCGTTACGTGGCCGAGCACGAGCGTGACCTGAGCTTCCCGTTCCGTCGCTACCAGATGCAGAAGGTGTACCGCGGCGAGCGCGCCCAGCGCGGTCGCTTCCGCGAGTTCTACCAGTGCGACATCGACGTGATCGGCAAGGACTCGCTGTCGGTGCGCTACGACGCCGAGATTCCCGCGGTGATCCACAGCGTGTTCCGCGAGCTGGACATCGGTCCGTTCACCATCCACATGAACAACCGCAAGCTGATGCGTGGCTACTTCGAAAGCCTGGGCGTGCTCGACGCCGAGCAGCAGATGCTGGTGCTGCGCGAGGTGGACAAGCTGGACAAGCGCGGCGCCGACTACGTGCGCGACACGCTGACCGGCGCAGCCTTCGGCCTCGACCCCGAGGTGACGGCGAAGATCCTCGCCTTCGTGCAGGTGCGCTCCACCTCGCTGCAGGACGCGCTGGACAAGCTCGATGCGCTGGGCCCTGGCCCGGAGGCGATGGAGCAGGGCCGCGCCGAGCTGAAGGAGGTGCTGAACCTGATCCACGCGTTCGGCGTGCCCGAAAGCGCGTACGCGCTGAACCTGTCGATCGCCCGCGGCCTCGACTATTACACCGGCACGGTCTACGAAACGACATTGAACGACCACCCGCAGATCGGCTCGATCTGTTCCGGCGGTCGCTACGAGAACCTGGCCGGCCAGTACACCAAGTCGCACCTGCCCGGCGTGGGCATCTCGATCGGCCTGACCCGGCTGTACTGGCAGCTGCGCGACGCCGGCCTGATCGACACGGCCAAAAGCACGGTCGACGTGCTGGTGACCCAGATGGACGAGGCGCAGCTGCCCGCCTACCTGGCGCTGGCCGGCGAACTGCGCGGCGCCGGCATCGCCACCGAGGTGGTGCTGGAAGGCGGCAAGCTGGGCAAGCAGTTCAAGTACGCCGACCGCGCCGGCATCCGCTTCGTGATCGTGCTGGGCGAGGACGAAATCGCCAAGGGCATGGTCACGGTCAAGGACCTGCGCCGCGAGGACCAGTTCGAAGTGGCGCGCAGCGAGCTGATCAAGACGCTGCGCGTGGAGCTGGAGCAGGCCGCGGCGATGGGTTGATGGTGTTGCGGGTTGACGCAAAGCATCATCTTCCACAGCCGTCATTCCCGCGAAAGCGGGAATCCACCTTGGTGTTGCGACAAAGTCAAAATGGATTCCCGCTTTCGCGGGAATGAAGGCGAGAAAACGAACTTCACGGAGACATGGATGACTCCCAGGCAACCGGCCGTCTACATCATGGCCAGCGGCGAACGCGGCACGCTCTACATCGGCGTGACGGGAAACCTCAGGCTGCGTGTGTGGGAACACCGGGACGGTGTGGTTGAAGGTTTCACCAGGCGTTACGGCGTGAAGCAGCTGGGGTGGTTTGAGTTCCATCCCGACTTTCCGTCGGCGATCACGCGCGAGACGCAGCTCAAGCGGTGGAATCGCGCGTGGAAGCTGGAGTTGGTTGAAGCAGGCAATCCGCAGTGGCGGGATCTCTGGGAAGATTTGCTGTAGCACGGGCGCTCATCGTTATGAGTGTCCGGTAACGGAAAGTATGGATTTCCGCCTTCGCGGGAATGACGCAACAGATGCGGAGCATTTTTCAGTGAGCAAAACGATTCTTCTCGACGGCAGCAGCCTGACGCGTGCGCAGCTGGTGGCGGTGGCGCGGCAGGGGGCCTCGGTGGCGCTGGATCAGGCGCAGCTCGCACGCGTGCAGCGCGCCGCGGATTTCCTCGCCGAAAAGGTCAGCTGCGGGGAGCCGACCTACGGCGTCACCACCGGCTTCGGCAGCAACGCCGACAAGCTGCTGGGCGCGCACCGCGTGCGCGACGAGCTGCCGGCCAGCCACGCCGGCGCGCCCGAGGGCACGCTGATGGAGGAACTGCAGCACAACCTGATCATCACCCACGCGGTATGCGTGGGTAAGCCCTTTGGCGAGGACGTGGTGCGGGCGATGTTGCTGATCCGCATCAACACCTTGATGCGCGGGCATTCGGGCATCCGCGTCAGCACGCTCGAAGCGTTGACCGCGATGCTCAATGCCGGCGTGGTGCCGGTGGTGCCGGAGAAGGGTTCGGTGGGCGCCAGCGGCGACCTGGCGCCGTTGTCGCATCTGGCGATCGTGCTGCTGGGCGGCGGCGAGGCGTTCCATCGCGGCGAGCGGATGAGCGGTGGCGAGGCGCTGAAGCGCGCCGGACTCCAGCCGATCCGCCTGTCGTTCAAGGAAGGCCTGGCGCTGAACAACGGCACCGCGCAGATGCTGGCCACCGGCGCGCTGGCGCTGGACACGCTGGAGGCCTTGCTGGACACGGCCGACGTGGCGGCGGCGATGACCCTCGACGCGTTCGCCGGCCGCAGCGGCGCGCTGCGCCCGGAAGTGCACGCCTTGCGCCCGCATCCGGGCCAGGTGGACGTGGCGGCGCGCGTGCGCGAGCGGCTGGCCGGCTCGACCCTGCTCGACATTCCGTATCACCTGGTGCCGCGCTTCAAGTCGTGGACCGCCGAGGCGTGGAGCGAACCGGACGACCAGGCGCTCAGCTTCGACATCGGCTGGGATTGGGTGCCGGCCAACCAGCGCCACGGTCGCGAGGCGTTCTACAGCCGCTTCCTGCCGTTCAAGGGCGGCAAGAAGCACCAGCCGCAGGATGCCTACAGCCTGCGCTGCATGCCGCAGGTGCATGGCGCGGTGCGCGATGCGTGGGCGCAGGCGTGCCGGGTGTTCGACATCGAACTGAACGCGGTCACCGACAATCCGCTGATCTTCCCCGACAGCGACGACGCGCAGTTCATCGAGGAGCAGGTGATCTCGGCCGGCCATTTCCACGGCATGCCGCTGGCGCTGGCGATGAGCTACGTGAAGGCGGCGATCCCGGTGCTGGCGTCGATCTCCGAGCGCCGGCTCAACAAGCTGGTCGACCCGGCCACGAATGATGGTTTGCCGGCCTTTCTCACCGGCAACGAGGATGGCACCGATTCCGGTTTCATGATCGTGCAGTACACCGCGGCGGCGCTGGTCAACGACCTGGCCACCCGGGCGCATCCGGCCAGCGTGTATTCGGTGCCGACCAGCGCGAATGCCGAGGATCACGTCTCGATGGGCGCCAACGAGGCGCGCCACGTGCTGGAGATGATGGAGGACCTCGGCCACGTGCTGGCGCTGGAGCTGTACACCGCGGCGCAGGCGCTGGACTACCGCCAGGAGATGCTCAACGCGGCCCGCCGGCTGGCCACGCGCGGTGGCTGGCAGGCGCTGGCGGCGAAGATCGCCAACGCGCCGCGCGAAGACCAGCCGCACCACCCGCAGTTCGTCGCCGAGGTGCAGCAACTGGCCGCGGCACTGGCCGGCGCGGGCGACTTCCACGCCGGCGTCAGCGTGCGCGAAGCCCACGCGGTGCTGCGCGGGCAGATCGGTTTCATGCATCGCGACCGCGCGATGGACGGCGACATCCGCGCGGTCTGCGCACTCGTGCGGGATGGCGCGTTTCGCGCCGGCCACTGATTCGACTTTCCAGGGAATACATCTCATGAGCCTGATCCAGACCCCGGTGTCCTACGGCGAACTGATCGACAAGATCACCATCCTCGAAATCAAGTCGCGCCGCATCGCCGACGAGGCGAAACTGGCCAACGTGCGCAACGAGCTGGACCTGCTCAACGCCACCTGGGCCAACGATGCAGCCTCGCAAACCGACATCTCGGACGAGCGCGCCCGCCTGCTGGCGGTGAACGAGCTGCTGTGGGACATCGAGGACCAGATCCGCCTGAAGGAGCGCGCCCAGGCGTTCGACCAGGAGTTCATCGAACTGGCCCGCGCGGTGTATTTCCGCAACGACGAGCGGGCCGCGTTCAAGCGCGAGATCAACCTCAAGCTCGGCTCGCAGCTGGTCGAGGAAAAGTCGTACCAGGATTACCGCGCGGTCTGAGTCGCCGGCGTTTCAGCCGAGGCCGAGTTCCCGTGCCGCGGCCTCGTAGCGTTCGACCACGTCGCCGACGCTGATCAGGTCCATCACGCCGGGCTTCTCGATCTTGCTGCCCCAGGGAAGATCGCCGCCCGGCTTGCCCAGGTACTTGCGCGCCGCCTCGTCGTATTTGTTCACGCACCAGCGGCGATCGGAGTACGGCCCGGAGCGATCCGGATTGCTCGCGGCATGCAGGCCCAGCACCTTCGTGCCCACCGCGTTGGCCATGTGCATCGGGCCGGAGTCGGGAGTCAGCAGCAGCTGCGCCCGGCCCAGCATGGCCAGCAGCTTCTTCAGCGTGTCCTTGCCGGTGAGGTCGAGCGGCTGGCGCTGGCAGGCCGCCAGCACCGCATCGGCCATCGCCCGTTCGCCGGCGGAAGGCCCGCCGATCAGCGCCACGCGCCAGCCCCGCGTGGCGGCATGATCCATGACCGCCGCGTAGCGTTCCGGCCGCCAGTTGCGCAGCGCATGGCTGGAGGTGGGACTGACCAGCAGGGTGGGCACGTCGCCGGGCAGCTGTTCGGCGGCCCATGCATGCGCCTCGTCCGGAATCGGGATATCCCAGCGCACCCGGGTCTGCTTCAGGCCGAGCGGCTCGCAAAAGCTGCCGATCGCATCAAGCACGTGTTCGCCACTGCGCGCCGGGATGCGTTCGTTGATGACCAGCCCGTGCAGATCCTTCGAACGCGCGCGGTCATAGCCGACGCGGCGATCGGCGCTGATGCCCAGGCTCAGCAGGTTCGAGCGCATCGCCACCTGCATCTGCAGCAGGGCATCGAAGCGCTGTCCGCGCAGCGCCGCGTGCACCGCACGCATGCCGGCCCAGCCGGCGGCCTTGTCGAAGGTGACGAACTCCACGCCGGGCAGGTCGCCGACCAGCTTGCGTTCGAGCTTGCCCACGATCCACGTCAGCGACGTGTCCGGCCATGCCTGCTGCAGGGTGCGCAGCAGCGGCACCACGTGGGTGACGTCGCCGATGGCGGAGGTGCGCAGCAGGCAGATCGAGGCGGGTGTCGGGTTCGGGGTCATGGGGCCTGGGTTAGAATCGTGGGCATTCACCGGGCATGATGATGCAGGAACGAACCCACAACGATGCCGAAGGCGCGATTCTGTTCGACGCGACGGTGTCGTCACAAGTCGGGCATGAATGGTTCGCCGCGGATTACTGGGGCGAACGCGGTGCGTTGCGGACGCAGTCGGGTGGCCGCGGCGGCGTCGCGATCATCACCACGCCGATCGGCGAATGCGTGCTGCGGCATTATCGCCGCGGTGGCCTGGTGGCGGCACTGATGGGTGATCGCTATCTGTGGACGGGCGCCGTGCGCAGCCGTCCGTTTGCGGAATTCCGCCTGCTGGCCGAGATCGCCCGGCTGGAGTTGCCCGGCCCGGTCGTGGTGGCCGCGCGCTATCGCCGGCATGGCCTGTTCTACAGCGCCGACCTGATCACCCGCCGCATCGCCGACGCGCAGACCCTGGCCGAATGCCTGGCAAGCGGGCGGATGGACGGCGAACTGGCCGAAGAGGTCGGTGCGCTGGTGGCACGCTTTCACCGCGTCGGCGTCTGGCACGCCGATCTCAATGCGCACAATGTGCTGGTGACGCCGGAGCAGCTGTACCTGATCGACTTCGATCGCGGACGCATGCGCATTCCCGCCGAAAGCTGGCGAAAAGCCAACCTGCAACGCCTGCGCCGCTCGCTGCTCAAGCTTGGCGCTGCCGCCGCGGGCGAAGCGGCGTTCGAGGAAACCCTGTGGCAACCCCTGCTGTACCGCTATGGGCGTACGCTCAATCCATGAACTGGCATCTGAACTTTCTCGGCGTCGGCGCGGCGCACGCGGCGGAGCTCGGCTCCTCCGCGGCGGTGCTCGAGCGCGATGGCGTGCCGCTGCTGCTGGTCGATTGCGGCCCCGATACGCTGGACCGCTACATGGCGACCTACGACGCGCTGCCGTCGGCCATCTTCATCACGCACACCCACATGGACCATGTCGCCGGACTGGAGCGGCTGTTCATCAAGCTGTGGTTCGACGGGCACCTGCGCGGTACCACCCGCGTCTTCCTGCATGCCGGCCTGATGCCCTGGTTGCAGGCGCGCGTGGCGGACTACCCCGGCGTGCTGGCCGAAGGGGGCGTGAACTTCTGGGAAGCGTTCCGGCTGATCCCGTGCACGCGCGGCTTCTGGCTGGACGGCTTGTGGTTCGACGTGTTCGCCACCCGCCACCACGTGCCGGGAACCTCGTACGGACTCGCCCTGGACGGCTGCTTCGCCTATACCGGCGACACCCGGCCGATCCCCGAGGTGCTGGCGCGCCATGCCGGGGGCACGGGGCTGATCGCCCACGACTGCAGTCTGGTCGGCAACCCCTCGCACACCGGCATCGACGACATCGAACGCGAATACCCCGCAGCGCTGCGTCGGCAGATGATCCTCTATCACTACGGCAGCGCTGCCGATGGTGAAGCGCTGGCCGCCCGTGGTTATCGTGTGGCTGCCACGGGCGAGCGTGTTGCGCTGGCGCCACCTTCTGCGCCTCGCGCTGATGCTGGCTGAGCGACCTGGTCGCTTGCCTGTATCCGAGCCTGCGGCTATCCTTCCGCTTCTTTGTCGGGCAACGCATGCTTGGCAGAGGCGGTTTCACCCATGCGGAGAGGTGTCCGAGTGGTTGAAGGAGCACGCCTGGAAAGTGTGTATAGGGTAAAACCTATCGCGGGTTCGAATCCCGCTCTCTCCGCCAGTGAGTGAAACCGTACGACGCAGGCTGAGGTTCGACAAATTCGTCTGGAACGAATTTGGACAACCGCAGGCTGGCCCCTCGCGGAGCGAGGGGTGAGGTCCAGGATGGTCCGAGCAATCCCGCTCTCTCCGCCGGAATTCGAGTAGTGCGACAGCCTTGACGGGCTGGCGCAACAGCAAAACAACCAAGCGATATCGCTTGACGTCCATGGTGGCCCCGTCGGTCCCCCCGCGACGATAGTTCGCAAACTCCGCCAGGTCCGGAAGGAAGCAACGGTAGCGAATGATTCGGGTGCCGGGGTGTGGCTGGCGGGGCCGCCGCCATTTCGGGCGTGCCGTTACTGACTTGGCCGCCCCGACTTGGCACAATCGGTCTTTGCCCCAACGTTGGTAGCCATGTCCTATCAAGTACTCGCCCGCAAGTGGCGTCCGCGCAAGTTCGCCGAACTGGTCGGGCAGGAACACGTGGTGCGTGCGCTGACCAACGCGCTTGATACCGGCCGCATGCACCACGCCTACCTGTTCACCGGCACCCGCGGCGTCGGCAAGACCACCATCGCGCGCATCTTCGCCAAGTCGCTGAATTGCGAGCGCGGCCAGTCGGCTGATCCCTGCGGCGAGTGCTCGGTGTGCGTGGCGGTGGACGAGGGGCGCTTCGTCGACCTGCTGGAGATCGATGCGGCCAGCAACACCGGCGTGGACGACGTGCGCGAGGTGATCGAGAACGCCCAGTACGCACCGTCGCGCGGCCGCTTCAAGGTGTACCTGGTCGACGAGGTGCACATGCTGTCGAAGAACGCGTTCAACGCGTTGCTGAAGACGCTGGAAGAACCACCGCCGCACGTGAAGTTCCTGCTTGCCACCACCGACCCGCAGAAGCTGCCGGTGACGGTGCTGTCGCGCTGCCTGAAGTTCAACCTGAAGCGGCTGCTGCCGGAACAGATCTCCGGCCAGATGCGACACATCCTGGGCGCCGAGAACATCAGCTACGACGACAGCGCGATCGGCGAGCTGGCACGCGCCGCCGACGGTTCGCTGCGCGATGGCCTGTCGTTGCTGGATCAGGCGATCGCCTACGGCGGCGGTGCGTTGCATGCCGACGACGTGCGCACGATGCTGGGCAGCGTGGCGCGGGGGCAGGTACTGGGCGTGCTCGATGCGCTGGCCGCCGGCGACGGCGAGCGGCTGCTGGCCGAGTGCCGGCAGATCGCGTCGTATTCGCCGGATTTCGGCGGCGTGCTGGACGATATCGCCAGCGTGCTGCACCGCCTGCAGCTGATCCAGCTGATTCCCGGCTATCGCCCCGACGAAGCCAGCGAGGACGACGGCGAGCTGTCGTCGCTGGCCGAACGGATCACGCCCGAAGACGTGCAGCTGTACTACCAGATCGCCACCTCGGGCCGGCGTGATCTCGCATTGGCACCGGATGCGCGCACCGGTTTCGAGATGGCCCTGCTGCGCATGCTGGCGTTCCGTCCCGGCGACGGCGCGCCGTCGGCGCGCGTCGAGCGACCGGCGAGCAATCAAGCTGCCGCACCGCGTCCGCCCGCGCCCGCGCCCGCGCGTGCTTCCGCGGCGCCGGCACGTGCAGTGGAAGTTTCGGCTCCTCCGATGGCCGCTGCGCCAGCGCCAGCGCCCGCGCCGGCTGTTCCCGTGACGCGCGACGCCGATGGCCTGCCCGATTGGGAATCGCTGATCGAGCGCGCCGGCCTGCGTGGCCCGTTCAGCGTGCTGGCGCAGAACGCCATCCTGCGTGAACGCGACGGCCAGACCCTGGTGCTGGCCCTGCAACCGGCGCACATGAGCATGGCGGTCGAGCCGATGGTCAGCCAGATGGAGGAGCGCATCGGCAACGCGCTGGGCGAGCGCATCAAGCTGCGTTTCGTGAGCCAGAACCAGGCCGCCGCCGCGCAGACCCCCGCGGCTCGCGCCGCGCAGGCACGCAGCAGCGCACAGGCCGCTGCCGAGCAGGCGATCGAGGACGATCCGCTGGTGCAGACGCTGAAGCGCGATTTCGGCGCACGCGTGGTGCCGCAATCCATCAAGCCCTTTGACAACGAATCCGGAGCCAGGTGATGAGAGGACAGATCGGTCAGCTGATGCAGCAGGCCCAGCGCATGCAGGAAGACATGAAGCGCGCGCAGGAGGAAATCGCCAAACTGGAAGTCACCGGCAGCGCCGGCGGCGGCCTGGTCAGCGTGGTGATGACCGGCGCCCACGAAGTCCGCCGCGTGCAGATCGACCGGCAGACCTTCGCCGACGATCCCGAAATGGCCGAAGACCTGGTCGCCGCCGCGATCAACGACGCGGTGAACAAGGTGGCCCAGGTCAGCAAGGACCGGCTCGGCGGCGTCACCGCCGGCATGAACCTGCCGGCTGGCTTCAAGATGCCGTTTTGAGGCTGGGAATGGGGAATCGGGAATGGGGAATCGGAACGTCAAGAGCATGAAACGCCTCGCTCCGCTTCTGCCATTCCCGATTTCCGATTCCCCATTCCCGGATATTGCATGAGCGGCTCCCCACTTCTCGCCGAACTGATCGAAGCGCTTCGCTGCCTGCCCGGGGTAGGCGGCAAGAGCGCGCAGCGGATGGCCTTCCATCTGCTGGAGCGTGAGCGCGATCGCGGCCTGAAACTCGCGGCGGTGATGGAGCAGGCGATGCAGCGCATCGGTCATTGCGAGCGTTGCCGAAATTTCAGCGAAGAGCCGTTGTGCGCGCTATGCGCCAGCGCCACTCGTGACCGCCAGGTACTGTGCGTGGTGGAGTCGCCGACCGATCTGGCGGCGATCGAGCAGGCCACCGGTTTTCGCGGCCAGTATTTCGTGCTGATGGGTCGCCTGTCGCCGCTCGATGGCCTGGGGCCGGAAGAGCTGGGCCTGCTGCAGCTGAGCCAGCGCCTGGGCGAGGGCGAGGTCGAGGAACTGATCATCGCCACCAACCCCACCGTGGAAGGCGAGGCCACGGCGCATTACCTGGCCCAGCTGGCGCGCGCCGGCGGCGTGCGGCCGACCCGGCTGGCGCATGGCGTGCCGCTGGGCGGCGAACTGGAATACGTCGACCGCAGCACGCTGGCACACGCCTTCGGCGGCCGCCAGCTGCTGGACTGAAGCCTTGATCCGAGGGAGCCCGACATGAGCGACACGATTTTCAGCAAGATCATCCGGCGCGAGATACCGGCGGACATCGTCTACGAGGATGACGAGGTGCTGGCCTTCCGCGACCTCAATCCGCAGGCTGCGGTGCACGTGCTGTTCATTCCGAAGAAGCCGCTGGCCACGCTCAACGATGCGGTGGCGGGCGATGCGGAACTGCTCGGCAAGCTGCTGCTGGCGGCGGCGAGCTACGCCAAGTCGGAGGGTTTTGCCGAGCAGGGCTATCGCACCGTGATCAATTGCAACGAGGATGGCGGCCAGACCGTTTTCCACCTGCACGTGCATCTGCTCGCCGGCCGCCGGCTGCACTGGCCGCCGGGCTGAGATGGGAGCAAAAAAACGCCGGCTGCGAGCCGGCGTTTTTCTGGATGCTTATTTCTTCGGCGGCGGGGGCGGGCGCACCACGATCACCCGGCGCGGATAGAAACCGCCGTACGGATAACCGCCCCAATACGGACCGAAGCCGGGACCCCAGAACGGGTCATAGAAGCCCGGCGGATAGTTCACCACCACCGGCCGCTTCGGCCACAGGTAGACCACGTCGGCCTCCACCCGCGGGTAGGCGTAGTCGAACTCGCCGACCTTCTGCGACACCGTGCCGTGCAGGGTGCCGGTGACGGTCAGCTCGCGGCCGCGAACGAACACTTCCGGATCGTAGAAGCCATTGCGGCAGGCCACGAAGCGGCCGAGATTCTCGCCGTTGCTGCCGGCCGTGGGGCGCGCCTGGCTGTCGAGCGGACGGGACAGCAGGTAGAAGCAGGTCTGCTGGGGACCCGGCTCGGTCTTGATGATTTCGCCGCCCCAGCGCACGTGCGTGCCGCCGGCGCCGCCTTGCTGTGCGCTTGCGGTGGACACGTCGGCATAGGTGCCTTCCAGCGGTTTCGGAATCGTCGCGCAGCCTGCCAGCAAGGCCAGGGCTGCGGCGAGCGTCAATGGGCGGTACAGGGACATGGGGATATCTCCAAACGGGGGCAGCGATGACGGCCGTCGATTCGACGGCTATTTGACCACGCGGGCGATACGGAAATCCCGTACCGACCGGATGAAGCGGCGCAATGGTTCAGTTGGCGGTTCGGCATGGGCGTAGCGCAACTCAAGATAACTCCTCATCAGCTCGGCCAGTTCCTCGCGTCGATCAGGCAATGCATCGGCAGCGCGGCGCAGGTAATCCTGCGGGCCTTCGCCGCGCCGGCGCACGATGCCCTTGCGCGCCAGCTTGCGTTCCAGCTCGCGCATGGCCCCGCGCAACGGGTCACGCGGCTGTCGCCGGCGCAGGGCCCAGACCAGGCCGATCGCGACAAACAGCGTGTTGCTGATCGCCAGCAGCCAGCCCAGTGTCGCGGTATCGACATCGCGAATGCCGAACGGCTGCAACAGGCCGCGCTGGCGCAAGGCGTCGAACCCGATAACGCCCTGATCCCACCAGCGGTTGACAATGTCCCAGCGGTTGCGCAAACCCTGCAGCCAGTCGGTGCGGTACCAGGCCAACTGGTCGCCGGCCGCGGCGGCTGCACCTTGCGACACGCGTTCCGGGCGCACGGCGGCGGTGGGGTCGACGCGCACCCAGCCGCGACCGGGCAGCCACACTTCGCTCCAGGCGTGGGCGTCGGAGTTGCGCACCAGCAGGTAATTGGCGGCCTTGTTCCAGTATCCGCCCTGATAGCCGGTGACCACCCGGGCTGGAATGCCGGCGGCCCGCATCAGCACGGTGAAGGACGAGGCGTAGTGTTCGCAGAAACCTTCGCGGGTGCCGAACAGGAAGTCGTCCATGGCGTTGCGCCCCAGCGGTGCCGGAGCCAGCGTGTAGCGAAAGCCGCCGTCGTGGAACAGCGCGAGCGCGGCGCGCACGATGGCGCCGTCGTCGCCGCCGTGACTCTGTCGCCACTCCCGTCCCAGCGCCAGCGCCCGCGGGTTGAATCCGTCGGGCAATTGCAGCCAGCGACGCCGATGTGGGCCCAGCTTCGGTTCCAGTCGATAACGCGTGGCCGAACCCAGGCTGTAGCGGAGCGTGTCGTTGACCGGCTTGTCGGCGACCACCACCCGGTCGGCCCGCATGCGGGCACCATCCGGCGGGTCGATCGGCACGTCCAGGGTGGGCAGCACGTTCTGGTGGCTGGCGACGAGGCTGACGTGATAGCTCGTGGCGCCGGCGACTTCCAGCTTCGACGGCGCCAGCGCGGCGAGGTCGCGGAACGTCCAGGTGAAGCCGTCGTAGCGGGCCATGACGTAGGCGCGGAAATAGCGCTGGGCGCGGGCCGGCGGATCGCCATCGAAAGTCACCCGCATGGCTGGGCTGTCGTCCATCATCAGCTCGGCAAACTTGCCCGGCGACATGCTGTCGGCCAGGCCGGTGCTGGCCTGGTCGGGCGTGGGTGCGCCCCACAGCGGCGAGTCGAGTCGGGGAACCAGCAGGAAGGCCAGCAGCGCCAGCGGCAATGCCGCGCCGATCAACCCCAGGCCGGGCAGCAGCGAGCGCGGCAGGCTGTCCGTCGCCTGTGCGGGTTCCAGTGCCCGCAAGGTCGCCAGCGCAGGCAGCAGGCCGAGAGCGACGGCGACGGTGGCGACCATGCCCTGACCCGACAACAGCGCCGCCATCAGGGCGAAGCAGGCGAAGCTGATGCCGACCCGGGCGTCGCGGATGGTCTCGGTCTCCAGCAGCTTCAGCACCAGCAGGCCCACCGCCAGCGCGGTGCCGGGTTCCCGGCCGAAAACATTGCCGTACTGCAGGACCACCGCCAGTGTCAGCAAGGCCAGCATCGGTAGCTTCAGCCAGCGCGGCACGCGACCGGCGCGTTGTCGTCGTTGCCACCAGCGCCAGCCGAGCACCACGGCCAGCACCGCCACGAGCCACCACGGCATGTGCAGGGCATGCAGGCCGAGCACCATTGCCAGGGTCAGGCTGAGCAGGTCGAAGGCGCGGGCGTCGACGGGATGGACGGGCGTGGCGGCACGCAGGCGGCTCATGGCAATTGCGCCAGCGCGTTCATGCAGCGCGCGTAGTGCAGCGGCCCGTTGCTGCTGGCGATCTCGTCGCCAGGCAGCCACAGGCTGTAGCTGCAGCGCTGCGCCTCTGCCTCGTCCACCCAGCGGGCGAGGCGGGCGATGCGCGCCTCGTTCTCCATGCCGCCAAGCTGGCGCCAGTCGAGCTGCCATTGCGGGCGGCTTTGCGGCTGCTCGAAATCCTTGACCAGCAGATTTTCGTGGCGCGCACTGCTTTTCCAGGCGATGTGGCGGCGCGGGTCGCCGACCCGGTAGTCACGCAAGGCGGCCAGTTCGTCGCCACGGTACAGCCGCATGTGGCGGGCATCACCCGCCGGGGCGCGGGGCGGCGGGCCGGCATCCTCCGCGCGCGGCCACACCAGCACGGCCTGCTCCGGTCGCAGCCAGCTCCATGCGCGGAACATGCCCAGCGGCCAGCTGCTCCATACCCGCATGCGCGGCATCGCCTGCCAGCCACGCTTTTCGGTGGCCAGGGAAAGTTGCACCGCGGTGCCGCTGCGACCATCGAGCGCAAAGGCGATGGTGCCGTCGGCGAGCTCCACGCGAATCGACTGGCGCGGACGGGCGGAGTCGAATTCCAGGGTGAGCGTGAGCGGGTCGCCGGCCACCGCGTGGCCGGGGCTGACATGTGCCAGGCGCAGGCCGTCGAGGTTGCGGAATGCCACCAGCATGCTCGCCGCACTGGCGGCGCCGAGCAGACAGGTCAGCAGCAGGGCGGCGTTGTTGCTGTAGTTCAGCGCGCCGGCGAGCATCACCAGCAGCAGCACGGAGAAGCCCAGGCCGAAACCGGTCGGCACGATGTAGATGCGGCGCCGGTGCAGTTCGATCGGCAGGCTTTCCGGGCGGCGATAGCGGGTGAGTGCGGGCAGCCGGCCTTCGGCCCAGCGTTGCAGGCGTTGCATCACGCTGCGCATCAATCCACCGCGACCTCGGCCAGCAACTGCCGCGCCAGCGTGTCGCCATGGGCGCCACGTGCCGGCAGCAGGCGGTGGGCGGCCAGCGGGACGAACAGCGCCTGCAGGTCTTCCGGCAGCACATGGTTGCGATGGTGGAGCAGGGCCCATGCCCGTGCCGCGCCCAGCAGGGCGAGGCCGGCGCGTGGCGACAGCCCCACCCGAATGTCGGCATGGCGGCGGCTGGCGCTCAGCAGGGCCTGCAGATAGTCGAGCAGGGCATTGCTGGCGGTGATCGACTGCGACTGCCGATGCAGCTCGATCAGCGCCGCCGCATCCAGCTTCGGGCGCAACTGCGCCAGCAGGTCGCGCCGGTCGCTGCCGCCGAGCAGGGCCCGTTCGGCGGCAGCGTCGGGGTAGTCCAGCGACAAGCGCAGCATGAAGCGGTCGAGCTGGGAGTCGGGCAACGGGAAGGTGCCGTTCAGATCCAGCGGGTTCTGCGTGGCAACCACGAAGAACGGCTGCGCCAGCGCGTGGGTCTGGCCGTCCACGGTGACCTGGCCTTCGGCCATCGCCTCCAGCAGGGCGCTTTGCGTTTTCGGACTGGCGCGGTTGATCTCGTCGGCCAGCAGCAGGCCGGTGAAAATCGGGCCGGGGTGGAAGCGGAACTGCGCCGTCTCGCGTTCGTAGACGCTGACCCCGAGGATGTCCGAAGGCAGCAGGTCGCTGGTGAACTGCACGCGCTGGAAGTCCAGCGCGAAGGTGGCGGCCAGTGCGTGCGCCAGGGTGGTCTTGCCCACGCCGGGCACGTCTTCCAGCAGCAGGTGGCCGCCGGCGATCAGGCAGGCGAAGGCCAGTTTCACCTGCCGCGGCTTGCCGAGCAGCACCAGGTTGACCTGGGCCATCGCGGCATCCAGTCGTTGCTGCAGGGATTCTTCGTGGGGCTGGGTCATGGCGGACATCGTGGCAGGGTTCTTCGCTGGCGTGACGGGTGCCAGTGTAGCCGCCCCGCAGGGATGTTCCGGGCCGGCCTCAGGGCAGGGCGACGCCGGCTTCGCGCAGCAGGCGCGCCAGTGCGATCAGGGGCAGGCCGATCAGTGCGCTGGGGTCGTGGTTGTCGATGGTTTCGAACAGGCTGATGCCGAGGCCTTCGCACTTGAAGCTGCCGGCACAATCCAGGGGTTGTTCGCGTTCCACGTAACGAAGGATTTCGTCGGCCTGCAGCGGGCGGAAGCGCACGCGGGTCAGGTCGACATGGGTGTGCTGCCGATGCTGGCGGGTGTCGATCACGCACAGCGCGGTATGGAACACCACCTCGCGCCCCGAGCTGGCGGCGAGCTGCGCGCAGGCATTCTGCGGGCTGCCCGGCTTGTCCAGCAGCCGGTCGTCCAGCGCGGCTACCTGGTCCGAACCGATCACCAGCGAGTCCGGATGGAGCGCAGCCACGGCCTCGGCCTTGGCGATGGCCAGGCGCAAGGCGCGTGCCCCGGGCGCTTCGCCGGGCTGTGCCACCTCGTCGGTTCCCGGCGCGGCCTGTTCGAACTGCGGCAGCAGCCGGCGCAGCAGTTCGGCGCGGTAGCGTGAGGTCGAGGCCAATACGATGCGGGGTGAGGGGCCGGCCTGGATCATGGGTCCGATTCGCGCCGGATATGCTCGCGCATGGCGCTGTCGAGATCGGTCTGCGCCTGGTCGAGTGCCTTCAGCAGCGGTTGCAGGCGGCTGCGTGTATCGCGCATCGAGGTGGCGGCCTCATCCAGTTCCTGCTGGCTGGCATGCGGCGAGCGATCCCTGATCCACAGGCGCTGCTGCAGCAGGGCGCGCAGGCCGGCGTCGACCGCATGTCGGGCCTCCTGCTCGCTGGCGGCGGGCAGGTCCGGGTTCAGCGACATCACCGCATGCGCCTGTTGCAGGCCGGCGCGGCAGGTCTTCAGGTCGGCTTCCAGGCGATCGGCCAGGTCGAGCAGGTTGTTCAGGCTGCTGCCGCGCAAATTCTGGCGCCGTCGCAGCAGCAGCGCGCTGGCGGCAAGGCCGACCAGCAGCACCAGCAGCGCGACGAGGCCCAGGGTGAGGTAGGAGTTCAAGGGCAGCGGCTCGGGCGACAGGGAGAGCAAGTCTGCCGCATCGGGGGCAAATCAGGCAAAATGCGCCGCCGGCCACCCATTTCGGGGGTCCGGGCGCCGCACCAGTTGACTTCAGGCGGTCTGGAACCTAACATTTCGCGATTATGTCCGTGACACTGCCAGAGTCCGTGGACGCTTGGCGCATGGTCTCGGCGCGGCGTTCGTTCGAGGGAACGCTTCCTGTGGCGTCCATGCCACGCCTGTGCGAGGCGTTGGCCGATACCGTTGGATCGGTGCATTTCGAGCTGGATTTCGGGCGCGACGAGCTGGGCATCAGCTATGTCGACGTCCGCGCCACCGGATCGCTGAGCGTGACATGCCAGCGCACGCTGGAGCCGTTCGACTTGCCGGTGACGGTGGACACGCGGCTCGGCCTGATCAGACAGGAGCGCGAAGAGGCGGGATTGCCGCCCGATTGCGAGCCGCTGCTGGTGGCCGAGGATGGCCGGTTGAATCCGGTGGATGTGATAGAAGACGAATTGTTGTTGGCGCTGCCGCTGATTCCGATCAATCCGGACAGCAGCCTGCCCGACGAAGCGATCAGCCAGGAACCGGAGACCTCCGGCGAAGGGCAGTCGGAAAATCCGTTCGCGGTGTTGCGCGAACTGAAGAAGTAAACGCCGACCCGAGTCATCGGGTCATCAAGTCACAGATCATCAAGTTTCCGTTGGAGAACTACCATGGCAGTTGCCAAGAGCCGCCGTACCCCGTCCACCCGCGGCATGCGCCGCTCGCACGATTCGCTGAAGACCGTGCAGCTGTCGACCGATCCGACCAGTGGCGAGGTGCATCTGCGCCATCACGTCACCAAGGATGGTTACTACCGCGGCAAGAAGGTGATCGAGACCAAGGGTGCGGTGTCGGTCGAGGATTGATCTGCTTCGGGAGCCCCTCGGGGTTTCCGGACCTGATCGGCAAAACGGCGCGGTGACGCGCCGTTTTGCGTTGTTGGACAGCCGGATGCCGGGCGCGGCGGTTGCACTGGTGCCGCCCAAGGCGTTCAATCCCAAGTTTACGTTGATGGACAGCTGAATGGCCCAGATCTACTCCCGCATCATTGCCACCGGCAGCGCGCTGCCGGAGCGCGTGGTAACCAACGCCGACCTGGAAAAGATCGTCGAGACGAGTGACGAGTGGATCCGCAGCCGCACCGGCATCCGCCAGCGTCATATTGCTGCCGACGGCGAGACCACCGGCGACCTGGCCTTCCGTGCCGCGCAGCAGGCGCTGGAGGCAGCCGGCGTCAAGGCGTCCGAGCTTGACCTGATCATCTTGGGCACCACCACGCCGGACATCATCTTCCCGTCCACCGCCTGCCTGGTGCAGCATCGCCTGGGCGCCAACGGCTGCGCCGCGTTCGACGTCAATGCCGCGTGCTCGGGCTTCGTCTACGCGCTGGGCATCGCCGACAAGTTCATCAAGAGCGGACAGTCGAAGAAGGTCCTGGTGATCGGCGCGGAAACGCTGACCCGCATGGTCGACTGGACCGAGCGCGAGACCTGCGTGCTGTTCGGCGACGGCGCCGGCGCGGTGGTGCTGGAGGCGTCGAGCGAGCCGGGCATCCATGCCACCTGCCTGCATGCCGATGGCGGCCACAAGGAGCTGCTGTACAACCCGGTGGGCGTCTCCGTCGGTTTCAGGGACGAGCCCAACCACGGCGTGCGCATCCGCATGGCCGGTCGCGAAGTGTTCAAGGTCGCGGTGAAGACGCTGGACTCGCTGGTCGAGGAAACCCTCGCCGCCGCCGGCATGAACGAGTCGCAGATCGACTGGCTGATTCCGCACCAGGCCAACCTGCGCATCATCGAGGCGACCGCCAAGCGCCTCAACATGTCGATGGAGCGCGTCATCGTCACGGTCGACAAGCACGCGAACACGTCGTCGGGCTCGGTGCCGCTGGCGCTGGATTACGCCGTGCGCTCGGGCAAGGTACAGCGTGGCCAGAACCTGCTTCTGGAAGCCTTCGGCGGCGGTTTCACCTGGGCGTCCGCGCTGCTGCGCTACTGATACGGCAAGCGTTTCCATGCCGGTCACGATGCCGCCCTCGGGCGGCATCGCATTTTGCGATGCCGGCGGATTCGCGAAATACAGCTGCGTATGGCGGCCCATGCATGGCACCATGTTCGCTTTCGTCGACGGGATTCGCCCATCCATGAGTTCAACCGCTTCCTCGCTCGCTTTCGTCTTTCCCGGCCAGGGTTCGCAGTCGGTCGGCATGCTGGCCGAACTGGCCGCCGCACACGGTGAAGTCCGGGCCGCCTTCGACGAAGCTTCGCAAGGCGCCGGTATCGATCTGTGGAGCCTGAGCGCCCAGGGTCCGGAAGATCAGCTCAACCGTACCGAGAACACCCAGCCCGCGCTGCTCGCGGCCAGCGTCGCGGTGTGGCGGGTGTGGCAGAAGTTGGGCGGCGCGCAGCCGGCCCGCCTGTCCGGTCACAGCCTGGGCGAGTACAGCGCGCTGGTCTGCGCCGGAGCGATCTCCCTGCATGACGCGGCCGCGCTGGTGGCCGAACGCGGCCGGCTGATGCAGGCCGCGGTACCGGCGGGCGTCGGCGCGATGGCGGCGATCCTCGGCGGCGACGACGCGCAGATCGCGGCGGTGTGCGACGAGGTGGCGCAGGGCCAGGTGGTGGCGCCGGCGAATTTCAATTCGCCCGGCCAGCTGGTGATCGCCGGCAACGCCGAGGCGGTCGATCGCACGCTGGCGCGACTGGCCGAGCTGGGCGTGAAGAAGGCGATCAAGCTGGCGGTGTCGGTGCCGTCGCATTGCGCACTGATGCGCGGAGCGGCCGACAAGCTGGGCGAGCGGATGGCGACGGTCGACTGGAAGCTGCCCTCGGTGCCGGTCATCCAGAATGCCGAGGCGTGCAGCTACGGCAGCATCGAGGAGATTCGCGGGGCGTTGCAGCGCCAGCTGTACATGCCCGTGCGCTGGACCGAATGCGTGCAGGCGCTGGCCGCCGGTGGCGCCACGCGCGTCGCCGAATGCGGCCCGGGCAAGGTGCTGGCCGGCCTGATCAAGCGCATCGACAAGAGCATCGAGGCGCGCGCGATCGGCGCGCCGGCGGATCTCGATGCCGCACTCGCCGAGTGGGCCTGACGGCCCCTCGATCATCGAATTTCCGAAGGAACGTTGTTCATGAGCAAACCACTGCAAGGTGAAATCGCGCTGGTCACCGGCGCCAGTCGCGGCATCGGCGCGGCGATCGCGGACGAACTGGCGGCGATGGGCGCCACCGTCATCGGCACGGCCACCAGCGACGGCGGTGCCACCGCCATCGGCGAGCGCATGGCCGCCCATGGCGGTCACGGCCGCAAGCTGGACGTCACCGACGGCGCGGCCGTCGAGGGCCTGGTCGAGGCGATCGCGAAGGAGTTCGGCACGGTCTCGATCCTGGTCAACAACGCGGGCATCACCCGCGACCAGTTGTTGATGCGCATGAAGGAAGAGGACTGGCAGGCGATCATCGACACCAACCTCACCTCGGTCTATCGCACCTCGAAGGCGGTGATGCGCGGCATGATGAAGGCGAAGAAGGGTCGCATCATCTCGATCGCCTCGGTGATCGGCCTCACCGGCAATCCGGGCCAGGCCAATTATGCGGCGGCCAAGGCGGGCATCATCGCGTTCTCCAAGTCGCTGGCCCGCGAGATCGGCAGCCGCGGCATCACCGTCAACGTGGTGGCGCCGGGCTTCATCGATACCGACATGACCCGGGCACTGCCCGAGGACGCCAAACAGGCGATGCTGGGGCAGATCGCGCTGGGGCGGCTGGGCGAGGCGAAGGACATCGCCAGCGCGGTGGGCTTCCTGGCCTCGCCGGCGGCCGCCTACATCACCGGAGAAACACTGCACGTCAACGGCGGCATGTACATGCCGTAGCGTGGGTTGACGCAGTTGTCGCCAGCAGCTTCGTTTTAGGCGACAATTGCGCTTTCGTGCCGGTCAGCGGGGGTCTGACCCCCGTGATGCCGGCCCATCGTGGCAGCCTTGCGGTTTAGCCACTACAATGCGCCGGCCTTTTGCAGGCTTTGAGCCGGCACAGACAAATCAATTACTCCTTGAGAGGTATGGGCAACATGAGCACCATCGAAGAGCGCGTCAAGAAAATCGTCATCGAGCAGTTGGGCGTGAAGGAAGATGAAGTCACGGCGAACGCTTCGTTCGTTGACGACCTGGGCGCAGATTCGCTGGACACGGTGGAACTGGTGATGGCACTCGAAGAAGAATTCGAGACCGAGATTCCGGATGAAGATGCCGAGAAGATCACCACCGTGCAGCAGGCCGTCGATTACATCAAGGCCCACTCCAAGGATTGATCGGCAGTGAATTGACCGCCGTTGAGCGGATGGGCTCGCCTGGTGCGGGCCGGTTCGTTCACACGGCGGTACCGAAGGCTGCGCCATCTTGGCGCAGTTTTCGTTTCTGCATTTTGTAACGTCCGATCCCGTATGGTCGCCGGGGAGTCCGGCGGCCCGGATGAATCGCGGATCGGACGAGTCATGGCTTTACCTGCGCTGTCGGCAGCGGCAGATCCGCGCAATCACGTAAGGAAATCAGCATGAGCAAGCGACGTGTGGTAGTGACCGGCATGGGCATCATCTCGCCGGTCGGCAACGACATCGCCAGCGCCTGGGATCGCGTCGTCCAGGGCGTCAGCGGGATCGGCCCGGTCACGCATTTCGACACCTCCGCTTATTCCACGCGCATTGCCGGCCAGGTCAGCGGCTTCGATCCGGCTGACTGGATGGCGGCGAAAGACGTCAAGAAGATGGACCCGTTCATCCACTATGGCGTGGCTGCCGGCACCCAGGCCTTGCGCGACTCCGGGCTGGAAGTGACCGAGGCGAATGCGCCGCGCATCGGCGTGGCGGTGGGCGCCGGCATCGGCGGCCTGTACACGATCGAGGCGACCGCACTGGAGCTGGCCGCCAAGGGCCCGCGCCGCGTCTCGCCGTTCTACGTGCCCAGCTCGATCATCAACATGGTCTCGGGCCAGCTGTCGATCATGTTCGGCCTGAAAGGCCCGAACATCGCCTGCGTGACGGCGTGCACCACCGGCACCCACAACATCGGCCTGGCCGCGCGGATGATCCAGTACGGCGATGCCGACGCGATGATCGCCGGCGGCGCCGAGTTCGCCACCACCGGTACCGCGATGGCCGGCTTCTGCTCGGCCAAGGCCATGTCCACCCGCAACGACGAGCCGACCAGGGCCAGCCGTCCGTGGGACAAGGACCGCGACGGCTTCGTGCTGTCCGACGGTTCCGGCGTGCTGATGCTGGAAGAGTACGAACACGCCAAGGCCCGCGGTGCCCGCATCTACGCCGAGCTGGTCGGTTTCGGCATGAGTGGCGACGCGTACCACATGACCGCACCCAGCGAGGGCGGCGAAGGCGCGGCGCGCTGCATGCAGACGGCGCTGGACGATGCACGCCTGAACCCGGCCGAGGTGCAGTACGTCAATGCGCATGGCACGTCCACGCCGCTGGGCGACCTGGGCGAGGTGATGGCGGCGAAGAAGGTGTTCGGCGACCACGCCCACAAGCTGGCGATGAGCTCGACCAAGTCGACCACCGGCCACCTGCTGGGTGCGGCCGGCGGCGTCGAGGCGATCTTCACCATCCTGGCGCTGCGCGACCAGGTGCTGCCGCCAACGATCAACCTGGACAATCCCGGCGAAGGTTGCGATCTCGACTTCGTGCCGAACACCGCGCGCGAGGCGAAGTTCGACGTGGCGATCTCCAACTCGTTCGGCTTTGGCGGCACCAACGGCACGCTGGCCTTCCGTCGCGTCTGACGCGCCACGCGTGACCTGCCATCGCCGCATCCTGGCCGGCCGGCGCGACCTGCTCGCGCCGGCCGCTTCATTTCCCGCGCGCTATCCCTGCCTGCTGGAAAGCGTGGTGCATGGCACCGCGCAGTCGCGCTACGACATCCTGTTCGGATTTCCCGAAGACTCGCTGAGCCTGCACGCGGACGGGAGCCTGCGCGACCACGACGGACGGCAGCGGGAAGGGCGCTTCCTCGACGCGCTGGATGAGGCTTGGCGCGCCGCCCGCCTGCCGCCCGCGGACGACGACCTGCCGTTCCATGGCGGCTGGGTGCTGCTGCTGGCCTATGAACTGGCCGGCGAAATCGAGCCGGGGCTGCGCCTGCGCCCACCCGCCGAGCTACCCCTGGCGCTGGCGCTGCGCTGCCCGGCGGCGGTGATCGTCGACCATGCACGTGACTGCACGATCCTGGTCGCCGAGGCGGGGCGGGAGGATCTTCTCGACCGGCTCGAAGCGGATCTTGGCGCGGAATCCTCGATTCCGCTGCTGGCCGGGCCGTGCGGTTGGGACGAGGACGCGCCGGAACATTTCCTCGATGGCGTGGCGCGTATCCACGAGCATCTCCATGCCGGCGACATCTTCCAGGTGAACCTGTCGCGCGCGTGGCGCGCCCGTTATGTGCCGGCGCCCACCGCGGCCTCGCTCTACGCGGTATTGCGCCGTGCCAACCCGGCGCCGTTTGCTGGCCTGCTGCAGCAGCCTGGCTGGGCGGTGGTCAGCTCGTCGCCGGAACGGCTGGTCGAAGTGCGCGGCGGCGTGGCGCAGACCCGGCCGATCGCCGGCACCCGCCCGCGCGTGCCCGGTGACGACGATGCGGCGCGCATCCGCGAGCTCAGCGCGCATCCGAAGGAGCGCGCCGAACACGTGATGCTGATCGACCTGGAGCGCAACGACCTGGGTCGGGTCTGCGTGCCGGGCACGGTCGCGGTCGACGAGCTGATGGTGGTGGAGAGTTACGCCCACGTTCACCACATCGTCTCCAATGTACGCGGGCGACTGCGCAGCGAGGTGACGCCCGGCGAGGTGATTGCCGCCACTTTCCCGGGCGGCACCATCACCGGTTGTCCCAAGGTGCGCTGCATGGAAATCATCGCGGCGCTGGAAGACGCGCCACGCGGCGCCTATACCGGCGCGCTGGGTTATCTCGATCGCAACGGTGAGCTCGACTTGAACATCCTGATCCGCACGCTGACCCTGCTGGGCAACGAAGTGAGCCTGCGCGCCGGCGCCGGCATCGTGGCCGATTCGGTGGCGGCCAGCGAGCTGGCGGAAACCCGTGCCAAGGCGCGCGGGCTGCTGCGCGCGCTGGGAGTGCCGGACTGATGCCTGCGCGCATCCTGGTCGACGGCGAAGCGGCGCAGCAGGTTTCGGTGCTGGATCGTGGCCTGGCCTACGGTGACGGCTTGTTCGAAAGCATTCGCCTGGTCGGCGGCGTCGCGCCCCTGTGGTCGCGTCACATGCAACGACTGGCCGATGGCTGCGCGCGCCTGCGGATTCCCGCGGCCGACCCGCAGCAACTTTGGCGCGAGGCGTTGCAGGTCAGCGCCGGCATGCCGCAGTCGGTGGTCCGCATCACGCTCAGCCGCGGCCAGGGTGAGCGCGGCTACGCGCTGCCGGTCCACGTGCAACCCACCCGCGTGGTGGCTGCATTCGCACCACCGCAAGTGGATCGGGACGTGTATGCGGAAGGCGTGCGCATGCGCGTCTGCGCCATCCGCCTGGCGGAACAGCCCCTGCTGGCCGGCATCAAGCATCTGAACCGGCTGGAGCAGGTCATGGCGCGGGCCGAGTGGGATGATCCGGCGATCGCCGAAGGCGTCCTGCTGGATAGCCACGAGCGGGTGATTTCGGCGACCATGGCCAATCTGTTTGCGGTGATCGATGGTCAGTTGCTGACGCCATCGCTGGACCGTTGCGGCGTGGCCGGGGTGGCGCGAGCCGAGGTGCTGGCGTGCTGTCCCGCGGCGCGAGTGGGTGACATGACGCTGGCGATGCTGCACGCGGCGGACGAGTTGTTCCTCAGTTCGAGCGTGCGCGGCATCGCGCCGGTGCGTTCGCTCGATGGGCGCGACCATCGGCCCGGTGCACTCACGCGCCGGTTGCAGCAGCATTGGCAGGATCTGGGTTTCACGATGGAGCAGGCTGGATGAGTGACAAACGGGTGCGCGGCCGCGCATGGCTCAAGCTGCTGGTGCTCCTGTTGCTGGCGGCGGCCGGCGCCGTGTTCTATCTCGGCAACGCCTATACGCGGTTCAATTCGACGCCGCTGACCGTGGCGGCCGGCGGTGGCAGCATCGAGGTGGCCCGGGGCAGCAGCTTCAGGGACATCGTCGCCGACCTGCGCCGGCAGGGCCTGAGCACGGCCAACCCGCTGTACTGGCGGGCGCTGGCGGCGCAGATGCGGGTGGCCGGCAAGCTGCATGCCGGCGAGTACGCGCTCGAGCCGGGCATCACGCCGCGCCAGCTGCTGGCCAACATGGCGGCAGGTCGGGTGCTGCAGCGCAATTTCACCATCGTCGACGGCTGGACCTTTGCCGAGCTGCGCCAGGCGCTGGCCAGGGCGGAGAAGCTGCAGCACGACAGCGCCAACCTGGATGACGCCGCCGTGATGCAGAAGATCGGTGCGGGCGGCGAGGCGCCGGAAGGGCGTTTCCTGCCCGAGACCTATGCCTATGTGAAGGGCGACAGCGATCTGGACATCCTGCGCCGTGCGCACGCCGCGATGGTGAAGACGCTGGATGAATTGTGGCCGGGCCGCGCGCCGGACCTGCCGCTGGCCACGCCGTACGAGGCGCTGATCCTGGCCTCGATCGTGGAAAAGGAAACCGGCCTTCCCGTCGAGCGGGCGCAGATCGCCGGGGTGTTCGTGCGGCGGCTGCAGAACCACATGCTGCTGCAGACCGACCCCAGCGTGATCTACGGCATGGGTGCGAACTACGCCGGCAATATCCGCAAGAGCGACCTGACCACCGACACGCCGTTCAACACCTATACCCGGGCCGGCTTGCCGCCGACGCCGATCGCCTTGCCCGGCAGGCCCGCGCTGGTCGCGGCCCTGCATCCGGCCGCCGGCGATGCGCTGTATTTCGTGGCGCGTGGCGATGGCGGCCATGTGTTTGCGCGCTCGCTGGAAGAACACAATCGCAATGTCGACTGTTACCAGCGGAAGCGTTGCCGATGATCGCGCGAGGGAAGTTCATCAGCCTCGAAGGCGGCGAGGGCGCGGGCAAGAGCACCTTGCTGGCCGGCCTGCGCGAACACATCGAACGAAACGGCGTGTCGCTGGTGCAGACGCGCGAGCCCGGTGGAACCACCGTGGGCGAGGCCGTGCGTGCCATCGTGCTCGATCCGGCCCAGCGCGGCATGGCCGCGGAAACCGAACTGCTGCTGATGTTCGCCGCGCGTGCGCAACTAGTGCGCGAGGTGATCGAGCCGGCCCTGGCGGCGGGGCGCTGGGTGCTGTGTGACCGCTACGCCGATGCCAGCCATGCCTACCAGGGTGGCGGTCGCGGCCAGCCGACCGAACGCATCGCGGAGCTGGAACGCTGGGCCTGCATGGGCGTGCAGCCGGACCTGACCCTGCTGCTCGACCTGCCGGTGGCCACCGGGCGGGCGCGCGCCGCCGGACGCGGCGACGCCGACCGCATCGAGGTCGAGGCGGATGCCTTTTTCGAGCGCGTGCGTGCCCGTTATCGCGAGCGTGCCGCGGCCGAACCCGAACGGTTCCGGACGCTCGACGCCGGTCAGTCGCCGGCCCAGGTGCTGGCTGCCGCCACGATGGCAGTGGAAGACCTGCTGGCCGGGGCGCAGGCATGAGCGTGCTGCCCTGGCAGGTTCCGCACTGGGCGCGGCTGCAGGCGAGTCGCCAGCGCGGGGCACTGGCGCACGCCCTGCTGGTCTGCGGCGCCGCCGGCCTGGGCAAGCGCGCGTTCGTCCAGCATTTCATGCAGGGGCTGCTGTGCAGTGAGCCGGTGGACGGCGAGCCCTGCGGCCATTGCCGCAGCTGCCTGCTGATCGCCGCCGGTTCCCATCCGGACCTGGTCACCTTGAGTTTCGGGCTGCGCAAGGATGGCGTGCAGCGCAGCGAGATCGTGGTCGACCAGATCCGCGATCTGTCCGCGCGGCTGGCGATGAACAGCCAGTTCGGCGGCTGGCAGGTGGCGGTCATCGACCCTGCCGACGCGATGAACGCGGCTGCCGCCAATGCGCTGCTGAAGACGCTGGAGGAGCCGGCCGCGCAGACCATGCTGATACTGCTGGCCGATGCGCCCTGGCGCCTGCCGCAGACGATTCGCAGTCGCTGCCAGCGGGTCGAATTCCAGCTTCCGGCCGAAGCCGATGCGCTGGCCTGGCTGCAGGACGAAGGCGTGCGCCATCCGGCGGAGGCGCTGGCGGCGGCTGCCGGCAATCCCGGCCTGGCCCGGGCCTGGGCCGGCGAGGGCGCGCTGGAGCGCCGGCAGGAAGTGCGCAAGGACCTGGCGGCGCTGGCCGCCGGCCGAGGACAGCCCATCGAGGTCGTCAAGCGCTGGCTGGACAACGAGCCGGCGCAGCGGCTGTGGTTCGCCGCCCAGGCCACCGCGGACGAGATCCGCGCGCGTTCATCAGCCAGTGCCGCTCCGTTGGCCAGCGCCATGGACGTCGAGGCGCTGGCGCACTGGTATGACGCGGTCAATCGTACCCGCGAGGCCTTGCGCGGGCCGCTCCGTGGCGACCTGTTGCTGCTCGAACTCCTCGCGCAGTGGCGATGACCCCGGCTGGCGGCATCTCGCTGACGTCGGCGGCGATGGATGGCCTGCCAGAGTTTTCCGGGCAGACCCGGTTGCTGGTGGTCGCGCCGCATCCGGATGACGAAACCATCGCCACCGGCCTGCTGATCCAGCGGGTGCGTGCGGCAGGCGGCGAGGTGCGCATCCTGCTGCTCACGGCCGGCGACAACAATCCCTGGCCGCAGCGCTGGCTGGAGCGGCGCATCCGCATCGGCGCCGACGATCGCAGGCGCTGGGGCCAGCGCCGTCGTGGCGAGATGTTGCAGGCGCTGCAGCAGCTTGGCCTGGCTGATTCGAGCCTGCAGTCGCTGGGCTGGCCGGACATGGGACTGACCGAGCTGCTGTTGCAGTCGCCCGAGGCCTCCGTGGCGACGCTGGCGGCGGCCATCGATGCGTTTCGCCCCAGCCTGGTGCTGGCGCCGGCGCTGTCCGACCATCATCCGGATCATGGCTCGGCGCACGTGCTGGTGCGCCTGGCCCTGGCCGGGCAGGCCGACCCGGCGCCCTTGCTGGGCTACCTGGTGCACGGGGAGCGTGGCGACGAGTCCTTCGAAGTGGCCGGCAGCACCTTGCAGCTCGCCCGCAAGCTCGCTGCGCTGGAGGCGCATCGCAGCCAGATGGCACTCAGCGGCACGCGCATGCGGCATCTGGCCGGCCGACCGGAGTGCTGGGCCTGGCCAGCCCCGCCACTGGCGGCCTTGCCCTGGCGGCCGCCAGCCTGGTTGAACCCGTGGCTGCGGCTCAGCGTGGTCAGTGCCGCGGGGGTGGAACGCTGGCGCTGGGCACAGGCGCCGCTGCAACGCGACGGTGCCGGAAGCTGGCGCCTGTTGCCCTCCGCCGTGGCGCGGCAGGCGCCGGTCTTCGCGCGCCTGACCCTGGCCTTGCCCACGCCGTGGATTTTCGATCACTGGGGCTGGTGCGAACTTTCCTGAGCGGCTGCCCGTGCAGGACGGCTCTTGCGCGCCCCGGTTGACCGGGCTAGCTTGAGGCAGGGGGAAGATGACGGTGGCCTGGCCCGTCATCACGTCCGGTCACGCAATCCGGTGACGGCAATTCCAGTGGTTCCAGCAGCTGCCTGGAAGGGCAGACGTCATCGCAGCCGGTCCATCCGGCGGACATCCGAATGCACATATCGGAGCAGGACTCGACGCAGGTGGCAGCCGATGCTGCGTCAGGCGAGAGTTTCCATGCCGCGTTGTCCGAGATCGGGCAGCTGCTGGTGCGTGCGCTGGAGCCGGCAGTCCTGTACGAGGCGGTGATCGAGGTCCTGCAGCGCCGGATCGGCGCGCGGCTGGTGATGGTGGGCGAACTGGACCACCGCAGCGGCTGGCTGCAGCGCATCGCGCCCGCCGACGTGGCTGCCGGGATGGCCGACATCTACCCCGAACGCATCCCGTTTTCGGCGGCGCAGCCCGCGTTCTGGCGCGGCGAGCCGCAACTTGAAGCCGACATCCGCCACAGCGAGGCCCTGCAGATGTTCCGGCCCGCCTACGCAAGGCACGAGGTGGGTGCCGCGCTGGCCGTGCCGGTGCTGAAGTTTGGCGAAGTCTGCGCAGCGCTGATGATACGGGCCGCGCACGCCGACTATTTCTCGCCGCGGATGATCGAGCTGCTGCAGCAGGCGGCGATCAGCATCGGGTTTGGTCTCGAAGCGCACGAGCAGCGCACGCGCCTGCTGCTTTCGGTGCAGGACGAGGCGCGCCAGCGGCGTGCGCTGCGCCTGCTCAGCGAGATGATCAAGCTGGTCACCCACAGCGAGAGCGAGCCGTCGCTGTTGTCCGGCGCCTGTCGCGTGCTGCGTGCCACCGGTGGTTACAGCGCTGCCTGGATCGGCCTGCTCGAAACCGGTGATCCGGGTCGTCTGTTGCAGCAGGCGCACGAAGGACTGGACGCCGGCCTGCTGCAGGACCTCCAGTCGAGCCCGCTCGATCGGACGCCTGCGGGCGCCATGGTGGCCAGGGCGCTTGCACTGGGTCAGCCCCAGTCGAGCCATCCGGGCATGGCGCAGTCCGGATTTGCAGACGTGCAGTCGCTGCTGGCCTTGCCGCTGCGGGTGGCCGGGGCGATTGCCGGTTGCCTGGTCGTCGGCGCGGCCACGGTGGATGCCTTCGGCGACATCGAGATCCAGGCCTTCGCCGAGATGGCGGTGGAGCTGGGGCTGGGTATCCAGGTGCAGCGCGCCCAGGCGGCCCGGCTGGCGGCGGAACAGGAACTGCGCTTCAGCCTGCAGTATTTCCGCACGGTGCTGTCCAACCAGCACGCCGGCATCCTGGTGGTGTCCGAGGACGACCGCGTGGGCTTTGCCAACGAGGCCTTCTGCACCCTGTTCGGCCTGCCCGAATCGCCTGCCGAGCTGGAGGGCAGGGCGGCGGACTGGCTCTACGCACGACTGCTTTCAACGTATGCCGATCCGGCATCCGCCGAACGGCGAATCGGCCAGATCCTGCAGCAGGACCTGCCCGTCAAGGGCGATGAAGTGACCATGGGCGACGGGCGCATCTTCCTGCGCGACTTCACCCCGGTGCGGGTCGGCGAGGTTGCCAGTGGACGCCTCTGGCATCACCGCGACATCACCCGGCAGAAGATGCACGAGGCACGCGTCGAGCGGCTGGCCTTCTACGACGTGGTGACCGGTTTGCCGAACCGTCGCCTGCTGTTCGAGCTGCTGGAACAGGCTCGTACCCGCGCCAGCACGCAAGGCAGCCTGCTGGCCGTGGGCGTGCTGGACCTGGATCGCTTCAAGAGCGTCAACGACACGATCGGCCATGGTGGCGGCGACCATGTGCTGGCGGAGGCCTCGGCGCGGGTCGTGGGCATGTTGCGCGAGGCGGACGTGCTGGCCCGCTTCGGCGGCGACGAGTTCGCCCTGGTCATCCCGGGGCTGGACAGCCGCGAGCAGCTCGACGTGATCAGCCGCTGCATCCTCCAGGTCCTGCGCGCGCCGTTCAACCTGATGGGCGAGCAACTGTACCTGTCGGCCAGCATCGGCTGGACCCTGTTCCCGCTGGACGAATCGGATGCCGAGGGCCTGGTGCGGCATGCCGACCTGGCGATGTACCAGGCCAAGGACGAGGGCAAGGATCGCGGCATGTTGTACGAGCCGGCGATGGAGCTCGAGCAGGTCCGCCTGCAGGCGATGCGCGAGCGGATCGCGCAGGCCCTGCAGCAGGGTCAGCTGCTGCTGCTGTTCCAGCCGATCGTCTACATCGACGGCCTGCCGGGCTTGCACGGCGTGGCCGGCATGGAAGCCCTGCTGCGACTGAGCGACAGCGATCCGCTGGTCGAGCCGGGCAATTTCATGCACGTGCTGGACGACCCGCAACTGGCCCGCCCGATCGGCCGCTACGTGCTGGAAGAGGCGCTGCGCTGCTGCCAGTCGTGGATCCGCGCGGGCGTTTCGATCCCGGTGTCGGTCAACATCAGTACCCGCCACCTGCTGCATCCGGCCTTCTTCACCGACATCGACGCCGTGCTGGAGAACTATCCTGACGTGATGGACGTGGGCTTCGGCATCGAGGTGACCGAGACCGGACCGAGCATGGACCACACCCGCGCCAAGGAAGTGATCGAGGAATGCCGCCGCCGCGGCATCCGCGTGGGCCTGGACGACTTCGGCACCGGCAGCGCCTCGCTGAGCCACATCCAGAAGCTCGACATCGAACACATCAAGCTGGACCAGAGCTTCGTGCGCGACATCATCAGCGACGACCGGAACATGGCGATCGCCGCGGGGGTGATCACCACGGCGCGCATGCTGGCCAAGGCGGTGATCGCCGAGGGCGTGGAAACGTCCGACCAGGGCGACCTGCTGGCCTCGCTCGGCTGCCATCAGTTGCAGGGCTTCTGGATATCCCGGCCGATGCCGGCCGCGCAGGTGCCGGGCTGGGTCGCCGGCTGGGTTCCGCCGGGTTCCTGGGGCAGCCTGGTGAACGAGCGCCAGTCGCTGCTGGCGAGCCAGCAGGGCATTGCGTGACGACGCCCGGTGGTATGCGTCGCTGACAGCCTCTAAGATCCGTCCCATCGACCGGGCGTGTCACATGTCCGGCAGGAGCCAAGCATGAAACCCATGGGCGCCCGGCAGGGCATCATCTCGCTGAAAATCAAGGATGCGGCGTCGCTGTACAACGCGTACATGCCCTTCCTCAAGCACGGCGGCCTGTTTGCGGCCACCGCGCAGTCCTATTCGCTGGGCGACGAGGTGGTCCTGCTGGTGACCCTGGCGGAGGAAACCGAGCGCATCTCGGTGGTCGGCAAGGTGGTCTGGGTCAGTCCGGTCGGCGCCCAGGGCAATCGGACTGCCGGCATCGGCATCCACTTCAACGAGTCGGGCGATGCGGAAGCCGCCCGCAGCCGGATCGAGAACATCCTGGCCGGCACCCTCAACTCCGAGCGCCCCACGCACACGATGTGATGCGTGGGCTTCGCCGCGTCCGTATTTCGTGACGGGGATGTGTGGTGCGGTTAGTCGGCACGCAATCAGCCGTCAAGGCTTGTTGTACCCCCTCGCACTGATACAATGGCGGGATTCGCGAATTCTTTTCGCGAGACGTCGGACGTCCATGGCAGCAACGCCTGCGGACGGGGCTGGAAAGCCCGGGGCCCCAGCGGCCTGCCGAATCGAAATCGCCGGACCGTGAGTTGCCCGATCACACCCACGGTCACTGATGCGCCCAGCGGCGCGGAGGTAAGTTGCATCGTGCTTGCCGAATACTGGCCTGTCCTGTTGTTCATCGGCGTCGCTGCCGGCCTTGGCGTGGTGCTGCTGGCCATTGGCCTGCTGGCAGGCCCGCGTCGTCCCGAGGCGGAGAAGCTGGCGCCGTACGAGTGCGGCTTCGAGGCGTTCGAGGACGCCCGCATGCGCTTCGACGTGCGCTACTACCTGCTTGCCATCCTGTTCATCATCTTCGATCTGGAAATCGCCTTCCTGTTTCCGTGGGCGGTGGTCTTCCAGCAGCTCGGCGTGATCGCGCTGATCGAGATGGGCCTGTTCCTGCTGTTGCTGGTCATCGGTTTCGCCTACGTGTGGAAGAAGGGAGCACTCGAATGGGAGTGATGGATTCCGTCAGCCGGGTGATGCACAACCCGGAGCCGTTGAACCTGGTCGACGACATCCTGCTGCCCGCCGGCGACAATCCGGTGGTGCAGCGTGGCTTCGCCACCACCAGCATCGACGCGCTGATGAACTGGGCACGCACCGGCTCGATGTGGCCGATGACGTTCGGCCTGGCCTGCTGCGCGGTGGAGATGATGCATGCCGGCATGTCGCGACTGGACCTGGACCGCTACGGCGTGATCTTCCGTCCCAGCCCGCGCCAGTCCGACGTGATGATCGTGGCCGGCACCCTGGTCAACAAGATGGCCCCGGCGCTGCGCAAGGTCTACGACCAGATGCCCGAGCCGAAGTGGGTGATCTCGATGGGCAGCTGCGCCAACGGCGGCGGCTATTACCACTACTCCTATTCCGTGGTGCGTGGTTGCGACCGCATCGTGCCGGTGGACATCTACGTGCCAGGCTGCCCGCCCACGGCCGAAGCGCTGATCCACGGCATCCTGCAGTTGCAGAAGAAGATCCGCCGCACCAGCACCATCGCGCGCTCTTGAGCGGCACATCCGAAGGCGCAGCCATGACCGATACCCCCAAGACCTCGCTGGCCACCCAGCTGATCGCGCGATTCGGCGACACGCTGAGCATCAGCACGGTTCGCAATGAAACCGTCGCCGAACTCGCAGCGGCCGATCTGATCGCCGTGGCCACCGCGCTGCGCGACGAGCCGGCGTTCCGCTTCAGCGAACTGATCGACCTGTGCGGCATCGACTATCTAGGCTACGGCCAGACCGAGTGGGATACCGATACCGTCTCCGGCACCGGCTTTTCCCGCGGCGTGGAAGGCGAAGCCCAGGGTCGCTTCGACTGGGCCGGACGTCCCCGCGGCGGAAGCCAGCCGCGCCGGTTTGCCGCGGTGATCCAGTTGCTCTCGCTCGAACACAACCGGCGCCTGCGACTGCGCGTGTTCTGCGCCGACGACAGCCTGCCGGTGGTGCCTTCGCTGACCCTGGTGTGGCCGGGCGTGAACTGGTTCGAGCGCGAGGCGTTCGACCTGTACGGCATCATCTTCGATGGCCATCCCGACCTGCGCCGCATCCTCACCGACTATGGCTTCGTCGGCCATCCGTTCCGCAAGGACTTCCCGCTGATCGGCAACGTCGAAGTGCGCTACGACCCGCTGCAGAAGCGGGTGATCTACGAGCCGGTGTCGATCGAACCGCGCGTGCTGGTTCCACGCACCATTCGCGACGATGCCGACCTGATGCAGGCCAAGGCCGAAGCCGCCGATCACTGGCGGGAGAATTGAGCATGCAAGAGATCCGCAACTACACGATGAATTTCGGCCCGCAGCATCCGGCCGCCCATGGCGTGCTGCGCCTGATCATGGAGATGGACGGCGAGACCATCGTCCGCGCCGATCCCCACGTGGGCCTGCTGCATCGCGGTACCGAGAAGCTGGCCGAGTCCAAGCCTTTCAACCAGTCGATCGGCTACATGGACCGGCTCGACTACGTGTCGATGATGTGCAACGAGCACGCCTACGTGCGCTCGATCGAGACCCTGCTGGGGATCGCGGCGCCGGAACGTGCGCAGTACATCCGCACCATGTTCGACGAGATCACCCGCATCCTGAACCACCTGATGTGGATCGGCTCGAACGCGCTCGACCTGGGCGCGATGGCGGTGATCCTGTACGCGTTCCGCGAACGCGAGGAACTGATGGACGTCTACGAGGCGGTGTCGGGCGCGCGCATGCACGCCACGTACTACCGCCCCGGCGGCGTCTACCGCGACCTGCCCGAGCAGATGTCGAAGTACCGCGAGTCGCCGTGGCACAAGGGCGCCGACCTGAAGCGCATCAACAGCTGGCGCGAAGGTTCGATGCTCGACTACCTCGAGGCGTTCACCGCCGACTTCCCGTCCAAGGTGGACGAGTACGAGGAACTGCTCACCACCAACCGCATCTGGAAGCAGCGCACCGTCGGCATCGGCGTGATCAGCCCGGAACTGGCCCAGCAATGGGGCATGACCGGCGCGATGCTGCGCGGCTCGGGCGTCGAGTGGGACCTGCGCAAGAAGCAGCCGTACGCGAAGTACGCCGAGATGGACTTCGACATCCCGGTCGGCGTCAACGGCGACTGCTACGACCGTTACCTGGTGCGCGTGGAAGAGATGCGCCAGTCGAACCGGATCATCCGGCAGTGCGTGCAGTGGCTGAAGGCCAACCCCGGCCCAGTGATGGTGAAGAACTTCAAGGTCGCCCCGCCGTCGCGGGTCGAGATGAAGGAGGACATGGAAGCCATGATCCATCACTTCAAGCTGTTCACCGAAGGCTATTGCGTGCCGGCCGGCGAAACCTATTGCGCGGTCGAGGCGCCCAAGGGCGAGTTCGGCTGCTACCTGGTTTCCGACGGCGCCAACAAGCCGTTCCGCGTGCACCTACGCGCACCGGGCTTCGCCCACCTGTCATCCATGGACACCATCGTGCGCGGCCACATGCTCGCCGACGTGGTGGCCATGATCGGTACCTATGACCTCGTGTTCGGCGAAGTGGATCGCTGAGCCGGCACGACGGAGAAACCCATGAAAGCCACCGGACATTTCGAGCAGGTCAGGAACGTCGACCCGTTCGCCGTACTCACCGAACACACCCGCCGGCACATCGATGCCTGGGCGGCCAAGTTCCCGCCGGACCGCAAGCGCTCGGCGCTGATCCAGGCGCTGTTTGGCGCGCAGGAGCAGAACCATGGCTACCTCACCGACGAGCTGATCACCGCGGTGGCCAAGTATCTCGAGCTGCCGGCGATCTGGGCGTACGAGGTGGCCAGCTTCTACTCGATGCTGGAAACCAGGCCGGTCGGCCGCAACAACGTGGCGATCTGCACCAACATCTCGTGCTGGCTCAACGGCGCGGAAGACCTGCTGCGCCACTGCGAGACCAAGCTCGGCATCAAGGCGGGCGAAAGCACGCCCGATGGCCGGATCTATCTGAAACTGGAAGAAGAATGCATCGCGGCGTGCGTGTACGCGCCGGCGATGACGGTGAACGGTCATTACCATGAGCGCCTGACCGTCGAGAAGATCGACGCGATCCTCGATGGCCTGAGCATGGATGGCCCTGCGCACGGCCACGACGCCGAGGGGAACCACTGATGGCTGTCGGACCCGCACCCCAGGACCACCAGGTCGTCTACACCACGCTGCATTTCGACAAGCCGTGGTCGATGGAAAGCTACGAGAAGGTCGATGGCTACAAGGCGTGGAAGAAGATCCTCGCCGAGAAGCCCGATCCGGCCTCGCTGGTCGACGAGATCAAGAAGAGCAGCCTGCGCGGCCGTGGCGGCGCGGGCTTCCCGACCGGCCTGAAGTGGTCCTTCATGCCCAAGGGCGACATGCAGAAGTACATCCTGTGCAACTCGGACGAGTCCGAGCCGGGCACGGCGAAGGACCGCGACATCCTGCGCTACAACCCGCATGCGGTGATCGAGGGCCTGGCCATCGCCTGCTATTGCACCGGTTCCACCGTGGCCTACAACTACCTGCGCGGCGAATTCCATCACGAGCCCTACGAGCACATCGAGGAGGCGCTGAAGGAAGCCTACGCCACCGGCCTGCTCGGCAAGAACGTGCAGGGCAGTGGCATCGACGTGGACATCTACAACGCGCTCGGCGCGGGCGCCTACATCTGCGGCGAAGAAACCGCGCTGATGGAATCGCTGGAAGGCAAGAAGGGCCAGCCGCGCTTCAAGCCGCCGTTCCCGGCCGGTTTCGGCCTGTATGGCAAGCCGACCACGATCAACAACACCGAGACCTACGCCTCGGTGCCGGCGATCCTGCGCAACGGCGCCGACTGGTTCCTCAATATCGGCAAGCCGAACAATGGCGGCCCGAAGATCTTTTCCGTCTCCGGCCACGTCAACAACCCCGGCAATTTCGAGATCCGCCTGGGCACGCCGTTCTCCGAGCTGCTGGCGATGGCCGGCGGCGTGCGCAACGGCCACAAGCTCAAGGCGGTGATCCCCGGCGGCTCGTCGATGAAGGTGCTGCCGGCCGAGATCATGCTCGACAGCACGATGGACTACGACTGTCTGCAGAAGGCCGGTTCGGGCCTGGGTTCCGGCGCGGTGATCGTGATGGACGAGACCACCTGCATGGTCAGGGTCTGCCACCGCATCTCGCGTTTCTACAAGGCCGAGTCGTGTGGCCAGTGCACGCCGTGCCGCGAGGGCACCGGCTGGATGCACCGGGTGCTGACCCGCATCGTCGAGGGCAGGGGCACCGAGGAAGACCTGCATCGGCTGAAGGCGATCGCCGGCCAGATCGAGGGCCACACCATCTGCGCATTCGGCGAAGCCGCCGCGTGGCCGGTGCAGGGCTTCCTGGCCCGCTTCTGGGATGAATTCGAATACTTCGTGCAGCACGGTCGCTCGATGGTCGAGGACAAGCTTGCACAAGCCAACTCTGGAGTTGCTGCATGAGTGCGCAGCTGACCGGCACCGCGCCGGACCTGATCAACATCGAGGTCGACGGCAAGCCGACACAGATCCGCAAGGGCGCGATGATCATCGAGGCGGCCGACGCGATCGGCGTTTCGATCCCGCGTTTCTGCTATCACCGCAAGCTGCCGATCGCCGCCAATTGCCGCATGTGCCTGGTCGACGTGGAGATGGGCGGCAAGCTGATGCCCAAGCCGCAGCCGGCGTGCGCCACCCCGGTGGCCGAAGGCATGAAGGTGATGACGCGCTCGGACAAGGCGCTGAAATTCCAGAAAGACGTGATGGAATTCCTGCTGATCAACCATCCGCTGGACTGCCCGGTCTGCGACCAGGGCGGCGAGTGCGAATTGCAGGACGTGGCGCTGGGCTATGGCCGCAGCGTGTCGCGCTACACCGAGCGCAAGCGCGCCGTGGCCGACGAGAACATCGGGCCGCTGGTCGCCACCGAGATGACCCGCTGCATTCACTGCACCCGCTGCGTGCGTTTCACCAGCGAGATTGCCGGTACGTACGAGCTGGGCGGCATGAATCGCAGCGAAGACCTGCAGATCGGCACCTATATCGGCAAGACGATCGAGACCGAACTGTCCGGCAACATCATCGATGTCTGCCCGGTTGGCGCGCTGACCAACAAGCCGTTCCAGTTCAAGGCGCGTGCCTGGGAGCTGGTCGCCAAGCCGTCCGTCGGCTACCACGATGCGCTGGGTTCCAACCTGTGGCTGCACGTGCGCCGTGGCGAGGTGCTGCGCACCGTGCCGCGCGACAACGAGGCGGTCAACGAATGCTGGTTGTCTGATCGTGATCGCTACAGCCACCAGGGCATGTATGCCGGCGACCGCATCGGCAAGCCGGAGATCAAGCGCAACGGCCAGTGGCAGGTGGTTGGCTGGGAAGAGGCGCTGGAATTTGCCGGCGAGGCACTGAAGAAGGCGCCGGGCAGCGAGCTGGGCATGCTGGTTCATCCGGCCAGCTCGAACGAGGAAGGCGATCTGCTGATGCGGCTGGCCCGCGGCCTGGGCAGCGCCCACGTCGATCATCGCCTGCGTCAGCTCGATTTCGCCGACAACGCCGTGGCGCGCCCGTTCGGCTTGCCGGTGGCGGAAGTTGGCCAGATCCGCGCAGCGTTGCTGGTCGGTTCGGACCTGCGCCACGAGATGCCGCTGCTGAACCACCGCGTGCACCAGGCGAGCAAGAAGGGCGCCAGGATCTACGCGATCAACCCGGCGCGTTTCGATTTCAATTACAAGCTGGCCGGTGAGGCGATCGTTGCCCCGTCAGCCCTGGTCGACGCCCTGCTGACGCTGGCCAGGGCGGCAGTCGCCGCGGGCGCTTCGGCGCCGGCGGCGCTGGCCGACGCCATTGCTGCGGCAGCGGGCGATGACGCCGGCAACGACACGATCGCGGCGCTGAAGTCGGGCCCGGCGGTGGTGATCCTGGGTGAAGCGGCAGTAACCCATCCGCAGGCGTCCTGGTTGCGTGCCATCGCCCGTTTCATTGCCGACGCCACGGGTGCCGGCTACGACGAGTTGCCGGTGGGCGCCAATGCAGTGGGCCTGGCCCAGCTCGGCGTGGTGCCGGGCAATGGCGGGCTGGACGCGCAGGCGATGCTGGCGCAGCCGCGCAAGAGCTATGTGTTGTACGGCGTCGAGCCGCCGCACGATTTCGCCGATGGCGCGGCGGCCCTGAACGCCTTGCGCGCGGCCGAGCAGGTGGTGGCGTTCAGCGCCTACGCCAGCCCGGCGCTGCGCGAGGTGGCCGACGTGATCCTGCCGATCGCCTTGCTGCCGGAAAGCGAGGCCACCCTGGTCAACGTCGACGGCCTGGCCCAGGGTGTGGCTGCCGGCGCGAAGGCACCGGGAGAGGCCCGGCCGGGCTGGAAGGTGCTGCGTGCGCTGGGCGGCGCGCTGCAACTGGCCGGCTTCGAATTCGACGATCTTGCCGGTCTGCGCGAAGGTATCGCCGGACGGGTGGTTTCCGGACGCCAGGGTCTGGCGGCGCGCGCCACGACGAGCGGCCTGAGCCGTCTGGCGACCTGGCCGATCTACCGCATGGATGCCGTGCTGCGTCGTGCCACGGCGCTGAATGCGCATCCGCTCAATCGTGCCCCGGCGGCGCGCATGAATGCCGCCGAGGCGACCCGCCAGGGCCTTGCCGCTGGCGACACCGTACGTGTGGCCGAGGCCTCGTTGCCGCTGGTGATCGATGCCGCCGTGCCCGATGGCGCGGTCTGGATCGAGGCTGCGCATGACCTCACCGCCACGCTGCCGCCGTATGGCGCGTCCATCACCCTGAGCAAGGCTTAAGCAGATGCTTGATCAACTCATCCATCAGCTCGTCGTGCCGATCCTGTACATCCTGGCGATCGTGTTGCCGCTGGTGCTCGCGGTGGCGATGTTCGTCTACTGGGAGCGCAAGGTTCTCGGCTGGATGCACGTGCGCATGGGACCGAACAAGATCGGCCCGTTCGGCGTGCTGCAGGCCTTCGCCGACGTGGTGAAACTGCTGATCAAGGAAGTGATCCTGCCGACCAAGGCGAACCGCTTCCTCTACTACATGGCGCCGATGATCGCGCTGGTGCCCGCGCTGGCGGTGTGGGCGGTGGTGCCGTTCAGCAGCTCGATGGTGCTGTCCAACGCGAACGCCGGCGTGCTGTACCTGCTGGCGATGACCTCGATGGGCGTGTACGGCATCATCATCGCCGGCTGGGCGTCCAACTCACGCTATGCGCTGCTCGGCGCGATGCGTTCGGCCGCGCAGGTGATCTCCTATGAGCTGGCGATGGGCCTGTGCCTGGTCTGCGTGCTGGTGCTGGCCGGTTCGCTGAACCTCACCGAGATCGTCAACGCGCAGGCCGGCAGCAAGGGCATCCTCGACTGGTTCTGGCTGCCGCTGCTGCCGGTGTTCGTGATCTATTTCATCTCCGGCGTGGCCGAGACCAATCGCGCCCCGTTCGACGTGGCCGAGGGCGAGTCGGAGATCGTGGCTGGCTTCCACGTGGAGTACTCCGGCTCGGCGTTCGCGCTGTTCTTCCTGGCCGAATACGCCAGCATGATCCTGGTCAGCTTCCTCGCCGCGATCCTGTTCATGGGCGGCTGGCTGTCGCCGTTCCCGGCCTCGTGGGGTTTCATCGGGCAGGGCGGGTTCCCGTGGCTGCTGCTCAAGGCCTTCCTGTTCTCCTTCATGTTCCTGTGGTTCCGCGCCACCTTCCCGCGCTATCGCTATGACCAGATCATGCGGCTGGGCTGGAAGGTGTTCATTCCCATCGCCATCGCGTGGGTTTTCGTGGCGGGCCTGATGAAGTACTACGGCCTGGTCAGCATCGGCACGGGGGCCTGAGGATCCAATGAATCGCATTTCCGCCTATTTCAAGAGCCTGCTGCTGATCGAGCTGCTGCAGGGCATGGCGCTGACCATGCGCTACATGTTCAAGCCCAAGTACACGATGCGCTACCCGATGGAGCACATCCCCAAGTCGAACCGCTTCCGCGGCCTGCACGCGCTGCGCCGCTACGCGAACGGCGAGGAGCGCTGCATTGCCTGCAAGCTGTGCGAGGCGGTGTGCCCGGCGCTGGCGATCACGATCGACTCGGCGCCCCGCGAGAGCGACGGCCAGCGTCGCACCACCCGCTACGAGATCGACCTGTTCAAGTGCATCTTCTGCGGCTTCTGCGAGGAAAGCTGCCCGGTGGACTCGATCGTCGAGACCTCGATCCACGAGTACCACTTCGAGAACCGCGGCGAGAACGTGGTGGACAAGCAGAAGCTGCTTGCCATCGGCGACCGCTTCGAACAGCAGATCGCCGCCGACCGCGCACAAGACGCGGCGTACCGCTGAGGCCCCCGATGAATCCCCAACTGCTTCAACTCATCTGCTTCTACGCCTTCGGCTTCGTCACCGTGGCCGCCGCGCTGTCGGTGATCACGCTGAAGAATTCGGTGCACGCGGTGCTGGCGCTGGTGCTGACCTTCTTCAGCGCCGCCTGCCTGTGGCTGCTGCTGGAGGCCGAGTTCCTTGCCCTGGCGCTGATCGTGGTCTACGTCGGCGCCGTGATGGTGCTGTTCCTGTTCGTGGTGATGATGCTCGACATCGACCAGGAGAAAATGCGCGAGGGCTTCGTGAAGTTCCTGCCGATCGGCCTGTTCGTGGCCGCGATCATGCTGGCGGAAATGCTGGGCCTGATCGGCGTGCGCGCGATGCAGGCGCACGTGATGGGCGCCGATCCGGCGGTGGCCGCCGGCGTGTCCAACACCGCCTGGCTGGGCCGCGCGCTGTACACGAGCTTCCTGCTGCCGTTCGAGATTGCGGCGCTGATCCTCACCGTGGGTATCATGGCCGCCGTGGCGCTGACTCTGCGCGAGCGTCGCGACGCCCGCTACGAGTCGGCCAGCCAGCAGGTCAGGGCGGACCCGAACCGTCGCGTGCGCATCGTGAAGATGGCCGCTGTCCGTCCCGACGAATCGACCGAATCACAGGAGCCGCAGCCATGATCACGCTTGCGCACTACATCGTGCTGGGCGCGGTGCTGTTCTGCATCGCCGTCGCCGGCCTGTTCATCAACCGCAAGAACGTGATCGTGCTGCTGATGTCGATCGAGTTGATGCTGCTTGCCGTGAACATGAACTTCGTGGCGTTCTCGCGCTTCCTCGGCGACGTGTCGGGGCAGGTGTTCGTGTTCTTCATCCTCACCGTGGCCGCGGCAGAAGCTGCCATCGGCCTGGCGATCCTGGTGCTGCTGTTCCGTACGCGCAGCACGATCAATATCGCCGACATCGACAGCATGAAGGGTTGATCCGATGCAGCTTTCAACATCCATCCTGCTGACGATTGCGCTGGCGCCGCTGGTCGGCTGCCTGCTGGCCGGCTTCTTCGCCCGCTTCATCGGCCGCGCCGGTTCGCACAGCGTGACCATCCTGGGTCTGCTGGTGTCCTGCGCGCTGTCGTTCTACGTCCTGTACCAGCTCACCCTGGGCGGCGCGGCCGAGTACAACCAGAACCTCTACACCTGGTTCCAGATCGGTCCGTTCAATGCCAGCGTCGGCTTCATGGTCGACCGCCTTACCGCGATGATGCTGGTGGTGGTGAGCTTCGTGTCGCTGCTGGTGCATGTCTACACCATCGGCTACATGCGCGACGATCCGGGCTATACCCGCTTCTTCAGCTACATCTCGCTGTTCACCTTCTCGATGTTCATGCTGGTCATGAGCAACAACTTCATGCAGCTGTTCTTCGGCTGGGAAGCGGTGGGCCTGGTGTCGTACCTGCTGATCGGCTTCTGGTACAAGCGGCCGACCGCGATCTTCGCCAACCTCAAGGCGTTCCTGGTCAACCGCGTGGGCGATTTCGGCTTCCTGCTGGGCATCGCCGCGGTGCTGTATTTCCTGGGCACGCTGGATTACGCCACCGCGTTCAACGCGGCGCCGGGGCTGGTCGGCAAGACCCTGCAGATCACCGCGCACACGCAGTGGGATGCGGCCACGGTGATCTGCATCTGCCTGTTCGTCGGCGCGATGGGCAAGTCGGCCCAGGTGCCGCTGCACGTGTGGCTGCCCGACTCGATGGAGGGCCCGACCCCGATCTCCGCGCTGATCCATGCGGCGACCATGGTCACCGCCGGCATCTTCATGGTGGCGCGCATGTCGCCGCTGTTCGAGCTGTCGTCGACGGCGCTGAGCTTCGTGCTGGTGATGGGCGCGACCACGGCGCTGTTCACCGGCTTGATCGGCATCGTGCAGAACGACATCAAGCGGGTGATCGCGTATTCCACGCTGTCGCAGCTGGGCTACATGACGGTGGCGCTGGGCGTGTCGATGTATTCGGGCGCGGTGTTCCACCTGATGACCCACGCGTTCTTCAAGGCGCTGCTGTTCCTGGGCGCCGGCTCGGTGATCATCGCGATGCACCACGAGCAGGACATGCGCTACATGGGCGGCCTGCGCAAGTACATGCCAATCACCTGGATCACCATGTGGATCGGTTCGCTGGCGCTGGTGGCGATTCCGTTCACCTCGGGCTTCTACTCCAAGGACGCGATCATCGAGGCGGTCGGCGAGTCGCATCGCTGGGGCGCGCATTACGCCTACTTCTGCGTGATGGCCGGTGCACTGGTGACGGGGCTGTACACGTTCCGCCAGATGTACCTGACCTTCCACGGCAAGGAGCGCTTCACCGTGGCCGACCATCACGGTCATGGCCACGACGGGCATGACGATCATGGCCATCACGAGCCGGGCGTGCTGGCGCATGCGCCGAAGGAGTCGCCGTGGGTGGTGACCCTGCCGCTGGTGCTGCTGGCCATTCCGTCGCTGCTGGTGGGCTTCTTCACGGTCGGCCCGATGCTGTTCGGCAACTGGTTCGGCAACGCGATCCACGTGGAAGAGGCCAACAACGTGCTGGCCGAACTCGGTCACGAGTTCCACGGTGCGGCGGCGATGGCCCTGCATGGCTTCACCCAGCTGCCGTTCCTGCTGGTGGTGATCGCGTTCGTGACGTGCACCTACATCTACCTGTTCAATCCCGCGCTGGCCGGCCGGATCAAGTCCGCGCTGAAGCCGCTGTGGACGGTGCTTGACCGCAAGTACTGGGTCGACAACGTGTACTTCGCGCTGTTCGCCCGCGGTGGCGTGATGCTGGGCCGGGTGTTCTGGAAGGCCGGCGAGACGGCGGTGATCGATGGCGCGATGGTCAATGGTTCGGTGGGCCTGGTGCACCGTATCGCTGCCACGGCGCGCCGGCTGCAGTCGGGTTACCTCTATCACTACGCGTTCGCGATGATTCTCGGCCTGATCCTGCTGCTTGGCGGGTACTGGTTCATCGGCTCCGTGCCGGTCGGGCAATAAGGGAAACAGATCCATGTTCAATCATTTGCTCAGCCTGTTGATCTGGCTTCCCGTCATCGGCGCCATCCCTGTGCTGCTTGCCGGCTCGGCCCGTCCGAACCTGGCCCGCTGGCTGTCGCTGCTGGTGGCGGTGCTGACCTTCGTGGTCAGCCTGTTCCTGCTGGTGCAGTACGACCCTGCCGGCAATGCCATGCAGCTGGTCGAAAGCCATCTGTGGATCGCCTCGTGGGGCGTCCATTACGGACTGGCGGTCGACGGCATCTCGGTGGCGCTGATCGTGATGACCACCTTCGTCGGCATCCTGGTGATCGTGGGCGCCTGGGAAGTCATCCAGGACAAGCCGCACCAGTACATGGCAGCGATGCTGATGCTGGAAGGCCTGCTGATCGGCGTGTTCTGCGCCACCGACGCGCTGCTGTTCTATGCGCTGTTCGAGGCCATCCTGATCCCGATGTTCATCCTGATCGGCATCTGGGGCGGTCCGCGCCGCGTGTACGCCACGCTGAAGTTCTTCATCTACACGTTCTTCGGCTCGGTCTTCATGCTGATCGCGCTGCTGTACCTGTACCAGAAGGCGCACACGTTCGACCTGGCCACGCTGGCGGCGTTGCCGCTGACGTTCAAGGAGCAGGCCTGGATCTTCTTCGCGTTCCTGATCGCGTTCGCGATCAAGGTGCCGATGGTGCCGGTGCACACCTGGCTGCCGGACGCCCACGTCGAGGCGCCGACCGGCGGCTCGGTGGTGCTGGCGGCGGTGATGCTGAAGGTCGGCACGTACGGCATGCTGCGCTTCATCCTGCCGATCGTACCGGACGCGGGCGCGCATTTCGCGTGGATCATCATCGTGCTGAGCCTGGTCGCGGTGGTCTACATCGGCTATGTCGCGCTGGTGCAGGAAGACATGAAGAAGCTGGTGGCGTATTCGTCCGTGGCGCACATGGGCTTCGTCACGCTGGGCATCTTCATCGCGTTCGCGCTGGTGCGCCAGCAGGGCAACACCGACATGGCGCTGCTCGGCATGCAGGGCGCGATGATCCAGATGATTTCGCACGGCTTCGTCTCCGGCGCGATGTTCACCTGCATCGGCGTGATGTATGACCGCCTGCATACCCGGGCGATCAAGGATTACGGCGGCGTGATCAACGTGATGCCGTGGTTCGGCTTCTTCTACGTGCTGTTTGCCATGGCCAACTGCGGCCTGCCGGGCACCAGCGGTTTCGTCGGCGAGTTCATGGTGATCCTGGCCAGCTTCAGCGCCAATCCGTGGATCGCGCTGTTTGCCGCCTTCACCCTGATCATCGGCGCGGGCTACACGCTGTGGCTGGTCAAGCGCGTGCTGTGGGGCGAGATCACCAACCCGCACGTGGCCGAGATGAAGGAAATCAACGGCCGCGAAACCTTCGTGCTGGCGTCCTTCGCCGCCGCCGTGCTGGCGCTGGGCATCTGGCCGCAGCCGCTGGTCCACCTGATGGATGGCTCGGTGGCGCAGCTGGTGCAGCAACTCGCCATTCACAAGATTTGATCGGGACCGAACATGCCAACACTGAATGACATCCTGATCCTGCTGCCGGAGTTCTACCTGGTCGCAGCGGCGTGCCTGCTGTTGCTGCTGGACGCCTTCATGAAGCCCGCGCAGCGCCCGCTGCTGCACTGGCTGTCGATCGCCGTGCTGCTGGTGGCGATCTACCTGGTGATCGCCGGCCAACCCACGGAAGCGAGAAGCGCCTTCGGCGGCATGTTCCTGCGCGACGATGTGGCCGAGATACTCAAGGTGTTCGCGCTGGCCACCACCGCGCTGGTCTTCGTCTACGCCCGCCCGTACCTGATCGACCGCAAGCTGCTGGGCGGCGAGTTCTACACGCTGATGCTTTTCGCGGTGATCGGCATCATGCTGCTGGTTTCGGCCGGCAACCTGGTCACGATCTATCTGGGACTGGAGCTGCTGTCGCTGTCGTCCTACGCGCTGGTAGCGCTGAACCGTGATGCGAAACTGCCGCCGGAGGCGGCGATCAAGTACTTCGTGTTGGGCGCACTGGCCTCGGGCATGCTGTTGTACGGCATGTCGATGGTCTACGGCGCTTCCGGCATGGGCGGCACGCCGACGCTGGACCTGGCCCAGCTGCACAACGTGATGAGCTACACCACGGCACCGACGCTGCTGCTGTTCGGCCTGATCTTCATGATCGTCGGCATCGGCTTCAAGCTGGGTGCGGCGCCGTTCCACATGTGGATTCCGGACGTCTACCAGGGCGCGCCCACGCCGGTCACCACCTTCATCGCCTCGGGTTCGAAGCTGGCCGCATTCGGCATGGCCTGGCGCCTGCTCGATGGCGGCATGGGCGACCTGTCGCAGCACTGGCAGCTGATGCTGGCGGTGCTGGCGGTGTTGTCGCTGGCGATCGGCAATCTGGTCGCCATCGTGCAGACCAACCTCAAGCGCATGCTGGCGTATTCGACCATCTCGCACATGGGCTACCTGCTGCTGGGCCTGGCGGCTGCCGGCCCGGAAGGCTATGCGGCGGCGATGTTCTACGCGATCTGCTATGCGCTGATGGGCGTGGCCGCGTTCGGCGTGATGCTGGCGATGAGCCGGGCAGGGTTCGAGTGCGAGGAAATCGCCGACCTGAAGGGCCTCAACCAGAAGTCGCCGTGGATGGCCTTCCTGATGCTGCTGGCGATGTTCTCGCTGGCCGGCGTGCCGCCGCTGTTCGGCTTCTGGGCCAAGGTGCTGGTGCTGGAAGCGGCGATCCACGCGGACATGCTGTGGCTGGCGATCGTCGGCATCGTGTTCGCGATCATCGGCCTCTACTACTACCTGCACGTGGTCAAGGTGATGTACTTCGACAAGCCGGCCGAAGGCAGCCAGTTGCAGGCGCAGGCGGACAAGCCGCTGCGCGTGGTGCTGTCGATCAATGCGCTGTCGTTGCTGGCGCTGGGCCTGTACTGGGGCCCGCTGCTGGGATGGTGCCGTCGCGCATTCGGTCTCTGAATCGTCGATGGATGCCGTTGCCGAACGATTGAGGCTTGCAAGAAACCGGCCACCCCGGTAAACTCTTCGGACTCTGATGCGGGGTGGAGCAGTCTGGCAGCTCGTCGGGCTCATAACCCGAAGGTCGCAGGTTCGAATCCTGCCCCCGCTACCAGATCTTTCTTGATGCAAGAAAGCCTCCTCGTGAGGCTTTTTTGTTGGGCGCACGGATGCGTCGTGCCTGGCGGCTCCGGCTGTCGAGCGCACCGGAAAGAGCTGCACGAGGAGGACATCGGCGTGATAAGGAAATGGGCCGTTGGAGCCCATTTTTTGTTTCTGCCGTTCTGACGGCAGTGAGTCGGGAAGACGATCATGGATACACAGGCACTGGCACAACGCTTCACCGAGGTACTGGCCGATCTGGGCCTGGAATGCCTTGGCGTGGAGTTCAATCCGTCGCATGGGCAGAGTACCCTTCGCGTCTACCTGGACCTGCTGGACAAGACGACCGGCGACGGCGAACGCCGCGAGGTGGGTATCGAGGATTGCGAATCCGCCAGCCGTGAATTGTCCGCCATGCTCGACGTGGAAGATCCGATTCCGGGCCACTACGTGCTGGAGGTTTCCTCGCCGGGTCTGGATCGTCCGCTGTTCACCGCGGAACAGTTTGCGCGGGTCGACGGACAGGAAGTGAAGTTGCTGCTGAAGGCGCCGCTGGAAGGGCGTCGCCGCTTGCGCGGCAAGCTGGTTTCGGTGGAAGGCGAGCACATCGTGCTGGAAGCCGAAGGCAAGACATTCGAATTCGATCACGCGCTGGTGGAAAGTGCGCGTGTGGTGCCGGACTGGGTGGCGCTCGGTTATGCGCCGCAGCCCAAGCGCGGCGGCAAGAAGCCGGCCGGTTGAGGCCAGTCGGAAACAAATTGAGAGTGCGGCCATGGACGGCCGCTTTTTGATCCTGGCGTTCAGGGATGAACGCAAAAGTTAACCTTCGGGTGCCGTCGGCATCTATGGAGCAGCTGCAATGAGCAAAGAACTTTTGCTGGTCGTCGACGCGGTCGCCAATGAAAAGGGCGTGCCGGAAGAAGTGATTTTCGAGGCGATGGAGGCCGCGCTGGCCTCGGCCGCGAAGAAGCGCTATCCCGACGAGGAGCCTGATGTTCGGGTGTCGATCAATCACGACACCGGCGAGTACGAGACCTTTCGTCGCTGGGAAGTGATTGCCGACGATGGCGAGATGGAATCGCCGTCCTACCAGCTGCGCCTGATGGATGCGCTGGACGAGCGCGCCGATGCCCAGGTGGGTGAATACATCGAGCAGCAGGTCGAGAACGCCGAATTCGGCCGCATCGCGGCGCAGGCCGCCAAGCAGGTGATCGTGCAGCGCGTGCGCGAGGCCGAGCGCCAGCAGGTGGTCGATGCCTTCGCCGATCGCGTCGGCGAGCTGGTCACCGGCATCGTCAAGCGCGTCGAGCGCGGCAACATCTACCTCGACCTGGGCAGCAACGCCGAGGCGTTCATCCCGCGCGACAAGACGATTCCCCGTGAATCGGCCCGCGTCGGCGATCGCGTGCGCGGCTACCTTTACGAAGTGAAGTCCGAAGCCCGCGGCCCGCAGCTGTTCGTGTCGCGCGCGGCACCGGAATTCATGATCGAGCTGTTCAAGCTGGAAGTGCCGGAAGTCGGCCAGGGCCTGGTGGAGATCAAGGGCTGCGCCCGCGATCCGGGTGACCGCGCCAAGATCGCCGTGCTGGCCCACGACAGCCGCACCGATCCGATCGGCGCCTGCATCGGCATGCGCGGTTCGCGCGTGCAGGCGGTGTCGAACGACCTCAACGGCGAGCGCGTCGACATCATCCTGTGGCACGAGAACCAGGCGCAGTTCGTCATCAACGCGATGGCGCCGGCCGAAGTGCAGTCCATCATCATGGACGAGGAAAAGCACTCGATGGACATCGCGGTGGCCGAGGACAAGCTGTCCCAGGCGATCGGCCGTGGCGGCCAGAACGTGCGCCTGGCCAGCAAGCTGACCGGCTGGCAGCTCAACGTGATGACCCAGGACCAGGTCACCGCCAAGAGCGAATCCGAGCAGGAGGCTGCACGCACCCTGTTCATGGACAAGCTCGAAGTCGACCAGGAGATCGCGGTCATCCTGGTGCAGGAAGGTTTTTCCAGCATCGAGGAAATCGCCTACGTGCCCAGCGCCGAGCTGCTGGCGGTCGAGGGCTTCGACGAGGACATCGTCGAGGAACTGCGCGCCCGCGCCCGCGATGCGCTGCTGACCGAGGCACTGGCGGTGGAGGAGGGCGTGGAAGAGCATCAGCCTTCCGACGAGCTGCTGGCGCTCGACGGCATGGACGAGGCCACCGCTTATGCGCTGGCCGCGCGTGAAGTGGCCACGGTCGACGACCTGGCCGACCTGGCGGTGGATGACCTGATCGATATCGAAGGCATGGACGAGGATCGCGCGGCAGCGCTGATCATGGCTGCCCGGGCACCCATGATTGCGCGACTGGAGAAAGGCGGCTAACCGCGGACGGCAACACCCCGGATGGGTGTGCCGCGAAAGGCTTCTCGCAAGCCTTTCACCACGGATGGAGGTGGCGGTGGCGACAATGCCGCACAGACGATAAGCGCGGGAACGGCGGAGCAAAGAACACGATGTCGGACGTCACGATCAAACAACTCGCCCAGGTACTGGGCATGCCGGTCGACAAGCTGCTGACGCAGCTTGGCGAGGCGGGCATGAAATTCTCCGACCAGGAGCAGGTCATCAGCAGCACCGAGAAGGTGAAGCTGCTTGGCTTCCTGCGCCGCACGCATGGCAAGAGCGAGGCGGTGGCCGAGGTCGACGACAGCGCTCCTCGCCAGATCACCCTCAAGCGACGCACGGTCGGCGAGCTCAAGGTCGCCACGCCCGGCGGGCGCGGCGCCGCCGCCACGGCCAAGACGGTCAACGTCGAAGTGCGCGCCAAGCGCACCTACGTCAAGCGCAGCGTGATCGCCGAGGAAGCCAGCGCCGAGCCCGAGCGCGAGGATGCCGTGCGCAAGCTGCAGGAATCGCAGCAGCAGCGCGAGCAGGAAGAGCGCGAGCGCATCGAGGCCGAACAGCGTCGCCAGGCGGAAGCGCAGCAGCGCGCCCTGGACGACCAGCAGCGCAAGGCCGAACAGGAGCAGCGCGAGGCGGAAGCCGCTGCTCCCGAGGTCGAGCCTGTCACGTCCGGGAAGGTCGAGGCGGCAGCCGAGCCGGAAGTCGTCCCCGAGGCGCCGTCCGCGGTGGCTGCGGCCGACGATGCATCGGCCGTGCAGCGCATCGATCAGCGCGAGCTGGGCATGATCCTGCCGCGTATCCACGAGCCGCGCAAACGCGAAAAACTGGTCAAGCCTGCCGCGGCCCCTGCCGCGCCGGCCGCTGCCGCGGCAACGCCAGCGCGTGCCGCGACGGCAGCAACGCCGGCGACGGCGGGCAGCGATGCCGCCCGCGGCAAGCCCAAGCATTCGCGCGAGCGCGCCGAGCTGCCGGGCAACAAGGAAGATCGCGAGGCGGGCAAGCGTTTTGCCGGTGGCCAGATGCATCTGAGCGAAGCCGATCGTGCCCGCCGTTCTTCCTCCAGCGGCAAGCGCGGCAAGCCTGGCCGCAGCGGCGGCCGCGAGATGTCGCGCAGCAGCGCGCCGAGCGGTCCGCACGGGTTCTCGCGTCCCACCGCACCGGTGGTGCGCGAAGTGGTCATCAGTGACAGCAACGTCGTCGCCGACCTGGCCCAGAAGATGGCCGTCAAGGGTTCCGAGGTGGTCAAGGCGCTGTTCAAGATGGGCGTGATGGCGACCATCAACCAGACCGTCGACCACGACACCGCCGTGCTGGTGGTCGAGGAACTCGGCCACACGCCGGTTGCCGACAACCAGAACAACGCCGAGGAAACGCTGGCGGCGCACACCCAGAACGTCGAGCTGGAAGGCGAGAAGATCACGCGCCCGCCGGTGGTCACGATCATGGGCCACGTCGACCACGGCAAGACCTCGCTGCTCGATTACATCCGTCGCACCAAGGTCGCCTCCGGCGAAGCCGGCGGCATCACCCAGCACATCGGCGCGTACCACGTGGAAACGTCGAAGGGCGTGATCACCTTCCTGGACACCCCCGGCCACGCGGCGTTCACCTCGATGCGTGCCCGTGGCGCGCAGTCGACCGACATCGTGATCCTGGTGGTGGCGGCCGATGACGGCGTGATGCCGCAGACCGTGGAAGCGGTGAAGCATGCGCGCGCCGCCAAGGTGCCGCTGATCGTCGCGGTCAACAAGATGGACAAGGACGGCGCCAACCCCGACAACGTCAAGCAGGGCCTGGTGCAGTACGAAGTGGTGCCGGAAGACTGGGGCGGCGACGTCCAGTTCATCCCGGTATCGGCCAAGACCGGTGCCGGCGTCGAGGACCTGCTCGATGCGATCTCGGTGCAGGCCGAGGTGATGGAATTGAAGGCCGTTGCCGATGGCCGCGCCTCCGGCGTGGTGATCGAGTCCAGCCTGGACCGCGGTCGTGGTCCGGTGGCCACCGTGCTGGTGCAGCAGGGCACGTTGCGCAAGGGCGACTTCGTGGTCTGCGGCGTCGAATACGGCCGCATGCGCGCGCTGATCGACGAAACCGGCAAGCAGGTGACCGAAGCCGGTCCGTCGATTCCGGTGCAGGTGCTGGGTCTGTCCGGCGTGCCGGAGACCGGTGACGACTTCGTCGCCGTCGAGGACGAGCGGCTGGCCCGCGAGGTCGCCGAGGAGCGCCAGCAGAAGCGCCGCGAGACGCGCATGGTCAGCAAGAGCAACCGGCTCGAGGACATCATCGCCAAGATGGGCCAGGGCGTCGAGCAGCAGACGCTCAACATCCTGGTCAAGGGCGACGTGCAGGGCTCGGTCGAGGCCTTGCGCGAGTCGCTGACCCAGATCGGCAACGATCGGGTGCGGGTCAACGTGGTGGCCTCCGGCGTGGGCGGCATCACCGAGTCCGACGCCACCCTGGCGGCCGCGTCCAAGGCATTGATCATTGGCTTCAACGTCCGTGCCGACGCGTCGGCGCGCAAGGTGATCGAGACCAGCGGCCTGGACGTGCGCTACTTCTCGATCATCTACGACGTGATCGACCAGGTGACCCAGGCAGCCACCGGCCTGCTCGGCATGGAAGTGCGCGAGGACATCATCGGCACCGCCGAAGTCCGCGACGTGTTCCGCAGCTCCAAGTTCGGCGCCGTGGCCGGTTGCATGGTCACCGAAGGCACGGTCAAGCGCAGCAAGCCGATCCGCGTGCTGCGCGACAACGTGGTGATCTTCGAGGGCGAGCTGGAATCGCTGCGCCGCTTCAAGGAACTGGTCGACGAAGTGCGCAACGGCATGGAGTGCGGCATCGCCGTCAAGCAGTACAACGACGTCAAGCCGGGCGACCAGATCGAGTGCTTCGAGCGCACCGAGGTGGCACGCACGCTTTGACCTTGAGCCCCTCTCCCCTCGGGAGAGGGCTGGGGTGAGGGTCCACGACCTGCGTGAAGTTTCATACAGAGTCGTGAACCCTCATCCGCCCCTCGCGGGGTACCTTCTCCCAAGGGGAGAAGGGATATCGTCCTTCGGAGTTTTCTTATGCCCTCCCGCGACTTCAAACGTACTGACCGCATCGGCGCCGAATTGCGTCGCGAGCTGGGCTTGCTGGTGCACGCGGCCGTGCGCGATCACGGCTTGCCGTCGGTCAGCGTGTCGGACGTGGAGATCACCCGCGACCTGGACTGGGCGACGGTATGGGTCACCGCGATGCTGCCCGAGCAGGGTCTGCCCGCGGTGAAGGCGCTCAATGCCATCAGCCATGAGATCCGTCATTCGCTGGCACACAGCGGCATGCGCATGCGCCGGGTGCCGGAGCTGAAGTTCAAGTACGACGATTCGGTCGACAAGGGCGAGCGGATCGAGTCGCTGCTGCGCGAGCAGGCCCGCACCATCGCGCCGCCGGACAGCGACGCCGAGGACTGAGCGGTTGCAAGGATCGTCGCTGAATCCATGAGTCGCCAGTCCCGCATCCAGTTCCGTGACCTGCACGGGATCGTCCTGCTCGACAAGCCGCTGGGCCTGAGCTCCAACCAGGCGCTGCAGGCCGTGCGTCGCCTGCTGCGTGCGTCCAAGGGCGGCCACACCGGCGCGCTTGATCCGCTGGCCACCGGACTGTTGCCGCTGTGTTTCGGCGAGGCCACCAAGCTGGCCGGGAGCCTGCTCGGCGCGCGCAAGGCGTATCTGGCCGAATGCCGGCTGGGCATCACCACCGATACGGCTGACAGCGAAGGCGAGATCGTTCGCCAGTTGCCGGTGCCACCGCTCGACGCTGCGGCGATCGAGACGGCGCTGGCCAGGCTTCGCGGCCGCATCCTGCAGGTGCCGCCGATGTATTCGGCGCTGAAGCACGATGGCGAGCGGCTTTACGCCAAGGCGCGCCGGGGCGAGGTGGTCGACGTGCCCGCGCGCGAAGTGGACGTGCACCGGCTGGAATTGCTCGAGCGTGACGGGGAAACCCTGCGCCTGCTGGTGGAATGCGGTTCGGGCACCTATGTCCGCTCGCTGGCGGTCGATCTGGGCGAGGATCTCGGCTGCGGCGCCCACCTGACCGCATTGCGGCGGATCTGGGTCGAGCCGTTCCGCGAGCCGCAGATGGTGACCCTGGCGCAGCTCGAGCAGGCCGCGGAGCAGGGTGACGAAGCGCTGCTGGCATGGCTGCTGCCGGTATCGGCGGGCCTGTCGGATCTGCCGGTCCTGCACCTGGACGAGGCGCAGAGCATGGCGATTTCACGTGGTCAGCAGATCAGCCTGCCGGGGTTGCCGGAAGCCGGCGGCTGCGCGGCCTACGCCAGCGACGGTGCGCTGCTGGCGCTGCTGGAAAGCGATGCGGAAGGACGTGCCCGCGTCATTCGCGGCTTCAACCTGCCGCCGGACTGACCGATTTGCCCGCAAAACGCCTTGCGCACTTGTTGTAACAGCACTCCCATCAGTAGAATAGACAAGTTATTTCAACGCTTTCACTCAACTAGGCGAAGCTTGCGCTTGCGTCATCGCCGATGATGCAAGCGCAAGCTTCGCATCGCCTTATCAAGGAAACGTACTCCATGTCCCTTACCGCAGAACAGACCGGCAAGATCATCGCTGATTTCGGCCGCGTGCCGAACGACACCGGTTCGACCGAAGTCCAGGTGGCGCTGTTGTCCGCCCGCATCGACCACCTCACCGGCCACTTCAAGGAACACAAGCAGGATCACCACTCCCGCCGTGGCCTGCTGAAGCTGGTCAATCAGCGCAAGCGCCTGCTCAGCTATCTGAAGGATCGCGATCTTGCGCGCTATCAGACCCTGATCGAACGCCTCGGCCTTCGCCGGTAATTTCGTGCGTTCATCCGTGAACGCAAAGATCAAGAGGCGCCCATCCGTGGGCGCACTTCTCAATCAGATCAGGAATTAAGCACGTGGCAAAAGTAACCAAGTCATTCCAGTACGGTAATCACGAAGTCACACTGGAGACGGGCGAAATTGCCCGCCAGGCGTCCGGTGCGGTCATGGCCAGCATGGGCGGCACCGTGGTGCTGGTCACCGCTGTCGCCGCGACCAAGCAGAAGGAAGGCCAGGATTTCTTCCCGCTCACCGTCGACTACGTCGAGAAGTTCTACTCCGCCGGCCGCATCCCCGGCGGCTTCTTCAAGCGCGAAGGCCGTCCGACCGAGAAGGAGACGCTGACCTCGCGCCTGATCGATCGCCCGGTGCGCCCGCTGTTCCCGGAAGACTTCAAGAACGAAGTGCAGGTCATCGCCCAGGTCGTCTCGCTGAACCCGGAGGTGGACGGTGACATCGTGGCCCTGCTCGGCGCCTCCGCCGCGCTGAGCCTGGCCGGCATCCCGTTCAAGGGCCCGATCGGCGCCGCCCGCGTCGGTTATGCCAACGGCAAGTACCTGCTGAACCCGTCGCAGACCGAACTGAAGACCTCCCAGCTGGACCTGGTCGTCGCCGGTACCGCCGGCGCCGTGCTGATGGTGGAATCCGAAGCGCAGCTGCTGTCCGAGGACGTGATGCTCGGCGCGGTGATGTTCGGTCACCAGCAGATGCAGACCGCGATCCGCGCGATCGCCGAACTGGCCACCGAGGCCGGCAAGCCGTCGTGGGACTGGAAGGCTCCGGCCCGCAACGAGTCGCTGGTGGCTGCCGTCAAGGGCGCGGTCGGCGAGCAGCTGACCGCCGCGTTCCAGGTGCGCGACAAGCTGGAGCGTCGCGACGCGATCTCCGCGATCAAGTCCGACGTACTGGCCGGCCTCAAGGCGCAGGCCGAAGAGAACGGCTGGTCCACCGCCGCGCTGGCCAAGGAATTCGAGGAACTCGAATACCACACCATGCGCGACAGCGTGCTGAAGACCAAGGTGCGTATCGACGGCCGCCAGCTGGACGACGTGCGTGCGATCACCGCCCGCGTCGGCGTGCTGCCCCGCACCCACGGTTCGGCGCTGTTCACCCGCGGCGAGACCCAAGCGCTGGTCGTCATCACGCTGGGCACCACGCGTGATGCGCAGATCATCGACGCGCCCGGCGGCGAGTCGAAGGACCCGTTCCTGTTCCACTACAACTTCCCTCCGTTCTCGGTGGGTGAAGCCGGTCGTTTCGGCGCGCCGAAGCGTCGCGAGATCGGCCACGGCCGCCTCGCCAAGCGTGGCGTGCAGGCGGTCAAGCCGAGCATCGAGGAATTCCCGTACGTGGTGCGCGTGGTCTCGGAAATCACCGAGTCCAACGGTTCCTCGTCGATGGCCTCGGTGTGCGGTTCCTCGCTGGCGATGATGGATGCCGGCGTGCCGCTGAAGGCGCCGGTCGCCGGCATCGCCATGGGCCTGGTCAAGGAAGGCAACGACTTCGTCGTGCTGTCCGACATCCTGGGCGACGAGGATCACCTCGGCGACATGGACTTCAAGGTGGCCGGCAGTGCCGAAGGCATCTCCGCGCTGCAGATGGACATCAAGATCGACGGCATCACCGAAGAGATCATGAAGGTGGCGCTGGCCCAGGCCAAGCAGGGTCGCCTGCACATCCTCGGCGAAATGGGCAAGGCGCTGACCACCGCCCGCACCGAGATGAGCGAGTTCGCCCCGCGCCTGATCACCATCAAGATCCACCCGGACAAGATCCGCGAAGTGATCGGCAAGGGCGGCGCCACGATCCGCTCGATCACCGAAGAGACCGGCACCACGATCGACATCAGCGACGACGGCACCATCATCGTCGGCTCGGTCAATCGCGAGGCGGGCGAAGCGGCGAAGAAGCGCATCGAGCAGATCACCTCCGACGTCGAGCCGGGCCGCATCTACGAGGGCAAGGTCGCCAAGCTGATGGACTTCGGCGCGTTCGTGACGATCATGCCGGGCAAGGATGGTCTGGTCCACGTGTCGCAGATCTCCGACGAGCGCGTGGAGAAGGTCTCCGACAAGCTGAAGGAAGGCGACATCGTCAAGGTCAAGGTGCTGGAAGTCGACAAGCAGGGCCGCATCCGCCTGTCGATGAAGGCCGTGACGGAAGACGAGCACGCGGCAAGCGTCTGAGTTTTCGCTTCGTCAGCAGCAACATGAAGAAGGCCCGGCTCACGCCGGGCCTTCTTCGTTGCGGGCCGATGATCCGCTGTCATGACCTTTTGCTAGGATGGCGAGAACCGTTGACGAGGACGCACCGATGGCCGATCCGGCGAATGATTTCATGAAGGACTATCAGGCGCTGGCGCAGCAGTCATGGGATTCCTGGACGCGGCAATTCCAGCAGCCATCCGCGGCCAACCCGTTTGCGCCCCCACCGTCGCAGGCGACGGGCACCGATACGCTGGAACGCACCCTGTCCGGCCTGAAAGGCTATTTCGACTGGATGCAGAATGCTGCCAGCGGAGGCGTGACTCAGCGGCCATCCACTGACTGGCAGCAGCAATTGCAACAGATGTTCGGGACCGGCAACCCGCCCTTTGCGCAGGCCTTCGGTGGCATCGACAGTGCCGGTGCCGAGAGCTTTGCGCGGCAGTGGCAGTCCTGGTCGCAGGCGGCCCAACGCATGGGCCTGGGCGACATGCCGGGTGCGCATGGTCCGACGCCGGCATTCGGCCTCAATCGCGAACAGCAGATGCAGCAGCAGGAACTGGGCATGGCCTTGCTGGCGTCCTTGCAGGCGTCCGCCAGATACCAGGAGCTGATCCAGAAGGCCAACACGCAAGGCATGCAGCGCCTGCAGGAAAAGCTGGCCGCACACGCCGCGCCGGGACGCCAGGTCGATTCATTGAAAGGCCTGTACGACTTGTGGGTGGACGCTTCCGAGGAGGCCTACGCCGACATCGCGCTTTCCGTGGAATTCCGCGACGCTTATGGCGAAATGGTCAACACGCAGATGCGCGTGCGCCAGTTGCAGCAGCGACAGACCGAGCAGATGTGCCAGCAGCTCGGCGTGCCGACTCGCGGCGAGGTGTCGAGCCTGGGCCAGCGATTGCAGGCCTTGCGCCGCGAGTTCCGTGCCAGCCAGGCCGGTGCTTCCGGCGGTCATGCCGACGAGCTCGTCGCCTTGCGCCGCGAAGTGGCTGCGTTGAAGCGTCAGCTGGGCGATCGCCCGGCGACGAAGCCCGCGGCGGGAAAGACGGCTGCGGCGAAACCGTCGGCCGCCGCGAAGAAATCTGCAGCGACGAAGAAGCCAGCGGCAAAGGGCACGCGCAAGCCTGCCACCACGTCCACGGCCAGCGCGCGCAAGCGCAAGTAAGGGAGCGTTGTCATGCAGAGTCCATTGCACATCGATCCGACCAAGGCATTGGCCGACATGTCGGCGTTCCAGCGCAAGCTGGCGGCCGGCATGGCCAACCTGCGCCACATGCGCGAACCCGAATACGCGAACACGCCGCGCGAGCTGGTCTACAGCGAGGACAAGCTCAAGGTCTGGCATTTCACCGGCCACGGCAAGGCCACCTCGAAGACACCACTGCTGATCGTCTACGCACTGGTCAACACGGTGTGGATGACCGACCTGCAGGCTGACCGCTCGATGGTGCGCAACCTGCTGGAGCAGGGCGAGGACGTCTACCTGATCGACTGGGGCTACCCCGACGGCGCCGACCGCTGGCTGACCCTGGACGACTACATCAACGGCTACCTCGATCGTTGCGTCGACGCGGTGCGTGCGCACCACGATCTGGACGCGATCAACCTGCTCGGCATCTGCCAGGGCGGCGCGTTTTCGCTGTGCTACACCGCGCTGCACCCGGACAAGGTGAAGAACCTGATCACCATGGTCACCCCGGTGGACTTCCACACGCCGGACAACATGCTGTCCAGCTGGTGCCGCAGCATGGACGTGGACCTGTTCGTCGACACCATGGGCAACATCCCTGCGGGCCTGATGAACTACGTCTACCTCACCCTGAAGCCGGTGCGGCTGAACCAGCAGAAGTACATCGGCATGGTCGACATCCTCGACAACCCGACCGAGCTGGAGAACTTCCTGCGCATGGAACGCTGGATCTTCGATTCGCCGGACCAGGCCGGGGAAGCATTCCGCCAGTTCATCAAGGATTTCTACCAGGGCAACAAGCTGGTCAGGGGCACGCTGGAGATCGGCGGCAAGCCGGTCGATCTCGGCATGGTGACGCAGCCGGTGCTGAACATCTTCGCCGAGCAGGATCACCTGGTGCCACCGGATGCCTCGCGTGCATTGGGCAGGCATGTCGGCACCACCGACTACACCCAGCTCGCCTTCAAGGGTGGCCACATCGGCATCTACGTTTCCGGCCGTGCCCAGCGCGAGGTGCCGCCGGCGATCCACCACTGGCTGGCGGAACGCTCGCGCTGAATTCAGTACGATAGAGATGGAGGCAGTTTGCCGTTCGTCGCGGGATGGCATGCAGCACCGATCTCATGGGCGATGGCCAGTTCCGCGTTGAGGAGCGATTGCTGTCTTCGCAGGAATCACAAAACCAAGGAACTGGCACAGCTGCCCATCACTCCGCCATCGTCATTCCTGCGAAGGCAGGAACCGCATTTCCGTACGAGGCATCGCCATCGACGGGCGACCCATGGTCGGGCACGCCGGCGGCCATGCTTCGGCACCATTCGGCTGCCAGACATAGAACTCGCCGGAGCGCGGCCCCTTGGTATCGCGCGCGAACAGCAGGGATTTTCCGCTCGGCGAAAATGCCGCACCGATCTCGCTGCCATTGACGTTCACCGCCGGGCCGAGGCTGCGGCGCTCGCTCCAGCCATCCTCCTGGCGCTCGCTCTGGTACAGACCGCCATCGGCCATCACGATCAGCCGCCGGCCGTCCGGTGAAGGCAGCGGTTCGTACTCATCGCCCGGCGTATTGATCGCCTTGCCCAGGTTCTCCACCTGCCAGTGGCCCGAGCTGTCTTCGCGGGCACGCCAGATGTCGGTCTTGCCAAAACCGCCCGGGCGATCGGAACCGAAATACAACCAGCCGTCTGGCGCCGGGCGCGGGAACCACTCCTGCCCGCGCGAATTGACCGGCGGTGGCAATCGTCGAGGCTCGCCCCAGCCACCCCCATCGCGGCGGTCGACCTCCCAGATGTCGAGGTCCTGGTGTTTCTGGCCGTCCGTCGAACGAGTGGAGATGAAGTACAGGTGCTTCCCGTCCGAGCTGATGAAGGGATCGGCCTCCACGCCGTCGCCTGCGAAGCTGGCATCGGCAGGCGTGCCCCAGCCGTCGGCGTTGCAGTGGCTGACCATGATTCGCCAGCCGCGGAAACTCGGCGAGCTGCGCACGAAATAGAAGTCGCCATGTCCCGGATCGAAGGCGCCGTGCGACTCGAACAACTCCGACGAGATGCGTGGTAGCGCCCACGGTGCGGTGGCCGGTGCCGCGTCCGCACACAGGATCGTGCTCGCGCCGATCAGGCCAAGGGCGAGCGAAAGATGCCAGCCGGCTGCGCGCTTCGGGTGGCGATTGCCGTTCGTCATGCGCGTACTCCCTCGTGTCGTCGGGACGACTATAAGACGGCGGCGGATCGGCCGGGCCCGCCCGGGCGCATGCTACGCTTTCCTTTTCCTTGCATGCGGTCCGAGAGCAATGACGATTTCGCCGACGCCAACCCGCGAACACGATTCCATCCGTGCCGTGCAGTGGCAGGGCGATCATTTGCGCCTGCTCGATCAGCGCCTGCTGCCGGCCGAAGAGCACTGGATCGATTGCCGCGATGCGGAGCAGGTCACCCAGGCGATCCGCGATCTGGTGGTGCGCGGAGCGCCGGCCATCGGCATTGCTGCGGCCTGGGGCGTGGCGATGGCTGCGCAGCAGGGCGCGACGCTGGAGCCGGTATTGGCAACCCTGCGTGCCGCCCGCCCCACGGCGGTGAACCTGATGTGGGCACTGGATCGGATGAAGAAGCGCATCGCCGCCGGTGCCGATGCCGACGCACTGGTGCGCGAGGCACAGGCGATCCAGGATGAAGACCTGGCCGCCAATCGGCACATGGGCGAGCTGGGGGCATCGCTGATCACGGCCGGTTCGGGGGTGTTGACACATTGCAACACCGGCTCGCTGGCCACCGCCGGTTACGGCACGGCGCTGGGCGTGATTCGCGCCGGCGTCGCGGCGGGGCGGATCGCGCGGGTCTATGCCGGCGAAACCCGGCCATGGCAGCAAGGTGCCAGGTTGACCATGTGGGAACTGATGCGCGACGGCGTCCCGGCCCAGCTGATCGCCGATTCCGCCGCGGCCCACCTGATGAAATCCGGTGCGGTGCAATGGGTGATCGTGGGTGCCGACCGGATCGCCGCCAACGGCGACACCGCGAACAAGATCGGTACCTACCAGCTGGCCATCGCCGCGAAATACCACGGCGTGAAGTTCATGGTGGTGGCGCCGTCCTCCACGGTCGACATGGCCACGGGCACGGGCGAGGAAATCGAGATCGAACTGCGTGATGCGGCCGAGTTGCTGAGCACCGCCGGCCGCCGCACGGTGGTCGAGGGCGCACAGGCGTGGAACCCGGTATTCGATGTGGCGCCCGCCGAACTCATCGATGCGATCGTCACCGAGCGCGGCGTGATCGAGCGGCCGAACAGCCTCGCCATGCAGGCGATGTTCGGCTGAAAAGTGCCTGGCCGGGTACTTTCCGGGAGGCCTCTGGCCACCTTCGGCCGGACCCGCGTGGCCGCTTGCGCGCACCTGTCGCAGCGGCTTCGGCGGCCTTGCTGCTGATCAATATGTGAGCAGTCTGCGGAGCGCTTTGCACAAGCTGTGAAGCTCCACTGCAAGCTATTGATTTTAAAAGACTAAATCCTGTCGTTTTGAGGCCGCTTGTGCTAAAATCGACGGGTTGATTTCGGGTCGCTTGCGCATGCGCCGGAGGCGCGGCACCAGCGTCCTTTTTTTGTCATCAAGGAAGCCGATTCATGGCAGAACTCGCCAAAGAAATCATTCGCGTCAACATCGAAGACGAGATGCGCCAGAGCTACCTCGATTACGCCATGAGCGTGATCGTGGGGCGCGCTCTTCCCGATGTGCGCGATGGTCTGAAACCCGTGCATCGCCGCGTGCTGTTCGCGATGAGCGAGCTGGGCAACGTGTGGAACAAGCCGTACAAGAAATCGGCGCGCGTGGTCGGTGACGTAATCGGTAAATACCATCCGCACGGCGACCAGTCGGTCTACGACGCGATCGTGCGCATGGCGCAACCGTTCTCGCTGCGCTACATGCTGGTCGACGGCCAGGGCAACTTCGGCTCGGTCGACGGCGACAACGCCGCGGCGATGCGATACACCGAAGTGCGCATGTCGCGGCTCACCCACGAGCTGCTGGCCGACATCGACAAGGACACCGTCGACTTCGGGCCGAACTACGACGAGAGCGAGCACGAGCCGCTGGTGCTGCCGTCGCGCGTGCCGACCCTGCTGGTGAACGGTTCGGCCGGCATCGCGGTCGGCATGGCCACCAACATCCCGCCGCACAATCTCAACGAAGTCATTGCCGCGACGATCGCGCTGATCGATGAGCCGGCGCTGTCGATCGACCAGCTGATGCATTACGTGCCGGGTCCGGACTTTCCGACCAGCGGCATCATCAACGGCTCGTCCGGCATCATCGAGGCCTACCGCACCGGCCGCGGCCGCATCCTGGTGCGGGCCAGGGCGGAGATCGAAACCGAGGCCAACGGCCGCGAGACGATCATCATCCACGAGCTGCCCTACCAGGTGAACAAGGCGCGGCTGATCGAGAAGATCGCCGAGCTGGTCAAGGAAAAGAAGCTCGAAGGCATCAGCGAGCTGCGCGACGAGTCCGACAAGGACGGCATGCGCGTCGTCATCGAGATCCGCAAGGACGCGATGGGTGACGTGGTGCTGAACAACCTGTTCCAGCAGACCCAGCTGCAGGTCACCTTCGGCATCAACATGGTGGCCCTGCTGGACGGCCAGCCGAAGCTGCTGAACCTCAAGGACATCCTCGAGGCGTTCATCCGCCACCGTCGCGAAGTGGTCACCCGCCGCACCATTTTCGAGCTGCGCAAGGCACGCGCCCGCGCGCACATCCTCGAAGGCCTTACCGTGGCGCTGGCCAACATCGACGAGATGATCGAACTGATCAAGACCTCGTCGTCGCCGGCCGAAGCACGCGAGCGCATGCTGGCACGCAAGTGGCAGCCGGGCATGGTCGGCGCCTTGCTCTCCGCCGCCGGCGCCGATGCGTCGCGACCGGAGGACATGGACCCGCGCGAAGGCCTGAAGGCCGACGGTTACCAGCTGTCCGAGATCCAGGCCCAGGAAATCCTGGCGATGCGCCTGCATCGCCTGACCGGGCTGGAGCAGGAAAAGCTTTCCGACGAGTACCGTCAGATCCTCGAGGCGATCCGCGCCCTGATCGAGATCCTGGAAAACCCCGATCGCCTGCTCGAGGTGATCCGCGAGGAACTCGAGGCGATCAAGGCCGAGTTCGGCGATGCCCGTCGCACCGAGATCCAGCATTCGCAGGAAGATCTCAACGTGCTCGACCTGATCGCGCCGGAAGACGTCGTGGTCACGCTGTCGCATACCGGCTACATCAAGCGCCAGCCGGCCAGCACCTACCGCGCGCAGAAGCGCGGCGGCAAGGGGCGTTCGGCTTCCGCGCTGAAGGACGAGGATTTCGTCGAGCAGCTGTGGGTGGTCAACACGCACGACACCTTGCTGGCCTTCACCAGCACCGGTCGGGTCTATTGGCAGAAGGTCTACCAGATTCCCGAGTCGGGCCCGGGTGCGCGCGGCAAGCCGATCATCAACCTGCTGCCGCTGGGCGAGGGCGAGAAGGTGCAGGCAGTGCTGCCGATCCGCGAGTATGCGGAAGATCGTTTCGTGTTCTTCGCCACCAGGCACGGCACGGTGAAGAAGACTCCGCTGTCCGAGTTCGCCTTCCAGCTGCAGAAGGGCAAGCTGGCGATCAAGCTGCATGACGACGACGCCCTGGTCAACGTGGAACTGACCGACGGCAACAGCGACATCCTGCTGTTCGCCTCCAACGGCAAGGTCAATCGTTTCGACGAGAACACCGTGCGCTCGATGGGCCGCACCGCTTCCGGCGTGCGTGGCATGAAGCTGGTCGGCGGCGCCGAGGTGGTGTCGCTGATCGTGGCGGCCGAAGGCGACATCCTCACCGCCACCGCGCGCGGCTACGGCAAGCGCACCGAACTGGCCGAGTTCACCAAGAAGGGCCGCGGCACCCAGGGCGTGATCGGCATCCAGTGCTCCGAGCGCAACGGTGCGCTGGTGGGCGCGGTGCAGGTCACCGAGGCGCACGAGTTGATGCTGATCTCCGACCAGGGCACGCTGGTGCGTACCCGCGTGGCGGAAGTTTCGCAGCTCGGTCGCAATACCCAGGGCGTCACCCTGATCAAGCTGCCGGCCGACGAAACCCTGGTCAGCGTGATGCGGCTGGATGCGGAAGAGGACAACGGCGAGGATGCCGAAGTCGTCGGCGCAGACGTGCCCGGTGGTGGCGACGATGCGGCGACCGAGCCGGCGGCCGGCGAAGAGTAGGCCGCCCTCCTGGCGAAACGAAAAACCCCGGCATCGCCGGGGTTTTTTTTGAATCCGTGGCGGGCGTGGCGGATTCAGCGCAGGCTGTCGACCGCCGCCAGCATCGCCTCGGCGCTGGAAACGCGCAGTTCACCGGGTGCCTCCACCTGCACCAGGCGCGCCACCCCATCCTCTGCATACAGCGCAAAACGACGCGTGCGCAGGCCCATGCCGAAGGCGCTGCCGTCCAGCTCCAGCCCCAGGGCGCGGGTGAAACTGGCGTTGCCGTCGGCGAGCATCAACAGGCCGGCCGGAACCTGCTGCGAGGCGGCCCAGGCCTGCATCACGTAGCCGTCGTTCACCGCCAGGCACATCACGTCGATGCCACGCTGCCGGAACTCGGCGAAATGCGCCGAGTAGCCAGGCAGGTGCCGGTTCGAGCAGGTCGGGGTGAACGCGCCGGGTACGCCGAACAGCAGCACCTTGCGTCCGGCGAACAGGGCGGCGGTCTGCGCTGGCTGGATGTCGCCGTCGATGCACTGGACGGCAGTGTCGGGAATCGTGTCGCCGGGCTGGATGCTCATGCGGGTCTCGGGTCGGGGAGGGTATCGCGCCATGCTAAACGTGCGGCGGCGGGCTGTCGCCTTGAATCGTTCGCGGCCGCACCTATTTTCTGTTCCAGGCGGTAATCGACCGCAAGCCAATGCAAGGAGACAAACAATGAATCTGGGTCGTCATGGCATCTGGAACGCGGGCAACGGCCTGCCCGAAGAGATCCGTCAGGCGTTCGACCGCTTCCTGCAACCGGAAGACGGCGATGCCTCCAACGTGGTCACCAGCCAGTGGGCGCCGCGTGTCGACATTCGCGAGGACGAGCAGCGCTTCGTGATCCTGGCCGACATCCCCGGCGTGGACCCGGCACAGATCGAGGTGAGCATGGACAAGGGCATCCTCACCATCAAGGGCGAGCGTGATGCCGTTGCCGCGGAAAAGGACGGCAAGTTCACCCGGGTCGAACGTGCGCGTGGCGCCTTCCATCGCCGCTTCGCCCTGCCGGACAGCGCCGATGCCGAGGGCGTGACGGCGACAGGCAAGTTCGGCGTGCTGGAGATCGTGATACCGAAGAAGGCGCAGGCGACGCCGCGGCGCATTACCATCAACGTGAACCACTGAGGATCGGGTGGCTGATCCCGCGGCGGCGTCGACCCGCCGCGGGTTTTGCGTGAGTCGGGGAGCGGTGAGTGGAATTCAAAGACTATTACGAGATCCTGGGTGTGAAACCCGATGCCAGCGAGGCCGAGATCAAGTCGGCCTATCGCAAGCTCGCGCGCAAGTACCACCCGGACAAGAACAAGGAAGCCGGCGCCGAAGAGAAGTTCAAGGCGGTCAATGAAGCCAACGAGGTACTCAAGGACGCCGAGAAGCGGCGTTCCTACGACCAGTTGCGCGCCGGCGGCTACCGCCAGGGCGAGCAGTTCAGGCCGCCGCCCGGCTGGCAGGGCCAGCACGGCTTCGGTGGCGGTGACGATAGTGACTTCAGCGACTTCTTCGAGAGCCTGTTCGGGCGCGGCGGTGCCGCAGGCGGTGCCCATCGCGGCCAGCAGCGCCCGCGTCGCGGCCAGGATGTGCAGGCCTCGGTGCAGATCGACCTGCAGACGGCGTTCGATGGCGGTCGCACGCGGCTGGCGATGCACGATCCGGCCGGCGGAGAGCGCGTGCTGGAAGTGAAGATTCCGGCGGGCATCCAGCCCGGCCAGGTGATCCGCCTGTCCGGCCAGGGCCAGTCCGGCATGGCTGGTGGTCCGAACGGCGACCTGCTGCTGGAGGTGGGCATCCGTGACGACGCGCGTTTCCGCCTGGACGGCCGCAACGTGGTGCACGTGCTGCCGATCACGCCGTGGGAGGCGGCACTGGGCGCGGCCGTGCCGGTGCCGACCCTGGCCGGAACGGTCGACCTGCGCATCCCGGCGGGTTCGCAATCGGGGCGCAAGCTGCGGCTGAAGGGCCGTGGCATGCCGGGTGCTCATCCCGGCGACCAGCTGGTGGAGCTGTCCATCCGCACGCCACCGGCGGACACCGACGAGCAGCGTGCCGCCTACGATGCGCTGCAGGCGGCGTTCGGCGACTTCACCCCGCGGTAACGTTTGACAGGTGCGCAGACAGAAAAACGGCGCCCCGAGGGCGCCGTTTCTCGTTGTTTCCGGTGGTTGTTCAGCCCGGCAGGAATTCTTCCAAGGCCTTGACCAGCTCTTCCTCGCGGATCGGCTTGGTCACATAGGCCTTGGCACCCTGGCGCATGCCCCAGACCTTGTCGGTTTCCTGATCCTTGGTGGTGACCAGGATGATCGGGATGTGTGCCGTGTCGGCGTTCTTGCTGATCGTGCGGGTCGCCTGGAAGCCGTTGAGGTTGGGCATGACCACGTCCATCAGGATCAGGTCCGGCTTTTCGGCCTTGGCCACTTCCACGCCGGCGGCACCGTCTTCGGCGGAAAGGGTTTCATGCCCGAGTTTTTCGACGATGCGCTTGATGCCAAGCAGCTGTGAAGGGGAGTCGTCGACGATCAGGATGCGTGCCATAGAAAAATAATCCCCTGCGAGTTTCGTTGATTCTAAGCCGTGGTGATGGTACTTCCAAGCGCAGTTTCTTCAAACCGTGCTGTCGATGCGCACCAGGGTACGTCCGAAGGATTCGCCTGCGAGCATACGCGCAAACACGCCCGGCAGCTCGTCCAGCCGTGCTTCGAGGGTGACGATGCGTTCCAGCTGCCGGGGTTTCCAGTCGCTGGCCAGATGCTGCCAGACGCTGTCGCGCAGGTCGCGGGCGGTGCCCGCCGAGGCGATCCCGAGCAGGCTGGCGCCGCGGATGATGAACGGCATGACGGTGCTGTCGAAGGCGATGCCGCCGGCGTTGCCGCAGATCGCCACGTTGCCGTACGGGCTGATCAGGGGCAACAGGCCGCCCAGCATCGCGCCGCCGACGTTGTCCAGCGCGCCGCCGAAGCGGGCGGAGTCCATCGGCTTGCCGCTGAAGGCGAGCTGGTGGCGATCGACGCATTCGCGGGCACCGAGCGCACGCAGCGCATCGAAGTGTTCCGCCTTGCCGCTGATGGCGTGCACTTCGTAGCCGGCACGGCTGAAGATATCGATCGCCAACTGGCCCACGCCGCCGCTGGCACCGGTCACCGCGATCGGGCCCAGGGCCGGCGTCTGCCGATTGTCCTGCATGCGCAGCAGCGCGAGCGCCGCGGTGAAACCGGCGGTGCCGATGATCATGCTTTCGCGCAGGCTCAGCCCGGCAGGCAGCGGAATCGTCCAGCGCGCGTCGAGCCGGGCGTATTCGCCATAACCGCCGTCGCGTGTCTCGGACAGGCCGCTGCCGGTGCACAACACGGCGTCGCCCTCCCTGAACGCGGGGTCGGTGGAGGCCACCACCCGACCGGCCACGTCGATCCCGCCGTTCAGGGGGTAGCTGCGCAGGATGCGACCCCTGCCGGTGCCGGCCAGGGCGTCCTTGTAGTTCACCGACGAGTAGGCGACCTTGATCAGGACTTCGCCCGGGGACAGCGCGTCGGGGGTCATGTGCTCGATGCCGGCACGATGGCCGGCGTCGTCGTGGTGGATGCGGAAAGCGCGGAAACTGTTCATGGCGGTGTCCCCGGTCAGGCGTCGACGCTGCGGGTGTCGATCCACTTCGGCACGTAGCTGCCCTGGTAAGCGGCCATCCAGTCGAACAGCTCCGCCATGCTGTCGCCGAACCAGATGCCATCGCGCTGTTCGGCCCGCACGAAGTTTTCCTGGACCATGTGCTGCATCATCTGGCGCAGGTCGCGATAGTAGCCGCGCACGTCGAGGAAGGCGCAGGGATAGCGATGCAGGCCGAGCTGGGCCCAGGTCAGCATCTCGAACATCTCGTCCATGGTGCCGAAGCCCCCGGGCAGGGCGACGAAGGCATCGGACAACTCGTACATGCGCGTCTTGCGCTGATGCATGGTCTCGACCACCACCAGCTCGCTCAGGCCCGGGTGCGCCACTTCCAGCTCCACCAGCTGGCGCGGAATCACCCCGATCACCTTGCCGCCACCGGCGAGCACGGCATCGGCCACCACGCCCATCAGGCCGACCTTGCCGCCGCCATAGACCAGCGCGATGCCGCGCCGCGCCATTTCCGTGCCGAAGGCATGGGCCTGTTCGGCGTATTCGGGATGGCGGCCGGAGCTGGAGCCGCAGTAGACGCAGAGGGCGGTGGGTTGGGTCATGTAGAGGGACTCGTCTTCTTTCTCGTCATTCCGGCGCTGAAGGTTCCGGAAATTCAAACGACGCAGCCCGCCCATGTCGCCACGAGCGGGCCGCTTTGTCGTCGTGCCGGGCGATCAATTGCCCTTGTGGATGGCGCGCTTGTCGACCGACAGGGCGGCTTCGTGCACGGCTTCGGACAAGGTCGGATGCGCGTGGACGATGCGCGCCAGATCCTCGGACGAACCCTTGAACTCCATCGCCACCACGCACTCGGCGATCAGCTCGGAGACGCCCGGGCCGACCATGTGCACGCCCAGGATGCGGTCGGTTTCGGCGTGGGCGATCATCTTCACCTGGCCGATGGCCTCGTTCATCGCCACGGCGCGGCCGATGGCGGCGAACGGGAAGCTGCCGACCTTGTACGGCACGCCGGCGTCCTTCAGTTCCTTCTCGGTCTTGCCGGCCCAGGCCACTTCCGGCTCGGTGTAGATCACGAACGGGATGGTGTCGTAGTTGACGTGGCCGGCCTTGCCGGCGATCCACTCGGCCACCGCCACGCCTTCCTCGGAACCCTTGTGCGCCAGCATCGGGCCGCGCACCGCGTCGCCGATCGCCCACACGCCGTCCACGCCGGTGTGGCAGTGTTCGTCGACAAGAATGCGGCCGCGCTCATCCAGTTTCACGCCGGCGTCGTCGGCCAGCAGGTTCTGCGTGTAGGCGCGGCGGCCGACGGCCACCAGCAGCTTGTCGACGATAAGCTGCTGCTCGCCGCTCTTGTCGGTGTAGGTGAGATGCACGCCGTCCTTCTTCACCTCGGCCTTGTTGAGCTTGGCGTCGAGCTTGATGTCCAGGCCCTGCTTGGCGAACTCCTTGGCGGCAACCTTGGCGATGTCGGCGTCGGCCACCGAAAGGAAATCGGGCAGCGCTTCGATGATGGTCACTTCCGCGCCCATGCGGCGCCACACGCTGCCCAGCTCCAGGCCGATCACGCCTGCGCCGATCACGCCCAGGCGCTTCGGCACCTCGGTGAAGTCCAGCGCACCGGCGTTGTCGACGATCGCCTTGCCGTCGAACTTGGCGAACGGCAGCTCGATCGGAATGGAACCGGAGGCCAGGATCACGTTGGTCGCGCTGATCGTCTGCTTGCTGCCGTCGGCGGCCGTGATCTCGACCGAGTTGCCCTTCAACAGCTTGCCGGTACCGAAGAACGGGGTGACCTTGTTCGCCTTGAACAGCTGGGCGATGCCACCGGTGAACTGCTTGACGATCTTGTCCTTGCGGCCGATGAACGTGCCCATGTCGACCTTGGCATCGCCCACGCTGATGCCGTGCACCGGCAGGTTGTGCGCGATGTTCCAGAACTGGCGCGAGGAGTCGAGCAGCGCCTTGGACGGGATGCAGCCCACGTTGAGGCAGGTGCCGCCCAGGGCGGGCTTGCCGTCCTTGCCGGTGAACGCGTCGACGCAGGCCGTCTTCAGGCCCAGCTGCGCGGCGCGGATCGCGGCCACGTAGCCGGCCGGGCCGGCGCCAATGACGATGACATCGAATTTTTCGCTCATTTTATTCACTCAGGGGAATAGGGAATCGGGAATCGGGAATCGTTGGAGCAGGGCGGGCTTCGCTTTGACGATTCCCGATTCTCCATTCCCGATTCCCGGCCTTGGATCGCATCGCGATCAAAGGCCCAGCAACATCCTTTGCGGATTCTCCAGCTGGTTCTTGATGTCGACCAGGAACAGCACCGCGTCCTTGCCGTCGATGATGCGGTGGTCGTAGGACAGCGCGATGTACATCATCGGGGCGGCGATGATCTGGCCGTTCTCGACGATGGCGCGCTCCTTGATCGTGTGCATGCCCAGGATCGCGCTCTGCGGCGGGTTGACGATCGGGGTGGACAGCAGCGAGCCGAAGGTGCCGCCATTGGTGATGGTGAACGTGCCGCCCTGCAGGTCGTCCAGCGACAGCTTGTTGGCGCGCGCCTTGGTGGCGTAGTCGGCGATGCCCTTTTCGACGTCGGCGAAGCTCATGTCCTGCACGTCGCGCAGCACCGGCGTGACCAGGCCCTTGTCGGTGGACACCGCGATCGAGATGTCCTGGTAGCCGTGATAGATCACGTCGTTGCCGTCGACCGAGGCGTTGACGAACGGGTAGCGCTTCAGCGCCTCGGCGGCGGCCTTGACGAAGAAGCTCATGAAGCCGAGCTTGATGCCGTGTTCCTTCTGGAACGCCTCGCCCAGCGTCTTGCGCATCTTCGTCACTTCGCTCAGGTTCACCTCGTTGAACGAGGTGAGCATGGCGATCGAGTTCTTCGACTGCATCAGGCGCTCGGCGATGCGCGCGCGCATGCGGGTCATCGGCACGCGTTCTTCCGGACGCGAACCCGGAGTCGGCTTCGCCGCCGGCGCGGCGGGAGCCGCGGCAGGACGCGAGCCGGCGTTGACCACGTCTTCCTTGATGATGCGGCCGTCGCGGCCGGTGCCGGCGATGGCGGAGGTGTCGACCTTGTTCTCGGTGGCGACGCGCTGCGCGGCGGGCGAAAGCTCGGCGGCGGCCTTCGACGAGGCGGGGGCGGGTGCCGCGGCGGCGGGCGCCGGAGCGGCAGCAGCCGGAGCGGCGGCAGCCGGAGCGGCGGCAGCCGGAGCCGGAGCGGCGGCAGCGGCACCTTCCTCGATGATCGCGATGATCTGCTCGCTGTTCACCGTGTCGCCGATGTCGTGGCGGATTTCCTTCAGCACGCCGTCAACCGGCGAGGGCACTTCCAGCACCACCTTGTCGGTTTCGAGGTCGACCAGGTTCTCGTCGCGCTTCACCGCGTCGCCGGCTTTCTTGTGCCAGGTGGCAATGGTGGCGTCGGAGACCGACTCGGGCAGGACGGGGACTTTGAGTTCGATGGACATGTGAATCCTTGAGTTAGTGCGCTCATCCATGATCGCGAAGATCAAGAAGCGGCCATCCTGGCCGCACTGTTCGGAAAAGCCGCTTATTCTGCAGAGTGATCGGTGCCGACCGGCGCGACCAGCGCCTGTTCGACGAGTGCCGCCTGTTCGGCGACGTGGGTGTTGTGGTGGCCAGCCGCCGGTGCCGGCGAACGGGCGCGACCGGCGTACGACAGGCTGTGCTTGACGCCGGTGCAGGCCTGCAGGTGATGGCGGATCTGGAACCACGCGCCCTGGTTCATCGGCTCTTCCTGGCACCAGATCACTTCCTTGGCGGAAGGGTACTTGTCCAGTTCGGTGGTGACCTCGACGCGCGGGAACGGATACAGCTGCTCGACGCGCACGATCGCCACGTCCTTCAGTCCGCGCTTCTCGGCTTCTTCCAGCAGGTCGTAGTAGACCTTGCCCGAGCACAGCACCACGCGCTTGACCTTCTTCGCGGCCAGCTCGCGATGCTCGCCGATCACCAGCTGGAAGCTGCCGTTGGCCAGCTCGTCCAGGGTGGACACCGCCAGCTTGTGGCGCAACAGCGATTTCGGCGTCATCACGATCAGCGGCTTGCGCACCGGGCGCAGCATCTGCCGGCGGATCATGTGGAAATCCTGCGCCGGCGTGGTCGGCACGCAGACCTGCATGTTGTCGAACGCGCACAGCTGCAGGAAGCGTTCCAGACGCGCGGAGGAATGTTCCGGGCCCTGGCCTTCATAGCCGTGCGGCAGGAACAGCGCCAGGCCGCACAGGCGGTTCCACTTCGCTTCGCCGGAGCTGATGAACTGGTCGATCACCACCTGGGCGCCGTTGGCGAAATCGCCGAACTGGCCTTCCCAGATGTTCAGCGTGTCCGGGTCGGTGGTGGAGTGGCCGTACTCGAACGCCATCACCGCTTCTTCGCTGAGCAGCGAGTCGATCACCTCGACGTCGGCGCTGGCGCGCACGTTGGCCAGCGGCATGTAGGTGTGGCCGTCCTTCTGGTCATGCAGCACCGCATGGCGGTGGAAGAAGGTGCCGCGGCCGGAATCCTGGCCGACCAGGCGCATGTCGTAGCCGGCATCGACCAGGGTGGCGTAGGCGAGATTTTCGGCGAAGCCCCAGTCGGCCGGCTGCTCGCCGGCGGCCATCTTGCGGCGGTCGTCGTAGATCTTCGCCACGCGCGCCTGCAGGGTGAGGTCGGCGGGCAGGGTGAGGATCTTGCTGGAGAGCTCCTGCAGCTTCTGCCGGGGCACGCCGGTGTCGACCGGGGTCGACAGCTTGCCGCCGATGAACTTCGCCCAGTCGACGTGGCCGTCGCGCACCGGCGACGGGTCGAGGTCGGTCATCGGCGCGCCCGCTTCCAGCCGTGCGCGATAGGCTTCGAACTGCTTCTGAGCTTCGCCGTCGGCCAGCACGCCCTGATTGACCAGCTGCTGCTGGTAAAGGTCGCGCGTGGTCGGGCGCTTGCGGATGATCTGGTACATCACCGGCTGCGTCGCGGCCGGTTCATCGGCCTCGTTGTGGCCGTGGCGACGGTAGCAGACCAGGTCGATCACCACGTCGCGGCGGAACTGCTTGCGGAAATCGTAGGCGATCCGGGTCACCAGGATCACCGCTTCGGGGTCGTCGCCGTTCACGTGCAGCACCGGCGCGTTGACCATCTTGGCCAGGTCGGTGCAGTACATGGTGGAGCGCGCGTCCTGCGGATTGGAGGTGGTGAAGCCGACCTGGTTGTTGATCACGATGTGCAGGCTGCCGCCGATGCGGAAACCGCGGGCCTGCGACATGTTCAGCAGTTCCATGTTCACGCCCTGGCCGGCGAACGCGGCGTCGCCGTGGATCAGCACGGCCATCGACTGCGTGTGCGCGGTGTCGCGGCGGCGGGTCTGGCGTGCGTGCACCGAACCGGTCACCACCGGGTTGACGATCTCCAGGTGCGACGGGTTGAACGCCAGCGCCACGTGCACGCCGCCCTTGGGCGTCTTGACGTCGGCGGAGAAGCCCATGTGGTACTTCACGTCGCCCGAGTGGGCCGGATCGTCGGGGTGGTCGAACTTGCCCTCGAACTCGTCGAACAGGGTCTTCGGCGGCTTGCCGAGGATGTTGACCAGCACGTTGAGGCGGCCGCGATGGGCCATGCCGATGACCAGTTCCTTGATGCCGTTGTCGCCGGCTTCGCGCACCACGTCGTCGAGCATCGGGATCAGGCTGTCGCCGCCTTCCAGCGAGAAGCGCTTCTGGCCCACGTACTTGGTGTGGAGGTAGCGCTCCAGGCCCTCGGCGGCGGTGAGGCCATCCAGCACGCGCTGCTGGCCGGCCTTGTCCAGGCCGCTCTGGCCGGCAGCCTGTTCCAGCCGGCTGTAGATCCAGTTGCGCTGCTCGTGGTTGCTGATGTGCATGAACTCGGCGCCGATCGTGCTGGCGTAGGTCTTCTGCAGGCGGGCCAGCAGGTCGCGCAGCTTCAGGCGCAGGCCGCCGCCGGCGTAGTTGCCGGTGTCGAATTCGGTGTCGAGGTCGGCATCGGACAGGCCGTGGAAGGCCAGGCCCAGGTCGGGTGCCGTCATCTTCTCGGTCAGGCCGAGCGGATCGAGGTCGGCGGCAAGATGGCCGCGCGAGCGGTAGGCGGTGAGCAGGCGCAGCACGCCGGCCTGCTTGCGTGCGTGTTCATCGCTGACCGGCGCGGCCGTGGCGCCGTTGTGGCGCTGCTTCTGCGCCGCTTCGATGCGGGCGATGGCCGCGGTGTGGGAGACGTCGCCGGACTCGCGACCCTTGAACGATGAGAAATACGTGGCCCATTCGGCGGGAACCGACGAGGCGTCGGCCAGCCAGGCGTCATACAGCGATTCGACGTAATCGGCGTTGCCGCCTGCGAGTTGGGAAGATTCGAAGAACTCGCTGATCAGGTTTGTAGTCACGTCACCACCGGCAGGAAGGGATGCTTGAGCTCATCCGTGTCACGTTGAAGTCGCGGTTACCGGTCGGTTTTCAAGCCCGACAGGCCGCTGATACGGATGACTGGGGAGAATCCCCATGATTATAGCCTTTGGGTGCTGCGACGCGGCAAGCTGCGAACGGCCTGGAACGGCCCGTGCGGGGGCTTCTCAGACCAAGGTCGTAGCCCGGTTCCGGCGCGGCCAGCGGTTTCATGCGGTTTGCGTCGCGTCGCGGCTGGCCAGGCAGGGCGATCCCAGGCCAGCTGCGGTTCAGTCCGTCTGGCCCAGTCCGATTGAGTCAGTCCGATTGAGCCAGTCCGCTCAGATATTCAGCGACTGCAGCTCGCTGGCCCGTTCGGCACGCTCCCACACTTCGTCGAAGTGCTGCTGCAGCGGCGCCTGGCTGGCGCGGTCGTGGCGGGCGGCGCGGCCCTGGGGGCGCGCGGCCTCGGGCAGGAACAGATAGCCGCCGGCGTCGTTGAGCAGATAGGCCGCGAGGTAGGCCAGGTCGACCTCATCGACCGGCGTGCGGATCTGGATCGCGCTGGGCAGGCGTTGCGCCAGGGCGATCAGTCGATGGTCACCGCGCAGCGCGGCGGCCGGATCGTGCAGCAGGATGCGGATCTGCGCCCCGCGGCCGGAGATCGCGATGCGTCGCAGCTCGGCCAGTTCGTCCGGGCTGGCGTAGGCATCGCTGCCCAGCAGGGGCAGGTGGATGTCCAGCCGATGGCGGGCATCGGCCAGCAGTTGCAGGCGCGCCGCCGCGGTCTCGCCGCGCGTGCCGGCAGCGAGCGTGCCGATGTCGGGCAGTGCTGCCGGCACGTGGTCCGCTGCGGGCAGGGCCAGGCGCATCGCCTGATGGGGCAGGCCGGCGTCCTCGAAGGTCTCGCCGAAAGCCGCGAAGCCTTCACGCTCGTAGAAACCCTGGGCGCTGACCTGGGCATCCAGCTTCACCTCCGGCCAGCCCTGGCTGCGGGCCCGGGAAATCATCTCGCGCAGCAGCGCCTGGCCGACGCCGCGACCGCGCCAGTCGCGCAGCACGGCCATGCGCCCGATCTTGTGCTGCGGGGTGAGCCGGCCGCAGCCGATCGGCTGGCCATGCTCGTCGCGCGCCAGCAGGTGCCAGCAGTCCACATCGAGTCCGTCGCGCTCGCGCTGCTCGGGCACGCCCTGTTCGTGGATGAACACGGTTTCGCGCAGGTCGAGCAGGGCGGCTTGCTGGTCGGGGTTCGACCAGTCGGCGATCTCGATGTGGAAGTCCTGCAGTTTCATCGGTGCGTGCTCAGCGACGTTGGCGGGATTTGCGCACGATCAGGTGACCATCGTTGACCAGCGCCAGCAGCAGCTTGCGTTCGGCGGCGCTGATCTTCCTGGCGGGGGTATGGCTGCGCTGCTCGCACAATGTCTGCGCCAGCGCCGGCGTGGCCGGGTAGGCGGCGCCGCTGACATACAGCGTGCAGGTCGACTTGTCGCGGTGCCAGGCCAGCCGCGACCACGGGTGACGCAGCAGTTGCGCGCCGCCTTCGAGTTGCTTGAGGAAGGCCTCGACGCTCAATGGCTTGTCCAGCGGCGCCGGGATCTGCGCGTTGCGGTAGCGCGTGATGAAACGGCCGAACCAGTCGTGCAGCAGGTCGTCGCGCAGGGCCGCGGCGAACGGCAGCGTGCTCTTCAGGCGCTCCAGCGCGGCGCGGTCGATCTCGCCGGTGGCCCTGGCCGGTTTCAGGTCCGGGTCGGCGTAGCGCAGCTCGTCCGGCAACTGTTCGGCGATGTAGTCGGCCAGGTCGCCGGTCAGCTCCGCCTGCGACGGCGCGCGCATGCCCACCGAAAATGTCATGCACGGACCGCCGAATGCCACGCCGTCGTGCGGCACGCCCGGCGGCAGGTACAGGATGTCGCCGGCGTCGAGCAGCCATTCGTGGGTCGGTTCGAACTGCGCCAGCTGCTTCAGTTCCACGTCGGGGCGGAAGGCCTTCGGTGCCAGCGGATCATCGCTGATCGCCCAGTGGCGCTGGCCCAGGCCCTGGATCAGGAACACGTCGTACTGGTCGACGTGCGCGCCGACGCCGCCGCCGGGCTCGGCGTAGGACACCATCACGTCGTCCATCCGCCAGCTGGGCAGGAAGCTGAAGTGCTGCAGCAGGCCGGCCACGTCCGCGTCCCACTTGTCGACATCCTGCACCAGCAACGTCCAGTTGCTGTCGGGAGTATTCGCGAAATCCGCCTCGCCGAGCGGACCGGGATGGACGTGCCATTGGTCGCGCTTTTCGTCATGCACGATCAACCGGGCCAAGGCGGCAGGCTCGCAGGCCAGGCCGGCCAGATCGTCCGGCTGCAGCGGCGGCTGGAAATCGGGAAACGCCTGGCGGATCAGCAGCGGACGCTTCTGCCAGTAGTCGCGGAGGAAGCGGGCGGGCGACATGCCCAGTGGCTGCCGGGCCGAGCCGCGGACTTCGATGGGGAAAACGGTGGGCTTGGTCATGCCGCCATTGTAGCCGCGGGCGAGGGTGGATCAGCGCAGGGCCTGGGCCACGCCATGCAGTCCCAGTCCCAGCACGGCGGTCGCCGCCAGCAGGGTCGCCGCCCGTGGCGGCAGACGCCGGGTGAGCACGGCGCCCAGCGGCGCGGCGGCGACGCCGCCCACGATCAGCCCGAGCACCGCGACGCCATGGCTGGCGCCGACATGCCACAGGAAGCTGACGCTGGCCGCGGCGCTGACCGCGCACTTGGCCAGGTGCACCGTGCCGATCACCATGCGCGGGGTGGCGCCCCGGGCGACCAGGGCGGTCACCGTGATCGCGCTCCAGCCGCCGCCGGCGACGGCGTCGGCAAAGCCTGCGACCAGGCCCAGCGGCCGCGTCGCCGACGGGATGCGGTCATCGTGCTCGCCCGGTGCTCGCCTGCCGCGCAGCAACAGGCACAGGCCCATGCCGAGCAGGTACGGCGTCAGCGCCATCCGCATCCATGCTGCCGGCACGTGGCTGAGCACCAGCGCGCCGATCACCGCGCCAGCCACGCCCGGTAGCGCCAGGGCCCAGAACAGCCTTCGTCGCACGTTGCCCGCAGCCAGATGGCTGAGGCCGGAGGCGCCACAGGTGAAGGTCTCCGCGTAATGCACGCTGGCGCTGGCCACCACGGGCGGCAGGCCGAGGCCCAGCAGCATGCTTGCCGCCGTGATGCCGTAGGCCATGCCCAGGGCGCCGTCGATCAGCTGGGCCAGCGCGCCCACGGCGGCAAAGGTGATGAATTCGGAGAATGCTGGCATGTGTCCGGGGCGCCTGGCGGTTCGGCGAAGTATTGGCGGCGGCCGTCGGGCGCGGAAATAAGCCGTCGGCATATGTACATGGCAAGGCATCCTTTCACGGTTATGCAATGTGGCAATACTTTGGATGTCCAGACGTATGGACGTCCAAACGAGATTGTCGTGAATTCAGTCGTCGCCAGAAACATTGCCGATGCCGAGCTGCCCGCGGACAGGCTTGACCTGCTGGCCAGGGGCCTGGACGGACTGGGCGCGGCCCAGCTGTACTGGGTGGCCGCCTGGGCGGCCGCGCAGGCGGGACAGCTCCAGCGCCACGGCGCGGCGGCGCCCGTCCCGGCGACGCAGGCGGGCGAGCGGCTGACCATCCTCTACGGCAGCCAGACCGGCAACGCCCGCCGCATCGCCACCGCGCTGGCCAGTCGCAGCGAGGCGCTGGGCCTGCCGGTGCGACTGCTGCGCGCCGACGCCTACCCGCAGCGCGAACTGGCGCAGGAGCGTCACCTGCTGGTGGTGGTCAGCACCCAGGGCGACGGCGAGCCGCCGGATGATACGCGTGGCCTGTTCGAGTTCATCACCGGCAAGCGGGCGCCGAAATTGCCGGTGCTGCAGTTCGCCGTGCTGGGGCTGGGCGACTCCAGCTATCCGCAGTTCTGCACGATCGGGCGTCAGCTGGACGAACGGCTGGCGGCGCTGGGCGCCAGCCGCCTGCATCCCTTCGGCGAAGCCGACCTGGAGTTCGAACTGGTCGCCGAACCCTGGTCGGAACAGGTGGTGGAGCGCGCCCGTGATGTGCTCAAGCAGGTCACGGCACCCGGGCGGGTGACGCCGTTGCATGTGGTGCCGCCAGCCAGCGCGCATTCCCGCGAACAACCGTTCAGCGCGGTGGTGCTGGCCAACCAGCGCATCGTCAGCCGGGACAGCACCCGCGACATCCGCCATCTGGAGCTGTCGCTGGAAGGTTCCGGCCTGCGCTACCAGCCGGGTGATGCGCTGGGCGTGTGGCCGCGCAATCCGCCGGCGCTGGCGGCGCAATGGCTCGACCTCCTGCAGCTCGATGGCGCGGGCGAAGTGAGCTGGAAGCATCGCCGTCAGCCGTTGCGGCAATGGCTGGAGCGCGATTGCGAACTCACCCGCCTGCATCGCGGCTTCATCACGGCGCTGGCCGCGGCCGGCGGGCACGCCGAACTGGCCGGGCTGCTGCAGCCGGAAAACGCGGCCCGGCTGGCCGCGGTGCTGGCCGACGACCAGCCCATCGACCTGCTGCGCCGCCATCCCGCGACCTGGCAACCCGAAGCCCTGCTGGCGGCGTTGCGGCCGCTGGCGCCGCGGCTGTACTCGATCGCCTCCAGCCCGGCGGCCGTGGGCGAGGAGGTGCACCTGACCGTGGCCGTGGTCGATTACGAAGCCGATGGCCATGCCCACTGGGGCGCAGCCTCCAGCCTGCTGGCCGCCAGCGGCGAGGACGCCCGGCTGGAGGTCTTCATCGAGCCGAACGAGCGCTTCCGGCTGCCGGCCGACGACGCGCGCGACATCATCATGATCGGCCCCGGTACCGGCGTGGCCCCGTTCCGCGCCTTCGTGCAGGAACGCCGCGAGCGCGGGGGCAGTGGCCGCAACTGGCTGTTCTTCGGCAACCGTCATTTTGCCAGCGACTTCCTCTATCAGGTCGAATGGCAGCAGGCGTTGACGGATGGCGCGCTGCACCGGCTCGACCTGGCGTTCTCGCGGGATGACGCTCTTTCTGAAAGTCCGCACAAGAATGTACGGGGTGTTGCGAGGGATTCGCAAAAAACTTACGTGCAGGATCGTCTGCGCCAGCGTGGCGCCGATCTGTACGCCTGGCTCGATGGCGGCGCACATCTCTATGTCTGTGGCGACGCGAAACACATGGCGCGCGACGTGCACGCCGCCCTGATCGAGGTGGCCGTGGCCCACGGCGGTCATTCCGCCGAATCCGCCGAGGCCTGGCTGGGCGAGCTGCTGCAGCAGGGCCGCTACGCCCGTGACGTCTATTAGTTGATGCGCTCGCCCCTGGAAGCTTGAGCCAGGAAACGGCCGGCCATGGCCGCACCCTTCAGATAAAGAATGTTCCGATGCTTTCCCATCTCGAAAAAATCAAGGCTGAAAGCCGCTTCCTGCGGGGCGGCATCGCCGAGGGCCTGGCCGATCCGGTCACCGGCGCGATCAGCGACGACGACACCAAGCTGCTGAAATTCCACGGCAGCTATCAGCAGGACGACCGCGACCTGCGCGAGGAGCGTCGCCGGCAGAAGCTGGAGCCGGCCTACGCCTTCATGCTGCGTGCGCGCCTGCCCAGCGGCGTGGTGACGCCGGCGCAGTGGCTGGTGTTCGATCGCATCGCCCGCGAATACGCCAGCGGCTCGCTGCGCATCACCACGCGGCAGACCTTCCAGTGGCACGGCATCATCAAGCGCCAGCTGAAGCCGACCATCGCCGCGATCCACGCGGCGCTGGCCAGCACCATCGCCGCCTGCGGCGACGTGGTGCGCAACGTGGTCAGCACGGCCAACCCGGTCGAGTCCGCCGCGCACGCCGAGGCGTACGCCTGGGCCACGCGGCTGTCCGCCGAGCTGGCGCCGAAGACGCGGGCGTATCACGAGATCTGGCTGGACGGCGAGCAGCTGGCAGGCGCGCCGGAGGTCGAGCCGCTGTACGGCGCGACCTATCTGCCGCGCAAATTCAAGATCGGCCTGGCGATCCCGCCGCTCAACGACATCGACGTGTTCGCCCAGGATCTGGGCCTGATCGCGATCATCGAGCAGGGCGTGTTGCGCGGCTTCAACATCGCCATCGGCGGCGGCATGGGCGCCACCCACGGCGACGCCAGCACCTATCCGCGGCTGGCCAGCGTGATCGGCTTCGTCGCGCCGGAGCAGTTGTTCGAGGTCGCCGAGACGGTGATCGGCGTGCAGCGTGACTGGGGCGACCGCGCCGAGCGCAAGCATGCGCGACTGAAATACACGCTGGACCGGCACGGCCTGGACACGTTCACGGCGGAACTGGCATCGCGGCTGGGCTATGCGCTGGCTCCGCCGCGCGAGCACCGCTTCGAGCACAACGGCGACCGCTATGGCTGGGTCGAGGGACACGATGGCCGCTGGCATCTCACCTTGCACATCGAGTCCGGCCGGCTTGCCGACACCGGCGACCGGCGCTGGCTCAGCGGCCTGCGCGAACTGGCGAAGGTGCACGCGGGCGACTTCCGCCTGACCTGCAACCAGAACGTGATCATCGCCAACGTGCCGGCCGCCGAGCGTTCGCGCATCGATGCGATCGTGCACGCGCATGGCCTTGGCGAATACCGGGCGCAGGGCGGCATCCGCCGTCATGCGATCGCCTGCGTGGCCTTGCCCACCTGCGGCCTGGCGATGGCCGAAAGCGAACGCTACCTGCCGGCGCTGCTGCCGAAGCTGGAATTGCTGCTGGCCCGCCACGGCCTGGCTGACGCGCCGATCCTGCTGCGCCTGTCCGGCTGCCCCAACGGTTGCTCGCGCCCGTACCTGGGCGAGATCGCCCTGGTCGGGCGCGGGCCGGGTCGCTACGACCTGCGGCTGGCTGCCGACTTCAGCGGCCAGCGCCTGAACCAGGTGTATCGGGAGAACATCGACGAGGCGACGATCCTCGACGCGCTTGATCCGCTGTTTGCGCGCTACGCGAATGAACGCGGCGAGGGCGAGGGTTTCGGCGATTTCCTGCTGCGCGCCGGCATCGTGGCGGCGGTGAAGCCACGGCATATTCCGCTGGCGGTGCTGTCATGAGCGCGGTGCTGGCCGCGGCCGTCTCGCCCGAACCGCAGGCATTGGCGGAACTGAATGCGCGGTTCGCCACGCTCGACGCCGAGCAGCGCGTGGCGTGGGTGTTCGAACACATTCCGGGCGAACACGTGCTGTCGTCCAGCTTCGGCGCACAGGCGGCGGTGTCGCTGCACCTGCTGACCCGCCAGCGCGCCCGCCTGCCGGTGGTGCTGATCGACACCGGCTACCTGTTTCCCGAAACCTACCGCTTCGTCGACGAGTTGACCGAACGGCTCGCGCTGAACCTCAAGGTCTATCGCGCGCCGCTCAGCCCGGCCTGGATGGAGGCACGCCACGGACGGCTGTGGGAGCAGGGCGTGCCCGGGCTGGACCAGTACAACCGCTTGCGCAAGGTCGAGCCGATGCAGCGGGCGCTGGCCGAACTGGGCGCGACCGGCTGGTTTGCCGGCCTGCGCCGGGGACAGTCGCGCAGCCGCCAGGCGATCGACTTCGTCGAGCATCGTCAGGGCCGCTGGAAGTTCCACCCGCTGGCGGACTGGAGCGACCGCGACATCGGCCAGTACCTGGCGCGCCACCAGCTGCCCTACCACCCGTTGTGGCAGCGCGGCTACGTCTCCATAGGCGACACCCACACCAGCCATCGCTGGGAGCCCGGCATGGACGCCGAGGACACCCGCTTCTTCGGACTCAAGCGCGAATGCGGACTGCACGGCATCGGGTAAGCCAGCCGACGTCGCCTTGCACCGGTCCGTCCGGCGCGGGCCGGTCGACCATCGCCGAGGCGCATGGCGACTTCATCGGGATCCAGTTCGCCACCGCGCTGGAGTTGCTGTCTTGCGCGGCGGGCACCGGCCGCCGGCCAGGCTCAGGCGGCTAGCGCGGCCTGCCGGCGCTCCCGCCAGTGCGGCACCCCGGTCCATTCGCCGGCGGCGGTGTCGCCGGCCAGCACCCGCGCCACGTCGCGGCGGTCGAGATGCGGCGCGAACTGCGTGACGAACTCCAGCACGTACTCGCGCAGCACGCTCTCGCGACGCAGCACGATCCAGGTCGTGCATTGCGGAAACAGGTGATCGGCCGGCAGCACGGCCAGGTCGGTGTCGGCCGGCAGCATCGCCATCTCGGCCAGCACGCCGATGCCGAGCCCGGTGCGCACGTAGGTCTTGATCAGGTCGGCATCGCCGGCGGTCATCGCGACATGCGGCTGCAGCTGGCGCGCCTCGAACGCGCGGCGCAGCGAGGAGTCGGCCTTGACGGAAGAGTCGTAGCTGACCAGCGGGAGTTTCGCCAGGGCGTCCAGCGAAGGCGGCTGGCCGCTGGTGGCCAGCGGATGCTCCCGCGGCGCAAGGATCACCCGATGCCAGCGATAGGCCGGCAGCGCGATGCCGCTGCCGGGCGGCGCGCCGGCCGTGCTGATCACCGCCAGATCGACCCGGCCTGCTTCCAGTTGCGCCAGCACCTCGCTGTCGCGGCCCGGCTGCAGGTGCACGCTGACTCGCGGATAGCTCTGGCTGAGCATTCCGATCGCGGCGGGCAGGGCGAAGCGGGCCTGGGTGTGGGTGGTGGCGATGCGCAGCTCGCCGTGCGCCTCGTTGCGCAGGTTGGCGGCGATCGAGCGGATGTTGGCCGCTTCGGCCAGGATCGTGCGCGCCCGCTCCAGCACCTGCCGGCCGGCATGGGTCACCGTGTCCAGGCTCTTGCCCTTGCGCACGAACAGCTGGAAACCCAGCTCGTCCTCAAGCTGCCGCAGCTGCTTGCTCAGGCCGGGCTGGGTGGCGTGCACGCGTTCCGCGGCCAGAGTGATGTTCAGGCCGGAGTCGGCGATGGCTACCAGGTAGCGCAGTTGGGTCAGGGTCATGGCGAAGTTCTCGTGTACGGTCGGGATCGTGGAGGCGAGGCGCGAACGAAACACGGATACATCGCGTGGCAGCCGGCGTGGTCAGGGTGGGCACAAGGCCGCGGGCCGCCACCGGGGGCAGGGCTTCAGGGGATGCGTGGCCTGGACGTGATTTCATGATCAGACGTCTATACGTCCATTTGATGGATTGGTCAAGTTTTCGGCAACATGCCGTGGCGGCATATGCGCGGTGGCGCAAATCATTTGTCGCCGCCGCTGGCGCGCGGATAGCGTGGTCGCATCGCCATACCTGCACCGGACGCATCGCATGAAGTTGTATCCCCTGTTCGCCGATCTGTCCCGCCGCGCCGTGCTGGTGGTCGGTGGTGGCCCGGTGGCCGAACGCAAGGTGGCGGCGCTGCTCGGCGCGCAGGCGCAGGTCACGGTGAACGCGCCCACGCTGACGCCGCAGCTGCGGCGGTGGGTGGCCGATGGCCGCGTGGCCCACCGCCACGAATCGTTCCGCGAAAGCTGGCTGGATCGGGTCTGGCTGGTGGTGGCGGCGACCTCGGACGTCGAGCTGAACCGCCTGATCGCGACCTTTGCCGAGCTGCGGCGGATCTTCGTCAACGTGGTGGACGACGCAGCCCTGTCGAGTTTTCACGTGCCGGCCGTGGTCGACCGGTCGCCGCTGACCATCGCCATCTCCAGCGGCGGCGAGGCGCCGATGCTGGCCCGACTGGTGCGCGAGCGGCTGGAGGGCTTGCTGGATCACTCGCTGGGCGCGCTGGCCACGCTGGCGGCCGGCCTGCGCAAGCGCATCCGGGCACGGCATCCGGACATGGCTGCGCGCCGGCGCTTCTACGAGAACCTGTTCACCGGTCCGGTGGCGGGCCTGCTGCGGCAGGGCCGGCCGGAAGCCGCCCGCCAGGCGATGGAAGCGACGCTGCTGGCGCTGCCGGAGGCGCCGACCGGTTCGGTGGTGCTGGTGGGCGCCGGTCCCGGCGATCCGGGCCTGCTGACCTTGCGGGCGCTGCGCGCGCTGAACGAGGCGGACGTGATCCTGCACGACCGGCTGGTCAGCGCCGAGGTGCTGGAACTGGCCCGGCGCGACGCCGAACGGATCGAGGTCGGCAAGCAGGCAGGCCGTCATCACACCAGCCAGGAAGCCATCCACGACCTGCTGCTGCGGCACGCGCGGGCGGGGCGGCGGGTGGTGCGGCTGAAGGGCGGCGATCCCTTCGTGTTCGGTCGCGGCGGCGAGGAGCTGGAATTCCTGCGCGCTCACGCCATTCCCTGTGAAGTCGTGCCCGGCATCACCGCCGCCGTGGCCTGCGCGGCTTACGCGGGCGTGCCGCTGACCCACCGCCATCACGCGCAGTCGGTGCGCCTGGTCACCGCGCATGGCCAGTCGCCGGACCAGTCGCCGGACTGGGCGCTGCTGGCCCAGGAACGGCAGACCTTGGCGGTGTACATGGGCGTGGCCGAACTGGGCGCGCTGCAGGCGGGCCTGCTCGCCCACGGCCGGGCGCCGACCACGCCGTTCGCGCTGATCGAGAATGGCTCGCGCCCGGAGCAGCGCGTGGTCACCGGCACCCTGGCCAACCTGGTCGAGCGTGCGACGTTCCATGCGGTGCGCTCGCCGGCCTTGCTGATCGTGGGCGAAGTGGCTGCGCTGGCGCCTTCGCTGGCCTGGTTCGGCCAGCCGCCACTGGGAGCCACGGTGCATGCCCTCCGCACGCAGGAGCGCGCGCCGGCGGCACCCGACGTGCTGGCCGCGCTGCATCGCGCCGGATGAACATTTTTGCCGCGACGGGCGCATGATGCCCGTCGACTTTCCTGCCTTTAGGAGTCTTGCCATGATCCACAACAGCATCCTCGACACCATCGGCAACACGCCGATCGTCCGCCTCCACCGACTGGCGCCAAAACACGTCGAACTCTATGTGAAGGTGGAGGCCTTCAATCCGGCCGGTTCGGTCAAGGATCGACTGGCGCTGGCGATCATCCTGGACGCCGAACAGCGCGGCGTGCTGAAGCCGGGGCAGACCGTGGTCGAGGCCACTTCGGGCAACACCGGCGTGGCACTCGCCGCGATCTGCGCGGCCCGTGGCTATCCGTTCGTGGCGGTGATGGCCGAGACGTTCTCGATCGAGCGGCGCAAGCTGATTCGTGCCTACGGCGGCAAGGTCGTGCTGACGCCTGCGGCTGCACGGGGCACCGGCATGGTCGACAAGGCGCTGGAGCTGGCACGGAAGCATGGCTGGTTCTTCACCAACCAGTTCGAGAACCCGGCCAACCCGGCCTACCACCGGCAGACCACGGCGCCGGAAATCCTGCGTGACTTCGCCGGGCGCCGGCTGGATTACTTCGTCAGCGGCTGGGGTACCGGAGGCACGCTGACCGGCGTGGGCGAGGTGCTGAAAGTGGCGCGACCGAACGTGCAGGTGGTCGCCACCGAGCCGACCGTGGCTGCCCTGCTGTCAGGCAAGGAATGGCAGCCGCACAAGATCCAGGGCTGGACCCCGGACTTCGTGCCGGCGGTGCTGAATCCGAAGGTGGTGGATCGCATCGTGCTGATCGACGACGTGCTGGCCCGTGATACTTCGCGTGCACTGGCCCAGCGCGAAGGCATCTTTGCCGGCATTTCCTCGGGTGCCACGCTGGCCGCTGCGCTGGAAGTGGCGAAGGATGCGCCGGAAGGTTCGGTGCTGCTGGCGATGCTGCCCGATACCGGCGAACGCTATCTGTCGACCTTCCTGTTCGAAGGCGTCAACGAGGGTTCGGACGAGTTCGAGTGATCGGCGGCCGAATCACCCGGGCAGCAGGTTCCATGGCGCGGTGATGCCGCGTGCGGGGCTGGCCGGCGGTGACGTCGTATCCAGTGGTAACCATGGCGACTAACATGGAGGTTCGTCGCGCGCCCGCTACCCGTGCTGCGCGACGCCCCTCGTGTCCCCCATGGAGAAACCGGATGAAGCTGTATTACATGCCTGGCGCCTGCTCGCTCTCGCCGCACATCGTGGCGCTGGAAGCCGGCCTGCCATTGCAGCTGGTCAGGGTCGACGGCAAGACCAAGCGTACCGAGAGCGGCGACGACTTCCTGCAGGTCAACCCGAAAGGCTACGTGCCCACACTGCAGCTGGACGGCGGCGAAGTGCTGACCGAAGGTCCGGCGATCGTGCAGTATCTGGCCGACCAGAACCCGGCCAGCGGGCTGGCGCCGGCCAACGGCACGCTGCCGCGCTACCACCTGCAGGAGATGCTCGGCTACATCAACTCCGAGCTGCACAAGACCTACAGCCCGCTGTTCAACCCGGCCACGCCGGAGCCGACGCGGCAGGAACGCAAGGAGTATCTGCGCAAACGTTACGCAACGCTCGATGCCCTGCTGGCGAAGCAGGAGTGGCTGCTGGGCGGGCAATTCACCGCCGCCGACGCCTATCTGTTCACCGTCACCAACTGGGCGAAGCACGTGGACCTGGACCTGTCGGAATTCAGGTCGCTGACCGCGTTCCAGCAACGCGTGGCGGCGCGGCCGATGGTGCAGGCGGCGATGGAGGCCGAGGGTCTGCTCAAGAAGTCGGCGTAACCGGACAACATCCGCAAGGGCCGGCGCCGCGAGGTGCCGGCCTTTTGCATGCGGCAGGTGTCCATGCGCGACGAATCCGGCAATCGCCGGGCGCTTGCCGGCGGGTAGCGCCAATTGCCGGCGATGGCTTGTGCTACCGCACGGCGCAACCGTAAAATGGTCCGCTTTCGTATAAGGTAATCATCGACTTAGGCGATCACGCCGGTTGATCTGGGGGCGACGGCGGGCCGCGCAGGCGGCTCGCATTGGCTTTGCATATCAGTTGGTTAGGGTCGTTTGACGAGGGTGGCAAGGCGAGAGTGGCGGAATTGGTAGACGCACCAGATTTAGGTTCTGGCGGTTAACCCCGTGGGGGTTCGAGTCCCCCCTTTCGCACCATGCCCCGTTGATTTCCCTTGATTTCCGGGCGACACAGCCGCCATGGCGCCGGTGCGGGCCCACAACATTCAGGTAGTACCAGGAGACGTCATGCAGGTTTCGGTTGAGAACATCGGCTCGCTCGAGCGCAAGCTCACGGTGAAATTTCCGGCGGAGCGGTTTGAGACGCAGGTCAGCGCACGCATCGCGGAAATGGGTCGCACGGTTCGCCTGAAGGGCTTCCGTCCGGGCAAGGTGCCCACCACGGTGATCAAGCAGCGTTTCGGCGACCAGGTTCGCGGCGAGGTTCTGTCCGACCTGATCGGCAGCACGCTGCGTGAAGCCGTGCAGCAGGAAAAGCTGCAGCCGATCGCGAACCCGTCGATCGACACCACGGGCAAGCCGGAAAACGGCGAGATCGCCTACACCGCCACCTTCGAGATCATGCCGGAGTTCCCCCAGGTCGACGTGGCCGCGCTCGAGATCAAGCGCCCCGTGGCCGAGGTCAGCGACGCGGACATCGACAAGATGCTGGAGACGCTGCGCCAGCAGCGTCGCAGCTTCGACGAAGTCGAGCGCGCCTCGGCCGATGGCGACTTCGTGATGTTCGAGTATTCCGCCAGCGCGGACGACTACCGTTTCCCCGCCGAAGGCCAGGAACGCGCCGGCAGCGTGCTCGGTTCGGGCACCCTGTTCAAGGCGCTGGACGAAGCGCTGACCGGCCGCAAGAGCGGTGAAAGCTTCGAGACCGACGTGCTGTTCCCGGAGGATTTCCGCAACGATCAGCTGGCCGGGAAGAATGCGAAGGTCAGCTTCAACATCATCAAGGTGCAGGAACCGAAGCTGCCCGAGATCGACGCCGAATTCGCCAAGCTGTTCGGCATTGCCGACGGCGATCTGGAAACCTTCCGCAAGGAAGTGCGGGCCAACCTGGAGCGCGAACTGAAGGCCGCGTTGATGGGCCGCCTGAAATCCGAAGTGGCCGAGAAGCTGGCGGTGACCCACGCCGAGCTGGATGTGCCGAAGCTGATGGTGCAGTCCGAGGCGCGCAACATGGCCGCCGGCAGCGTGCCCCAGGGCCAGCAGCCGCCGCCGCAGCTGATCGAGGCCGCCATGCCGGTGGCTCGCCAGCGGGTGATCGCCGGTCTGCTGATGGGCGAAATCGCCCGCAAGCAGGAGATCAAGATCGATCGCAAGCGCGTGGCCGAGCAGCTGGCCGCGATTGCCTCGACCTATGAAGAACCGGAAAAGGTCATTGAACTGTACAACGGCGACCCCCAGTTGATGTCCGGGCTGCAGAATCGCGTGATGGAAGATCAGGTGGCGGAGTGGGTGGCGGAACACGCCACGACCACCCAGCTGGATCTCACGTTCGACGAGGTGATGCGTCCAGTCAGCGCCTGAGCAACCAGGCTGGAAAACCGGCCCGGGCAACCACCCGGGCTCATCAACGGAGAGCTGCAGACATGGCCATGGATACTATCCAGAACCTCAATTTGGTCCCGATGGTCGTCGAGCAGACCGCTCGCGGCGAGCGCTCCTACGACATCTATTCGCGCCTGCTGAAAGAGCGCGTGATCTTCCTGGTGGGCGAGGTCAACGACCAGGTCGCGAACCTGATCGTGGCGCAGATGCTGTTCCTGGAGTCGGAAAATCCGGACAAGGACATCAATTTCTACATCAACAGCCCGGGCGGTGCCGTCACCGCCGGTCTGGCGATCTACGACACCATGCAGTTCATCAAGCCGAACGTCAGCACGATGTGCATCGGCCAGGCCTGCAGCATGGGCTCGTTCCTGCTGATGGCCGGCGCCAAGGGCAAGCGTTTCGCGCTGCCGAACTCGCGCATCATGATCCATCAGCCCTCCGGCGGCGCGCAGGGCCAGGCCACCGACATCGAGATCCAGGCCCGCGAGATCCTTTACATCCGCGAGCGCCTGAACAAGTTGTACGTCGAACACACCGGCCAGCCGCTCGAGAAGATCGAGCTGGACATGGAGCGCGATCGCTTCATGAACGCGGTGGACGCGAAGGCGTATGGCCTGATCGACGAGGTGCTCGACAAGCGCGCTGGCGAAACGGTGAAATCGGCCTGAGTTCCGGTTTCCACACCACGGTCACGAGAGGGGCTCCGCGTCTGCAGGCAGACGCGGAGCCCTGTGTTATTCTCGCGGCGCATCCAGATTTACCAGCGGGACCGAGAGTATGAGTGACGACCGTCAGGGGCGATCCAGCGACAGCGGCAAGATTCTCTATTGCTCTTTCTGTGGCAAGAGCCAGCATGAAGTGCGCAAGCTGATCGCGGGCCCGTCCGTGTTCATCTGCGACGAATGCGTCGAGCTCTGCAACGACATCATCCGCGAGGAACTGGAAGAGAAGGCCGCTTCGGGCCGGACCCAGTTGCCGAAGCCGCGCGAGATCCGCGAATCGCTGGATCAGTACGTGGTCGGCCAGAGCCGCGCCAAGAAGGCGCTCGCCGTCGCGGTGTACAACCATTACAAGCGGATCGAGTCGCGCCAGAAGAGCGACGACATCGAACTGGGCAAGTCCAACATCCTGCTGATCGGGCCGACCGGTTCGGGCAAGACGCTGCTGGCCGAAACGCTGGCGCGCCTGCTCAACGTGCCGTTCACGATCGCCGACGCGACCACGCTGACCGAAGCCGGCTACGTGGGCGAGGATGTCGAGAACATCATCCAGAAGCTGTTGCAGAAGTGCGACTACGACGTCGAGAAGGCGCAGTCGGGCATCGTCTACATCGACGAGATCGACAAGATTTCGCGCAAGAGCGAGAACCCGTCGATCACCCGCGACGTTTCCGGCGAAGGCGTGCAGCAGGCATTGCTGAAGCTGATCGAGGGCACCCTGGCCTCGGTGCCGCCGCAGGGCGGTCGCAAGCATCCGCAGCAGGAATTCCTGCAGGTCGACACCAAGAACATCCTGTTCATCTGCGGTGGCGCGTTCTCCGGCCTGGACAAGGTCATCCAGCAGCGCTCCGAGACCACCGGCATCGGTTTTTCCGCCGAAGTGCGCTCCAAGGAGCGCACCGAGAACCTCGGCAAGGTGCTGGCCGAAGTCGAGCCGGCCGATCTGGTGCGCTTCGGCCTGATTCCGGAGTTCGTCGGACGCCTGCCCGTGGTGGCCACGCTGGACGAGCTGGACGAAGCGGCGCTGGTGAAGATCCTCACCGAGCCGAAGAACGCGGTGACCAAGCAGTTCAGGAAGCTGTTCGAGATGGAAGAGGTGGAGCTCGAGTTCCGCCCCGAAGCATTGCAGGCCATTGCCCGCAAGGCGCTCAAGCGCAAGACCGGCGCCCGCGGCCTGCGCACCATCCTGGAGCAGGTGTTGCTGGACACGATGTACGAGCTGCCCTCGCTGGAACACGTCAGCAAGGTGGTGGTGGACGACGCCGTGATCGAAGGGCAGGCCGAGCCTTACCTGATCTACCGCGGCAACCTGCAGCAGCGCGTGGCGGGCGAGGGCGGCGACGCCGCCTGATTCTTCGCGCCCCTGCATCGACGACGGCTCCGGTGGATCTTCCCGGAGCCGTTTCTTTTTCGGCCGACCGCCGACCTTGACTCGGTTGGCCGTCGCCTCCACTTGACGAGTTGGGATGCCCGGCGCAGTGTCGGGTTGAACGCACAATCGACCGAGGGACCCCTCTTTCATGGCCAAGAACGCCCCCCTTCCTGCTGCGCTGGACGCTCTGCCGGTATTGCCGTTGCGTGATGTCGTGGTTTACCCGCACATGGTGATCCCGCTGTTTGTCGGTCGCGACAAATCCATGCGTGCGCTGGAGCGCGCCATGGAGGGCGAGCGGCAGATCCTGCTGGTTGCGCAGAAGAGCCCGGACATCGACGATCCGGAAATTTCCGACCTGCACCAGATCGGTACGCTGGCCGGCGTGCTGCAACTGCTGAAGCTGCCCGATGGCACGGTGAAGGTGCTGGTCGAAGGCCAGTCGCGCGTGTCGGTCGAGGACTTCAAGGAACGGGACGGCATGCTGACCGCGCGTTCGCGCGTGATCGAGCCGGTCTACAACGCGAAGGAGCGCGAGCTCGACGTGGTTTCGCGCACGCTGATCTCGCTGTTCGAGCAACTGGTCAAGCAAAGCCGCAAGCTGCCGCCGGAAGTGCTGGCCAGCCTGTCCGGCGTCGACGATCCCTCGCGGGTCGCCGATTCCATCGCCGCGCATCTGTCCGTGCGCATGGCGGACAAGCAGAAGGTGCTGGAGACCGCGGACGTCGGTCAGCGGCTGGAGCTGCTGATCGGCCTGGTCGACGGCGAGATGGACCTGCAGCAGGTGGAGAAGCGCATCCGCGGCCGCGTGAAGTCGCAGATGGAGAAGAGCCAGCGCGAGTATTACCTCAACGAGCAGATGAAGGCGATCCAGAAGGAGCTGGGCGACAGCGAGGATGGCCCCAACGAAGTCGAGGAGCTGCAGAAGAAGATCGAGGGCTCGGGCATGCCCAAGCCGGTGCTGGCCAAGGCGCGGCAGGAGTTCAACAAGCTCAAGCAGATGTCGCCGATGTCGGCCGAGGCCACCGTGGTGCGCAACTACCTCGACTGGCTGGTCGGCGTGCCGTGGAAGAAGCGCAGCAAGGTGCGCAAGGACCTGCAGCTGGCCCAGGAAGTGCTGGATGCCGATCACTTCGGCCTGGAGAAGGTCAAGGAACGGATCCTCGAGTATCTCGCCGTGCAGCAGCGCGTGTCGGTCATGAAGGGGCCGATCCTGTGCCTGGTCGGACCGCCGGGCGTGGGCAAGACGTCGCTGGGCCAGTCGATCGCCAAGGCCACCAACCGGAAGTTCGTCCGCATGAGCCTGGGCGGCGTGCGTGACGAGGCCGAGATCCGCGGGCACCGGCGCACCTATATCGGCTCGATGCCCGGCCGCATCGTGCAGAACATCAACAAGGTCGGCGCGAAGAACCCGCTGTTCGTGCTGGACGAGATCGACAAGATGTCGATGGATTTCCGTGGCGATCCGTCCTCGGCGCTGCTTGAGGTGCTCGACCCGGAACAGAACCACGCGTTCAACGACCACTATCTCGAAGTGGACCTGGACCTGTCCGAGGTGATGTGGATCGCCACCGCCAATTCGCTGAACATTCCCGGCCCATTGCTCGATCGCATGGAGGTCATTCGCATCCCCGGCTATACCGAGGACGAGAAGCTCGGCATCGCGCAGAAGTACCTGCTGGCCAAGCAGTTGAAGGCGAACGGCCTGAAGCCCGAGGAACTCAGCGTCACCGAGGAAGCGCTGCGCGACATCGTGCGCTACTACACGCGCGAGTCGGGCGTGCGCAACCTGGAGCGCGAGGTTTCCAAGATCTGCCGCAAGGTGGTCAAGGAACTGACGCTGGGGCAGGTCAGGAAAACCAAGGCCAAGCCAGCGGCCAGGACCGCCAAGGGCAAGGCGAAGGCTGCTCCGGACAAGGTCAAGGTGACATCGGAAAACCTCGACCACTACCTGGGCGTGCGCCGGTTCGATTTCGGTCGCAAGGAATTGCAGAACGAAGTGGGGCTGGTCACCGGCCTGGCCTGGACCCAGGTCGGTGGCGAGCTGCTCAGCATCGAAGCCTCGGTGGTGGCGGGCAAGGGCCGGCTGGTGCACACCGGCCAGCTCGGCGACGTCATGAAGGAGTCGATCCAGGCCGCCTTGTCCGTGGTGCGCGCCCGCGCCGACCAGCTCGGCATCGACCCGGAGTTCCACCAGAAGCTCGACGTGCACATCCATGTGCCGGAAGGCGCCACGCCGAAGGACGGTCCCAGTGCGGGCATCGCGATGTGCACGGCGCTGGTGTCGGTGTTGACCCGGGTGCCGGTGCGCTCTGAAGTCGCGATGACCGGCGAAATCACCTTGCGTGGCCGGGTGCTGCCGATCGGCGGGCTGAAGGAGAAGCTGCTCGCGGCGCACCGTGGCGGCATCACCACGGTGATCATCCCCGAGGACAACAAGAAGGATCTTGCCGACATGCCGGCCAACATCACCTCGTCCATGCAGATCCATCCGGTGCGCTGGATCGACGAGGTGCTGGACATCGCGCTGGAGCGCCCGTTGCAGCCAAGCACGGCAAAGGCTGATGCTCCCGCAGCCGTTTCCGGCGATTCGACGGAAGCCCATTCGCTGACGCATTAGGTTTCTGCGTCGGCCAGATGGAGGAACGCCACGCTCGCGCGTGGCGTTCTTTTGCGTGTTCGCCACCGTTCGGCGAAGTTCGCCCTAGTCGTTCGGTACTTGTTTTGCAAGCAGATCGACAACGGCCAGATCTGGCGAAAACGTTGCTGTGGCTTGTGTTGCGCCTTCCTGCAACGCACTGGTATAAAGGCGCTACCGCAGTCCCGGCGTTGTTCATCAGCGCAGCGATGCGGGGTTGCGTCATGGCATCCTGCGAGCCAACCATCCATGCCGGCGCTGTCGGGTTCTCTGGAACGACCGCGCCGACGAAATCCGAACGAGGGAGTTTTCTCAATGAATAAAACCGATCTGATCAATGCCATTGCCGAGAAGGCCGAGTTGACCAAGGCCGACGCTGGCCGCGCTCTGGAAGCCTTTTTCGAGACCGTGCAAAAGTCGTTGAAGAAGGGTGAGGACGTTTCGGTTGTCGGCTTTGGCACGTTCACCGTGCGCAAGCGCGCTGCCCGCACCGGCCGCAACCCGCGGACCAACGAAGCGATCAAGATCAAGGCGTCGAAAGTGCCCGCGTTCAAGGCTGGCAAGACGTTGAAGGATGCCCTAAACTAAGCGGCTGACGCTTGGTTTCGGGTGCTTAGCTCAGCGGTAGAGCGTCGCCCTTACAAGGCGGTGGTCGTAGGTTCGATCCCTACAGCACCCACCAGAAAAAATGCGGAGTGGTAGTTCAGTTGGTTAGAATGCTGGCCTGTCACGCCGGAGGTCGCGGGTTCGAGTCCCGTCCACTCCGCCACAGTTCGCAAGGGCGCCCGTGTGGCGCCCTTGTCATTTGAGCGGTTCGTTCGCGTCCGGCAACACCGGGCGGCGCGGGCCGGTTTGCTGACCTGAGCCATGCGCGTCATGCGCTTTCACCATCTTGCGGGAAGATTTCGATGCTGCAGGCAATGCGTAACAAGATGCATGGATGGCCGTCCATCATCCTTCTGGGGGTTTGCGTCTTTGCGATGTCGCTGTTCGGCATGGAGAGTTACTTCATATCGCACGACGAAGCCTACGTGGCCAAGGTCGGCAAGCACGAGATCGACCAGCGCGCGTTCCAGGACCGCGTGAACCAGGTGCGTCAGCAGCAGGTCGCCCAGCAGGGCGAGCAATTCGATTCCAGCTCGTTCGAGAAGCCCGAGACCAAGTTGCGCATCCTCGACGGCATGGTCGACGAACAGCTGTTGCAGCAGGCCAATGAGGATTGGGGGCTGCGGGTATCCGACCTGGCGATGCGCGACTACATCGCTTCCATTCCCGCGTTCCAGGTCAACGGCAAGTTCGACGGAACCAGCTATCAGGCCTGGCTGACCAGCCAGTACAAGACGCCGGAAATGTTCGAGCGGGAAATTCGTTCGTCGCTGGCGATCCAGTTGCTGCCCTCGGCGATCAACGCCAGCACCATCGTCAGCGATGCCCGCCTCGACCAGTTCCTGAAACTGCAGGCCCAGCGACGTGACCTGCGTTACTTCGTGTTGCAGCGCCCGACGCTGGAAAACAGCACGGTGAGCGACGCCGAGATCGAGGCCTGGTACAGGTCGCATCAGGCCGATTACATGAAGCCCGAGACGGTCTCGGTGAAGTACATCGAAGTGGTCGGTGCCGACCTGCCTCTGATCGCCGAGCCCAGCGATGAGGATCTGCGCAAGCGCTATGCCAGCGAGAAGCAGCGTTTCGTGCAGCCGGAACAGCGCCTGGTTTCCCATATCCTGATCAACGTGCCGGCCAACGCCACGCCGGAGCAGCAGAAGGAAGCGCTGGCCAAGGCCGACAAGATCGCCGCGGAGGCGACCCCCGCCGATTTTGCCAAGCTGGCCCAGCAGGATTCGCAGGACCTGGGTTCGCGCCGTCTGGGTGGCGATCTGGGCTGGCTCGAGAAGGGCGTCACCAACGAAGCCTTCGATTCGGCGTTGTTCGCATTGCAGAAGGGGCAGATTTCCAAGCCGGTGCTGTCGACCGACGGTTACCACATCATCTGGTTGCGCGATGTGCGCAGCGGCCAGTCGAAGCCGTTCGAGGAAGTGCGCGACCAGCTGGTCAAGGAAGCGACGGCGGCCGATCGCGACCGCAACTACAACGATGTCGCGGGCAAGATGTCCGACAACACCTACCAGAATCCCTCTTCGCTGGAGCCTGCCTCGGTGGCGCTGAAGCTGCCGATCAAGACCACGGCGCTGTTTTCGCGCCAGGGCGGCGAAGGCGTGACGGCGAATCCGAAGGTGATCGCTGCGGCCTTCAGTGACGACGTGCTGGTGCAGGGAAACAATTCGGCCCTGATCGATCTGGGCAACAACCATTCCCTGGTGTTGCATGTCGACCAGCACGTTGCGGCTGCGGCCAAGCCGCTGGCCGAAGTGCGCGCCGACGTGCAGCAGAAGATTCTCGATGAGCGCATGGCTGCCGTCGAGAAGAAGCAGGCCGACGAGGCCCTGGCGCGCCTGCACAAGGGCGAGGCGATGGATGCGGTGGCCAAGTCGCTTGGCGCGACCGTCACGACGGTGAGTGAGGCGGTTCGGCATGCCCAGGTGCCCGCGCCCCTGCTGACCCGGGCCTTCCTGATGCCGCATCCGGTGGACAACAAGCCGCAGTTTGCCGCGGTCGACATGCTGGATGGCAACTATGCCCTGCTGGCGGTGGACAAGGTGCAGGACGGCGATCTGACCAAGCTGCTGCCGGAGCAGCGCGAGTCGCTGCGCCAGCAGATGGCGCAGGCTTATGGTTACGAGGCTGCCCGCGAACTGATCGACCACCTCAAGGCGAAAACCGAGATCAAGATCAACAAGCAGAGGCTGTAGGCACCGGCGGTCCTGCATCGCTTGAAAGAAAAGGACGACCTCGGTCGTCCTTTTCTTGTTCCGGCCGAGTCGGTCCCTGCCCGGGCAGGCCGGTCCGCGATGGCGTCAGTTCGGTGCGCTGATCTGCAGTGTCTGACCGGGCTTCAGCGAGTGCTTGCCGAGATGGTTCCAGCGCTTGAGCTGATCCACGCTGACCGCGTAGGTGCGGGCGATCTGCCACAGGCTGTCGCCGCGCTTGACGGTATGTATCCGGCGCTTGCTTTCGTCGCTGGTGGAGCTGGTCGCCGGGGTATCGGCTGCCGTCGCCTGCAGCAGGCCGTTGTCGTCGTTGCTGTCGGCAAGCTCAGGCAGGGCGTCGTTGAACCGGCGGGCGTGTGCCGCGGGCATCATGAGATAGGAGGCGGCTGCGGTGTCGATCGTGTTGCTGCCAAACGCCCCGTTCAGTCGCTTCAGTGCGTCCAGCGTCATGCCGGCGCGATCGGCGGCCTGCGCCATCGACATCGCGTGCGGCACATCGGCCTGTACCAGATGCTGCTCGCCGGGCAAGGTCGGCAAGCTGACGTTGAAACGGTCCGGCTCGCGCACGACACAGGCGATCGCCAGCAATTTGGTCAGGTGTTCGCGGGTCACCTTGCGCACGGGCAGCGTGGGAATGGTCGGCTGGTCGGGTGGCGCGCCATGCAGCCTGATGGCCTTGCGGATGGCGAACTCGCCCGCGTTGTACGCATAGTCGACCGTTCGCCAGTCACCGAACTGCTTGTGATACTGCTCCAGCAGTTTCATCACGGCATTGGCCGAGGCCGGCACGTCGAGGCGGCCGTCGTAGTGGCGGTCCACGCGCAGCCCCAGTGATCCGGCGGTGACCGGCATCAGCTGCCACATGCCGGCGGGCCGGTGCTTGCGCGCGGCGATCGGCCGGAAATGGCTTTCCACCCATGGCAGCAACACGAACTCGCCGGCCACGTCATAGTCTTCGGCGACTTTCTGCACGTAGACCAGGCGTGGCAACACCGCTTGCAACTGGCTCTCGAATTGTTTCGGGTGGCGCGTGTATCGCCTGGCCCATCCCAGCACGGCCGGGTCGGCGTCGCAGCCCGGCATCGCAAAACTCCCGCGCAGTCGCGTCCAGACATCGGTGCCTGCCGTCTGTGCAGCGGGTGATTCGATGTCCGGTACCGGTGCCACTGGTGCAGGCACGGGGGAGGGGATTTCGACGGGACCGGCAGCTGGCCGCAATGGTGCGTTGGCACATGCCGCCAACAGTGCGCAGAGGGCCGCCGGCAGGATTCGGATGGCCAGCTTCATGCGCGAAAATCGTCCTTGGCGCGACGCAGGGCGGCGAAACGCGCCACGCGATCTTCGCCGCTGCCTTGCTGCCGTGCCCAGTCAACGACACCGGCGGTGTCGACGCGCAGAAAGGGGTTGCAGGCCAGTTCGTTGCGAAGCGGAACCGGCAGGGTGGGACGGGAGCTTTCGCGCAGACTGGCCACGTCCCGCAGTCGCCTGGCCAGGTCCGCGTTGGCGGGCTCGACGGTCGACGCGAATCGCCCGTTCGCCGCGGTGTATTCGTGCCCGGCACAGACCAGCGTGTCGGCGGGCAGTTGCGCCAGGCGATCCAGCGAGGCAAGCATCTGCGCCGGCGTGCCTTCGAACAGGCGGCCGCAGCCCATGCTGAACAGGGTGTCGCCGCAAAACAGCAGGCCGGCTCCCACGAAGGCGATATGGCTGAGGGTATGCCCCGGAACCGCGATGACGTCGAAATGGATGGATGGCGCGGCCAGTTCGATGCGATCGCCATCGACCGCCGGCTGGAAAGGCTGCCCGATATCCGGGTGGACCGGGGCGTGGACAGGCACCTCGTGACGTGCACGCAGGGCGGACATCCCGCCGATGTGGTCGGGGTGATGATGGGTGAGCAAGATGGCGCGCAGCCGCAGCCCTCGCGTCCTCAGCGCCTGTTCCACGACGGCTGCGTCGCCCGGGTCGACGACGACGGCGTTCCCGTCGTCGTCATGCAACAGCCAGATGTAGTTGTCGGCCAGGGCCGGTAACGGAAGGAGATGCACGAAGGGGATCCGCTGCGTTGGGAAAGCCCCCAGGGCGCGGGGACTTGCTGTGGAACGACAGACGCGGCCATCCCGGGCGCGCTTGAGGCGGTCGACTATAAATTGACGCTACGGCGAACTCGTTAGGCTGGCGTTAAATGCCCGGTCGACCGTTCAGCTGTGTGCGGCAGTTCCGCTCGATGAGTGACCTGCTGAGTCATGGCAGCAACCGTTACACTGTGAAGAGCAATAGATGCCGGACCGGTTTGCATGCAGCATCGCGATGACGAGGTCTACTCCAGCCCACCCATGCTTCGTTTGCTGGACGAGCAAAGCCAGGCACTGAAGCCCGGGCTGCGGCGTTGTGTCGGCACGCATGGCCTGCTGCTGGATGCATCCCCACGGTATCCCCGACCGGCCTTGCCGTTGCTGGGTTGCTGGACCTCGCTGGCTGTGAGCGACGGTGGCTACGACGGTGATCTGCGTGCCAGGGCGGACGAACCGCTGCCTTTCGTCGACGATGCATTCGAGCTGGTGCTGGTGCGGCAGGCGCTGGAACTGGCATCGCATCCCGCCGCGTTGCTCGATGAACTCATTCGGGTGCTGGCGCCCGGCGGCACGCTGGCGTTGACCGGCGTGCATCCGCTGGGTTGCTGGTCGGCATGGCTGCATTGGCGCGCCCGCGGCAGGTCGCTGGCGCTGCAAATGCCGTGGCGCCTGCGCCACCGCCTTGAGCGCGAAGGTCTGCTGGTCGAGCGGGTGCTGCGGATCGGCAGCGTCTGGCCGGGCGCCGCCGTGGCGCGGCGCAGCCCTGCCAGCGTGTTCGGCGGAGGTTACCTGCTGCTGGCGCGAAAGCATCGGCGAGCGGTCACGCTGCTGCGCTCGCGCCCGCAACAGGTGCGGGTGCCGGCCAGCGGCCAGCTTTCCCCGGCGGCGCGCCGTGGCGCGTCGCTCCAGATTTTTTCAGGAACTGCAAAAGACGATGAGTGAAGTGGAAGCCTTTACCGATGGTGCTTGTCTGGGCAACCCCGGACCCGGCGGCTGGGCCGCCCTGCTGCGTGCCAAGGGCAGCGAGCGCATGGTCGCCGGCGGCGAGCCGGCCACCACCAACAACCGGATGGAATTGATGGCGGCGATTGGCGCGCTGGAGACCCTGACCCGGCCCTGCCAGGTCGTCCTGACCACCGATTCCCGTTACGTGATGCAGGGCATCGAACAATGGATGCCGAAGTGGCGTGCCAATGGCTGGCGCACCGCGGACAGGAAGCCGGTGAAGAACCAGGACCTGTGGCAACGCCTGTCCGATGCCGTCGGCGCCCATCAGGTGCGCTGGAAATGGGTGAAGGGCCACAACGGCCACGCCGAGAACGAACGGGTCGACCAGGCCGCGCGCGAGCAGGCCGAGTCGATGAAGGGCCGCGCATGAGGCAGATCGTCCTCGACACCGAAACGACCGGCCTCGAAGTCCGCCAGGGACACCGGCTGGTGGAAATCGCCTGTGTGGAAATGGTCGAGCGCCGGCTCACCGGTCGGCACTACCAGACCTACCTCAACCCGGACCGGGCCATCGACGAAGGCGCCCGCCTGGTCACCGGCATCGAGGACGAATTCCTGCTCGACAAGCCGCGTTTCCCCGAAGTGGTGGAGGAGTTCCTGGCCTTCATCGATGGCGCCGAACTGATCATCCACAACGCCAGTTTCGACATCGGCTTTCTCGATGCCGAGCTTGCCCGGCTGGACAACGGCGTCGGCAGGATCGGCGACCGCTGCACGGTGCTGGATACGCTGGCGATGGCCCGCGAGCGCTACCCCGGCCAGCGCAACAGCCTCGATGCGTTGTGCAAGCGCCTGGGCGTCGACAACTCCCGCCGCGACCTCCACGGCGGCCTGATCGACGCCCAGTTGCTGGCCGACGTCTATCTGGCGATGACGTCCGGGCAGGTGGCGTTCGACCTGGGTTTCGAAGGCGCCGCCGAGCAGCATGACGTGATGGTTGTGGCGCCGGTGGTGCTGCATGCGCGGCCACGGGTCCTGCACGCATCGCCGGAAGAACTGGTCCTGCACGAGCAGAGGCTGGATGCGCTGGACAAGAGTGCGGGTGGGGTGAGTGTTTGGCGGACGGTTTGATTGTCGAGCTTGATGGATTGGCTCTCGCGTTGCCGTTGTTGCTAACGCCTGCAGAGAATGGAATGCGGCGAGGCACTGGTGGGATTGTTCGGCCCATCCTTGGGCCGAACCCCTTCGCGCTGCGCGCTACGGGGCCAGCCTGCGGCTGTCCAACAAGCTCCTGGCAAATTTGTCGACGACGAAGGCAGGATGCCGTAGTCGAACATCGGCGTAGCCGATGGCCCGCAGGGCGAGGCGCAGGATGCGCCGAGTAACCCGGTGGGTTCTCACCCAGCCGTCACCATCAGAAAAGCAAAACGCCCCACGAGGGGGCGTTTTGCTTTTCTGGCGGAGAGGGTGGGATTCGAACCCACGGTACGCTTACACGTACGCCTGATTTCGAGTCAGGTACATTCGACCACTCTGCCACCTCTCCGGTGCGTTGCATGGTGGCTCATGCGAGCCGGGAATCATACGCGAGCGAACTTGCCGTGACAACAACCTTGTCTTCCGGCATGCTGCTACGGCTCGCCTCCATTGAATACCCATGATCGAATTCGGACACGGAACGCACGTCGGCCTGCGTCGTACGCGCAATGAAGACACTTATTACGCCGATGCGTCGCTGGGCCTGTTCCTGGTGGCCGATGGCATGGGTGGGCATCAGCACGGTGAAGTGGCTTCGGCGCTGGTGCGTGATCAGGTCGTGCAGCAGGTCAGGGAGGGAAGCAGCCTGCTGGAGGCTGTGCGTGGCGCGGCCGGGAGCCTGCTCGAGTGCGCCCGCGACAGCTTCGACATCCTGCCCATGGGCACCACCATTGCCGCACTTCGTGTGGAGGGCGACAGCCACGAAGTGGCCTGGGTCGGCGACAGCCGGATCTACCAGTGGAAGCAGGGCTTGCGGCAGGTCAGCCATGATCATTCCCTGGTTCAGGCGCTGGTCGAGGCGGGACAGCTGGACCCGGCGCAGGCGGCGGAACATCCGCAGCGCAACGTGCTCACCCAGGCGCTGGGTGTCACTGCCATGGAACAGCTGCACATCGGCATGGCGCGGGGCAAGCTTGAACCCGGCATGAGCTTCCTGCTGTGCAGTGACGGCCTGACCGAGGGCGTCAGCGACACCACCATCGCACAGAAGATGGCCCGCGCCGACCTCTCGGCGCAGGAGTGCGTCGACCAGCTGCTGCTGTGCGCCCTGGACAGTGGCGGCGACGACAACGTCACGATCCTGATCGTGCGTTCGCGCTGAAGCGCGGACCGGTTGCTGCATAAAAAAGGGGCCGCTTTCGCGGCCCTCACTATTTCAGCGAGTAAAAATTTGATCGGAACCTGTACGCGTTACACCTCACTAATGCCGAGAAGCCCCAGCATCCGGGGAGCTTTCAACAGTGGTGCGCAATCACGGTCTGCGTAATTTATTGCGATTTATTGCACGCTTGACACACTCCCTCAGATTGGTCGATGCTCAACAATAAGCTGCGCCGTGTAGCGGTCGGGGGCTAGCATGAAGCTATTAAATGCGTCGAGCGAGGCGGAACCTTTGGCGGCGCCTAAAATGCATCGTTCCACACTTGCAGCACCAAGCTTTCGCTATAAAAATGACGATCGCAAACCCCAGCTCAGATGGCGCTTCTATACCGTTCTCTGCAGTTAATTTCGAAAGGACTTGGAATGATGACCTGCGAACTGGCGACAAAAAAGTTTTCATTTACAGATACGCAAAAAGAAAAGCCAAGAAGGCTGTTTAGAGCGAAAACCGCTGCTTTATGCGCAGCTATTGTCGTCTCGGTCGGCGTCAGCAATTTCATTGCATTGCCCGCCAGAGCGGTAGCCGCAGCCAACGGATCCAGTAATAACTGCACCGCCGACAGCGATGGTTCCAGCGACTGCAGTGGTAGTGGTAGTGGTAGTGGTAGTGGCGGTGGTGGCAGTGGTACCCAAACGACCGACTATCCACCGGTGACTGTTACAGCTACCGAACCTGACGAAGTTACAGTTACCGCACCTGACGAACCCAACTGGAATTTCAACAATATCTTCGGCAGCGAAGAGTCGACAGGTCTTATTTCTCCTCCGGTGATAGGCCCTCAAGGGGGTGGCGGATTGCACACGCCAATGAGCGACAAGCCAACCGCCAAAAAGAAGCAAAATAGAAATCCCTGCCCGAACGCGGCGGGCGACCCCATCATGGTCAACGCAGGTAACAAGGCAATATCGGTTGCCGATTTTGCCGAGCCGGGCGAGATGGGGCTCAGGTTCGAGCGGTATTACAACTCGAAATTTGAAAGTATCAATGGCAACGTTAATAGCAGTATAGGTGCGTGGACTACCAACATTGATTTTACGTTATTCAATGTGAAATGCGTTTCAAACGCCGGTTCTTCCGGGCCCGCCAACCTATGTGCTCCGGTTAGGCTATACCGCCCGGATGGATCCTATCTCGATTTTAGCCTCGTACATCCCATCTATTCAAATCCTAGTGGAGCCCCATTTCAGATGGTTGGCCCTTTCACGCCCGTGGGGACGGCTACGCTTAATTATAATACCAATGGCACCTATACTCTTCATGACGAGGATGCCAAGGTTTTTACCTACAGTTCAAATGGTTTGCTGCTGTCAATAATGGATCCGTCGAATGTGGGATGGATAATTACCCATCCTGATTCGAACACTACTATTGTTACTCATACAAATGGGCAGTCGATAAAAATCTCGCTGATTAGTGGGACAAATACGCTTGGATCGTCTCGGCAGGTTAACGTTACGGATCCTTCCGGTAACGTGTACAAATTTAGCTCGACGTACTCCATCGGGTCGGCCATTCTAACTCAAACGAGTCATATTGGAACGATTGATTCGGTTACGATGCCAGGCCTTCCGGGCACCACAATCAGCTACAAATACCTGCCGGCAACATACTCCCCAATAATTACCGACTCGCTGCTTAGTGAAGTTGATTACAATGGCGTACCGCATGATGTGACGACGTACGACAGTAGTGGCAACGCCAACATGACAAGTATGGCGGATGGAAGCCAAAAGATTTCCATAGTATATAGTTCAAATAGCACTGGTCGAGTTGCTACGTTGACCAATGCGCTGAACCATAGCCTTGTCTATCAGTACGACAACAGTGGCTTGCTCCTATCCATCAAGGGTAACGCGTCTGCAAACTGCGACGCTTCGTATGCGAGCAATACCTACGACGCCAAAGGAAATATGGCGTCGTCAACAGACAACAACGGCAATATTACGGTCTACTCTTATGATGCCAATGGTCTTTTGCTAAAGACCGTTGAGGCCTTCGGGACGGCGTCTGCGCGTACTACAGATTATGTATGGGATCCGACGCCTGGTACCAATCGCCTTCTATCAATCAAGGTCGAGGGTTATGTTGAGAAGTCATACGCTTATAACGCGCAGAACCGGATGGCTTCGGTTAAAGTTACAGATTTGACTGGAATTGGAAATACGCCTCCTCAAGTCACCACGTATTCCTATGTGCTGAGTCCCAACCACATGGTGACATCTATGGTAGTCACCAACCCTTCACTCAGCAACGGCAACACGGTGACCAGTAGCTATAACGCTCAAGGCTTCCTTACCACGACGACAAATGGCTTGGGGCAGTCGACAACTTACGGTGCTTTTACCGCGCTTGGACGCCCTGGAACCATCACCAATGCAAATGGTGACATCACCTATTATGTGTATGACACACTCGGTCGATTGGTCACCAAATCTCATGCGCATTCGGGTGTGACAAATACCGGCCACGTCAGCTACGACGCAATTTCCGGACGGCCTTCGTTGATTGTTAATTACGATAATGAGCAAACGAGGAACGTCTACGATGTCGACTTTAAATTAGTCTCGTCGACATGGACTGGCCCCAGTGGCGCCAGTATTAAAACGGCATACACATATGACGCTCTGGGCGATGTCACGAGCGCAACGCGTACATTAATAGGCAGCAACACACCTGCGATCGGCGAGTACCGCGATTACGACCAGCTTGGTCGCGAGATTGCCGTACGTGGAAACCATGGCCAGAAAGTCAAGACCACCTATGACTTGGATGGCAATATTTCCCTTAGAGTGGATGCGTTGAATAGAAGTACGTCGACTCAGTACGACAGTCTGAACCGTCCAGTGGCGGTTACCGATGCAAATGGAGGGGTCACCAAGTACCAATATGATCTTGGTGGTCACGTTATTCGGGTCACTGATCCCCGTAACCTCGTCACGTCATATGCATATGACGGTTTCGGCCAACGTTGGACCGTAGCCAGCCCAGATACTGGCGCCACTCACTACGCATATGACGTCTACGGCCGGCTGTCTTCGATCACAAGAAACAGTGGAGCAATCGTCACGTACGCCTATGACGTTCTAAATCGCGTCATCTCTGAAAGTGCCGGTGGCCAGACTCATGCATTCACCTATGATTCGTGCGCCAACGGCGAGGGGCGCTTGTGCGGCTTTTCCGATGGTTCTACGAGCTACACTTTTACCTACGGAGTCGAGGGTTGGATGAGCGGCAGGAGTGCCACTAGTTGGTTGGGCACAAGCATCGACGGTTATGCCTACGACGGCATGGGGCGGCTGATCCAGCAGATTAATGGCCCTTACGTCACTACGTACACCTGGACTGACGACCAGGTAAGCAAAGTCAATTTCCAGTACGGCGGGCGTAGTGTCGACGTTGCAAGCAATATCACCTATGACGCCTCGCGACACCCGACTAGCTGGACGTATGGCAACGGGATGCAACGCACTCAGACCTATGATAGCGACGGACGCATCACGGGGCTTTCGTCGTTGGCTGGAGCGGCAGTCCAACAAAAACAGACGTACGCTTGGGACGATGTGAACCGGATCACCAGCATCACGAACAACGCCTACACTTCCGTGTCGCAGAATTTCGGTTATGACAAACTTGACCGGATGACTTCGCAGTCCGGTCCGGCGGCCTTGGCTCTGACCTACGACGCGAATGGCAACCGCACGCAGCAAAATGGGCTGACGAACGAATCAGTCGCCGTCAGCCCAGCCAGCAACCGCATCAACCAGCGTGGCGGACACGCGTACACGTACGATGCCGATGGTAATCGTGCCTCGGACGTCTACGGAAGCTCGGTACTCACTTACGGCTACGACGCTTTCAACCGATTGAATACTGCGTCCCGAAGTGCCGCGGTGAGCTATTGCGAGACCACACGCAATTGCCCTGTGTATCCGGCTGGTACAACGACCTATGTGGTGAACGCGATTGGCCAGCGGATACAGAAGAGCAACCCACAAGAAACCGCGCTCTATGCCTATGACCAAGATGGTCGGCTATCGGGGGAGCTGTCTTCGGTTAATGGCTACAACTACTACATTTATCTTAACGGTCAGCCGATCGCACTGATCCATAATCCGGTGTGGACGAGCAACGTTGATACGCTGTATTACTTGCACGATGATCAGTCGGGACGTCCCGAGGTCATCACGGATGGCGCAGCGCAAAAGGTATGGCAGGCGCTGAACTACGGGTTTGACCGGTCGATTCTGCTGGGGGGTGTCTCCGGCGTGGACATCGGTTTCCCTGGACAGATTTACGATGCTGAAACCGGTAACTGGAACAATGGGTTCAGAGACTATGACTCGAGTGATGGGCGTTACTTGGAGTCAGATCCGACCGGATTGACTGGCGGGTTAAATACATATGCTTACGTCGGCGGTAATCCCTTGGGCTATACCGATCCCTATGGGCTCGATTGGCAACTATCGTGGACTATTTCAAGTGGATCAGTAGCCGTTCCGGGCGCCGGCGCAAGTGCGAACGCGGCTGTGGGTGTCAACTTTCCGTCATTTAATCCTTCAACTTGGTCCCTATATGGAACAACGCAAGGGGCTGGCGGTGTTGGTGGAGGAGTTTTTGCAGGCTTTGGAGAAGGCCTCAACATCAGTCATGGTGACGCACCAGTCACGGGTACGAGTTCTTCGAATTATGCAGAGATAAATGCCGGATGGGAGATTGCTGGCGGCTTAAGTACTGCATGGGATAACTGCGGTAAAACAACGGGCGTACAGGGTGCTGTAGGAGTGTGGTCTGGCGGCGGCTGGGGCGTTGGTGGATTTATTGGCAAAGCTTGGTCTGCGACTTATGCATTGCCGAGCTTTGGAAATTGGTGATTAGGGTCGGAAATTATTTCTCATGAATATGAGTAATTCCCTTAGAGGAGTGAGGTTCAAGAGAAAGTTAATTTGGCTTTGGTTTCCGGCAGGTGCTCTTTTTTTCTTCTCGTTCGTGTATTTACATACACAAATTATTGGATCGGTACCTAGCTGGCTGATTGCATTATTGAATATTGCGTGGGGGGCGATTTATGTTGTGTTGCGGATATGGGCCTCGAGAATTAGATGTATAAGGTGTGGCTGCGTGGCTGTCCTTCCGTATTGGCCGGCAAGAACGAAGTGCAAAAATTGCGGGGCTCAATACATGAATACTGACTAACAACGGCCTTGGCTGGCCGTCATGTGCTGTGCTGCAAATCGGATGAGGATTGCAGAGGGTTGCACTGAAAATTCGATATGGCGATCGATCACTTGCAACGAGTTATTCAGTTGGGCTGCATGGCATCGTGTTTTTCCAACGTCTCTCACTTTGAGTGGCGCTGTTGTTCGGATTGGGGCAAGAATAAGGGCCGCTTGTGCGGCCCTTATTTCTATGGATGAGCGGATGCTTAAAAACGATATGTACCCGTCAAGCTAACCACATCGCCGTGGTCATCAAACGTGCCGTCCATCGTACCGGCACCGAGCAAGTCGGGATTGGTCAGATGAACCCGCGTCTTGCCGACGAACTGGTGCTGATAGCCCAGGTCGAAAGCGAAGTTCTTGCTGGCTTGGTAGCCCACACCAAGGCCGAGCAGGCGTCGGGCGCCGTCTGGAATGCGCGGGTCGCGGCTGATGATGTTGCTCGGGGTCTGGTCGTAACCGACGCCGGCGCGCAGCGTCCACTGGTCGTTGACTTTGTAGTCACCGCCGATCGCATACAGCCAGCTATCCTTGTATGCCTGCGGCAGGTTGACGATCGATTCGCCGCCGGATTTGAGTTCCAGATTCTCGAAACTGGACCAGTTCGTCCACTTCGCTGTTGCCGCGATGCTGAAGCGGTCATTGACCACATGTAGCCAGTCGAGGCTGGCGAAGGCAGGGGTGTCAAGCTTGGCACTGGCGGAGCCGCCTGCAGGATCCAGCGTCGGGCCGCCAAACAACGGCGCAAGACCAAGCAGGCTGATGCCGGTCGCGCTGCCGTAAAGGTTATAGGTACCAGTCAGCGTCTGCTTCACCTTGGAGTGGTAGCTGAAGCCGATACTGTCCTGAGCGGTTGGCTTCCACTCCATGCCAGCAAAATAACCGAAGGCAAATTTCTTCTTCACGTTGACATTGAGCTGCACGTCCGCGCTTTGCGGCACAAATGGAAAGCCGGAGAGTTTGGACGCCGCACCTGCTGCGTCAATCATGGAATTGAGCTGCGCCTTGGTACGTTGGCCGAGCACGCCCACGCCGATCGAGAACTCGTCGTTGATTTTGAAGCCAGCCGAAAAGCTCACGGCAATCGACTGGAGACTGGTCTTGGTACCGAAATAACGGCCCTGCCATGTCGGGTTATATTCGCTGACGAGACCGTACGGGACGGTGATGCTGCCACCCAGGGTAACGTTGTCGCTGACCGGCGCGGCAAAAGCCATGTTCGGAAATGGAATGAACTTGCCGAACCCATTCGGATTGTTTCCGGTGGTCGGATTGCCTTGCATGTCCTTGAACTCGCCTTCAAATTTGGCGCTGGGACGAATGCCGGTGCCGGTCACCTGAATCACCGGACCATTAAAGAACGCCATGGCGGCCGGATTGTTGTAGACCGCCGTCGGATCGTTCGCGAACAGCGAGCCGCCCGCATTGGCGCGCGCCCAGCCAGCGGCGTTGTCGGTGGGCAGCTGGAAGGAACCGGCCTGCGCGCCCAGCGGCATGGCGAGTGCACCGGCAACGGCCAGGGCGAGGCTGGCCTTGGTGCCGAGACGGGAGAGGTTTTGCAAGGTTTGACGGTCCACGTGGGTTCTCCTGTGACAAAAAGGTCCGGGATGGGGTGCATCCGCGGCGATGGTTTCTGGTTTTGTGTGGTGACGATGGGGCAGCACGTATCGGGAAGGTGGCACGGTATCGCTTGGTCAGGACGCAGGCCTCCCGTCCTGAATCCAGAGAGTGGATGGGGGAATGCCCTGGCGCCGTGAATCCGTATCGGCGGCCGGCGGTGTCGTGCGGGTGGCTTCGGCGGTCACCTGATCCTGTTGCAACACCTGTTCGATCAATTTGACTTGCTCCGTGTTTCCAGACGGGGCGGTGAGAATGGGGGACACCAGCGAGATCAGGCGCGCCAGCAATTCGGTGTCGTTGATGGCCTCGCCCTTGCTGATGCTGGCGATCAGTTGCTGCATGTCTTCCCCGGCCAGCATGCCGGACAGGGCCTTGAGGGCGAAATGCAGGCGCAGTCCGAGCTCGCCCCGGGGCAGCGAGGGCAGGGCGCGCGCGAACGCCTCGAAGAAACGTCCGGAAATCGATCGGTAATGCTGTTGCAGAAAATCCTGGATGAACGGCGAGGGGTCGCTGTAGACCCGACCCAGCAGGCGCATGAAGGCCGGCCCCGAGGCGCTGCCGTGGCTGAGCCGGAAAGCCGGCACGAACAGCATGGCCAGCACGGCACGGGCGTCCAGCCCCTCCGGTCGCTGGCGCTCGCACGCACTCAGCAATTGCAGCCGCTCGCGGTTGAGTCGATCCAGTCGTTGCGACAACAGCTCCTGGACCAGCGCCTCCTTGCTGCCGAAGTGGTAGTTCACCGCGGCCAGGTTCGCGCCAGCCCTGGCGGTGATGTGGCGCAGCGACATCGCTTCGTAGCCGCCCTCGATGAACAGCCACTCGGTGGCCTCAAGCAGCCGCTTGCGGGTGTCACTGGGATTGGTTCGCTGCGTCGGACTCAAGAAGCTTGCCCCGTGATGGCCCAGCCAGGTAGCTGACACCTGCTTCAAATCAAGGATTGAAACACGTGTATGGAAGCTACCGGTGGGCCGCAGGGCGGGCAAGCTGCAGTGCACGATGACAAAGAGACGGCTGCGGGAAGAGGGCGCTGAGGCAGGCGATCCCTGCGGGCCATGCACGGGCTTGATCCGGCGTAGCAAATCGGGAGCGCCAGACAGCAAAAGGGCCGGATGAATCCGACCCTTTTGCTGCACTGCATGGCAAATCACGTCAGCGGCTGGCCGACATCGTCCTCAGTCTGCCTTCTTCTTGGCCAGGCGCAGCCAGGTGTCGACGACCGTGTCCGGATTCAGCGACAACGATTCGATGCCCTGTTCCATCAGCCATTCGGCCAGGTCCGGGTGGTCGGACGGGCCCTGACCGCAGATGCCGATGTACTTGCCCTTGGCCCGCGCGGTCTTGATCGCCATCGCCAGCAGCTTCTTCACCGCCGGGTCGCGTTCGTCGAACAGGCTGGCGACGATGGACGAATCGCGGTCCAGGCCCAGGGTTAGCTGGGTGAGGTCGTTGGAGCCGATCGAGAAGCCGTCGAAAATGTCGAGGAACTCGTCGGCGAGCAGGGCGTTGGACGGCACTTCGCACATCATGATCACTTTCAGATCGTGCTCGCCCTGCTTGAGGCCGTTCTTCGCCAGCACGTCGATGACCTTGCGGCCTTCGCCGAGCGTGCGCACGAACGGGATCATCACCCACACGTTGGCAAGGCCCATCACTTCGCGCACGCGTTTGACCGCCTTGCACTCCAGTCCGAACGCCTCGGAGAAGCTCGGGTCGACGTAGCGGCTGGCGCCACGGAAGCCGATCATCGGATTCTCTTCGTGCGGCTCGTAGCGTGAGCCGCCGAGCAGGCCGGCGTATTCGTTCGACTTGAAGTCCGACAGTCGCACGATCACCGGCTTCGGATAGACCGAGGCGGCGATGGTGGCGATGCCCTCGGCCAGGCGGTCGACGTAGAACTCGACCGGACCGGCATAACCGGCGATGCGCTCGTCGATCTTCGCTTTGGTCTCGGCGTCCTGCTTGGCGTATTCCAGCAGCGCCTTCGGATGCACGCCGATGTGGCTGGCGATGATCATTTCCAGGCGGGCCAGGCCAATGCCGGCGTTCGGCAACTGGCCGAAGTCGAACGCGCGCTCGGGGTTGGCCACGTTCATCATGATCTTCAGCGGCGCCTCGGGCATGTCGCCCAGGTCGGCGGTGATCCGCTCGAACTTCAGGATGCCTTCGTAGATCGTGCCGGTGTCGCCTTCGGCGCAGGACACGGTGACGTCGGCGCCATCGGGGATCAACTCCAGCGCATTGCCGGTGCCGACCACGGCGGGCACGCCCAGCTCGCGGGCGATGATCGCCGCGTGGCAGGTACGGCCGCCGCGGTTGGTCACGATGGCCGAGGCGCGCTTCATCACCGGCTCCCAGTCGGGGTCGGTCATGTCGGCGATCAGCACGTCGCCAGCCTGCACCTTGTTCATGTCGGACAGCGAACGGATCACCCGCGCCTTGCCCGCGCCGATCTTCTGGCCGATCGAGCGGCCTTCGGCCAGCACCTTGCCCTTCTCGCTGAGATGGAAGCGCTCGAGCTGGGTGGCGTGCGAACGGGACTTCACCGTCTCCGGGCGTGCCTGCACGATGTAGATCTTGCCGGTGTGGCCGTCCTTCGCCCACTCGATGTCCATCGGCCGGTCGTAATGCTTCTCGATGATCAGCGACTGGCGGGCCAGCTCCTGCACGTCCTCGTCGCTGATGCAGAACTTGTTGCGCAGGTCGGTCGGCGTGTCTTCGGTCTTGACCCGTTCGCCCGGGGCGCTGGAGTAGACCATGCGCAACTGCTTCGCACCGAGGTTGCGACGCAGCACCGCCGGCTTGCCTTCGCGCAGCGTGGGCTTGAACACGTAGAACTCGTCGGGATTGACTGCGCCCTGCACGACCATCTCGCCGAGGCCATACGAACCCGTGACGAACACCACGTCGCGGAAACCGGACTCGGTGTCCAGCGTGAACAACACGCCGGAGGCACCCACGTCCGAGCGCACCATCAGCTGCACACCGGCAGAGAGGAACACGTCCTCGTGCTTGAAGCCCTGGTGCACCCGATAGGCGATCGCGCGATCGTTGTACAGCGAGGCGAAGACTTCCTTCACCTTGTGCAGCACGTCGTCGATGCCGACCACGTTGAGGAAGGTTTCCTGCTGGCCGGCGAACGAGGCGTCGGGCAGATCCTCGGCAGTGGCCGATGAGCGTACGGCAACAGCAATATCGTCGGCGCCGGCATCCTTGCACAGCTTGATGTAGGCCGCGCGGATCGCCTGTTCGAGCTCGGCGGGCAGGGCGGTGTCGACGATCCAGCCGCGGATTTCCCTGCCCGCCGCGACCAGGGTGTCGACGTCGTCGACGTCGAGCGACGCGAGCCGTTCCTGGATGCGCTTGGCCAGGCCGCTCTTTTCCAGGTACTGCTGGAACGCGTCGGCGGTGGTGGCGAAACCACCCGGCACGGAGACACCCAGTTTGGCCAGGTTGCCGATCATCTCGCCCAGCGAGGCGTTCTTGCCGCCAACCTTGCCCAGGTCAGTCATGCGCAGTTGGTCGAGCCAAAGCACCAGATCGTTCAAGGGTGTCTCCTTCTGAGGAAGCGTTGCAAAGAGTGGAATGGACGCGACATGCAGGCCCGAAGCGGGTTGCAAAGAACTGGTATTGTCCGCTGCGGATGGTGCGCAGCACAAGAAGACCATTGCGCGCAGATGCCATTCCAACCCGATACCAGTCAGCTGGCGGTAGATTTTGGCGGCCGGGTCGGCGACTGCGATCGGGCCGATGCCGTGCCGATTCGCCGGGTTGCCGACGCGTCAGAATGCACGCCACAACCTGCTAAGGTGCGGCCAGACGCCATCCGCCATCTGCCATCAGGGCCACGCATGCATCGAACCGTATTCTTCATTTCGGACTCCACCGGGATTACCGCGGAGACCATCGGCAACAGCATCCTGGCGCAGTTCGAAGGCGTGCAGTTCGACAAGCACCGCTTGCCCTTCACCGACAACGCGCACAAGGCGGAGGCTGCCGCGCTGCGCATCAAGACCAATTATGCGCAGACCGGCCAGCGCCCGATCGTGGTCAACACCATGGCCGAACGCGCCCTGTGCGAGATCGTCGCCGCCAGCGGTGCGCTGATGCTGGACGTGTTTGCACCGTTCATCGGCCCGCTCGAGGAAGAGTTGTCCACCAAGCGCTCGGGTGCGGTCAACCGGTCGCATGGCATGGTCGATTTCGACAAGTACGAGGCGCGCATCAACGCGACCAACTACGCGCTGTCGCACGACGACGGCATCGACGTGAACTATGCCGAGGCGGACCTGATCCTGGTCGGCGTGTCGCGCTCGGGCAAGACGCCGACCTGTCTCTACATGGCCTTGCATTACGGGGTCAGCGCCGCCAACTATCCGCTGACCGACGACGACCTCGAGAAGCTCGAATTGCCGGCGCGTCTGCGTCCGTACAAGGATCGGCTGTATGGCCTCACCATCGATCCGGTGCGCCTGGCGCAGATCCGCGAACAGCGCCGAGCCGGCAGCCGCTACGCCACCTTGCAGCAATGCCGCTGGGAGCTGGAGCAGGCCGATCGCCTGATGCGCCAGGCCGGCATTCCCAGCCTCAACACCACCCATGTGTCGATCGAGGAGATCGCCAGCAAGATCTTCGATCGCTTCGGCATCGAGCGAACCATGTTCTGAAAACCCTGGCCCGCCCACTGGAGTTCGTACATCCCCGATGAGTGCCGTACTGGACAACCGCCGCAGCCTGCTACCGGGACGATTCGAGTTCCTGATGGGGCTGTACGCCGAGAATTACCATCGCCTGACGCGACTGTTCCAGCCACAGCAGCTGGCGCCGGGGCGTTACGTGTCGAACGTGGACGACGGTCTCGACGTCCACCTGTCCGTGCAGGAGCGTCATCCGTACACCCTGGAACTGGAGCTCACCTACGATTTCGTCGACATCGATACCGGCAGGCGTGCGCCGTCGGCACAGTTGCGCATGTATACCGACGCGCATGTGGCCGAGGCGCTGCATTGCCATCCCGGGCGGCACCTGTGGCAGGTGCTGGGTCCGTTTCCGCCGGCGCATTCGGTGTTTCAGCACCGCTTGCGGATGAACGGATTCCTGTCGCGCTGGCTGGAATACCTCGTCGAACAAGGCCATTCCGTCGGCACGCTGGAGCCGCAGCCGGAGTCGAGCGAGGGCAGTCGGAAATAGGGCTTCATAAACGTGTGCCGCTTCCCGGTTCCTGCACACACGGAGCAGTGCGCAAAATCACCACGCAGCAAAAAGCCCGCGCAAGGCGGGCTTCTTGTTTGAATAGTGGCGGAGTGGACGGGACTCGAACCCGCGACCTCCGGCGTGACAGGCCAGCATTCTAACCAACTGAACTACCACTCCGCATTGTGTTGCTTCTTCCAGCTGTGCGAGCCAACTTGGCGTCCCCACGGGGATTCGAACCCCGGTGTCCACCGTGAAAGGGTGGTGTCCTAGGCCTCTAGACGATGGGGACAATTCAAGTTGGTGGAGCCAGGCGGGATCGAACCGCCGACCTCCTGCATGCCATGCAGGCGCTCTCCCAGCTGAGCTATGGCCCCGCCGCTGGAAGCCGAGAAGAATAGGTGCGCTCCGGAATTCCGTCAAGCTTTTTTTCACACTTTCGATCACGAAGTGCCGGCGTGTCGACGACGCACTCGTGCGCGCAGGCGAGTGCCGCCTTTCCTTCGTTTAAGCTGGAGCGATCCCTCGGGTTCCAGAGAGTTGATGAATGCACGAAATCGGCTTCATTCGTGATCTTGCCATCGTGATGATCGTGGCGGGCGCCACCACGATCGTGTTCCAGCGGATGCGGCAACCGGTGCTGCTGGGCTACATCCTGGCTGGCGTGCTGATCGGGCCGCATACGCCGGGCGTGCTGGTGGGCGATGCGCGCGCCATCGACGACATTTCCAATCTCGGCGTGGTCCTGCTGATGTTCACCCTGGGCCTGGAATTCAGCGTGCGCAAGTTGCGCGAGGTCGGCATCGGCGTGCTGGCCGTGGCGGTCGCGGAAGTGGGGCTGATGTTGTGGATCGGCTATGGCATCGGCGGTCTGTTCGGCTGGTCCGGCACGGACGCGTTGTTTCTCGGTGCGATCATTTCGTTGTCCTCGACGATGGTGGCCACCCGCACGCTGGCCGAGTCGGGGCAGCGCCAGCAGAAGTTCGCGCAACTGGTGACGGGCCTGCTGGTGGCCGAGGACATGCTGACCATCGTGATGCTGACCCTGCTCACGGCGGTGGCGATCGGTGGCTCGGTGCAGGCCGACACGGCGCTGGCCCTGGTGGGCCATCTGGGCCTGTTCGTGATCGTGGGGATGATCCTGGGCCTGCTGCTGCTGCCTCGCCTGGTGGATTACGTGGCGAGCTTCGATCGCGACGAGACCTTGCTGGTCAGCGTGCTCGGCATCTGCTTCGGCGCCAGCCTGTTCGCGGTGTGGATGGGCTTCAGTGTCGCGCTGGGTGCCTTCCTGGCCGGCGCGGTGGTGGCCGAGTCGCGCAGCGTGGGGCGGGTGCTGCATCTGGTGGAGCCGTTGCGCGACATGTTCGCGGCGCTGTTCTTCGTGGCGATCGGCTTGAAGATCGATCCCTCGATGCTGCTGCAGTACGCCTTGCCGGCCCTGCTCATCGCGGCCGTGGTGATCGTCGGCAAGACCCTGGCCTGCAGCCTGGGCATCTTCATCGTGGGCCACGATCCGCGCACGGCGCTGCGCTCGGGCCTGGGCATGGCGCAGATCGGCGAATTCTCGTTCGTCATCGCCACGCTCGGTCTGTCGCTGGGCGTGGTCAGCGATTTCATCTATCCGATCGCGGTGGCCGTGTCGGTGCTGTGCATGGCCGCGTCGCCGTACCTGAACCGGTCCGCGGAGAGCCTGGCCAATGGCTTGCGGCGGGTGACGCCGCGCTCGCTGATCCTGCTGGCCAGCAGCTACAACGGCTGGCTGGAGAACCTCAAGCCAGTCAACGAGAACGCGGCCATCGCGGCCATCTTCCGGCGCCTGCTCTGGCACATCGGCATCAACGTATTGCTGGTGGTGGCGTTGTTCATCGTCGGCGCCTACGTCAATGCGCACAACTGGAGCTGGTTCTCGATGCTCGGCATCGATCGGGAACTGCGCCACACCCTGATATGGGCCTGCGCGCTGTTCCTGTCGCTGCCCATGCTGATCGCCGTGTACCGCAAGGCGGAGGCGCTGGGCATGGTGCTGGCGGAAATCGGCATCCGCGAGCGGTTTGCGGGTTCGTACACGCAGGCGATCCGCAACGTGCTGGCGCGGGTCATTCCGCTGGTCACCCTGCTGGCGCTGGCGCTGCTGGTCAGCGGGCTCAGTTCGGCGATCCTGCCGCCGCGCGGGATCGCCTTGTCGCTGGTGGTGCTGGTGGTGGTGGTGGCGGTGGTGCTGTGGCGAGGTCTGGTGAGAATGCATGCGCGGCTGCAGGCCGCCCTGAAGGAAACCCTCGAAAAGCCCGGCCCGTGAGGGCGCGGCAGCTTCCCGCCGGGCCTGGCGAGGGTCCCCGAGCGGGGTGCCGTAATGAACCTTTATCGCGAATGACGGTCTGATCGCCCGATCGTTGCCAAGATCTGACAAGCACCGCACAATGCGAGGCCTGCCTCCATCGGGGGGGCCCGGCCGGCAGTGTCGGCACATCCATACATGAGGGAGTTACGAATGAAGCACTTTCTGCGTCCCACGCTGACGGCGGCCGCGATGGCCGTTGCGCTGGGCATGACGGCCTCCGTTGCCGCCCAGACGACTGGCGCTGCCGGCACCGTCGACAAGGCCAAGGCCAGCTACGTTGTGGGTTGGGAAATTGCTTCCCAGGTTCCGCCGATCATGCGCGACGAACTGGATCCGACCGCCGTGGCCAACGCGGTGAAGGCGGCGCTGTCCGGCCAGAAGCCGACCATGAGCGATACCGAAGCCAAGCAGGTGCACGACGCCTTCATGGCCAAGATCCAGGCCAAGTACCAGGCCGAGATGACCAAGCTGGCGGCCAAGAACAAGGCCGAGGGCGACGCCTTCCTGGCCAAGAACAAGAGCGCGCCGGGCGTGAAGACGACCGCGTCGGGCCTGCAGTACCAGGTGATCAGCCAGGGCACGGGCGCCCGCCCGGGTCCGAACGACACGGTCGAGATCAACTACACCGGCACCTTCGTCAACGGCCAGGTGTTCGATGCGTCCGCCAAGCATCCGGGTGGTGGCGCAGCCAAGATTCCGCTGGCTGGCGTGATCCCGGGCTTCCGCGAGGGCCTGCAGCTGATGCAGGTCGGCGGTCATTACAAGCTGTTCATCCCGTCCTCGCTGGCTTACGGCGCCGAGCCGCAGCCGCCGATGCCGCCGAACGCCACGCTGATCTTCGACGTGACCCTGGTCAAGACGGGTCCGACGCCGGCAGGCGCCGCTCCGGGCGGCAAGTAAGCATCACCAAGCAGTTGCCGGAGGCGACTCCGGCGCAAGTTTCACGAAGGGGCGCGAAGCGATTCGCGCCCCTTCGCGTTTGCGGGAATCGCGGTGACCGGATCGAAGCGGTCGCGGCGGCGGTTAGAATGGACGTCCAACTTTTGCGGGAATCGTCACCACGATGATGAATGTCACTATCTTCGGTACCGGCTATGTCGGCCTGGTCACCGGTGCCTGCCTGGCGGAAATGGGCAACAAGGTGGTTTGCGTGGATATCGATGCGGGCAAGGTCGAGCGCCTGAAGCACGGCGAGATCCCGATCTTCGAACCCGGACTCGAGGCGATCGTCCGCCGCAACCATGCCGGCGGCCGGCTCGATTTCACCACCGACGCGGCGCCGGCGATCGCGCATGCCGAATTGATCTTCATTGCCGTGGGCACGCCGCCGGACGAGGATGGCAGCGCCGACCTGCAATACGTGCAGGCCGTGGCCCGCACCATCGGCCGCCACCTGGATCACTACGCCGTGGTGGTGAACAAGTCGACCGTGCCGGTCGGCACCGCCGATCGGGTGCGCGAGGCGGTGGCTGGTGAATTGAAGGCGCGCAACGCGACGGTGGAATTCGACGTGGTCTCCAACCCGGAGTTCCTCAAGGAAGGCGCTGCGGTGGAAGACTGCCTGCGCCCGGACCGCATCGTGGTGGGCACGTCCAGTGCACGGGCGGTGGCGGTGTTGCGCAAGCTGTACGCGCCGTTCAATCGCAACCACGATCGCATGGTGGTGATGGACGAGCGTTCGGCCGAGCTGACCAAGTACGCCGCCAACGCGATGCTGGCCACCAAGATCAGTTTCATGAACGAGATCGCGAACATCGCCGAGCGGGTGGGCGCCGACGTGGAACTGGTGCGCCAGGGCATCGGTTCGGACCCGCGCATCGGTTACAGCTTCATCTACCCGGGCGCCGGCTACGGCGGTTCGTGTTTTCCCAAGGACGTGCAGGCGCTGGAGCGCACCGCCCATGCCTACGGCTATGACGCCCGGCTGCTGGGCGCGGTCGAGGCGGTCAACCGGCAGCAGAAGGGCAAGCTGTTCGAGCTGATCTCGCGCCACTTCGACGGCCAGTTGGCCGGTCGCACGATCGCGCTGTGGGGCCTGGCGTTCAAGCCCAACACCGACGACATGCGCGAGGCTTCCAGCCGGCGGCTGATGGAGCTGCTGTGGGAAGCGGGTGCCAGCGTACGTGCGTTCGATCCGGAAGCGCGCGCGGAAACGCAGCGCCTGTATGGCGATCGCGCGGACCTGGTGTTGTGCGATGACGCCATGGAAGCCGTGCAGGGTGCCGACGTGCTGGCCGTGGTCACCGAGTGGAAGGCATTCCGCAGCCCGGACTTCGCCGCCGTCCGCGGGGCGCTGGCCGAACCGGCGATCTTCGACGGCCGCAATCTGTACGATCCGGCGGTGGTGGAAGAGGCCGGGCTGGCCTACTACGGCATCGGGCGCGGGCGCAGCCTGCAGTCATCGCCATGAACGACCAGCGCGCGATGTTCGAGCAGCGGCTGGACGAGATGGAGGTCAAGCTGACCTTCATCGACGAAGCCGTCCAGGCATTGACCACGGCGGACGCCGACCAGTCGCAGCGGATCGCTGCGCTGGAGCGCGCGTTGCGCGATCTGCGCGGCGAAATGGCATCGATGCGGGTCGCCCAGGGCAGCGACGCGCACGACGAACCACCGCCGCCGCATTACTGACCGAAAACTTGTATCCAACGATCACGGAATAACCGCATGGCCGATTCCCTGCGCGATCAGCTGCTCAAGAGCGGCATCGTCAAACAGGTTCAACCCGAACGCCCCCGCGAGCCGAAGCGGGCGCCGTCGCCCGGCAAGCCGGCGCGCCACGGCGGCAAGCCCGGTGGCAAGCCTGGCGCCAAGCCCGGTGCCAAGCCGCAGCCTGCGGCCGGCCGCAGCCAGCAGGACATCGACCTGGCCAGGGCTTATGCGTTGCGCGCGCAAACCGAGACGCGGGAGCGCAAGCAGATCGAGCAGGAGGCGGCCGAACAGGCCCGGCTGCGCCGCGAGCGCAAGCAGAAGATCCAGCAGTTGCTGGATGGCAAGGTGCTGAACAAGGCCGATGCCGACCAGCCGCGCAATTTCGAGTACGGCGGCAAGATCCGCCGGGTGCATGTGGATGCCCCGCAGCTTGCCGCGCTGAATGCCGGCGAGCTGGGCGTGGTCCAGCACGGTGGTCGTTATCTGCTGGTGGCGCGCGAGATTGCCGAGCAGGTCCGCGCCATCGACGCGCACCAGCTGGCCTTGCTGGTCGACCCGGCGGCGTCCGGCATCGGTGACGATGGCGTACCGGACGACCTGATGTGGTGATGGCGGCATGAGCTCATGACAGAGAGCCCGGCACGCCGGGCTCTCTGCTGAACGTGACGCGGTATCTCAGGTTCAGTGGCTGGGGGAAGCCGGCAGCTCGAAGCCGCCTTGCGCCAGCGTCGGATCGTCCCAGCCTTTCTTCGGCTTGAAGCGGTCGCCATGGCGCTGCGCCAGCTCCTCTAGCCTTGCCTTGAGCTTGTCGGCGCCTTCGCTGCGCGTGTACTGGATCGGGCCGCCCCGGAACGGCGCGAAGCCGGTGCCGAAGATCACGCCGGCATCCAGCAGGTCGGCATCATCCACCACGCCATCGGCAAGGCAGGCGATCGCCTCGTTGACCATCGGCAGGATCATCCGGTCGGCCAGGTCGGGTGGGGTCACGTAATCCTGGGGTACTTCGGGTTTCTGCGGCTTGCCGTCCTGCCAGACATACAGGCCCTGGCCATCCTTCTTGCCGCGCTTGCCGGCCTCCAGCTTGTCGTCCAGCCCCGGTGGCAACTCCAGCCCGAGGAACGGGGCCAGTTCGCGGCCGACCGATGCGCAGACGTCCAGGCCGACGGTGTCGGCCAGTTCGATCGGCCCCATCGGCATGCCGAACTTCTTCGCCACGCGGTCCAGCACCGGGCCGGGCACGCCTTCGCTGTACAGGCGCAGCGCTTCCAGCAGGTAGGGCATCAGGATGCGGTTGACCAGGAACCCCGGCGTGCCCTTGACCGCCACCGGCAACTTGCCGATGGCCTTGCAGAATGCCAGCGCGCGTTTCTCGATCAGCGGATCGAGCCGATCATGCCGCACCACTTCCACCAGCGGCATCTGCGCCACCGGATTGAAGAAGTGCAGGCCCAGGAAGCGCTGCGGCGCGGCCAGGTTCTTGCGCAGCTCGTCCAGCGGGATGCTGGAGGTGTTGCTGGCGAGAATCTCGTCCGCCTGGAACTGGGGCTCGATGGTGGCGTACAACGCCTCCTTGGCCTCGGCGTTCTCGTAGATCGCCTCGATGGCCAGGTCGGCCGCCGCCACGCCGCTGCCGTCGACATCGGCGCGCAGGCGCTGCATCGCCGCCTCGACCTTGTCGGCGGACTTCAGCTTCTTCTCGTACAGGGTGCGGGCACGATCCAGCGCCGGCTGGATGAACTTCATCTCGCGATCCTGCAGGGTCACCTCGAAGCCCTTGAAGGCAGCCCAGGCGGCAATGTCGCCGCCCATCACGCCGGCACCGACCACGTGCACGTGCCTGATCTGCGCGTCGGCGCCGGCGCCCTGGCCCTTCAGGCGTTCCTGCAGGAAGAAGATCCGGATCAGGTTCTGCGCCGTCGGTGTGGTCGCCAGCTTCGCCACCGAGCGTGCCTCGAGTTTCAGCCGCTGGCTGATGCCGGAACCGCCACGCTTCCACACCTCGATCATCGCGAACGGCGCGGGGTAGTGCTCCTTGCGCACCTTGGCCGCGGTCTGCTTCAGCACGATCGGCGCCAGGATCTGCCGGGCCAGCCAGGTATTGGTGGCCCAGGCCCTGGCGCGGCGGGCGAACGGCCGAGTCGCGGGGCGGCGCAGCAGCAGGCGCGCCTCGCTCAGCAGCTCGTCCGGGCGTGCCAGCCGGTCGACCACGCCCAGGCCCAGGGCGCGCTTTGCCGACAGGGCCTTGCCGGTCAGCATCACCGGCAGCGCCTCGGTGGCGCCGATCAGGCGCGGCAGGCGCGCGGTGCCGCCCCAGCCCGGGTGGATGCCCAGCATCACTTCGGGCAGGGCGATCCGCGTTTTCTCGTCGTCGACGGCGATGCGCTGGCGGCAGGCCAGGATCAGCTCGGTGCCGCCGCCCATGCAGGCACCGTGCACGGCAGCCACGGTGGGACAGGGCAGGCGGGCCAGCGCCTCGTAGACGCGCTGGCCGTGCTCGATGTTCTCCAGCACCGTGTCGTGTTTCGCGTACTCGACGAATTCCTTGATGTCGGCGCCCACGGCAAACCCCGAGGCCTTGGCCGAGTGGATCACCACACCGGCCGGCTTCTCGATGGCCAGGCGCTCGACGATCTGCTCCAGTTCGTCCAGCACCGCGCGGGAAATCGCGTTGACGCTGCTGTTGGCGCGATCCAGGGTCAGCGTGACGATGCCATCCTCGCTTTCGCTGGTCTTCCAGTGGTTGAAGCGCAGTCCTTCGAACATGGGTCGATACGGTGTGGTGGAGGAGGCCTGAACCATACCGTCCCGACGCCATGATTGCGAGATGTGACACATCTGCTTGACCGTGCGCCGGTGCCGGTGTGAAATCGGCCATCATCCGTTGGCACCGAGGTTGCTACGGGCTACGGCGGTGCAGGTCACGGGACGACCGGCGAATGGGCAGGGACAGGGATGATCCGACGCACTCCGGTCAACGTGGCAACCAGCGGGCTCGTTCCCATCATTCATCCAGGCAGTCGCGGGTTGGCTGACTCCATGGCTTCACCGCCGCCGCACGGGGACGCAATGAATTCGACAATCGCCTCCGTTCCCGTGCAAGCCGGCAACGAGATCTTCGAACGCATCCTGGCCGCACCCAGCGGCCTGGTGGTGCTGGACAGCCAGGACGTGCACGCCCTGATCGATCAGTTTCGCGCGATCGCGCGGCATACCGGCCAGGCCGTCTACCTGTGGCAGCCCGATACCGGACTGGGCAGCCTGCGCGACGCCCACGTGCGCGTGCCGGATTGCCAGCGGCTGGGCAATGCGCTGCGTTACATGCAGCAGAGCATGCATTTCGGCGTGTACTTCCTGCTCGGACTCGAGCTACCGCTGTCGGCGATGGACGGCACCCTGCTGCGCCAGCTGGCGCGCGCGCCCAAGGGGCATCTGCGCCGGGTGGTCCTGATCGACGCGCCCGCCGCGCTGACCGAGCACCTGGGCGACCTGGCGACGCACATCGGCAGCCAGGATAGCCAGCCCCGGCGCCTGCGCCTGCGTGACGGCCGCTGGCTGGTCTGAGGCGAGGACACGATGAACTCCGGCATCCTGGTGGTCGCAGCGCAGCGCGAACTGCGGCGCAACCTGTTCGACGCACTCGACCAGGCGGGTTACCCGCAGATCTACAGTGCGCGCGATGTCCCGCACGCGGCGATCCTGCTCGAGGGGCGGCCGCCGTTGCCGCCCCTGCAGTTGCTGGTGATCGTGCTGGCCGGCGACGCGCAGCAGGCACGCCATGCCTGCGAACAACTGCGACACCTGCCCGGTGCGGCCGAAACGCCGTTGATCGTGGTGCTGGCGGACGAGGCGACCTTCGGGCCGGCGGACCTTCCGCCCGGCATCGCCGACTGGCTTTCCGCCTGGAACATCTCCGACGAACTCATTCCCCGCTGGCGGCGTTCGCTGGCGCCGGAAGGCATGCGTGCGCGAGTGCTGCCGCCTGTGCCCGAAGCGATGGTCGAGCCCGATGGCTACCGTTTCACCTTCGAGGAAGGCGAAGGCGAATGGCTGATCGTCGACGCGCAGAGCGGCCGCCTGCTTGAAGTCAGTCCCACCGTGGGCAGGCACAGCCGCATCCACGTCGACCAGTGGCAGGGCCTGCCGCTGGCCCAGGTGTTGCGCTTCGAAGGCATCGCGATCAGCCAGGTGCTGACCGAGGCCAACCGCAACTGGTACCCGTGCCAGCGCAAGTCGGCGCAAGGCGCGGACACCGGCCAGGCCAGCGTGCGGCGCATCCGGCATGCCGGGCGTGACGCGCTGGCGCTGATGTTCCGCAGCGATCGCGCCGACCTCCGGGCCGAGGCGGCGCTGTCATTGCTGTCGCGCATTTTTGCCTCGACCAGCGGCGTCGACGCCCAGAGCGCTGCCGGACGCCTGCTGTTCGACGAGCTGGGACTGGACTACCTGGCTGTCTGGTCGGCCCGGCACGAAGGGGCGGAAGCGCCCAACCAGATGCTGCAGTTGTGGAGCGGCGAGGATGTGGCCTGGCCGCCGGCGCAATTGCAGAGTTCGCTGCAACTGGTGCTGGCCGGCAAGTCGATCCTGTACCGCACCGATGCCAAGCGCCTGGCGCCGATCGACCCGCTGCTGCAACAGCTCGAACTGGCCGGCTTCGCCGGGCTGCCGCTGTACGACGAAAGGCATACCGTGCTGGGCGCGATGCTCGCGGGCACGCGCCGCGGCTTCGGCGAGATGAGCATCATCGAACCGGTGTTGCGCTGCGCGGTCGCGCGCTTCGCCCAGATGCTGGAGCTGGGCCGCACCCGCGAGCAGGGCCGCGCCGAAGGCCTCGTCGACGCCCTGACCGGGCTGCCCAACCGCCTGCTGTTCAACGATCGACTGGAAACGATCATCCGCGAGGCCACCCGCAACGGCGAATGCTTCGCCGTGCTGTTCGTCGACCTCGACCGCTTCAAGGCGATCAACGACACCTACGGCCACGCGGCCGGCGACCAGGTATTGCGCACGGTCACCCAGCGCCTGTGCGGCAGCATCCGCGCCTCCGATACGGTGGCGCGCTACGCCGGCGACGAGTTCACCATCGTGCTGCGGCACATCGTCAAGAACGACGACGTGATGCGGGTGGCCGAGAAGATCGTGCAGGTGATGGAGACGCCGCTGTACCTGGAGGACGGCACCGAGCTGCAAGTGACCGCGTCGATGGGGCTGAGCTTCTTCCCGGACGACGCCGGCGACGCGGCGACCCTGCTCAAGCACGCGGACGAGGCGATGTACGCGGCCAAGCACCAGGGTCGCAACACCTTCCAGATCTACGAGATCAGCCCGGAATATGCCCAGCAGCATGGCATGGCGCTGAAGACCCGCCTGCGCCACGCCGAGGGCAATGGCGAACTGCGCGTGGTCTACCAGCCGCAGGTCAATACCGAGACCGAGGACATCGTGGGGATGGAAGCGCTGGTGCGCTGGGAACATCCCGAACTGGGCATGATCAGCCCGGCGGTGTTCATCCCGCTGGCCGAGGAGACCGGCCTGATCGTCTCGATCGGCGAATGGGTGATGCGCACGGCCTGCCGCCAGGCGAAAGAGTGGGAGCAGCGTTACGGCCTGCGCCTGCGCCTGGGGGTGAACCTGTCGGCGGTGCAGTTGATGGAGCCGCACCTGCTGGACACGGTCGCGGCCGTGCTGCGCGATACCGGGCTGGACCCGACCCTGCTGGAAATGGAAGTCACCGAAAGCATCAGCATCAAGGAGGCGCCCAACCTGGTCGAGAACCTCAACGCGCTGCACCGGCTGGGCTGCCATATCGCGATCGACGATTTCGGCACCGGCGCCGCGTCGCTGGATTACCTGCGCCGGCTGCCCGCCGACCGCATCAAGATCGACCAGAGCTTCGTGCGCAACATCGGGGTGGACCCGGATGACGAGGCGATCGTGCGGGCCACCATCGAGATGGCGCATCGGCTGAACCGGGCAGTGGTGGCCGAGGGCGTGGAGATCGAGCAGCACCTGCAGTTCCTGCGCACGAACGGCTGCGACGAGCTGCAGGGTTACCTGTTCTGCCGCCCGCTGCCGCCGATCAGCTTCGACAAGCTGCTGGCCGAGCGGCAGCGCCTGCTGGAAGGGCGCGCGGCCGAGCTGGCTTGAGTGGACTGCCAGCGCCCCCATTACTGACCGATACCCGTCACGGGTCGGGGTGGCGCATCCGGCATGACAACCAGCCAACGGGCTGTGCGTTAAGGTGGGGCCTGCTACTTCATGTTCCAGGTGAACTAGGGCGCCGGGCCGTGGTCTGAGCGCCGCGTTCAGTTCAAAACAAGCTCCCGCAGCGGATGACGGCATTGACGACGGATACGGCCCGGATGGGCGAAAACGAACTGGATCGCGCGCTGGTCGAGCGTGTCCAGCAGGGAGACAGGCGGGCCTTCGACCTGCTGGTGCGCAAGTACCAGCACAAGGTGATCGGGCTGGTCTCGCGCTACGTGCGAAGCCATGCCGAATGCGAGGACATCGCCCAGGAGTCCTTCATCCGCGCCTGGCGGGCCATCGGCTCGTTCCGGGGCGACAGCGCCTTCTACACCTGGCTGTACAAGATCGCGGTGAACACCGCCAAGAATCACCTGGTGGCGATGGGACGTCGGCCGCCTTCGGGCGACATCGACGCCGACGACGCCGAGTTCATGGCCGGCGCCGAGCGCATGCACGACAGCGCCACGCCCGAGCGCGAGCTGATGCGCCAGGAAATTGAACAATCCGTGTTTTCCACTGTCCAAGCGTTGCCCGAAGAACTGCGGACCGCCATCACGCTGCGCGAAGTGGATGGTCTCAGCTACGATGAAATCGCCGAAGCAATGGGCTGCCCGATCGGTACGGTGCGTTCGCGCATCTTTCGGGCACGCGAGGCGATCGACGAAAAACTGCGGCCACTTTTGTCGGACCGCGAGGATCAGACATGAATCAGGCAGGCATGAATCAGGACACCCGGGAAAGTCTTTCCGCGGGCATCGATGGCGAGTTGTCGAAGGAGCAGCTGCGGTTCCTGCTGCGCCGTCTCGACCACGATGCCTCCCTGCAGGCCGCCTGGTCTCCCTACCACGTGGCGCGCGACAGCCTGCGCCGGGAATTCCCGGCCGTGGCCAGCGCCGACTTTGCCGACCGCGTGATGCGCGCGATCGAGCAGGAAGCGGCCGCGGTCACCGCGACTCCCTCCCGGCGCCATCACTGGTTGCGCTGGTCCGCGGGTGGCGCGATCGCCGCCAGCGTGGCCGCCGCCGCGTTGATGGTCGGCCAGCCGCGCTCGAGCAGTGAGCTGGAACAGGTCACCGCCTCGGCCAATACCAGTCAGACCAGCACCGTCACCAGCCTGGCCGCGGCTGCCAAGCCGACCGCGCCCGCGGCCGTGCCGCCGTGGCTCAGCGGCAATTCGGCTGGCTTGCTCAGCCAGCAGGCCTCGGCCACGCTGGGCTCGCCGTTCGGGCAGAGCCCGTCGAACTATGCACGGCGGCTGTCGGGCTACCCGTCGATGCCGCGTTACCGCACGCTGGAAAACAACGACGGCAGCTACCTGTTGCTGCTCGATCCGGAGCAGCAGCGGATCTCCGCGCCGGACGACGCGTCGCGCAGGGCATCCGCCGTCGCGCAATAGCTCGGGTCCGCGTGTCGTTCCCGCGGCCCGTTTTCGATGCACGCCACCACCCGGGTTCCGCAAGGGCCGGCCGCTGCCGTGCGCGGAATGGCCTGCGGAATGCGCGGGCCTCGGCAGCTTGCCGGGAATCATTTCGGAACCATCCAGTCCATTTCAGGCCGGTCCGGCTTGAGTCAACCTGAGGAGGAGCCATGAATCATTCCATCCTGCGCAGCCTGGCGTGCTGCGCCTTGCTGGGCGTCGCCAGTGTCGGCGTGGTGCAGGCGCAGGCACCGGGCGGCGCGGCGGCCTTGCCGGATTTCACCGGCATCGTGCAGAAGAACGCGCCGGCCGTCGTCCACGTGGAAGCGAAGTACACCGGCGAACAACCCGACAGCTATGGCGCGCGCGGTCCGCGGATGATGCCCGGCCAGGGCGGGCCCGATGATCCGCAAGCCGAGATCCTGCGCCGCTTCTTCGGCATGCCGATGATGCCCTCGCCGCAGCAGCAGAAGCACACCTCGCTGGGTTCGGGCTTCATCATTTCCCATGACGGCTACATCCTCACCAACAACCACGTGGTCGATCACGCGGACAAGGTCACCGTGCGCCTGCAGGACCGGCGCACGCTGACCGCGAAAGTGATCGGCACCGACCCGACCTACGACATCGCCCTGCTCAAGGTCGATGCCGGTGGCGACCTGCCGGCGGTGGAACTGGGCGATTCGCGCAGCCTGAAGCCGGGCCAGTGGGTGCTGGCGATCGGTTCGCCGTTCGGCTTCGACTATACGGTGACCCAGGGCATCGTCAGCGCCGTGGGGCGCAACCTGGGCCAGCGTGACCAGCCGTATACCTCGTTCATCCAGACCGACGTGCCGATCAACCGGGGCAATTCCGGCGGTCCGCTGTTCGATCTGCAGGGCCGCGTGGTGGGCGTCAACTCGCAGATCTATTCCAACACCGGTGACTATCTCGGCGTGTCGTTCTCGATTCCCATCGATGTGGCGATGAGCGCCGTGCAGCAGCTCAAGTCCAAGGGTTACGTCTCGCGCGGCATGCTGGGCGTGACCATGCAGCCGGTCAATGACGACATCATCAAGGCGTTCAAGCTCGACAATGGCGCGGGTGCCGCGGTGGTCGACGTCAGCCCGGACAGTGGCGCGGCCAAGGCAGGCATCCAGCCTGGCGACATCATCCTGAGCTACAACGGCCAGCCACTGCAGCAGGCCTCGGACCTGCCGCCGCTGGTCGGCATGACCAAGCCGGGCAGCAAGGTGCCGGTGGAAATCCTGCGCAACGGCAAGAAGCAGACGCTCGACGTGACCATCAGCGAGGCCAAGCGTGATCGCAACGCGGTCAACAACCTGGCTTCGGCGCCGTCGTCCAGCCAGGCCGGTTCGGCCGCGCTGGGTCTGACCGTGCAGTCGATCGACAGCGACACGCGTAGCCAGCTGGGCCTGAAGGCGGGGCAGGGCGTGGTGATCGACGACATCACCGGCCCCGTGGCGGCGCAGGCCGGCCTGCGTGCCGGCGACGTGATCACCATGGTCAACCAGCAGAAGGTCGGCAGCGTGGCCGAGTTCGAGGCCGCCACGAAGAGCGTGAAGGCGGGCAGCACGGTGCTGTTGCTGGTGCGCCGGGGCGAGCAGAGCAACTTCGTGGGGCTCACGGTGCCGGCGGATCGCTGATGTGCCGCTGGCCGGCCCGCGGCGCACGGGCCGGCCAGCATCGAGCGGCGCCATCCCGTGGCGGGATGGCGCCGCTTGCCCGATCGCCTGATGGCGGCGATCCCATGCGATAATGCCGGGTTAGCGTTGCCTCGCGGCAGCGCCGCCACGCCGTCGCGTGGTGCCCAGCCCCAGCTCGACCACAGGCCGCCAGCGCTCCATGGAATTGATCCGCAACTTCTCCATCATTGCCCATATCGATCACGGCAAGTCCACCCTGGCCGATCGCATCATCCAGATCTGTGGCGGCCTGGCCGACCGCGAGATGGAAGCGCAGGTGCTGGACAACAATCCGATCGAGCGCGAGCGCGGCATCACGATCAAGGCGCAGTCGGTGTCGCTGCCGTACAAGGCGCGCGACGGCAAGACCTATCAGCTGAATTTCATCGACACCCCCGGGCACGTGGACTTCTCCTACGAGGTCAGCCGTTCGCTGGCGGCGTGCGAAGGCGCGCTGCTGGTGGTGGACGCCGCCCAGGGTGTCGAGGCGCAGTCGGTGGCCAATTGCTACACCGCGGTGGAGATGGGCCTGGAAGTGGTGCCGGTGCTGAACAAGATCGACCTGCCGACCGCCGACGTCGAAAAAGTGAAGCTGGAGATCGAGGCGGTGATCGGCGTGGACGCCACCGATGCGGTGGCGATCAGCGCCAAGACCGGGCTGAACGTGGTCGAGGTGCTGGAGGCGATCGTCGCCCGCATCCCGCCGCCGCAGCCGCGCGACACCGACAGGCTGCAGGCGCTGATCATCGACTCCTGGTTCGACAACTACCTGGGCGTGGTGTCGCTGGTGCGCGTGATGCAGGGCGAGATCAAGTCCGGCGACAAGCTGCTGGTGATGTCCACCGGGCGCACCCACGAAGTGGGCGACGTCGGCGTGTTCACCCCCAAGCGCAAGAAGCTGGACAAGCTCGGCGCGGGCGAGGTGGGTTGGATCAACGCCTCGATCAAGGACGTGCACGGCGCGCCGGTCGGCGACACGCTGACCCATGCCGGCAAGCCGGCCGACAAGGCGCTGCCCGGCTTCCAGCACATGCAGCCGCGGGTGTTCGCCGGCCTGTTCCCGGTGTCGTCGGACGACTATCCGGCGATGCGTGAGGCGCTGGACAAGCTGCGCCTCAACGATGCCGCGCTGTTCTTCGAGCCGGAGTCGTCCGAGGCGATGGGCTTCGGCTTCCGCTGCGGTTTCCTCGGCATGCTGCACATGGAGATCGTGCAGGAGCGGCTGGAGCGCGAATACGACCTCGACCTGATCACCACCGCGCCCACCGTGGTCTACGAGATCCTGAAAAGCGACGGCACCACCATGTTGCTGGACAACCCGGCCAAACTGCCGACCAACACCAGCCTGGTGGCGGAGATCCGCGAGCCGATCATCATCGCCAACATCCTCACGCCGCCGGACTACATCGGCAACGTGATCACCTTGTGCGAGGAAAAGCGGGGCGTGCAGCGCTCGATCCAGTACCTGGCCAGCCAGGTGCAGATCAGCTACGAGATGCCGCTGGCCGAGGTGGTGATGGACTTCTTCGACCGCCTGAAATCCGTCTCGCGCGGCTACGCCTCGATGGACTACCACTTCGATCGCTTCGAGGCCGGCCCGTTCGTGCGCACCGACGTGCTGATCAACGGCGATCGCGTCGACGCGCTGAGCCTGATCGTGCATCGCAGCCATGCCGACCGCCGCGGCCGCGACCTGGTCGAGCGGATGAAGGACCTGATCCCGCGCCAGCAGTTCGACGTGGCCATCCAGGCCGCGATCGGCGCGCAGATCATCGCCCGTTCCACCGTCAAGGCGTTGCGCAAGAACGTCCTGGCCAAGTGCTACGGTGGCGACGTCAGCCGCAAGAAGAAGTTGCTGGAGAAGCAGAAGGAAGGCAAGAAGCGCATGAAACAGGTGGGCCGGGTGGAAATCCCCCAGGAAGCCTTCCTCGCCGTACTCAGAGTGGACAAATGATTTCGGCCGGGAATCGGGAATTCCCGGCTCCATAGGAGCCCCACATGGATTTTGATTTTTCGGCGATTCTGCTTGGCCTGACCGTGCTGTTCGGCGTGGTCTGGGGGCTGGACCGCCTGTTCCTGTACAAGAAGCGCAAGGCGCATCTGGACGCGGCGGGCGAGGAGTACCACGAGCCGGCGGTGGTGGACTGGTCGCGCTCGCTGTTCCCGGTGGTGCTGGTGGTGCTGGTGCTGCGCTCGTTCGTGGCCGAGCCGTTCCGGATTCCGTCCGGCTCGATGATGCCGACCCTGGACGTGGGCGACTTCATCCTGGTCAACAAGTTCGCCTACGGCCTGCGCATGCCGGCGTTCAACGACAAGTTCGTGAGCCTGGGCGAGCCGAAGCGGGGCGACGTGGTGGTGTTCCGCTTTCCGGGCTACCTGTGCCGGGATGGCGGCAAGCTGGTGCGCAGCGGTGACATGAGCTGCGCCGATCCGCATGCCAAGGTGCCGTCGCAGAACTGGATCAAGCGCGTCATCGGCCTGCCCGGCGACAGCATCGAGGTGCATGGCGACGAGCTGCTGGTGAACGGCCAGCGCGTCACGGCGGACGAGATCGGCCCCTACGTGGGCAATCCCCAGCGCACCGTCGACGAGACCATGCTGAACATGGGCGCCACGGTGTGGACCGAACACCTGGGCAAGCTCAACCACATGATCGCGCGCATGCCCGCCTACAACACACCCAATTCCATCCCCAACGACCGCGTGCCATCCAAGGTGCCGGCCGGCTGCTACCTGGTGATGGGCGACAACCGCAACGACAGCCTGGACAGCCGCTGGTGGGGCTGCATGCCGGAGCAGAACCTGGCCGGCAAGGCGTTCCTGATCTGGATGAGCTGGAAGGGCTGGGGCACCGGCGGGGTGGATTTCTCGCGGATCGGCACGGTCATCCATTGATGCGACCGGCCGGCGCAGTCCGGCCGGCCAAAGCGTGACCGGATCGAAGCCCTGCACACGCCATCGTCACCGGCACGCGAATCTGCAGGCATAATCGGCACGCCGGCGCGGGGCGACCGGACTTCCATCCAGCTCATCACCATCCATTGCAAGGCAAGCCGTTCGAAGCGGCGTAGCGAGGGGACTATGAAATCGAAGCAGACCGGCGTCACCCTGATCGGATTCCTGTTCATTCTGGCCGTGTTCGGTTTCCTGGCCTACATGGCGATGAAACTGGTGCCGTCGTATTCCGAGTACGGTGGCGTGGTCAAGGCGATGGAGCAGGTCGCCAGCGAAGGAACCAACGGCAAGTCGCTGGACGAGATCCGTCGCGACCTGCTGCGCAAGATGGATTTCCAGTACGTCGACGATGCCGTGGTGCGCCCGGAAGACATCACCATCAAGAAGGACGCCGGTGGCGCCAGCCAGCTGCGGGTCGCCTACGACAAGGAGATCCCGTTCATGTACAACATCTCCTTCCTGCTGCACTTCGACAAGAGCCTTGCGCTGCAGGGCAATGTGGGCGAGTAACTTTTGGAACTGAACTACCGTTTCCGTGATCCGGCGCTGGCGCGGCTGGCGCTGACCCACCGCAGCATCGGCAAACCGAACAACGAGCGGCTGGAATTTCTCGGCGATGCGCTGCTCGGCGCGATCATCGCCGAGATGCTGTACGAGGCGCACCCCAAGGCCAGCGAGGGCGAGCTGTCGCGTCTTCGCGCCCAGCTGGTCAATGGCCAGGCGCTGGCCGTGGTGGCCCGTGAGCTGGAGCTGGGCGAAGGCCTGCAACTGGGCCCGGGCGAGCTGAAGAGCGGTGGTTTCCGCCGCGAATCGATCCTCGCCGATGCGTTCGAGGCGACCATCGCCGCGGTCTACCTCGATGGCGGTTTCGACGCCTGCCGCGACGCCGTGCGTGGCCTGTTCGCCGAACGCATCGCCGCGCTGCGGCGTTCATCGAAAGACGCCAAGACGCGGCTGCAGGAATGGCTGCAGGCCAAGGGCCTGCCGTTGCCGCACTACGAGCTGGTGGCCAGCCACGGCGAGGACCACGCCAAGACCTTCGACGTCAGCTGCGCGATCACCGAGCCGATGGCCTTCGTCGCCGAAGCGCATGGCGGCAATCGCCGCGCCGCCGAACAGGACGCGGCCGAACTGGTGCTGAGCCAGTTGCTGGAGCAGCAGCGCTCCTCCTGAATCCGACGCTTCCGCGGTGCCGGGAACCGGGCACCGCCAGAGTGACCGCCCGGCCTGCGCCAGTCGCCACGTGCCGGTGGCGGCGAAGCACTACACTTGCCATCCGACTCGCCGAGTACCTCAGTCATGAAACTCCCACTGGACCCCACCGACGGCAGCCTGCCGCACGACGACTTCCGCTGCGGCACGGTGGCGCTGGCCGGACGTCCCAACGTGGGCAAGTCGACCCTGCTCAACGCAATGATCGGCTTTCGCCTGTCGATCATCAGCCCGCGCCCGCAGACCACCCGCCATCGCATCCTGGGCATCAACACCAGCGAGGCCGGGCAGATCATGTACGTCGACACGCCGGGCCTGCATCGCGGCGCCAAGCGGGCGATGAACCGCAGCCTCAACCGCGCCGCGCGCTCGGCGATCAGCGACGTCGACCTGGTGGTGCAGGTGATCGAGGCCGGCCGCTTCACCGACGAGGACGAGGCGCTCTACGCCGCGCTGGTCGAGCAGTCCTCGCCGCGCCTGCTGGTGATCAACAAGGTCGACCTCAACAAGGACAAGACGGTGATGCTGCCGTTCGTGTCCGAACTGGTGGCCACCCACAGCTACGACGAGATCCACTACATCAGTGCGCTGAAGAAGCAGGGGCTGAAGGAACTGGAGCAGGCGATCCTCAAGCGCCTGCCGGTGCAGCCACCGGTGTTCGGCGAAGACGAAATCACCGACCGCAGCGAACGCTTCCTGGCCGCCGAAATGGTCCGCGAGCAGCTGATGCTGCGGCTGGACCAGGAGCTGCCCTACGCCACCACGGTGGAGATCGAGCAATTCAGCGACCGTCCCGACGGCATCGCCGAGATCCACGCCATCATCTGGGTCGAGCGCGATGGCCAGAAGGCGATCGTGATCGGCAACGGCGGCGTCCAGCTCAAGGCGATCGGCAGCGCGGCCCGCCGCCACATGGAGCGCATGTTCGAGCGCAAGGTGTTCCTCAAGCTGTGGGTGAAGGTGCGCGAGGGCTGGGTCGATGACGAGAACATGCTGAAGAAATTCGGGTATACCGACTAGGGCGAGGAGTGAGAAACGAGGAGTGAGAAGTGAGAGAAAGCGGGAAGCGAGTGGCAGTTGCTGCCTCTCTCACTTCTCACTTCTCTCCTCTCACTCCTGATTTTCCCATGCGCATCGAACAGCAACCCGCTTACGTCCTGCATGCGCGGCCTTACCGCGAGACGTCGCTGTTGCTGGAGTGCCTGAGCCGCGAGCATGGCCGGCTGGGCGTGGTGGCGCGCGGGGTGCGCGGCGAGCGTGCGCGGTTGCGCCGGGCCCAGCTGGAACCGTTCCAGGCGTTGCGCATGGATCTGCTGCTGCGGGGCGAGATGGCCACGCTGACGGCGGTCGAGACGGTGGGCACGCCGACGCGGCTGGGCGGCGATGCCGGGCTGGCCGGGCTGTATCTCAACGAACTGGTGGTGCGCCTCACCGGGCGGCAGGACCCTTCGCCGCCGCTGTTCGACGCCTATGCGCTGACCCTGCAGCGACTGGCCGCCGAGCCGTCGCTGGCGTGGATATTGCGCCGGTTCGAGCGCGACCTGCTGGAAGCGACCGGCTACGGCCTGCAGCTGGCGCACGATGCGGATACGGGTGAGTTTCTGGAGCCCCAGGCGAGCTATCGCTACGAGGTCGAGCAGGGCGCCGTGCGGTGCGCAGCCAGCAGCCCGCACGCCATCCTCGGCCGCGACCTGCTGGCCCTGGAACAGGACCGCATGCCCGACGCCGCCGGCCTCAAGGCATTGCGCGACATGATCCGCCGGGTGATCCGCTTCCATCTGGGTGGCGCCGAATTGCGCGCCTGGCGGGTGCTGGCGATGGCGGTGTCGCGAAACCGGCCGGATTCCGCCGCGCCTCCTGCCGAACGGCTCGACTAGCCGAGCGCCTGCAGGGTCGCCAGCAAGGTGCGGCGGAAGCGGGTCAGCGCGGCTGCACTGACGCCCCGGCGCGGCAGCTGTTGCTGCAGCAGCATGGTCTGCCGGGACAGGGCACTGGCACCGCAGAATCCGCACGAAGAGCGCAATCGATGCAGGCGATCGCTGAAGTTGTCGCGGTCGAGGCTCAGCGCGTCCAGTTCCCGCGACAGCAGCGCCAGCTCGTCGCGCAGCAGCAGGCGCAGGGCGTGCATGGTGGTGGCGTCGCCGGTGGTGCTCAGCGCAGCCTGGTCGTCCAGCACGCTGGCGCTGCGGTCGTCCATCGGCATCAGCGCCAGCACCTGGCGCAGTTCGGTCAGCCCGCAGGGTTTCAGCAGCACCTCGCTGAAACCGGCGTCCAGCAGCGACTGGCGATCACCGGGCGCCAGCTCGGCGCTGGTGGCCACCGCGATGCTGTCGGCCGAGCGTGCCTGCACGTCGTCGCGCAGCGTCTGCAGGATCTGCAGTGCGCCGGCGCCGGGCATGCGGCAGTCCAGCAGCAGCAGGTCGAACGACTCGGCAGCGGCCCGCGCCAGCGCTGCCTGGCCATCCATGCAGGCTTCCGCATCGGCGCCCATCGAGGCCAGTCCATCGCAGAGGAAGCGGCAACTGCCGGGATCGTCATCGGCCACCAGCACGCGCGGACGGGGCAGCGGGCGGGACAGATTGACGGGTTCGCAAACGGTGTCGGCAAGGCGGCTGGGCATGACGAATTCCATATCGTTCATCTTGATTTGGCAGAATGGCCCGACATGCGTCCGACTTCAAGCCATCTGCTGATCTGTTGCTGCCTGCTGCTGGGACTCGGCTGGGCCTTGCCTGCGCAGGCCGACGTGCTGCTGAGCGCGAAGTCGATCACCGCCCCGGGCATCCACCTGCAGGCAGTGACGCTGCGCATCGGCGAGGACGCCGACGGCGGCCTGCATCTGCAGCTGGACGCGGCCCAGGCCGACATTCCCGCGATGGGCTGGCGCCGGCTGGGCCTGAGCGTGGACGGCAACCTGCAACGCGACGTCCGCCTGCGCTGGACGCTGGACGGCAAGCTGCGCCTGGCCGGCGCCCCCGGCGGGGCGCTCGGCGACGCACAGTTCAACGTGCAGCTCAGCGAGGCGGCCAACACCTTGCTGGTCGACATCCAGCAGGGCAAGGCGAATGCCAGCGCATGGCTGCCGCTGGACCAGCCCACCCATGCCCAGATCAGCGTGGACAACCTGCCCACCGGCTGGTTGCAGGGTCTGCTCGGCACGGTGTGGTCGGGGCAGACCACCGCCGGTCGCCTCAAGGCGGAGCTGGCGCTGGACCTGCGCGGCCAGGGCCTGCAGTCGTCCGGCCAGTTCACCCTCACCGACACGGGTTTCGACACCCCCGCCGGCACGCTGGCCGGGCAGGGGCTCAATGGCAGCGGCCGCTTCAGCCTGGACACCACCAACGGTCCGGCCAGCATCGATCTGGACGCCAGCCTGCGCGGCGGCGAGCTGCTGCTGGGACCGCTCTATGCGAAGCTGCCGGATCATCCGGTGCAGTTGGGTCTGCACGCGGACGCCCAGCGCGGCGGGTTCGAACTGAGCCGGTTGCGGGTGAACGATGCCGATGCGCTGCAGCTCGACGGCGCGCTGGCCTTCGACGCCAGGGGCGAGTTGAAGAGCTTGTGGCTGGATCGCCTGCACGCGAATTTCCCGGCCGCCTACCAGCGTTATGGCCAGGCCTGGCTCGGCACGCTGGGCCTGCGTGACATGCGCATCGACGGGCAGCTGAATGCCAGCCTCGATCTGCGGGCGGACGGCCCGCAGGCGTTTGCCTTCAGCACCGACGGCATCAGCCTTGCCGATGCGGATGGCCGCCTGGCGGTCGATGGCCTGCAGGGCGGGTTGGACTGGGCGCGCGATGGCGAACGCCCGGCCACCACGCTGGCCTGGCGCAGCCTGCAGTTCTACCAGGTGGCCAACGGCGCCGCCCGTTCGCGCTGGCAGAGCAGCGGCGGCACGCTCGCCCTGCAGCAACCGCTGCAGATCCCGGTGTTCCACGGGCAGTGGCAGATCGGCCAGCTGGACTGGCGTCCGGCCGCGGCGCAGGGCCAGCGTCTGGCCGCGTCGATGACGGTGACCGGCGTCGACATGGCCGCCTTCAGCCAGGCGATGGGCTGGCCGGCGTTCCCCGGCACGCTGGCCGGCGCGATTCCCTCGCTGCGCTGGGTCGACGACCGTTTCGAGCTGGGGGGCGGCCTGTCGGCCAGCCTGTTCGGCGGCTTCGTCGACGTCACCCGCCTGTCGTTGCAGCAACCGTTCGGCACCACGCCCGTACTGACCGGCGACATCGCGCTGAAGCAACTGGACCTGGCCGCGATCACCAGCGTGTTCGACTTCGGCAGCATCACCGGCCCGCTGGATGGCTCGATCAACGACCTGCGCCTGGTCAACTGGAGCCCGGTGGCCTTCAACGCCAGCCTGCTGGCCGGCGAAGGCGGCCGGATCAGCCAGCGTGCGGTGAACAACCTCACCTCCGTCGGCGGCGGTGGCATCGCCGCCGGCCTGCAGGGGGCCATGCTGAAACTGTTCAAGACCTTCGGCTACAAGCGCATCGGCCTCAATTGCACGTTGCAGGGCACGGTCTGCCGGATGAGCGGGCTGGAAGCCAACGACGGCGGCTACACTATCGTCGAAGGCAGCGGCCTGCCGCGGCTGCAGGTGATCGGCCACCAGACCCAGGTCGACTGGCCAACCCTGGTGCAGCGGCTGCACGACGCGGTCCACGGGGAAACCCCGCAAATCCGCTGAGCGACGTGCTCCGCCGCCTCATCCATCCATCTCACTGCGGGAGTTCCCCATGCGCAAGCGCCTCTACGTCATCCTGACCGCCCTGGCCGTGACGCTGGTCGGCTGCGTCACGATCAACGTCTACTTCCCCGAAGCGGCCGCGCAGAAGGCCGCCGACCAGTTCATCGGCAACGTGCTGGACCAAGCGGCGCCCGCGGCGCCCGCGCCGAAGACGCCCAAGCCCGCAGCCGATGGCGCCCAGCCGTCGGCGATGCTGCTGGACCTGCTGATCCCGGCCGCGCAGGCCGCGGACGTGCCCGACATCCGCATCCAGACCAGCGCCACCGAGGCGATCCGCGCCCGCATGCATGCGCGCTTCCAGGGCACCCTGGGTTCGCTGCTCGACAGCGGCGCGGTGGGCTTCACCCGCGACGGCATGGTCGCCATGCGCGATGCCGCCAAGGTGCCGCTGAGCGCCCGCGCCCAGGCCAACGCCACGGTGGCCGACGAGAACCGCGACCGCGCCGCGCTGTACCGCGAAATCGCCAACGCCAACAATCACCCGGAGTGGGAGTCGCAGATCCGCGCCACCTTCGCCAGAAGCTGGATCGAGAAGGCGCGTGCCGGCTGGTATTACCAGGACGCTGCCGGCGCCTGGCAGAAAAAATGATTCGGGCAGGGCGCCGCGGGGCGTGAGGCTGGCCGATCTGGGATAATCGCCGGTCAGCCATCAGCCATGCGATCCCATGTCCCGATCCAACTCCGTTTCGCCCAAACCTTTCGAAGCCCAGATCACCGACCTCGGCCATGACGGCCGGGGCGTGGCGCGGATCGACGGCAAGACGGTCTTCGTCAGTGGCGGCCTGCTTGGCGAAACGGTGATCGCGAAGCTGCGCAAGCGTCATCGGCATTTCGACGAAGCCGAAGTGGTCGAGGTGATCACCGCCTCGCCACACCGGGTCGAGCCGCGCTGCCAGCACTTCGCGCTGTGCAGCGGCTGTTCGCTGCAGCACCTCGATGCGTCCTCGCAGATCGCCGCCAAGCAGCGCGTGCTGGCCGAGAATTTCGAGCGCATCGGCAAGGTCACGCCGCAGTCGTGGCTGCCGCCGCTGACCGCCGAGCCCTGGGCCTATCGGCGCAAGGGCCGGTTGTCGGTGCGCAACGTGGCCAAGAAGGGCAGCGTGCTGGTCGGCTTCCGCGAAGAGCAGAACCCGCGCTTCGTGACCCCGATCCAGCGCTGCGAAGTGATGCATCCGTCGCTGGGGCCCAAGGTGGGGCTGCTGCCCGAACTGCTGGGCACGATGGACGCCGTCGACACCATCGCGCAGATCGAGTTCGCCGCTGGCGACGACCTGATGGCGCTGGTGTTCCGTCACCTGCAGCCGCTCAGCGAGCGCGATCAGGCGGCGCTCACCGCCTTCGGCCAGCAGCACGGCTTTGCGATCTACCTGCAGCCCGGCGGCGTCAGCAGCGTGCATCCGCTGTGGCCGGAAAATCCGCGGCTGGCCTTCCGCATCGCCAGCGACGATCCGCGTTTCGCCGACGTGGAGCTGGAATTCCAGCCGCTGGATTTCGTGCAGGTCAACGCCGGCATGAACCAGCTGATGATGGCCCGCGCGATGGAGCTGCTCGATCCGCAGCCGACTGATCGCGTGCTCGACCTGTTCTGTGGCCTGGGCAATTTCACTCTGCCGATCGCGCGCCGGGTGGCCGAGGTGGTGGGCGTGGAAGGCGAGCACGGCCTGGTCGAACGCGCCGCGCAGAACGCCGCGCGCAACGGCATCGACAACGCGAAGTTCCACGTGGCCAACCTGTTCGAAGACCAGCGCCACGCCGACTGGGCGAAGCAGCCGTGGGACAAGCTGCTGCTCGATCCGCCCCGCGCTGGCGCCGACAAGGTGCTGGAGTACCTGCCGCACAAGCAGACAAATCGCATCGTCTACGTCTCCTGCCATCCCGCTTCGCTGGCGCGCGATGCGGGCATCCTTGTCAACCAGCACGGTTTCCGGCTGACCTCGGCCGGCGTGATGGACATGTTCCCGCATACCGCGCATGTGGAATCCATCGCCTTGTTTGAGCGGTCTTCCTGACCGCGAAAGTCAAACGGGCGGCCATCCATGGCCGCACTCCTCAATAAAAGCCGTTTCATTGCAGGCGTTGTCGCTGGTTGAAATACGGATTCCATGGCTATCGAGATCGAACGCAAATTCATGTTGGCCAACGACAGCTGGCGCGAAGGCATCGAGCGCAGCGAGCCGATGGCCCAAGGCTATCTGGTCGGGGCGCAGGCGCTGCGCGAGGGTCATGCCCGCGCCTCGGTGCGTGCCCGCCTCGCTGGCGACACGGCCTGGCTCAACATCAAGGCGGCCACGCCCGGCATCGCGCGGGCCGAGTTCGAGTACCCGATACCGATGGACGATGCGCGCGCGCTGCTGGCCAGCCTGTGCGACGGCGTGCTGGAGAAGGTTCGCCACCATGTCCGCGTCGATGGCGTACTGTTCGAGATCGATGAATTCCATGGCGACAACGAGGGCCTGGTCGTGGCCGAAGTCGAGCTGCCCGCGGTCGATGCACCGTTCCCGCGGCCGTCGTGGCTGGGGCGCGAGGTCAGCGCGCTGACGCGCTACTACAACGTCAACCTGATCGCGCACCCGTACCGGCAATGGTCGCCGGCCGAGCGCGCTGCCGAGGATGCTGCATGTTGATGATCGGCGTGGCCGCGCTGGAACTGGCCGAACACGAAAAGCCCTGGTTGCGCGCGCCGTGCGTCGCCGGCGTGCTGCTGTTTGCGCGCAACTACCAGTCGCGCGAACAGCTGATCGCCTTGTGCGAATCGATCCGCGAAATCGGTGGCGATCACCTGCTGATCGCGGTCGACCAGGAAGGCGGCCCGGTGCAGCGCTTCCGCGACGGATTCACCCGCCTGCCGCCGCTGGCGGCGATCGGCGCGGTGTACGAACAGGATGCCGACGAGGCGATCCGGCTGGCCGAGGAACACGCCTGGGTGATGGCCAGCGAGCTGCGCGCCAGCGGCGTGGACTTCAGCTTCGCGCCGGTGGTCGACCTGGCCCGCGGCAACGCGGCGATCGGCCTGCGTGCGTTCCACGCCGATCCGGCGATTGCCGGCGAACTGGGCCAGGCCTACGTGCGCGGCATGCATCTGGGCGGCATGGCGGCGGTGCTCAAGCATTTCCCGGGGCACGGTTCGGTCACCGGCGACACCCACAAGGTGGCGGCGATCGATCCGCGCAGCCTGGATCAGATCCGCCACGACGACCTGCGCCCGTTCGCCGAATGCATCGAGGCGCGCGTCGAGGCGGTGATGATGGCCCACGTCACCTACCCGGAAGTGGACAGCCAGCCGGCCGGCTATTCGAAAACCTGGATCGGGCAGATCCTGCGCGGCGAATTGAGTTTCGCCGGCGCGGTGATCAGCGACGACATCAGCATGGCCGCCGCCGGTGCGGCCGGCAGCGTCGGCGAGCGGGTGAGGGCGCACCTCGATGCCGGCTGCGACCTGGTGCTGGCCTGCTTCCCCGACGTGGTCGATGAGGCGATCGCCGCGATGCCCGTACACACCGACGCCATGCCCTCGACACTGGCCGCCCTGCGCGGCGCCATCGGGCCGACCTGGGCCGGCCTCACCGACAATCCGCAGCGCGACCGCTTCGTGGCGCGCATCACGGCACTCCATGCCGATCAAGGAACCGCATGAACACTCCCACTCCCGCCCTGGCCGACGCGCTGGCCAACGCCGACCTCCTGTTCGCCGGTGAGGCACTCGCGCCGGTGATCACCGACATGGGCCGTCGCATCGACGCCGCGCTGGACGGCGAGCGCGCGGTGTTCCTCACCGTGATGAACGGCGCGCTGATCTTCGCCGGCCAGCTGGCGCTGGCGATCCGCACCGACGTGGAATTCGATTACGTGCACGCCACCCGTTACCGCGGCGCCACCTCGGGCAAGGAACTGCACTGGCTGCGCGAGCCGATGGTGTCGCTGCAAGGCCGCGTGGTGCTGCTGGTCGACGACATCCTCGACGAAGGCCACACGCTGAAGGAAGTGCGCGACGACTGCTACCGGCGCGGCGCGAAGAAGGTCTACATCGCCAGCCTCTGCACCAAGCGCCACAACCGCCTGGTCGAAGGCATCAGCTCCGACTTCAACGGCGTCGAACTGCCCGACCGCTACGTGTTCGGCTACGGCATGGACTACTACGAACAAGGCCGCAACCTGCCGGGCATCTACGCGCTGAAAGAGGGGAACGGGGAATAGGGAACAGGGAACAAAGGCGCGACGCGCCCGCTCCTGTTCTTGTCTGCCGTTCTCTGTTCCCCGTTCCCCGTTCCCCGTTCCCCGTTCCCACCGGCCCCGCCCATGACTCTGACCCCCACCCCCATCCACCTCGCCGTCATCGGCGGCAGCGGCCTGTACAACTTCGCCGGCCTGGAAAACGCCACGCGTCATAGCGTGGACACGCCCTACGGCCCGGCCTCCGGCGACGTGGTGATTGGCGACTTCGCCGGCCGGCGCATCGCCTTCCTGGCCCGTCACGGCGAGAGCCACACGCTGCCGCCGCACCGGGTGAATTACCGGGCGAACCTGTGGGCGCTGCACAGCCTCGGCGCGCGTCGGGTGATCGGGGTGAACGCGGTCGGCGGTATTCGCGGCGACATGGGGCCGCGGGTGATCGTGGTGCCCGACCAGATCATCGACTACACCCACGGCCGCAGCACCAGCTACTGCGACGTCGAAGGCGCCGAGGTGAAGCACATCGACTTCAGCGAGCCGTACACCGAATCGCTGCGCCTGCAATTGCTGGCGGCGGCGCGCGCGGCCAATGTCGAGGTGATCGGCGGCGGCTGCTACGGCGCCACCCAGGGTCCGCGGCTGGAAACCCGCGCCGAGATCGCCCGCATGAAGCGCGACGGCTGCGACCTGGTCGGCATGACCGGCATGCCCGAGGCGGCGCTGGCGCGCGAACTGGAACTGGAATACGCCTGCCTGGCGCTGGTGGCGAACTTCGCCGCCGGTTGCGGCGACGAAGCGGAAATCAGCATCGAGGAAATCTTCGCCCACCTCGCCGCGGCCACCGCCGAGGTGCCGCGCATCCTGGAAAAAATGCTGCAGGCCTGAATTTGCCGGCGGAGTTTGTGCACCGGCAGGACATATTCGTATTGCAATGGGCCTTCACATCTTGCTATTTTCCTCGCGGTCAGGGCGGCGAACCGGGGGGATGAGTCGCGCGCAACCTGGCGTACTCACTCCATGTATCCAGAGGTTCTCGCAATGAGTTTCGGTACGGTCAAATGGTTCAACGATGCCAAGGGGTTCGGGTTCATCGCACCCGAGGATGGCAGTGCGGATGTGTTCGTCCATTTTTCGGCGATCAATACCAAGGGCTTCCGCAGCCTGCAGGAAGGTCAGCGCGTTCAGTTCGAAGTGACCCAGGGCCCCAAGGGTGCCCAGGCGTCGGCGGTTGAAGCTGCCTGATCTGTCCGGTAAACGTTGCATGGCAAGAATGAAACCCCGCATCCTGTGCGGGGTTTTTGCTTTGGTGAGCCGGAGAAAGTCATGACCGATCGCAGGCGTTTCCTCAAGGGCTCCCTGCTGGGAGTTTCCGCGTCGATGCTGGGATGGGGCGGCAAGCTCGCGGCCGGGCCGATGCCGCACGGTACCGCCGATGCCAGCCATGCAGCGAAAGCGTCCGCCGCACGCGTCGTCTCGACCTGGGACTTCGGCGTCGCCGCGAACCAGGCTGCGTGGGCCATCCTCGGCAAGGGCGGCCATGCACTGGACGCGGTGGAAGCCGGCGCGCAGGTGCCGGAGTCCGACCTCAGGAATCACAGCGTGGGCAAGGGCGGCTATCCCGATCGCGACGGCCACGTCACGCTGGACGCCAGCATCATGGATGCCGACGGCAGCTGTGGCGCAGTCGCCGCGCTCGAACACATCGAGCATCCCATCTCCGTGGCGCGACGGGTGATGGAACGCACGCCGCACGTGCTGCTGGTGGGCGAGGGCGCGCTGCAGTTCGCGCTGGAGCAGGGCTTCAGGAAACAGGACCTGCTCACCCCGGAGGCCGAACAGGCCTGGCATGAATGGCTGAAGACGGCGAAGTACCAGCCCTCGATCAACAGCGAAGTGCACGACTACGGCCGCACCGGCCTGCCCGGCGGCGCCCACAACCACGACACCATCGGCATGCTGGCGATCGACGCGCACGGTCGCATGTCCGGCGCCTGCACCACCAGCGGCATGGCCTGGAAAATGCGCGGCCGCGTGGGCGACAGCCCGATCATCGGCGCCGGCCTGTACGTCGACGGCGAAGTCGGCGGCGCCACTTCCACCGGCGTGGGTGAGGAAGTGATCCGCAACGCCGGCAGCTTCCTCGTCGTCGAACTGATGCGCCAGGGCCGCTCGCCCCACGAGGCCTGCAAGGAAGCGGTGATGCGCATCGTCAAGAAGCGCCGCGAGGCATCGAGGACCCTGCAGGTCGGCTTCCTGGCGATGAACCGCAACGGTGAAGTCGGCGCCTACGCGATCCAGCACGGCTTCACCTACGCCGTGTGCGATGCGCAGAAGCAGGACGCGCTGATTCCGTCGCAAAGCGTCTACACCACGAGCTACTCGTGATGCCGGCGACTCATGATGCTTGAAATCGCCGCCAACTCGGTCGCCTCCGCACTCGCCGCGCAGGACGGCGGAGCAGGGCGGGTCGAACTGTGCAGCGCGCTGGAACTGGGCGGCCTCACCCCGTCGCACGCACAGATCGCGCTGGCCCGCGAGCACCTGCGCATCCCGCTGTACGTGCTGATCCGCCCGCGCGCCGGAGACTTCCTCTACAGCGACCTCGAAGCCGAGACGATGCAGCGCGACGTCGAAGCCTGCGTGGCGCTCGGTTGCGACGGCGTGGTGCTCGGCATGCTCGACGCCGACGGCCAGGTGGACATGCCCCGCTGCCGCAGCCTGATCACCGCCGCCGGCACGCTGGGCACCACCTTCCACCGCGCCTTCGACCTCAGCCGCGACCCTTCGCGCGCGCTGGAAGACATCATCACCCTCGGCTGCGAACGCGTGCTGACTTCCGGCGCCCAACCCAGCGCCGTCGAAGGCGCCGCCCTGATCCGAACCCTGGTCATCCAGGCGAACGGCCGTCTCGCCGTGATGCCCGGCGCCGGCATCACCGCCCACAACATCGCCGCCCTGGCCGCTGCCACTGGCGCCCGTGAATTCCACGCCTCGGCGAAACACCAGCTGCCCTCGGGCATGCAGCATCGACCACCACGGCTGGCCGACATGCAAGGCGGCGAACTGCGCAGCGATGTTGAGCAGGTACGCGCACTAGCGCTGGCTCTTGCTCCTCCCCCTGCTTCGCAGGGGGAGGTCGGGAGGGGGTAAAGCTCTTGATCTCACCCCAAGAGCGACCCCACCCCAACCCTCCCCTGCTTGCAGGGGAGGGAGCATATCCGGCGACACGAACGCACTCCCCGCAGCCAGCCCCCAACCCGTTCCCCCTGAGCGTGGCCGCGCAGCGGCGGAGTCGAAGGGCCGCCACAAGGCTTCGACTTCACACCTTCGGCGCCACCCTCAGCCCGAGCAAAATCCTGATAGCCCCCGCACTGCACTCCCTACGGCAGCGCACGGCCGCCCCACTTGGTTAAGATGCCGGTTTATGCATTTGCCAGCAGGAGCCGTCGCGTGATCATCAAGCCCAAAGTCCGTGGATTCATCTGTGTCACCGCCCACCCGGTCGGCTGCGAACGCAACGTGCTCGACCAGATCGCGATCACCGAAGCCGCCGGCCACAGCAAGGGCATCGGTCCCAAGCGCGTGCTGGTGATCGGCGCCTCCACCGGCTACGGCCTGGCCTCGCGCATCACCGCTGCCTTCGGCTACGGCGCCGCCACGCTGGGCGTGTTCTTCGAGAAGCCCAGCAGCGAAGACAAGACCGGCACCGCGGGCTGGTACAACTCCGCCGCCTTCGACAAGGCCGCCAAGCAGGCCGGCCTGTACAGCAAGTCGATCAACGGCGACGCGTTCGCCCACGAAACCCGCGCCAAGGCCATCGAGATCATCAAGAACGAGATGGGCGGCCCGATCGACCTGGTCGTCTACTCGCTGGCCTCGCCCGTGCGCAAGATGCCGGATACCGGCGAAGTCGTGCGCTCGGCGCTGAAGACCATCGGCGAGCCGTTCCACAACACCTCGGTCGACACCAACAAGGACATGGTGATCGAAGCCACCGTCGAACCGGCCACCGAGCAGGAGATCAAGGACACCGTCACCGTCATGGGCGGCGAGGACTGGGCGCTGTGGATCGACGCGCTGAGCGCCGCCGGCGTGCTCGCCGACCACGCCAAGACCATCGCCTACAGCTACATCGGCACCGAGATCACCTGGCCGATGTACTGGCACGGCACCCTGGGCCAGGCCAAGCAGCACCTCGACAACACGGCGAAGCAACTGCGCAGCCGCCACCCCGGCCTCGAAGCCTACGTGGGCGTGATGAAGTCCGTCGTCACCCAGGCCAGCGCCGCCATTCCGGTGATCCCGCTATACGTGTCCATCGCCTTCAAGATCATGAAGGAGCAGGGCATCCACGAAAACCCGATCGAACAAGCCAACCGCCTGTTCCACGACCGCCTCTACCGCGCCGACGGCGCCGCCCCCGCCACCGACGACGAAGGCCGCGTGCGCCTGGACGACTGGGAGCTGCGCGATGAAGTGCAGGACGCCTGCAAGACCCTCTGGCCCACCGTCACCACCGAAAACCTGCGCGAGATCACCGACTACGCGGGGTACAAGCATGAGTTCTTGAAGTTGTTCGGGTTTGATCGGGATGACGTGAACTATGACGCAGAGGTGGAGGCGGATCGGCGGTTTGATTGTTTGGAGGGGTGAGGAGGTGGGGAGTGTTCATCTCTTTTTTGAGATGAACTGGCTGCATCACACGGGCATACTTCCAACGGCTCCCGGCTAGGGAGCCGTTTTGCCGGGGGCAGTATGAAATTCTGGTTGGGCGTTACTGATAACCGATGGTATGAATTCGTCTGCCGTCAAGCGTTTGATGAAGTCAACTTCTGGCAGCCCTCGGCGCGTGCGCCGTTTACCAATCTTCCTCCAGGTACTCCATTCTTCTTCAAGTTGAAACGCCCGAACAACCACATTGTTGGCGGAGGGTTTTTCTCGCACTTCACGACGCTGCCGCTCTCCCAGGCGTGGGATTTTTTTGGTGAAGAGAACGGGGCTTCTTCGTTTCGCCACTTCGCCGAACTGATCGCATCCAATGCGCATGTAGCAGCAAGTCCGGAACGTCAGATAGGATGCACGGTCGTTTCGAACGTTTTCTATTTGCCAAGGGAAGCGTGGATTCCCGTCGAAGGCTTGTTCCCCAAACCCATAATGGTTGGTAAACAATACGACTCGTCCGAGGAGTTGGGTGCTGCCCTTTGGCAACGGATTCAGTCAGTTTTGCCCTTGGCTGCGTCTGCACAACAGGTTGGGGAGGATGCGCCGCGTTACGGTACTGAATTTCTTCAGAGAGCGAGGCTTGGCCAAGGAGCGTTCAGGACGCTTGTGCTGGATGCATATGAACGTCGCTGCGCATTGACGGGCGAATCTACACTGCCCGTGTTGGAGGCTGCGCATATCCGACCGTATGCCGATCAAGGGCGGCATTTGATCTCCAACGGACTACTTTTGCGCTCGGATTTTCACAAGCTGTTTGACCTTGGCTTGGTCACGGTCCAACCGGACTATCGCATTCGTATCAGCTCAAGGATTCGCGACCAATACTTCAATGGCAAGGCGTACTACCGTCTGGACGGGCAGGAACTTGCTCGGCTGCCAGAGCGGCCCATTGACCAGCCGGATCCGGAGGCTTTGCGTTGGCACAACGAGAACAGGTTCATGCCATGAGTATTTTGAATGACGCTTCACTGAGGCAGTCCGTGTTGGATTTCAGATCCGCTCGTGATTGGGAGCAATTCCATACTCTGCGAACGCTCTCTACTGCATTGGCAGTAGAAGCTGCTGAACTCGCGGAGATTACCCAGTGGACTCCAGATTCTGATCTGGCCAAGCGAGCAATCGAAGCCCGCGACAAGATCGAGGAGGAGGTTGCCGACCTCTGCATTCTTTTGACCTATCTTATCCACGATATGGCGATCGATGTGGAGGACGTTGTTCGACGAAAACTGGCGATAAATGGCGCGAAATACCCGGTAGATCGCTTCAAGGGCTCATCTCGCAAATACAACGAATGACAACCAAAGGTGACAACCAAAGGTGACAACCAAAGGGAATAATTGAGCCCAACCCTCGTTTTCTACCACGGCCTTTCTCAAGGCTGCAGTCCCGCTTAACGCATACGATAGGTAGCGTAAAACATGCTAGGTCTTGACTTGCCACCGTCGCTGCTGGCTTTATGGGAAAGCCTCGTCGGCTTCCTAAACTCCACATTTATTAGCGCATTCTTATCAGCGCTTGCTGGTGCCGGATTCGGCGCATGGGGAGCTCAGAGAATTACCGAGCGATCTGCTCGCGCTAAAGATTTGCTCGAAGCGCTTAGACAGGCAAATGCAATTGTTGTCTTAGCCTCAACTATTGCCAATCAGGCGCTTTCGTTAAAGAAGCAGCATGTAAAACCCCTGTCAGATAGATACTTTAGTGATCGCGAAATTGCAAAGGTAACAAACGATAACCTGCTTAACGGCGCTCCGGCGCAGACTGTTACCTTACAAGCGGAGCTCAGGAAGATGACTCCGCTGACACTTCCAATCGAAGCGTTGAAGAGTCTCACGTTCTCTGCGCAACTTATGCCGGGCAGGGCACTCGCATTGGTCTCTATGATTGAACAGTCGGCCGCAGAGCTTACGCGCGCAGTTGAGGCCAGATCGGAGATGATCGACAATTTTCACGACGCTAACCTGCCTCCCCACATTTTCTGCCAAGATTACTATGGCCTCGAACGCAAGGACGGTAATGTAAATGCTATGTATCACGACACAATGATTGCTGTTGCTCAATACACTAATGACATAGCTTTTTTCTCTGCGGAATTGGCAGAAGAGTTGCAAGCGCATGGGGCCCGCGTGAGGGAAAAACTGCTTAAGCTACGGAGTGATGTACCGAAAGCAAGCACAGTGGACTTTTCTGGACCAATCGCATCAGGGTTGCTGCCTGCAAGAGAGGACTATGTCTCTTGGCTTTCTGGGTTTGGGTCGCGGCATTAGCGGTAAAAAGTTGTCAGGTTCACTTACATCCGCTTGAACGTTTGATATAGCGTCGAGGGTCAGCAACTGGGTTGGTGGACACCTATGTCATGTACCGGTTCTTGCCTCTGAAGACACCTTACACTTACTCAAGTCGAAGCCGCTTAGCGGCGCGGTTCAACTCAGGCATCAGGTGCTGATGGAAGCTTCAATGGCAACCGAGATATCGATCCGGCTAGCGAAAGTCGGAGATGAAGATGCGCCGGCCCTGGTGGGGCAGGCGACCTTTCTTGAAACGTTCTCCGGCGTGCTGGATGGTACCGCCATCGTCGAGCACTGCCGCGCGGCCCACTCTTCTGCCCAGTACCGGCAGTGGCTCGAGGATCCGCGTTACACGGTCTGGGTGGCGGAGGTCATTCCTGGCAACGCCCCCGTGGGTTATCTGGTTCTCGCCCCACCCGACCTTCCTCTGGCCGATCCATCTCGCGACCTCGAGCTGAAACGCATCTACCTGCTTGGTCGCTACCACGGAGGCGGGACCGGCAAGCGTTTGCTTGCGCAGGCCGTGGAGCAGGCTCGCTCCATGGGCGCGGCTCGCCTTCTGCTTGGCGTCTATGCGGGTAATGACGCTGCCATCGGGTTCTATCGCCGCCAGGGCTTTGGCAACCTCACGGAACGCAAATTCAATGTGGGTGGACGAGTCTACGATGACCACGTGTTGAGCCTGTCGCTCAGCACCTGACAGTTCTTTCGGGCCGAAGCCGCTTCGCAGCTCCGAAACAATGGTCAGAGTGCACTTGAATCGCGCGAAGTTAGTAGAAAGCCGGCTCCGAACTCGCGTTCCGCCGATTTCCTTATGGGACGAGTGTGTATGAAATTTTATGGCGTAATGGGCGGCATTCTCTTTCTCGACCTGTTGTTTTTTTGGGTGCTGACCAGATTTTATGTGCCAATGCCCGGGACCCACGCGATGGTGGTCATGAGAAGGGCGTTCTTTTCCCCAATTTTTGTCGTTAGTGTGTTGCAACTAATAAAACTCATTTTGAATGTCTCGAAAGGGTATGTTGTCTCAATTCGAGGCATCAGGTTCGTCAAGTCAGTGGCTGCTGAAGAGCCATTCGGATTTGTCTTCGGTCTACTTTTGGAGCTGGGCATATGGAGCCTTTTGGGCATCGTGATGCTCAACGTGCTTATGCGTACATAAGGGCGTGACAGGGATCGGAACGGAAAGGACGGGTCGGATTCACGTGCGGCCGTTGAAGTTGCAGTAGACCGTCGAAGCAGTCGCGCCGCTTAAGGTCCAACGATAGGCCCGGGAATCCCGGTACCGGTCAAATCCATCGAGAACTTCCATGACCGACCGCCAAGCCACCTGCCGCTGCGGAAACCTCGTCGTCCACGCGCGCGGCGAGCCGGTCCGCGTCTCCATCTGCCATTGCCTGGCCTGCCAGAAGCGCACGGGCAGCGCGTTCGGGGTGCAGGCGCGGTTTCCGCTGGATGCGGTGACGATTGAGGGGCCGAGCAGGGAGTACGCCCAGGCCGGCGACAGCGGCAGCGTCGCCCGGTTCCGGTTTTGCGGCAACTGCGGCGCCACCGTGTGCTGGGAGGCCGATGGGGTGCCGGGATTTGTCACCGTGGCGGTCGGCGCCTTTGCCGATCCACATTTTCCCCAGCCGCAGGTGTCGGTGTACGAGGAGCGTCAGCACGCCTGGCTGCGTCTGCCGGAGGACATGGAGCATTTCGATTGAGGCGTGCGTGGATGGTCGACGGCGTTCGCCTCCTTGTCGGCCCGGCGGGGTTGATCGTGGAATCATCATGGCACTGACATCGATGATAGGCGCCCATCGCGTCTGCATAATCAAGGAAGGTTCACATGTTCAGGGCGATCGCGCCGCAATGGCTGACCAACGATCTTGGCATCGAAGTATCGAGCAGGGATCGCGACACCATGCAGTACAGGGATGGTGACCACATGTTGCTCCTGCATTGCGACACCATTGCGGACGGAGACGGACGTTTCGGAGCCGCCATTCTCTTGCCGCACGATGTCCGCTGGCAGCCACCGTTCGAAGATGAGCGGATCGACAGCTTCGTCCGGACGAAGATTGCAAGGAATCTGCTGGATGCCTGGGGCGCGGTCGACTATTGGGTGACCATCGAGAGCTGATCTCATGACCTTCCCATGGAGCTGGCGCCCGCTTCGGTCTGCTCCACTCGCGAAACCCGCTGTCATCGGCCCCGATTGTATTCGCCCGCCATTGGGTCTAGCGTTCCGCGTCGCAGTGCCTTTGTTCGGGGGAGCAAATGATGAGCGCCATCACGTCCGGATACTTTCCCGCGCGACCGCGTGTGGATCGGCAAGGGTTTCTCCTGTTCACCGCCTTGATCTGGCTGGGTGTCGTTTCCGGCTTCGGCACCGACAGCTTCCGCCACCTGCGCAAGTTCGGGCTGGACTATCCCTGGATCGTCCACGTTCACGCGGTCGCCTTCGTGGGCTATCTGGTGCTGTTCACCACGCAGGTGGCACTGATCCGCAACGACCGGCCGGACATCCACCGCAAGCTCGGCATGGCTGGCGCGGCTCTCGCGGCGGTGATGCTGGTGCTGGGCCCTGCTGCGGCGATCGTCGTCCACAGCATCCGCTACGCGGCCACCGGCGATACGCCGGAATTCCTGGCCGTCCAGCTGACCGACATGCTGGGCTTCGCCGGGTTGACGGGAGCAGGGCTGCTGCTGCGCAAGACCTCATCGGCACACAAGCGCCTGATGCTGATGGGGCTGATCTACATCAGCGACGCCGGTTTCGGGCGTTTCCTCAACGGCTTCGCCGCCGCACCCCTCGGCGACGGTCTGGTGGGCACGGCGGTTGCGGTGTATCTGGGCAGCGACCTGCTGATGCTGGGCCTGGGCGCCTACGACTTGCTGACGCGTGGCCGCCTGCATCCGGCGTACATCGCGGGTCTGGCCTGGGTGCTGCTGCTGCAGGTCACCGCGCTGACCCTGCTGCCCAACGCCGCCTGGAAAGCGCTGTCGCTGCACCTGATCGGTCATTGAGTATTCGAGTCCGGGCCTGGTGTTTGCCTTGAGTGCCAGCCATGCCTGATGCTGCGGCAGATGCAGCGTGGGCTGCCGGGGGATTTCGATGATCGGCCATGTCGCGGAGGCCGCAGGCCTCGATCCGCCGGCAGCGCGCATGTTGCCCCGGCGGCATGTGGTCGCGGTGGTGGCAGGCCTGGTGGCGGTCACCCAGGTGCCGGAGACGGCGCCGGTAAAGCGTGCGTGGATTGAAACCCGGATCAGGTTGCACTTTCCCGAGCCAGTCGAAAAAGACGATGTCAGGGGCAATGCGTGGAGCGTCGTTTCTGACCGGGGCGTTGAATCGGAAAGCAGCGCAGACCAGATCCGACCTTGGAGGAAAGGCGATGTGTGAGCACGAGCAGGACGGGGAAGACGACCGCAAGTTTGGCATGGCTCTCGATGACGACGGCAACATCGTTTTCGTCGGAAGGCCGGACTGGGCGACCAAGGCCAAGGCGATCAAGGTCAACCAGAATGCAAAGAAGGGGCCGGTGGAAGACCGCCGCCACATGTTGCACTGGGACGAGCAACTCAAGCCGATCCTTGCCTCCGTCATGAGTGCGATGTTCAAGGAGTACGGCAAGACCGGAGCGAAGCTGAAAGATGCGCTGCTCAAACCGCTCAAGGGGCGCTTGCAGCGCGTTACCGGCGACGAGACGGCGATTGCCGAGCGCGTGGCCAAGGAGATCAATGGCGCGGTGATCAACCTGGTGCCCGATCGCGCCGACATCAACAAGGCGATCGAGATCGTGCGCGAGCGTGTGCGCAAGCTCATTCGCAAACTTACGGACGACGCCGAGCTCACCACCAAAGTGGGCAAGGCCATGCGCCAGCCTTCGCCCAACGACGCGATCATGGACGTCTATCTCGACGAGGCGTCGCAAGAATTGCTGGGCGGAACCAGCAGCGACACGGCGATCAAGTCGCAGATCCAGGACATCTGCTTCCAGATTGTCGGCCTGGTGCAGGCCTGCCGCGCTCCATGCGATTTCGTGATGATGCTGCAGCAGGTTTCCGACTCGGTCACCTTCGACCTGTCGCAGAAGGCGCAGCGCGAGCAGACCCAGCGTACGCTGGCGTGGCTGCGGAAGATGGAGTCCAACGTGCGCGATCCCGCGGACAAACGCTACGAGGCGATGCTGACCTTGCTGGACTGATCCGGGAAGCTTCGAGAAAACGCGACAGAGCGTTTTCCGACGGGTCTGCCCGATCGGCTTCCCGTACTGTTCCAGCACCGACAGGTCTCGGGACGGATCGCTTCCGACATGCCCGCATCATCAAGGACGGCTCACATGTTCAGGGCAACCGCACCGCAATGCTTGACCAACGATCTTGGCGTCGAGGTATCCCGGAAGGATCGTTTCACCATGGAGTATCGGGATGGCGATCATGTCCTGTCGTTGTACTGTGATCCGATTGCATCGGGGGACGGACGCTCCGGGGCAGCCATTCTTCTGCCGCACGATGCCCACTGGCAGCCACCGTTCGAACAGGAGCGGATCGACAGCTTCGCTAGGGCAAGGATTGAAAAGGACCTGCTGGATGCCTGGGGTGCCGTCGATTACCGGGTATCCATCGAGAGCTGACCCCACGCCAAGTGGAGGCGTGGGTCATGCCCGTCCCGGGCACGGTGTCACCGTCTTGCAGGGCAAGGAAGTCGAGGGGCAGGCCGCATTTCATTCAGCCGCTGCGCTCCAGTAGCCGGTGGCCCGGATCCACTCCTTCGGCACCTGCCGGTGTTCGTCCAGCCACTGGCGGATGGCGCGTGCGCGGCGGGACTCGGTGGCGATCCAGTAGAAGCTGTCTCCGGCCGGAATGGCCATCTGTTGCAGTGCCTGCTCCAGCAGCTGGCTGCTCGCGCCGGGGCGACCGTTGCGTTCCAGCCAGCGGACATTCGGCGAGGCCAGCGGTTGGCGATCGGCGGCTTCGGGGATTTCGATCAGTGCGTGGACGCGCGCCGACGCGGGCATCTCTTCCAGCCATCGGCCGATCGCGGGGAGCGCGGTTTCGTCACCGATCAATACGTAGTGCTCGAAGTCATCGGCGACCACGAACGAACCGCGAGGGCCGCCCGCGCCGAGCTGCTGACCCGCGACCGCTTGTTCCGCCCAGGCGGAGGCGGGGCCGTCGCCATGCAGCACGAAGTCGACGGTCAGTTCGTTGCGCGCGGCGTCGAACCGGCGCGGGGTGTAGTCGCGCATTGGCGAGTATTCGCGGCCGGGCGGATAGCTGGGGCCATTGGGACCCATGACCGGCGGCACGATGTCGCCCTGGCTGTTGGGGAAGAACAGTTTCACGTGGTCGTCGGGCGCGGCGCTGACGAAGCCGCGCAGTTCGTCGCCGCCGAACGTCACGCGCTGCATGTGCGGGCTCAGTCGCTGCACCCGGGTCACCTGCAGCATGCGTTTGACCAGGTCGTGTCGCAACTTGCGATGGGTATGGGATGACATCGTGGCTGTCTCCGTGGCATCGGTTGGGCGCTGGCGATGGCTGACGCGGGGAGGGGGCATCAGCCGGGTCGTTGGCCGGGTACCAGGCGAGCGCCCGCGGCATCTCGTGACGGGTCGATGGATTGTCGCGGCGCGAGTGACCCGGCGCCGAGCCCGATCACTCGCGGCGAGCGCCGGCGGCGATTTCGCGGGCCGCCCGCTCGAGCACGTCCGCGACTCGCTGCGCTTCGGCCTTGTCCCACTCGCTGCGCATCAGCAGCGCGTGCTTCAGGGCGTGCATGGCCTTGCGCACCGCCATGGGCGCCGACATTTTTGCCGCCATGCGGGCACTGTGGCGGGTGCGTTCGGTCATCGCCTCGACCGCTTCGCGGTTCTCGTCGAGGAATTCGCGGCCGGCTTCGGTGATGGAGTAGAGCTTGCGATTGCCCTGTTCGAGCGCGACTTCCGCGTGGCCCATGTCCTCGAGCATGTTGAGGGTGGGATAGACGGCGCCGGGACTGGGCGTGTAGTGACCGTGGAACATGTCCTCGATCATGCGGATCATTTCGTAGCCGTGGCGCGGCTGTTGCTCGATCAGCGCCAGCAGCAACAGCTTCAGGTCGCCATGGCCGAACATGCGGCCACCGCCGCCGCCACGTCGCCCGCCGCCGCGCAGGCCTTCCCAGCCGCCGGGGAAATCCGCGTCGTGGCGTCCGCCGAAGCCGCCACGGCCTGCATGCCATTCGTGCGCATGTTCCCCGTGTGCGACCCCGCATGGATCGAAATGATGATGGTGGTGATGACGCTCCCGCAGGGCGTCCAGCAGTCGATGATGCAGGCGCATGGGCAGATTCCGATATATCGAAAGAGTGTCTTACGATACATCTTTAGATATATCTAAATCAATACTTGAGCAAGCGTGCTGGCGGAACCCGGCCATCGACCGGGTCGGATCAGGTACGCGCGTTACATGTCGGGGCGAATGACCAGGCGGCCTGCGGCCAATCCTCAATAGCTCTTGCCGCGCGCCGACACCGGCCAGACCACCTCGACCTTGCCGTGGCGTACGCCGACGTACCAGTCGTGCAGGTTGCAGGTCGGGTCGCAATGACCGGGAACGAGCCTCAGCTTGTCGTTGATGCGCAGGACATTGTTCACGTCCGCGATCACGCCGTGTTCGTCCGAGGCGCCGAGGTAGCGCACGTCGTCGCGGCCGTGGATGACGGGCAGGCCGCTGTCCAGCGACATCGACTTGAGGCCGGCATCGCACACGGCCTGGCCGGGCTTGGCGTGGCTCATCACCGAAGTCAGGACGAACAGCGCGTTCTCCCATTCGCCCTGGTCGATGCGCCTGCCGTCCTCGTCGCGGATGCGTCCGTAGTCCGCGTCCATGAAGGCGTAGCTGCCGCACTGGAGTTCGTTGTAGACGCCCGATCCGGACTCGAAAGGATACGACCCCGTGCCGCCGCCGGTAACGAGTCGCGGGGGCAACCCGGCCGCCTTCAGGCCATCGACGATGATCCTCACCATGGCGATGGCCTCGTCGAGCCTGGCCTTGCGGTCCGCGTAGTTTTCCAGATGCTGCATGGCGCCCTGGTAGGCCTGGATGCCGCCGAAAGCCAGGGCCGGCGCTGCGTCGATGGCCCTGGCGATCGCGATCGCCTCGCCAGTGGTGGCCACCCCGCAGCGGCCTGCGCCGCAGTCGATTTCGACCAGGCATTCGAGAGTGCTGCCGTGTGTTTGCGCGGCGGCGGAAAGCTCGGCCACGTTGGCTTCGTCGTCGACGCAGACGATGATGCGTGCGCCGTGATGCGGCAGGCGGGCGAGCCGATCGATCTTGGCCGGGTCGCGCACCTGGTTCGACACCAGGATGTCGCGAATGCCGCCACGGGCGAAGGCCTCGGCTTCGGACACCTTCTGGCAGCACACGCCCACCGCGCCACCCAGGCGTTCCTGCAGCTTCTGCACGTCGACCGACTTGTGCATCTTGCCGTGGCTGCGGTGGTGCATGCCGTGCGCTTTCGCGTAGTCGCCCATCTTCACGATGTTGCGCTCCAGCGCGTCGAGATCGAGCACCAGGCAAGGCGTCTGGATGTCCGCCTCGTCCATGCCGGGCAGGGCGGGGATGTCATAACCGACATCGCCATGGCTGGAATCTGTCCTCGCGTGCACGTGGCTCTCCGCAGCTTTCGGTTGGTGGTGGGGATGGTCATGCGTCCGCAATGACGATCGACTCGGCCGGCACATGTCGTCCCCGTTCGCGCTGAGCGTAGCCCGCGCGGCGGACGGAGTCGAAGCGCCGCCAGGCAGGGATCTCAGCCCGGCAGGATGTCCCGGATCCTGCGCCGCAACACGTCCAGTGAAAACGGTTTGGTCAACACGTGCATGTCCGGTTCGAGGTTGCCGTTGCCGACGATGGAATTCTCGGCGTAGCCGGTCATGAACAGGATCTTCAGTTGCGGGCGGGTGCTGCGTGCGGTGTCGGCCATCTGGCGACCGTTCATGGCGCCGGGCAGGCCCACGTCGGTGATCAGCAGGTCGATCGCGGTGCCGGTCTGCAGGATGCGCAGGCCGGCGCTGCCGTCGCCGGCCTGCAGGACGGTGTAGCCGGCGTCGGCCAGGACTTCGCAGACCAGTTCGCGGATCGAGGGTTCGTCCTCGACCACCAGGATCGTCTCGCTTTGCGGCGGCGCTTCGGCCAGGCGCGCCGGTTGCGTGGTTTCGGGGTCGACGGCGGGCTCGTGATGGCGGGGCAGGTAGATGCACAGGGTGGAGCCGGTGCCCGGTTCGGAATAGATGCGCACCTGGCCGCCCGACTGGCGGGCGAAGCCGTAGACCATCGACAGGCCCAGGCCGGTGCCCTGGCCGATCGCCTTGGTGGTGAAGAACGGGTCGAAGGCGCGGGCGATGACCTCGGGGGTCATGCCGCTGCCGTTGTCGGTGACGCTGAGCGAGACGTACTGGCCCGGTTCGAGTTCGCAGGCCGTCGCCGCGTATTCGTCCAGCGAGCGGTTGGCCGTCTCGATGGTGAGGCAGCCGCCGTCCGGCATCGCGTCGCGCGCATTGATGCACAGGTTGAGCAGGGCGCTTTCCAGCTGCGGCGGATCGACCAGGCTGGGCCACAGGCCGCCGGCGCCGACCACTTCCAGCTGGATCGCCGGGCCGATGGTGCGGCGGATCAGCTCTTCCATGCCGGCCACCAGCCGGTTGATGTCGGTGGAGCGCGGATCGAGGGTCTGCTGGCGGGAAAAGGCCAGCAGGCGCTGGGTCAGCGAGGCGGCGCGGCGCACTGCCGTTTCGCTGAGGGCCAGGTAGCGCGGCACGTCCTCGATCTTGCCTTGGTCAAGCTTTGCCCGCGCCGCTTCCATCGCGCCCATGATGCCGCCGAGCAGGTTGTTGAAGTCGTGCGCCAGGCCGCCGGTGAGCTTGCCCACGGCTTCCATCTTCTGCGACTGGCGCAAGGCGGCCTCGGTGCGCGCCAGCGATTCGGCGGCTTCCTTGTCGGCGGTGATGTCGCGCGCGCTGCAGTAGACCTTGTCGTCCTCGGGAATGGCCACCCACGACAGCCAGCGGTAGCCGCCATCGGCGTGGCGGTAGCGATTCTCGAAGCACAGTGCCGGTTCGCCCAGTTCGATGGCGCGGGCGAACGCCAGCCGATTGCGGGTCAGGTCGTCGGGATGCAGGAAGTCGAAGAACGGGGTGCGCGCTATGGTCTCTTCCGGCCAGCCCAGCACCGATTGCCAGGCGGGGTTGGACAGCTCGAAGATGCCCTCGGCGTTGAGTACGCCCATGAGGTCGGTGCTCAGCTGCCAGGTGCGCGCGCGACCGTGCATGCGTCGGGCGACCTGCAGCTCCAGGTCGGCATTGAGCGCAAGCAGGCGTGCCTCGCTGGAACGCAGCGCGTTTTCCGCAAGAGCGCGTTCGGTGACGTCGGTGCCTTCGACGAAGATGCCGGTGACTTCGCCCAGCGCATTCCTGATCGGCTGGTAGACGAAGTCCAGGTAGCGCTGGCTGATCGGCGCACCGGGGGCCGGCTGCATCGCGAACGGCGTCGCCGCTGCCACGTAGGGCTCGCCACTGTCGTAGACCGTATCGAGCAGGCCCACAAAACCCTGCGCGGCCGCGTCGGGCAGGGCCTCGGCCACCGAACGGCCGAGCACGTTGCGCTCGCCGATCAGGCGGACGTAGCTGGGGTTGGTCAGCTCGAAAATGTGTTCGGGTCCGCGCAGCAAGGCCATGAACGATGGCGCCTGCTCGAACAGTTCGGCCAGGCGCTGGCGCTCCTCCACTGCGCGGCGGGACACCAGCACCTGCTCGGTGGTCTCGGTGCATACCACCAGCACGCCGCCCACGCCGCCGGGCGCGGACTCGTCGTCGATGGGGCTGTAGCTGTAGGTCCAGTAGGTGTCCTCGTCGCGACCGTTGCGCTGCAGGACCAGATGCTGGTTCTCGTGCCAGGTAGCGCTGCCGCCGGCCATCACCTGGCTGACCTGGGCGCCGATGTCCGCCCAGATCTCCGGCCAGACCTGGCGGCCGGGCAGGCCAAGCGAGCAGGGATGGCGCTCGACGGTAAGCGTCTGCGCGTAGGCGTCGTTGTAGAACCAGATCGCCTCGCTGCCCCAGAACATGCCCATCTGGTGGCGCGAATTGAGCATCAGCCGGATGGCGGTACGCAGTGCCTGGGGCCACAGTTCCGGTTTGCCCAGCGGATGCGATGCCCAGTCGTGGGCACGCATCAACGCACCCATTTCGTCGCCGCCCGCCAGAAATGAAGCATCCGCCATGAAGTCAGGCCATCCGGGTCAGAAAAGCTGCTGCAGGTCGCAGCCGTTGCGGCAGGCTACCATCGCTGCGGCATGGCCGTGAATGCAATGGGGTTGAGTGGCCCAGGGCTGGTGGGTACTTCACGACACAAAAAACCGGCGCGTCGTCACGCGCCGGGACCGGGCCATCTCGACGCTAGGCATCAGTCGCGCGATTTGGCCACCACGCTGCCGTCATCCGGATCGACCAGCAGATCGACGTCGTGGCCGTGCGAGGTTTCCGCATCGACGCTCCACAGGCCGTGTTCGTATTCCACGTCGTGGATCTTCTGGTAGCCGGCGGCGGCCAGCTTGGCGCTGATTTCGTCCTTGTCCAGCTTCGAGGGCGCGTCATCGACATAGACTTTGCCGTTGACCGGCCCCACCGCCAGCTTCACCCACTGCTTGTTGCCGCCGCGGGCCTTGCCGTGCCACACGCCATCCTTGAATTTCAGCCCCTTCACTTCCTTGTAGCCGGCGTCGGCGACCGCGGTCTTGATCGCGTCCTCGCTCAACGCGCCGCTGGGTGGCTGCGTGGTCCAGGTGGAAACCGTGGTGGTGGTCTGGGTGGTCGTGGTCGCCGACTGGCTGGTGGCGGGCATTTCCTGCGCGAAGGCCGCACCGCAAACCGACAATCCGATCAACAGGGGAAGCAGGCGCTTGATCATGGTGAACTCCTTGGGCTGTTGAGTACGAACGGTGTCGTCGGCGCAGTGGGCGGGGGCAAGACGTGCACGTCAGGTACCGATTCGCCGGCCGACTCGACGCGCACGATGGAAGCACCGCGGTCAGGACGGTGGCGTGAAAAGTGACGTGATTTCCGGGTCAATGCAGGTTGCGGTTCACCTTGGGGTTATCCCGCATGCCGCGCCGCCTGCTGCGCCATGCACGACGGCATGGCGCAGCAGGCGCCGCGATCGACTCAGCCTTCGCCCATGCCCTCGGCCGGTTCCGCTGCGCTGCCGGCGCGCACCTTGTCCTCGATCTGCTGGCCGACCGCGGCGTCCACGCTTTTCCAGTACGCAAAGGCGCGTTCCAGCACCGGGCTGCGCACGCCGCCGAGCAGGCTGCCGGCGACCTGGTCGACGAACTGGGCACGCTGGGCATCATTCCAGACCTCGCGCACCAGGGTTCCCGCCTGGCCGAAGTCGTCGTCCTGCGCGTGCAGGGTGTACGCGCTGCGCACCATGTCGCCGTCGGCTTCCCAGCCGTTATCGACCGGGCCGGTGTCGTCCGACCACGGGCGGCCGCCGCTGTTCGGTGCGTGCACCGGTGCGTTGCCGCTGTGGTGGTAAGCCATCTGGCCGTCGAACATGTACGTGTTCACCGGCACCTTGGGCTGGTTCACCGGCAACTGGTGGAAGTTGGTGCCGATGCGGTTGCGTTGGGCGTCGGCATAGGCGAACGCGCGACCCAGCAGCATCTTGTCCGGCGACAGGCCGATGCCCGGCACGGTGTTGCCCGGCGAGAACGCGGCCTGCTCGATCTGCGCGAAGAAGTTCTCCGGGTTGCGCTTCAAGGTCATCGTGCCGACCTTGATCAGCGGGTAGTCCTTGTGCGGCCAGACCTTGGTCAGGTCGAACGGATTGAAGCGATAATTTTTCGCTTCCGCATACGGCATCACCTGCACCGACAGATCCCACACCGGGAACTCGCCGCGTTTGATCGCGTTGAACAGGTCGGCGCGGTGGAAGTCCGCGTTCTCGCCCGCCATCGCCGCGGCTTCGGCGTTGTTGAAGAAGGCCATGCCCTGGCGGGTGTGGAAGTGGTACTTCACCCAGAACTTCTCGCCGGCGGCATTGATCCACATGTAGGTGTGCGAGCCGTAGCCATTCATGTGCCGCCAGGTGCGCGGCAGGCCGCGCTCGCCCATCACGTAGGTGACCTGGTGAGCGGTTTCCGGATTGGACGTCCAGAAGTCCCATTGCATGTGGTTGTCGCGCAGGCCGGAGTCGGGCAGGCGCTTCTGGCTGCGGATGAAGTGCGGGAACTTGATCGGGTCGCGCAGGAAGAAGATCGGCGTGTTGTTGCCGACCAGGTCGTAGTTGCCTTCGTCGGTGTAGAACTTCAGCGAGAAGCCACGCACGTCGCGCCAGGTATCCGGGCTGCCCGATTCGCCGGCCACGGTGGAGAAACGCGCCAGCATGTCGGTCTTCGCGCCCTTCCGGAACAGCGCGGCCTTCGTGTAGCGGGACACATCCTCGCTGATTTCGAGTACGCCGAACGCGCCGGCGCCCTTGGCGTGCGGCTGGCGCTCGGGCACCTTCTCGCGGTTGAAGTGCGCCATCTGTTCGAGGAAGTGCACGTCGTGCAGCAGGATCGGGCCGTTCGGGCCGATGGTCAGCGAATTGCGGTCGCTGATGGCGGGCGCGCCGAAGCCGGTGGTGGAGCCGCCGCCGGGCTTGTTCGGGTCATGGGACATGGGGATTGCCTCCTTCGATGATGGCCAGCCGGGGTAACCCGATCGAGTCTGCCCTCATGCACCCAAACAAACCATTCGGTTTTTCCGATCGGGACGATAGGCAGTATCATCCCGGTCCGCGACCCGGCACCGGCTTTCACGGCCGCTGGCCGGATGGATGGAGAAGATGGGCGATCAGGAATATCGTGTAGGGCTGGTCGCCTGATTCTCCTGTTCCCCCACGATTCCCCAACCCAAGGAAATGCCATGACCACCAAAGCCTACGGCGCCCATGCTGCCGACAAGCCGTTGCAGTCCCTGGACATCGAGCGCCGCGCGCCCGGTCCGCAGGACGTGCAGATCGAGATCGCCTACTGCGGCGTCTGCCATTCCGACCTGCATACCGTGCGCTCGGAGTGGGGCGGCACGCTCTATCCCTGCGTGCCCGGTCACGAGATCGTCGGCCACGTCAGCGCCGTGGGCCATGAAGTCACTGGTTTCAAGCTCGGCGACATCGTGGGCGTGGGCTGCCTGGTCGGCAGCTGCCAGCATTGCGCGGCCTGCGACGAGGGGCTGGAGCAGTATTGCGAGAACGGTTTCGTCGGCACCTACAACGGCCCCACGCCGGACGCCCCGGGACACACCCTGGGCGGCTATTCGCAGCGCATCGTGGTGGACAGGAAGTTCGTGCTGAAGATCCGTCATCCGGAAGAGCAGCTGGCGGCGGTCGCGCCGCTGCTGTGCGCCGGCATCACCACCTATTCGCCCCTGCGGCACTGGAAGGTCGGTCCCGGCAGCAAGGTCGGCGTGGTCGGCATCGGCGGGCTGGGCCACATGGGCGTGAAGCTCGCCCACGCGATGGGCGCGCACGTGGTGGCGTTCACCACTTCGGACAGCAAGCGCCAGGCGGCGCTGGACCTGGGCGCGAACGAGGTGGTGGTGTCGCGCAATGCCGACGAGATGAAGGCGCACGCCAACAGCTTCGACTTCATCCTCAACACCGTGGCCGCCAGCCATTCGCTGGATGCCTTCACCAGCTTGCTCAAACGCGACGGCACCATGGTGCTGGTCGGCGTGCCGGAGCATCCGCATCCGTCACCGAACATCGCCAACCTGATCTTCAAGCGCCGCGCGATCGCCGGCTCGCTGATCGGCGGCATCGCCGAAACCCAGGAGATGCTGGATTTCTGCGCCGACAAGGGCATCGTCTCCGACATCGAGATGATCCGCGCCCAGCAGATCGACGAGGCCTACGACCGCATGGTCAAGGGCGACGTGAAATACCGCTTCGTGATCGACAACAGCTCGCTGGCCGGCTGATCCGCACTGCTCCCTCCCCTGCGAGCAGGGGAGGGCCGGGGTGGGGTCGCTCTTGCCACCAGGAGGAAGGTCTTCTCTCGAAAGGCTTCCGGCATCCCATCCGGGGATCCGGGTTCCGCCTGCGGGTTACGATGCAAGTTTTTCCGGACATCCCCTGGCGTTGTAGCATCCGCTTTCCGTCCGTGACTACGTCACAAGGAAAGACATGCCCATCGTTTTCCTGTTGTCGATTGCCCTGCAGGCGGCCTGTGCCATTCATGTGGTACGTAGCGGCCGTCCGTTGTACTGGATCTGGTTGATCCTGGTCGGCTCCTATCTTGGCGTGCTCATCTACGCGCTGGTCGCGATCCTTCCGGACTGGCGGCACGATCCTCGCGGCCGCAACGTGGCCAGCAAGACGCTCAAGATCATTGATCCGCAGCGGCGGCGACGTGAGCTGGAACGCCAGCTCGAACTCAGCAACACGGTGGACAACCGGCGCCATCTTGCCGAGGAAAGTCTGGCGCTGGGTGACTATGCCAATGCGCAGGAACTCTTTCAGAGCCTGCTTACGGGAATGTACGTCACCGAACCATACTTCATGCTCGGGCTTGCTCAGGCACAGTTCGGCAACGGCAACTATGCCGATACACGCCAGACCCTGGAGGCGCTGATCGAGGCCAATCCTGGTTTCAAATCCCCGGAAGGACACCTGCTTTATGCACGCTGCCTGGAAGAACTGGGCCAAACCGAGGCGGCGCTCGACGAGTACCGCGTCCTTGCCGACAGTTATCCAGGCGAAGAGGGTCGTTTCCGTTATGGTCGTCTGCTTGCAAGAAGCCAGCGCCGTGGCGAGGCACGCGAAGTTCTGCAAACCCAGATTCGCCGCGCCAGATTGATGCCTGGTTACTATCGGCGCAAGGAACAGTCCTGGCTGAAAGCGGCCAAGATGGAGCTGGCCCAGCTGGGCGACGCCTGATCGGCGTTCTGCCTTCGGCAACGCTCCCCCGGCGGCAGCCTGACCTTGCGGGACTGCCTGTCCAGCACGGCTGCCGCCGCTGCGGGCTCAACCTGTCCCCCGCGCCCGAATCGAATCATTGCGCTTAACCGCGCCAGTTCGCATGCCGCTCCCAGAACGCCACCGCCTGCCGATACGCCGCGCGGTCCAGCGGCACGCCCGAGCCGCCTTCCTCCACGCCCAGCGCATTGCGCAGCATGGTGATCGGCACCATCGGAATCTCTTCCGGTTCGGCGGTGTAGAGGCAGCCCACCACGCCCCAGTCCGCGTCGATCGGCGCGCCTTCCTTCGCCAGCTGCTCGCGGCTGTAGAGGATCGGCAGCAGATAGTTCGCGACCGGCGGATCGATGCCTTCGAACCAGCGCACCAGCACCGGCAGTTCGTCGGTGCTGCGCGCCTCGTAGGCCGAACGCAGCAGGTGGCGATTGGCCTCGGTGATCGGCGTGGCGGTGCAGCGTGTGGACGTCCAGTTGCGGTGCACGTGCAGCTTGCAGAACGGGGCGTAGCCGTCGAGTACGTGCAGCGGTGCTTCGGTGTTGAGGCGCCGCTCGAACGCCTCGGCGCTGCAATCCTGGATCGCGCTGGGTCGCTGGTCGCGCGGGAACAGGCGGGTGCGCGCGAATCGCGTCAGGACGATGGACATGGGGTGTTCCGGCCAGCCCGTTCAGACGCGGCCGGTCACCGGGATCAGCGCACCGGTGATCGCGGAGGACTGTTCCGACAGCAGGAACACGATCACGTCGGCGAGTTGCTCCGGCCTGACCCAGCGGGAAAAGTCGGCCTTGGGCATGTCGGCGCGATTGGGAGGCGTGTCGATGATGCTGGGCAGCAGCGCGTTGACGGTGATGTCGCGTTCCTTCAGCTCCTCGGCCAGCGCTTCGGTGAAGCGCATCACGCCGGACTTGGAGGCGGTGTAGGCGCCGACGCCGGCGCCGGCCTTCACGGCGGACGCCGCGCCGATGTTGATGATGCGGCCACCGGCCTGCAGGTGTTCCAGCGCGGCCTGGCTTGCCGCCACGGCGGTGCGCAGATTGACCCGATACAGCAGGTCCCAGGTATCCACGCTGCCGTCGGCGACGTTTTCGTAGCGGAAGGTGCCCGCGATATTGACCAGCGCGTCGAGGCCGCCGAGCGCATCGGCCGCCGCGGCCAACGCCTGTTTCGCCGACTGCGGATCAGCCAGGTCGACGCCACCGAGGCAGGTTGCCTGGGCAATGCCGCCGGCCGGCGGATCGGCCCGATCGATGGCCACCACCTTGGCACCCGCGTCGAGCGCCGCGCGCACCGCCGCCAGGCCGAGTGTGCCGAAACCGCCGGTGATGGCGATGCGTCGCTGCTTCAATTGCATGGTGCTCTCCAGGAATGCCCACCCGACAGGATAGCCGCCCCGCCAGAAGCCTGAAAGCGGCGCGGCACCGAGGCATGCATGCCTTGCGTCAGGCCACGAACTGCAACCGCGCCAGCTCCGCATACAACCCGCCTTCGGCCAGCAGGCTTTCGTGCGTGCCTTGCGCCACGATGCGGCCACCGTCGAGCACCACGATGCGGTCGGCGCGTTGCACGGTGGCCAGGCGATGTGCGATCACCAGGGTGGTGCGGCCTTTCTCCAGACGCTCCAGCGCCTGCTGGATGGCCGCTTCGGATTGCGCGTCCAGCGCCGAGGTGGCCTCGTCGAGCAGCAGCAGCGGCGCATCGCGCAGGATCGCGCGGGCGATCGCGATGCGCTGGCGCTGGCCGCCGGAGAGGCGTACGCCGCGTTCGCCCATCTCGGCCTGGTAGCCGTCCTTGAGCGCGCTGATGAAGTCGTGCGCCTCGGCGGCGCGGGCGGCCTCGTGCACTTCCTCGTCGCTGGCGCCGTCACGGCCGAAGCGGATGTTGTCGGCGGCGCTGCCGCTGAAGATCACGGTCTCCTGCGGCACCAGCGCGATCGCGCCGCGCAGGTCGTCCAGCGTCACCGCGCGCAGGTCGACGCCGTCGAGGCTGATGCGGCCGGACTGCGGATCGTAGAAACGCAGCAGCAGCGAGAACACCGTGCTCTTGCCGGCGCCGGAGGGGCCGACCAGGGCGACGGTCTCGCCGGGGCGCACGTCCAGGGTGAAGTCGTGCAGCGCGGCGGTGTCGGGGCGGGTCGGGTAGTGGAAGCTGACCTGCTCGAAACGCAGCGCGCCGCTGACCGGCCGGGGCAGGGCCAGCGGTTGCGCGGGCGCCACGATTTCGGGACGCTCGTCGAGCAGTTCGCCCAGCCGTTCCATCGCGCCGGCCGCACGCAGCACGTCGCCCCACACCTCGGACAGGCCGGCGACCGAGCCCGCGGCGAATACCGCGTACAGCACGAACTGGCCCAGCACGCCGGCATCCAGCGTGCCGGCCAGCACGTGGCGCGCGCCGGCCCACAGCACCAGGGTGATCGCGCCGAACACCAGCACGATCACCGCCATGGTCAGCAGTGCGCGCATGCCGATGCGCCGGCGCGCGGTGGCCAGCGCGCGCAGGATCGCGTTGCTGTAGCGGGTGCTTTCGATGTTCTCGCGGGCGTACGCCTTCACCGCGGTGGAGGCGTTCAGCGTTTCGTTGGCGATCGCCGCGGCATCGGCGAGGCGGTCCTGGCTGGCGCGCGAGAGCTTCTGCACGCGGCGGCCGAACACGAGGATCGGCAGCATCACCGCGGGAATCACCAGCGCGGTGAGGCCGGCCAGCGACGGCGCGGTCCATACCATCATGGCGCTGGCGCCGACCAGCATCACCACGCTGCGCAGCGCCACCGATACGCCCGAGCCGATCAGCGCCTGCACCACCTCGGTGTCGGCGCTGAGCCGCGACAGCAGTTCGCCGACGCGGCTGCGCTCGAAGAAACCCACGTCGAGCCGGATCACCTGCGCGTACAGCGTCTGCCGCAGCGAGGCCAGCGCCCGCTCGCTGAGCAGGGTGATGCAGAAATAGCGGGCGGCGGTGGCGAAGGCGAGCACCAGCGCCACGCCGAACAGCGCGATGAAGGTCTCGTTGATGACTGCGTTGCTGGAGTGGCCGAAACCCTGGTCGATGATGTGGCGGAACGCCAGCGGCAGCACCAGCGACGCGCCCGAGGACAGGCCGAGGAACAGCAGCCAGCCCAGCGCCAGCACCCGATGGGGTTTCAGGAACGGCCACAGTCCGCGCAGGGCACCGATGCGACGGGAAGGGCGGGGCGTATCGGTGGTGGCGTCGCTCATGGGTACTCGCAGATGGGGGCGGGAATGACGCGGGCAATGCCATTCAAGGTGGGGCGTGGCACGGTCGATTCAATCGTCGTGCTGCCGATTGCCCGGACCGTTGCCGGCTGCGACAGTCAATCCAGGCGTTTCGCGCTGCTGCGGCCGCGGCTGATGTCGCTGATGCGCAGGCAGGCCTCGGCGACGTGGCTGTCCGGCAGGCGCAATTCCAGTTCGACGCCGTCGGCGCCGAACGACTCGTGTTCTACCTCGGCCTGCAACTCCTTCAGGCGCGCCTTGAGCAGGGCGAGTTCGGCGAAGTCGCAACGCAGGGCCAGCCGTGCCATCGCCACGATCGGGGCGCGCTCGGCGCGGCGCAGGCATTCGGCGGCGGTGCCGCCATAGGCCCGCACCAGCCCGCCGGCGCCGAGCTTGATGCCGCCGTACCAGCGCGCCACCACCACGACCACGCCATCCATCTGCTGGCCCTCGATCGCCTGCAGGATCGGCCGGCCGGCGGTGCCGCCGGGCTCGCCGTCGTCGTTGAAGCGATAGTCCTGGCCGATGCGGTAAGCCCAGCAGTTGTGCGTGGCGGCGGGGTCGGCGACTTCGCGCAGGAAGTCCAGCGCCTGCCCCGGCGTCGTCACCGGGGCGGCGTTGGCGAGGAAACGGCTTTTGCGGATTTCTTCCTGATGAGCGCAGCGCTGGACCAGGGTCGACAGCGGCTCGCTCATGGTTCCTGCAGTTGCGCCTGCAGCTCGGCTGGCAAGGGCCACTGCGGATGCGCCTGGCGGAATGCGCGCAGCCGCTGCAGCGCCTCGTCATGCTGACCTTGCGCGAACAGTTGGCGGATCTTGTCCAGTTCCTGCGCCGGCGTATCGCCGGGCCGGGCGGCGGTGGCCTGGTCGCTGGCTGCAGCGCTGGGTGCAACCGGTTGCGCCGACTTGTCGAGCGTGCCGCTGGCTGCCGCATTGGCGGACGCTTCCTGCAGCGGTGCGGGCGGCGGCGGTGCCGGTGGTGCGGGCGGTGCGTACTGCACCTGCGGCGCGGGTGCGGCCACTTCGGCGAGCGGTAGGGGCGCAGCCATCGGTTTGGCCGCGGCCGCGCGTCGGGCCGACTGGAGTCGAGCCGACTGGACCGCGCTGTCCTGCTTCATCTTCTTCGCCGCGGACGCCTGCAGCGCGGCGCGCTGATCGGCGAGTCGGGGTGCCGGCGGTGCGGCGGGCGCGACCGTGCCCGCCAGCGGCGCGGTCGCTTCCTGCCTGGCCATGTCGGAGACGGTGGGCGCGGTCGCCTCCCGGGCGGCGACCGGTGCCGACGGCGGCAGGCTGGATTCGCGCAGTTGCCAGGCCAGGCCGGCCACCAGCACCAGGCTGGCGGCGCTACCCAGGGCGATCAGCCACGGTGGTGCGCGCCGGCGCCGCGAGGTGCCGTCGATCGAAGGAATCGCCTTTGCCGTGACGGCCGAAACCGGCTTCGGATGAACCCAGTCGCCGGGCTCGCGGGGACCCTTGCGCCGCTCGGTAACGGTGGGGTCGCCGGATGGGGCGAGGGCCGCGGCGGCCGCACGCAACACCGCCGCATCCAGCGCGGGCGAAGGCTCGCTGCGCGGCAGCTCGCGATACAGCGCGGCCAGCTCGGCTTCGCCGGGCAGCGGCTCGTCGGCTGAGGGCGGATCGTTCGGGGGCAGGGGCGTGGTCATTCGGACAGCACTTCGCGTAATCGATTCATGGCATAGCGCAGGCGCGACTTCACCGTTTCGCGCCCGGCACCGGTGACCACGGCAATTTCCTCCAGGCTCAGCTCCTGCTCCAGCCGCAGCAGCACGGCGGTGCGCTGTTCGTCCGGCAACTGCTCGATCGCCAGCTGCAGGTTGCGTCGGCGTTCGAAGGCGGACAGCGCGTGGTCGGGCTGCTCGCGTTCGGGCGTGGCCAGGTTGGCCAGTGCCAGTTCGGCTTCGTCGCCATCGGCCATCGGGCGCTGGCGGCGGGTGCCGTCGATCATCAGGTTGTGGGCGATCTGCAGCAGCCAGGTACTGAACTTCGCCTGCGGCTGGTAGCGCTCGCGGGCGCCGATCACCCGGCTCCAGGTTTCCTGGAACAGCTCGTCGGTGCGATGCGGATCGCGCACGCTGCGCAGCAGGAAGCGGTACAGCATGCCGCGATGGCGCGCATACAGCGCCTCGAACGCGGCGAGGTCGCCACGGGCGTAGGCCAGCATCAGCAGGGCATCGGGATCGACCGCGGCATCCATGGAGTGCGAGGGTAAGGCAAATCGCCGGGGAGCGGGGAGATCGTGATGTTTCCCCCGAAAAGCGTCACCCCCTCCCAACCTTCCCCTGCATGCAGGGGGAGGAGAAAGGGCTGGTGGTGCCGCGCTCATCCTGTCCGACAGATTTCGACGGCGCGGCAAGGCTGCCCCCTCCCCTGCACGCAGGGGAGGGTTGGGGTGGGGTGCTCTTGCCGGTTCCAGTCCCGCTGCGCGGTGGTGGCCGGGGAAGGGCAGCGGGGAGAGCCTGCCCATGACCGCCACCGCCGCAGCGGGGCCGGAAACCTCAGCGCGCCGCGGTGTCGCTGGCGCCGTCATGACCGCGCGTGACCAGCCCGTTGGCCAGTTTCACCAGTTGCACGAAGCCGGCGCGGTAGCCGTCGGCATCGTCGCCGCGGGCGTCGTTGGCCAGTTTCGCGATCTGGGTGTAGCCGTAGCCGTCCAGGTATTTGCCGCCGCGCAGGGCGTCGGCGAAGGCGGCCACCGCGGCGGCGTAGCGCAGGCGTTCGCTGGCCTGTGCCTCGGCGTGCGCGGCGATCGGCTGTTCGATCAGCTTGCTGTCCGCTTGCCCCGGCAATTTGTAGCGCAGGCGCAGGAAGGCCAGTTCGTTGCCGCTTTCATCCGTGGCCACGTGTTTGCCGTAGCGCAGCGGATCGATGCGCGCGGCGTTCGAGCCTTTCGGGGTGATCTCGTAGATCGCGGTGACGTTGGCGCCTGCACCGATCTCGCCGGCGTCGACCTTGTCGTTGTTGAAGTCCTCGCGCTTGAGCATGCGCTTCTCGTAGCCGATCAGGCGATATTCCTGCACCTGCGCGGGATTGAACTCGACCTGGATCTTCACGTCCCTGGCGATCGTCAGCAAGGTGGCGGACATCTCGTCGACCAGCACGCGACGGCCTTCCTGCAGGCTGTCGATGTAGTGGTGGCTGCCGTTGCCCACATCGGCCAGCATCACCGCCATCGCATCGTTGTAGTTGCCTTCGCCGAAGCCCAGCGTGGTCAGCGCCACGCCGCTCTTGCGGTGGTCCTCGATGGTGGTCTTCAGCGCTTCCTGGTTCACCGTGCCCACGTTGAAATCGCCGTCGGTGGCCAGGATCACCCGGTTCACGCCGCCCTTGATGAAGCCCTGTTCGGCCTGCGCATAGGCCAGCTCGATGCCGGCGCCGCCGTTGGTGGAGCCGCCCGCCGACAGCCGGTCGATCGCCGCGTCGATGGTGGCGTGCTGGTCGCCCGCGGTGGAGGGCAGCACCACGCCGGCGTAGCCCGCATAGCTGACGATGGCCACGCGGTCCTGCCTGCGCAGCTGGCGCACCAGCTGTTTCAGCGAGGCCTGCAGCAGCGGCAGCTTGTCCGCCTCGTCCATCGAGCCGGAGGTGTCGATTAGGAACACCAGGTTCGAGGCGGGGATCTGCGCGGCCTGCACGCGGTAGCCCTGGATGCCGACCAGCAGCAGTTGCCGCTTCGCGTTCCATGGCGCGGGCGCCAGCTCGGTGGTGACGCTGAACGGCTGCTCGCGACTCGCCGGCGGTGTGTAGCCGTAGTCGAAGTAGTTGATGAATTCCTCCGCCCGCACCGCGTCGGCCGGCGGCAACTGCCCCGCACTCAGCATGCGGCGCACGTTGGTGTACGAGCCGGTGTCGACGTCGATGCTGAAGGTGGACACCGGCTGCTCCCTGACCAGCTGCACCGGGTTGGTGTCGCGATGGGTGTAGTTCTCGGTGTTGATGTCGCCCGGCAGTGGCTGCATCAAGGTCGGCGACGGCATGTAGGCCATGCGTTTCGCGCTTTGCGCGTTGTAGGACATCGCGGCAACCTCGGCCAGCGCCGGTGGCGCCGGTGGTGCCACGGGCATGGGGACAACCTGGCCGGCGGCGGATGAAGAGCGATCGGCGGGACTGTCGCTCGGACTGTTGCCTTGGAGCTTGGCTTGCGCCGTAGCCTGGGGGCTGATTGGCGCGGGCTCTGCCACTGGTTCCACCACCGGCCCGGCCGGTGGCGTGGGTGCGCTGTCGTTCTTGCGCGCGGGGGTGTCGTTGGCGGGCCGCGACACGCTGCAACCGGTGAGTATCACCAGCAAGGCCAGCAGCAGGCTGTGCAACAGGGCTTTCAGTTTCATCGGGCGGTTCTCCTCTCCAGGTGGTGAAAGGTGAAACGCCGTGAACGGGGAAACGGGGTCAAACCGGGTGCGGCGCGGTAGCATGGCGCCCCTGCGCGCCATCCACCGGACCGACATGATCAACAACGACGTACTGCGTTCCATCCGCTACATGCTCGACCTCAGCGACGGCAAGGTGGTCGAGCTGATCCACCTGGCCGATGCCGATGCCCCGGTCACGAAGGAAGACGTGCAGGGCTTCCTGAAGAAGGACAACGAGCCGGGTTATCTGGAATGCGGCAACCAGACACTGGCGCTGTTCCTGGACGGCCTGGTGTTCCACCGCCGCGGCAAGGACGACAGCCGCCCGGCGCGGCCGCCGGAGAAGCGCGTCACCAACAACGTGGTGTTGAAGAAGTTGCGCGTGGCCTTCGAGCTGAAGGACGTCGACATGCACGACATCCTCGAAGCCGCCGGCCTGCCGATCTCCAAGCCCGAACTCAGCGCGCTGTTCCGCCAGAGCGACCACAAGAACTTCAAGCTGTGCGGCGACCAACTGCTGCGGAACTTCCTGAAGGGGCTGACCATGCGGGTGCGCGGCAACGGCTGAGCGGGAACCCGTTCGGTGTCCTGCTCACCGATTACAGCGACACTGCCGGATAGTGTTCGACATAGGACTCGCCGTTGCAGCCGTAATAGGTCACCTGCCGTTCGAGCAGGTCGACCTCATAGCGCACCACGCCCGCGTTCCAGCTGGCCAGCAGGAAGTCCGGAAAGCTGCTTTCCCCGGCCTGGTCGGTGCGCAGCGCGCGGACCAGCGCGGGCTGATCGAAGCCGGGCACATCAGCCATGCCGGACACCAGCGGCGTGCCTTGTTGCAGCACCGCGCCGCGCTCGGTCAGGTACAGACTCTGGCAGGCGGGCAGCTGCCACACATTCCGTGTCACGCCCGCGCGCCTCAGCGTTTCGGCGAGGTACGGAAAGCCGCCCACGCGGGGACGAACGGCCATGGCTTGCGCTTGCGCGGCTTGAAGGTGGGCCATCGCCTCACTCATGGGGTTTCTCCTGGTTCGTGCATGGAAGGTTGAGGTCAGGGTGTCGACGCGTGCTGCCTAATCGACAGGTGCCGCGCTGAACGGGTGGGCATCGGCAAGTTTCTGCAGAAGCCTGCGCAGCTCGCTCCGCTCGCTGACGGCCAGGACGGAGAAGAAGTGGTTGTCGTTGCCGTTGGCGATGTCGGTGAGCGCAGGCAGCAGGCGCTTTCCGGACCGGGTCAGTGCCAGCAACTGCGCGCGGCTGTCCTGCGGGCTCGGGGTGCGCAGCAACAAGTTCTTGGTCAGCAGCTTGTCCAGCACCTTGGAAACGGCGCCGCGGGTCATGCCCATCGCGTCGGCGAGCGACGCGGCGGTGATGTCGGGATGCATTTCGACATGGTTGAGTGCGACCCATTCGGCGACGGAGAGCTGCCGTTCCTGCAGGGCGCTGGCGAAAGAGCCGGACACCTGGTTGGAGACCAGTCGCAGCCAGTAACCCAGGTGGGCATGCAGCGGATTGGGCGGGACTTGTTGCTTCGATGCGTTCGGCACGTCCGGTTCACCAGAAAGGTTCCATGGAACGCATATTGTTTCCATGGAACCTTTATGTCAAGTGCCACGCCCGGGCGCCGGTTGCCTCAGGACGCCATCGTCTCGTCGGTTGTCACCGTGGCCTTGCGCTCCTGCTTGCCCCAGCCCACCGACGGGCCCTTGATGGCCGTCCAGACGGAACGCACCACCACGTAGTACATCAGCTGGCGGTAGCCGAAGCGTTGCAGCACCAGCCACCACAGAAGGCTCCACTTTTCCTTCTTCTCCATCGCGAAGGCGAGTGCGCAGGCGGCCAGGTCGATGGCCATGAAGGCGGCGTAGAACACCAGCATGCGGAGCAGGTTGGTGTCGTCGAACTGGCCGCGGTGTTGCAGGTAGTCCAGGCCGGTGCTGACGATCTGCCAGACCAGCACCAGGTCGACCAGCGGCGAGACCACCGAGAACAGGATCTGGAACAGCCACACCTGCGGCAATGCAATGGTGCCCAGCGAACCGTAGCGGGGATTGAAGGTGGCGTTGCGGTGCTTCCACAGGCATTGCAAGGTGCCGTAAGCCCAGCGGAAGCGTTGGCGGGCGAGGCCGCGGGCGCTGTCGGGGGCCTCGGTCCAGGCAATCGCCTCGGCATCGAACAGGGTCTTGAAGCCGGCCTTCTGCACGGCGATGGTCAGGTCCTGGTCTTCGGCCAGCGTGTCGGCGGGGAAGCCGCCGAGCTGTTCCAGGGCTTCGCGGCGCCATGCACCCACCGCGCCAGGCACCACGGTGATCGCGCCCAGCGCGGCCAGCGCGCGGCGCTCGAGATTTTGCGCGGTGATGTATTCCAGCGCCTGCCACAAGGTGATCAGGTTGATCCGGTTGCCGACCTTGGCGTTGCCGGCGACGGCGCCGACCTTGGGATCGGCGAACCAGCGCACCAGGCGCGGGATGGTGTCCGGCTCGAACTGGGTGTCGGCGTCAAGCGCCACCACCACCGCGCCGTGGGCTTCGCGCAAGGCGGTGTTGACGGCATGCGCCTTGCCGCCGTTGGGGATGGTGAGCAGGCGCACCCGCGGCTCGTCGGCGTAGTGCTGGCGCACCACGGCCGAGGTGGCATCGACCGAACCGTCGTCGACCACGATAACTTCGAGGTTCGCGTAGCGGCTCTTGAGGATCTGGCGGATCGAGCTGGCGATCACCTTTTCCTCGTTGTAGGCAGGAATCAGCACCGAGACCAGGGGCGGCTGTTCGCCCAGCACGGGTGCCACGCGCCGCTTCTCGCGGGCGCGGTTGAGCAGGGCCAGGCCGCCCAGCAGGATCAGTCGCGCCACGCCCAGCGCGATCGCCGTGGTCAGCAGCCAGCGGATGAAGTGGCCGAAGAAGCCCAGCGCCAGGAACACCACGCGGTCGGTCCATTGCGACAGCGAGCCGGGCGCGATCGGCGGCATGGTCTGCGCGCGGGTGAGTCCGGCCAGCTCCGATACGGTGACGAACTGGTAGCCCTGCGCCCGCAGGCTGTCGATGATTCGTGGCAACGCGGCGATCGTCTGCGAGCGCTCGCCGCCGCCGTCGTGCAGCAGCACCACCTGGCCTTTGCGCTCCACGTTTTTGGTGTTGATGGCGTTCAGCACGTTGTCGACGATGGCGTCGACGCCGGGGCGCTGCCAGTCTTCGGCGTCCACGTGCAGGCCGACCGACAGGTAGCCCATCTTCTGCGCGATCTCGATCGGCACCAGTTCGTCGGCGGTGGTCGGTTCGGCGTCGCCGAAATAGGGCGCGCGGAACAGCCGCATCGAGTGGCCGGTCAGCGCCTCGAACAGCCGCTGGGTCGCGTTGAGTTCCAGCGAGACGATGCCTGGCGGACTGTCACCCAGATTGGGGTGGGTGAAGGTGTGGTTGCCCACGTCATGGCCTTCGGCGACTTCGCGTTGCACCAGTTTCGGCGACATCTCGGCGTTCTCGCCGATGATGAAGAAGGTGGCCGGAACGTGCTTCGCCTTGAGGATGTCGAGGATCTGCGGCGTCCATTCGGGGTCGGGGCCGTCGTCGAAGGTCAGCGCGATCTTGTGCGGCAGGGTGCCCGCACGCTGGATCACGTAGGAGCTGGGCAGGGCGGTGTAGCTTTCGTCATCGATGCTGGCGTCGTCCTTGTCCACCTCGATGCTGCGTGCGCCGGCGGAAGGCTGCGAGGCGATTTCCAGCACCTCGCCCTGGCCTTCGATGTCGATGTCCTCACCGGCGCCGATGGTGCGCAACGGGTCGGGCGCGGACGCGCCATACGGACGGCCAAACACCGACCACACCGACGGATCTTCCGAGCCCAGCCGCCACAGGGCGTAGCCGTAGGGCTTGTACTCGTCGGCGGCGTGGATCTGGTTGTACGCGGTGACGCCGTCGAGGAACCAGACCTGGTGGGTGCTGCCGTCGTCCTCGTCGTAGGAAAAATGCGGATTCTGCGTGTCAGGGTCGAAGGCGATGTCGGCCTGGGCGTCGCTGGCGCGGTCCAACGCGTCCTGGAAGGTCAGCGCCTCGGCATTGTTGCCGTGCGACCAGTCGTAGCCATAGCTGCCGATCGCCACGATGGTCTGCTCCGGGTCCAGCTCCTTCATGCGCTTTTCGAGTGTCTGCTCGAACCATTGCTGGCCGGCGATGCTGCCCGGCGTCTTGCCGGCCCAGTGTTCGTCGTAGGCCATCAGCACCACGAAGTCGACGATGTCCGCGTAGCCGGCATAGTCCCAGCTGGCGTCGTCGAACGGCACCGACAGCACGATGCCCCAGCCATGCGGGTCGAACGCGTCGTTGAGTTCGCCGAGGAAGGCTTTCAGGTCGGGTTGCGCGGACTCGGGAAGGTCCTCGAAGTCGATCGTCACGCCCTGGAAGTGGTTGGCCGCCACGAACGCCACGATCTCCCCGATGCGCGCCTGCCGCCGCGCCGGATCGGCCAGCAGGCGCGCCAGGCCGGGGCCGTCCCAGTTCGCGTCCACCGCGTTCTGCAGCAGGGGCAGGATCGGCGTGGAGGGCTTCTGCTTGCGGATCAGGTTGATCGCCTTCGCATCGACGCTGGTGTGCAGCGCCATGTCCTTGCCGCTCAGGCTCATCCACGACGGAATCACCCAGTCCAGCTGGGGCAGGCTGCGCTTCAGCGAGGAATAGCTGCTGTCGTCCCAGTTGACGTAGAAGCCGATCGCCAGCGGCCGGCCGGCCGGCTTGTCCAGCGAAGGCGGCGGCACGTGGCTGGCGGCCGCCTTGCTCGCATGCGTTTTCGGGGCGTGCAACAGCTTCTGCCGCGCACGCACTTCGGCGGCCAGCTTCGCGGCGGGCTTCAGCAGTTCCGGGGCAGCCGCCTTCACGGTGGCCAGGGCATGTCGCGTGCGGGCGTGTTCGCCGATGTGCAGGCCGTCCATGGTCGGGCCCACGAACAGGCTGATCGCGCAGGCCACCACGAACAGGGTGCTGACCACCCCGGCCAGCAGGGCCAGCCGCGAGACATGGCTGGCGCGCCGGCCGGAGGGGTCGAAGAAGATCGGTTTCTTTTGCATGCCAGGGCCGGATCGACAAATACCGCAAGGCGCCAATCCGGTCGGGCCCCGACACGGATCGGGAGCGCGGATGTCGCGAGTGCGCAGTATCGCCGATCCATCATGCGCCGCATCGCATCGGGGCCCGGGTCAGTCAGCCAGTGTTGCCCTCGCGCCGAGTAGTCGTGGACACGGCCGTGCCATCAGCTGATCACGGCGCCGGGCACCGGCCGGCGGAAGTCCTCGGGGCGCAGATCCTGGGTCAACCGGAACACGCCTTCGCGCACCTTGCGCGGCAGCACCACGTCGAGCACGGTGGTCTGGTGTGGCCCGAGGATGGCGAACAGGTCGTCGCGCCGGTCGCTTTGCGCCAGCGCGTGATGGACCAGGCCGGCCAGGTCCACCGGTTGCACGCTGGCGCCGTACGGACGATGGCTGGCGACGGCGGGGCGCAGGGTCTTGCGGCTGTTGCGCGGGTCGGCCACGCGGGCGTCGCCGGCGAGCAGGCTGTAGTCGAGGAACAGCGAGATCGTGGTGCGCTGTTTCGAATTGGCCTGGCGATCGAGCAGGAAGCCTTCCGGTAGCAGGTCGGCGCTGGCCGGCACGCCGGCGGTGAGCAGGAAGCCGGCGCCGGTCAGTGGTTCGCCGGCCTCGTCGGTGAGCCGCACGATCAGCAGGCTGCGCGGGTCGTGGATGTGCACGCGCGGCGCGAACGGGCCGGCCGGTTCCAGCTCCACCTTGTCGGCGTCGCGGGCGGCGTTCTCGCGGTCGAACGCGTCGCACAGCGTTTCGTAGTCATCCGCGCTGCGCACCTGCAGGCAGCGCAGGATCGCCGCCACGGTGTCGGGCGCCGCGGCGGCCATGATGCCCAGGCGGTCGCCGGAGTGCGCGGTGCCGGCGATCAGCTTGAACGCGCAGCGCGGGCCGCGGCTGAGGTTGAGCGCCAGCGTGTCGATGTCGCCATCGCGGCTGCCTTGCGGCGACAGCACGGCGTGGTGGGCGTTGAGGTTGGCCGCGGCGATGCGCACCACGCCGTCGGAGCCGTCTTCGCCGGTGTAGCTGTTGAGGTGGTCGTACAGCGTGCGGTCGGGGCGGTCGCCGGTCAGCACGAACGCGAACTGGCCGCGTTTCACCGGATCGTCGCCGTGGATGTAGTCGAGGTTGAGCGACAGCGACTGCGCGCTGCCCAGCTCCAGCCAGTCGAGTATCCGCTGGCCCGGCTCCACCCCGTCGAACCACGACTTGAGCCGGCCCAGCAGGCTCTTGCCCAGTTGCGCCAGGGCGGAACCGAAGTTCGCCGGCGCCAGCATCACCAGGTGGCTGAGCCGGATCGTGCTGTGCGTGGCGGGCCGGTCGCGCTGGGCGCGCAGCCACTCGCGGATCACCGGGCCGCCGGTCGAGTGCGTGATGCAGGCGAAGCTGGCGTCGAGCAGGTGCAGGTCGCGCAAGGCGTGGTCGAAACCGCGCACCAGGTCGGCCACGGTCACCGCGTCGTCGAAACTCACGTACTCGGAAAGCCAGATGTCGGCGAAGCTCAGCGCGACGCCGGCCGCGACCGCGTGCCGCTGCAACTGTTGCGGCAACTGGCCATAGGTGGAGGTGTCGGTGACGCTCCAGCCGTGCACGAAGACGAGGGTGGTCATGCGCAGACTCCGATGCGTTGATCCATGCCGGGCGGATTCCCCGTCGCCATGCCTCCGGCATGGCCTGCGATCGCGTCGGCGCGGGGCACCGGCATAATGACATCAGCACCCGCCATCATCCACCGACCTGTCCGGAATCACCGATCCATGACCATGAACGCGTTGCTGATCCTGATCGTGCTGGCCAGCGTCCTGGCATGGCTGCGCTGGCGGCGCAGCAGCCGGGTGCTGTTCGGCCTGGCCGTGCTGCTGTTGCTGGCGACCGGCTGCGGGCCGCTGCCGAGCTGGCTGCTGGCGCATCTGCAAGCGGAAGTCGTGGCCGACGTGCCGATCGTCTGGGGCCAGCGCAACGCGATCGTGTTGCTGGGCGCCGGCACGGTGCGCGCAGGCGATGCAGGTTCGGTCGAGGCCAGCCTGTTTGCCTACGGCAGGATCAGCAAGGCGGCGATGCTGTACCGCGCCTGCCGGCAGGCGCCACGCGAGTGCAAGGTCGAGGTCAGCGGCGGCGATGCGCGTGGACTGGGCCAGCCGGAGGCGGCGATCTATGCGCTGGACCTGCAGCGGCTCGGCGTCGATCCCGCCGACCTGCTGCTGGAACCGCGCAGCATGAACACCTGGCAGAACGCCCAGTTCAGCGGCCCGTTGCTGAAGGCGTATGGCGCCGATCGCGTGTTGCTGGTTTCGTCCGGCTTCCACCTGCGTCGGGGCATGCTGTACTTCAACCACTTCGGCATCCATGCCACGCCGGTACGTGCCGACTACGTCAGCGGCGTCGCCTCATGGAAGCCCTTGTCGTACAACTTCGCGATGGCCGACATGGCGCTGCACGAATACGCCGGCATAGCACGTTACCGCTGGTACAACGCGATGGGCTGGAACGTGGAGGCGACCAGGCCCGGCGCGTTGTAGGAGCGCGCTGCTACGCAGACTCGCGCATCACCATCAGGCGGAGTTCGGTCATGTCCTCGATCGCGTAGCGGATGCCTTCGCGGCCCAGGCCGGAAAGCTTGATGCCGCCGTACGGCATGTTGTCCACCCGGAAGCTGGGGATGTCGTTGACCACCACGCCACCCTGTTCCAGTTCGTTCCACGCGCGCATCGCGTGGTCCAGGCTGTCGGTGAAGATGCCGGCCTGCATGCCGTAGTCGGAGTCGTTGACCATCGCGATCGCCTCGTCGAATTTCCGGTACGGGACGAGCAGGGCGAACGGGCCGAACGCTTCCTGGCGACTGGCCTTGGCATCGCTCGGTACGCCTTCCATCAGGGTGGCGTCGAGCATGTTGCCGTTGCGCTTGCCGCCGCAGAGGATTTTTCCGCCGGTCCGTTTCGCCTCCATGATCCAGCCGTGCAGGCGCTCGGCAGCAGCCTCGTCGATCATCGGGCCGAGGAACACGTTCTTGTCCTTCGGGTCGCCGGCCTTGAGTTTCCTGGTGGCGGCGACCAGCTTGCGCTTCAGCGCATCGTAGATGTCGGCGTGGGCGTAGATGCGCTGCACGCCGATGCAGCTCTGGCCGGACTGGTAGAACGCGCCGAACACCAGGCGCTCGACCACCTTGTCCAGCTTCGGGCCCTGGTCGGCGTCGACGATGCACGCGGCATTGCCGCCCAGTTCCAGCACCACCTTCTTGCGCCCGGCGCGGGCCTTGAGGTCCCAGCCGATCTGGCCGCCGGTGAACGAGAGCAGCTTGAAGCGTTCGTCCTCGACCAGCGGCGCGGCGTGCGCGCCATCCAGGGTCAGGATCGAGAACGCGCCCTTCGGCAAGTCGGTCTCGGCCAGCACCTCGCCGATGATCAGCGCGCCGATCGGGGTCTTCTCCGCCGGCTTGAGCACGAACGGACAGCCGGCGGCGATCGCCGGCGCTACCTTGTGCGCCACCAGGTTGAGCGGGAAGTTGAACGGCGTGATGAACGACACCGGCCCCAGCGGCACCCGCCTGGTGTAGCCGTGATAGCCGTCCAGACGGCTGGCCAGTTCCAGGTTGATGGTCTCGCCGTTGATCCGCACGGCTTCCTCGGCGGCGATCCGGAACGTCTCGATCAGCCGGGTGACTTCGCCGGCGGCATCCCTGATCGGCTTGCCCGCCTCGATGCACAGGGCCTCGGCCAGTTCGTCGCGGCGTTCGCTGAAGCGCGCGACGCAGTGCTGCAACACCGCCTGCCGCGCCCACGGCTTGAACTCGCGCATCGGTCTGGCCGCCTTCACCGCGGCCGCGATCGCCTTCTCGATGGCCTTCGCATCCGGCACCGCGACGCGAGTGGCCAGCTTGCCGCTGTACTTGTCGCGCACGTCCAGCATCGTCTTCGATGTCTGCGGCCGGTTGGCGAGGTAGTAGGGGTAGGTCTTGTTCAACATGGCGTTGGCCTGCGCTGGCGATCCGTCAAGCATAGGACGTCGCGGTGTTCAGAGGCTGTGAGGCGGCCTGCGTGGATGCGCCATGTCGCGGCATCGGCAGCACCATGTCCGTGGCCGGATGCTATGCTCCCGCACCACGGGCATGCCGGATTGATGATCGTTGATCATGCGGTTCGTTGAGCGCGTGGTTCGAACGTGGGCACGTGGATGCCTGGTGGATACATGTCATGGAGGACCGATGATTATTTCGTTGAACAAGCGATCGATGCGGACGATTGTCCCGTTTCTGATCTTGATGGCGGCGCCGGCCATCGGCATGGCCACGGCGTCATGCACGGATAACCTGCATGTAGTCACGGTGAGCGATGGCGCGCGCTTTTTCACGGTGACGTCCACTCGTGCCGGGCTAAGCGTGAAACAGGCGTTCGACGATGTGCGGAAGATCGCCACCGCCGACGGCTACGTGATCGCCACCGAGCCGGACTACGGCAGCCCGAATCCCAGCATGGGGATCGGCAAGCCGCCGTCTCCCGTTCCGACGCTGATCCAGGTTCAGCAACCCTCCGGGATTTCATTCACCTCGATTGTGTCCCCCGGCAACGAGAGCAAAGGCGTGCCGGAGCGGCTGTGCGCGATGGTCGGCAAGTTCGAGGCCGGTCGGCCCGCCTTGCCGGATCAGGTCGAACCTGCCCGGACGGCGGCGGAAACTCTGGAGCAGTCGCGTACCACGATTCCGGTGACCAGGCCTGTCGTGAATATCCTCAAGCCGAACGTGCCGTTTGATCTGGCTGCCGCCAAGGCCGCGCTGGAGCCGGGGCACTCGATCATCAGGGGACAAGTGTGCGGGAGCTGGCGGGGCAATCTCGTACTGGGAAGCCAGCCGGTGCTGCTGTATCCAGCGACGCCCTACCTGCAGCAGATCCTGGCGCTCGGCAAGAAGGCAAAGCCCGGCAGGGACCAGGTGCTGACGGACCCGGACCTGGTCGTCGCCCGGATGGAAGCCAAGCCCAACGAGAACGGCGAGTTCCAGTTCTCCCGGATGAAACTTGGCAGGTATTACCTGGTAACCAGCATTTCGGCGGTGCTCGGTGGCTCTCGCGACGTCTATGCCGGACATGTGGATACGGACTACGGTTCGGGAAACGTGTACACCAGCCAGAACTTCAGTTACGGGTCGGATGCCGGAATCGAGCGGATCGTGGATGTGAAAAAGGATGGCGATACCGTCAAGGTCACCATGCAACCGCACATCAGCCCGTTCAATCATTCCGGGTTGGGCGGATCGATTCTCGGCTGCAGCAAGTTCGGCATGAAGGTGTCCCACGGCATGTAGTGGCGCGGTCGCCAGGCGCCATCCCGGCATGGCCGCTGAACAGCAGGGAGGGATTCGAGTGACGGCCGAACGATCCCGTCCTCGCCTGCCTGTCCTCGCCTGCCTGTCCTTGCTAGGTCGAGCCAGATCGTCCCGATCAGGGCATGCGCCGCTGCGCCGCTGCGCTGCTCAGTCCTCACGCACCCGTAGCCCCAGCTCCCCATCCGCCAGTCGCGCGCGCAGCGGGGTGCCGGGCGCGACATTCTTCGCCGAGCGCAGCACGTTGCCGTCGGCGTCGAACACGATCGCGTAGCCGCGTTCCAGCGTGGCCAGCGGGCTGATCGCGTGCAGGGCGTGGCCGGCGTGGCGCAGGGCGGTTTGCCGTCGTTCGAGGATTTGCGCGATGGCGCCGCGCAGGCGCTGATCGTGTTCGGCGATGCGCCGTGCCAGCAGCGGCAGCCGGGCGCCGGGATGTCGTGCCAGCAGTCGGGCCTGCAATCGTTCCAGCCGGGTGCCGCGTTGCTGGCCCTGTTCGCGCAGCACCACCAGCAGGCGGTGGCGCAGGTGGTGCAGGCGTTCCCGGTCGCGCGCCAGGCGCGCTTGCGGGCGCTGGGCCTGCAGCCGCGCGAACAGGTGATCGACGCGTTGCGAATGTGCCTGCAGCCGGCGTTGCTGCAGGGTGGCCAGGCGCTGCCGCAGCTGCCGCAGGTGGCGGCCGACCGCCACCGCGTCGGGCACCAGCAATTCGGCGGCTGCCGAGGGCGTGGGTGCGCGCAGGTCGGCGACGAAGTCGGCGATGCTGAAATCGATCTCGTGGCCCACGGCGCTCACCACCGGCACCGCGCTGGCGTGGATCGCCCGCGCCACCGCCTCGTCGTTGAACGCCCACAGGTCTTCCAGCGAGCCGCCGCCGCGGGTCAGCAGCAGCACGTCGTGGCGTGCGCCGTTTGATGCCTTGCGCAGCATGTTGACGATCGCCGGCGGCGCCTCGCGACCCTGTACCGGCACCGGCAGGATCTCCACATCGGCCAGCGGCCAGCGCCGCGCCAGCACGCTGAGCACGTCGCGGATCGCCGCGCCGGTGGCCGAGGTGATCACGCCGATGCGTCGCGCGTAGGCGGGCAGGGCGCGCTTGCGTGCCGGGTCGAACAGACCCTCGGCGTCGAGCCGTGCCTTCAGTTGCTCGAACTCGCGCTGCAACGCGCCTTCGCCGGCCGGCTCCATGTATTCGGCGACCAGCTGGAACTCGCCGCGCGGCTCGTACAGGCCGACCCTGGCGCGCAGCAGCACCTGCATGCCGTCGACCGGACGGAAGCGCAGGGCGCCGGCCTTCATCTTGAACATCGCGCAGCGTACCTGGGCGCCGCTGTCTTTCAGGGTGAAGTACAGGTGCCCGGACGCAGGCTTGGCCACGTTGGACAGTTCACCCTCGATCCACACCTGCGGCAGGGCATCGCCCAGCAGGTCGCGCACCAGCCGGTTGAGCGAGCTGGGGGTGAGGATGTGGCGTGTTTCGGTGCGGTCGTACGGCGCTGACATAAGGGCGCGAGCCTAGCACGACGCACGGTATCAAGTTGTTGGAAAACATCTGCTTGACGCGGTAAGCGCAGGAACAGCATCAAGACTGCCCGCCGCTTCAGTCGTCGTCGCCCGCATCGCGCAGTTCGCGCCAGCGGCGCTTGCGTACGCGCCAGCTGCGGATGCCCAGGTTCAAGGCGAACCAGACCGCGATGACGCCGAGCGGCCAGCCGATCCAGGCCGGCCACAGGAAGGCCACCACCGCCAACGCCAGCAGCACCCCCGCGCCGATCATCAGCGGGCTGCTGCTGGTGTCGCCCAGCACGCGGCGGTTGGTCAGCGCCGCGCCGACACTGTTGGCGATGCGCAAGGCGCCCGCTGCCGCGCGACCCGAGCTGCCGCCGCCGTGGCGTACCCGTGGCCGTCGCGCCTCGCTGCTGCACACCCGTTCGCTCTCGCCGTTGCCGCCACGGCGCCGGCGCGAGGCCAGCACGATCTCGGTGGCGTTGCCCAGGTCCTTTTCGTATTGCGCGGCCAGCTGGCCGGCGAAGCCGTCATCCTCCACCGCCACGTCGATCTCGTGGTTGCCCAGCCAGCTGGCGATGTTGAGGTTGGACGAACCGACCCGGGCCCACTGGCCATCGGCCACCGCGGTCTTGGCGTGCAGCATCGAACCGTTCCACTCGAACACCCGGATGCCGGCCTTCAGCAACGGCCGGTAACCCGAGCGCGACATGCCCGCCACCACCGGGATGTCGCTGCTGCCGGGTACCAGCAGGCGCACGTCCACGCCATCGCGGGCGGCGGCGATCAGCGCCTGCACGTAGGGGGCGACGCCCACGAAATAGGCGTCGGTCAGCCACAACGTCTTGCGCGCCATCGAGGCGATCAGCTGGTCCAGCCGGTACATGCCGGCGGTGGACGGCTGGGTGGCGATCACCCGCAGCGACACCTCGCCGACCGGGCTTTCCGCCACCGGCGCCGCCGGCAGCGGGCGCAGCGCGGCGCCGGTCTCGCCCCAGCTTTGCGCAAAGGCGGCCTCCAGCTCGGCCACGGCCGGCCCCTGCAGGGCCATGCCGGTGTCGCGCCACGGCGGCACGTTGCGCCGCTCGTCACCCAACCACTTCGCGCTGATGCACACGCCGGACAGGAAACCCTGGACGCCGTCCACCACCAGCAGCTTGCGATGGTCGCGACTGATCCAGCCCAGTGGCTGGCCCAGCCGGGGCGGATTGAACACGCGCACTTCGCCACCGGCCGCGTGCAGCGGCGCCCAGAACGAACGGCGCGACTGGCCCAGGCAGCCGACCCAGTCGGTGACCACGGCGACGAACACGCCGGAGCGGGCGCGCTCGACCAGGGCGTCGCGGAACGCGCGGCCGACCTCGTCGTCGCGCACGATGTAGTTTTCCAGCAGCACCCGATGTTGCGCGCCGCGGATCGCCGCCAGCCAGGCGTCGTAATGGGCGGCCGCATCGATCAGCAGCTGCGCCGCATTGCCGCTGAGCAGGGGCGCGCCGGCCGCACGGCTCAAGGCCTGTTCGGCCAGCAGGCGGCTCGGGGTGGAGGGGATCAGGGGTGTGGGCATGGGCCGAGTGTAGGCGATGGCCTGTCGACGCGGCGCCTTCATCGGCCTTCTGGCATCATCGCGCGCATGCCGATCGAGCAACGCTACGCCGACACCGATGCCTGCGCACGCTACCTGATGGACGTGCTGGGGCCGGACCTGCGCATCGCTGCACCGCTGGGCCTGGGCAAGCCGCACGAACTGCTCAATGCGATCTACCGGGCGATCAGCGCCGACGCCACGCGCTCGATGCGTTTGTATACCGCGCTGTCGCTGACCCGGCCGCAGGCATCGCCGGGGCTGGAGCAGCGCTTCCTGCAACCGTTCCTGGAACGCCACTTCGGCGCCGATGCGGTCGATCCGCAGTACGCGCTGGACCAGGCGCGCGACGCGTTGCCGGCCAACGTCGAGGTGCACGAGTTCTACCTGCAGTCGGGCGCGATGCTGCATTCGGGCAGCGCGCAACGCAGCTACATCAGCCAGAACTACACCCACGTCGCGCGCGACCTGGTGGTGCAGGACATCAACCTGCTGGTGCAGCTGGTGGCCCGTCGCGAGGGACCCGACGGGGTGCACTACAGCCTGTCGTGCAACCCGGACCTGACCCTGGATTTCCTGCGGCTGACCCAGCTGGCCGGCAAGCCGCGGCCGATGTGCGTGGCGGTGGTGCATCCGGACCTGCCGTACCTCGGCGGGGACGCCGAGGTGGCCGAAACCTATTTCGACGTGGAGCTGCGGCCACCGCATTCGCCGCCGCTGTTCGCGCTGCCCCGCGCGCCGGTGGGCCTGGCCGAGTATGCGCTGGGCCTGCATGCCAGCGCGCTGGTGAAGGATGGCGGCTGCCTGCAGATCGGCATCGGCGCACTGTCCGATGCGCTGGTGAAGGCCTTGCTGCTGCGCCAGCAGAACAACATCCAGTGGCGTCGCGCCTTGGTGGCGCTGGACCCGGCCGGCGTCACCCACGCACTGGCCGGCTGGCAGGGCGGGCTGGCCCCGTTCGAGGCCGGCCTGTACGGCGCCAGCGAGATGGTGATGGACGGCTTCATGCACCTGCAGCGGGGCGGCATCCTCAAGCGGCGCAGCTGGGACAACCTGGCGCTGGAACGCGCCGCGGCGGCGGGCCGGCTCAGTCCGGAAACGCCGGGCGGGCACTACCTGCGCGGCGCGTTCTTCCTGGGCTCGCGCGAGTTGTATGCCTGGCTCGACGCCACCGAGGCGGCCGACCCGGACGCGATCGACATGTGCGCGGTGTCCAACGTCAACCAGCTCTACGGCACGCACCAGTCGCTGGCCATGCTGCAGCGGCGCGGCGCCCGCTTCTTCAACACCTGCATGATGGCCACCGCGCTGGGCGCGGTGGTTTCGGACACGCTGGAGGATGGCGGCGTGGTCAGCGGGGTCGGCGGCCAGTACAACTTCGTGGCGATGGCGCACGAACTGCCCGATGCGCGCTCGGTGCTGCTGCTGCGCGCCACCCGCAGCAGCAAGGGCGGCATCGAGAGCAACATCCGCTGGAGCTACGGCCAGACCACCATCCCGCGCCACCTGCGCGACATCATCATCACCGAGTACGGCATTGCCGACCTGCGTGGCAAGAGCGATAGCGAGTGCATCGAGGCGATGCTGGCGATCACCGACGCGCGTTTCCTCGACGCGCTGTGCGCCGAGGCCAAGGCGCACGGCAAGCTGGCCGCGGACTTCGTGATACCCGACAGCTGGCGTCTGCATCGCCCGCTCCACCTGCGCAAGACGCTGGCGCCGTTCCGGCAGCACGGCGTGCTGCCCGAGTTTCCGTTCGGCAGCGATTTCAGCGAAGTCGAGCAACGCCTGTTGCCGGCGCTGGAGTGGCTGAAACACGCTGGCGCCAGCTGGCGCGGCAAGCTCGGCCTGCTGCTGGCCGCGTGTCGACCGGGCGAAGTGGCGCCGGGTGAGGCCGAGGCCCTGGCGCGGATGGGCCTGGTCGATCCGCTTACGCTGGCCGATCGCCTGCAGCGTCGCCTGTTGCAGGTGGCCCTGCGTCGGCTGGTGCCGACCGATCGGCCGACGCCTCCGCCGGTGGATCAACCGGCAACTCAGCGGGCGTCGGGTCCGTAGCCGGCTCGTCCAGCAGTGGCAGGACCGCCGGGCTGTCCAGGTCGTCGAACTGCTGGTGGTTGACCGCCCAGAAGAACAGCCGCACGGCCACGACCACGATCACCAGGGTCACCGGAATCAGCACCAGCAAAATGTTCATGCGGGCAACTCGCGTGCGCCGGTGGCCGGGTCGGCGCGGTCATCGGCCGTGGCCTCCGGCCGTCCCACGCGCAGCGCGTTCAGCACCACCACCAGCGAGCTGAGCGACATGCCGATGCCGGCCAGCCACGGCGGCACCATGCCGAACGCGGCGAACGGCACCGCGCAGAGGTTGTAGGCCAGCGCCCAGCGGCGGCTCTGCGCGGTGACCTGCTGCAGCTGACGGGCGATCGCGCGCGCGTCGATGAGTCCGTTCAGACGTCCATCCATCAGCAGCAGGTCGGCATGGGCCTGGGCCAGTTCGGTGCCGGAGGCCAGCGCCGCGGAGACGTCGGCACCGGCCAGCAGCGGCGCGTCGTTGCTGCCGTCGCCCACTGCCAGCGTGGTGTGGCCCTCGGCATGAGCTGCCTGCAGGCGTTCGAGCTTGTCGGCCGGCGACTGCCGGGCGTGCCAGTCGGCGATGCCCAGGCGGGCGGCCATCGTGGCCACGCGGCTGCTCGCGTCGCCGCTGGCCATGCTGGTGGTGATGCCGTCCCCGCGCAGCCGTTCGAGCACGTGTTGCGCATCGGTGCGCGGTTGTTCGTCGAGATGGAAGGCCGCGATGACGCCGTCCGCGTCGGTCAGCAGCAAGGCATCCGCGACACCGGCGGGAGCCGGCTGGCCGCTGGGCGCCAGCGCGTAGTCGGCGCGTCCCAGCCACAGTGCGCGACCGGCCACCTCGCCCGAAATGCCGGCGCCGGCCACCACCTGCACCGATTGCGCCTGCAGCGGCAAGGCCTGTTGGCGCGCGGTATCGGCCAGGGCGCGGGCCAGCGGATGCGAGCTTTCATGCGCCAGCGCGGCGGCCAGCTGCAGCACCCGCTCGACGCTGTCGCCGCGCAGGGGTTCGACCGCGCGGTGCTGCAGTTGCGGCACGGTCAGCGTGCCGGTCTTGTCGAACAGCGCGTAGTCGACCTCGGCCAGCCGGCCCAGCGCATCGCCGCTGGTCACCAGCACGCCGCGCCCGGCCAGCACGCCGAGCGCCCGGGTCAGCGTGGTCGGGCGGGTCAACGCGAAGGCGCAGGGGCAGGCGACTACCAGTACCGCCACCGCCGCCTCGAACGCACGCGCCGGATCGACCAGCAGCCAGCCGAGGGCGGTGAGCGCGGTCAGGCCCAGCACCCGCGCCACGAAGCGGCCGACCACGCGATCGCTGGCCGCGATCGTCGAGCGCGCCTGCCGCGCACGGGTGGCCAGTTCGCCCAGTCGCGCCACTGTGGTGGTGTCGCCACTGTGCTCCACGAGCAATTCGGCGGGGCCGGACAACAGCACGCTGCCGGCAATCAGGGGTTCGCCGCGCACGCGCCGCACCGGTCGCGATTCGCCCGACAGCAGCGCTTCGTCCAGCTCGACGTGGGCGCTCTGCAACACGCCGTCGGCGGGCACGCGAGTGCCTTCGGCGATGTGCACGCGGTCGCCGGGCAGCAGGGTCATCGCAGGCACGGTTTCCAGCTCGCCGTCGGCACGGCGGCGCTGCGCCAGCAAGGGTGCGCCGTCGATCGCCGCGTCACCCATCGCGCCGCTGCGATGGCGCGAGCGCAGTTCCAGGTAGCGTCCGCCCAGCAGCAGGAACACGAACATGGTCACCGAATCGAAATAGATCTCGCCGCTGCCGCGCAACGTGTTGAACATGCTGGCCAGGAACACCAGGGCCACCGCCAGCGCCACCGGCAGGTTGATGCCGAGCCGGCGTTCGCGCAGTTCCTGCGCCGCGCCGCGGAAGAACGGCAGCGCCGAATAGAACACCACCGGCACGCTGGTCAGCAGGCCGAGCCAGCGGAACAGGTTGCGCGTGCTGAAGTCGACGAAATCGACCACGCCGATGTAGATGACGAAGGCGTACGTCATCACCTGCATCGAGCACATGCCGGCCACCAGCAGGCGCTTCAGCGCATCGTGCTGCTCCTGCGAGCGGAGGTCGTCGATGCTGGCGTGCTGCAGCGGCTGCGCCGGGCAGCCGGCCGCGGCGAAATTCGCCAGCAGGGTGGGCAGCGGCGTGCGGCCGGCATCCAGCACCACGCGCACCCTGCGCGCCGGGCGATCGATGGCGACGCGTTTTACGCCGGGCAGCGAGCGGATCAGCTGTTCCAGCCGCAAAACCTGCCGCGCATCCGTCATGGATTCGACCGACAGGGCGACCTCGCTGCTGCCGTCGCGACGGAGGCGCAGCACCTGCGCGGCGAGTTGCGGATGGGCCCACGCCGCGTAGCTGTTCATCGCGGCGGGTCGGTGGCTGGTGGCGGCGGCGCGGCGCTATGCGCGCTGACCGGTACGCCGAACACGGTGTGCGAGGTGTCCAGCGGCGTGTCGGCGTAGCGGGTGCCCACCACGATCAGCCACACGCAACCGGCGATCGATGCCACGAAGACGAACGCTCCCAGCCACACGATCGGTTGTCGATACCACGCCGATCCGCGGGCCGATCCGTGCCGGGCGGCGGGGTCATTGCCGTTGTTCATCGACCGGGTGCGACAGCTGGTAGACGTAGGCGGCGACCACGCGGATCTGGTCGTCGGACAGGCGCGGGCTCCATGCCGGCATGTGGCCCTGGCGTCCTTCGCCGATGGTCTTCTCGATGTCGGCCACGCTGCCGCCATGCAGCCACACCTGGTCGGTGAGGTTGGGTGCACCCAGCGCCGGGTTGCCCTTGCCATCGGCGCCATGGCAGGCCGCGCAAGTGGCGAACATCGGCTGGCCGGCGGCGGCCTTCGCCGCGTCGTGCGGTGCGCCGGACAGGCTCAGCACGTACTGCGCCAGGTTCTTGACGTTGTCCGCGCCCAGGCTGGCCCACGGCGGCATCACGCCGCTGCGGCCGTCGTGGATCGAGGTGGCGATGTCGCTGCCGCTGCCACCGTACAGCCAGTCGCCGTCGGCGAGGTTCGGCGCGCCCAGCGCCACGTTGCCCTTCGCGCTGCGCTGGTGGCAGGCGGCGCAGTTGTCCTCGAACAGCACCTTGCCCATGGCCAGCGCATTCGGGTCGCCGGCCAGCTTTTCCACCGGATACAGGCGGAAGCGCTCCATCAGCGGCGCCAGTTTGGCGTCATTGGCGGCCACTTCCTGTTGCAACTGGCCGTGGGAGGTCCAGCCCAGCGAACCCTCGTGGTTGCCGAAGCCCGGATACAGGTAAAGGTAGAGAAAGGCGAGCGCGAACATGCTGCCGGAAAATACGATCCACCAGCGCGGCAACGCTTTCAGCCCTTCCAGGATGGTGCCGTGCGCCCACACGTGTCCGGTGGTGCCATCGGGGCGGGTGGGAATCTTCGCCCGCGGCGCCCACAGGAACAGCGCGAAGGTGATGCCCATGTTGAGCACCACCAGGAACATCACCCACAACGACCAGCCATTGCTCATGGATGATTCTCCCCGTTACGGACATCGGTTTCCGGCTCATCTTCCATCGGCAGGTGAGCCATGCGGTTGAAGGTCGGCTTGTGGTACTTGCGCCAGGCCCAGATCCAGATGCCGATGAAACTGACCATCATCAGCGCGATGAGCACTCCGGTGATGTGACCCCAGATCGGATTGATGGTCACGGCGTGCCTCCATCGCTGGCCGCGGCATTGGCCGCCGCGGTCGATGCGGGTTCGTTGCGGATGCCCAGCCCCTGCAGGTAGGCGATCAGCGCGTCCAGTTCGGTCTTGCCTTCCACGGCGGCAGGGGCGCCGGCGATCTCGGCATCGGAATACGGATCACCCAGCCGGCGCAAGGCGCGCATGCGTGCCTGCACGTCGGCGGCATCGATCTTGTTGTGCGCCAGCCACGGATAGGCGGGCATGTTCGACTGCGGCACGACCTGGCGCGGGTTCATCAGATGCATGCGCTGCCAGTCGTCGGAATACTTGCCGCCCACCCGCGCCAGATCCGGGCCGGTGCGCTTGGAGCCCCACTGGAACGGGCGGTCATAGACCGATTCGGCCGCGATGGAGTAATGGCCATAGCGCTCGGTCTCGAAACGCAGGGCGCGGATCATCTGCGAATGGCACAGATAGCAGCCCTCCCGCACGTAGACGTCCTTGCCGATCAGCCGCAGCGGGTCGTATGGCTTCACGCCCGGCGGCGCCTTCACCGAATGCGCTTCCATGAACAGCGGGGTGATCTCGGCCAGACCGCCCAGCGAGACCATGATCGCGATCAGCACGCCGAGCAGGCCGACGTGTTTTTCAATTGCTTCGAAATGCTTGTAGGCCATGTCGATATCTTCCTCAGCCGGCCGCGGGCAATGGCGCGGGCACCTGATGCGGCACCGGCTCGGGGATGGGTACGGGAATCGGCTTGATCAGCCGTGCACGGGCGTCGGCGGCGGTGTGCCAGAGGTTCCACGCCATCACCCACATGCCCGACAGGATGCACACGCCGCCCAGCCAGCGGATGACGTACATCGGCTTGATCGCGATCAGGCTGTCCAGGAAACCGTAGGTGAGCGCGCCATCCGGGTTGGTGGCGCGCCACATCAGCGCCTCGGTGACGCCGGCTGTCCACATCGAGCCGACGTACAGCAGGGTGCCGATGATGTGCAGCCAGAAATGGAGTTCCATGCTCTTGCGCGAATGCATCTCCGGGCGGCCCAGCGCACGGGGCGCCATCGCGTACAGCGAGCCGATGGTGATCATCGCCACCCAGCCCAGCGAACCCGAATGCACGTGGGCGATGGTCCAGTCGGTGTAGTGCGACAGCGAGTTCACCGACTTGATCGCCATCATCGAGCCTTCGAACGTGGCGGCGCCGTAGAACACCAGCGACATCACCATGAACTTGGCTGCCGGATCGGTTTTCAGCTTGTGCCACGAACCGTTGAAAGTGAGCAGGCCATTGGCTGCCGAACCCAGGCTGGGCATCAGCAGCACCAGCGAGAACGCCATGCCCACCGACTGCACCCAGTCGGGCAGGGCGGTGTACATCAGGTGATGCGCGCCGGCCCACATGTAGACCGAGATCAGCGCCCAGAAATTGACGATCGAGAAGCGGTAGCTCCACAGCGGCTGCTGCGCCTGCCGCGGCACGAAGTAGTACATCATTCCCAGGAAGCCGGCGGTGAGGAAGAACGCCACCGCATTGTGGCCGTACCACCACTGCACCATCGCATCGACCACGCCGGAGTAGATCGAATACGACTTCGTCAGCGAGACCGGGATGACCAGGTTGTTGATGATGTGCAGCAGGCCCACGGCGATGATGAAGGCGCCGTAGTACCAGTTCGCCACGTAGATGTGCTTGATGCGCCGGCGCGCCAGCGAGCCGAAGAACACCACGCCGAAACTTACCCAGACCACCGCGATCAGGATGTCGATGAACCATTCCGGCTCGGCGTATTCCTTGCTCTGGGTCAGCCCCAGCGGCATGGTGGTCATCGCCAGCACGCAGACCAGTTGCCAGCCCCAGAAGGTGAACCCGGCCAGCTTGGTGAACGCCAGGCGGGCATGGCCGGTGCGCTGCACCACGTAGTAGCAGGTACCCATCAGCGCCGAGCCGCCGAAGGCGAAGATCACGCCGAAGGTGTGGTCGGGCCGGATGCGGCTGAAGGTCAGCCACGGGATCTCGAAGTTCAGCGCCGGCCACATCAGTTCGGCGGCGGCGTAGACGCCGACGGACATGCCGGTGATGCCCCATACGGCGGCGGCCAGCAGGAACTGGCGCACGACCCTGTCGTTGTAATACTCGGTGTTCGGCATGGGGTTTCCCGGCTGGATAACTGCGCAATTTTAGAAGAAGCATGAGGCGCCGTATTGACCCCGATCAAGCCGCTGCGGCAATTCGTCCATGGGACGAGCCTGCAAAAAAGTCCGGGAGTCGGTTCGTGCTGGTTCAGCCTGCGCCGATTTGCCACGGAAGGGCAACCCCGATCGGGTATTCTTGCCGACATCGCCGCGAACCATCGCGACCTGTTATCCGGTTGAATCCATGAGTGAGATGGCTGTACAGAAAGCGCACCCGGCCGAGCCGGCGCAACGCCGGCCCAGCGTGGCCGTGCATGTGGGCAAGGTGAAGGTGGGCGGCGGTGCGCCGATCGTGGTGCAGTCGATGACCAACACCGACACCGAAGATCCGGCCAGCACCGCGAAACAGATCGCCGAGCTCGCCCGCGCCGGCTCCGAGATGGTGCGCATCACGGTCAACACGCCGGCCGCGGCCGCCGCGGTGCCGCGCATCGCCGAGCGGCTGGCGATGATGGGCGTGGACGTGCCGATCGTGGGCGACTTCCACTACAACGGCCACCTGCTGCTGGAGCGCGAGCCGGCCTGCGCCGAGGCGCTGGCCAAGTACCGGATCAATCCCGGCAACGTGGGCTTCGGCAAGAAGCACGAAAGCCAGTTCGCCTCGATCATCGAAAAGGCGCTGCGCTACGACAAGCCGGTGCGCATCGGCGCCAACTGGGGCTCGCTGGACCAGGGCATGGTCGCCGCGCTGATGGACGAGAACGCGAAGCGCGCCGATCCGTGGGATGCCTCGCACGTGGCGCGCGAGGCGCTGATTCGTTCGGCGCTGGACTCGGCGGCGCTGGCCGAGAAGCTTGGCCTGGCGCGCGACCGCATCATCCTGTCGTGCAAGGTCTCCGGCGTGCAGGAGCTGATCGCGGTGTATCGCGATCTGGCCATCCGCTGCGATTACGCGCTGCACCTTGGCCTGACCGAGGCCGGCATGGGTTCCAAGGGCATCACTGCCTCGGCCGCGGCGCTGGCCGTGCTGCTGCAGGAAGGCATCGGCGACACCATCCGCATCTCGCTCACGCCCGAACCCGGCGCCTCGCGCACCGGCGAGGTGATCGTGGCGCAGGAGCTGCTGCAGACCATGGGCCTGCGCTCGTTCACCCCGCTGGTCACCGCCTGCCCGGGTTGCGGCCGCACCACCAGCGAGTTCTTCCAGGAGCTGGCCAAGACCGTGCAGGAACACGTGCGCGAGCAGATGCCGCTGTGGCGGGTGAAGTACGACGGCGTGGAAAACCTCACCCTGGCGGTGATGGGCTGCATCGTCAACGGCCCGGGCGAATCCAAGCACGCCAACATCGGCATCTCGCTGCCAGGCAACGGCGAGGCGCCGGCGGCGCCGGTGTTCATCGACGGCGAGAAGGCGATGACCTTGCGTGGCGACAATATCGCCAACGAATTCGTGGGCATCCTCGACGACTACGTGGCGCGCAAGTACACCGCCCGGGCCGGTTGATCGCGGCTGGAGCGGGTTGGCCGGTCAATCGTCCGTGTGGCTTGCCATGCAGGGCTGGAGCAGTTCGGGCGTCAGATCCGCCCAGCTGCCGATCCGTCCGGGCAACCGGCCCAGTCGCGCCACTTGTTGCAGGTAGGTCGTGCGGGGAATCTCGACGGCGCCCAGGCCCAGCGTATGCGGGTTGCTGACCTGGGTGTCGAGCAGGGGAAAGCCCATCGCGTGAAGCAGCCGAGCGAGGGCGACCAGCGCCAGCTTCGAGCCGCCGCTTTTGGCGCTGAACATCGACTCGCCGCAGAACAGCCGGCCGATCGCCACGCCGTAGATGCCGCCGACCAGGTGCTCGCCGTCCCACACTTCAATGCTGTGCGCATGGCCCAGCCGATGCAGTTGCACATAGGCGTCGATCATCGCCGGCACCAGCCAGGTGCCCGAGTCGTCGCGGCGCGGCTGTGCGCAGGCGCGGATCACCTGTTCGAACGCGTGGTCGACGGTGAGGCGCCAGTGCCGTCCGCGGAGTTGCCGCCGCAGGCTGCGGTTGAGGTGGACGCTGGCGGTGTCGAAGGTGCAGCGCGGGTCGGGCGACCACCACAGGATCGGCTCGCCCTCGCTGAACCACGGAAAGATGCCCTGGCTGTACGCGGCCAGCAGGCGCTCCGGACCCAGGTCGCCGCCGAAGGCCAACAGGCCGTTGGGTTCGGTCAGCGCCTCGCCGGGGTCGGGAAAGCGGTCCCATTGGTGGGCGTCCAGCAGGGGCAGGCGGATCATCGGGGTGCCGCCTCGCGCCGGGCATAGGGACTGTGCGCGGCCAGTTCGGCCGCGTAATCATCGACCGCCGCAGCCTCGTCGGCGAGCGCGTTCGCCACGGCGGCGCGAAAGTCCCGGTTGACCAGGTAATGGCGGGAATGCGTTCGCGCGGGCAGGAATCCCCGCGCCAGTTTGTGTTCGCCTTGCGCGCCCGGTTCGAAACGCTGCAGGCCCTGCGCGATGGCGTAGTCGATGCCGCGGTAGTAGCACAGCTCGAAATGCAGCCCCGGCACGTCCACGCTGGCGCCCCAGTAGCGGCCGTACAGCACGTTGCCGCCCTGGACGAACAGCGCCATCGCCACGATGTGGCCGTCGTCGCGTGCCAGCGCCAGCTGGATCGCCGGCCCCAGTTCGCCCAGCCGAGCGAAGAATGCAGAGGTCAGCGCAGCGTGGTTGCCCTTCATGTCGAACGTCGCCTCGTACAGCTGGTGAACGCGCGACCATTCCTCATCGCCCAGGCTGTCGCCGGAGCGCCATTCCACGGCCAGCCCGCTGAGCGCGACCTGGCGGCGTTCGTGCACGATGTTCTTGCGCTTCTTGTGGTTCAGCGCGGCCAGGAACTCGGCGAAATCGCGATAGCCCCGGTTGTGCCAGTGGAACTGCACGTCCGAACGCGCCAGCCAGTCTGCCCCGAACGCGGCCAGCTCCTGCGCGGGCAGGAAGTTGGCGTGGAGTGATGACAGGCCCAGCCGCTCGGCTTCGTGCCGCATCGCCTGGACCAGTTCGAGCTGCAGTGCAGGCGCACGTTCGTCGCAACCGGCGAGCAAGCGCGGTCCGGGCACCGGCGAGTAGGGCACGCCGTTGAGCAGCTTGGGGTAATACTGGCCGCCGGCGCGCTCCCACGCGCTGGCCCAGCTCCAGTCGAACACGAACTCGCCGTGCGAGTTGCCCTTCAGGTACAGCGGCGCGGCCGCGACCAGCCGTTCGCCTTCGTGCAGGCTGAGGTGGTGCGCCTGCCAGCCCCAGTCGGGGCGAATGCAGCCGCTGCTTTCCAGAGCCTGCAGGAAAGCGTGCGACACGAACGGATTCGGTTCCGGAAGCAGTGCGTCCCACGCCGCGGCAGGCAGCTCGGCGATCGCGGCGTGGAAGCGGATGTCGTGCATGGGGTGGGTGTGGGTACCTTGATGCCGGGGATTCGGGAATACGGGGATATGGGTGCGATGCCAGGCCGCTCTTTTGGCGTCATTCCCGCGAAAGCGGGAATCCATGTGGCTGTTTCGCCAAGACAGAATGGATTCCCGCTTTCGCGGGAATGACGGCTGTTCAGAAGAGTGCGCTGAACGCGATGCTCTTGCGATTCCCGATTCCCGATTCCCGGCCCTCAGACCACCGGCGTCTGCTGGTCGAGCCAGCGCTCGGCGTCCAGCGCGGCCATGCAGCCGAAGCCGGCCGAGGTCACGGCCTGGCGGTACACGTGGTCGGCCACGTCGCCGGCGGCGAACACGCCCGGGACCGATGTCATCGTGGCCATGCCGCCTTGGCCGCTGTGGATACTGATGTAGCCGTCGTGCATGTCGAGCTGGCCTTCGAAGATGCCGGTGTTCGGCGTGTGGCCGATCGCCACGAAGAAGCCGGTGGCCTCGATGTCGCGGGTGACGCCGGAGTTGACGTCCTTCACGCGCACGCCGGTGACGCCGCTGTCGTCGCCCAGCACCTCGTCGATGGTGTGGTTCCAGACCAGCTCGATCTTGCCGGCGGCGGCCTTCTCGAACAGCTTGTCCTGCATGATCTTCTCGGCGCGCAGCTTGTCGCGGCGATGCACCAGGTAGACCTTGCGGCCGATGTTGGCCAGGTACAGCGCTTCCTCGACCGCGGTGTTGCCGCCGCCGATCACCACCACGTCCTGGTCGCGGAAGAAGAAGCCGTCGCAGGTGGCGCAGGCGGACACCCCCTTGCCCTTGAACTTCTCTTCGCTGGCGATGCCCAGGTACTTGGCGGTGGCGCCGGTGGTGACGATCAGCGCGTCACAGGTGTATTCGCCCGAGTCGCCCTTGAGCCGGAAGGGCTTCTGCTTCAGGTCGACCGTGTGGATGTGGTCGAAGATCATCTCGGTGTGGAAGCGCTCGGCGTGCTCGGCCATGCGCTGCATCAGTGCCGGGCCCTGCAGGCCCTCGACATCACCCGGCCAGTTGTCCACGTCGGTGGTGGTCATCAGCTGGCCACCCTGCTGCAGGCCGGTGATCATGGTCGGCTTCAGGTTGGCGCGCGCCGCATACACCGCTGCGGTGTAGCCGGCGGGGCCGGAGCCGAGGATCAGCAGGCGGCTGTGCTTGGGGGTGCTCATGGTTATAATCCTTGGGTTTGCTGGTGACTTGAGTGGCTATTCGCTCCAGCCCAAGCGGCGGTTTCATCGCCATGCGCGGGCTGACGACGACAAAGCGCACGAACCCCGGAAGGATGGGGAATACGCAGCACCGATTCAAGGTGCCGGCAGATCAACGACACCACCGCGGCGGTTGCGCGATGGATTTACAACGTGCTCCCACAGGATTCTTTCTCCATGCGTATCGGTATCCCCTCCGAAACCAAGACCCTTGAAGGTCGTGTTGCCCTCGTTCCCGCCGCCGCCGCCGACCTGGTGCGTCGTGGCCATGAAGTGTTCATCCAGTCCGGCGCCGGACTGAAGAGCGGCTTTGCCGACGAGGCCTATGTCAAGGAAGGCATCAAGATCGTGCCGGACGCCGCGGCCCTGTATGAAGCGGGCGAGCTGATCGTCAAGGTGAAGGAGCCGATCGCCGGCGACCTGGCCCTGCTGAAGAAGCATCACCTGCTGTTCTGCTACCTGCACCTGGCCGCCGAACCGGCGCTGACCAAAAGCCTGCTCGACATCGGCCTGACCGGCGTGGCGTTCGAGTCGGTGGAAGAGAACGGCGGCCTGCCGCTGCTGCTGCCGATGTCGGTGATCGCCGGCCGCATCGCCACGCAGATCGGCACCACGTTGCTGCATCGTCCGCAGGGTGGCAAGGGCAAGCTGCTGGGCGGCATGGCCTCGACCTCGCGCGGCAAGGTGGTGGTGCTGGGCGGTGGTGCCGCAGGCAAGGCCGCGGCCTCGCTGGCGGCGGCTGCCGGTGCGCGCGTGGTGGTGTTCGACAAGCGCCAGGATCGCCTGGCCGAAATGATGGAACTGGCCCCCAACGTCACCGCGCTGTACGCCTACGAGTCGTCGGTGGCCGAGGAAGTGCGCGATGCCGACATCGTGGTCGGTGCCGTGCTGGTGCCCAGCGCCAAGGCGCCGCGGGTGGTCACCGAAGAAATGGTCAAGACGATGGAGCCGGGCAGCGTGCTGGTGGACATCGCGATCGACCAGGGCGGCTGCTTCGAGACCTCCAGGCCGACCACCTGGAAGGAGCCGACCTACGACGTGCATGGCGTCACCCACTTCTGCGTGACCAACATGCCCGGCGCCGTGCCGCAGACCTCGTCGCTGGCGATCTCCGCCGCGATCCTGCCTTATGTGCAGCGCCTGGCCGCTGGCAATGAGTGGCGCGAGTTCGAGCCGCTGAAGGTCGGCATCAACGTCGACGGCGGCAAGCTGGTGCATCCGGCGCTGCAAGGTATGCTCTGACCCTTGGCAGTCAGGAAGGGGGCACCCAAGGTGGCGCGAAGCGCAAACGTGAAGCAAAAACCGAGGGAAGGCCTCAGCGAGGAGCTGAAGCGCCGGCTGCGTGAAGCCGGCGCCCTGCTGCTGCTGCCGCTGGCGGTATACCTGCTGGTATGCCTGTTCAGCTACAACCCGCATGACCCCAGCTGGACCAATGCGGGCCAGCTGGAGCATGCGCACAATTTCGGCGGCACCGTCGGCGCGTACATCGCCGACCTGCTGCGCTGGATCTTCGGCCTGGTGGCCTACTGCTTCCCGCTGCTGCTGCTGTTGCTGGGCGTGCAGGTACTGCGCCAGCGCGCCGACGAACGGGTGGTGCATCCGTGGGAACCGGCGCTGCGGCTGATCGGCTTCGTGTTCTTTTTCATCACCGGGCCGGCGCTGCTCTATCTGAATTTCCATGACGAACCGGTGCTGCCCCAGGGCGTGGGCGGCATCATCGGCGTGTGGGTCGGCGATGCGCTGCTCAGCGCGTTCGGCGACAAGGGCGCGCCGCTGCTGTTGCTGGCGCTGTTCCTGATCGCCGTGACCCTGGCCACCGGGCTGTCCTGGTTCCGCGTGATGGACTGGACCGGGCAGGGCGTGCTGAGGCTGGCCGGCTGGCTGCGCGGCAAGCTGCGCGAGGCGCCGCAGGCGATGGCCGCGCGGCAGGCGCGCACCGAACGCGAAGTGGTGAAGAAGGCCGACGCGGTGCGCCAGGCCAGGCGCGAGCCGGTGCGCATCGAGGCGCCCCCCGCGCCGGTGACGCGCAGCGAACGGGCCCGGCTGGAAACGCAGATCCCGCTGTTCGTCGGCGCCGCCACGCCGGGCGAGTTGCCGCCGCTGTCGCTGCTGGACGAGGCGCCGCCCCAAGGGCCAGGTTATTCCGAGGAAACCCTCGAGGTGCTCTCGCGCCAGGTCGAGTTCAAGCTGAAGGACTTCCGGATCGACGTGAAGGTGGTCGGCGCCTATCCCGGCCCGGTGATCACCCGTTTCGAGATGGAGCCGGCGCCCGGCATCCGCGGCTCGCAGGTGTCGAGCCTGGACAAGGACATCGCCCGCGGGCTGTCCGTGGTCAGCGTGCGCGTGGTCGACGTGATCCCCGGCAAGAACGTGATCGGCCTGGAGATCCCCAACACGCACAAGCAGATCGTCTACCTCTCCGAGATCCTGCGTTCGGACAAGTACGACCAGCTGAAGTCGCCGCTGGCACTGGCGCTGGGCAAGGACATCGGCGGGAAACCCATCGTGGTCGACCTGGGCAAGATGCCGCATCTGCTGGTGGCCGGCACCACCGGTTCCGGCAAGTCGGTGGCGGTCAACGCGATGGTGCTGAGCCTGCTGTACAAGGCCAGCCCCAAGGACGTGCGGATGATCATGATCGACCCGAAGATGCTGGAGCTCTCGGTGTACGAGGGCATCCCGCACCTGCTGGCGCCGGTGGTCACCGACATGAAGGAAGCGGCCAACGCGTTGCGCTGGTGCGTGGCCGAGATGGAACGCCGCTACAAGCTGATGGCCGCCGTGGGCGTGCGCAACCTAGCCGGCTTCAACAAGAAGGTGAAGGACGCCGAGAACGCCGGCCAGCCGCTGCTGGACCCCTTGTTCCGGCCCAACCCGGAAATGCCGAACCTGGCGGCCGAGCCGCTGGAGCCGCTGCCGTACATCGTGATCATCATCGACGAGTTCGCCGACATGATGATGATCGTCGGCAAGAAGGTGGAGGAGCTGATCGCCCGCCTGGCGCAGAAGGCGCGCGCCGCCGGTGTGCACCTGATCCTGGCCACCCAGCGTCCGTCGGTGGACGTGATCACCGGCCTGATCAAGGCCAACATCCCCACCCGCATCGCGTTCCAGGTGTCGAGCAAGATCGACTCGCGCACCATCCTCGACCAGTCCGGCGCCGAAGCGCTGCTCGGTCACGGCGACATGCTCTACCTGCCGCCGGGCACCGCCACGCCCGAGCGCGTGCACGGCGCCTTCGTCGACGACCACGAGGTGCATGGCGTGGTCAACTGGTTGCGCTCGCAGGGCGCGCCGAACTACATCGAGGGCGTGCTGGAAGAAGTGCAGGCCACCAGCGACGGCAAGTTCATCAACGACTCCGGCCTGCCGCAGGAAGGCGAGGAAGGCGGCGATGCCGACACCCAGCTGTACGACAAGGCGGTGGCCGTGGTCACGCAGACGCGGCGCGCCTCGATCTCCGGCGTGCAGCGGCATCTGCGCATCGGCTACAACCGGGCCGCGCGACTGGTCGAGCAGATGGAGCAGGACGGCGTGGTCAGTGCGCCGCAGCACAATGGCAACCGCGAAGTGCTGGCGCCGCCACCGCCGAAGAACTGACGTAGGGCGGGCATCGCCCGCCGGTTTCTGCTTTCTTTTTCGACGCGGCAAAAGCGGCGGGCAGTGCCCGCCCTACGGATCGGTTAAGCCGGGACTGTCCACAATTCATTCCATCGCCATTCTCGGGGAATCCGATGAAACGCTTCATGCTCGTCCTGTCCGCTGCCGCGTTGTTGCTGAGTGCCGCGGCGCAGGCCGCCACCGGCCCGGCGCGGGCACGGCTGGATGCCTTTGCCACCGGCCTGCATTCGCTGACCGGCAATTTCAGCCAGACCCTGACCGACATCAACGGCAGCGCCAGCAAGAACAGCTCTGGCACGCTGGCCTTGCAGGCGCCGCGGCAGTTCCGCTGGGACACGGTCAAGCCGTACCAGCAGACCATCGTCGCCGATGGCAGCCGGGTATGGCTGTACGACCCGGAGCTGGAGCAGGTGACCGTGCGCATCCAGAGCAGCGAGGAGTCGCACAGCCCGCTCACCGTGCTGACCGACCTCAAGCAGATGGACAAGGACTTCAAGGTCGTCGAGCAGGGCGAGCATGATGGCCTGGTCTGGCTGCGGCTCAGCTCCACCGCGAAGGACCCGCAGTTCGACTACGCCGATCTCGGCTTCGACGCCAATGGCCTGGCCCGCATGACGTTCCGCGACCAGCTCGGTTCCACCACCGACATCCGCTTTTCCAACTGGCAGCGCAACGCACCGATCCCCCCGGCCACCTTCAACTTCGTGCCGCCGAAGGGCGCCGACGTGATCGGCGACCTGCCGGTGATCACCACCCAGCCGCTGAAAGACTGATCCGCCGATGCCCGTCCTGCGCCAGTTGCCGGGTTGGGCCTGGGTGGGCGGCGGCGTGCTGGCCTTCATTGCCGGCATCGTCAATGCGGCCGGCTACCTCGGCTTCCGCCACCAGGCGATCACCAACCTGACCGGATCGACGACCCTGCTGGGCGCATCGCTGGGCACCGCCGATGGACCCGAAATCGTGCACTGGGGATTGTCGGTCGCGGCCTTCGTTTTCGGTGCCGTGCTCAGCGGGATCATCGTGCAGCAGCACACGCTCAAGCTCGGCCGGCGCTACGGACTGGCGCTGGTACTGGAGTCGCTGCTGCTGTTTGCCGCCGTGCCCCTGATGACCCGCGGCAATCCGGCGGGAATCTACCTGGCATCGATCGCCATCGGCCTGCAGAACGGCATGGCCAGCACGTATAGCGGCATGGTGTTCCGTACCACCCACGTGTCGGGCATGTTCACCGACCTGGGCATCTACATCGGGCAACGCCTGCGCGGCCTGCAGGTCGATACCTTGCGCATCCGCGTCTGCGTGCTGGTGGTCACCGCCTTCACCCTCGGCGGCGCGGCCGGCGCGCTGCTGTTCAAGCTGATGCAGGAGCGCACCTTGCTGGTGCCGGCGGCGCTGACCGGCCTGTGCGGCCTGGGCTACAGCATCTACCGCCAGTACCGGATCAGCATGGAACGGCGCGCCGGCGTCGGCTGATCGAGGCCGGCTTTCAACTGGGCAGTTGCTAATCCTGGTCCGCTTTCAGTCGGGTGGTCGCTGATCCTGGCCAGCTTTCAGCTGGCCAGGGCGCAGCAGTTGCGGCCGTTGCGCTTGGCCTGGTACAGCGCCTTGTCGGTGCGCGACAACCACGATTCGAAGGCTTCATGCGGCTGCCGCTGGGCGATGCCGATGCTGGCCGTCACCATCACCGGCGAGCCGTCGTGGACCAGGATCATGCCGGCCAGTTCGACGCGGATGCGTTCGATGATCTCGTGCGCCTGCTGCAGGTGGGTATCGGGCAGGCACAGCACGAATTCCTCGCCGCCGTAGCGTCCGATCAGGTCGGTGTGTCGGCAATGCCGCCTGATCACCTCGACCGCCTGGCAGATCACCGTGTCGCCGGCCTGGTGACCGTGCGTGTCGTTGATCAGCTTGAAGCGATCCAGGTCGAACAGGGCCATGCAGGCGACGCCGTCGGGTGATTTCTCGCTGAGCGTGCGCACCAGTTCCAGGAAGCGCCGGCGGTTGAAGACGCCGGTCAGCCCGTCGGTGCTGGCCAGTTCGTCGAGTCGTCGATTGGCGGCCAGCAGCGCCTGCGTATGTTCGTCGATCTCGCGCTGCAGCCGGCGCGCCTGATGCCGCAGGTAGAGCGTGCGCAGGTGCACCAGCAGCACGATCAGCCCCAAAAGCAGGATGGCGGCGGCGATCCGGGTACGCGTGGTCTCGTACCAGTACGGGCTGACCAGCACCGTCAGTTGCGTTTCGGCCGTTCGTGGCTGCAGGCCCTGGGTGGTCGCCACCAGGCGCAGTCGGTAACTGCCGTGGGGCAGGTTGGTGTAGTTGGCGCTGGGCGCGCTGCCCTTGGGGATGTCGGTCCAGCTCTGGTCGAAACCTTCCAGGCGGTAGCGATACGTCGTCTCCATCGCGGCCTGGTAGTCGAGCAGGGCGAAGTTCAGGCGCAGGTTGTGGGTGTCGCCGTCGAGCCGAATGCTGCCGCCATCGCCGGGCAGCTTGCCGAACGGCACCAGCACACCGTTGACCTCGGCGCGGGTGATCGCCAGCGGAGCCAGCGCGCTGGCCGGCGGCTGCCAGTGCGGGCGGATCACGGTGAGTCCGGCCTGGCCGCCGAACAGCAGTTCGCCGGTGGGTGCGCGGGCGGCGGCGATGCTGACGTAGCTGGCGATGTGCAGGCCGTCGCGGGCGCCGAGGTTGGCCACCGCCAGGGTCTGGCTGTCGACCCGCGCCACGCCGTTGGAAAGACTGGCCCAGATCTGTCCGCCGTCATCGGCCAGCACGGTGTTGACGTTGTCGCTGGACAGGCCATCGCCGGTGCCGATGGTCCGCGCGCTCCAGGTGCCGTCGTCCTGCTGGTGCAGCACGCTGAGTCCGCCCAGCGTGCTGGCCCACACGCGTCCGTCCGCAGCGGACATCAGCGAGCTGATGTAGTCCTGCGGCAGGCTGGTGGGGTCGCCGCGACGGTGCAGCAGATTGGTGAAGCTGGTGGGCAGGCTGTTGCCGCGGGCGATGCTGATGCCGCGACTGGTGGCGTACCACCACTCGCTGCCCGTGCGCACGATCTCGCGCACCGTGTTGCTGGCCAGGCTGGCCGGATCGCCGGCATGGTGGCCGAGATGTTCCAGCGCATGCGTGCGCGGGTCGTAGCGATAGATGCCGTCGTAGGTGCCGATCACCACCTTCTCGCCGTCCGGCTTCAGGCCCAGTACGGGCTTGTCGTGCAGCTCCGGCACGATCGAGTTCTCGATCGCCAGCGTATCGGGATCAATCCTCGCCAGGCCTTGCGTGCCGACCAGGATCGAGCCGTCGGCAGCCTCGGTGATGCTGTGCACGCCGCGCTGGAGCTGGCTGCCAGCCAGGCGCAGGTGATTCATGCGGCCGGCTTTCAGGTCGATGATGTCGATGTGCCCGGCGCCGAGCCCCAGCCAGATGCGGCCGCGGCTGTCGACGAAGATCGCGCGCACGTTGGAGGTGCTCAGCGCGTTCGGGTCCAGCGGCGAGGGCAGCAGCGAGAACGCGGTATGGATGCCCCGGTGCGTACGCGCCACGCCCAGGTCGGTGGCGGCCCACAGGTTGCCGGCACGATCGAGCAGCAGCGACCGCACCGAGTCGCCCGGCAGCGATGAATGCACTGCCGGATCGTGGGCGATCGCGTGGGTGGCGGGATTGCCGGGCGTGTATTCGATGACGCCGTTGCCGTCGGTGGCGATCCACACCTTGTCGTCGGCCACCTCCAGCATGTCGCGCACGGTGGGGTGGCGTGCACCGTTGGCGTAGCCGCTGAATCCGGGCACGCCGTGCCAGTGGCCGTCAGCGTCGCGCCAGGCTGCGCCGGCCTGCACGCTGCCCACCCACAATCGCCCGGCGCGATCCTGCAGGATGCTCCATATCTGGTCGCCCAGCACGGTGCCGGCGTCCTGGTCGGTGGAGGCCTCGCGAACGAAGGTGTCGCTACCGGCACGGCGCACGAACAGGCCGTTGTTGTTGCCCAGCCAGACGTTGCCGTCGCGATCCTGCAGCACGCTGAAATTGCGCGCCGCCGTCGCCTTGCCGGTGTCGACGCGGCGAATGGCGCCGCTGGCCAGGTCCAGGTGGTCAAGCCCGCCCTCGGTGGCGACCCAGACGCCACCGGCGCGATCGCTGCTGATCGCGTAGACCTTGTGATCGGACAGCCCCTGCGGACCGACCGGATACACCTTGAAGCTGTTGTCGCTGGGGTCGAACCGGACCAGGCCGCCCGCGTTGGTGCCGATCAGCAGGCCGCCGTCGGGCAACGCGTACAGCGAACGCACATAGTTGTCGGGCAGGCCGGGGCTGTTGTTGCTGCGGGTGCCCAGCACCTCGATGCGGTACCCGTCGTAGCGGACCAGCCCGCCGATGGTGCCGATCCAGATCAGTCCGCTGCGATCCTGCACCACGGCCGTGGTGGTGGAGTGCGGAATGCCTTCGGCGATGTCCAGCGTGCTGAACCATGGCGCATCGAACGGCGACCAGGGGTCGGTGCCGCTGGCCCGGGCCGGGGCGAATGCCATCAACAGGCACAGCAGCAGCCCGGCCAGGCTTGCCGCGACGCGCCACTGGCTGGCCAATCGCATCACGGATCAAACAGATTGCATGGCAGGCAGGCGCCGCTTGCGCCGACCCGCCAGATTGCCCGTTCGCACGACGCCCCTGTACCCGACTTCATCCCGCCCCCCGGCTCGTCCGTGCGGACACGAGCCGCAAGGTGCCGCCATTCTAGCGGTATTTTGCGAGGTTCCCGGCATCGGGGCGGTGGCGGGGCGATGCCTTATCATGACCCGATGCCACGTCCCCATCCCCCCGCCAGCCCCGGCCTGTTCGCCGAACCCGACGCGCTCAAGCCGCTGGCCGAGCGCATGCGCCCCACCAGCATCGACGAAATCGTGGGCCAGCAGCGCCTGGTCGGCCCGGACAAGGCGCTGCGCCGCGCGCTGGAGGCCGGCAAGATCCACTCGATGGTGCTGTGGGGGCCGCCCGGCTGCGGCAAGACCACGCTGGCGCTGCTGGTGGCGCGCTACGCCGATGCGGATTTCCGCGCGATCTCGGCCGTGCTCTCGGGCCTGCCGGACGTGCGCAAGGCGCTGGCCGAGGCCGAGGTGAACTTCGCCCAGGGGCGGCGCACCGTGCTGTTCGTCGACGAGGTGCACCGCTTCAACAAGACCCAGCAGGATGCGTTCCTGCCGCACATCGAACGCGGCGTGATCATCTTCATCGGCGCCACCACCGAGAATCCCTCGTTCGAACTGAACTCCGCGCTGCTGTCGCGCTGCCGCGTGCACGTGCTGGAGCCGGTCTCCACCGCCGACATCATCGCCGCGCTGAAACGCGCGCTGGCCGACAGCGAGCGCGGCCTCGGCGAGCTGCAGTTGCAGGTGTCCGACACCTCGCTGGAGTCGATCGCCCAGGCCGCCGACGGCGACGTGCGCCGCGCGCTGACCCTGCTGGAAATCGCCGCCGAGCTCGCCCACGAGCGCACCATCGACGAAGCCACGCTGAGCCAGGTGCTGGCCGACCGCACCCGCCGCTTCGACAAGCAGGGCGAGCAGTTCTACGACCAGATCTCGGCGCTGCACAAATCCGTGCGCTCGTCCGACCCCGACGCCGCCGTGTACTGGCTGTGCCGCATGCTCGACGGTGGCGTCGACCCGCTGTACCTCGCGCGCCGGATGACCCGCATGGCGGTCGAAGACGTGGGCCTGGCCGAACCGCGGGCCTGGCGCATGGCGCTGGACGCGTGGGATACCTACGAACGCCTGGGCAGCCCCGAAGGCGAGCTGGGCCTGGCCCAGCTGGCGATCTGGCTGGCCATCTCGCCCAAGAGCAACGCGGCCTACATGGCCTACAACAAGGCTCGCGACGCGGTGCGCCAGGGTGGCACGCTGGAAGTGCCAATGCACCTCCGCAACGCGCCGACGAAACTGATGAAGGGCATGGGTTACGGCAAGGGCTACCAGTACGACCACGACGCCGAAGGCGGCATCGCACTGGACCAGCAATGCCTGCCCGACGAGCTGGTCGGCAGCGTGTTCTACGAACCGGTCGAACGTGGCCTGGAACTGCAACTGCGCGAAAAACTGCTGGCCCTGCGCGCCGCCCGCGAAAAAGCCCGCGGCGGCTGATTCCGCTGCTGCACGCTCCCTTGCCGTTGCCGCGATGCCCGGCATAGATTCGACCCGTCAACCGGGGAGGGGTGAACCATGCGCGTACTCGTGGCGGGTCTGATCGGTGGCATCGTGATCTTCGTATGGGGCGTGCTGGCGCACATGGCGCTGGGGCTGGGCAACGTCGGCATCCAGTTGCCGGCCAACGAGAACGTGGTGTTGAACAGCCTGCACGAAGGGCTGGGCAACCAGCCCGGCGTCTACATCCTGCCGTCGCTGGACCCGAAGCAGATGGGCGACGAGGCGGTGATCAAGGCCTACTCGGCCAAGGCCGCAACCTCGCCGTATGCGTGGGTGGTCTACCTGCCGCAAGGCGACGACATGATGCAGATGGGCCCGCAAATCGGACGGCAATGGGCATCCGACACGCTCGCCGCGCTGGCGCTGGCCTGCATCCTCGGACTGGCCGGACTGGGCTTTCGCCGGCGCATCGGCGTGGCGGCCACCGCCGCCGTGTTCGCCTGGCTGAGCACGATGCTGCCGTACTGGAACTGGTACCGCTTCCCGCTCGACTTCACCCTGGCCGCCCTGGTCGAACAACTCGTCGGCTGGCTGCTCGCCGGCGCCGCGATGGCCTGGTGGCTGGGCCGCAGCGAACGCAAGCTGGCCAGCTAAAAAGCCGCCTGCATCTCAGTCGCGGAGCCGGTATTCCCCCTCCCCTGCGTGCAGCAGGGGAGGGCCGGGGAGGGGTGAAGCCCCCACGAAATCAAGCAGCCGCCCAACGCACGCTTGAGGCCCCAAGCCAAAAACCTGAGCTCCGCACCCGCGCAAAACCCCCACGCCAACCCGCGCTACATTGCAGCCACCACCACCCCCCAGCGATAATTCCCGGTTCAAGCCTTCACCCGGACTTCGCTCATGCTGGATCCCTCCCTGCTGCGTTCGCGCCTCGCCGAAACCGCCGCACGCCTCGCCGAAACCCGTGGCTACACACTGGACGTCACCGCGGTCGAGGCGCTGGAGAACAGCCGCAAGCAGCTGGCGATGGAAACGCAGGAACTGCAGAACCTGCGCAACACCCGCTCCAAGGCGATCGGCCAGGCAAAAAGCAAGGGCGAAGATGTGGCGCCGCTGATGGCGGAAGTCGCCGGCATCGGCGACAAGCTCAAGGCCAACGAACAGGCGCTGGCCGAGGTGCAGGCGAAACTCGCCGACATCGCGCTGGGCATCCCGAACATCCCGCATGAGTCGGTGCCGATCGGCAAGGACGAACACGGCAACGTCGAAACCAGCCGCTGGGGCACGCCGCGCACGTTCGACTTCGCGGTGAAAGACCACGTCGAGCTGGGCGAAACCCATGGCTGGCTCGACGGCGATGCCGGTGCCAAGTTGTCCGGCGCGCGCTTCACCGTGCTGCGCGGCCAGCTGGCGCACCTGCACCGCGCGCTCGGTCAGTTCATGCTCGATCTGCACACCGGCGAGCACGGCTACCTCGAATGCAACGTGCCGGTGATCGTCAACGCCGACAGCATGCAGGGCACCGGCCAGCTGCCGAAGTTCGAGGAAGACCTGTTCGCCACCGAAGTGGGCGAGACCAGGCGCTACCTGATCCCCACCGCCGAAGTCTCGCTGACCAACCTGGTGCGCGACACCATCCAGGACGCCGACGCGCTGCCGCTGCGGATGACCGCGCACACCCTGTGCTTCCGTGCCGAGGCCGGCAGCTACGGCCGCGACACCCGCGGCATGATCCGCCAGCACCAGTTCGAAAAAGTCGAGATGGTGCACATCGCCCGCGCCGACCAGTCGCACGCGCAGCTCGAAGAGATGGTCGGCCACGCCGAAACCGTGCTGCAGAAACTCGGCCTGCCGTACCGCAAGATGCTGTTGTGCAGCGGCGACATGGGCTTCACCGCGGTCAAGACCTACGACCTCGAAGTGTGGCTGCCCAGCCAGCAGACCTACCGCGAAATCTCCAGCTGCTCCAACTGCGAAGACTTCCAGGCCCGCCGCTTGCAGGCCCGCGTGCGCAACGCGGAAACCGGCAAGCCCGAACTCGTGCACACCTTGAACGGCTCCGGCCTCGCCATCGGCCGCACCCTGATCGCCGTGATGGAAAACAACCAGAACGCCGACGGCTCGATCACCGTGCCCGAAGTGCTGCGCCCGTACATGGCCGGGCTGGATCGCATCGCGTGAACACCGTGGTCGCATCGGCTGGCAAGTGGGACAAGGTCGAGTTCTACACCAGCTACTTCCTGATGCTGGTGCTGCTCTCGGTCCTCGGCATGCGCCTCGGTTTCGATGGCGTATGGCAGATGCCGAAGATCGACCTGGCACTGTCGATCATCGCGCTGCTGCTGGTCATCGGCAGCTTCTGGTTCGCCCGCCACAACCGCCGCCTGCGCCTGTGCATCATCGCCTTCGCCAGCGCCACCCAACTGGTGCCGATGGTCATTCGCGAACCGGTGCTGCTGTTCCCGCTGCTGGGGGCGCTGATTCCGGTGGCGATCCTGGTGGGGTGCTTGATGGCGCTGTCGAAAAAGGGCCGTAGCGGTGGTCCGCCGCTGGGTTCCTGATAAGCTTGCACGCTTGCCGGCAGAGCAACCTGCTGGTGACAGATTTATGGAGAGATGGCCGAGCGGTTTAAGACAGCAGTCTTGACGCGGAGGCAGGAAGCCGAAGCGAACAGCGGCAAAGCCGCTGGCCCCGAAGGGGTGGAGGGCAGGATGCCCGTAGCAAAACTGCCGTAGTGGCGCGCAACGCGCGCCTCGTCAGTACAACGAGTTCTGGAGAGATGGCCGAGTGGTTTAAGGCAGCAGTCTTGACGCGGAGGCAGGAAGCCGAAGCGGACAGCGGCGGAGCTGCTGGCCCCGAAGGGGGGGAGGGCAGGATGCCCGGAACAAAACTGCCGTAGTGGCGCGCGGAGCGCGCCTTGCGCAGGACAACGAGTTCTGGAGAGATGGCCGAGTGGTTTAAGGCAGCAGTCTTGACGCGGAGGCAGGAAGCCGAAGCGAACAGCGGCGCAGCCGCTGGCCCCGAAGGGGTGGAGGGCAGGATGCCCGGAACAAAACTGCCGTAGTGGCGCGCAACGCGCGCCTTGCAGCAGACAACAAGTTTATGGAGAGATGGCCGAGTGGTTTAAGGCAGCAGTCTTGAAAACTGCCGTAGGTGCAAGCCTACCGTGGGTTCGAATCCCACTCTCTCCGCCAGTTATCCAATAGGTAGTGGCTCCGGCCAAGCAGTTCCGGAACTACCCTACTAAAAGACCTACTACGCCTGATGTGCTGGGCTGTGTGGGCGAGAAGGCCACCCTTGAGGCGGCCTTTTGCTTCATGGCCCACGGGCCATTTGGTCTTGAAGCTTCTTCGCTTCGCGTAGCCTTTCGGCGTGGGGCGCTGTCCTTTGCAAGACCCGCTGCGTTGCCTCGGGATTGAGCCAGCGCGGACCTGCGACGTCGCGGGTGTGCCCGACCCTCAACAAAAGTGCTTCGTACTGTTTTTGAGTCACGCTGGCAGTGCCGTAGTAGATTTTCGCGGCTTCGGCGACAAGCTCCTCAAACGGGCTGGAGTGTCCGCCCACCGAATAGATATCCTCCCGTTCCAGCTTGTCGATTTCTAGGACAGCTTCGCTTTGGCTGTCTCCGTAGCAGCCCGCACCCTTCGCATAATTAGCAATAACGGACTTGTTCCGTTCCATCGCATCACGGAAAGCGTGGTCTTGGTACAACTCGCGCAGGTTGACGATCACGCTACCGGCGGGCGGCTTGATGGAGAAAATGACGCCCTGATAGCCCTGTCCCTCAGGGGGTACGCCGCCTTTGAAGCCTTTGGCGATTTCGAGGTCCGTTGTCCACGAGGAAATTTTCTCGGGCAGGCGGTTTTCGCCCAACAAATCCCATACGCCACCCTTCACAAGCGCAATCTGTCTATGGCACACCAAGACGCTTTCGCGGAACTGCGAAGGCAGGTTCTGACAAGCTGCTTTTAACTCCGCCCCGCGGCGTCGATTCTGCTTCGCGCCACCACCGCGCTGCCAATCGCTTACGGCTTGAAGCAGGGGAAGATCAAATGTAAATCCATGAGCTGCATTCATGTACGACCTACCTGAGAACGTTGCCCCGCGTATCGGCGAAGGCTGCAAATTAGAACTCGGCACCCATGAGGGTGCCGAGCTGCTACGACTATCGAACCATCCGCTTGTCGGGTGGATCAGACTCGCGGCGTTGCCGCCACGTCTGCGAACTCCGACTCCAGACCACGTCGTCAGGCGTCAGCTTGCGGAACTCCTCAAGGATTCCCTTGTTGATTGCCCAGTTTCGCTGGCGGTTCTTGTAGACGTGATGTTCGCCGAAGGTCATGCGGATGCCGCGCGCAGCAGAGGACTGCACCAAGCGGTTCTGCCGCCGGTACTGATCAAGCATCCACCGCGCCACGGCCTTCTCATCTTCCGAAGGGGTCATATATCACCTCCGATGACCTGTAAGAGGTGTCCTCGCTCAAGAGAGACGGGAGGGCGCACCGAGGGCGCCTCCCGGGTGCTGCGCTTAGCCCGGAAGGCTGCGCCAATGCTGACAGACGTACTCCAGACGGCCCCTACGGACCCGGGTATACGCGCACACATGCACCGCCTTGGCGTGGGACATAAGTCCTCCTGCAAGCCGGGTTTGTGAGGGCGATATCGGAATTCCGGGTCCCAGGGGGTATACTCCCTGTGTTGTACGGGCCGCGGAATCGGCAGAGGGACACCCTCAACTGCCATGCCGTGATGCCGGTACGGAGATTCGGAACGCCGTTGTGGGCACCCTTGCCGGGGTGTTTCCAACTCCGAACCAGCCGCACCAGCGTTTCTGCCTACCTAGCGCCTCAACTCAAGCCTGTTTCGCGACGGGGAACTTGAGTTGGGGCGTTGCTTTGTCTTGGCCACCCACGGCGGTAGTCAGCGGGCGGCCACGGTCTAATGTCATGACGGTTCCTCCGCGGCGTCCGCCGCCCCCGCTTCCTCGGCCATCGTTTCCCTGTAGTTGTTGATGATGAACTCGATCATCTTCACCACGGAGATCCACTGACGGTCCGTCATGCCCTTCGGCAAGATGATCGCCCCGTCCTTCCCGGCAATCGGGATCGGAATGCTGATCATCGAGTCGTCATACGGCTTCTGGTGATGTTTCGGCGTGCCATGGACGGGTTCCTGCTGGGCAAGCGCGGCCGGGGGCGTGATGCTAGGCTTCGCTTTGCGCTTTGCAGTCGGGGAAACCGTCGGCGCCTTGACGTGCGGGCTGACTTGAATCCCCGCGTCCCGAGTGGCAGCCAAAAAGAAGCTGATGCACTTGCTCAGCGTTGAGCCCGAGATTTCGTACTCGCGGAATTTGTCGGTCATCTGCTGGGTCGTGGCCGACTTCAGATTGAACGTGCCGTCAGTCACCGCGGAGTAGCTTTGCTCGATCATCGTCTTGAGCATGGCCTTAGCCACGGCCTCATCGGCAGCAAGATACTTATCGAGTCGCTCAGTGCGCGCGCCGTCGTTGTCGATCAGCTTGAACCACTTCAGGGCCGCGATGAGCGCCGCCTGCTCCGACCCGGATCGCTTCCGAAGCAATCCCAGACTACGGTCGATCACGTCCGGGAGCACCTCGTGGGAACGCAGCTCCCCGATGAGCGTCTCGAAGCTCTTGTAGGAGGTGTAAGGGGGCTTGATTGCCTTGTCGTTCACGAGCGCCTCCGCAGGTGCGGGTGGATTTTGGCGCAGAGTATACCTTTCTGATGTGGCGTGCAACGCCTGTTTCGTAATTTGGTCTAGACCAACTTATGCTGAAATTAATTGTAATTACTACATCATAACTATTTGATTCATAAAGATAGCATAGACTTATGCACAGGTTGATGCATTGTTTTGTCTCAAATATTGAGTCTTGAACTACGTCAGGAAAATGCTTCTTCAAGCTCCTGCTTGCTGATCCTTTCCCCGGAAGTGGTGGTTTCGTTGTCTATGCCGCGTTTCATGCGAGGCTATATGCGATGCCAGTATGCGCTCTGCTACGTCCCTGCAACTCGTATGCGTTACGGAAATGCGTGCCGCGGCGCTTCGCCCAGCAGTGACCGCGGCGCGAGTCGCCAACCCAAGGAGGTCTGGATGTGCCCGGTCACGAGGCTGCCAGCGAATCAGGCCGTAGGCCCTGCTTCTCGCGCATTTCAGCCTTGATTCGGCAGACGATCCACCCGGAGGCGACGTGCTGCCAGCGGAGCGAGAAACGGGACGGAGGAAATTAAGTCGCCCTGACTCTCCGCTGTTCCCCTTGTCTCTGTTGACCCGCTGGGGCAAGGACGTGATAACCCCACTCGTCGCCGCTTCCGGAATTTGACACTTGCACAAAGTGTAACTACATTCCGTAACCACACATCAAGAAGCCAACGGACATGGACTTCGAGTGGGACGACGCCAAGGCGGCACTCAATCTGCGCAAGCACGGCATCGCGTTCGAGGATGCTGCGTACGTTTTTCTCGATCCTGGACGAATCGACATGGTCGATGATCGTGACGACTACGGCGAGGAGCGTTGGCTGAGTATCGGTTGGGTGAGTCCGGTGTTGTTGGTGGTGGCCCATACCGAGCGCGGCATCCACGGCGAAGTCATCCGCATCATCTCGGCCCGCAAGGCCAATGCCCAGGAACGAGCCTTCTATCATGAAGCACAAACTTGATCCCAAGCGCCCGACACAACCGACCACCGCGCAGCGCAAGCGTCTGCAGGCCGTGGCGGACAAGCCCGATGTCGATATCGATTACAGCGACATTCCCGCCCTGTCGCCGGAATTCTGGGCAACGCATCGCCCCGTGCGCAGCGAGCCCAAGGCGCAGGTGACCTTGCGCATTGACCGGGAAGTGCTGGACTACTTCAAGAGCGGCGGCACGGGCTACCAGACGCGGATCAACGATGTGCTGCGCAGCTTCGTGGCGGCGCACAGTGACGCGCACCGCTGATCCATTTCGAACTTGAAAGCGTTATCGGCGGCATGTTCAGGGGAGCATCCTGCATGACCGTCCGGGAAATCACGAACAAATGGGCGAACGACGTCGCGGGCGTGACCCATGCGCGTGACCCATGTGGATGAGATCGAGTTTGATCCCGAGAAACGGTACGGAGGAAATCAAGCCTCCCTGCCTCTCCCCCCGTTCCCCTTGTTCCCTGTTGAGCCCCGCCAGCGTGGCCTTCTTTTTGAGAAGTTCATCCCGCACCGGCGTGTACGCACTCGCGGACTCGGCCAACTCACTGCCTGCCACGCAGTCGATCCGGGCCTTCGCGGAGACTGGCGATCTGGCCTCATGCGTCACCGCGGTGCGGTGACGAGTTCACCCGGCGGCAAGGTTGTCGCCACAAAAGTGATCCCGCGCACGTACTGCCAATGGCGGCCTTTTTCGGCGCCAGGGGGCGGAGTAGTTTGCGTCGAGGGGGAGTGCAGGGGGCCATCCGGAGGGAGACAACATGCATATCCATGCAGGGATCAACGTGGTTCTTTTGCGCGCCATTCGCGCGGCGCTTGCCGCCGCGGCGCTGGTCGCGTGCTCGGTGCAGGCGCAGGATGCAGGCGCGTCGGACAGTGGACAGGCCCAGGCTGGCCAGGCGACCGCGGTACAGGGAAGCAACCATGCGGCGAAGGCCAAGTCGACCACCACCCTGCAGGAAGTGGTGGTGACCGGCACGCACCGGGCCGGCCTGTCGCCGACCTCCTCGATTTCGCCGATCGACGCGTTCAGCGGCAGCCAGATCGCGAAGCAGTCGTCGGCTGACCTTACCGACGCGCTGACCAATGTCGTGCCGTCGCTGACCACCCAGCGCTTTCCCATCGCCGACGGCACGTCGTTCGTGCGACCGGTATCGCTGCGCAACCTGTCGCCCGACCAGACCCTGGTTCTGGTCGACGGCGTGCGCTTCCATCGTTCGGCGCTGGTCAACCTGCAGATCGACCCGCTCGGTACTTTCAACCAGGGCGCGCAGGCGGTCGATTTCTCGGTGTTTCCGTCCAACGCGATCGAGCGCGTCGAGGTGCTGCGCGATGGCGCTTCGGTGCTGTACGGATCGGATGCGATCGCCGGCGTGGTCAACGTCATCCTCAAGAAGTCTTCCTCGGGCGTGACGGTCAGCGCGCAGACGGGCCAGTATGGCAAGGGCGATGGCAACCTGCGGCGCTACGACGCCGATGCGGGATTCCCGCTCGGCGCCGATGGCTTCGTGCACGTGAGTGCCGAGCGCGAAACCACCGACCCCACCTCGCGCGGGATGCCGCAAGCGGACGCGGCGGCGGTCGCGGCCGTGGTCGGTGCGGACCAGGTGCCGTACGACGGCTTCGGCCAGCGCTGGGGCGACCCACAGACCAAGACCAACAAGCTGTTCGTCAACGCCGGCCTGCCGCTGGCCGGCGACGCGCAGCTCTACGCCACGGGCAGCTTCATGGGCAAGAAGGTCCTGTCCAGCTTCTTCTATCGCAACCCGGTCTTGCCGGCCCAGGACGGCATCAGCGGCCGCTCCACCCTGGTCAGCTACGCCGATGGCACGCTGAACCCGGCGAACGCGCCCCAGTCGCTGGTGGACAGCATCGTGGCCGGTGGTGGCGACCCGGCGAACTACCTGACGGCCAACGCGGCGAGCCCGAGTGGCTGGGTGCTGCTGAACCCGATCTACACGCAGTTCCCGGGCGGCTACAGCCCGCTGTTCGGTGCGGACATCAGCGATCACCAGCTGGTCGGCGGCGTGCGCGGCGGCGGGCAGGGCAACCTGCAGTGGGATCTGCACTACCGCACCGGCAGCAACGAGGTCGACTACCAGCTGAAGGGTTCGATCAACCCGAGCCTGGGCAGCCTGTCGCCCACCAACTTCCACCCCGGCAAGCTGACCCAGCGCGAGCAGGGCGCCGGTGCGGATTTCGTCCGTTCGTTCGACGACTCGCCGCTCACGCTCGCCTTCGGCGCGAACTGGCGCCAGGAGACCTACATCATCCACCAGGGCGATGCCGGGTCGATCGAGGTGGGGCCGACCGCGTCGGTGTTCGGGGTGGGCTCGGATGCCTTCCAGGGCTTCCCGGCCAACGCGGCCGGACGCTTCACGCAGAACAGCGAGGCCGCCTACGTCGACGCCGAGACGAACTTCACCGACCAGTGGTCGGGCGCGGCGGCCGTGCGCTACGAGCGCGCGGACAACTACGGCTCCAAGATCGTGTACAAGCTTTCCAGCCGTTACGCGTTCACCGACGCGTTCGCGCTGCGCGGTACGTACAACACCGGCTTCCGTACACCGACCCCGGGCCAGGCGAACACGCTGAATGTCACCACCACGGCGAACGCCCAGGGCGGCCTGATTCCCAGTGGCACCTATCCGGTCGACAACCCGGTGGCGCGCGCGCTCGGTTCCAGGCCGCTGAAGACCGAAACCTCCAGGAGCCTGTCCGTCGGCGCCGTGTGGACGCCGCTCGACAACGTCACGACGACGCTGGACTACTACCGGATCAGGATCGACGACCGCATCGGCCTGGTCAGCAACAGCGTGACCCAGGCCACCGTCGACCAGCTCGCCGCCGGCGGCTATCCGAACGCGCAGCTGCTGCTCGGCAGCGATGCCAGCTATTTCGGCAATGCGTTCGGGTCCGACATCCGCGGCATCGACTTCGTGGTCGATACGCGGCATCAGCTGGGCAATGGCCGGCTCAACATCGACTTCCGCTACAACCAGAACAAGCAGAACGTGGTCAAGGTGCAGCCGGACACGCTCAACGATGATTTCGTGTACGACCTCGAACACCAGGTGCCCAGGAGCCGGTCGGTGCTCAGCTTCGACTACAACCTGCACCGGTTCGACGCCATCGCGCGGGTCAACCGTTACGGCAGCTGGAGCACGACGGTCGGCCTGTTCGGCAGCAACAACCCGCCGGACGACGTGAATCACTACAGCGGCAAGACGCTGCTCGATCTGGAGGCCAGCTACAAGTTCAACGACACCTTCACGGTGACCATCGGTGGCAACAACGTCTTCGACACCTACCCCGGCAAGGAGCAGAACGCCACGCTGCAGTTCCTTGGCGTCAAGTACGCGCTCACCTCGCCGTTCGGCTTCAACGGCGCGTTCTGGTACGCGCGCGTGACGGCCAGCTTCTGACCGGTCGTCGCCATGCTGGCCATCTCCCCGGGTGTGCCCGGGGAGATGGCCGCTTCAGGGGCGGGCCATCCACGGCGCGAGTGGCTTGAGAACGAAGGGGAAGAAACCCGTGACAGGACCACGCCGGACACTGCAGACTTGGCACATCCGAAAGGATCGGACATCCACAATTACCGGCCCGTCCACCATGTCACGCATGGCGGGTGCCACGCCATCGACCCTGTCCCGACACCATGAATCGTCTTGCCGCTGTCTTGCGCTGGTTGCCGGTTTTCATCCTGCTCGATCTCTACGTCAACCTGGTGCCGCGGGTGGCGGGTTTCGCGCTGCCGGTCTGGCTGACCTACGTGGCGGGCTTCTTCCTGCTGGCGTACGTGCTTTGCCGCTTCGGGCTGGGCATCACCAGGATGCAGACGGTGGGGCTGGGCCGTTCACCGGGCTGGCTGTCCTCGCTGGGACTGGGCTTTGCCATCGGCTTTGGAGTCTGGGCGCTGAAGAACCTGCTGTACTTCGGCATGGGCAAGTTCGACGTGGTGGGCTGGCGTGACTGGAGTTTCGTCCTGCCGATGCTGGGCCAGGCGCTGGTCGGGATGTTGCTGGCCTCGGCGATCAACGACCTGATGATCCGTGGCTATGGGCTGGCGTTCTGCCGCCGCTTCAACCTGATGGCTTGGTACCTGCTGATCACCACCGCGGTGTATGCGCTGGACGACAGCTGGAACGAGGGCATCGACCCCATCAACCTGCTGTTCTCTGCCGTTCTCGGCGTGTCCCTGGCGTATACCGTGCTCAGGACGGGCGCGATCTGGATGAGCATCGGCATCCATTGGGGCGGCAACATGTGTTATCGCGTCATGGCCGGTTTCGACGGGCAGGGCGTGGTTCGCCTTGAGCACGTGATCGAAGGTGCGCGCTTCGAATATGCGGGCCTGGCCGTTACCGCCTTGATGTTTCCGCTGCTGGTGCTGGTGCTGCGGTGGTTCGTGGATCAAAAGAGTCCGGTGCCGAATTCCGCAGCCGACTGAAGCGGATTCTTCCAGCAGTCCCATCGGGAACCATCGATCACTTCGAAACGAGGCGCGGACGAATGCAATGTCCGCGCTCGCATCGTCCATCCCGGTCGTCTTGCACTCCACCCGACCACACGATAATCTCCAAACCCCTTCCACCAACCGAGCCTGGAGGTCGCTGACCATGATTGTTCATTCCACGATTTCCGCCGGGTTGGCGCTGCGCTGATACACGCGCCCCGGATCGCCGTTCGTCGGCCGATCCACCTTTCTTCCTGATACGCGTCGAACCCGGCGTTCCGTTCAACCACCTGCATGGGTGGTTGCTGCGTTCTGTCTTTATCCGGGGTTCCACGCATGTATTCCCAGACTTTTACGCTGTTCCAGCTCGGCTGGCGGTTGAGCTATTCGCACGATCTGACCCTGCAGGATTTCGAGGCCGGTTATCCGGCCCGGGTCGTGGGAGTGCATCGCAACGCGTTGTCGGTGCTGTCTGCACGTGGTGCGGCCAGCGTCACCCTGTCGGCGGCGGTCGAACCCGCGATCACGGTGGGCGACTGGCTGCTGCTTGAAATGGAGGCGCCGCGAGTGTTGCGGTTACTCGAGCGGCAATCCCTGATCGCCCGCATCGCGGCAGGTTCGGAGCATCGGCTGCAGGCGATCGCCGCCAACCTCGACACGCTCTTCATCGTCACCTCGTGCAACGACGACTTCAACCTGTCGCGGCTGGAGCGCTACCTGGCGGTCGCTTTCGAGGCGGGCGTCGAACCGGTCATCGTGTTGACCAAGGCGGATCTGTGCGATGGTGTCGGAAGCTACCTCGACGCGGTGCGCACGATCGCACCCGCCGTCGCCAGCGTGCCGATCGACGCGACCTCGGCGGCTTGTGCCGAACCGCTGGCAGGCTGGCTGGGCGGTGGGCAGACGGTGGCCTTTGTCGGTTCGTCCGGCGTCGGCAAGTCGACGCTGGCCAATACCCTCATGGGCGGCGCGGCCCAGGCCACCGGAGGGATTCGCGAGGACGATGCCCGCGGCCGTCACACCACCACGGCGCGCGAGATGTTTGCGTTGCCGTCGGGCGCGTGGGTCATCGACACGCCGGGCATGCGCGAGCTGCGTGTCGGCGCTGTCGAAACGGGCATGAATGCCGCGTTCGATGACATCGAACGGCTCGCTGCGCAGTGCCGCTTTCACGACTGCCGCCACCAGGGCGACCGTGGATGCGCGGTGGAGCATGCCGTCGCCGCCGGCACGCTGGACGGCCGCCGGCTCGCGAACTACCGCAAGCTGCAGCGCGAGGCCGCCCAGGCGGCGCGTTCGACGAAGGAACGTCGCGAGCACGATCGCCACTACGGCGTGTTGAACCGCAATGCGCAACGGCTGCAGCGCGAGAAGAAGGGACGCGACTACTGAGCGTGCGGGGCGAGGCTTTGTCCGAGCCCCTCATGTACGCGCAGGATGGAAACGGGGAACACGTGCCGGGGAGGGCACCTGCTGGAGCATGGTCATTTCCGCGATGTTCGACGGCCAGCTTGCCGGTGGCATCGGCATTTCCGGCGGCACGGCTGCGCAGGATCATGAAGCGGCTGAAGCGGCTGAAGCGGCGCTCAGGGCGCTGGGGTTGCCGGCCTGAGCCGTCTGCGGCATGGGCTGCGCCAGCGAAATACCGACGCCTTGCAGGTACGCGTGCAGAGCGTCGATGCCGTCGCCCGCGATGAAGGCTCCGACATAGCTGTCCGGACGCACCAGCACCCAGCTGTTCGGCGCTAGCCCGTACGCGTCGTGGAAATGGCCGTGGGTGTCGACCACGTCGCCGCGGTTGCCGAACACATGAGTGCGCAGGTGCGGATGCGGCGCGATGCGGTCGCGGTCGGCGTCCTGGCCCAGCAGTGTCCAGTGCGGCCCCTGCAGCAGGTCGAAGACGCGGGAGGGCAGGCCCGTGGCGTGGCGGATCGGTGCGTCGGGCGCGCGATCTCCCGGCTGCAGGCGATGCGATCCCGACGTTGATTCCAGGCTCAGTGACGAGGCGCGATAGCCGAGATCGAGCTGGCGCACTTCGCGGCCGCGACGGCTGTCGCCGCGTTTGGCGGCATCGAGCAACTGGGTCGAGAGTCCGAGCACGCTTTCGGCGACGGGGCGACGTTCTTCCTCGTAACTGTCGAGCAGGATGTCCGGCGCGCCAGCCAGGACCGCGGCCAGTTTCCAGCCGAGGTTGTACGCGTCCTGCACGCTGGTGTTCAGGCCCTGGCCGCCGGTGGGCGGATGGATGTGGGCGGCATCGCCGACCAGGAAGATACGGTCGATGCGATAGCGGTCCGCGAGCCGTGCGTTCATGTGATAGGCGGACGCCCAGGCCACCGCGCTGACCTGGATGTCGGTGCGTCCGGTGCGCTCGGCCACCATGGCAGCGATGCCGGCAGCGGAGAGGTCGATGTCGCCTTCGAGCGGGATCGGCGCCTGGATCTGGAACAGCTCGGTACCCGCGAGCGAACAAATGGCAATCTGCTGCTGCATGTCGGATTCGTTGAAACGATGCCACGCATCCCGTTCCAGGCCATGCAGGGTGACGTCGGCCACCATGGCGCGCACGCCGAGCGTCTTGCCGGGAAAGCCGATGTCCAGCGCCTGACGCACGAAGCTGCGCCCGCCATCGGCGCCGACCAGGTAGCGGGCACACACGCTTTCGGGCCCATGCAGGCCGTCGAGCGTAGCCGTCACGCCGTGCGCGTCCTGCTCCACAGCCACCAGCTCGCAGCCGAATTCCACCCGGTGGCCGAGTTCGGCGAGGCGCTCGCGCATGATCCGCTCTGTCAGGAATTGCGGCAGCATCCACGGCAGGGCGTGCGGTTCGGCCGGCGTGGCTTCGATCTCCCCGCCCAGGGTGGTATCGCTGTGGCTGCCGTCCGCGTGGTGTTCGCGCAGCAGCGGATAGGGACCACCGCTGGCGTGGATGCGGTCGACGATGCCAAGATCCTCGAAGACTTCAAGAGTCCTGGGCTGGAGACCCTTGCCGCGTGAACCGTGGAACGGGGCATTCTTCTTCTCGATCAGGCGAAAGCCGACGCCTCGGCGCGCGAGATCGATGGCCAGGCTCAAGCCTGCGGCGCCGGCGCCGCAGATCAATACATCGGTGTTCGACGTGTTCATCGTGAATCCCATATATGTGCAAAATGCACATTTGTAGAGAATCGTATGGCTTCCAAAAAAAATGTGCAAGTTACACATATATCGCCCCGCACGCGTGCGCTGCACATGGCGCTGATCAGCGTGGTCAGCGTGTTGAACAGGCCGGACGTGGACGAACGCCTGGTGCACGAAGCCGGCATCGCGCTGGATCGCGCGCTGTTTCCGTTGCTGGTGATGATCGAGAGGCTGGGGTCGATCGGCATCGTCGACCTGGCCGGTCGGGCCGGGCGCGACTACACCACGGTGAGCCGCCAGGTCGCCCGGCTGGAAACCCTGGGGCTGGTGCAGCGGCGGGCAAGTGAAACCGATGCGCGCGTGCGGGCCGTCACCGTAACGCCGAAGGGCAAGTCGATGACCGATGCCCTGGACGCCGCGCGCGAGCGCATGGCGCGCAAGCTCTTCGCCGAGTGGAGCGACGCGGAGGTCGACACGCTGGTGAGCCTTCTGCAGCGGTTTGCCACGGATATCGAGGCGCAGGCGTCCGGGAAGGGGCGGGCATGACTGGCAAGCAGAGCGGAACCGACAAGCACTTCCGATGACCGCGTCGTGCCCGGTGCTTGATCCGGTCGATCACCCCACCCATTGCACCCGGTTCTTCCCGCTTCCCTTGGCCACATACAAGGCCTCGTCCGCGGCATTCAGGAATTTTTCGCTGTTGGCGTAACGGGCCGTCGCCGTCGAGGCGAGTCCGGCGCTGATGGTCACCACGTCCAGGGCGCTGCGCGCGTGGCGGATCTGCATCGCTTCCACCCGCCGGCGCAATCGTTCGAGGATGTCCTCCGACGCGGCGGGCGCGTAGCCGACCAGCAGGGCCACGAATTCCTCGCCGCCGTAACGGGCGACCATCACGTCCGGTTGCAGGCTCGCCTCGCGATGCAATGCGTGCGCCACGGCGACCAGGCAGTCGTCGCCGGCGAGGTGGCCGTAGGTGTCGTTGAACGCCTTGAAGCTGTCGATGTCGATCATCGCCACGCTGAGCGCGCGCCCCGTTTTCAGGGCGTCTTCCCATTCACGCCTCATCAGCCGATAGAAACCGCGGCGATTGGGCAGGGCGGTGAGGTCGTCGCGCACGACGGCCTGCTGCAGGCCGCGCTTTAGTTTGCGCAGGTCGTCCTCGAAGGCCAGGTGTTGTCCGAGCACGATGGCGTTGCGCGCCGCGTAGGACGCGATGGCGAGGATCAGCGTGCTCGTGGCGAGCACGGGGTTCTTGTCCAGTTGGGCGAACGCCAGGCAGCACAAGGCCAGGCTCATCACGAACGGGCTGACGCTTTCGGCAAGGTGGCGAATCCGGCGGCTGGGTCGATAGCTGCGCAACCAGACCTTCCGCCGCCGGCCCAGCAGAAAACCCAGCACCACGAAGGGCAGGCCGAGCAGCAGCTCGGGCAGGTAGGACTCGCTGTGGAGGATGAAACGGTTGTGGATGCCGGGCACGATCAGTTCGAGCCAGGCGAAAACGCTCAGCACGAAAAAGAAGCGCCGCTCGTCGGAGCGCTTGGTGGAAACCAGGCGCAGCGTGGCGAACACCGCCACGAACAGGCCCATCGCATCGAACATCCACATCACGAACGTCGCTGGCGGCGGTGTCGGCGATGGTGCGTTCAGCACATGGTGCAGGGTGAAATAGAACAGTGCCGCGATGGCGCACGCCAGCACCGCATCGACGACGCCCGCCCAGCGATACAGCGTGGCGACCGGGTTGTAGGCCGCGGCGATGGTCAGCAGCAGGCTGCTCAGACAGAAGTAGAAGGTCGGGTCGAAGGCGACCAGGGTGCCCAGCGGATTGGACAGCGAATCGGTGAACAGCAGGCCGAACGCGCCGAGCTGCGCGACCAGCGCCAGCAACAGCAGGCTCCACAGCGGACGATTGTGCGGAACGCTCAGGCGAAGCCGCCGCCAGGCTTGCGCCACCGTCAGCATCAGCATCGCCAGCACGGCGGCGTAGCTCCAGGAAAGTAGGTGCGCCGGCGCCCACGCGATCACGCCCAGCTGCGCCAGCAGCAGCGGCACATAGATGCGGGACATTCCGGCGTACATTTTCATCTCGCGATGTCCCGGCGCTGAGGGAGTGGCACGTCGACGCCGACAGGCGTTCCCGGCGCTCTTGCCAAGCCTGCCATAAAGCGTCGCCTCGCACAGGCAGTGGCGTCTCAACGCGCGCCGCGCAAAGCTGCCTGCGAAGCCGAGTCTGTCCGGGCAAGGCCGGCAGGGCTGACCAATGGGCCATTCGCGTGACCGACCCGCGCCCTACCATCGCCGGATCGTCGTTTGCTCAGGGAAGAACAGGATGAAGATGTGGATCGTGATGTGCGCTGCGTTGCTGGTCACCTTGTGCGGTTGTTCCCGACATGCCGGTGCCCCGGCCGTGGCGGCCAGGCAGATCACCGACCCAGCCCCGTTCCTGCGCGCAGGTGATTGCTTCGCGCGTTGGCCGAGTTACGACGCGTGGGTGGACCAGGTCAAGGCGCGGAATGCATGGTGGAATCCCAAGGTGCTGTTGCTGAAGCAGCAGTTTCCCCGCGCGGATTTCGAGCGCGCCCAGCAACAACTGGAATGCAGTTCGATCGCCTACGAGAGCGACGGCCTGAGCATCTCCGGCTGGATGCTGGTTCCCAAGGGCAAGCCGGACCGCAAGCTTCCCGTGCTGATCTACAACCGCGGCGGCAACGGCAGTTTCGGTGCGGTCACTTTTCCCATGCTGATGCGCAATGCATTCCCCTATGCCGAGCGCGGTTTCCTGGTGCTGGTCAGCCAGTATCGCGGCGTTCCGGAGGACGATCCGAAACGGTCGGGCACCGATCAGTTCGGCGGCGACGATGTCCGTGACGTGAGCCGCCTCATCGAGCTGGCCAAGCGCCTGCCGAACGCCGACCCGCACAACATCTTCATGCTCGGGGTCAGCCGCGGCGGGATGGAGAGTTTCATGGCAGCGCGGCGGAGCCACGACATCAAGGCCATGGCGGTCATCTCCGGCGTGTCCGATCTTCAAACCGAGCTGAAATTCCGTCCCGAGATGGAGCAGGTCTACCTGGCGCGCATCCCCGGTTACCGCACCGACAAGCAGCGTCTGCTGGCCGAGCGCTCGGTGATGGCGTGGGCGGAGGACCTGCCGAAGGACATGCCGGTGCTGCTGCTGCACGGTGACAAGGACGAACGGGTCAGCGTCGCCAACGGAATACGCCTGCATCAGCGGCTTGATCAACTGCAACACCCGAACCGGCTGATCGTCTACCCCGGCGACGACCATTTCCTCAGCCGGCACAGGGACGAGGCCATCGATGCGGTGGTTGGCTGGTTTCGTGCGGCCATGACCGCTACCCCCGACGCAGCGGTTTCCGCAGCGGTATCCGCGAAACGTTGAAACATTCCGCGTCCTCGCGAGAGAGCGCCTGCCGGCACGCCGGCAGGCGCTCTGCGGATTAGTTGGACGCCGCCGTTGCCGGCGCATTCGCTGGCTGGTCGGTCGTCCACAGCTTCGCCTCCACCGGCCCACCCAGCATCTGCTGCCGCACCAGCGGAATCGGCGGGCCGCCGTAGCTCAGGAACTGGTCATGGAACGCCTTCAGCGCGTTCGGGCCGGGATGGGCGGCGATCCAGTCCCGGCGCAGCTGCATGATCATCAGCTTGCCCAGGGTGTAGTTGAGGTAGGCCGGATCGTAGGTGCCGCGGGCGGCCTGCTGGCGGGCGTTGCCCGGGTCCTGGAAGGCCTGCTCGCGGAACATCTGCTCGGACTGGGCGATGCTCATGCCGCCGGTGTGCAGGCCGATGGCGGAGAGGAAGCGCACGTCGCGGAGCAGGGCATTGGTGAGCTGGCCGACGTGGGTTTCCGGCGTGCCGCCACCGACGCCGGCATCGAACATCATCTCCTCGGCGTAATGCGCCCAGCCTTCGGCGAAGGCATAACCCACGAACAGCTGGCCGAACTTCCAGTGCGCGCGGTTGGCATGCAGGAACTGCAGGAAGTGGCCGGGCCAGACTTCGTGGGCGGAGACGAACAGCAGCGAGGCCTTGCCCGGCACATAGGCGGCCTGGTCGGCCTTGCTCCAGGTCGGGTCCGGCGGGGCGATGTAATAGACCGAGGGCAGGTTGTTCTCGTACGGGCCGGGGATTTCGATATAGGCGAAGTTCCAGCGGTTGAACGGCGGCGCCTCCTCGGCCCTGGCCTGCTCGGTGCCGGGAATCGTCGCCAGGTCCTTGTCGACGATGAACTGGCGCAGGCTGGCAAGCTGGGCGCGGGCGCCTTCGACGGCGCCGCCGGTGGGTTTGTCGGCGCTTTCCTTCGCCACGCAATCGGTGAGCGACTTGCCCGGCGCGAACTGCGCACAGGCGCTCTTCAGCGCGGCGAGGTTGCGAGCGAGGTCGGATTCACCGATCGCCTTGAGCTGCTCCAGCGGCAGGTCGACCCGCTCGGTGGCATGGAGCATCTTCGAGAATTTTTCCGCGCCCAGGGCGAAATCCTGGGTGGCGTGCGGCTTCTGCGACTTCAGCCAGTCGGCCAGGTCCTGCGAGGCCTTGATCGCGGCGGCGTTGCTGGCCCTGAAGCGTGCCTGCAGCGCGTCGTCCTTCACCTCGGCGAAGATGCCGGGCACGTCGGTCTTGAAGAAGCTGGCGAAGCCGGCGAACGAATTGACGCCCACGTCGATGTACGACGCCGGCAGCGGCAGCCTGAGGTTGGCCTTGATCTGGGCCAGCGCCCTGGGCAGCGCCTCCTGGTAGGTGACGAAGGCGGCCATGCGCTGGGCCAGCGGCGCATACGGCCGGGTCAGGTACATGCTGGGCGACAGGTCGCCGGTGTAGAAGGTCGGGTTCTTGTACGGCGCGCCGGAATCTTCGAGCCAGAACAGCTGGCCGTCGAGCACCGCCAGCACGTAGTCGCGCTGGAAGCGGCCCTGGGCATCGAGCTGGTCGTCGGGGAACGCGGCGAACTTGTCGCGTTGCGCGTGCAGCCAGGCGGCGTTGGCCTGCAATCCTTCCGCACTGAAGTCGGGCAGCTTGCCGTCGAACTCGTGCTTGCCCGCGCCGGCGGCAAACACCGGGTAGTGCTCGAAATAGCCGGTGAGGAAAGTGTCGACGGCCGAGGCCAGCGCAGCCTGTCCGTCGGGACGGGCGGCATGCACGCTGGAAGCGGCGGGCGGTGACGCGGCCTGGTCCGTTGACGACGAGGTGCCGGACGAGCAGCCGGCGAGCAGGGTGGCGGCAACGACGGCAGACAGCGTGAGTACGCGCAATGGACGCATGATCGACTTCCCCGGTGTGATCGCAAGCGCCGAGCCTAGGCGCTCCGTTGTCCGGGTGCAATCGTCCGCCGTCACGCGCCAGACGATCAGCCGGCGATGGCCGTCTTCACCGCTGGCGTCGCCACGTCCATTGCGGCTGCCGGCCTGCCCAGCAGGTAGCCCTGACCCAGCGGGCATCCCATCTCGGCCAGGGCGTTGCACTGCTCGATGGTTTCGATGCCCTCGGCGATGACCTGGATGTCCATCGAACGGGCCAGCGCAATGACCGCGGCGATGATGCAGGCGCTGCCGCGGGTGGCCGGCTTGCCCAGCCCGTTCACGAAGGTGCGGTCGACCTTCAGCATGCGCAACGGCAGGCGCTGCAGGTATTGCAGCGAGGAATAGCCGGTGCCGAAATCATCCAGCGCCGCGCCCACGCCCGCGGCGCGCAGCCGCAGCAGCATCGCCTGCACGTGGTCGGGGTCTTCCAACAGGACGTCCTCGGTGACTTCCGCGATCACCCGCGAGGCGGGCAGCTTCACGCTGGCCAGCAGGTCGAGCAGGCGCCGGTCGAAATCGTCCGAGCCGAGATGCGCAGCCGACACGTTGAAGGTGAGGAAGGCATCGGCGGGGCCGTGCTGGGCGAACGTGCGGAAGCTGCGCTCGAACATCTGCCAGTCGATCGCCTCCAGCAACCGGCAGCTGTGCGCGACCTTGAGGAAGTCGGCCGGCTCGACCAGGCCGCGGCCGGGCCGGTGCCAGCGGATCAGTGCTTCGTAGCCGGCGATGCCGTTGTCGTGCAGCCGGCGGATCGGCTGGAACCAGGGTTCGAAGCGGTGCTCGCGCAACGCTTCGCGCAGGTCGGTTTCCAGTGCCAGCCGCTCCACGACCTCGCCGGCCATCGCCGGCTCGAACATCGCGATGCGCGGAATGTCGATGGACGCGGCGCGATGAAGGGCGATGTCCGCGTCGCGCAGTACGTGTTCGAGCGTGCGGTAGCCGGCGTCGCACAGCAGCACGCCGAGGCGGGCGGACAGGTGCAGCTCGCGGCCGGCCACGGCGATCGGCTGTCCGATGCAGTCGATCATCCGATGGGCGATGCGCATGGCCTGGCGTGTGCCGGCCATCTGCGGGATCAGCACGGCAAATTCGTCACCGGCCAGGCGGGCGACCAGGCCGGGCCGGTTGCCCAGGCATTCGGTGAGGCGCGTGGCGACCTGTTGCAGTACCTCATCGCCGGTGAAATGGCCGAGACCCTCGTTGATGCCGGCGAAGCGATCCAGGTTCAACTGCAGCAGCACGGCGGGGCTGGTCGGATCGCGCTGCATCGCGTGGAGCAATCGTTCGATGTGCTCATGCAGGCAGCGCGGATTGGCCAAGCCGGTGAGGGCGTCGTGGGTCTGCTCGTGGACAAGCTGCTGCTGCACCCGCGCACGCTCGCCGACTTCCTTGTGCAGGGCACGGCTGCGTTGCGCCACGCGGTCCTGCAGCGCCCGGTTGGCCTCGGCCAGCGTCCGCGTTTGCCGTTGTTCGTCGAGGTTCTGTTCGGCCTCGCGATGCCGCTCGATCACGCAGCGGATATGGGTGGCCACGAACTCCAGCAGCACCAGGTCTTCGTTGGAGTAGCTGCTGTCCGGCTGCCGGCTGCGCACCATCACGGCACCGTGGATTTCGCCCTGGTGCAGCATCGGCACGCCCATCCACTGGGCGTCATCGAGTTCCACCACCAGCGGCCCGGAGACCTGCTTGCCCAGTTGTGCCGGCGTGCCCAGCAGCGCCTTGCCATCGTGGAGCAGATACCACAGCGGCGAGCCGCCGATCGACGCCAGCGACACCTCATGGCCGGATGCCGCCAGCGGCGGCAGGCTGCGCGGGTCGGAGGTATAGACGAAGCGGAGCAGTTCGCGCTGCGGCTGGTGATCCACCACGCAGAAATGTTCGGCGCGGAGCAGGGAGCCCAGCACCGCGTGGATCTCGCGCAGGATGGCGCGGATGTCGCGGCCGCAACCGGCCAGGTCGGCGATGGTGAACAGGGCGCGGTGCAGCCGCTCGGAATACTCCAGCGGAGGCGGCGCGCTGTGCTGCTCGATCCAGCCCAGCAGGATGCCCAGTCGACGCCCCGCCAGTTGCAGCAGGGGCTCCAGTTCGGTGATCAGGGCGGTGGCGTCGGCGCCACCGTGCAGGTTGAGCAGGAGCAGGATCGGCCGCGGTCGCTCGCACAGTCGGAAGGCCAGTGCGCCGATGGCCGGCACGCGTTGCGGAATGCCCGATGCGGCCACGCCACGCAGCCAGCCCGCGGGTCCGCCGCGGGCATGATCGAAGCCGCTGCCCAGTTCCCACAGCACGCGGGCGCTGGCGCATTCGGCATAGGCTTCGGCCAGCTCGACAATCATGGCGGCGATGTCCACCGGCCGCGTGGCGGTATCGAGCTGATCCAGCCAGCGTGCCTGCGGCGATTCATTTGCCAGGGTGCAGTTCATCGGACTTTCCATGGTCTGAGAAACACGCTTGAACTCGATGGCGGTCGCGGCGGCGGCAATGTCGTCGCGACGTGAAAAAACGCCGCGTCCCGGCGCGCCGTACGGCCGCCTGCCGCTCCCGGCCGGTCTGGCCCGCATGCCACGGGCACGCGTCATTTCATCTCGCACTGTCATTTCATGTCGCCGGCAAGGTCAGAAACTGCTCAGTTGCGACAGTTGCCCTGGCGCCTGGGTCAGCTCATCGGGCGGTCTCGCGCGGAACCATTCATTCGCCCTGCGCGGGGAGATGGCACGGTATTCAGGTGGCGATCCGCTCCTTCGGATGTTTGCCGATTTCGTCTGGACGTCCACATGAAGACGCCATGGATGCCGCTGTCGCGCGCCAGGATCGATCCGGCGCGTGGCAGAAGAGGGCGAAGGCCTGCTTCGCCGTCAGGGTTCGTGCCGACGCATCGCCCGGGATGCGTCGCCGGCCGGATGGACAGAGTCGGTGCACAGCGCACCGCATCCGGCCGGGGACGCAGACTTGAACGACCGGGATTCCCCGAGGTGCGCAACGCCATCGCGCATCGCCACAGCGGATTCCCACATCTGCATTCTAGGCAGGGCGATATCGATGCACGCGACGTTTCATTCGCGCGCTCGCGACGTTTCGTCTCCAGCTGGCGGCTTTACCTGTCGACCCACTGGACACGTTCCGGCGCCGATGGCATCCATGGCGACGGTGAGGAGGACTTCGCAGGAAGACCGTCTCGCGTGATGGACGCCGTCGCCGTCGGCAGGCATCGCCGCACGACGACGGCGCCCATGCGAAGCGCGCTGGCATGGTCTGTGCGTGGCTTCAAGACTTCCCGCAGGGGAGGACTCGACCTCAGGAGGAGTTCGATGGATACGCCCGTTCCAGCGAAGGGCCGGCAAGCCACGCTGCCATGCAGGACCTTCAGCACCGCACTGATCGAGCCGCGCCTGCGCTCGCGGGCGTACGCGCGCTGGATCGCCCCGCTGGCCGAGGTGCAGCCCGGTGACGACGAACCGATGGATGCCTCGGTCGTCGTGTTCGAGCTGGGCTCGCTGCGGGTGGCGCAGTCGAGCGCGAGCCCGGCAAGGTACCGGCGCGATGCCGCGCTGATCGCCCGCAGTCCGCTGAGCCAGTGCGTGCTGCTGCGCCTGCTGCTGAGCGGTTCGGCGCGGGGCAGCTTCGGCAAGCGCGGCACGGTCGAGTTGCGCATGGGCGACATCTACCTGAACGACCTGGCGCAGCCAGCCGAACTGTGGGAAGCCGGTTGCGCGCACCTCAACCTGCTGCTCAGGCACAAGGCGATCGACCAGGCGCACTCGCCACTGCACGGCCGGGTGCTGCGCAAGGACCACCTGCCGTGCCGGATGCTGACCCAGCACCTGCTGCATCTGCTGGGGACGCTGCCCGGGATCGAGACCAGTCACGCCGGCAAGGCCGCCAGCGCGACCCTGGCGGTGGTGCGCGGCTGCCTGCGCGCCGAATCGCGCCAGCGCGACCGCCCGCAATGGGCGGAGACGCTGCACGTGCGCATCCGCGAACACATCGAGGCCCAGCTGGGCGACCACGAACTGAGCGCGGCCGTGCTGCAGCGTCGGTTCCACGTGTCACGGGCGCAGCTGTACCGGATGTTCGCCGACAGCGGTGGCGTGCAGCATTACATCCGCGACCGGCGGGTGGAGGCGGTGCACCGGGATCTTCGCGAGCAGCCGGAACGGAACATCTCCGATCTCGCCTTCAGCCACGGCTTCTCCAGCGAGCGGCAGTTCCAGCGCGCCTTCCGCGCCCGCTATGGCCGGACGGCCAGCGAGGTGCGCGAACGCCTGCAGCTGTTCTGAGCAGTCCGCTGCCCGCCGACGGGCACGACCTGCTTCAGCGCCGCCGGACTTTGCCCAGCGCCAGGCCGATCGCCGCCAGCAGCTCGGCCGCGCCGAACGGCTTGCGCAGGAACACTCCGCGATCGGGAATGTCGTGCACGTGGACTTCGGTGTCGGCGGTGATCACCACGATGGCCACCTCGTCGTTGTGCCTGATCGCCTCGTGGCAGATGTCGATGCCGGAGACGCTGCCGGCGAGAATCACGTCGGCGACGACCACGTCGACGTGCGCCTGCCGAAGGTGGCTCATCGCGCCGGCAGAACCCAGTGCGCGGATGCTCTGCAGGCCATCGGCGGCCGACAGCAACAGGTCGATGGATTCCAGCACCATGTTGTCGTCGTCGACGATGAGGACGGTCTTGTTCGTATCCACGCGGTGCTACCCCCGTTTGCTGCCGGCAGGGCCCAGCATAGGCCGACTCCGCTTGCCGTGGGTGGATTGTCCTGGCGGGCCGAGGGTCACCCGGCTGCTTCGCCGGCGTCGCCGCGGCGGAGCAGCCAGGCCAGCAGCGGCGGCGTGACCATCGCGGTGAGCAGGGACATCGCCACGATGACGGCGTAGATGCGGTCGCTGAACACGCCCGCGGCCAGGCCCAGGCTGGCGATCACCACACCCACCTCGCCGCGCGGCACCATGCCGAAGCCGATGATGGTGGCGCTGCGCCGGCCCAGCGACAGCGAGCCAAGGAAACCGCCCAGCAACTTCGACACGATCGCGATCGCGGTGGCGACCAGCAGCATCAGCAGCGCATCCACGCTGGCCAGTTCGGCCAGGTTGACCTTGGCGCCGGTGACCACGAAGAAGAACGGCGTGAGGAAGGACAGCAGCGGCAGGGTCTGGTGCTCCAGTTCCTTCCGCTGGCGGGTTTCCGAGGCGATCATGCCGGCCAGGAACGCGCCGATGATCGCGGCCAGGCCGAAGCGCGTGGACAGCCATGCCAGGCCCAGGCAGATCGCCAGCACCACGCTCAATGCCGAGTGCGGACTGATCGGCACCTCCAGCCAGCCCGAGCGACGCCGCATCACCTGCGAGCCACCCCAGCCGATGATCGCCACGAACCCGATCGCGCCGGCCAGGGTCAGCAGCAGCGAATGCAGGTCCAGCGAGCCGCCGCCCTGCAGCGAGGACACCACGCCGAGCAGCAGCATGGCCAGGATGTCGTCGATCACCGCTGCGCCCAGGATCACCCGGCTCTCGATGCGCTGGAGCACGCCCAGTTGCTGCAGCACCCGCGCCGTGATGCCGGCCGAAGTGGCGACGAAGGCGGCTGCCACGAACATCGACTTGATCCATTCGAAACCTTCGCCATGCGCCCACAGCGCGCCGGCCACGAAGGGAATGATCACGCCGAGCACGCCGACCAGCAGGGCGCTCTTGCCGACCTTTTTCAGATCATCCAGCCGTGTTTCCAGGCCTACCGAAAACAGCAGCAGCACCACGCCGATCTCGGCCAGCACGTCCAGCGGCGTGCCGGGCAGGATCTGCTCCGGGCTCAGCCAGCCCAGCAGCGACGGTCCGATCACGCAGCCGGCGGCGATCTCGCCGACCACGCCGGGCAGCTTTATCCGCTGGGCGATTTCCGCGCCGATCTGCGCGGCGACGAAGATGACGAACAGGGTCAGCAGGATGTCGGCGGCGTGGTGCATGGATCGTCTTTTCCGTCGGGCAAGCGCTCAATGGTACAGGGCCACCGCCGGCGATGTTTTGCACGACGCGCGCTTCGATCAGCCGAACACGAACCGGGTCAGCCACAGGTGCAGGGCGATGCTGGCGGCGTAGCCCAGCGCGATCGCCCAGCTCCAGCGCAGGTGGCTCATGAAGGTGTACTGGCCGCGCGCGGCGCCCATCAGCGCCACGCCGGCCGCCGAGCCGACCGACAGCAGGCTGCCGCCCACACCGGCGGTCAGCGTGATCAGCAACCATTGCGAGGCGTCCATCGGCGGATTCATCTTGATCACTGCGAACATGATCGGGATGTTGTCGACCACCGACGAGAGCACGCCCATCGCGGCGTTCGCCGTGGTCGGTCCGAGGTTGCCATAGAGCCGGGTCGAGGCCAGTTCCAGATAGCCCAGCGCAGCCAGCCCCCCGACGCAGGCGAACACGCCGTAGAAGAACAGCAGCGTGTCCCACTCGGCGTTGGCGATGATGCGGAAGATCGAATAGCCCTGTTCTTCGGCGCCGTGCGCCAGCGCGTAGCGGCGCTGGCGATAGTCGATGCGGCTGGCCAGCAGGTTCAGCAGGGCCAGGCCGGTGAGCATGCCGTAGGCGGCGGGCATGCCCAGCCACTGGCGGCCGACCACGGTGATCGCGATGGTCAACGCGAACGTGAGGCAGATGCTGATGCCGCCATGCTTGATCCGGCTGTGACTTTCGGTGCTCGCCGGCCGGCCTTTCGGCAGCGCGACAAACATGATCAGCGCCGGCACCAGCCAGTTCACCACGGCCGGGAAGAACAGCCGGAAGAAGTCGAAAAATTGTGCCTTGTTGGCCTGCCACACCATCAGCGTGGTGATGTCGCCGAACGCGCTCCAGGCGCCGCCGGCATTCGCCGCCACCACCAGGTTGATCATCGCCAGCGTGATGAAACGCGTGTTGCCGGCGCCCACGGCCAGAATCACCGCCGACATCACCAGCGCGGTGGTCAGGTTGTCCAGCACCGGCGAGATCAGGAAGGCGAGCAGGCCGGTGATCCAGAACAGGCTGCGATAGCTGAAGCCGTAGCGGATCAGCTGCGAGCGCAAGGCCTCAAACACGCCGCGCTCGCCCATCGCGGTCACGTAGGTCATCGCCACGACCAGGAAGAAGAAGATCTCCGCGTACTCGAGGAACATCGCCTCGAACGCTTCGCGAGTGAGGCTGGCGTCGGTGCCGGTGCCGCCGTTCTGCCAGGCGATCATGCCCCAGATCAGCGCAGCGGCCAGCATCACCGGCTTGGACTTGGCGATGTGGATGCGCTCTTCGAGGATCACCGCCATGTAGGCCAGCACGAACAGCGCCAGCGCCACCCAGCCGATCGGGTGCGCCACCAGGTGGAAGTTCACCCCGGCGCCGGTTTCGGCCGCCATCAGCGGCGTGCTGGCGGACAGGAGCGCCAGGGCGGCAAACCATCGCATGGAAGATCCTTGGGGCAAGAGCGTGACGTCGGTTGGCAGGAAGGGTAGCAGCCGCTGGCCGGGGCCGGCACAACCCGTCGAGGTCAGTCCGAAGGCGCGGCGAGGTCGGGCCGCCGCTCCGGGCGCAGCCGGCTGAACACCCGGCTTGCTCCCGCGGTGACCAGGGCCAGCAGCAGCACGGTCCAGCGGAACGCCATCACGTAGTTTTCGTGCGCGTGTCCGGTGAGCATGAATTCCATCAGCAGCGTGGCCAGCGCAATGCCGAAACTCATCGCCAGGTACTGCACGGTGGAGGCCATCGAGGAGGCCATCGACGCGTGTCGGATGTCCAGGTCGACATAGATCAGCGTGTTCATCGTGGTGTACTGCAGGCCGGCGAATGCGCCGTAAGCGAAGGTCAGCACGGCGATCAGCCACACCGGCGTGGCGGGGCCGAGCAGCGCGAACGTCGCCAGCAGGGCCGCCACGATCAGCGTGTTGCCGATCAGCAGGCGACGATAGCCGTAGTGCACCAGCGCCCGATTGACCGCCCACTTCGCCATGATCGAACCCAGTGCCTGCGGCACCATCATCAGGCCAGCCGCCAGTGGTGACCAGCCGCAGCCGACCTGCAGGAACAACACCAGCAGCAGGAACATGCCCGAAATGCCCAGCCGGGTGAACAGCCCGCCGGCGAGCGCCACCGACACGCTGCGCACGCGCAGCAGGGCCAGATCGGCCACCGGATGCTCGGTGCGCCGGCTGTGCCACAGATAGATCGAGCCCAGCAGCAGGGCGGCCAGCGTGCACAGGCCCATGCGCGACCACGGCACCGGGGTCGAGCCGGCCAGCTCGGAGGCGGTCAGCAGCAACGCCGAGGCCGCGCCGAACAGCAGGAAGCCGACCAGGTCGAAGCGGTTGGCGTGATCGAGCCGGTACTCCGGCATGTCGCGCCGGTTCATCCACACGCCGGCGATCGCCACCGGCACGTTGATCAGGAAGATCAGCCGCCACGAGGTGAACTCCACCAGCGCGCCGCCCAGCAGCGGACCGAGCACCGAGCCGAGCAGGCCGAAGGTGGCCACCGTGCTCATCGCCCGCACGAACTCGCCCCGGTCGATGCTGCGCACCAGCACATAACGCCCCACCGGCATCAGCGAGGCGCCACCCACGCCTTGCAGCACGCGGGCGGCCACCAGCTGCGGCAGCGTTTGCGCGATACCGCACAGCAAGGAGCCCAGGCCGAACACGACGATCGCCGCACCAAACACGCGGCGGGTGCCGAAGCGGTCGCACAGCCACGGGCTGGCGGGAATCAGGATGGCCAGGGTCAGCACATAGCTGGTCAGCGCCGTGCGCATGCCCAGCGGCGTGACCTTGAGTGCCTCGGCCATCGCCGGCACCGCGGTGTTGACCACGGTGGAATCGAGCGCCTGCATGAAGAAGGCTGCGGCAACCAGCCACAGCAGGCCACGGTAGCGTTCGCGCGAGGTCGGCTCGTCGGCCTCGACGGCGCCGGCCAGGGGATCGGGCGCGGAAAGCGCTGCAACGTCAGGGACCACGGGGCTTCGAACAGGCATGGCCGGCCATGATAGCGGCCACGGCGGCTTGATTTCTGCTGCCACTCTCATCACAGTGAACCTTGTTTCATCTGCCGGTCATGCCCATACAGGTATCACGGCCTTATCAACCACACGCGCCGGGGCGGCTTCGTTCCGGCGTGTGCTTTTGCGCGGCAGGAGCCGCGAGCATCAGGAAAAGCCATGAGCAAGCCACCGATCACTGTTTCCCGCATCGACATGGAACGCATCGAAGCGCTGCTGGAGCGTCTGCCGACGGCGGAAGCCGACAAGCTGGACGCGCTGCGCGCGGAGCTGGATCGTGCCGAGGTGGTCGAGCCGTCGGCGATGCCCGACCACGTCGTGACGATGAACTCGACCGTCACCTTCGAGGACGAAAGCAACGGCGAGCAGCTGACCCTGACCCTGGTCTACCCCGCGTCGGCCGGCACGGCCGGCACCGTGTCGATCCTGGCTCCCGTGGGCAGCGCCCTGCTTGGACTGGCGCGCGACCAGCAGATCGACTGGCCCACCCCGGACGGCCGCAAGCGTCGCCTGAAAGTGCTGGAGATCACCTACCAGCCCGAGGCCGCGGGACACTTCCACCGCTGAGGCCGCATCGCGTGCCGGTGTCGTTAAACTGCGGGGTGATCCGAAGGAGACCCGCATGACCGAACGCCCGGTTCCCGCCGACATCGTTGCCCGCAGCGTCGCGCTGCGGGCGCAGATCGAGCAGGCCAACTACCGCTACCACGTGCTCGACGACGCGGACATCACCGACGCCGAGTACGACCGCCGGATGCGCGAACTGGAAGCGCTGGAGGCGGAATGGCCCGAGCTGGCCACCGCCGATTCGCCGACCCGCAAGGTGGGCGCGCGGGCCAGCGGCGGCTTTGCCGAGGTGCGGCATGCCTTGCCGATGCTTTCGCTGGGCAATGCGTTCGAGCAGGAAGGCGAGAACGAGCGCGAGCGTTTCCGCGAGATCGCCGACTTCGAACGACGCATCGAGCACACGCTCGAACGCAGGACTCCGGTGTTCTCGGTGGAGCCGAAGCTCGACGGCCTGGCGATCAGCCTGCGCTACGAGGACGGCGTGTTCGTGCAGGGCGCCACCCGCGGCGACGGCGAGACCGGCGAGGATGTCACCGCGAACCTGCGCACCGTGCGTGCGATCCCGCTGAAGCTGCGCGGTTCCGGCTGGCCGGCCGTGCTGGAAGTGCGCGGCGAAGTGATCATGCTGCGCAAGGATTTCGAGGTGTTCAACGAATACGCCCGCAAGCACGACGAAAAGCCGCTGGCCAATCCGCGCAACGGCGCGGCCGGTTCGCTGCGCCAGCTCGATCCGGCGATCACCGCGAAGCGGCGCCTCAGCTTCTTCGCCTACGCGATCGGCGTGGTCGAGGGCGGCGAATTGCCGCCGACCCATTCGGCCACCCTGCAGCAACTGCGCGAGTGGGGCTTTCCGGTCTCGCCGGAAGTGGATGTGGCGCGCGGCTTCGATGGCCTGATCGCCTATTTCCGCCGCATCGGCGCGAAGCGCGACAGCCTGCCGTACGACATCGACGGCGTGGTCTACAAGCTGGACGACTATGCCGGCCAGCGCGAGATGGGCTTCCTCTCGCGCGCACCGCGCTGGGCCATCGCGCACAAGTTTCCGGCGCAGGAACAGACCACCCGCCTGCTCGACATCGAGATCCAGATCGGCCGCACCGGCGCCGCCACCCCGCGCGCGCGGATGGAGCCGGTGCAGGTGGGCGGCGTCACCGTGACCTACGCCACCCTGCACAACGCCGACCAGGTGGCACGCCTGGATGCCCGCGTGGGCGACACCGTGATCGTGCGCCGCGCCGGCGACGTGATTCCCGAAGTGGTGCGCGTGGTGGAGGACCTGCGGCCGCAAGGCACGCAGCCCTGGACCATGCCCACGCGCTGCCCGATCTGCGATTCCGCGCTGATCCGCGAGGAGGGCGCGGCGGCCTGGCGCTGTTCCGGCGGACTGATCTGCGCCGCGCAACGCAAGGAGGCGCTGATCCATTTCGCCTCGCGTCGCGCGATGGACATCGAAGGCCTGGGCGAGCGCTTTGCCGAGGCGCTGGTGGAGCTCGACCTGGTGCACACGCCAGCCGACCTGTACGGCATGGGCGTGGACGATTTCGTCGACATGAAACGGCGCATCGACGAGCGCAAGCCTGCCCCAGCGGAAGCTGGGGGCACCACCCCGGAAACGGTGAAGGCCGGCAAGGTGGCGACGAAGTGGGCGGAGAACCTGGTCGCCGGCATCGAGGCCAGCAAGCACACCACGCTGGCCCGCTTCCTCTACGCGCTGGGCATCATGCACATCGGCGAAAGCACGGCCAAGACCCTGGCCGCGTGGCTGGGTCGGCTCGATTTCGTGCGCAGCACGCCGGCACCGCTGCTGCGCGTACTGCCGGACATCGGCGAAGAAGTGGCCCGGTCGATCGCCGGCTTCTTCGCGCAGGACGGCAACCAACAGGTGGTCGACCAGTTGCTGGCCGCCGGCATCAGCTTCAGCGACGAAGCCGCGCCATCGCCGCTGCTGCGCGAGCGGTTGAATCTTGGTGTGTTGCTGGACATGGCGAAGATCAGCAAGCTCGGCCCCAAGAGCAGCAAGCTGCTCGCCGAACACTTTCCCACCTTGCAGAAACTGCAGGCGGGCGGGGCGGCGCACTGGATCACCGCCGGCGTGCCCCAGGTGGCGGCGAGCGGGCTGGAAGCCTTCCTGGCCGATCCGGCGGCCCATGCCGAACTGCAGGGCGCCGAGGCGGCGATGCAGCGTCTGCTGGAGGCGATGCCCGCCGCCGCCGAAGTGACCCAGGCACCGCTGGCCGGGCAGACCTTCGTGCTCACCGGCAGCCTGGCGTCGCTCAGTCGCGATCAGGCGAAGGACCGGCTCGAAGCGCTCGGTGCCAAGGTGTCCGGTTCGGTGTCGAAGAAGACCAGCGTGGTCGTCGCCGGCGAGGAAGCGGGCTCCAAACTAGACAAGGCGAAGGAGCTGGGCGTGTCGGTGTGGGACGAAGTGCAGTTGCTTGCCCTGCTCGACGAGCACGAGCGCGCCTGATGACGATGTCCCCACGCGCCACGCTGGAACTGCGCGCACGGCTGTACACCTTGTTGCGCGCGTTCTTCGCCGAGCGCAACGTGCTGGAGGTGGAAACCCCGATGCTGTCCGCCGCGGGCAATACCGACCCCAACATCGAGAGCTTCGGCAGCATCTTCAGCGGTCATGTCGATGCGGGCGCGCGCGAGCGCTGGCTGCGCACGTCGCCGGAGTATCCATTGAAGCGCTTGCTGGCCGCGGGCATCGGCGATTGCTACGAGCTGGGCCGGGTGTTCCGCAATGGCGAGGCGGGTGGTCGGCACAATCCCGAGTTCACCATGCTGGAGTGGTATCGGGGCGGCTGGGATCACCGGCGGCTGATGAGCGAGACGATCGCGCTGGTGGAAGCGGCGCTGGCGATGCGCGGTCGGCGTGCCGAGGTGGTGGTGACCAGTTACCGGCAGCTGTTCCTCGACGGCCTGGGCATCGATCCCGTCCACGCCTCGATCGACGAACTGCGCGCGCCGCTGGCGGAATTCGGCATCGGCCCGGAGGGGCTGGGGCATGACGACTGGCTCGACTTGCTGATCACCCACAAGCTGCAACCGATGTTTCCCCGCGATCGCATCACGGTGATCCACGATTACCCGGCGAGCCAGTGCGCGCTGGCGAAGATCCGCCCGGGCGAGCCGCCGCTGGCCGAGCGCTTCGAGCTCTACCTAGGCCGCTACGAACTGGCCAACGGCTATCACGAACTGAACGATGCGGCCGAACAGCGCGCGCGTTTCGAGCGCGACAACACCGTGCGTCGCGAACGCGGCCTGCGCGAGATTCCGCTGGATGAAAACCTGCTGGGCGTGCTGGATGCGATGCCTGACTGCGCCGGCGTGGCTTTGGGCGTGGAACGGCTGCTGATGTGCCTGGCCGACACGGACGCGATCGCCGACGTGCTGGCGTTTCCGTTTGCCCGGGCGTGAAGCAGGGCGCGCGACCTTGCTGGCCGCGCGCCGTGCCGCTCAGGCGGCGTCGCCCTTGATCGCCGGCTGCTCCGCTCGGTCGCTCCACAGGTAGCGATAGATCACGCCGCCGACGATGCCGCCGATGATCGGCATGACCCAGAAGAACCACAGTTGATCCAGCGCCCAGCCGCCCTGGAAAACCGCCACGCCGGTCGAACGCGCCGGGTTCACCGAGGTGTTGGTGACCGGGATGCTGATCAGGTGGATCAGGGTCAGCGCCAGGCCGATCGCGATGCCGGCGAAACCCACCGGCGCACTCTTGTGCGTGGCGCCCATGATGATGAAGATGAAGAAGCCGGTCATCACCATCTCGCACAGCGCCGCGGCGCCCATCGAATAGCCGCCCGGCGAATGCGCGCCGTAGCCGTTGGAGGCGAAGCCGCTTGCGGCGGCGTCGAAGCCGGGCTTGCCTGAGGCGATCGTGTACAGCACCAGCCCGGCGAGCAGCCCGCCGAGCACCTGCGCGACGATGTACGGAATCACGTCTTTCAGCGGGAAGCGACCGCCGGCGGCAAGACCGCAGGTGACCGCCGGATTGATGTGGCAGCCGGAAATGTGGCCAATCGCGTAGCACATGGTCAGCAGGGTGAGGCCGAACGCGAATGCCACCCCGGCAAAACCGATACCCAGTTGCGGAAAGCCGGCAGCCAGCACGGCGCTGCCGCATCCACCCAGAACCAGCCAGAACGTGCCGAAGAACTCGGCAGCCAGACGCTTGCTCATGTTCATCACGTTTACTCCTGCTGCAAGGGAAAGGAGATGGCCGGCGCGCCCATGTGGATGTCGTGGCAGCTCGCGGGCGCACCAGCTCAAGCATATTCGCGCACCGTCCGCCGTGCCGTTTCCGTCGCCGTCCCTGGCGACGGAACGGGTCAGTCAGGGCGTGTCGAAGCGCATCGCCACGGCGCGGCGTTCGAGCAATCCGACCGCCGGCTGATCCTGCAAGCGCAGGTCGTGCAGTTCGTACGGTGCGCCGATGCCCTGCAGGCTGTGCGGGTCGTAGTGCAGGGTCAGCTGGCCCTTGCCGGCCGGCAGCCAGTTGGCCGACTGGGCGAACGCCGCCGGCACCATCCGGCCGTCGGCACCGCGCCCGTACAGCACTGCCGAGACGGCATAGCGGCTGGCCGAGACGGCATCGACGCCCAGGCTGATGTCGAGGCCGCGATCGGCGGCGACCGCAGTGCTGGCCAGGCCGCTGAGGCGGGCATCGGGCTGGGCGGCGGCGAACACCGTGGTGGTGTCGCGACGGATCTCGTGCCCGGCGCTGTCGGTGCCTTGCGTGAAGCTGTGCACCTCCCACAGGCCCGGCGTGGTCGGGATGCTGTGCGGACGGACATCGACGGTGAAGCTGCCATCGGCCTGGCGACGGAAGCTGAGCGGCGTGGTGCTGCCATCGGGTGCGCGCAACAGGCCGCCCACCGAGCTCAGCGGCAAGGCGCGATCGGCGTCACGCAGGACCACCCGCACCTTGACCGCCTCGCCCAGCAGCAGGTCGTCACGGTTGCCCTGGGCGGTGACGGCGAACGGGCTCTGCGGCTCGAACACATGCACCACGTAGCGGCCGCGGGCGGAGGCGACCTGCAAGGTGGCCACGCCGCTGCCCAGCTCGGGCTTCAGCCGCATCACCATCGAGGCCGCCGGGACGTCCATGCCGGCGGCGTGCAGCTGGGCGGTGTCGGCGACCTGGCTGCTGGCCGCCGCGGCGCTCAGCGATTGCCGGCCCAGTTGCAGCCGCACGCTGGCCGGGTCCAGCTTGCCGACCGCCTGGTCGCCCGGACTCAGGCGGATGATCGCGCCCGGTGCGGTCAGCGGCAGCTTCAGGCCCTGCTGGAGTTCCGTGGCCGACACGTCGCGCCAGTATTCGCGGCTGCTGCGCGAAAACGCTTGCGGCACCGCCTGCAGCGTCGCGTCCTGCGCCAGCGGCCAGCTCACGCTGACCGGCCGGCGCTCGACATGCATGCGCGTCGCGGCGGCGGATGTGGCAGTCAAGCGGGTGCCGGCGCTGCGTGCCTGCAGGCTGGGCGGAACCATGTCATCAGCTTGCGCCGGCAGCAGCGCGTGGGTGCCGGCCATGGCCGGCGCGGCGGCGAAGATCACCAGCAATGCGCTTGCGAGTATCCCTTTCTTCATGGTGATCATCCCCTGATGTCGTTGGCGAGAATGGACGGCAGGCCGAAGCAGGCGCGCCGGCTCTGGTTGTGGTTCAGCACGGAGCCACCTGTGCGCTGGGTGTCGCGGAACCACACGGTGCCGGCCGCCGACGCGCTGGAACATTCGATGAAGCCGTCCGAGCAACTGCTCAACCAGTTCTGGGTGATCTCCAGCCCCACGCTCTGCGTGTAGCCGCCGCAGTAGGCCTGGCTGCTGAACAGACCCGACGCCACGTCCGTGCCCACCACGTCGCGGAACGGCACCGGCAGACCCGGCCGGCCGGACGTGCCCAGCAGGTATTGCTGGTTGTAGGTGGCCATCCAGCCGGTCTGCTGCTGGCGCACGGCGTCGGTCTTGTAGCCGAGCAGCCAGCCCAGCGCCGACTCGAACACGTTGCCGGCCATCACCGCATTGGCCAGCGGCGTGCCGGCGCTTGAGGGCGCGATCGCGTCGACCTTGACGATGCGGCTGATGATCGCGGGGTAACGCGCGTCCCAGGTCGGGTTGGACAGGATCCAGCGCATCACGTTGCCGCCGTTGGAGTGGGTGATCACCACCAGCCGATCGATGTGGCGGTTCTGGATGAAGCTGGTGAGCTGGGTGGCCAGGCAGCCGGCGGCGCGGTCGTCCCACATGTACTGGTTGAAGTCGCAGTTGACCACCAGCAGGTTGCTGCGGTCGGTCAGGCCGTTGCGCACGCCTTCGACCATGTCGGACTGCCAGTAGTCGTTGTATGCATCGGTCTGGTTGCCGGTGCCGTGGACCAGGGCCACGCCGGTGGTGGCTGCCTGCGCCGTGGCGCAGCTCAGGGCCAGTGCCAACATCAAGGTTGTACGTCGCACGTTGATCTCTCCCCATCAAGGCGGCGGAATGCCGCGGCGGAGCCGACCGGGTGCAGCCACAGGTACGCCAAACCCCCTGTGTTGCAGGCAGGCCGACTACAGGTGATGTCCAGGACATCGTCAGGACGTGTCGCCAGATCCCCCCAGACCGTGCGGCACGGTATGGACTCTAGCAGCGCCATACGTGCGCGTCTTGACGCAAGTGCACAACTGCCGCAGCGCCGGTGTGCGCTAAGGTTGCGCGCTTTACGCTTGGGGATGCCTGCGTGGTCGAGATGCCTGCCGTTGCCGCCTTGCCCGATCGCGACCGCCTCGACCGGCGCGACGTGAAGACCCTGCTGCTGGCCGCCCTGGGCGGTGCGCTGGAGTTCTACGACTTCGTGGTGTTCGTGTTCTTCGCGATCCCGCTGAGCCAGTTGTTCTTTCCCCACGACACGGCGCCGTGGCTGGCCCAGTTGCAGGTGTTCGGCATCTTTGCCGCGGGTTATCTGGCGCGGCCGCTGGGCGGCATCGTGATGGCGCATTACGGCGACAAGCTGGGGCGCAAGCGCATGTTCACGCTCAGCGTGTTCCTGATGGCGGTGCCCACGCTGGGCATCGGCCTGCTGCCGACCCATGCGCAGATCGGCATGCTGGCGCCACTGCTGTTGCTGCTGCTGCGCGTGGTGCAAGGCATCGCGGTGGGCGGCGAGGTGCCGGGAGCCTGGGTTTTCGTGGCCGAGCACGTGCCTGCGCGACGGGTGGGCTTCGCCTGCGCCAGCCTCACCTCGGGCCTGACCGTCGGCATCCTGATCGGCTCGTTGGTGGCGGCGACGATCAACAGCCGGCTGACGCCCGCGGCGGTGCTGGACTGGGGCTGGCGCCTGCCGTTCCTGGTCGGCGGCGTATTCGGCTTCTGCGCGGTGTGGCTGCGCCGCTGGCTCAGCGAGACGCCGGTATTCCAGGCGATGCATGCGCGCAGGGAACTGGCCAGCGGCCTGCCGCTGCGGCTCGTGTTCGAACGACATCTGCCCAGTGTGTTGCTGTCGATGCTGGTGACGTGGATGCTTACCGCGGCGATCCTGGTGATCATCCTGATGACGCCGTCGATCGTGCAGTCGGCTTTTCATGTCGCCCCGGCGCGAGCGTTCCTGGGCAACAACCTGGCCTCGTTCGCGCTGGCGCTGGGCTGTCTCGGATACGGCTGGCTGGCCGACCGGATCGGTTACGCGCGGACGCTGCTGCTCGGCGCGATCGGCCTGCTGCTGTGCAGCTATGCGCTCTACCTCGACCTGCAGGCCGGCGCCGGGCATTTTCTCGCGCTCTACGCGTTGACCGGACTGGCGGTTGGCGTGGTGGGTGTCGTTCCCGCGCTGATGGTGGCGGCGTTTCCGCCGGCGGTGCGCTTTTCCGGCCTGTCGTTCTCGTACAACATCGCCTATGCGCTGTTCGGCGGCATCACCCCGCCGCTGATCGGCTGGCTGGTGAAGCAGTTCGGCGTGCTGGCGCCGGCGCACTACGTGGCGTTTGCCGCGCTCATCGGGGTCGCCGTCGCGCTGCGCCTGCGGGGACGCGACGTGGCTGACGGCTAGAACTCCAGCTCCTGCGCCGCACACAGATAGTCGACCAGCGGCGCGACGCGCTTGAACGCGGCCACGGTCCACGGCAGCAGTTCGTCGGAGCAGGCCAGCTCTTCGCCAAGCGGCATGGTGGCGACGAAGTCCTTGCGCTTGAGATCGTCGATCAGCTCGTGCGTGGGGTCGTAGCCGCGCGGCGGGCGAACCAGCGATTCGCCGCCCAGTTGCAGGTGTTCGCGGAATGCCTTGCTCTGCGTGGCACGTTTCCATGCCGCCGGGTTGTCGACCAGGAATTCGCGGATGTGCTTCAACGCGTCCGGTTCCGGATGCCACAGGCCGCCGCCGGCGAAACAGTCGCCCGGCTCGATGTGCAGGTAGAAGCCCGGCGCCTGGATCTCGTGGCGTCGTTCATGGGTGAAGCGCGAGCCCTGCCACGATTTGTACGGCAGCTTGTTGTTCGAGTAGCGGGTGTCGCGGTAGATGCGGTAGAGCGAGCCGCCGCTCTTGCGCGGATCGGCGCGGTAGTGGCTGCTGATCTTCGCCAGCGGCGCCTGCAGGTCGGTGATCAGTTGCAGGAACGGCTCGCGCACGTGGCGCTCGTAGTCATCCTTGTGCGCGTGGAACCATTCGCGGTTGTTGTTGTTTCCAAGCGAGCGCAGGAAACGGAATGTGGCGGGGGTGAAATAGCTTCTGGACATGGGGATTCGTCGAGAGGGAACAGGGCGGGCACTGCCCGCCATCGTGCTGCGGTCAAGGTGTGCGTCTCAGGTATCGCCGAGGCTGTCGGCCAGCTGTTCGCCCCAGGCCTGCAACTGGTCGAGCAGACCCAGCTTGTCCTGCGCCTGCGGATCGCCGCGCAGCTCGGCGATGCGGGCGAAGTAGTCGTCCAGGGTCAGTCCGGTCAGCGGCGTGTGCCGGGTCAGTCGGGCCTGGCGGAAGCGCTCCCAGCGGAGGCGCTCGTCGGCATCCAGCGTTTCCGGCCAGTTGCGTGCGCGGTAGCGAAACAGCAGTTCCGGGTAACGCGCGTCGCGAAAAGGAAACGGACGGCTGCCCAGTTCCTCCGGCGGCGTGGCGCGCACCTGGGCGAGCAGGCGCTTGTCCGCATCGGGCAGGAAGCCGCCGCCGTACAGCGCCAGCTCGGGATCTTCGGGTGGCGGCAGTTCGGCCGCGCGCTGGAACACCCGGCGCAGCTTTTCGGGCAGGCCGGCGGCGGCGTGCAGCATGTCGCGATGGGCCTGGCAGCGGGGAAGATCCAGTTGCAGCCGCGCCAGGTCCACGCCCTGCAGCACGGACAATGGCGCCAGCGCCGGCGCGTGGTTCGCGCGCACGGTGCGCAGCGGAATCCGCTCGACGCCCTCGGGCAGGTCGGCGCGCGGGGTGAAGATGCGGTCGGCGATCTCGTCCTCGTCCAGCGCCAGCCACGCGGCCGGATCGGTCGCCAGGTCGTACACGATCACCTCGCCGGCACGGCCGGGGTGGGCGGCCAGCGGCGCGACCACGGTGAGGCAGTGACGGCTGGCCGGATAGCGCGAGGACACGTGCACCAGCGGCGTCATGTTCACCACGTCGAGCAGTTCGAACACCTTCTGCTTGCGCCGCAGCGCGTAGTGCCAGTCCCACAGTCGCGGCTGGCGCACCCGGATCAGCCGGGCCAGGTCGATCAGCGCGTAGACGTCGGACAGCGCGTCATGGGCACGTTCCTGGTTCAGTCCGTTGGCGCGCGCCAGGTGCTCCAGTTTGAAGCTGGGCGAACCGTCCTCCCGCGTTGGCCACACGATGCCCTCGGGGCGCAGCGCCTGGCACATGCGCACCAGGTCGATCAGGTCCCAGCGCGAATTGCCGTTCTCCCACTCGCGGCCGTACGGCTCGTGGAAGTTGCGGTAGAGCATCTGGCGGGTGAACTCGTCGTCGAAACGCAGCGAGTTGTAGCCCACGCCACAGGTGCCCGGCCGGGCCAGTTCCTCATGCACGCGAGCCGCGAAGTCGGCCTCGTTGACGCCGTCCAGTTCGGCCTGTTGCGGCGTGATGCCGGTGATCATGCAGGCGTCGGGGTGCGGCGGCATCTCTCGTGGCGGCTTGCCATAGAACATCACCGGGTCGCCGATGATCTCCAGCGCCATGCTGGTGCGGATGCCGGCGAACTGCAGCGGCCGGTCCCGGCGCGGGTCGGCGCCGGAGGTTTCGTAGTCATGCCAGAAGAAGGTCTGCATCCGGCGATGATCGCATGGCGCCGTGCCTTGCCGGCATGGCGGGGTCGGCAAGGCTGATAAACTCCCCCGCACAAGGAGAACCCATGAGCCAAGCCCACGAAGAAAACCTGATCTGGATCGATCTGGAGATGACCGGCCTCGACACCGACAACGACTCGATTCTGGAGATCGCCACGGTGGTTACCGACAAGGAACTGAACGTGCTGGCCGACGGGCCGGTGTTCGCGATCCGCCACGAGATCGATCAGCTGGAATCGATGGACAGCTGGAATACCAACCAGCACCACAAGTCCGGCCTGTGGCGGCAGGTGCTGATCTCGGAAACCGACCATGCGATGGCCGAGCAGGCCACCGTGGAATTCCTGCGCGCCTGGGTGCCGCCGGGCAAGTCGCCGATGTGCGGCAACTCGATCTGCCAGGATCGCCGTTTCATGCACCGGCAGATGCCGCGGCTGGAGCGCTACTTCCATTACCGCAACCTGGACGTGTCCACGCTGAAGGAACTGGCGCGGCGCTGGGCGCCGGAGATCGCCAAGGGCGTGGGCAAGGAGTCGGCGCATACGGCGCTGTCCGACATCCGCGACTCCATCGCCGAACTGCGCCATTACCGCCGTTTCATGGGCGAGCTGGGCGGCAAGGTCGGTGCCTGAGTGGCGCACCGCTGGTTGCATCTGACGAGGCCATGAGCATGTCGAACGACTTGTTTGCCACGGTGCTGGACTGTGCCGGACGTCCGCTGCGGCTGGATCGCGCCCGGGTGGTCGGCATCCTCAACGTCACCCCCGATTCGTTCTCCGACGGCGGCCTGCATGACAGCGTGGAGGCTGCCGTGGCGCATGGCGTGCACATGGCGGAGGAGGGCGCCGACATGCTGGACGTCGGCGGCCAGTCGACCCGGCCGGGCGCAGCCGAGGTTTCGCTGGAAGAGGAACTGCAACGCGTGGTGCCGGTCGTCGAACAGCTGGTGGCGCGCACCTCGCTGCCGATCGCCGTCGACACCTCGCGGCCCGAGGTGATGCGTGCCGCGGTCGCCGCCGGCGCCGGCATGATCAACGACGTCTACGCGCTGCGCCGCGATGGCGCAATGGACGCGGTTGCCGAACTGGGCGTGCCGGTGTGCCTGATGCACATGCAGGGCGAGCCGCGCAGCATGCAGGACGAGCCGCATTACGACGACGTGGTCGGCGAGGTGCATCGCTTCCTCACCGACCGGCTGTTCGCCTGCGAGCTGGCCGGCATCGATCGCCGCAAGGTGCTGGTCGATCCCGGCTTCGGCTTCGGCAAGACGCTGGAGCACAACCTGGCCCTGCTGTCGGCGCTGGAACAGTTCGCCAGCCTGGGCAGTGGCGTCTACGCCGGCTTGTCGCGCAAGTCGATGATCGGCACGCTGACCGGTCGCAGCGTGCCGGGCGAGCGCCAGGCGGGCTCCGTGGCGGCCGCGCTGATCGCCGTTCAGCGCGGAGCACGCATGGTTCGCGTACATGACGTGGCGGCGACCGTGGACGCGCTGGCGGTATGGCGGGGCGTGCATGCGGTGGACGCCGTGCCCCGGCGCAGTGCGCCGCCGGCGGCGCCGCGCTGGCCCGACGACGATTGAATGACGCGCCGGCGAGCCGGCTGCGTTCCCGCAAGACACCCGAGATCCCCACAACGATGAATCAACGCAAATACTTCGGCACCGATGGCATTCGTGGCCTGGTCGGACAATGGCCGATCAGCGCCGACTTCATGCTGCAGCTGGGCCGCGCCGTCGGCAGCGTGCTGGCGCGTGAGCGGAAGGATCGTCCCAAGGTGCTGATCGGCAAGGACACCCGCATCTCGGGCTACATGTTCGAATCGGCGCTGGAAGCCGGACTGGTGGCGGCTGGTGCCGACGTGGGCCTGCTCGGCCCGATGCCGACGCCGGCGGTGGCCTACCTGACCCGCTCGATGCGTGCCCAGGCCGGCATCGTGATCAGCGCCTCGCACAACCCGCACCACGACAACGGCATCAAGTTCTTTTCGGCCAATGGCGAGAAGCTGTCCGACGAAGTCGAGCTGGCGATCGAGCAGGAAGTCGATGCGGCGTTCGTCACGGTGGCCTCCGAACGGCTCGGCAAGGCCCGCCGCATCGACGACGCGGTGTCCCGCTACGCCGAATACTGCAAGACCACGGTGGCGGAGGACTTCAGCCTGCACGGGCTGAAGCTGGTGCTCGACTGCGCCCATGGCGCGACCTACCAGGTGGCGCCCAAGGTGTTCGCCGAACTGGGCGCCGAGGTGATCGCCATCGGCGACAAGCCGGACGGCTTCAACATCAATCGTGATGTCGGTTCGACCCATCCGCAGGCCTTGCAGCAGGCGGTGCTGGCTCATGGCGCCGATCTCGGCATCGCCTTCGATGGCGACGGCGACCGGGTGCAGCTGGTCGACCGCCACGGCGCACTCGCCGATGGCGACGACATCCTCTACGTGCTGGCGCGCAGCTGGCACGCGCATGGTGCGCTGAACGGCCCGGTGGTCGGCACCCTGATGAGCAACTACGGCCTGCAGCTGGCGCTGGCAGAACTCGACGTGCCGCTGATTCGGGCCAACGTCGGCGATCGCTACGTGATGCAGCAGTTGCGCCAGCACGAAGGCGTGCTTGGCGGCGAGACCTCGGGCCACATCCTGTGCCTGGATCGGGCCACCACCGGCGACGGCATCGTCGCCGCGCTGGCCGTGCTGGAGGCGCTGGCGCGTTCGGGCGAGGACTTCGCCGTGGCGCGGCAGGGGCTGCAGAAAATGCCCCAGGTGATGCTGAACGTGCGCGCCGTGGGCGCCCGTCGTTCGCTCGCCAGCGACGAGGTCAAGCAGGCTCTGGCCGAAGTGGAGCGGGTGCTGCAGGGTCGCGGTCGCGTAGTGCTGCGCGCCTCGGGCACCGAGCCGCTGGTGCGGGTCACCGTGGAAGGCGCCGACGCAGCGGAAGTGCAACAGCTGGCAGAGAAGCTCGCGGCAACGGTAAAATCCGCAGCCGAACGCTCGTGAACCTGTAGCAGCACCGGGTCGCCATGGATTGGCCCGACGTGCCCCGCCCCTGCGGTGGCGGATCATCCGACCGCACGCCCAACCTGGTGACTACAGCCATGAAGAATGTTCCAACCCTCGACATCCGCCGTTACGACACGGAGCGCGATGCCTTCGTCGCCGAGCTCGGCGCGGCCTATCGCGAATTCGGTTTCTGCTGCATCAGCGGCCACGGCATTCCGCGCGAACTGATCGACGGCTCGTACGACGTGTTCCAGCGCTTCTTCGCGCTGCCCACCGAAACCAAGATGAAGTACCACCTCGCCGGCAGCGGCGGCGCGCGCGGCTACACGCCGTTCAAGGTGGAGACGGCCAAGGACAGCCAGTACGCCGACCTCAAGGAGTTCTGGCATGTCGGCCGCGAGATTCCGCGCGACTCGAAATTCGCCGACGTGATGCCGCCCAACGTGTGGCCCAGCGAAGTGCCGGACTTCAAGCAATACGGCTATGGCCTGTACGAGGCGCTGGACCAGCTGGGCACGCGCGTGCTGCGTGCGCTGGCCCTGCACATCGGCGAGGCGGAAAACTTCTTCGAGGACAAGACTGACGTCGGCAACTCGATCCTGCGGCCGATCCACTATCCACCGATCACCCAGGACAACATTCCCAACGTGCGCGCCGGTGCGCACGAGGACATCAACTTCATCACCCTGCTGGTCGGCGCCAGCGCCGAGGGCCTGGAAGTGCTGAGCCACGGCGAGTGGCTGCCGATCACCACCGAGGGCGACGCGATCGTGGTGAACATCGGCGACATGCTGCAGCGCCTGAGCAACCACGTGTATCCGTCGACCTCGCACCGGGTGGTCAACCCGCAGAACGAGAATGCGCGCAAGCCGCGCTACTCGGTGCCGTTCTTCCTGCACCCGAACCCGGACGTGGTGCTGGACCCGCTGGACTCCTGCATTACGCCGGACAACCCGCGCCGCTACGACACCTCCATCACCTCGCACGAATACCTGCTGCAGCGGCTGCGCGAAATCAAGCTGATCTGATCAGCTTGTTTCCTCCCGCGCGAACGCGGGCTCCCGGTTTCCTTCCCCCGCCCGCGGGGGAAGGTGGCCGCAGGCCGGATGGGGGTGCTGCTCCTCACGCCATCCAGAAGAACACTGCCGTCATCCGCTTGGCCGCCAGCTCCTGCCCCCAGTACGCACTCGCGCTGTGGATCAGGTTGGCCTTGTAGACCAGCAGCCGGTTGCAGCGGTGATCCACCCGAACGTCCTCGACAAAGGCGTTCGGCTGGACGAAGCGATTGCCCAGGGCCTCGGCCAGATTCCGATGCGGCGGCATCACGATGTTCCCGCCCAGCTGGCCCCCGGACATGCGCTGACGAAAGAAGCTCGTGCCGCAGTGTGCCGGTACGTCGGGATTCAGATAGAGCACCGCCGCGTAGCGGCACAGATTCGTCGAGTCGGTGTGCGGCTTGACCGAGCCCTCGACCGAGCCGACCACCTGCACGCAGTTGTGGTTGAGCCGCAGGCCGGCCTCGGTCTGCTCGACCCAGAGTTTCTTCGCTCCGGTCAGCTCGCATACCCGCTTGTCCAGCGCGGCCAGTTCGTCGTCCAGCAAGGCGGGAATCGCCCGCATTCCCGGCCATACCTCGCCGGTGTACGGATAGCCCATTTCCCAATCGGTCTTGGCCAGGCAGCGTGCGCGCACCTCGTCGGCATTCGGCAGCACGTCGTCGACCACCCAGTAATCGCGGCCTTCGACGGGCTTGCGGTAGGGCAACGGTCGCATCTGGGTGGGAAACAGTGACATGGTGAGAAGCCGGTGGCGAGCGTGGGTTCAACAATAAGGGACGGCGCGGAGCGTGCCTGCGTACCGGTCTACACCTGGGTATTCCGGTAACGCTTCGACTCCCGTGCCGAGAGCCACATGGCCAGTCGGTCCGGCATCAGCTGGACGACCCGCTTGATCGTCCGGTTGACCCGACCGGGGATGTACACGGCATCACCGCGCTCGACGGCGGCGATGCCCTGGCGCACCACTTCCCCCGCGGTGAGCCACATGAAGCCGGGCAGCTTGTTCATCTTGTCGCGAGTGCCGGTGACGTCGTGGAATTCGGACCAGGTGAAGCCGGGGCACAAGGCGCTGACGTGCACGCCGGCGGCCTGGTTCTCCAGGCAAAGCGATTGCGAGAACTTGATCAGATAGGCCTTGCTGGCCGCGTACAAGGTGTGTCCCGCCGGACCCGGAACATGGCCGGCCAGGGAGGCGACGTTGATGATGCGGCCGTGGCCGCGCTCGCGCATGCCGGGCAGCACCCGCCAGGCCAGTTCGGTGGGCGCGGTCATCAGCACCTGAAGAAAGTCGGCATGGGTCTTCCAGTCGTTGGCAACGAAGGTGCCCGGCACGCCGTAGCCGGCATTGTTGATCAGCCAGTCCACCTGCAGGCCGCGTTGTTCCAGCGCTTCGCACAACCGCTGCGGCGCCGATGGATCGGCAAGGTCGAAGGGCAGCACGGTGATGTCGACGGCGTGGGCTGCGCGCAGTTCGACGGCGAGGACTTCCATCCGTTCGGTGCGGCGGGCGGTGAGCACCAGGTCGTGCCCCAGGGCCGCGAGCTGGCGGGCGAACTCGGCGCCAATGCCGGAAGAAGCGCCGGTGATCAGGCTGAGCGGGCGACGGGTCATCGTGCGTGGTTCCTGCGGATGGATCTTCATTCTTGACTGCACGGGTCGGGCGACGCCAGTGGCAGGTGTGTTTGCCGTTCCTCCGACCCCTCGGTAAGCTTGCGGTTTGATCGCAGCAGAAGCAGACCATGCGCAAGAAATTCGTCGCCGGCAACTGGAAGATGCACGGCAGTCGCTCGATGGCCAAGGCTCTCGTGGCGGACATCGCCGCCGACATGCCGGGCGATATCGATGTCGCCGTGTTTCCGCCGTTCCCGTACGTGGCCGAGCTGGCCACGCAGCAGGCCGACTCCGGCTTGCGGGTGGGTGCGCAGGACGTCAGCGCACACGAGGGGCAGGGCGCGTATACCGGCGAAGTGTCGGCCGCGATGCTGGCCGACATCGGCGCGCGATGGGTACTGGTCGGCCATTCGGAACGTCGCCAGTACCACCATGAAAGCGACGAGCTGGTGGCGCAGAAATTTGCCGCGGCCCGTGCCGGCGGCCTGACCCCGATCCTCTGTGTGGGTGAAACACTGGAACAGCGCGAAGCAGGCGAGACCGAGGCGGTGATCGCACGCCAGCTGCATGCGGTGCTCGCGATCAATGGCGTGGCCAGTTTCGACACCGCGGTCATCGCCTATGAACCGGTCTGGGCGATCGGCACCGGCCGGACCGCGAGCCCGGAGCAGGCGCAGCAGGTGCACGCCTTCATCCGTAGCCAACTGGAAAAAGAAGATGTTATGATTGCCCGTCTGACCCGACTGCTTTACGGCGGCAGCGTCAAGGCGGCCAACGCCGCTGAATTGTTCGCGCAGGCGGACGTGGATGGGGGTCTGATCGGTGGGGCCTCCCTGACTGCATCCGACTTCCTTGGAATCTGCGCCGCGGCGCATCAGGCGTCACAGGCTCAATAGAAACCTTATGTTCGTCATTTTCAGCGTGTTCTACATTCTGATCGCAGCGGCGATGATCGTGCTGATCCTGCTGCAGAACGGAGCGGGCGCCGACGCCGGTTCCGGTTTCGGCGGCGGTGCCTCGGCCACGGTTTTCGGCGCGCGCGGTTCGTCCACGTTCCTGACCCGTGCCACGGGCGTGCTTGCAGGCCTGTTCTTCCTGCTCAGCCTGGCCATGGGCGTGTATCTGAATGACAACGGCGCACCCAAGGCCAAGGCACAGGATCTTGGCGTGATGTCGTCGCTGTCCGAGCAGCCGGCAGCCACCAACGCGGCCCCGGCCAAGCCTGCCGCGGGCTCGGAAGTTCCGGCAGCCGTACCTGCTTCAACCAGCAACGCCGTACCGGCAGCTCCGCCGGCGGCAACCCCCGCTCCGACCCAGGGTCAGGGCGAGGTGCCGGCAGCCACCGAGCCGCCGGTCAAGCACTAAGCAACACACCTGCCCAGGTGGCGGAACTGGTAGACGCACTACCTTGAGGTGGTAGCGACGCAAGTCGTAGGGGTTCGAGTCCCCTCTTGGGCACCAATTGAATGGTTTCGACAAACCTGTCGAAACGGCAAACGGAAAAGCCGCCCTTTGGGCGGCTTTTCCGTTTGCGTGCGCACTTCACCAGTCGATGGTGCAATTCGAAGAAGCTGCTGCGGCGTTTTGCGCACACTCATCGTGGGCGTCGGCTGACATCATCTGGCGCGTCGCCATGTCACATTCCTTTCCAGTCGGGCACGGCATTCGCTGGCCGGTCAGCGGCACGTTTTCGGGCCTCACTGGAAGGGGAGTGATTGTGATGGTGACGATCCTGCTGAAGCCATTGGCAAACGGGGGCTGGAGCATCTGCCGCCATCACATCACCTTGTTCAGCGATCTGCAGCTGGGCGCTGCGATCAAGCTTGCACGCGAAATGGCACGGGACGAGTTTCAGCGCCTTGGCCGGGAAATTCGCGTAGAGATGCCCGGACCGATCTCCACCCTCGTCCTGGCGAGTTACACCCATGGCGCGGCTACGCTCGCGCAGGGGACCACCGGTCAGGGCCGGGGCGTGCTGGCCGCCTGAGCCTGTTGACGGATTCGGACACGCCGACTGCAACGCGCGGAGGGGGAGCGCGCGGCTGGACTGGCCGGGCGCAAGGATCGCGCCGGCGGTTCATGGGCCATGAGGCCACTTGCATTGGCGTACCATGCAGCCTAATTTCAAGCAGCCCTACCAAGGAGGGAGTCAAGTGATCAATGTGGTCCTGGTGGACGATCACGAGCTGGTGCGCACCGGCTTTCGAATGATCCTGCAACAGCAGTCGGACATCCACGTTGCCGGCGAGGCGGGCACCGCCGAGGAAGGGCTGCGGCTGATCCGCACCCTGAGTCCGGACATCGCCCTGGTCGACGTGCACATGCCGGGCATGAGCGGGATCGAGCTCACCGAACGCGTGTGCCGGTCGAAACTGTCCACGCATATCGTGATCGTGACCGTCGTGGACGATGCGCGTTTTCCCAAGCGCCTGCTTGACGCCGGGGCGCTGGGCTACCTGACGAAGGGATGCAGTGCGGACGAACTGGTTTCGGCGGTACGCCAGGTTGCCGGCGGCAGACGCTATCTCGCCCCCGCCGTTGCCCAGCAACTGGCCCTGGCCACCCTTGATGGCAGCGCTTCGCCCTTCGATACGCTGTCCAGCCGCGAGCTGGAGGTGGCGATGATGCTGGTTCGGGGCAAGCCGCTGACGATGATCGGCGAGCAGCTCAATTTGAGTCCCAAGACCGTTTCCACCTACAAGCAGCGACTGATGGAAAAGCTCCACGTGGACCACGTGCTGAGCCTCGCCCATCTGATGACGGTGCATGGCTTGATCGATACGCCGAATCACCACGTAGGCAACTGAGGCCCCCGGCAACGGAAGCCCCGATGCGAGGAAAAAAAACCGGACTTTCGTCCGGTTTTTTTATTGCTGCAATCAGCCTTGCGCGTCGCTCTTGTCGTGCGGGACTGGCGCAGGTTCTTCCCTGTCTTCGATGGCCTTGTCCGTCACCGTGACGTGACGGGGAGGCATGCCCAGCAGGTCACCTTGCTTGGGCATCGGAAGGGGAGCGGACACAGCCTCGGTGGCGGTCGCCGGCCCGGTCTGCTCCGCCGCCACCGGTGATGCGGGCGTGCTGGATGCCGCCGCCGGCTTGGGGTTGGTCGAATCAGTGTTCGGGAAACCGGAGGCCACTGGCGCAGCCGACGTGGGCTTCTCGACCGGAGTCGCCGTCATCGTGGGGGCAGGAGCTGTCACCGCCGCAACCGCAACCTCGGCGGTGGTTTCCTCGGCAGGCTGTGCCGCCGGTGCGAGGATGGCGTCACTTGAAGCACCCGCGTGCGTGGACGGCTGGCTGACGGCTGGCGTCACCGCTGGTGCTTCAACAGCCACGAACCTTGCTTCGGGCGAAGCTTCGGTGTCAACGGTTCCCGTCAACGTCTTTTCCTGGTCAGGCTTGGCTGCCAGCGTGCTGGATGGGGCCGTTGCGGGCCTGGTTTCGGCCACTTCAACCTTGACGGCATGCTGATCGGTACCGCTGTTTGCCGGAGCCGGTTCGTCCTGGAGCGGAATCGGCGGCAGCGCGGGCAGGTTGAAGGCAGTTACTGCGCTGATCACAGCCGCAGGTGTCTCCAGCTTCGAATGGCCTTCTGTCACACCAGACACAGGGCTTTCATGGGTCGGGCGAGCCGGTGCCTTGGCCTGACCCGCGGCGCCAGTCCCGACGTTGGCGGCATCCGTGGACACGCGTTCGGCAACGCCTGCCTGAGTCGCGACGGGCGTGGGCGCCAGGGCGCTTTCTTCGCGGTCCTCGTCGTCCAGCGCCTCGGCCTGCTCGCTGCTGATATCGGTTCCATTGGCACCGGCTTCATCATGACGACGGCGACGACGGCCACCGCGCCGACCGCGCCGACGCCGCGACTGGGCACCTTCGGTATCCGCCGCGCCTTCTTCGGACGAGGGCACTGCTGCCTCGGCAACGGGCGTCACCAGCAACTCGGCTTCCTTGGCCACCTCGTCCATCGGGGCCGCAACAGGACGCTGGTTTTCCACGACGCGCGGCTGGCGCTCAACCTTCGGCTGCTGTTGCGGATTGGGCTTGCGCTCGGCACGGGGCGGAGCGTTCTCGGCCGGCCCCTTGGGCTGGCGTTCCGCCCTGACAGACTGGGTTTGGGCCTGCGGTGCCGGTCGTGACTGGGATTCGTTGTTGCGCTGGCGATTGCTGCGCGCCTGCTGCTGAGCTGCCGACTTCGGCGAGCCTTGCGGCGGTGTCGTTTCGCGTCGTGGCTGGCGGGCCGGCGTGGCATTGGCGCCGTTGCCGTTGCGGTTGCCGCGTTCGTCGCGACGACTGCGGTTGCCGCTCTCGTTGCCGCTGTCGCTGCGCGCCGGAGCAGGGGAGGTCGCCGCCGGCGCCTCCGGACCGCGGAACCAGCCCAGCAAACGGGCAATGACGCCGCCGGCGGGCGCACTGCGCGTTGCCGTGGGTTCTGCCGGGCCGCGACGGGGCGCGGTCGGCCGGCTGGGCGCCGGGGCGGCCGCGACTTCCTCGCGCACCGGGGCAGGGCTTGCCGGAAGCACGCCGCTGACTGCCGGCTGCTCACCGCTGCCAAGGGCCTGGCCCATCTTCGGCAATTCGGCGGTTTCCACCACGGTCAGCATTTCGTAACTGGGCTTGCTGTGCTCGCCCATGTCCGCTTCGCGGATGCGCTGGATCTCGATGTGCGGGGTCTGCAGCTTTTCGTCGGCGATGATCATCACGTGCACCTTGTGGCGCAGTTCGATCTCCACCACGCTGGCACGCTTCTCGTTGAGCAGGAAGTTGACCACGCTGGAAGGCGCCTGCACCAGCACCTGGCCGGTGTTGTCCTTCATCGCGTGTTCTTCGATCAGGCGCAGGGTCGACAGCGACAGCGATTCCACGCCGCGGATATGGCCGTGGCCTTCGCAACGCGGACACGTGATCTGGGTCGCTTCGCCGAGGCTGGGGCGCAGGCGCTGGCGTGACATCTCGAGCAGGCCGAAGCGGGAGATGCGGCCGATCTGCACGCGGGCACGGTCAAGCTTCAGCGCTTCCTTCAGGCGGTCTTCCACCTCGCGCTGGTGGCGCGGGCTGTCCATGTCGATGAAGTCGATCACGATCAGGCCGCCGGCGTCGCGGATGCGCGCCTGGCGGGCGATTTCCACCGCGGCCTCGCAGTTCGTGTTGAACGCGGTTTCCTCGATGTCGCTGCCCTTGGTCGCCTTCGACGAATTCACGTCGATCGCGGTCAGCGCCTCGGTCTGGTCGATCACGATCGAGCCGCCCGACGGCAGGCGCACCTGGCGGTCGAACGCGCTCTCGATCTGGGTTTCGATCTGGTAACGGGTGAACAGCGGGGTGTCGTCGCGGTAGAGCTTGAGCTTGCGCAGGGCGTTCGGCATCACCTGCTGCATGAAGTCGCGAGCGTCGTTGTAGAGCGACTCGTCGTCGATCAGGATCTCGCCGATGTCGCTGCGCAGGTAGTCGCGCAGGGCACGGATGAACAGCTTCGATTCCTGGTAGATCAGGAACGGCGCCTTCTGCTTGCCGGCCGCCTCGGAGATCGATTTCCACAGCTGCAACAGGTAATCGAGATCCCACTGCAGCTCTTCGGCATCGCGACCCAGGCCGGCGGTGCGCACGATCAGGCCGACATCGTCCGGCACGGTGACGTGGTCCAGCGCTTCCTTCAGGGCCTGCCGGTCTTCACCCTCGATCCGGCGGGACACGCCGCCGGCCTTCGGGTTGTTCGGCATCAGCACCATGTAGCGGCCGGCCAGGCTGATGAAGGTGGTCAGGGCGGCGCCCTTGTTGCCACGCTCTTCCTTTTCCACCTGCACGACGACTTCCTGACCTTCCTTGATCAGTTCGCGGATGTTCGCCTTGTGCGGGTCCAGGCCGTTGGTGAAGTATTCGCGGGAGATTTCCTTGAGCGGCAGGAAACCGTGGCGTTCGGCGCCATATTCAACGAAGCAGGCTTCCAGCGAAGCCTCGACACGGGTGATTCGACCCTTGTAAATATTGGACTTTTTCTGTTCCCGCGAAGGGATTTCGATGTCCAGGTCGTACAGGTTCTGGCCATCGACAATGGCCACGCGCAACTCTTCACGCTGAGTCGCGTTGATCAACATACGTTTCATGGTGGTAATCCTCGGCTTGGCCGCGCGTCGCGTGCCGCGGTGGCGCCACAGTGGCGGCCTGCCGGGGATCGCGCCGCTGCAGTTAAGCGGCAAAAAAAACGGCACCGTTTCCGGCGTCGGGATGATTCGGTCAGCTGCGCCTGCCGCCCCGATGCCGCAATGGCATCGGACAAACGACGGCCCAACCGTTACGATGAAAGGGAGTCGCGACCGGCCGCCAGAAGGCAACCGGGGCAATCCTCGCCGACGTTACGGGCGGGCACTCGACCCGATCCAGACTTCGATGGGCAGAATGTAGCGCCCGCCGAGTATCCTATTTCAGCAGGTTTTTTTCAATGCAGACGGCAACTTCCCATGACGCACCTCACGGTGTACGTCAAGTCGAGATCGGTCCCGAACGGGACGGTCAACGCATCGACAACGCGCTGGTGACCCTGCTCAAGGGCGTCCCCAAGAGCATGATCTATCGGCTTTTGCGTACGGGTCAGGTGCGCGTCAACGGCAAGCGGGCCAAGCCCGATACCCGTCTCGCAGAGGGTGATACGCTGCGCATCCCGCCGGTTCGAGTGGCCGAGAGGCCGGAAGGACATGCCCCCGCCGGAGGGCTGGTTGCCGCGGTCGCCGATGCGGTGATCTTCGAGGACAAGCATTTCCTGGTGATCGACAAGCCCTCGGGCGTGGCCAGTCACGGTGGCAGCGGGGTCAGCCACGGCGCCATCGAACTGCTTCGCGCGGCCAGGCCGCAGGAGCATCTGGAACTGGTTCATCGGCTGGATCGCGATACCAGCGGTGTGCTGGTCTTCGCCCGGACTCGCGCCGGGCTGACCGGTCTGCAGGCGGCGATCCGCGCCGGCGAAGTCACCAAGCAGTACCTGTGCCTGATGCTCGGCCATCCGTCCAAGGCAAAGTTCGACGTGAACGCGCCGCTGTTGAAGTCGGTGCTGCAGGGTGGTGAACGCATGGTGCGGGTGGCCGACAGCGGCAAACCGTCGCTGACGTTCTTCCGCGAGATGGAGCAGTACCCCAGCGCGCGCCTGATGCAGGCCACCCTGGGCACCGGCCGCACGCACCAGATCCGGGTGCATGCGGCACATGTCGGCCACCCGCTGGCCGGTGATCCGAAGTACGGCGACCGCGAAATGAACAAGCGCTACCGCGAGATGGGGCTGGAACGGCTGTTCCTGCACGCCTCGCACATGAGTTTCGACCTGGATGGACGGGCCTACAGCTTTTCCGCGCCGCTGCCCGATGACCTGAAAAACTTTCTCGACGTCCTTGCCGTCAAGGGCAAGCGGCTGGTCTATACCCGCGACAAGTCGCGCACCGACTACTGATCAGCGCGCCAGCAGCGCCTCGACCCGCGCGGCACAGATGAAATCGTTGAGGGACAGCCCGCCCACGTCATGGGTCGACCACAGGATCCGGCAATGGCCGTAGCCCGCCTCCAGATCCGGGTGATGGTCTTCATGGTTGGCCATGTAGCCGACCGCGTTGATGAAACCCAGGGTGTGGTGAAAATCCTTGAACGTGAAGTCCTTCACGATGGCCCGGCCGTCGTCGGCCAGGCTCCAGCCGGGCAGTTGTAGCAGCAGGTCGGCGATCTCGGGCGCCTGCAGTGCGTGTTCCTTGCCCTTGCGGGGCTGGCAATGTCTGGTCGAGAGCTCGTTGGCGTTCATGCAGTCTCCATCGGTGTTCGGAATAGCGGAGGCGAAGCGTCGAAGTTGTGCGCGCAAAAGTCAAAGCGCGCATGAAACCTGAAACAGGACTAAAATGGTGCTGTTTCGTCGGCACCGTTTGGCCGGCATCGACATGGGCGGTTCTGGAGCAGGCATGATTGATATTTCCGAGCGTGCGCAGCAGCACTTTCTGCGCCTTCTCTCACAACAGGGCATCGAAGGGCTGGGCATCCGCCTGCGGGTGACTTCGCCGGGTACGCCCGCGGCAAACTGCGAGCTGGAGTTCTGCGAGCCCATCGACCTGGCGGGTGGGGAATGGACGATCGAGTGCGCCGGTTTCGATTTTCATGTGGATGGCGAAAGCGCCAGCTGGCTTGATGGCGCCAGCATCGACTTCGAGCCGAATGCGACTGGTGGCCAGCTCAATATCCGGGCACCGAAGATCAAGGGTGACATCCCAGGCGCGGAGGCGGGACTGATCGAGCGTGTGCGCTACGTGCTGGAGGCCGAGATCAATCCCAAGCTCGCGTCGCACGGTGGCCGGGTCAGCCTGCTGGAGATCGACGCCAATGGCGTGGTGCTGCTCCAGTTCGGTGGTGGCTGCCATGGCTGCGGGATGGTCGACGTGACCCTGAAGCAGGGGGTCGAAAAGACCCTGCGCGAGCGGGTGCCGGAAATCACCGCGGTACGTGACGCTACCGATCACGCCGGCGGCGAGAAGCCCTATTACAGCAAGGCCGAGGGCAAATCCGCGATTGCCTGAACCGGTCGGTGTGTCATGACGGAAAAGGCCCGCTTGCGCGGGCCTTTTTCGGACTGGAGAGGGAATCGACTTACTTGTCGCCGCCGATGTGGCCCTGCAGGGTGTCGAGCTTGCTCGGCAGTCCCGAAAAATACGCGGACACGTCTTCGATGTCCTGGTCGGAAAGCGTGGCAACCATGCCCTTCATGATCGGGTTGTCGCGATCGCCATTCTTGTATTCGTGCAGCACGCGCTGGAGATACAGGTTGTACTGTCCTGCCAGGCGAGGGTACTGGGGGTCGATCGAGTTGCCATCGGTACCGTGGCAGGCGAAGCAGGTTGCAGCCTTCTGCTTTCCGTTCTCGGCATTGCCATTGGCCAGCAACTGGGTGGACGCGAACGCCAGCACGGCGCCGACGGAAAGCAGGGTAAGCACACGGTTCATGCGTGAAATCCTTGGCGACTACTTGGCGAGACTGGAAAGATAGGCGGCGATGTTCCGGATGTCCGCATCGGACAGGCTCTGGGCCTGCGCATCCATGGTGGGATGCTTGCGGTCGCCAGCCTTGTAACCATTCAGCGCGTTGACGATGTACTGCTCGTTCTGGCCGGCGATCTTCGGCACCGGATACTGCGGATAGGCATTGGTGTAACCGGGCACGCCATGGCAGCCGGCGCAGGTATAAACCAGCTTGCGGCCGGCGGCCTTGTCGCCTTCGGCGTGGGCGCTCGCGGTGGCGAACAGGGCAGAGGCCACAACCAGGCCCAGCAAATGCAATCGAGTCATCGAGGTCTTTCCCACGAGTGCGACGGATACGGGATCTTGCAAGCCACCAAGTATAGACGTTGCGTTAACGACCTAACAACACTCCGCTTGACGATGGTCAAGGATTGCACGGCTCGCATGCGGTACATCGGCCGGGCATTGGTGTTGCGTGCCCCGTCCCCATATACTTGGCGTGTCAGATCGTTTTCCCCGGGGGTGTCCTGGCTTCGACGGGGGTAGTGAGATGACTTGGTGCATGCCGAGGGGGCAGCTTTCCTCGTTAATCCAGCAGCAAACTCATAGTTGCCAACGACGACAACTACGCTCTCGCCGCTTAAGGCGTAAGCCCCGAACCCACTTGTGCTCATGCTCGTCGGTGTAGGGTCATTATCATGAGATCGCCGAACGCTGCCGCCTGGCGGTTCTAGGCTAAATCAATCAGGCTGGTTCCGCGGTGCGTTTTGCCCACCGTACTTGTCGCGGAACGAGATCGAACGGCGAGCTAAGCATGTAGATCCGGGCATTTAACGCCTTCGGACGCGGGTTCGACTCCCGCCACCTCCACCAACAAGAAAACCCCCGAGCGATCGGGGGTTTTTTCTTTGGTGCCTTGCCGAAGTTTCAGGCTGCGCGGTTGTGCGATCGCATAGTGCGCTGCTTTTCGATTTGCCAGTCGCGCTGCTTCTCGGTATCGCGCTTGTCGTGTTCCTGCTTGCCGCGGGCCAGGCCGATCTCGACCTTCACCTTGTTGCCTTTCCAGTACATCGCAGTCGGCACCAGGGTGTAGCCCTTGCGTTCGACGGCGCCGACCAGTTGATCGATCTCCTTGCGATGAAGGAGCAATTTGCGCGTGCGCCGGTCCTCGGCGATGACATGGGTGGAGGCACTGATCAGCGGGGGGATCGAGGTGCCGACCAGGAATATCTCGTTCTTCAGCACCACCGCATAGCTGTCGCCGAAATTGATGCGGCCCGCACGCAGTGCCTTCAGTTCCCAGCCCTGCAATGCGACGCCAGCTTCGAAGCGCTGATCGATGTGGTACTCGAAGCGGGCGCGCTTGTTCAGCGCGATGGTCCCGCCGCCCTTGTTGTCCTTGTCCTTGCTCTTGGCCATGTCCGCTAAACTTCGGGCCTCTGGGCGGCCGCATTGCCCGTCGTTCCCATCGGAGCGACGCTTTGTTGAGATTGCGTCCAGGCAGGACGCTCACTTGATCTTTCGCATTCACGGATGAATGCACAAGCCGAAGAGGTTGTCGTGATCGAAATCCGCCGCAGCGCGCTGGTGAAATATTCGCCAGCGCAGATGTTCGACCTGGTCAATGAAGTCGAAGCATACCCAAAGCGCTTCTCCTGGTGTGCCGGTGCAGAAATTCTGGAGCGCTCGGAGCATGTGCTGGTGGCGCGACTCGATCTCAAGTTCGCGGGGTTCCAGCAGAGCTTCACCACGCGAAACACGGTCGACCCGCCACGGCGTCTGCAGATGGATCTGGTAAATGGGCCGTTTCGCAGCCTCGAAGGCGTATGGGACTTCATCGCGCTGGGCGAGGCGGGATGCAAGGTCGCATTTGCGCTGGATTTCGATTACGCCGGCCGGCTCGGCGGCAGTGCCCTGAAGCTCGGTTTCCAGGGGCTGGCCGGGCGCATGGTGGATGACTTTTGTCGGGAGGCAGGGCGCGTTTATGGGTGAGGCCACGATCCGGGTCGAAGTCATTTGCGCGGGGCCGGAGCGTGCCCTGCGGCGCCGGATCGATCTTGCCCAAGGTGCCACGGTGGCTCAGGCCATTGCCGCTTCGGGGATGGCCGAGGCACTCCCCGGGGGCACGATCAGTTCCGAACGCCTCGGCCTGTTTTCCCGCAAGGTGGCGCCGGATCACGTACTGCGTGACGGCGACAGGGTCGAAATATATCGCCCCTTGCTGCTCGATCCGATGGAGGCACGTCGGCGACGCGCCCGTTGAGCCATGTGCAGCCAGGCCGTCGGCTGATCAGTGGCCGTCGTTGCTGCCCTGTCCGAAACCGCCGTTGTCCTTCTTGTCATCCGGCGAGGTGTTCTTGTCACCTTGGGTTTCGTTGGCCGGATAGCCGGCGTTGTATTTCTTGCTGTCCTTGACCAGTTGCTGGGCGTCCTGCGCAAAGAAGTCGCCTTCGGTGCGCACCAGGGTGTCGTTGTTGAAGGTCAGCGTGAACGTGCGCACCTTCATCGGGGCGCCACGACGCGAAAACGTCGAAACGTAGTCCCACCGGCTCTGGTCGAACGGGCTGTTTACCGACGGTGTTCCCATCAACACCAGCACCTGATGCTTGGTCATTCCCGGCTTGAGCTGATCCACCGTTTTCTTGTCCAGCAGATTGCCTTGCTGCACGTCGGGCTTGTAGACGATGTGGCAGCCGGCGACAGAGAGCGCCAGCATGGTGAAAACCAGCAGGGTAATCAGCTTTTGCATGCGTGTTGCGTCCGGATCGTGAAGGTGTCGGATGATACACTACCGGCTCGAAAAGGCCGTGTGCGAGGGTGGGGCATGGAACAGGAAACCAGAGAGCTGCGCAGGGTGGGCCTCAAGGTCACGCATCCGCGCATGCGCATCCTGCAGATTTTCGACGAAGAAGGCGTGCAGCATCTCAGTGCCGAGGACGTCTACAAGAAACTGCTTGCCCACCAGGAAGACATCGGACTGGCCACCGTTTACCGGGTGCTGACCCAGTTCGAGGCGGCCGGCATCATCGTCAAGCACAATTTTGAAGGTGGCCAGGCGGTCTACGAACTTGACCGCGGCAAGCACCACGATCACATGATTGATGTGGACAGCGGAAAGGTCATCGAGTTCGTCAGCGAGGAGATCGAACGTCTCCAGCATGAAATTGCGGCCAAGCACGGCTACGTGATCGAGGATCACAACCTGGTCCTCTATGTAAGGCCCAAGCACCGTCCCCGCAAAGGCTGAGCAGTTGCCACGGCGCCCACCGCCGGCGCCATTCCCCCGAAAAGGCAACATTCCCCCGAAAGGGCAAACGGCAGGCATAAAAAAGCCGCGAGGAGGACTCCTGTCCGCCCGCGGCTGCTCCTCTACCTGTCGATCGGCAAGCGAATGGCTCGCTGTTGCCTCATGACTCTCGCCAGGTAGCGGCGAAACGGCATCCTGCCGTTTTTTCAGAGCCGCCGTCCCCACGGCTGCCCTGATCCGTCATCTTGCGATGACGGCTCCCCCACATCGATGGATTGATCGTAACGAGAGCTTCACTTTTGCGGTATCAGAAAAATTCCTAGGTCACTCGCTGCTCTTCCATCGCGCCTGTGCTGCTTCGCAGCAAGATGCGAAGGTGGACTCCGGTCGCGGCAGGACGCAGCCGGAACTGTCCACCCAGCGACGTGACGCGGTCACGCATGCCTTGCAATCCACGACCGCCACGCGGCAGTCGGCTGGGCAGGCCCGCGCCATCGTCACGGACGTCCAGCAGGGCCACGGCGATGCCCTGGCGTTCGCCGATGCGCAGGCGCAGCCGGAATTCGCTGGCCCTGGCGTGCTTGACGGCATTGGTGGCGCTCTCCTGCACCAGCCGGTAAATGGCGGTGCGGGTATCGTCGTCCAGCAGGCGCGGGTCGCCATGCAACTGGGTGTGATACGTCATCCCGGCGGCATTCAGCAGATCGCGAATCGGTCCCTCGTCGAGCGCGCGCAGCAACCCGAACTCGTCCAGCACGGCCGGGCGCAGGTCGTCGAGCAGCCGATGCAGGGCTCGCCGCATGTGCGCGAGGATGGTGTTGATCGAGGTACTGATGTCCTCCATCCCGGCCTGGTGCAGGCGTGCCTGGGCCAGCTTCACGTGGGTCTGGATCGCGGTGATGTTCTGGCCGAGCTCGTCGTGCAGTTCGGCGGCCAGATGGCGGCGCTGGTTTTCGTCGGCCTGCAGGTTGCCGCGCGCGGCGTCCCGCAATTGGTGGGCCAGCTGGTCGAGGCGGCGGTTGACGGCGCCAAGGTAGACGTTCTGCTCGGCCACCCGTGCGCTGCTGCGGCGCAGGGCGTCCGTGGCCGAACCGAGCATCAGTGCGCCGGTGCCTGCCACGGCCAGGAACAGGTAGGCCGCGGCCGTCGTGGGCGCGTGGCCCAGGTGCTGATCCACCAGGGTCATGCCCAGGCTGGTGGTCAGCATGGCCAGGCTGGCCCCTCGCCAGCCGTGACGGAAAGCGAAGAACAGTACCGGCGCCAGCGAAAGTACCCGGGCGAACTGTGGTTGCGGCGCGGCCTGTTCCGACAGCACCAGCAGGATGGTCATCGACGGCAGCATGACCAGCAGGCCATCCATGACCAGGCTGGCCAGGGCGCGCTGCTCGATTCGCGTGCGCAGGACCATGATCATCAACGGCACGATCAGGAGGATGCCCAGATACTGGCTGAGCAACTCCTCGCCAAGCATGCGGGCCAGCAATTCGGGGGAGCTCGGGGTGCTGACCATCGCCAGCAGCGCGGCGTCGACGGCGGTCGTCGCGGAAACCACCAGAACCACCGACAGCATCAGTCGGGTCACTTCCTGCGGGCTTTGCAGGCTGGCATGCAGGTTGAACCGGCGCAGCAGCCACAGGCCGCCGGCCATCACCAGCGGCTCCGGCAACTCGCCGATGGCCAAACCCAGCCAACCCAGCGGCATGCCATGGGCGAGTGCGATACCGGTGGTCGCGGCCAGCTCGGCGCCCAGCAGCCAGCCCCAATAGCGCACCGGGGTCAGCAGCAGGGTGCCGAAACGCAGGCCGTAAGGCAGCATCCAGTAGGGTTGGACGGTCGACCACAGCAGCAGCCAGAGCAGCAGATAGCCCGCGGCGATGATGGGCCCGGAGTCGGGCAGGTGCAGGAGTTTCGATCGCATGGACGAATGTTACATGCGCGCCCGTTGCGGATGTTCAGGGGAGCGAGCGGCCGGGAATGTACAGATGGGCTCCCGCTCTGTGTAAAGTAGGCGGATGTACAGCATCGTTCTGGTTGATGACCATGCCATCGTTCGCGAGGGCTTCAAGCGGCTGATCGAGATGGAGTCCGATCTCGATGTGGTGGCCGAATGCCGCAGCGCCGACGATGCCGTCGAAGCCGTGGGGCATTGGCGTCCCGATCTGGTGGCCCTGGACCTGTCCCTGCCGGATGGCAGCGGCCTGCCGCTGATCGAGCATCTTCGCAGCGTGCATCCGCAGGCCCGCATCGTGGTGCTGAGCATGCATGACGGCGAGCCCTATGTATCCGAAGCGCTTCGTCGCGGCGCCAGTGGTTACGTCACCAAGGGTGTCGCTCCCGAAGAACTGGTGGCGGGCCTGCGCGCGGTGATGCAGGGCGAGTGCTTCCTGAGCTCGGACCTGCGCCAGCGTCGGGCGGAGCGGCCGAATGAGGCGCTGGACCCGGTCAACCGGCTCACCACCCGGGAGCGCGAAGTGTTCCTGCTGCTGGCTGGCGGCCTGACCCCGAAGCAGGTGGCGGCGGAGCTGGGCATCGGCCAGAAGACCGTCTACATCCACCGGGCCAGCCTGATGGGCAAGCTGGGGGCGGGGTCGGAACTCGATCTCTACCGCATGGCCAGCGAACGAGGGTTGCTGTCACCGGCGGGCTGACGGGTCACTCGCGCCGGCATCAGCTCAGTCCGTCTGTGCGCGGTCCAGCATCTGCCTGGCGTGGGCCCTGGTTTCCCGGGTGATCTCCAGACCACCCAGCATGCGCGCCAGCTCGTCGCGGCGGCCGGCGGCATCGAGCTTCTCGATACGGGTGCGGGTGGAGTCGTCATCGCTGTGCTTGCTGACCCGCAGATGGGCGTGCCCCTGCGCGGCAACCTGCGGCAGATGGGTGACACACAGAACCTGTCGCTGCGCACCCAACGCCCGGAGTTTCTGCCCGACCACCTCGGCGATCGCCCCACCGATGCCGGTATCGACCTCGTCGAAGATCATGCTGCCGACCGTGTCCTTGCCCAGCGTGGCGACTTCGATGGCCAGGCTGATGCGGGCCAGTTCGCCACCGGAGGCGACCTTGCGCAGTGCGCGCGGTGGTTGACCGGGATTGGCACTGACCAGGAACTCGCAGCGTTCGCGACCCTGCGGGTCGGGCTCGCCGGCGGCAGCGGGTTCCAGTTCGACCTGCAACTGGCCGCCGGCCATGCCCAGTTCGTTCATCAGGGCGCTGACTTCCTCACCGAGCCGACTGGCAGCCAGCGAGCGGGCCTCGCTCAGCCTGGCGGCGGCGTCGGCATGGGCCAGCTCCAGCCGCCGGCTTTGCGTGGCCAGCGCTTCAAGCGCATCGCCGGCGCCTTCCAGTTCATCGTGTTCGGCGCGCAGGGCGGCCAGCTTGTCATGCAGTTCCGCAGCCGGCAGCCGGTGCCGCCGCGACAGTTCGTGCAGCCGGGCCAGGTGGTTGTCCACTTCGCTGAAACGTTCCGGATCAAGGTCGACGTCCTGCGCGTATCGTCCCAGACCATCGGCCGCCTCAGCCAGCTGGATGCCGGCGTTGTCCAGCAGATCGAGCAGGGGGGCGAGCTTGTCGTCGAGTGCGGCAAGCTTGGACAGCTCCGCGTGGGTGCGACCCAGCGCGCGGCGCAGCGCGAATTCGCTGTCGCCATCGAGCAGTTCCAGCACGCTGGTGCTGCCTTCAGCCAGCCGTCCGGCATTGGCCAGCCGCTTGTGACTCGATTCCAGCTCGGCCAGTTCGGCGGGCGGCAGGGACCATTTTTCTAGCGATTCGATTTCGTGGCGAAGCAGTTCGAGGCGCTGGTCCCGGTCGTCGCCGCCGCTGAGCTTGCGCATGCGCGCCGCGAGCTCGCGCCACTGCATGGCGCTTTCGCGCACCTGCACCAGCAGGTCGTCATGGCCGGCATAAGCGTCGAGCAGGGCCAGCTGATGAGGACGGGACAGCAGTGCCTGATGCTCGTGCTGGCCATGGATCTCGACCAGCAGGGCGGCCAGTTCGCCGAGCTGGCGCGCGTTGGCCGGGCGGCCGTTGATCCAGGCCCGGGAACTGCCCTCGGCACGGATCACCCGGCGCAACTGGCAGCCACCATCCTCGTCCAGTTCCTCGCGGGACAGCCACGCCCGCGCCTCGGCCAGATCGGTGAGGTCGAACTCGGCAGCCAGTTCGGCGCGGTCGCTGCCGGCGCGGACCATGCCGCTGTCGGCGCGGGCCCCGGCCAGCAGCATCAGGGCGTCGACCAGCAATGACTTGCCGGCACCGGTTTCGCCGCTGACCACGGTCAGGCCGGGGCCGAAGGACACTTCGGCGGCTTCCACAACGGCAAAATGGCGGACGTAGAGCGAAGTAAGCATGGCTGGCTTGATCGGGGAGTGACGGGATTGTAGCGGGAGCCGCCGAGCTGCTGGATACGTTTCACTTGCAAGGCGCGCGCGCAGACCTTATTTCTGTGTGGTCTCACGGACTGCAACACTCAGCATGACGAACCGGCACGGCCACGACCTCGATGCACGCGCGCGCAACCTGTTGCGCACGCTGATTGCGCAATACCTGATCGACGGCGAGCCGGTCGGCTCTCGCACGCTGTCGCGTTCGTCCGGCCTGGATGTCAGTGCTGCCACCATCCGCAACATCATGGCGGATCTGGAAGACGCCGGCCTGGTCGCTTCGCCGCACACCTCGGCAGGGAGGGTGCCGACGCCGCGCGGGCTGCGCCTGTTCGTCGACAGCCTGATCGAACTGCAGCCGCTGCCGCAGGCCGAGATGGCCCGCCTGCAGCGCGAATTGCCGCCGGGGCCGACCACCACGCGCGACCTGCTGGGCAATGTTTCCACCTTGCTGTCGGCGATGACCCGGTTTGCCGGTGTGGTCACCGTGCCGCGCCAGGCCGATTTCCCGCTGCGGCATATCGATTTCGTGTCGTTGCCGGACGCGCGGGTGCTGGTGATCCTGGTATTCAGCGACAACCAGGTGCAGAACCGCATCGTGCAACTGGCCAAGCCGCTGGATGCCAGCGAGCTCGAGCGCGCGGCCAATTACCTCAATACGCACTTTGCCGGTTTCCGGATCCACGACATCCGTGCCCACCTGCTGGCCGAGGTGCGCAAGGCCGGCAGTGAATTGAACCGGTTGCTGGCCAGTACGGTCGAGCTGGCCACCGCCTCGTTCGGCCCCGACGGTCCGACCGGGCCGGACATGCTGGTCAGTGGCCAGACCAATCTGATGGGTTATGCCGAGCTGGCCGACATGCAGCGCATGCGCGAGCTGTTCGAGGCATTCCAGCAAAAGAACGAACTGCTGCAGCTGATGGAAGTCTGCGCCCGGGCCCCCGGGATGCGCCTGTTCATCGGTGAGGAATCGGGCTTTACCGCGCTCGATGGTTGCAGCGTGGTGACCGCCAGCTATGGCGCGCAGGGTCGGGTGCTGGGCGCGGTGGGCGTCATCGGGCCGACCCGGATGGCCTACGAGCGGGTGATCCCGGTGGTGCAGGCCACCGCCGGATTGCTCAGCGACGCCTTGAATCGGGCGGCCACGACCCTATAACCGCTGCGGGAGACGGGGTTTCTCGCAAGAATCATGGGCGGTCGGCATTCGTGCCGGCCATGACAACCGTTTGGAGTGAACATGCAGAACAACGATCCGCATTCGTCGGGCGACACGCCAGCCGAGGACCATACCGCCGACGCGGCCAATCCCGAGCTGGAGGCCCTGCAGGCACGTGTGGCCGAGCTGGAGGCCAGCAACGCCGAGCTGCGCGAGACCGTCTTGCGCGAGCACGCCGAGCTCGACAACCAGCGTCGCCGGCTGCACCGCGACCTGGAGCAGGCTCGCCGTTTCGCCAACGAGAAACTGCTCGGCGAGTTGCTGCCGGTGTACGACGGACTGGAAAGTGGCCTGGCAGTCGAGGCGGCCGACGTCGCCTCGATGCGCGAAGGCCTTGGCCTGACCCTGAAGGCCCTGCTGAAGGTCGCCGAGAACCATGGCATGTCGCAGATCGATCCGCTGGGTCAGCCGCTCGACCCGGAACGGCACCACGCCGTGAGCATGGTCGACGCTGCCGGCCAGGCGCCGGGCACGGTGGTCAATGTGCTGCAGAAGGGTTACGTACTGAATGACCGCTTGTTGCGTCCCGCCCTGGTGGCGGTGGCCAGGGACTGAATGGTCACCACGCTGGCGCCCGCCTGAATGGCGCGCCGGCGGGAACGCTGGAACACGTCTTCGGGGCATTGCCGGCATTGAATCGCCAGAGCAGACCCCCATCTGAAAACCATCGCGGCCGCGGGGGCCGCAAAGAAAATCTGGAGAGATTGAACATGGGCAAGATCATCGGCATCGACCTGGGCACCACCAACTCCTGCGTGTCCGTGATGGACGGCACGACGACCAAGGTCATCGAGAACTCGGAAGGCGATCGCACCACGCCGTCCATCGTCGCCTTCAACAAGGACGGCGAAGTGCTGGTGGGCGCCTCGGCCAAGCGCCAGGGCGTGACCAACCCGAAGAACACCTTCTACGCGGTGAAGCGCCTGATCGGCCGCAAGTTCACCGACGCCGAAGTGCAAAAGGACCTGCACATCGTGCCCTACGGCATCGTGGCGCACGACAACGGTGACGCCTGGGTGCAGACCTCCGACGGCAAGAAGATGGCGCCGCAGGAGATCGCCGCCAAGGTGCTGATGAAGATGAAGAAGACCGCCGAGGACTATCTCGGCGAGACGATCACCGAGGCGGTGATCACCGTCCCGGCATACTTCAACGACAGCCAGCGCCAGGCGACCAAGGACGCCGGCAAGATCGCCGGCCTCGACGTCAAGCGCATCATCAACGAGCCGACCGCGGCTGCCCTGGCTTACGGCCTCGACAAGAAGGGCGGTGATCGCAAGATCGCGGTGTACGACCTGGGCGGCGGCACCTTCGACGTATCGATCATCGAGATCGCCGAAGTCGACGGCGAGAAGCAGTTCGAGGTACTGGCCACCAACGGCGACACCTTCCTGGGTGGCGAAGACTTCGACATGCGCGTCATCGACTATCTGGTCGAGGAATTCCAGAAGGAGCAGGGCATCGACCTGCGCAAGGACCCGCTGGCCCTGCAGCGCCTGAAGGACGCCGCCGAACGCGCCAAGATCGAGCTGTCCTCGAACCACCAGACCGACGTGAACCTGCCGTACGTGACGGCCGACGCCTCGGGCCCGAAGCACCTCAACATCAAGCTGACCCGGGCCAAGCTCGAGGCGCTGGTCGAGGATCTGGTCAAGCGCACCATCGAGCCGTGCCGCACCGCGTTGAATGATGCCGGCCTGCGCGTGTCCGACATCGACGACGTGATCCTGGTCGGCGGTCAGACCCGCATGCCCAAGGTGCAGGAAGCGGTGAAGGACTTCTTCGGCAAGGAACCGCGCAAGGACGTCAATCCGGACGAGGCCGTCGCCGTGGGCGCGGCGATCCAGGGCGGCGTGCTGGGTGGTTCGGTCAAGGACGTGCTGCTGCTCGACGTCACCCCGCTGTCGCTGGGCATCGAGACGATGGGCGGCGTGATGACCAAGCTGATCGAGAAGAACACCACGGTGCCGACCAAGGCCTCGCAGACGTTCTCGACTGCCGACGACAACCAGACCGCGGTGACCGTGCACGTGCTGCAGGGCGAGCGCGAGCGTGCCAGCGCGAACAAGTCGCTGGGCAAGTTCGACCTGCAGGGCATCGATCCGGCGCCGCGTGGCATGCCGCAGATCGAGGTTACCTTCGACATCGACGCGAACGGCATCCTGCACGTGTCGGCCAAGGACAAGAAGACCGGCAAGGAACAGAAGATCGAGATCAAGGCCGGCTCGGGCCTGTCCGAGGAAGAGATCGCCCGGATGGTCGCCGACGCCGAGGCGAACAAGGAAGAGGACAAGAAGTTCCATGAACTGGTGGCCACCCGCAACAAGGCCGACCAGCTTGTCCACGCCACCCGCAGCGCGCTGAAGGAGCACGGCGACAAGGTGCCGGCTGATCAGCTGAGCAGTATCGAGGGTGCGTTGTCCGACCTGGAGAAGGTCAAGGACGGCGACGACAAGGCGGCGATCGAATCCAAGGTCGAGAAGCTGGAACAGGTGGCGCAGGCGCTGTACGCGGCGGCGCAGGGTGGCGCCCAGGCTGACGCCGGTGCACAGTCGGCACCGGGCGGCGGTTCGGCCCAGCCCGATGACGTGGTGGATGCCGAGTTCACCGAAGTGAAAGACGACAAGTAATCTTCGGCATCGTCATCGGCGTTGCCGATGGGCCAGCCCGCGCCGGGAATTCTCCGGGCGTGGGCTGTTTGCTGAATGCGGGACAGGGGCGCGACAGGCAGTGTGGATGCATCAATGAGCAAACGTGATTACTACGAAGTGCTGGGCGTGGAGCGCAGCGTCAGCGAAGTCGAGCTGAAGAAATCCTTTCGCCGACTGGCGATGAAATACCACCCGGATCGCTGCCCGGACGATCCCGCGGCGCAGGACAAGTTCAAGGAGGCCAAGGAGGCCTACGAGGTGCTGTCCGACACCCAGAAACGCGCAATGTACGACCAGCACGGTCATGCCGCGTTCGAGCACGGCATGGGCGGCCGAGGCGGCGCGGGTTTCGGCGACGTGGGCGACATCTTCGGCGACATCTTCGGCGACATCTTCGGTCGTGCCGGCGGCGGGCGCGGGCGTCCGCGTCGCGGTGCCGACCTGCGCTACATCATGGAACTGGACCTGGAAGAGGCCGTGTTCGGCGTCAGCCGGCAAATCGAGATACCCAGCCAGGTCAACTGCCACCACTGCAACGGCAGCGGCTCGGAAGATGGCAAGGTCAGCAAGTGCAAGACCTGCCACGGCCACGGCCAGGTGCGCATGCAGAACGGCATTTTCTCGATCCAGCAGGCGTGCCCGCATTGCGGTGGCAGCGGCCAGACCATCGAGAAACCCTGCAAGAAATGCCATGGCGAAGGCCGCATCGAGGAGACCCGCACGCTATCGGTGCAGATTCCCGAGGGCGTCGACAACGGCGATCGCATCCGCCTGACCGGGCAGGGCGAGGCCGGCCCGTCCGGTACACCGGCCGGCGATCTGTACGTGGAAGTGCAGGTGCGCGAACACGCGATTTTCCAGCGCGAGGGCAACGACCTTTATTGCGAGCTGCCGATCCGCTTCTCGCAGGCGGCCCTGGGCGCCGAACTTCCCGTGCCGACCCTGGATGGCGAGGTGCCGATCAGCATCCCGTCGGAAACCCAGACCGGAACGCAATTCCGCCTGCGCGGTCGCGGCGTCAAGTCGGTGCGCAGCAGCCGGCATGGCGACCTGATCTGCCGGGTCGTGGTGGAGACGCCGGTGCGCCTGACCAAGCAGCAGCGCGAGTTGCTGGAATCGCTGGAGGCCACCTTCGACGGCAGCGAGGCCAGCAAGCACACGCCGCGCGCCAACGGTTGGGTCGACGGCGTGAAGAAATTCTGGTCGAAAGTCACCGCGTGATCCTGGCTGGCCGCGGGCTAGCATCCAACAATCGAGCCACTGGAGTGCGTCGCTGATGACCCGACCCGTCCGTCTTGCCATCAACGGCGCCTCCGGCCGCATGGGTCGTGCCCTGCTGGATCTTGTCGGCAAGGATCCCCGCTTCGCGCTCGTCCACGCAGTGGTGGCCCCGGGTTCTCCGCACGATGGCCAGCTGGTGGCGCCGCTCACCGACAGCGTCCTGCGCCATGCGCACGACTGGGCGCAGGCGCCGGCGATCGATGCGGTCATCGACTTCAGCAGCCCGGCGGCCCTGTCATCGGCGCTCGAGCACTGCCTGACGCGCGGTATCGCGCTGGTCAGCGGCACCACCGGCCTCGACGCCGCGCTGGAAGCACGCCTCGCCGATGCCGGCCAGCACATTGCCCTCCTGCGCGCGGCCAATTTCAGCCTGGGCGTGGCGGTGCTGACGCGACTGCTGCGCGAAGCCGCTGCCGCGTTGCCGTTGTGGGACCTGGAAATCGTCGAAGCACATCATGGCCGCAAGCAGGATGCCCCGTCGGGCACCGCCCTGGCGCTCGGCCACGCCGCCGCCGCCGCGCGCCGGACCACGCTGGAGGCGACGGCGGTGTACAGCCGCGAGGGCCAGACCGGTGCACGGGGCGAGGGCAGCATCGGCTTTGCCGTGGTGCGCGGCGGCGATATCGTCGGTGAGCATTCCGCGATGCTGATCGGGCAGGGCGAGCGGCTGGAACTGGTTCACCGTGCCACCGATCGTTCGATCTTTGCGCGCGGTGCCTTGCAGGCGGCGCACTGGCTGGTCGGCCGTAGCGCCGGGCACTGGCAGCTCGAGGATGTCATCGCGACGCAGCGGTGAGTCGTGTCGGCGGCCGGATCGGCTGGTGACAGCTCAGTGATAGGCGCTGATCAGGCCGAAGCAGGCGGCGACCAGCAGAAACGCGACGGCGACGATCGACAGCAGGCCGAGCAGCATGCCCTTGCCGGTGCGTGGCTTGCTGCCGTTGAGCAGGACGACCCCCCACACGACGATAGCCAGCGGCGGAAGCAGGAAGCCGCCCAGGATCGCGCCGAAGCTGTCGGTCATCAGTATCAGCGTCATCAACAGCACTTCGCCAACGATCATGACCAGCCAGGCCAGGCCGACCCCGGCCGCCAGCGAGCCGCCGGAAGTGTCCGGTTCGTGGGGCATGGGTGGGGGCGTTGATGGCGCGGAGGTCGGCGGTTCCAGACGCATCTCACTCATGGGGTGTTTCCTCGATGGCGCGGCCCTGTTCGATCTCGCGGCGCAACTTCGTCAACGTGGCAGCCTTGTCGTCGCGATAGAACAGGTTGAAAGTATCGAACGGAATGATCTTTCCATCGGGCTGGGCGATGTGCACGCAGGATTTCTTCACCGCGCGCAGGTCGAAGCCGTGGGCGTCGATGAACTGCATGATCAGCACGCGGAACACGTTGCGGTAGCCGAGGTCGGACGGCGCCTGCACCTGCGGCAGGCAGCACAGCAGGTCGGCCAGCGAGCAGGCCTGCGATTCGGGTGAATGGTTGGTGGCGAACAGCTCGAACACGTGGGCGCGCAGTTCCTCGTCACGCTCCACCACGATCGTGTTGCGGCCCTTGCTGACCAGGGTTTCCGGCGAGACGAAGCGGGTCAGCGGCACGACCTGGCCACCCATCTTCAGTGCATAGGCCATCGCCAGGCAGTCCGGGTTGCATGGCACCGGAATCAGGTCGTCGGGCTGGAACAGCGGACTTTGTTCGAGGATGCGCCGGCGCACTTCGCTCAGGGTCAGCCGGTTGTGTTCGGGATCGTAGCCTTCCAGACGGCCGGCGGCCTGGATCGGCTGGAACGTTACGCCGCGCACGCACGGCTGGGTCAGCGCGAAGTCGATGATCTCGCCCAGCTCGCCATCGTTGAGGCCCTTCTTCACGGTGACGACAAGCGTGGTCGAAATGTCGTGCCGGTTCAGGTGCTCCAGCGCCTTCAGCCGCACGTCGCGCAGCTTCGCGCCGCGCAACTCCTTGTGCACCTCGTCCCGCAGGGAATCGAACTGCAGGTACAGCTCGAAGCCGGGCTGGTATTCGGCCAGCCGCGCGGCGAACTCCGGTTCCTTCGCGATGCGCAGGCCGTTGGTGTTGACCATCAGATGCCGGATCGGACGCGCCCTGGCGGCATCGAGGATCGCGAAGAAATCCGGATGCAGGGTCGGTTCGCCGCCGGATATCTGCACCACGTCGGGCTCGCCCTCGTTGGCCACCACCGCATCGAGCATGCGTTCCACCGTGGCCAGACCGCGGAAGCCGGGGCGGTGCGGGCCGCTGTCGGCGTAGCAGATCGGGCAGCGCAGGTTGCAGTGGTCGGTGATCTCGACCAGGGTCAGGCAGGAGTGCTGCATGTGCTCCGGGCACAGGCCGCAGTCGTACGGGCAGCCGTAGTGCTGGGGCGTGTTGAAGCGCTGCGGTAGCTCCGGCGGCTTGATGTACAGCTCGCGGCACTGGCGGTAGTACGCCGCGTCGTCGGCGATCAGCACGCGCTCGCGGCCGTGGTGCGGACACCATTTTTCCAGGTAGACGCGTTCATCCTTGATCAGGATCTTCGCCTCGACCCGGCGCAGGCAGGTCGTGCAGATCGACACCGCGCTGTCGTAGAAGAGATATGGCCTTACCTTGGCTCCCATGCACCGCTTCCCCTGGCGAACAACGCCCGCAGGATACGTGGAATGTCGCGGGCGTAGTAAACCAGCCCGGCCACGCACAGCCATTGCAGCCCGGACAGCCCCCCGGGATAGGTGTAGAACACCGGCTTGATGAACTCGACCAGCAGGCGGAACAGCAGGTAGCCGATCATGAAGGCACGGAAGCGGTCACCCGGCCGGGTCAGAGCCTCTCGACGCCAGTGCAGCAGCACGTACTGGACCAGCAGGAAGGCGATCTCGTAGAGCTGGGTGGGATGGCGTGGCAGGCCATCACCGAAGTCCACGCCCCACGGCAACGCAGTCGGTAAGCCATACGTGTGGTCGCCGAGGCCAGCCAGGAAGCAGCCGATCCGGCCGATGCACATGCCCAGGGTCAGCGGCAGCACGAAGGCGTCACCGGTGGAGTTGTCGACTCCAGCGATGTTCTTGGCCAGCTCCACGCCGACAAGGCCGCCGAGCAGGGCGCCGATGATCGACTTGCCTTCCAGCAGGTGGTGCAACTCGGGGAAGTCGGCGAACGCGGTCAGCGGGTCGTCCAGCCAGAACGACAGCTTGGCGCCCAGCGCGGCGCCGACGATCGCACCCACCGCCACCCAGACCATGTGGTCCTCATGCCGGAATGCCGTGGGCGCCAGTCGACGCCGCGTCCACAGGAAGGTGCGAAAGCCGATCGCGTAAGCCAGTGCCTCGAACATCGTGTGCAGCGCGACGGGCGACATGGCAGGGCGAACTCAGTCGCGATGCGAGGCGTTGCGATCCCGGCCCGCGCCGAGCTTCCTGTCCAGGCTGCCGAAGATCTTCTTGAAGGTGCGCGAGAACTTGCCACGCCTGGTCTTGCGCAGTTTCTCCTCCTCGCTGGTCAGCCACGCGACCTGGATCACGCGTCGTTCGCCTTCATAGGGCAGGTGCCCGTGGAAGGAGTTGTCGCAGCGCTTGAAGACGGCGAACTCGCCATAGAGCGGCGTCAGCTCCGGAGCGATCACGCTGTCGATGTCATCGATGCGATGCAGGAAGCGCAGGCAGCCTTCGCTGGTGTCGGGCCACTGGGGGTTGAGGTAGATCAGCGCGGTGGCGATCTTGGACCGGCTGTCGGTATGGATGGTGCCGTGGCGCTTGTTGAGCAGCCGGCACAAGGTGACCAGCGTGGGATAACGCCCGAGATCATCGATGCCCAGGCGCCGGCCGATGGCGCTGGCGAAGTCCGGTGCGGTCATGTCCCGGATCAGGGCGTTGACGCTCGGTCCGCAGTCGGCCGGGTCGTAAGGGAAAAAGCCGGCGCTGGCGTATTTGGGGAAATCGCGGTCCAGGTCGCTGCGCACTTCGTCCGGCAACTGGCCGTGCGCCACCATGAACGGAAAGGGATCGTGCTGCACCGTGGTATCCGGGCGATCGAGACGAGCGGGATCGAGCAGGACGGCAGCACTCATGGGACATCATTCTCCGGCAAAATGTGGCCTAGTGTAGCGCTGGCCGACTGACTGGAAAGCTCCGGGCATGAGCGCAATGCCTGTCCTGCGAGGTGGACAGAAACGGCGTCGCCACTTATCATTTCCACCCGCCCAGATCCTTTCCCTCACAAGCTCCACAAGCCAGCAATCGTGCGGCTTGCGGACTTTGCTGCATCAAAAAGGCGGTTATCGTATGCCTATTCCTGCCCTGCTGGCCCTCGAAGACGGCAGCGTGTTCCATGGCCACGCTGTCGGAGCAACCGGCGAAACCGTTGGCGAAGTGGTTTTCAACACCGCCATGACCGGTTACCAGGAGATCCTCACCGATCCCTCGTACTCCCGCCAGATCGTCACGCTGACCTATCCCCACATCGGCAATACCGGCATCAATGCCGAAGACGTGGAATCCACCGCGGTGCACGCCGCCGGCCTGATCGTGCGCGACGTGCCGCGCCGGGCCAGCAGCTGGCGCAGCACCGAAAGCCTGCCCGATTACCTGAAGCGCCATGGCACGGTCGCCATCGCCGGCATCGATACCCGCCGGCTGACCCGCATCCTGCGCGACAAGGGCGCGCTGGCCGGTTGCATCATGGCGGGCGAGCAGGTCGACGCCGATGCAGCGCTGGCCAGGGCGCGCGCATTCCCCGGCCTGAACGGCATGGATCTGGCCAAGGTGGTCAGCACCGCCAAGGCGTATGTGTGGAATCAGGGCGTGTACGACCTCGATCGCGCTGCGTTCAACCAGCCAGCGGCGCGCTTCAAGGTGGTCGCTTACGACTTTGGCAGCAAGCTCAACATCCTGCGCCTGCTCGCCGAACAGGGCTGCGAGGTCACCGTGGTGCCGGCGCAGACGCCTGCCGCCGAGGTGCTGGCGATGAAGCCCGATGGCGTGTTCCTGTCCAACGGCCCCGGCGATCCGGCGGCCTGCGATTACGCCATCGTGGCAACCCGCGCCTTGCTCGATGCAAAGATCCCGCTGTTCGGCATCTGCCTCGGTCATCAGCTGATGGGCCTGGCGCTGGGCGGCAGGACGGTGAAGATGAAGTTCGGGCACCACGGTGCCAACCACCCGGTCAAGGATCACGACGACGGCCGCGTGCTGATCACCTCGCAGAACCACGGTTTCGCGGTCGATCCGGCCACGCTGCCGGCCAATGTGCGGGTCACCCATACCTCGCTGTTCGACGGTTCGCTGCAGGGCTTCGCGCTGACCGACCGTCCCGCGTTCTGCTTCCAGGGTCATCCCGAAGCGAGTCCCGGGCCGCTCGATGTCGGCTATCTGTTCCAACGTTTCGCCACCCTGATGCAGGAGGCCCGCACGCATGCCTAAGCGCACCGATATCAAGAGCGTCCTCATCATCGGTGCCGGTCCGATCGTGATCGGCCAGGCCTGCGAGTTCGACTATTCCGGCGCGCAGGCATGCAAGGCGCTGAAGGAAGAGGGCTACCGGGTGATCCTGGTGAACTCCAATCCCGCCACGATCATGACCGACCCGGAAACCGCCGACGCGGTCTACATCGAACCGATCAACTGGCAGACGGTGGAGCGCATCATCGCCAAGGAGCGCCCGGATGCGGTGCTGCCCACGATGGGCGGGCAGACCGGCCTGAACTGCGCGCTCGACCTGGCCGACAACGGCGTGCTGGAGAAGTACAACGTCGAACTGATCGGTGCGAAGCGCGAAGCGATCCGCATGGCCGAGGACCGCGAGCTGTTCCGCGTGGCCATGGCGGAGATCGGGCTGGAATGCCCGAAGGCCGAGATCGCGCGCACCTTCGAGCAGGCGCTGGAAACCCAGGCCAAGGTCGGTTTCCCCACCGTGATCCGGCCCAGCTTCACCTTGGGCGGCTCCGGCGGCGGCATCGCGTACAACCGCGAGGAGTTCGAGGAAATCGTCAAGCGCGGCCTGGAGCTTTCGCCGACCAGCGAAGTGCTGGTCGAGGAATCCGTGCTGGGCTGGAAGGAATTCGAGATGGAAGTGGTCCGCGACACCGCGGACAACTGCATCATCGTCTGCTCGATCGAGAACCTGGACCCGATGGGCGTGCACACCGGCGACTCGATCACCGTGGCACCGGCGCAGACGCTCACCGACAAGGAATACCAGCGCCTGCGCGACGCCTCGATCGCCGTGCTGCGCAAGATCGGCGTGGACACCGGCGGTTCCAACGTGCAGTTCGGCATCAATGCCGAGGACGGCCGCGTGGTGGTCATCGAGATGAACCCGCGGGTGTCGCGATCGTCCGCGCTGGCGTCGAAAGCCACCGGCTTTCCGATCGCCAAGGTCGCCGCGAAGCTCGCCATCGGCTACACCCTGGACGAGTTGAAGAACGACATCACCGGCGGCCTGACCCCGGCCTCGTTCGAGCCGTCGATCGACTACGTGGTCACCAAGATCCCGCGTTTCGCCTTCGAGAAATTCCCGGCCGCCGACGCGCGCCTGACCACCCAGATGAAGTCGGTGGGCGAGGTGATGGCGATCGGCCGCAGCTTCCACGAATCGCTGCAGAAGGCCTTGCGCGGACTGGAGATCGGCAAGACCGGCCTCAATCCGACCGGCCTCGACATCGGTACCGAGGACGGCCTGGCCGTGCTCAAGCGCGAGCTGCGCGAGCCGCGCCCCGACCGCGTATTCCATCTGGCCGACGCGTTCCGTGCCGGCCTGTCGCTGGAGGAAGTGTTCAACCTCAGCCGGGTCGACCCGTGGTTCCTCGCCGCGTTCGAGGACATCGTGCTGACCGAAGCCGAAGTCATTGCGCAGGGCATCACCGCACTCGATGAACCGCGTCTGCGCGAGCTCAAGCGGCTGGGCTTTGCCGATGCACGCATCGCCGAACTGCTGAACACCGACGAAGCCGCCGTGCGCCACCTGCGCCATACGCTGGGCGTGCGCCCGGTCTACAAGCGGGTGGATTCCTGCGCGGCCGAGTTCGCCACCAGCACCGCGTACATGTATTCCACCTACGAGGAAGAATGCGAAGCCGAGCCGACCAGCCGCGACAAGATCATCGTGCTGGGCGGCGGCCCGAACCGGATCGGGCAGGGCATCGAGTTCGACTACTGCTGCGTGCATGCCTCGCTGGCGCTGCGCGAGGATGGCTATGAAACCATCATGGTCAACTGCAACCCGGAAACCGTGTCGACCGACTACGACACGTCCGACCGGTTGTACTTCGAGCCGCTGACGCTGGAAGACGTGCTGGAAATCGTCCATGTCGAGAAGCCGAAGGGCGTGATCGTGCAGTACGGCGGGCAGACCCCGCTGAAACTGGCGCGTGCGCTGGAAGCCGCTGGCGTGCCGATCATCGGCACCAGCCCGGATTCGATCGACCTGGCCGAGGATCGCGAGCGCTTCCAGCAGATGATCGAGAAGATCGGCCTGAAGCAGCCGCCGAACCGCACCGCCCGCAACGCCGACGAAGCGTTGGCGCTGGCCCGCGAGATCGGCTATCCGCTGGTGGTGCGTCCCAGTTACGTGCTCGGCGGTCGCGCCATGGAAGTGGTGCACGACGACGCCGACCTGTCGCGCTACATCCGCGACGCGGTGAAGGTGTCGAACGATTCGCCGGTGCTGCTGGACCGCTTCCTCGACCATGCGGTGGAAGTCGACGTGGACGTGATCGCGGACGCCGAGGGCACCGTGCTGATCGGCGGCATCATGGAGCACATCGAGGAGGCCGGCGTGCATTCGGGCGACTCGTCCTGCTCGCTGCCGCCGTACTCGCTGAGTACCGAGATCCAGGACGAAATGCGCCGCCAGGTCAGCGCGATGGCGAAGGAGCTCAAGGTCATCGGCCTGATGAACACCCAGTTCGCGATCCAGGGCGACACGGTCTACATCCTGGAAGTGAACCCGCGTGCCTCGCGCACCGTGCCCTTCGTGTCCAAGGCCACCGGCGTGCCGCTGGCCAAGGTCGCCGCGCGGGTGATGGCGGGTCGTTCGCTGGTGAGCCTCGGCGCCACGCGCGAGGTGATTCCGTCGTACTACTCGGTGAAGGAGGCGATCTTCCCGTTCCTGAAATTCCAGAACGTGGATCCGATCCTGGGTCCGGAGATGCGCTCCACCGGCGAGGTCATGGGCGTGGGGCGCAGCTTTGGTGCCGCGTTCGCCCGTGGCCATGAGGCGGCGGGAATCCGGACGCTTACCGTGGGCAAGGCGTTTCTGTCGGTGCGCGACAGCGACAAGGATCGCCTGCTGACCGTGGCGAAGGAAATCATCGGGCGCGGTTTCACCCTGGTGGCGACGTCGGGTACGGCCAGCTACCTGGCCGAGCATGGCGTGGCCTGCGAACGGGTCAACAAGGTGCTCGAAGGGCGGCCGCACATCGTCGACCTGATCAAGAACGGCGAGATCGCGTACATCGTCAACACTACCGAGGGCAAGCAGGCGATCGCCGACTCGTTCTCGATCCGGCGCGAGGCCCTGCAGCATCGCGTCACCTATTCCACGACCGTGGCAGGCGCCCGTGCGCTGGTCCATTCGCTTGATTTCCACAGCGATGGCGAGGTGCACAGCCTGCAGGAACTGCACAAGGAGCTCGGCGCATGAGTCGTCCCCCCATCACCAAGAGCGGTTCGGAACGTCTGCGTGGCGAACTTGACCGGCTGAAGTCGGTCGATCGCCCGCGCATCATCGCGGCGATTGCCGAGGCCCGCGCGCATGGCGATCTGAAGGAAAACGCCGAGTATCACGCGGCGCGCGAGCTGCAGAGCTTCACCGAGGGGCGCATCGCCCAGCTGGAAGCCCTGTTGTCGAACGCCGAAGTGATCGACGTGGCGAAGTTGAACCCCGGCAAGCGGGTCGTCTTCGGCGCGATCGTGGATCTCGAGGACGAAGACAGCGGCGTGGCGGTGACCTACCAGATCGTGGGTGACCTGGAAGCCGACATCAAGCAGAGCCTGATTGCCGTGTCATCGCCGATCGCGCGGGCATTGATCGGCAAGCATGAAGGCGACAGCTTCGAATTCACCGCGCCGAACGGCGTCAAGCATTACGAAATCACCGGCGTGCGGTACGAATAGCCGGCGGGCGGCCTCGGTGGACACGATCTGCCGAAGCCGCCACGCTGTTTGCAGACACGAAAAAGGCCGCTTGCGCGGCCTTCTTCGTGTCGCCTTGCGCGATGACTCAGCGCTGACGAGCCTTGAAACGGGGGTTGCTCTTGCAGATCACGAACACCTTGCCGCGACGGCGAACAACCTTGCAGTCGCGATGCCGCGCCTTGGCGGACTTCAAAGAGTTAAGCACCTTCACGGCCAGCTCCTGACACAAAAGAATAAAGTAAGCTGGCAATTGTAACCAGTTGAAAGCCTTGTTACAAGCCCGGGGCAATGACCATTTCCGTGACCGTGGCCAGGAACTGCTGCAGCACGGGCGAGGTGTCGTCGACGCGGGAAGCCAGGGCCAGCAACAGGTAGGCATCGGCGTCTTCCAGCGGCACATAACTGACGCCTGCCAGCCGCACGGCCCGCATGCTGGCCGGGACCAGGGCCAGCCCCAGGCCGCCGGCAACCAGGGCCAGCAAGCCGTTGACCTGCTGGGCGTGCTGGATGATCGTGGGCTGGAAACCTGCCCGGGTGGCCAGTTTCACCAGCCGATCGTAGAGCGTGGCGACCAGTTGGCGCGGCTGCGAGACGAACGCATCGCCGGCGACTTCGGCCAGATGCAGGCTGCTGCGCCCGGCCAGCGGATGTCCGGTGGGGAGCGCCAGCAGGAGCGGTTCACGGTCGATCACGTTCAGTCGCAGGCTGCGTGCCGTCTGGGGATTGGTCGGTTCATCCCGCACGAAGCCGACGTCGATCTGGCCGGCAAGCAGGGCGGCAAATTGCGGTTCGGTATACATCTCGCTCAACTGCAGCGCGACCTTGGGGGCGATCTGGCCGTAACGGAGCAGGGTCTGGGGCAGGGCGGGATGGAACGAGACAGACACGCTATAGGCCAGTCGCAACTGGCCGCTGTAGCCGGCCGCAGCGGCGGTGACCTGGCTGCGTGCCTCATCGGCCTTGGCGAGAATCTGTCGAGCCTGTTCGAGGAACACGCGGCCCGGTTCGGTCAGGGCCACATGGCGCTTGTTGCGCTCGAGCAGGCGCACATCGAGATCCTCCTCGAGGGCGCGGATCTGCTGGGATAGCGGCGGTTGGGACAGGTGCAGGCGCAAGGCAGCCCGGGTGAAGCTCAGCTCCTCGGCGACGGCGACGAAATAGCGCAACTGGCGAAGATCGAACATATAGAGATATCGAATTAATGATGCGCTAAATATATATTAGATACTTTATTGAGGCGATCATAAAATGACGACGTCCCGCCACCTCCCCTCCCCCCGGTGGCGGTGACCCTCGCCCCGCAGCGATGCTAAATACGACGTCTGGTTCAACTCCCCCCCTGAACCCACGTTGATGCGTCTCCCCTGCGGGGCGCTTTCTTTTTCCGGCTTGCACGACACCGCTGTCATCCGACAGCGGTGTCGTCGCCATGGGCGGTCGCATGACTCCGGGCCCCGAGCGCCCCGGAATCCTCACTCCACGCTGGCGGTGGTCGGCCTGACAGGATTCGGCGCGCCGAAAACCCCGCCGTGCGGATGGGCAAGACTAGATCCTGCTGGCGAGTCGAGTGCCCTGGTCGATGGCCCGTTTCGCATCGAGTTCCGCCGCCACGTCGGCGCCGCCGATCACGTGTACCGTGATGCCGGCAGCGATGAGTTCATCGGCAAGTCGACGGTTGGGCTCCTGGCCGGCGCATATCACCACGTTGTCGACGGGCAGGATCTGTGCCTTGCCATCGACCGTGACGTGCAAGCCCTGGTCGTCGAAACGTTCATAACCGACCTTGCCGAGCATGCTGACCTGCTTTGCCTTCAGCGTTGCACGATGCACCCAGCCGGTGGTCTTGTTGAGTCGCGCGCCAGGGCGGCCCTCGCTGCGCTGGAGCAGCCACACTTGCCGCGCTGGCGGCTCCGGCTGCGGCGCCTGCAGGCCGCTGCGCTGCCTGAGTTCCATGTCCACGCCCCATTCCCGGGTCCACCGAGCCACGTCCGTGGTGGGCGAGGGCAGGTGTTCGACCAGGAATTCGGCCACGTCGAAACCGATGCCGCCGGCACCGATGATGGCCACCCGCGCACCGACCGGCTGGTGCCGGGCCAGCACGTCGAGATAACCCAGCACGCGCGGATCATCACTGCCGGGAAAACTCACCTGGCGCGGCGTGATGCCGGTGGCGATGACCACCTCGTCATAGCCGCCTTCGCGCAACGTCGTGGCATCCGCCGACTGGCCGAGTCGTACCTCGACCCCGACGTCCTGCAGCCGGTGGCGGAAATAGCGCAAGGTCTCGTGGAACTCTTCCTTGCCCGGAATCTGCTTGGCGACGTTGAACTGGCCACCGATTTCCCTGGCCTGGTCGATCAGGGTCACCGCATGCCCCCGTTCGCCCAGGGTGCTGGCGCAGGCCATCCCGGCGGGACCGGCACCGATCACGGCGATGCGCTTGCGGATGTTCGCCGGCTCGATCTTCAGTTCGGTCTCGTGGCAGGCGCGCGGGTTGACCAGGCAGCTGGCGCGCCGGTTCTGGAACACGTGGTCGAGGCAGGCCTGGTTGCAGGCGATGCAGGTGTTGATGCGTTCACTGCGCCCGGCCCTGGCCTTGTTCGCCCAGGCCGGATCGGCCAGCAGCGGCCGCGCCATCGACACCATGTCGGCTTCGCCGCCGGCCAGGATGTGTTCGGCCACGTCGGGCATGTTGATCCGGTTGGTGGCGACCAGCGGGATCGCTACCTCACCCTTCAGCTTTTGCGTGACCCAGGCGAAGCCGGCGCGCGGCACGCTGGTGACGATGGTGGGAATGCGTGCCTCATGCCAGCCGATGCCGGTGTTGATGATGCTGGCGCCGGCCGCCTCGATGCCCCTGGCCAGCGTGGCGATTTCACCCCAGTCCTGGCCGCCCTCGACCAGGTCGAGCATCGACAGCCGATAGATGATGATGAAATCCCGGCCCACCGCTTCGCGCGTGCGGCGCACGATCTCGATCGGAAAGCGCATGCGCCGGTCGGCGTCGCCACCCCAGCGGTCGTGGCGCCGGTTGGTGCGCGCGGCGATGAATTCGTTGATCAGATAGCCCTCGGAGCCCATCACCTCGACACCGTCGTAGCCGGCGTCGCGGGCGAGTTTCGCGCAATGCACGAAATCGTCGATGGTGCGCTCCACGCCGCGGGCGGACAGCGCGCGCGGCGTGAACGGGGTGATCGGCGACTTGATCCTCGATGGCGCCACCGACAACGGGTGATAGCCGTAGCGCCCCGCGTGCAGGATCTGCATGCAGATGTGCCCGCCCTCGGCGTGGACGGCGTCCGTGAGCTTGCGATGGCGGGGCTTGTGCCAGGGCATCGTCAGGCGGCCGCCGAACGGTTTCAGCCAGCCTTCGATGCTGGGCGAAATGCCGCCGGTGACCATCAGCCCCACGCCGCCGCGGGCGCGCTCGGCGAAATACGCGGCCAGCTTGTCGTAATCGCTGGCCTTGTCCTCCAGCCCGGTGTGCATCGAGCCCATCAGGATGCGGTTGGGCAGGGTGACGTGGCCCAGATCGAGCGGGGCAAACAGGTTGGGGTAGTTCATGCGATCCACGGCCGACTCAAACGATCGTATGAATGTGCCGGTGTTCGCTATCCGAAAGCAAGCACCGTCTGCGGACGGAGCCGGTACTCAGGCCAGCAGTTGCTGCACCAGTGCGATGTAGCGGCGCATGGCCTCGTCTTGCGGAACACCGCTCAATTGCGCCCAGGCCTCGTGTTTGGCCGTGCCGACAAAGTCGAAGAAACCGGGCTGGGTGCGCTTCAAATCGCCTTCCGAGCCCTGCTTGTACAGGGCATACAGCTTCAGCAAGGTGTCGTTGTCGGGGCGCATTCCCAGTCGCTGGATGTCTGCGGCAGCCTGTTCGAACTCGCGGCGAAGATCAGTCATAAGGCAGTTCGACAACGCAGACAGGCAAGGTGGGATCGGCTAGATAGCACGCGTCCGGGAGCGGGTCAACGCGTTAAACTGCGCGCTTTGCCGTTCAGCCAGGATCACGCCATGAGCCATGCCCCAGCCCCCGTACTCACCATCGACGGACCGTCGGGATCGGGCAAGGGCACCATCAGCGCGCTGGTGGCCGAGCGGCTGGGCTGGCGCCTGCTGGACTCGGGGGCGCTGTATCGCGCCGTGGGTTACGCCGCAGGGATGGCCGGGCTCGACCTTTCGGACGTGGAGGCGGTGACCCGCTGCGCGCAGGGGACGAAGATCCAGTTCCGGGCTGCGGCCGATGGCGGCGAGACCCGGGTGATCGTCAACGGCCACGATGCCACCGACGAATTGCGTACCGAAACCGCCGGTGCGGCTGCTTCGGCGATCGCCTCGATGCCCTCGGTGCGTGAAGCGCTGGTGGCGCTGCAACTGGGCTTCCGCAGGCTGCCGGGCCTGGTGGCGGACGGGCGCGACATGGGCACGGTGATCTTCCCCGATGCCCAGTACAAGGTTTTCCTCACCGCGAGCGCCGTGGAACGGGCGAAAAGGCGCTATAAGCAGTTGAAGGAAAAGGGACTCAGCGTTACACTTGCTGGCCTTCAGCGCGAAATTGAGGCGCGTGACAGTCGCGATGCTTCGCGTGCCGTGGCGCCGCTCAAGCCTGCCGCTGATGCCTTGCTGGTGGATACCACCGGCATGGGCATCGACGAGGTCGTTGCGAAAGTATTTGCCGTCGTGCAGCCCTAACGGGTTGCGCGGCGGCTTTTGTGCCCCTGCCAAGGCAGGGGGTTTTGGCCAACGGTGATGACGGTCGGTTCCCCGGGAACCCCTCATGCACCCTCAACCGGTGGATCGGAAGTTCGCGCACCAACCATTCCAGCGCAATGAACCACGATCCTTTCCCACTATGGAATCAACATGACTGAAAGTTTTGCCGAACTGTTTGAACAGAGCCAGCAGGCCATCTCCAAGCTGAAGCCCGGCGCCATCGTCACCGGCATCGTTGTGGAAATCCGCAATGACGTCGTCGTGATCAACGCTGGCCTGAAGAGCGAAGGCATCGTCCCCATCGAGCAGTTCAAGAGCGAAGAGGGCGTGCTGGAGGTGCAGGTAGGCGACGAGGTGAAGGTAGCCCTCGAAGCTTTGGAAGACGGTTTCGGCGAGACCAAGCTGTCGCGCGAGAAAGCCAAGCGCTCGATGGTGTGGGACGACCTGGAGCAGGCGTTCGACAAGGAAGAGACCATCAAGGGCATGATCTCGGGCAAGGTCAAGGGCGGTTTCACCGTCGACATCAAGGACGTTCGCGCGTTCCTGCCCGGTTCGCTGGTCGACGTGCGCCCGGTGCGCGAGCCGACCTACCTCGAGGGCAAGGAACTCGAGTTCAAGATCATCAAGCTCGACCGCAAGCGCAACAACGTGGTGGTCAGCCGCCGTGCCGTCGTCGAGACCGAGTTCTCCGCCGAGCGCGAACAGCTGCTTGAGCGCCTGACCGAGGGTGCCGTCGTCAAGGGTGTGGTGAAGAACCTCACCGACTACGGCGCGTTCGTGGACCTGGGCGGCATCGACGGCCTGCTGCACATCACCGACATGGCGTGGAAGCGCGTGCGTCATCCGTCCGAAGTGGTCAACGTCGGCGACGAGCTGGACGTGCGCGTGCTGAAGTACGACAAGGAGCGCAACCGCGTTTCGCTGGGCCTGAAGCAACTGGGCGACGACCCGTGGGTCGCCATCGCCCGCCGTTACCCGGTCGGCAGCCGCCTGTTCGGCAAGGTCTCCAACGTCACCGATTACGGCTGCTTCGTCGAGATCGAGCCGGGCGTGGAAGGCCTGGTGCACGTGTCCGAGATGGACTGGACCAACAAGAACGTCAACCCGGCCAAGGTGGTTCAGGTCGGTGACGAGACCGAAGTCACCGTGCTGGACGTGGACGAGGAGCGTCGCCGCATCTCGCTGGGCATCAAGCAGACCCGCTCGAACCCGTGGGAAGCCTTCGCAGCGATGCACAAGAAGGGCGACAAGGTGTCCGGCCAGATCAAGTCGATCACCGACTTCGGCGTGTTCATCGGCCTGGACGGCGGCATCGACGGCCTGGTGCACCTGTCCGACATCTCCTGGCAGATGTCCGGCGAAGATCTGGTCCGCAACTTCAAGAAGGGCGACGAGATCGAGGCCGTGGTGCTGGCGGTGGATCCGGAGCGCGAGCGCATCTCGCTCGGCATCAAGCAGATGGAGCAGGACCCGTTCGGCCAGTTCATGGCGGCGAATCCGCGCGGCACCATCGTCAACGGCACCGTCAAGGAAGTCGATGCGAAGGGTGCGGTGATCGATCTGGGCGAGGGCGTCGAGGGTTACCTGCGCGCCAACGACATCGCCAAGGAGCGCATCGACGATGCCACACTGCATCTGAAGGTGGGTGACAAGGTCGAGGCCAAGTTCACCGGCATGGATCGCAAGGGTCGCCAGCTGGCGCTCTCGATTCGCGCCAAGGACGAGGAAGACGCACCGGATACGTCGGTCGACTATTCGTCTGCCGCCAGCGGCACGACCAAGCTTGGTGCGCTGCTCAAGGAGCAGTTCAACAAGGCTGACTGATCGCGTTGCACACGTCTGACACGGGGCGGCTTCTGCCGCCCCGTTGTTTCACGTCACGGACATTGGGGCCCATGACTAAATCCGAATTGATCGAGGCGCTGGCCAGGCGTCAGACCCACCTTGCGTTTGCCGATGTCGAGATGGCCGTCAAGAGCGTCATCGAACAGATGAGCCATGCCCTGGCTCATGGCGAGCGTATCGAGGTGCGTGGTTTCGGCAGCTTCGCGCTGCATTACCGACCACCACGCATGGGGCGCAACCCCAAGACCGGCGAAGCCGTGGCACTGCCCGGCAAGCACGTTCCGCACTTCAAGCCCGGCAAGGAGCTGCGTGAACGGGTCAACCAGGATCTCGAGACAGGCACGGCCTGATCGGAAGGTCATGCAACAGACATGGAAAGAAGGCAGGCGACGCGAGTCGGCCTGCTTTTTTTTTTTCCTTTCCCGCGGGCAGGCGCACGCGCATGAATCATCGCCGCACGGAATCCCGGCGGCGCCTGTGCCAGTCAGCATCAATCGGGTAAAGTCGCCCCATGCGACTGCTCGCCATCATTCTCTTGCTGATCTTCATCGCCGCCGGCATCGTCTTCGGTGCGCTCAACGCCGACCTCGTCGGCTATGACCTGGGCTTTGCCCAGCTCCGGCTGCCCAAGGGTGCAGCCCTGCTTGGTGCGGTCGTGATCGGATGGCTGCTCGGTGGACTGACCGCCTGGCTGGGCGTGAGCATGCGGCAGGGGCGCCAGCAGCGTCGGCAGTTGCGCGCGGACAAGAAGTCGCCGGTCAAGCCATGAATGTCGTGCTCGTGCTGGTTTCCCTGGTGCCGATCGCTTTCGTGCTGGGCTGGTGGACTTCGCGCCAGTTTGGCGCACGCCGCTCCGGCGCCGAAGTCAGCGCGCTGTCGTCGGACTACTTCCGTGGCCTGAACTACCTGCTCAACGAGGAGCAGGACAAGGCGATCGAGGTGTTCCTCAAGCTGGCCGAATACAACCGCGATACGGTCGAGACGCATCTGGCCCTGGGCAACCTGTTCCGCCGTCGTGGCGAGGTCGATCGGGCGATCCGCCTGCACCAGCACCTGGTTTCGCGCCCCGGGCTCACCGATGCGATGAAGACGGTGGCGCTGCTGGAACTGGGCGAAGACTACATGCGGGCGGGCCTGCTCGATCGCGCCGAGGCGCTGTTCTGCGACCTGGTGGCGATGAACGCGCACGCGCCCTCCGCACTGCGGCACCTGATTGCCATCTACCAGCACGAGCGCGACTGGCACAAGGCGATCGAACATGCGCGCCGCCTCGAGGTGATGACCGGCGAGGACGAGGCGCCGATGATCGCCCAGTTCTATTGCGAGCTGGCCGATCGCTCGCGCCAGCACGGGGCGAGAGCCGAAGCACGCGACTACCTCAGGCAGGCCTTCGAATGCCAGCCGGGTTGTGTGCGGGCATTCATGCTGACCGGAAGGTTGCTGTCCGAGGATGGCCAGCACGCCGACGCCGTGACGGCGTATGAGTCGGCGATCCAGACCGACATCGCCTTCACTCCGGAAATCCTGCCGCCGCTGCTCAACAGTTACGCCAGGTCGCAGCAGATGGAACGTGCGGAAAGTTTCTTGCGCGAAATGATCGGGCGCTACCACGGTGTTTCGCCGGTGCTGGCGCTGGCCCATCTCTACAAGGAGCGCGACGGCGAGCGCGCGGCGATCGATTTCCTCACCACCCAACTGCGCCAGAGGCCCTCGGTGCGTGGCCTGATGGCGCTGATCGACGCCACCATGGACAAGATCGAGGGAGAGGCACGCGAGAACTTCCTGATCCTGCGCGACCTTACCCGCAAGCTGCTTGAAGGGCAGGCGATGTACCGCTGCAGCCGATGCGGTTTCGGCGCCAAGGCCCATCACTGGCAGTGTCCCAGCTGCAAGAGCTGGAGCACGATCAGGCCCATCCATGGTGTAGCCAGCGAGTGAACAGCGGATGTCCGTGACCATCGGATGGTTGTCGTGCAGTTTTCTGATCACCGTGCTCGTGGTGCGGGCTTCGATCAGCTATGCCCGCCGACGCGGCATGCTGGACCTGCCCGGGCAGCGTCGGTCCCATAGCGTGGCCACGCCGCGCGGCGGTGGGATCGGCGTGGTCGTGGCCATGCTCGTGTGTCTTCCGGGCGTGTTGTGCGCGCCGCCGGCGGGTTGGCCGCTCAGCGTGACGGCGGGGTTGCTCGCCGGATTCCTGCTCGTCGCCGTGGCCGGATGGTGGGACGACCATCGTTCGCTGCCGGTATTGCCACGGCTGTTCGCCCAGTTGCTTGGCACCGGCCTGTTTTCGGCAGGCTTGCTGGCCACCGGTACGCCGGCGTGGTGGTTGCCCCTGCTGCTGGTTGGCGGCGTCTGGAGCATCAACCTGCACAATTTCATGGACGGCATCGATGGTTTGCTGGCGCAACAGGCGATCTTCGTCGGCGCGGGACTGACCCTGTTGGCATGGCAGGCAGCGCAGCCCGCCCTGGCGCTGGCGACGGCGGTGATGGCGGTGTCACTGGCGGGATTCTGGTGGTTCAATCGCCCGCCCGCGAAGATCTTCATGGGCGACGTGGGCAGCGGCAGCATCGGCCTGCTGATCTTCGCCTTTACCGCCATGCTGTGGCGCGTCGAGCCGGCACTGCTCTGGCCCGCGCTGATCCTGTCCTCGGCATTCGCGGTGGACGCCAGCCTGACCCTGTTGACGCGCATGTGGCGGGGACGGCGCTGGTACACTGCCCACCGCGAACATCTCTACCAGTGGACGGTACGCCGCGGTGCCAGCCACGCCCGGGCCGATCTGGCCTACCTGGGCTGGAACCTGCTTGTCGCCGCACCCATGGCCTGGTTGGCCTGGAGTCATCTGCGCGTGGCGCTGCCGATTACCATGGCGGTTTATGCAGTGGCGTCGGCCGGGTGGCTGGCGCTGAAACGTCGTTGTCTGCGGCGCAACTTGAACAGGACACCTCATGTCGCTGCGTAAGCTTGTCGGCTTCATCCATCCCCGCATCGCCGTCGTTCTGCACGACTTGATGATGGCCGCGCTTGCGTGGTGGATTGCCAAGCTGTTCCGCTATGCCTTGAAGCCCGATGAAGTGGTCAGCTTCCAGTTGCTGGAATTTCCCATCGTGCTGCTGGTCCAGGGTCTGATTTTCCGCTGGACCGGGCTGTACAGGAGCGTATGGCGCTTCGCCAGCCTGCCTGATCTCTGGAACATCGTGCGCGCGGCGCTGGCGGGCACGATCTCCATCGGCGTGACGCTGTTCCTCTACGAGCGGCTGGAGGGTGTGCCGCGCTCCGTGCTGGTGCTCTATCCGCTGCTGTTGTCGATACTGCTTGGCGTACCCCGACTGGCTTATCGCTACTGGAAGGACAGCCGCAACGACCTGCTGCAGAACCAGAGCGTCAAGCGGGTGCTGATCGTGGGGGCGGATCGCGCCGGCGAGGTGCTTTCGCGCGACCTCCATCGCGACAGGCGCTACGCGGTGGTCGGTTTTGTCGACGACAAGTCCAGCCTGCGTGGCGCCAGCATCAACGGACATCCGATCCTGGGGCGACTGGAGCAGTTGCCCGAGGTGGCGCGCGAGGCGGCGGTCGACATGCTGCTGATCGCGCTGCCGGGTGCTTCCACGATCGAGATGCGCCGGGTGGTCGCGTTGTGCGATGCCACCGACCTGCCATATCGCACGGTGCCCCGGCTGGAGGACGTGGTCGCCGGTCGGGCCCAGTTCAACCAGATCAAGGAAGTGGCGATCGAGGACCTGCTTGGCCGCGACGCGGTCGAACTGGACTGGACGGCCATTCGCGAGACGCTCAGCGGCCGTCGCGTGCTGATCACCGGTGGCGGTGGCTCGATCGGTTCGGAACTGTGCCGACAGGTGGCGCGGCTGGGGGCGCAGTCGCTGACCGTGGTGGAGCAGAGCGAGTACAACCTGTACCGGATTGGCCAGGAGCTGCGCGCCGAGTTCCCCGAGCTGATCTTCGACGGCATCCTGGCCCGCTGTGGCGACCGGGTGGCCATGCGCAAGGCCTTTGCCGACCTGCAGCCCCAGGTGGTGTTCCACGCCGCAGCGTACAAGCACGTGCCGATGTTGCAGGGGCAGCTTCGCGCAGGCTTCAACAACAACGTGCTGGGAACCTGCGTGGTGGCCGATGCCGCATGCGAGACGGGCGTCGAGTGCTTCGTGCTGATCTCCACCGACAAGGCGGTCAACCCGACCAGCGTCATGGGCGCATGCAAGCGCGTGGCCGAAATCTATTGCCAGAACCTCAATGCGCAGACCGACACCCGTTTCATGACGGTGCGCTTCGGCAACGTGCTGGACTCGGCCGGATCGGTGGTGCCGCTGTTCCGGCGGCAGATCCGGGCAGGTGGCCCGGTTACCGTGACCCACCCTGAGGTATCGCGCTATTTCATGACGATTCCCGAGGCCTGCCAGTTGATCCTGCAGACCGCGAGCATCGGCACGGGCGGCGAGATCTATGCGCTGGACATGGGCGAGCCGGTGAAGATCCGCGACCTCGCCGAGCAGATGATCCGGCTGGCCGGCAAGAAGCCCGGCAGCGAGATCCCGATCGTGTACACGGGGTTGCGTTCGGGCGAGAAGCTGTTCGAGGAATTGTTCCATCCGCTGGAAAACTACTGCGCCACCACCCACGCCAAGATCTTCCTGGCCCAGCACCGTGAAGTGTCGTGGGAGCTGCTGCAATCCCTGCTGAAGAAGGCCGCTGAAGCGGTGAATGCCTTCGATGAGGAAGAACTTCGACGCTGCGTGTCCAGCCTGCTGCCGTCGTTCCGCTGGAGCGAGTCGGCGCAGCCGGACAACGTGGTGTCCATCCGTCGTGCCAATCCGGAGATCAATGAGTGAGCAAGCCCCTGCGCAAAGTGGTGTTCCCCGTCGCCGGCCTCGGCACGCGCTTTCTGCCGGCGACCAAGGTCGTCGCCAAGGAAATGCTGCCGGTCCTGGACAAGCCTCTGATCCAGTACGCCGTCGACGAGGCCGTGGATGCGGGTGCGGACACGCTGATTTTCGTCACCAATCGCTACAAGCACGCGATCGCCGACTACTTCGACAAGGCCTACGAGCTGGAGTCGAAATTGCAGGAGAAGGGCAAGGACGAGTTGCTGGCACTGGTGCAGGGCACCCTGCCGCGCAACGTCCGGGCGATTTTCGTGACGCAGCCCGAAGCGCTGGGCCTGGGCCATGCCGTGCTGTGCGCCAAACCCGTTGTCGGTGACGAACCGTTCGGCGTGGTGTTGCCCGATGACCTGATCTGGAACAGCCCCGGCAAGGGCGCGCTGCGGCAGATGGCCGAACTGGCCGACGCGCAGCAGGCCGGCGTGATCGCGGTCGAGGAAGTGCCGCACGACGAGACGGACAAGTACGGTATCGTCGACGCGACCCCGATCGATGAACGCAGCGCGCTGATCCGCAGCATGGTCGAGAAGCCCAAGCCGGCCGATGCCCCGTCGAACCTGGCCGTGGTCGGTCGCTACGTGCTGCCTGGCCGGATCTTCCAGTTGCTGGAGCAGACCACGCCGGGGGCGGGTGGCGAGATCCAGCTCACCGACGCGATCGATGCCTTGCTCAGGGAGCAGGGCAAGGTGCTGGCGCATCGTTTCGAAGGCATCCGCTTCGACTGCGGCAACAAGGCCGGGCTGGTCCGCGCCACCATGCACATGGCGATGCAGGATCCGAAGCTCGCACCGACGGTCCGCGCGTTCCTCGAACAGCTTTGAGCGGTAGCGCGCCCGCGCCTGTCAGGTCAGCAGCGCGGGCATGGGCCACGGCGTCGGCATGAATCAGGTTTCCTTCCCTTCGTACTACCGCGCCACGGCGACGCCTTACCCGGCATACGCCGCGTTGCAGGGCAGCGGACGCGCCCGGGTGGCGATCGTCGGTGGCGGTTTTGCCGGACTGAACACGGCACTGGGGCTGGCCGAGCGTGGTGTCGGCGAGGTGGTGCTGCTGGAGCGCGAACAGATCGGTTTCGGCGCCTCCGGCCGCAACGGCGGTTTCGTGTTTGCCGGCTATTCGCTGGGTGAGCAATCGCTGCTCGATCAGCTGGGCGAGCAGCGCGCGCAGGCCATTTTCAGGCTCACCACCGAAGCGGTGCAGCGCATTCGCCGGCGCATCGCCGATTACGCCATTCCCTGCGATGCCGTCGACGAGGGCGTGATCTGGGCCAACTGGTTCCGCGATCCCGCCGTGTTGCGCCAGCGCCAGCAGTTGCTGGCCGGGCACTACGGCGTGCAATGGCAATGGCTGGCCGAGGCGGAACTGCGCCAGCGTATCCACAGCGAGCGTTATCACGACGGCCTGTACGAGCGTGACGCGCTGCACCTGCATCCGCTCAACTATGCGATCGGGCTTGCCGCGGCAGCGTCCGGAAAAGGCGTGCGCATCCACGAGAACAGCGGTGTCCGCAGCCTCGAACGCGAAGGCCTGCAATGGCGTTTGCGCACCGCGCAGGGCGACCTGCTGGTCGACCAGGTGGTGCTGGCCTGCGGCGGTTACCTGGCGGGCCTGCAGAAGCCGATCGACCGGGCGATCCTGCCGATCGCCACCTACGTGATGGTCACCGAACCGCTGGGGCCACGGATGGACGACTGCCTGGCCACCCGCGCCGCGGTCTACGACAGCCGCTTTGCATTCGATTACTACCGCGCGCTGCCGGACACCCGGTTGCTGTGGGGTGGTCGCATCTCGATCCGCAACCGCTCGCCCCAGGCGGTGCAGCGGCTGCTGACAAGAGACCTGCTGCGGGTGTTTCCCCAATTGCACGGCGTGAAAATCGATTACGCGTGGTCGGGCCTGATGAGCTATGCGCGCCACCAGATGCCGCAAATCGGCGGCAGTGACAACGGGCTCTGGTGGGCACAGGCGTTTGGCGGCCATGGCCTGGCGCCGGCCTGCGCGGCCGGCGAACTGCTGGCGGCGGCGATCGCCGATGGCGACCAGGGCTGGAAACAGTTTGCCGACTACGGCCTGGGCAGCACGCACCGGCCGTTCGGTTATCTTGGTGCGCAGGCGACCTACTGGTGGCAGCAGGGCCGCGACTGGTTGAAGACGAGGCTGGAAGGATGAGCGAAGCAGGGCAGGGTGAAATCAGCTGGGCCGATTTCGAGAAGGTGCGGATCGTCGCCGGTACGGTGACACGGGTGGAAGCGTTCCCCGAGGCGCGCAAGCCGGCCTGGAAAGTGTGGGTGGATTTCGGCGCGTACGGCGAGAAGAAGACCAGCGCGCAGATCGCCGCGCTGTACAGCGCCGAGCAACTCGTGGGCCGGCAGATCGTCGGCGTGATCAACTTTCCCGAAAAGCAGATCGGCCCGTTTCGTTCGCAGTTCCTGCTGACCGGGTTTCACACCGACGACGGGGTGGTGTTGACCGCCGTCGAGCGGCCGGTGCCGAACGGTACGCGCCTGGCCTGAGTCGTCAGCGGTCCAGCCAGACCTCCAGCCCCTGCGCATTCAGCTCGATGTCCATGCCCAGCAGTTGGCGCAAGGTGCTGCGCCCGAAGTTCCAGCCGTGCGCTTCGGCGCGGGTGGCGTAGAGCTCGGTGAGCGACTCCATCAACACGGCGTGTCGGTCGGGTTGGCCGTGCGCGGCGCGGGCCAGCGCGACCATCGCGTCGATCTGCGTGTGCAGGTCGGTGGCCAGCCGTTCCACCGCTTCCACCCGGCCGTAGTGGGTGAGGTACATCGCCTCGGGCCGCAGCGCGATCAAGCGTTCGATCGAGGCATGCAGCGCTTCCGGGTCGAACTGCACCGGCGAGGTGGTGGGCAGGATGAACGGGCCCTGCGCCGTGTCGAAATCGCGATACGACAGGCCGAACACGTCGCCGGTGAAACAGACGTTGGCACGCTCGTCGTAGACGGTGAGGTGGTGCTTCGCATGGCCCGGGGTATCGATGCACGACAGCGGCCGCCCGACCAGGTCCACCACGTGCCCGTCCGCCGCCTCGATCACCCGCTCGGCCGGAATGGGCCGCAGCCGGCCGTAGGTCTGTTCCATCACCGCCTCGCCGTAGACGGCGCTGGCGCCGGCCCACAACACCGACGGGTCGATCATGTGGCGTGCCCCGCGCGGATGCACCACCAGCTTCGCGTTTGGCAGCTGCGCGATCAGCTCGCCGGCGCCGCCGGCATGGTCCAGATGCACGTGGGTGAGGATCAGCCAGTCGACATCGGCCGGCGTGATGCCGGCGTGGCCCAGTGCATCCAGCATGCGCGGCACCGCGAAGTTGGTGCCGCAGTCGATGAACGCGCCGCGGCCGTTCTCGACGACCAGGTAGGCCGCGTCGAACTGTGGCCGCACGAAGCCGGTATCGATGGTGTGGATGCCGTGTGCTGCCATGCCTGCCTCGCGATCGGTGGATTCCGCGAGGGTAGCAAGTTGCCGGGGCCACGGCACGGCCGCCCGGGTTGATTCCGGTGAATCCGGCCAGCAGGCAAACTGCGGTAGGCTAGCTGCCAATGAGGGGATCGGGGGACTCCGTCAATGCGCTGCCTGCTCGTGGTTGCGTCACTGCTGCTGGGAAATGCATGGCCGCTGCTGGCGGCGGAGGTCACCGTCCACCTCGACGATGGCCGCGGCCATGCGGTGAGCGACGCGGTGGTCATGCTGATCCCGGATGCGGCTCCGGCTGTGGCATCGGCGCCACCGGCACCGGCCACCCACGTCGTCGACCAGCGGGACGAGACCTTCGTTCCCTACGTGCAACTGCTCCGCCCCGGCGACGAGGTGGTGTTCCGCAACAGCGACAGCACCCGCCATCACGTCTATTCGTTCGCCGCGATCAGGACTTTCGAATTCGTGCTGCGGCCGGGGGAAAGCTCGCCGGCCCTGGTGATGGACAAGAGCGGCATCGCCGCGGTGGGCTGCAACATCCACGACCACATGATCACCTATCTGTTCGTATCCGCGGTGCCGGCGATCGCGCTGTCCGGTGGTGACGGCAACGCCACCATCGGTCATCTGGCGCCGGGTCGCTACACCGCGCACGTCTGGCACCCGCAGCTGCATCCCGGTCATCCGCAACCGAGCCAAAGCGTGACCATCGGGGGTGATGCCGACATCGGGCATCTGGATTTCACGCTGTCGCTGATGCCCGATCCGCGCATGTTCATGGATCGCGAGCACCTGGACTACTGAGCCGACCATGCGCACCATGGGTTTCCGCCTTCGCCTCGCGCTGTTCTTCGTCGCCACCCTGGTGACGGTGCAACTGCTGACCGCCGGCCTCGTCTACGAGGTGACCCGGCGCGCCCTGGTGACCGAAGGCGAGCGCCAGCTGACCGCCAACGCGCAGGCATTCGTGGCGCAGATGGACGACATCTCGGCGCGGATCGGCGGCAATGTCGAAGTGCTGTCGCTCGATTACGCGCTGCGCTCGGCCATCGCCGAACGCGATCGTGGCACCGTGTTGTCGGTGCTGCGCAACCACGGCCGGCGGGTGGGCGCCTCGCGCATGCTGCTGATCGGCCTGGACGGAACGGTCGAGGCCGATACCGCCGCCACCACGAGTACGCCGCAGCGCTTTCCGTTTCCCGACCTGATCGATGACGCCTATGACCGGCGCACCGCCGCGGTGGTCGCGCTGGACGGCAAGGCGTCGTGGATGGTGGTGGTGCCGATCTACGCGCCGCAGCCGGTGGGCCTGGTGGTGGTCAACGTGCCGCTGGATGACGTGCTGCTGGCGCACATGCAGCGGCTTTCCGCCTTGCCCCGCGACATCGAGCTGGCCACGCAGACCGCCCCGGATCGCTGGGACGTGGTGGCACGGGGCGATCGCCACACCGGGCTGGTCGACAGCCTCGCCAGCGCACATCGCGGGCTGCCGTGGAAACCGCTGCTGACCGAGGTCGGCGGCAAGGAATACATGGTGCTGGCGCAGCGCCTGAAGCAGCCGAAGCAGGGCGCGCCGGTGGTGGCGGTGCTGGGCTATTCGCTGGACGACGCGCTGAGTCCGTTCCGCTCGATCGCGATCGCGTGGGCGACCCTGCTGGCGTTGGGCCTGGGCGTGGGCCTGCTCGGCGCATGGGTCACCGCGCGCAGCGTGTCGCGCCCGGTCGAGGCGCTGGCCGCCGCGGTGCGACGCATCGGGGCGGGTGATTACCGCACCCCCGCCAGCACCCGGCGACATGACGAAATCGGCCAGTTGGCCGGCGCCTTCGACGCCATGACCGAAGCGGTGCGCCAGCGCGAGCTGCGTATCCGCCACCAGGCCATGCACGACAGCGTCACCGACCTGCCCAACCGGCTGGCCGCCGAAGCCAGCATCGACGAAAGCCTGGCAAGCCATGCGGGCGAGGGCGCCCTGCTGATGGTCGGCCTGACGCGGGCGCCCGAAATCATCAAGACGATGGGACACGCCCTGTGCGACCGGCTGATGCGCGACGCCAGCGAACGCATCCGCCGGGTCGCGATGGATGCCTTCCTCGCCCGCACCAGCGACACGCAGTTCATGCTGTGGCTGCCGCGGGCCGGGCAGGACGCCGCGATCGCGGCCGGGCTGCGCGTGCTCGACGCGCTCAACGAGCCGTACCAGGAAACCGACGTCAGCATCGACCGGCTGCCGTCCGTGGGCATCGCGATGGCGCCGGCCGATGGCCGGCAAGCCGACATGCTGTTGCGCCATGCCGAGGTCGCCCAGTTCGCCGCCGCCGGGTCGGCCAGCGCGCTGAGTTTCTATGATGCGACCACCGACCCGCATCGGCCCGAACGGCTGTCGCTGATGGGCGACCTGCGCGAGGCGCTCGATCGCGACGGCCTGCTGCTGCACTACCAACCCAAGTTCGACCTCGCCAGCCAGCGCACCGACGGTGCCGAGGCGCTGCTGCGCTGGAGCCATCCGCGACGCGGCTGGGTGGCGCCGGACACGTTCATCGGCATGGCCGAGGACACCGGCAACATCCATCGTGTCAGCCGCTGGGTGCTGGCCAGCGCGCTGGCGCAGGTTCAGCGCTGGATCGAACGTGGCCTGGCGCTGCACATCGCGGTGAATCTGTCGACCCGCGACCTGGAGGATGCCGAGTTGCCGGCGTGGATCGCCGCGCTGCTGTCGATCCATCGGGTGCCGGCATCCTGCCTGACCGTGGAAGTGACCGAGCGGGCCGTGATCGGCGAACCGGACACGGCGATCCGCATCCTGCGTGGGCTCGCCGAGCAGGGCATCGGCATCGCGATCGACGATTTCGGCGTGGGCCAGGCGACCTTCGCCTACCTGCGCCACCTGCCGGTCAGCGAACTGAAGATCGACCAGATGTTCGTCCGGCACCTGGCCACCGATGCGAACGACCGGATCATCGTGCGTTCCATCGTCGAGCTGAGTCATCAGCTGGGCTATCGCGTCACCGCCGAAGGCGTGGAGGACCAGGGCGCGCTGGATTACCTGGCCGCGGTCGGCTGCGATCATGCGCAGGGCTTCTTCATCGCCCGGCCGATGCCGGCCGAGGCTTTCGCGACCTTCGTCGGCGGGCAGGCCGGGCTGGCCGCCGCGGGGCCGCGCCGATGATGCGCCGGGCCTGCCTGTGCTGCCTGCTGGTCCTGTACGTGCCGGCAGGTCTCGCCCAGGAGTTCAAGTTGCATGCATGGCTGGACGGGCGCCTGGTCGCCGCGCCCGGCGAAACCAGCTGGATCCGCGGCGGCCTGGGCAAGACGCGTTTCGGCGGTGGCGGCGTCGATGCCCGCTTCGGCGGTGCGGGCGTGGTCGGCACCGCCCAGTTCACGCCCGCGCTGATGGCGCTGGCCTCCGTCCAGTGGCAGGACACCGACTACGCCACGCTGGACACGATCGAAGCCTACCTGCGCTACCGCCCGGTGTCGCTGTCGCGCTGGCGCTGGTCAGTGCAGGCCGGCGCTTTCCTGCCGCCGATCTCGCTGGAGAACAATGCGATCGGCTGGACCAGCTCGTGGACGCTCACGCCCTCGGCGATCAACAGCTGGGTCGGTGAGGAACTGCGCGCGACGGGCGCGGAGGGCCGGCTCGAATGGCGTGGCGACGACGCCAGCTGGGAACTGCGCAGCGCGCTGTTCCAGCGCAACGATCCGGCCGGCAACCTGCTGGCCGTGCGTGGCTGGTCGCTCAGCGACCTCACCTACGGGCTGGGCAGCCGCCCGCACGAGCCCGACGCGGTGGTGCGCCGAAACGGCGGCCAGCCGCCGGGACGCTACGATCCGTTCCAGAACATCGGCCATCGCAGCGGCTGGTACGCGAACCTGGACTGGCGCACGTCTGCCGGCGACAGGCTGAGCCTGATGCGTTACGACAACCGCGCCGATCCGGCCGCGCACAGCGACAGCGGCGTATTCGCCTGGCACACCTGGTTCTGGAGCCTGGGCGCCTCGGCCGACACCGGCCCGATCCGCTGGATCGCCCAGGCGATGGACGGCGCCACCGTGATCGAGCCGGTGGACGGATTGCAGTTCGAAACGCGCTTCCGCTCGGCCTTCCTGCTGGCGGGATGGAACCGAGGGGCGTGGCGCCCGGCATTGCGCATCGAGCACTTCAGCACCCGCGAACTCGCCGCCGCCGTGGGCACCGGCCAGGGCGAGCACGGCAACGCCGTCACCGCGGCGCTCAACTGGCGCCCGCGCGACTGGCTGCGATTGAGCGCCGAGGTGCTGCGCATCGACAGCGTGCGCACGCAGCGCGTCGACGCGGGGCTGGCGCCGGGGTCAGCGGTCACCCAGGTGCAGCTGGGCGTGCGGCTGATCTATTGAACAGTTTCCGCGAGATGTTCGCCCGGCATGCGGGAACCTCCTGCGCACGATTGCATCCGATCCCTGACGATCCACTTCATCCATGCCATGCCACGAGGGGAGAACGACATGTTGCTCTATGCAGTCCTGATTTTTGCGGTGGCCGCCATCGGCGGCCTGGTGCTGGCTTCCAGCGTGCTGCGCGGCAAGCTGGCGCCGTGGGCAATCTCGGCATTGCACGCCTTGCTGGGCGCCAGCGGCCTGGTGCTGCTGATCCTGGTCGTGCTGCAGGGCGCGGCGCCGGGACGGCTCACTGCGGCGCTGGCCTTGCTGGTGCTGGCGGCGCTGGGCGGCTTCTTCCTCGCTTCGTTCCACATGCGCAAACAGGTGGCGCCCAAAGCCGTGGTGCTCGTGCATGCCGGCGTCGCGGTGGTCGGCTTCCTGACCCTGCTCAGCCTGCTGCTGGGCTGAGCGGCCATGCGCCATCCGCTGCACCCCGCACTGGTCCATTTCCCGATCGCCTGCTGGTCGCTGGCCACGGCGGCGGATCTGGCCAGCCTGGTCTGGGGTGAGCCGGCGTGGCATCTTGCCGGCGTGTTGCTGGTGGCGGGGATCGGCTTCGCGATACCCGCCATGCTGGCCGGTTTCCTGGAGCTGGCGAAAGTCGCCGCGGACCACCCGGCGATCCGCGACCTCCACCGGCACATGATCGCGGTGATGAGCGCACTGTCCTGCTATGCGGCCAGCCTGTTCCTGCGCCTGCAGGGCGCCCGGCTGACCGAACCGGGCGTGCCGGCGATCGCGCTGAGCGTGCTGGGTTTCGTCGCGCTGGGCGTTGCCGGCTGGCTCGGCGGCAAGCTGGTGTATGGACACCGGCTCGGCGTCACTCCACCGTCGGCGTAGTGGCCCGCTTTGCCTTCACCGGTCGGGGGACGCGCCACAGATACCACGCCGCAGCCGTGCGATGCGGGCTCCACGCCTGGCCGATCAGCGCCATCGCCTTCGGCGTCGGCGCCGCGTCGAGCGACTTCAGCAGCCGGTAGCCTTCGCGCACGCCGAAATCGTCAGCCGGCAGGATATCGGGCCGGGCCAGGCTGTAGATCAGGAACATCTCCACCGTCCACCGACCGATACCCTTCAGCGCGCTCAGGCGGGCGATGAGCTCGTCGTCGGCGAGCGACTGCGCGGTGGCGAGGTCGGGCACCAAGCCTTCCAGCGTGGCTGCGACGATGCCCCGGATCGTCTCGATCTTGCGCGCCGAGAAACCACAGGCGCGCATCGCGTCGAAGCTGGCGTCGAGCAGTTGCCGCGGCGACGGAAACGCCGACCGTGGATGCAGGGCGAGCAGACGGGCGACGATCGCATCACCGGCCTTGACGTGCAGTTGCTGGTAGGCGACCGCGCGCACCAGCGCCTCGTACGGCTCGCGGGCGGGTTTCGGCTCGTGTCCGCAAGGACCGAGTTGCGCCACCAGCTGCGCCCAGTCGGCGTCGATTGATGCGAGATGTTTCGATGCATCGACGGATGCCGGCTTGCGGCCTTTCATCGGGCGAACTCCCTGGCTAGCCGGCGCGGCGAAACGTGAGGTTGATGCGGCATTCGCCCAGCGCTTCGTGATGGTTCGGCTTCAGTGGCAGCACGCCGTGATGGCGCAACCGCGCCGGGCCGCCCCACACGACCACGTCGCCATGAGCCAGCGGCACCCGCATCGCGGGATCGCTGCGTTGTTCGCCACCGAACAGGAACACGGCGGGAATGCCCAGCGACACGGAAACGATCGGCTGGCCGAAGTCGCGCTCGTCGCGATCCTGGTGCAGGCTCAGCCGGGTGCCCGGCTCGTAGCGGTTGATCAGGCAGGCATCCGGCGCGAAACCGGCAAAGCCGGCCTGGGCGGCCGCGCTGGCGGCGAGCTGGCGGAACACGTCGGGCAGCGGCGGCCAGCACTTGCCGCTGTCCGGATCGACCGGATCGTAGCGATAGCCGCGCCGGTCGCTGACCCAGCCCAGCGATCCGGCATTGGTCATCGCCACCGACATGCGCAAGCCGCCGGGGGTGATCAGGTGGCGGAACGGCGCCTGCGCCACGACCGCATCGATCGCCTGCAGCAGCGGCGCCTCGTCGCCCAGCGCAAAGCCGCGCAACACCACCGCGCCTGCGCACAAGGACTCGTCGCGCCGCGGCGCCTGAATGCCGGCGAACAGGTCGGTGGTGATCATGTGGCGTCGTGGAAGATGATGCCCAGCGTGTGGCGATGGCCGCTGCGCAGGCGGCTGACCCCGTGACGCAGGTTCACCCGGTAGCTGCCCCGCGTGCCCTGTACCGGGCGCTGGTGCACGGCGAACACCACCGCGTCGCCCTGGCGCAGCGGCACCACGTCGGCGCGCGACTGCATGCGCGGGCGCTGCTCGGTCAGCACGAATTCGCCGCCGCTGAAATCCCGTCCCGGCTCGGACAGCAGGATCGCCACCTGCAACGGGAACACGTGCTCGCCGTAGAGATCCTGGTGCAGGCAGTTGTAGTCACCGGCGCCGTACTGCAACAGCAGCGGCGTGGGCCGCCGCTGGCCGGCGCCGTGGCAGCGCGCGAGAAACGCCGCGTGGGAGTCGGGATAGCGCACGTCGATTCCCATCGCCGCATTCCAGCGATTGGCGACCGGCGCCAGTCGCGGATAGATCGCGCCGCGCAGGCTGGCCACGGTGTCCGGCAGCGGGTAGGCAAAATACTGGTACTCGCCGCGCCCGAAACCGTGCCGCCCCATCACGACACAGCTGCGGAAGATCGCCTCGTCGGCGTAGAGATCGGCGAGGTCACGGCACTCCCGCGGCGACAGCAGGGCTTCGAGCATCGCAAAGCCCTGCGCGTCGAGGTCGTCCGCGACGTCGGCCCAGTCGAAAACCTGCAGTCGCGCAGCGGCGTCATTCGTCATCGCGTCGGGCATCGCGTTCATGCCTTGGCCTCGCGGGCGAGCAGGGCGCGCTTGCGTTCCACGCCCCAGCGATAGCCGGACAGGCCGCCGTCGTTGCGCACCACGCGATGGCAGGGGATCGCCACCGCCAGCATGTTCGCCGCGCAGGCGCCGGCCACCGCCCGCACCGCCTTGGGCGAACCGATGCGCTGGGCGATCTCGCTGTAACTGACGGTCGCGCCGGCCGGAATGTCGCGCAGCGCCCGCCAGACCCGCTGCTGGAACGCGGTGCCGCGCACGTCCAGTGGCAGGTCGAGGCCGAGCGCCGGCGCCTCGACGAAACCGACCACCGTCGCCACCAGCTGCTCGAAGGCGCGATCGCCACCGATCAGGTTCGCCCTGGGGAAGCGGTCCTGCAGGTCGCGGGCCAGGGTGTCCGGGTCGTCGCCGAACAGGATCGCGCAGACCCCGCGCTGGCTCTGCGCGACCAGGATGGCGCCCAGCGAACACTCGCCGATCGCGAAGCGGATGTCGTGGTCGACGCCGCCGGCGCGGTAGCTGGACGGCGTCATGCCGAGCAGCTGGTTCGAGCTTTCGTAGAAACGGCTGCTGGCGTTGTAGCCGGCGTCGAAGATCGCCTCGGTCACGCTGCTGCCGCGACCGAGTTCGCTGCGCACCCTGCTGGCGCGGTGTGCCGCGGCATATTGCTTCGGGGTCACCCCGGCGATGGCCTTGAAGATGCGGTGGAAATGGAACGGGCTCAGGCCGGTCGGTTTCGCCAGTTGCTCCAGCGTGGGCGCGGTCTCCGCGTTCTCGATCAGGCGGCAGGCCGCGGTGACCATGGCTGCGTGCTGCTCCTGCAGCGACAACTGGTCCGGCTTGCAGCGCTTGCACGGGCGAAAGCCGGCACGCTCCGCCGCCGCGGCCGAATCGTGGAACGCCACGTTCTCGGGCCGGGCCGGGCGGGCTGCGCAGGAAGGACGGCAGTACACGCCGGTGGTCCTGACCGAATAGAAGAAGCTGCCGTCGGCGCCCGCATCGCGCGCCTGCAGCGCGGCCCAGCGGGGGTCGCTCAGGGTGGCGGCGGCCTGTTCGGCGATTTTGTCGGCGGTTTTCATGGGTGTGCTCCCGAAGATTATCTCGTGCAGCCAATCTACGGGGCGGTGGCCGTGGCGGCACTCCGGGTCTTGCGGTCGAATTCGTGCCGTTCATCGTGATGGGCATGCAAGACACTGGCGCCTGCATGGGAGATATCAAGTGCCGATGGCTGCGCGTGTGCGGGAAGTCGCGATTTACCGGCAGCGCGATCGCGTATACCTTCACCGGGCGCCGCCGTGGCAGATCGCCAGCGGCGCCACTGTTCATCGCCAGAGGCCTGCGCATGACGAAACAGAGGACGCGACCGGGCAGGGATGTCCCGCCAACCACGGCGTTCCCGAGACGATGCGCGTGTGTAGCCGTTCTGATCGTGTCGCTATGGGCCGGCGGCGCGGCCGCGGCAACGCAGACGCTCGCCAGCGGCTGGCGCTTCCGCCTCGATCCGCATTCGCCCGCCACGCAGACCCACCCGGAAGCGGCGGGCTGGCGCGCTGCTCGTGTGCCGGGCAGCGTGCAGACCGACCTGCTGGCGGCGGGCGTGATCGCCGATCCGTTCCAGCGCGACAACGAGGCGGCGTTGCAGTGGATCGGCCTGGCCGACTGGCAGTACCGGTTGCCACTGGCGATCGATGCGGCGACCTTGCGGCATGGCCACGTCGATCTGGTCTTCGACGGCCTGGACACGTTCGCCGACGTCTCGCTCAACGGCCAGCCGCTGCTGGCCGCGGACAACATGTTCCGGCGCTGGCGCGTGCCGGTGAAGGACGTGCTGCACGCGGGCAGCAATACGCTGCAGGTCACGTTGCATTCGCCGATCGCCCGGATGCAGCCCTGGCTGCTGAAACAGCCCCACGCCTTGCCGGGCGAATTCGATTCCGCGTTCGGCGACGAGCCGAAAGGCCGGCAGACATCCAACTACGTGCGCAAGGCGAACTACCAGTACGGCTGGGACTGGGGTCCACGCTACGTCACCGAGGGCATCTGGCAGCCGGTGCACCTGGAAAGCTGGGACGAACCGCGGCTGGCGGATTTCCATATCGCCCAGCAGCACGTCGATGCGCAGGTCGCGCAATTGCTGGCGCAGTTCGATCTTCGTGCCGACCATGCCGGCAAGGCCGGGCTGCGGGTGACGTGGACGGCGCCGGACGGCAGCCAGCGCAGCACGACCCTGGAGACCTCGCTGACTGTCGGCGACAACCATGTCGAGCTGCCGTTGCGCATCGAACATCCGCAGCGCTGGTGGCCGGTCGGCTACGGCGAGCCGAACCTGTATCGCTTCCATGCCGAAGTGGTGGTGGCCGGCAAGGTCATCGCCAGCGCCGAGCGCGATACCGGGCTGCGCAGCGTGGAGCTGCGGCGGCAGCGCGATCGCTGGGGTCGCAGCTTCGCCTTCGTGATCAATGGCGTGCCGATCTTCGCCAAGGGCGCCAACCTGATCCCGCTGGACAGCTTCCCCGAACGCGTCACCGGGGCGCGCCTGCAACAGACCCTGCAGTCCGCCCGCGACGCCAACATGAACATGCTGCGCGTGTGGGGCGGTGGCTATTACCAGAGCGATGCGTTCTACGCGCTGGCGGACCGGCTCGGCCTGATGATCTGGCAGGACTTCATGTTCGGCGGCGCGATCCCGCCGTACGACGCGGCGTTCCGCGAGAACACGAGGATCGAGGCCACCGAACAGGTCATCCGCCTGCGCGATCACCCGAGCATCGTGCTGTGGTGCGGCAACAACGAGGTGCAGACCGGTTGGGAGTCCTGGCCCGACCGCAAGAAGTTCGCCGAGGCCATCGGACCGGCCGAGCGGGCGCGCGTCGAGCAAGGCATGCGCACCCTGTTCGGTGAAACCCTGCGCGACGTGGTGCAGCGCCATGCGCCGGACGTGCCGTACTGGGCCAGCTCGCCGAGCACGGATTTCGACGGGCCGGCCAACGTGCCGGACGACGGCGACATGCACGTGTGGGATGTCTGGGCGGGCTCCGCCCCGATCGAGGACTACCTGAAGACCACGCCGCGATTCCAGTCCGAATACGGCCTGCAATCGTTCCCTGCGCTGGCCACCCTGCGCAGCTTCGCCGCCCCGTCCGACCTGTCGCCGGAGTCGCCGGTGATGCGCGCGCACCAGAAATTCGACGGCGGCAACGGCAACCGGCGCCTGCTGTTCTACATCCGCAAGTATTACGGCGAGCCGAAGGATTTCGCGTCCTTCGTCTACCTCAGCCAGGTGATGCAGGCCGAGGGCATCGAGCTGGCCGCCGACCATCTGCGCAGCGCGCGGCCGCAAAGCATGGGTTCGCTGTACTGGCAGCTCAACGACGTGTGGCCCGGCGCCTCGTGGTCCAGCGTCGACTATTTCGGACGCTGGAAGGCGCTGCAGTTCCACGCCCGCCGTTTCTACGCGCCGTTGCGGGTGGTGCCGATCCGTCGCGGCGGACGTACCGAGGTGTTCCTGGTGTCCGACCGCACCGCGCCGCTGGACGCCCGGCTGCGCCTGCGCGTGATGGACATGGATGGGCAGCTGCTGCACGAGCGCCTCGACCAGGTGCATGTGCCTGCGCTGGCCAGTACCCGCCTCGCCGAGTTGGCCGATGCGGCGCTGCTGCAAGGTGCCGATCCGCATCGCAGCTTCGCCGTGTTCGAGCTGATCGTGCAGGGCAGGGCGGTGTCGCGACATCTGCTGTATTTCGATCGCGCGTCGACCCTGCAATTGCCGCCCCCGGAGTTGCAGGCGGAGCTCCGCGACAGCGGCCATGGCGTGGTATTGAAGCTGCACGCGAAACATCTGGCGCGCGCCGTATGGATCGACTTCGGCGACCTGGATGCCCGGGTATCGGACAACGCCCTCGACCTGCTGCCCGGCGAAAGCATCGAGCTGCAGGTCAGCAGCCCGGACGGTCTCGCCTCGTTGCAAGCGGCGTTGCAGGTGCGCTCACTGGTCGAGGCCACCGTGGGTCAAGGCGTGGCCCGCGACGGAGGCTGCGGCGTTTCTCCGGGGAAATGCGTTAATCCCGCGCAAGCCGGGATTCGTGTAAGGCTTGCGAAACCGCAACCTGGATTTCCACCTTCGCGGGAATGACGGGCAAGCGGGTCATTCGAGGGCCTTCATCGAATCATGAATACATCTCGCCGTTCCCTGTTGAAGTTGATGGCCGGCGCTGCCGGTGGCGCCATGCTCGGCGGCATCCCGCTGGTACACGCCGCATCGCGCTTTCCCAGCCATCGCCCGCCCCCGGGCAAGCGCAAGTTCACCAGCGCAGCCGTCGAAGCGCTGATCGCCCGCACCCGGGCGAAGATCGGCGATCCCGAACTCGCCTGGCTGTTCGAGAACTGCTACCCGAACACGCTGGATACCACGGTGCAGCTGGGCAGCCTGGGTGGCAAGCCCGATACCTTCATCGTCACCGGCGACATCGATGCGATGTGGCTGCGCGATTCCTCGGCGCAGGTGTGGCCGTACGTGTCGCTGGCTGCGCACGACGAAGCGCTGCGCCGGCTGTTCCGCGGCCTGATCCACCGCCACGCGCGGTGCATCTCGATCGACCCGTACGCCAACGCGTTCCTGCCCGATCCGCGGGCGAATGCGCCACTGTCGTGGGCGCAGCAGGACCTTACCGACATGCGCCCGGGCGTGGCCGAGCGCAAATGGGAGATCGATTCGCTGTGCTATCCGATCCGCCTGGCGCATGCGTACTGGCAGGCTACCGGCGATCGCCAGCCGTTCGACGACGACTGGCGCACCGCGATGCATGCCGTGCTGGCGACGTTCCGCCAACAGCAGCGCAGGCACGGCCCCGGTCCGTACCATTTCCAGCGGCCATCGGCCAACCCGACCGATACCCAGTTCCTCGGCGGCTACGGCCAGCCGACCCGTGCGGTCGGGCTGATCCATGCGATGTTCCGGCCATCGGACGACGCCTGCGTGTATCCGCTGTTCATCCCCGGCAACCTGTTCGCGGTGAGTTCGCTGCGCCAACTGGCGCAGCTGTCCATCGCGCTGCACGACGACCGCGCCTTTGCCGGCGAATGCACCGCGCTGGCCGATGAGGTGGAACAGGCGCTGCAGAAGTTCGGCGTGATGCGCGATGGGCAAGGCAACGAGATCTGGGCGTACGAAGTCGACGGCTACGGCAACCAGCTGTTCATGGACGATGCCAATGCACCGGGGCTGTCGAGCCTGGCCTACCTCGGCTGCTGCCCCGGCGACGACGCGCGCTACCGGCGCAGTCGCGCACTGGCCTGGAGCCCGCGCAATCCGTATTTTTTCCAGGGCCGCGCGGCGCAGGGCATCGGCGGTCCGCACCAGGGCTTGCGCATGATCTGGCCGATGTCGATCATCATGCGGGGCCTGAGCAGCGACGACGACGGCGAGATCCGCCAGTGCCTGCGCTGGCTGAAAACCACCCACGCCGGCACCGGCTTCATGCACGAGGCCTTCGATCAGGATGATCCGGCACATTTCACCCGCGCGTGGTTCGCCTGGGCCAACACCCTGTTCGGCGAACTGATCGTGCAAGTGGCGGCGCAGCGACCCGAATTGCTGCGGCACGCATGAACCCCGAACACGCAACGGAGAACGCATCATGGTGACACGCAGACGTTTCCTGCAGGGCGCAGCCGCCCTGGGCCTGCTCGGCAGCCGGCTCGAACCGCTGGCGGCGTTCGCGGCACCGCGCAACGGCCAGGCGATGTCGCCCGCGCCCGAGCCCGACGGTTTCGCCCGCCACGTGAATGTCTTCATCGGCACCGGCGGCCACGGCCACGTCTATCCCGGCGCCACCTTGCCGTTCGGCATGGTGCAGTTGAGCCCGGACACCAACGACGCCGGCTGGGATGCCTGCTCGGGCTACCACCAGGGCGACGGTTCGATCATGGGTTTCTCGCACACGCACCTGAGCGGCACCGGCGCCAGCGACATGCTCGACGTGCTGGTGATGCCGGCACAGGGACCGGTGCTGCTGCAACCGGGCGGGCGTGGATTGCCGGACCTGAACTACCGTTCGCGCCACGACGGCGCCGATGTCGGCGAGCGTATTTCGCCCGATGCGATGGCGCAGCCCGGCCCGGGCTACCGCTCGACGTACGATCAGGAACAGGCGCAGCCGGGCTACTACCGGGTGCACCTGAAGAACCACGACGTCCTCGCCGAGCTCACGGCGACCCTGCGCACCGGACTGCATCGCTACACCTTCCACGGCGACGGCAGCGGCCACCTGCTGGTCGATCTCGCGCACGGCTACCACGACGATGCCGCGGTACCGAGCAAGGTCAGCGATGCGCGGCTGAAGCTGGTCGGCAACGACACCCTGGTCGGCGAGCGCCGCGTGCATCAGTGGGCCGGCGGCCGGCACATCTATTTCGCGATGAAGCTGTCGCGCCCGATCACGCAGGCCACGTTGTACAACGAAGATGCCGCCCTGCCGGCCGGCGCCGGCGAAACGCAGGGTCGACACCTGAAGGCGGCGCTGCACTTCGACAACATCGCCAGCGCGCCGCTGCTGGTCAAGGTCGGCATCTCCGGCGTCGACGTGGCCGGCGCGCTGCGCAACCTCGACGCGGAAGTGCCCGGCTGGGACTTCGAACAGGTCCGCAGGACAGCGGCTGCAACGTGGGAGCGCGAGCTGGGCCGCATCCGCATCGACACGGTGTCCGAAGACACGCGCAGCATCTTCTACACCTCGCTGTACCACACCATGCTGGCGCCAACCCTGTTCAGCGATGTCGATGGCCGCTACCGGGGCATGGACCTGGCTGTGCACCAGCTGCCGCCGGGCGCGAACAACTACAGCACCTATTCGCTGTGGGACACCTACCGGGCGCAGCATCCGCTGCTGACGCTGTACCAGCCCGATCGCGTGCCCGACCTGGTCAACGGCCTGGTGCGGATGGCCGGCGAAAGCCCTGACGGCCCGCCGGTGTGGCCGCTGCAGGGCGTGGAAACCGGTTGCATGATCGGCTACCACTCCGCCGCGGTGGTGGCCGAGGCGCATGCGAAAGGCTTCACCGGCATCGACTACGCCGCGGCCTGGCCGCTGTTTCGCCGGCGAGCGATGGACGACGACTACCGCGGCCTGCCGTACTACCGCAAGCTCGGCTACATCCCCAGTGACAAGGAAGGCGAGGCGGTCAGCAAGACGCTCGAATACGCCTACGACGACTGGGCCGTGGCCCGGCTGGCCGATGCCGCCGGCGCGCATGACGAAGCCACCCGGCTGCGCGAACGCTCGCGCAACTACCGGCACGTGTTCGACCGCCAGTCGGGTTTCGTGCGGCCACGCGCGAAGGATGGCCACTGGCTGGAACCGTTCGATCCGCGCGGCATGGGCCACTCGAGGAAATGGCGTGACTTCACCGAATCGAACGCGTGGCAGGCGACCTTCCTCAACCAGCACGACCTGTACGAATACATGAAACTGTTCGGCGGCGAGCAGGCGTTCGAACGCAAGCTGGATGAACTGTTCAACACCAGTTCGGCGCTGCCGGCCGATGCGCCGCCGGACATCGCCGGCATGGTCGGCCAGTACGCGCACGGCAATGAACCCAGCCATCACGTGGCCTACCTGTACGCGTACACCGGTGCGCACCACAAGACCCAGGCACGCGTGCGCAAGCTGCTGGAAAGCATGTACGAGGCGCAGCCCGACGGCCTCGCCGGCAACGAGGACTGCGGCCAGACCAGCGCCTGGTACGTGCTCGGCGCGCTGGGTCTGTACGCGGTCGATCCGGTCAGCGCCAACTACGTGTTCGGCAGCCCGCTGGTCGATCGCGCGGAGATCGAGCTGGCCGACCGGCGCAGGCTGATGGTGCTGGCCCCGGGCAACGGACCGGACAGTCCGTACATCCAGTCGGTCAGCTGGAACGGCCAGCCATGGAGCCGCAGCTGGATCAGCCACGCCGAGCTGGCCGCTGGCGGCACGCTGGAATTCCGGATGGGCAGTACGCCGAACCCGGAGTTCGGCGCGGCGCCGGCGGACCGGCCGCCGTCATTCGGCGAGGCCGCCGGCAGGAAGGCCTGACGACGACGGCGAGGGCTCACCAGTCCGTGGGGCGGTAATCCTTGAGGAACTGCCCCCACACGTGCTCGCCGGTGTTGATGCCGTGGATGATCGGATCGACGATGCGGGCGGCGCCGTCGACGATGTCCAGCGGTGGATGGAAGCGTTCCTCCGCCACCTTCCTCGCGGCCAGCTCGGCCGGGTCCTCGTCGGTCACCCAGCCGGTGTCCACGCTGTTCATGTGAATGCCGTCGTTGTGGTAATCCGTCGCCGAGGTGCGCGTCATCATGTTGAGCGCGGCCTTGGCCATGTTGGTGTGCGGGTGCCGGGTGGTCTTGAAGTTGCGGTAGAACTGGCCTTCCATCGCCGACACGTTGACGATGTGCTTGTCGCGATCGGCCGTGCGCAGCATCAGCGGCTTCAATCGCGCGTTGATGATGAACGGGGCGATCGCGTTCACCAGCTGCACCTCCAGCAACTCCACCGACGGCACCTCGGCCATCAGCAGGCGCCATGAATTGCGCTGGCGCAGGTCGACCTGCTGCAGGTCCTGGTCGAGCCGGCCTTCGGGGAACAGGTGACTCTGCGCCAGCAGTTCCTCCGGCAGCAGCGCCACCTGCGACAGCTCGGCGGCGCGGGTCAGGCCGGGAACGGACGAATCGTGGCGGGCCGGCGCATCGCCTTGCGGCAGGATGTTCGAGCTGCGCAAGCCCTCGTAGTGGCCGACCAGCTGGCGCACATGCTCGGGCATGTCGTGCAGCGCCGCGGTCTCGCCTTCCATCATGTGGGCGTAGAAGTCCGGCGGTCGGCGCACGGTCTGGCAGGCGTTGTTGATGATGAAGTCCAGCCGCGGGCGGGTGGCCACCAGTTCCTGGCAGAACGCTTCCACGCTGGGCGTGTGGCGCAGGTCCAGGCCGTAGACCTGCAGCCGTTGACCCCATTCGGCGAAGTCCGGTTCAGCCGCGTAGCGCGCCGCCGAGTCGCGCGGGAAGCGCGTGGTGACGATCAACTCGGCGCCGGCGCGCAGCAGTTTCAGGCCGGCCTGGTAGCCGATCTTCACCCGGCCACCGGTGAGCAGGGCCACGCGTCCGCTGAGGTCGGCCAGTTCGTCGCGCTTGGCGTAGTTGAACGCGGCGCAGTCGGGGCACATCTGGTCGTAGAAGAAGTGCAGGGTGGAATACTTCTTCTTGCAGACGTAGCAGTGCCGGGGTTCGATGGCTTCGCGCGGCTGCGCGGCATCGGCTTGCGGCGGGATGTCGTGTGGCTGGAATCCCTGGGGCGGGAACAGGTTGGCCGTGGTGAACACGGGGCGGCGGCGCAGCGTGCGGATGCCGGTCTGGTTGAGTACCGATTCCTCCGCCTCGACCTTGCTGGCGTAGCGGGCCTTTTCAGCCGCCTTCAGCTTGATCCGGCGCGCCACCGGGTCGGGGTGATAGACCTGCGCCACGGCCTGGTGCAGGCGCTGGCGATCGTCGGCCGGCAGCCGGTCCAGCAGCTCGCGGTCCGCCGCCACCGACTCCAGCAGTTCAGCCGCGGCGCGCAGACGCTCCAGCAGGCAGGCATCGGCGTCTTCGGGCGGGGAGGCGGGGGGCATGTTCAAGGCGGTCATTCGTCGTCGGTCATCGGCAAGAAGGGGCGGACACCCGGGATGGCATGCCGCAACCGCCTATTTTGCCCGTTTTTCCGCGCCAACCGGGAAAATCCGGCCGGCCGCGGCGCGCGATGCCCCCTGAACCGCCCCGCACGGACTTCCAGCGATGCGATCCAGCGCACACTTTGTTGGCGCGGTCGATGCAAGAGTGAAACCGTAGTTGTCCAGGCTGGACGGCAGGTATCCGGGTGACGGGGCGCTGGCAGAGTCGAGAGCCGTGGTCGCCCAAGCAGGCAGGGTTGTTTTGTGAGTTTGTCGATTTCTGCAAGTGCGCCAGTGCAAGAGGCCGCCATGGCCGATCCGTCCGCCGTATTGCCCACCATCAAGAGCGTGCTCGACAGCTTGCCGACCGCGCATCGCGCCCTGCCGATCGGGCGCCGGATCATCGGCCAGGGCTGTCACGGGGCCGTCCGCAGCGACGAAGCCACGCCGCGCATCCGCTTCGTCTACTTCACCGCCGGCGCCGACCATGATCGTCACGCCGCCTACCATCGCCACCTGATCACCGCCGAAATCCTGCTCGACCGCGTACTGGCTGCCCACGCCGCCGGGCTGCGCTCGATGGCGCCGTCGCTGGATTACGCCGCCGAGGCGCGGGCCACGGTGCCGCCACCGGCAGGCCTGTTTCATCGCGCCACGCTGGAACATCGGCGCTGGTATCGTGCCGACGGCAGCGTCCGCGCGCTGCCGCTGACCCAGGAGGCACTGTCCCTGCGGATGGCGGCCACCGACGAATTGTCCATGCGGGAAGCCAGGGCCCGCACCGCGCAGCGTTCGCACGCGCTGCCGGCCCGCGACCAGGCCTGGCTGGTTGCCCGTCGCGCCATCCCGCTGGGCCAGCGTCCGCTGAACCAGCCGGAGTGCCGCAGGCTGGCCGCTGCCCTCGACGGGATCTGGCAGGCATCCACAGGCAACTCGCACGTGGAACGGGCCAACCGGCGGATCGCCCTGAGCGTGGTGGCCGTGCTGGGCAATCTGCTGGACGAATACGCGGCCTCGCCCTTCCAGTGCGCCCCCTTGAGCGAGGCGTTCAACACCAGCCACCTGGCCCATCTGCGCCAGACCATCGCGGACTCGCGCCAGACCGAGTCGGCGTCGGACAGCTTGCTGGCCGGTCCGAAGGCCTGGTTTGCCGCCAAGGCCGTCCGCATGCGCGCCGAACACCAGCTCGGCCTGTCGATGTCGCCAGCGGCGTCCGCCAGCATCCGCCTGTCCGGCCGTGCCGTGGTGACCATGATCGGCGGTCGCCTTTACACCTTCATCGACGGTCGGCGATCGGGCTCGCGCCGGTTGCCGCCCCTGCTGGCGGCTGACGCGCTGTCGGCCTGAGCTGATTCCCCGCGGCGGCGACCGAGCGGACGCCCCGGCGGCTGTCGGCGCCGAACGGGGTACGGATTCCCAGCAAAGGCGTACCATGCGGCGCTAAGGATGGCGGCTGCAGGGAGGTGCTCGTCATGTCCGATTCCCGACCTCTGGCCAGCGACGGTTCCACCGACGCGCTGTTCGTCGTGGTGTACGCGCGGCTCAAGGCGATGGCCGCCCGACAGTTGTCGAATCGTCGCCAGGCCACCCTGGACACCACCGAACTGGTGCACGAGCTGTACCTGCGCATGGGCCAGCGCGAGGCGTTGCATTTCGACCATCCCGCCCAGTTCTTTGCCTACGCCGCGCGCGCCATGCGCCACCTGCTGATCAACCGCGCCCGCGATCGCCTGCGCCTGTGCGCGGGCGGGCAGTGGCTGCGGGTCACCCTTGACGACCAGGATCTGAAACTGGCGCTCGACACCGCTGAGCAGACGCTGGCGCTGGACGCCGCGCTGGACGCGCTGGAACAGTCCGACGCCCGTGCCGCCCAGGTGGTGGAACTGCGTTACTTCGCCGGGCTCAGTCTGGAACAGGTCGCCGACACGCTCGGCGTGGCCCGGCGCACCATCGACCGCGACTGGCGCTTTGCCCGCGCATTCATCAAGGCCCGCATGGGTTGAGGGTGTCGGGCGCAGCATGCCGTCGGGGTGGCGGCGGAGCGCGACCGGGGGCGAGGTCGCAAACGGGGCATGTTCGGGGTTAACCGTGGCAAGGCATACCGTGGGGAGTTCGTCGTGGAACCCGCAACGACAATGCGCGACGTGTTCGAAGCGGCACTCGGGCTGCCCGCGGCGGAGCGTGCGCGTCTGCTGGACGAGCGCTGCCCCGATCCGCTCCGGCGCGCGGAGATCGAACGCCTGCTCGCCGCCGACGCCACCGAAGGCGAGCTGCTGTCGACCGGCGATGCCGCCTGTGCCGCGCGGGCCATCGGCGATACCAGCGTCGCCCAGGCGCTGCCGGCCGGCAGCCGCATCGGTCCGTTCGAGCTGGTCGAGGTACTGGGCGAGGGCGGTTCGTCGACGGTGTTCCGGGCCTTTCGCCAGGTCGATGGCGTGCGCCAGGAAGTGGCGATCAAGCTGCTGGCGCGCGGCCTCTACACCGCCGATGCGCAGCGCCAGTTCCGCCGCGAGCGCGAGGCGCTGGCGCGCCTGCGCCATCCCGGCATCGCCCGCCTGATCGAGGGCGGCATCACCGAGGCCGGTCTGGCCTATATCGCGCTGGAGCTGGTCGACGGCGTGCCGATCACCCGCTACGCCAGCCAGCACCGGCTGGACCTGCGCCAGCGGCTGGTGCTGTTCCTGATGGTCTGCCGTGCGGTGGAGACGGCGCATCGGGCACTGATCGTGCACCGTGACCTGAAGCCGTCCAACGTGCTGGTCACCGCCGACGGCCACGTCAAGCTGCTCGACTTTGGCATCGCCATGCTGCTCGACGAGGACGCCGCCGAGCAGATCCATACCCAGCATCGCGCCTTGACGCCTGCCTACGCGGCGCCCGAACAGTTCGCCCAGGAGCCGGTCACCGCGGCGACCGACGTGTATGCGCTGGGCGTATTGCTGGACGAACTGATCACCGGGCAACGGCGCGCCAGCGTGGATGCAGGCACCCCGTCGTCACGGCTCAGCCAAGACACCGTCACCACGGCTTACGGCACCGTGCCGGCCAGCGTGTCGAGGCTGCGGCACAAGCTGCGCGGCGATCTCGACAACATCGTGCTGAAGGCCATCGCCACCGAGGCGGAGCGTCGTTACGCCTCGGCCGGCGCGCTGGCCGAGGACATCGAGCGCCACCTGGACCGCCAGCCGGTGCTGGCCCATCCGCCGTCGCGCTGGTATCGCACCAGCAAGTTCGTGGCCCGCCATCGCGGTGGCGTGGTGCTCACCGCGTTGTTCGTGGCGGCCGTGCTCACCTCGCTGTCGATTGCCCTGTGGCAGGCGCAGGTGGCCCGCCAGCAGGCCGCACGCGCGAACATGGTGCGGGATTTCGTCGAGAGCCTGTTCGCGCCGGTGCGCTACGGTGCCGCCACATCGGAACAACCGAGCCTGGACGAACTGCTGGCCCATGGCGTCGCAAAACTCGACAACGCGCCATCGATGGATGACGGCAGCCGCGTGGACCTGCTGGCGATGTTCTCGCGCCTGTACGAGGACCTCGGCGATGTCGCGCAGGCGCGCCAGCTGGCGAACCGGGCCGTCGCCTTGTCGGAACGGACGCTGGCGCCGTCCGCCATCGAATCGATCCGCGCGCTGACCGCCCGGGGCTACGCCGCAGTGCGCATGGAGGACTATGCCGACGGCGGCACCGACCTGCGGCTTGCCCACCAGCGCATGCTGGCACAGGGCATCCGCGGCGAAGCACTGATCGACCTGCTCGGTCCGCTGGGCGCGGTCGAGAACAGCGAAGGCCATGGCGAAGCCGCGCTGGATCTCGCCCGCGAGGCACTGGCCGAACGGATCGCCAGCTGGGGGCCGGACGATCCGCGGGTCGGCATCGGCTACAACGACGTCGCCTCCGCGCTGGAAGGCCTGGAGCGCTACGACGAGGCGATCCCGATGTGGCGGAAAACGTGGCAGTTTGAGCTCGCGCATTTCGGCCCGTCCAGCAATCAGACGACGCTGGCGCTGGCCGGCCTGGCCTCGTCCACCTATCGCGCCGGCCACTGGACGCAGGCACATGCACTGTTCGCGCAGGCCCTGGCGATGTACGCCCGCAACGGCAACGCGCCCCAGCTCACCCAGGTGTATGCCGCGCAGAAAGCATGCGTGCTGGAGGGGCTGCGCGCCGATCACGCCAGCGCGCAGGCGCGTTGCGGGCAGGCGCAGGCCTGGTCGGCCAGCGGCTTCGGCGCGGATACCGCCCTGCATGGCGACTCGCTGGAGGCCACGGCCTTCGGCGAGGTGGAGGCGGGTGATCTCGTTGCGGCGCGCAAGCTGTTCGACGCGGCCCGCAAGCTGTACGGCAACGATCCGGCCAACCGCATGCGGATCGGCCGCGTGGACAGCGAACTGGCCGGCATCGCCCTGCTCGAAGGCCAGCCTGCCGTGGCGCGCAAGCTGCTGCCGGAAGCCATCGTCGGCCTGCGCACGCGCAAGTACCGGATGCCACCGCTGATCGCCGAGGCGCGCCTGCTGCTGGCCTGCGCCCAGACCCCCGCCACGCCGTGTCCAGCCGACCTGCAGGCGACGGTCGAGCGCGACCTTGCCGCAGTGGCGCCCCGCAACGACCCACAACTGCTGTGGGTACACACGCTGCTGGCGCAGGTCGAGCTGGCGCACGACCAGGCCGGCGAGGCAAAGGCCCGGCTGACGGCGGCGATTCCCCGTGCCGCCGGCGAGTTGCCACCGGTGCATCCGCGTCGACTCGCGGCGCAGCTGTGGCTTGCCGTGGCCACGGCAAGCAGTGGCGACTGCACCGATGCCGAAGCGCAGGCCCGCGCCGCCAGCGCGACCATCCAGGCCGGCGCTCTCGCTGCACATCCCGAGCTGGCCATTGCCAGCACGCTGCTGCGCCATCCCCTGGCTTCCTGCGGCCTGTTGCTGAACTGACCGGCGCTTCAACGTCCCACTGATCGCCCCGGCTGGCCTGCGTGGACCGGGCGGTGGGCGCATGTCGCAACTTGTCGCCCTTCGGTGTTCTCCGTCTTGCCACGACCACGCGGTCGGGCGGGGCAGGGGCTGCATCAACGACAAGCCAAGGGGGCACACCGTCATGTTCCATCAGCGCACTTTCGTATCCGTCGCAGCGGGGCTGGTCCTGCTGGCGACGGTCGTCGGCACACCGGCGCAGGATCGCCGTCACCAGCCATCACCGGCTGCCAACACGCTGGTCACCGCCAACCCTTCGGGCTGGCTGCAGACCAGCACGCCCAGCGGCAGCATCGACACCGCCAATCCGTTCTTCCAGAGCTTTGGCCCCAACGGCCGCTCTTGCGATTCCTGCCATCGACAGGCCCAGGGCTGGTCGATCACCCCGGACGAACTGCGCCAGCGCTTTGCCAGCACCAACGGCAACGATCCGATCTTCCGCCTGGTCGACGGCGCCGTGTCGCCACGGGCCGATGTGTCCAGCCTCTACGCGCGGCGCATCGCCTACTCCATGCTGCTCAAGCGGGGCCTGATCCGCGTGGGCATGCCGATGCCGGCGAATGCCGAGTTTCGCCTGACCCGCGTCGATGACCCCTACGGTTACGCCAGCGCGAGCGACCTGTCGCTGTTTCGGCGCCCGCTGCCGTCGACCAACCTGATCTGGCTTACCGCGGTCATGTGGGACGGGCGTGAGACCGTCGCGCCATTCAAGCCGCCGATGGATGCCGGCATCAATCACGAGGACATCATCGAGAGCCTGGCTTCGCAGGCGCGCGACGCCATCCTCGGTCACGAACAGGCCGCGGTCGCCCCCGACGCGAGCGTGATCGACCGGATCGTGGACTTCGAACTGCACCTGTTCACCGCCCAGCTGGTCGACCAGGACGCCGGCAAGCTCAACGCCGAGGACGGCATGGGTGGCGCCAGCATCCTGGCGCAGCAGCGCTTCTGGATCGGCATCAACGACACCCTGGGCGGCGATCCCACCGGCGATGCCTTCGACGAGAAGGCGATGCGCCTGTTCGACGAGTGGAACGTCCCCGGCGCGCAGTTCAGCCACGATCGCGGCGAGCGTGCGCGGGCCGCCATCGCCCGCGGCGAGCAGCTCTTCAACACGTTGCCGATCGCGATCAGCGGCGTGGCCGGGCTCAACGACGTGACCGGCCTGCCCGTCATCCACGGCAGCTGCAGCAGCTGCCACAACGCGCCGAACATCGGCAACCACTCGGTGGCGCTGCCGGTGGACATCGGCATTGCCGACGCAAGCCGACGCACGCCGGACATGCCGCTGTACACGCTGACCAACAACGCCACGGGCAGGAGCGTGCAGACCACCGACCCCGGCCTGGCATTGCGTACCGGCAAGTGGGCCGACATCGGCAAGTTCAAGGGACCGATCCTGCGCGGGCTCGCCGCCCGCGCGCCGTACTTCCACAACGGCTCGGCGGCGACGCTGATGGACGTGGTCGACTTCTACGACACCCGCTTCAATGTACACATGAGCGGGCAGCAGAAAGGCGACCTGGTGGCGTTCCTGTCGGCGCTTTGAACGGCCTTGCCCGGGCCTGCTATCCCGGGGTGGCCGGGCAACGGGCCATGTGCAGCAGCACGCCGGCCAGGCTCTTCAGGTCCTGCGCGTTGTGTGCCGCCACCCGTCGCAGGTTCCGGGCAGAGCCGCCGCGCAGATAGGTGAGCCAGGCCGCCGGCGCCTCGGCGCCGGGCAGGTCGTCCTCGCGCACCACGCCCAGCAACTGGCGTTCGGCCGTGGCCAGGCGGCAGTTGGGCCACTGCCGCTTCCAGTGCCGTCGCACCGGATGCAGCAGGTCCAGATGAGCCAGGCCGGCCAGCGGATTGGGCAGGCGCGCCAGGCGATAGCGGGTGGCCAGCAGCGGCGCGTCGTAGCACTTGCCGTTGTAGCTGACGAGCACGGTGTCCCCGCTCAGCCACTCGGCGAACGTGTGCAGCATGGCGGTTTCGGCGGCCATCGTGGTGAGGGTGAGCTGGCGGATGCGGAAGCGGCCATCGAGCCAGTCGGCGGCGCCGATCATGAAGGCGCGGGTGCCGGTGCCGCCAGCCAGGCCGGTGGTTTCGGTATCGAAGTGCAGCAGGCGGTAGTGATGGACCGGCGCCATCCGGGCAAAGCCGGTTTCGACGATCGCCGGCGGATCGAGCCAGTCGACCAGGACTTCGGTGTAGCGCAGGCCCGGCGCGATCTCGATGCCGGGCACCTCGCGGTCGCTGGACGCGATCGTGGCGGGATTGCGCTTCATTTGCGCGTGACGCTGGAGCAGACGGCGCAGCTCGGGCGAGAGGGCGCGATCGGCTGTCGCAAGGCCTGCAACAGGGGAGGGAGGCGGCCGTTGCGCGGCCGCCGTCGAAGCCACAGAACCCGTCTGGCTGGCTGGCAAGTCCACGTTCGGCGCACGGGTACCGACCTTGCCGGCCTCCGCCCGCAGCTTGCGCATCCGCGCGGCCAGCGCGCTCACAGCGCCACCAGCAAGGCCAGTACGCGCAGCGCCAGCGCCTTCACCGTGCTGGCTGCCTCTTCGTCCGCGGCCAATACCGGGCCGACACAGGCGGGGCAGCCGGCGCGGCAGTCGCAGCGTTCGATCAGGCTGATCGATTGCGCCACCAGATCCTCGCGACGCTGGAACAGCGGCTCGCTCTGGCCGATGCCGCCGGGGAAGGCGTCGTACAGGTAGACGGTGGGCGTGAACGGCGCACCTGGCGCCAGCATGGCGGGCTGGCCGTCGTTGCCGCGGATCTGGCCGCGGCCACTGAGGTCGGCGCTGACGAACCACGCGCCATCGCCCGAGCCCACGGACTTCTGCAGGTCGCGCGCCTCAGCCATCACCGCCACGGTGGCCACGATGTGCAGCGCATAAGCCGCGCCGAGGAAGCCGTCCAGCGCCTGCTGGCGCTGTTCGAACGCAGCATCCAGCACCGCCTGCGGCAGTTGCCACCACACCGCGGTGGTGTGCAGTTCCTGGTCGGGCAGGTTGACCGGGCCGTAGCCGATGTTCTCGTGCGAGTAGAAGCGGATCTTCTTGTAGCCCGGCACGCGGCGCACCACGTGCACCTCGCCGTGATGCGCCTGGCCGCAGCCCGCGTGCGAGCTGTCGAAGCAGTCCAGCACTTTCAATTTGGTGTAGTCGATGGCGTCGGTGTAGTAGTCGACCTGGGTGCGCGTGACATACGCCTTGCGGCCTTCCCAGTCCAGCTTCTCGACCTGGTAGGGCAGCGACTGGATCATGTGGATGGCGCCTTCGTACAGCGTCACCGCGGCGGCGGAGTAGTCGACCTCGGCGATGATGGTCTGGCGACCGTCGGTGCGATCGACCACCACGAAATTGCCGTCGGCGACCGAGCGCAGCGAGACCGCGATGGCCGGGTAACTGTCGGCAATCCATTCCCAGCGATCGCCCTCGCGATGCAGCACGCCTTCCTCGCCCAGCAAGTCCAGCCACGGCGTGGTCACTTCAGTGCCGAACATCTCGTCACCGACGAACGGCAACTCGAACGCGGCGCAGCGGATGTGGTCGAGCAGGATCAGCGGCTGATCCGGCTGGATGCGGGCATGCTCGGGCGTGGCGTCCTGGAAGAATTCCGGATGCCGCACCAGGTACTGGTCCAGCGGATCGGAGCTGGCCACCAGCACGCCCAGCGCGGATTGCTGGCGCCGGCCGGCGCGGCCGAAGCGCTGCCAGGTGGCGGCGACCGAGCCGGGGTAGCCGTTCAGCACCACCACGTCGAGGCTGCCGATATCCACGCCCAGCTCCAGCGCGGACGTGCTCACGATGCCGTCGATGCTGCCCGCGCGCATTTCGCGTTCCGCCGCGCGGCGTTCCTTCGGCAGGTAGCCGCCGCGATACGCGCGGATGCGTGGCGGCTTGCGCGGGTCATGGTCGAACACGTCCTTGAGGTATTTGGTGAGCACCTCGACCATGCTGCGCGACTGGGCGAACACCAGCGTCTTCATGCCCGACTTGATCGCCAGCCGCGCGATGCGGTTGGTCTGCGAACGGGCCGAGGCGCGCAGGCCGAGGTCGGGATTGACCACCGGCGGATTCCACAACAACACATGCTTGTCGCCGGTGGGCGCGCCGCTTTCGGTGATCGCGGTGACCGCGTCTTCGATCAGCGCCTCGGCGTGCTCCTGCGGATTGCCGATGGTGGCCGAGCACAGGATGAATTGCGGGGTGGCGCCGTAGAACGCGCAGACGCGTTTCAGCCGGCGGATCACGTTGGCTACGTGCGAGCCGAACACGCCACGGTAGGTGTGCACCTCGTCGATCACCACGTAGCGCAGGTTCTCGAAAAACTGCGCCCACTTGGTGTGGTGCGGCAGGATCGCCTGGTGCAGCATGTCCGGGTTGCTGACCACGATGTCGCCATGCAGGCGGATCGCCTGCCGCGCATCGCCGGGCGTATCGCCATCGAAGGTGAAGGCTTTCACGCCCAGCTCGCCGGCGTTGTTCAACTCCAGCAGTTCGGCCACCTGGTCCTGCGCCAACGCCTTGGTCGGGAACAGGTACAGCGCCTTGGCCTTGTCCTGCATCGCCGCGCTGATCACCGGCAGCGTGTAGCACAGTGACTTGCCCGAGGCGGTGGGCGTGACGATGGCGACGTGCGCGCCGGACTGCGTGGCCTTCCACGCCTCGGCCTGATGGCTGTAGAGCTGCTCGATGCCCCGCGTGCGCAGGGCTTGCGCCACGGCCGGCGGAAGATCCGCGGGCAACGGCGCGAAGCTGCCCTCGCGACCGGGCACCACGAAGGCGCCGGTGATCCGCGCCGCGTAGCGCTTCGACAGGCGCTGGGCCAGCGTGCGGCCATCGCCGGGGTCGCGCAGTACCAGGTCATCGGTGGCGTAACGGTCGGGCAAGGCGCTCATGGTCGGCATCCGCGAAAGTCTTCGCGGATTAGGCCGGCGTGGTGTCTCACCGGGTGAGATGGGCGTTCCGCGAGCGTGCACGAATGACGCTCTTCCTGCCTGCTCAGCGCGACAGTCTGTCCAGGGCCACCTTCATCGCGTGCGCACCAGCATCCATCGCTGCCTCGATCGCGCCACCGATATCGTCGGGCAGGAAATCCGCCAGCCAGACGACACGAGTGGCGCCCGGTTCGGCCACCACCTGGGCGGAGGCGTTGTAGTGCGTGGCACCCACGCCTTCGGCCGACCACACCAGTCGACGGCTGCACTCGCCCAGGGTGATGATCGGCTCGCGCACGCACTGGCCATTGGCAAAGGTGACCCGCCGCGCACCGGGTTCGAGACAGGTGTCGATGACGAAGCCGGGCACCAGGCGCGTATGCAGCGCACCGATGTCGCGGATCGCATCCCATGCATCGTCGGGATGGGCTGTGGTGATGATGTCCTTGCGTACGGTTGCCAAGGGGTTCTCCTCGTTGGACTGGATGATGCCGTCCGGCTGCAGTCAGTCACGCAGAGCTGCCGCAATAAGCCTCGATGCGGTAGCCGTCAGGGTCGCTCACGAACGCGGCGTAATAATTCGCGCTGTAATCCGTCCGAAGCGCAGGTCCCCCGTTGTCGCGCCCGCCATGAGCGAGCGCAGCGGCATGGAAGGCATCAACGCTGGTGCGGCTGGGAGCCAGCAGGCAGATGTGCAACCCCGAGGCGTCGTTGGCCGGAACCGGTGCCTCGCTGCGCAGCACCCAGAACGCCACCGAAGTCGCGCCGTAGCCGAGCGAGGTTGCATCCGCACTGAGACAGCGATAGCCCAGCGGCTGCAATGCGGCGTCGTAGAAGGCCCTGGCACGCGTGATGTCACGGACGCCGATGGACAAGTGGTCGATCATGGGTGACTCCGATGATGGTCGGTGGCAGCATCATCGACGTGACTGCAACTGGCGGCTTGGGAAAAATTGCTGTTCGACGGAAAGGCCTGTTCCCCGGTGACGATAGAGGCAACAACATTGGCCAGCGGCAATGGCTGGAGCGTGCAGGAGGTGATCTGCAGCGCCGGGCCGCGCGATCGTGCGTTCGAGGAGCGCCATGAGACGGTCTCCGTCGCGGCGGTCCTCGCCGGGACCTTCCTGTATCGCAGCGGTCAGGGTGATACTCTGCTGGCGCCCGGGTCGTTGCTGCTCGGCAACCATGGCCAGTGTTTTGAATGCGGACACGAACACGGCACCGGCGATCACTGTCTGTCCTTCCATTTCACCCCGGCCTGCTGGGAAAACCTGGTAGCCGCCATGCCCGGCGTACGTAAGGCCACATTCGGCCACTCGCATGTGCCGCCTGCGGCGTCGCTGACGCGGCTCCTGGCCCGACTGGAATCTGCCCGACAGGAAGCTGTCCGACAGGGAAATGCCGCCGCGCTGGAGGAAATCGCCATCGATCTGGCGGGCATCGCGCTGCATGTGGATGCCGGGCTGCGCCCACGATCGGGCCGCCTTGGCCGTCACGACGCCCAGCGCGTATCGGATGCCGTACGCCGTATCGAAGCCAGTGCGCAACTGGCTGACGACAGCCTGACGCTGGGCGAGCTTTCCCGCGAAGCCGGTCTCAGTCCCTGGCATTTCCTTCGGGTGTTCCGCCGCGTGGTGGGCATGACCCCGCATCAATACGTGTTGCGCACACGCATGCACCGCGCTGCCGTGCAGTTGCGCGACTCCACCACATCCATTTCGGGCATTGCCTTCGAGGCCGGATTCAGCGATCTGTCCACATTCAATCACCGCTTCCGCGCCGTGATGGGCATGAACCCGGGTTCGTATCGCGCCCGGCCGAAATGCTGAGCTGACCTGGTGGGCCAGCCACGATCGTTCCGTGGCGGGCGTTGTCATCCTGTTCGTCAGATGTGTTGACCTATGACCTCTGGCCCTTCGGCAAGCGCGCCTTGCCGTCGTAGGCTTGCGCAGCCATCCGGCAAGTGACATCCGTCCTTCAACCGATGGCAGCAGACGACGAGTGAAACCCGGCTTGCACCCGACAGTCCGTCGCGTGCCGGACAGGTAATGCGCGGACGTCCAGAACTCCCCCACGAGCGGGCTGCCTGATTTCTGGCGGCGTTCGTGCCCCAAGGCTCTAATCAAGCATCAGGAAAAATCCCATGAACAACAGCAATGCCCTTTCGAACAAGCATTCGCAGCGTCGCTCATCTTTCGCACGCAGCCTGGTCATTTCCGCCGCCGTCGCCCTGTGCGGTGCGGCAGGATCGCTGGCGGTCCATGCACAGTCCACGGCCGGCACCGTTTTCGGCGTCGCACCGGCGGGCGACAGCATCGTGGTTCATAGCGACGCCAATGGTCTGCAGCGTCGGGTTCACGCCGATTCCAAGGGCCGCTACAAGGTCAAGATGGTTCCGACCGGTGTCTACGTCGTGACACTCGAAGAGAACGGACAAGCCGTGGTCAAGCACACCAATGTGACCGTTCGTGCCGGCGGCGGCATCAAGGTCGATTTCGATTGCGCCAAGGGCGAATGCGGCAAGCCCGCAGACAAGTCCTGATGCACCGTCCGGGGTAAATGCCGATGGTCTCGTCCGCGTGCTTCGATCGTGATGCGTGCGGCCGGCCATGCGGTCATTCCCGGCAAGTCCGGCGTCGGAAGACGCCGGATTTGCGTTGCGGAACATTCCACCCCAAAGGTGAGCGCGTGACCTTCCGGCACGCTAGAGCAGGCTTTCCAGCGGCAGCAGCTTGAGCATCTTTACCTCGACCCGGCGGCTGGCGGTAACGCCGGGGTCGTGGTCGTAGGTCACCGGCTTGCCGTGTTCGGTGGCCTGCCATTGGATGGCACCGTGCGCCGATCCGTCGGCTTTCAGCGACACCCTGTAGGCGTACTCGGGCAAGGTGGCGGTGTCGAAGAACTCGGTCACCGCGGCGGCCAGCGGCGGGCAGTCGACGATGATGCCCATCTCGGTGTTGAGCAGTTTCGAGCGCGCGTCCATGTTCATCGAGCCGATGAACACCTTGTGCCGATCCACCACGATGGCCTTGGCGTGCAGGCTGACGCCGGACGAGGTGCCGCCGGAGGTGGCCGCTTGCGACGCGCCCGTGGCCGGTTGCAGTTCGAACAGTTGCACGCCGCTTTCCAGCAGCGAGCGGCGATAGCGCGAGTAGCCCGAGTACACGATCGGCTCGTCGTTGGAGGCGAGCGAATTGGTCAGTACCTTGACCGTCACGCCGCGCCTGGCCAGCGCGTCCAGATACGCCGAGCCACGCTCGCCGGGAATGAAGTAGGGCGAGATCAGCAGCAGTTCGTGCTGCGTGGCATCGGTCATCGCCTTGATGTCCGGACCGATGCGCAACTGCGGCTGGTCGGGCCCGGCCTCGATCTTGGACGGCTGGTCGGCCACCAGCGTGGCCGGCCCCCAGAACCAGCTGCCCGGACGATCGGCGGATGCGCCATGGGGCAGGGCGTCCAGCGTCGCCTGCGCATAGTCCGATTGCGCGAACACGCGCGCATCGTGGGCCAGCTCCACCCGCAGCTTCGCCAGGTCGAAATGGTCGGCGTGCTTGCCGTGGAACGCCTTCACCGGATAGGCCGCGTCGCAGTTCCAGTACTCGTCGAACGCGTGCGAGGCCTGGTTCACCACCGGTCCGATCGCGATCAGGTCGAGGTCGCGGAAGTTGGTGTTCTCGCCCGCATCGAAGTACGCATTACCGATATTGCGTCCGCCCACGATCGCCACGTTGCCATCGGCGATGAACGACTTGTTGTGCATGCGGCGGTTGAGCCGGTGCGTATCAAGCAGGAACTGGGTGGCCCTGGACAGCAGCGATGGACTCTTCGTGGCAAACGGGTTGAACAGGCGCACCTCGATGTCCGGATGGGTGTCCAGCGCGTCGAACAGGTCGATCGCCTGGCTGGCGTTGATGTCGTCCACCAGCAGGCGCACGCGCACGCCGCGATCGGCCGCGGCCAGCAGCCGCTGCGCCATCAGCCGTCCGGTCGCGTCGTTGTCGAAGATGTAGTACTGCAGGTCAAGCGAGTGCTGCGCATGGTCGGCCAGCGCCACGCGGCTCATCAGTGCATTGGTGCTGCGCATCAGCAGACGAAAACCGGATTGCTCCTGGTGCTTGTCCGCCTCGGCGTGCACGTAGCGCGCCGCCGGCGTGCTCACGGTGGGCGGCAACGCCTTCGACACCGGCTTGACCACCGGCGCCGGCGGCGAGCAGGCCGCCAGCGCCAGGCCGAGCAAGGCCGATCCGACCGCCTTGATGAGATACCGCATGTGCACCTGCCTTTGCGCTACGCGCCGACCCCGGCTTCGCAGCCGTCGTTCGTGACCGTCGGCGTACTGTGCGAAGCGGGCCGTGAATTCCACGCGACTGGCGCGTTGCGCTGCTGCTGGTCATTTGGATCAGCAGGCAAGAGGGCGTACGGAACGACACGGCTACCCGCGTCGTTCCGTACGTTCCCCGAGGCGCTTACAGGTCGAAGCCGAAGCCGGCGCCGGCGCTGGACTCACCGCGACTGAAGCTGGCACCCAGCGAGAACGAGCCGTGGTCGCCGACACGCTTGCCATAGCCGATCGATACCGCGCCCTGGCCTCCTTGCGCGCCCATGCCGATCGCGATGCGTCCATTCGGGCCACTGCCATTGGATGCGTTGACCGCCATCTGGGTCATCGCGGTGCCCATCGCGCCGACCTGGCTGATGCGCTTGTCGGTCTGCGCAAAACGCCTGCCGACCTGCTGCTGATACTGGGTGAAACTGTCGTTCCAGGTCGCGAACCTGCTGTCGGTGTACGACTTCGAGGAGTTCAGCGTCTGGGCAGCGGTGGCGGCATCGCCGGCATCCATCTGCCGCTTGTTCACCGCGTCCATCGGGTCGGCGCCGTCGGTCACGTTCTTCACCTGGGTGCCATCCGTCCCGCCCAGCGTCGCCGTCGCCTTGCCGGCGTCGTCGTACTCCACCGCCAGCGCGCTGCCACTGCCCGTGCCGTCCAGTCCCGGTTCCCCCTGCGGACCGGCGGGCCCCTGTGGCCCCTGTGGCCCCTGCGGACCGGCGGGCCCCTGCGAACCGGAGCCGACCTCGATGTTGTCGATCTGGTCGTGCAGGCCGGTGAGCTGCGTGTCCACCGCCGCGAACGCCGAGGCCACATCGCTGAAGCTGCTGCCCTGAACGACGAAGGTCGGTGCAGTGAACACGCCATCGGTGAACGAGGCGCCGCCGCCGAACCAGTCCACGACCGAACGCATCTGCCGCACGTTGACCGCATCGGTGTCCGCGGTGCCATCGCCCATGTTGGTGATTTGCTGCTCATAGCCGGCGCTGCCGACCGAAATGGTGCGCTCGCGATCAGCCACTGCGCCGTAGCCGATGGCGGTGCTTTGCGCGGCATTGGCCGTGGCGTTGATGCCGATCGCGGCGCTGGCCGTGGCATTTGCGTTGTTGACCAATCCGAAGGCGACGCTGTTTTCGCCGACCGCGTTGTTGAAGCGACCGAATGCGCTGGCGTAGTCGCCGGCGGTATTCATGTCGCCGAAGGCCATGCCCGACGTGCCGCTGACAACGTTGTTGATACCGAATGCCTGGGCGTACATGCCGGTAGCCATGTTGTTGTTGCCAACGGCCGAACTGAAGTCCGCCGAAGCGGTATTCCTGGTGCCCAATGCGCTGCTCTGGCTGCCACTGGCGGCATCGTTCACGCCCACCGCCATCGCATCCGTGCCGGTCGCGCCGTCATTGTTGTAATTGCCGGCGCTGCTGTCGGTAGAGTTGACGCTGAAGAAATGCACCGGCGTGCCGTCGCCGCTGAGACCGGCAATGGCTGTGTTCAGCTGTCCCAGATTGACCGCGTCGGTCGCCTCGGTGCCGGCGGCGACGTGGATGATCTGGTGTTCCACGCCGATCTGGCCCACGCTGACCGCGTAGTCGCGATCGGCGACGGCCTGGTAACCGATGGCGGTGCTGCCGATGTTCCGTGCCTCGGACCCGAAGCCGAACGCGCTGGCGTAATCGGCGCCGGCGATATTGCCATTGCCGAACGCGCTGCTGTAGTCACCATCCGCACGCACGCCCGCACCCACCGCGACGGCACTTTCCCCGACGGCGATCGCGCCCCGGCTGTAGGCGTCGCTGGTGCCATCGCCATCGGTGTCGACGTCGGGCGTGGGCGTGCCTTCGGCGACGAAGAACGTCGACAAGGCCAGGCTGCCCCGGCCGGTGGCCGTGCCGTGCGAGCCCAGCGCCGTGCTGCTTGCGCCCATGGCCGTATTGGCCTGGCCCATCGCCACGCTCTTGTCGCCGCGCGCCCACACCGCGCCGCCCACGGCGACCGACCATGCTCCCCCGGCAACGGCGCCCTCGGTGCTGGCCACACAGTCGACGGTGGGACAGCCCGGGTTGCCGGCGGCGTCCAGATCCAGATCCATTTCGCCATTGCCATTGAGGTCAAGCCAGCTCGATACCGACAGGCTGCCAACACCGAAGGCGGTGCCGCCATAACCGAAAGCCGTGCTGTCCGCAGACCACGTGGTATTGCGATAACCGATCGCGCTGCTACGCGGGGCACCGGCGTTGTTGCCATATCCGAATGCACCGCTGGACGCGCCGCCGGCGAAGTTGCCGTTGCCGAACGCGCTGCTGTCGGCGCCGTAGGCCTTGTTGTTGTAACCGTAGCCGTTGGCCCTGTCCCCCTGGACTTCGTTGACGATGCCGAAGGCGTTGGCGTTGGTGCCCTCGACATTGCTGTTGAGGCCGAAGACGTTGTTGCCGAGCCCTTCGACATGGTTGCCGCCGCCGAAGGCATAGTTGCTGGAACCGAAGACCGCATTGCCGAAGCCAAAGGCGCTGCTGTTCGGTTCCACGCTGTTGCTGACGCCATAGGCAAGGGCGCCGACACCGGCGACGTTGTGGCTGCCGATGGCCATGCTGTTCTGTCCCTCGGCGCTGTTGTCCACGCCGATGGCGACGCTGTAATTTCCCTTCGCCGCCACGCCGGCGCCCAGCGCGACCGCGCTGGTACCGGTGGTGTAGGCCGTTTCGCTGGACGACTCGTTGATGCCGTCCTGGTCCAGGTCCAGATCGATGTCTTCGGCGCCATTGTTGTTGGCGTCGTACCACCCCGCCAGGGCCGTGCTGCCAGTGCCCACCGTGGTGGCGCGGAAGCCCAGCGCGCTGCTGGCATTGGCCGTGGCCAAGTTTCGATAGCCCAGGGCGCTGCCATATTCGCCCTTGGCCCGGTTGTTGAAGCCGAACGCGCTGCTGTCCAGCGCGGTGGCCTGGTTGAAACCGCCGAACGCACTGCTCCATTGCCCCGGGGCGAAATTCCCCACGCCAAAGGCGCTGCCTTCGTATCCGGACGCCACGTTGTAACTGCCGAACGTGCTGCTATCGATCCCGCTGGCCACGTTCGAATGGCCGAAGGCACTCGTGGCGGAGGCGCAGGTTGCGTTGTCGGTGCCGCCTTCGTTGCCCTGGTCGGTCGAGGCTCCGGTCGGATTGCCGGCAGTGTCGACACAGGCCGGATCGGCGGCGAAGGCAGGAGTGGACAGCGCTGCCAACAGGGCCAGCGACAGGATGGAAGCCGCCGGCAGGCGGCGATGTGCAATGTGGCGGTGCATGGTTTTCCCCTCTGGTGTCCCGGCGGACTGCCGGCATGATTGATCTATGCGAAACTCCGCCTCGAAAGCGGACACGCTTGGGGAAAAAACACCATGCAGGCGACATCACAGCAGCCCGAGGTCACTGTGTTGCTCACCCGTGCCCGCGCGGGGGATAGCGCTGCGTTGGGCCAGGCCTACTCGGCGGTCTACGACGAACTCAAGCGCGCGGCGCGGTCGCAGCTTCGGCGCATGCGCGACGACTTCCAGACCACCGCGCTGGTGCACGAGGCCTACCTCAAGCTGGGCGGCGCGCAGATGGCGGCGGTGGACCGCAACCACCTGCTGGCGCTGTCCGCACGGGCGATGCGGCAGGTGCTGGTGGACAACGCACGCGCGCGCAAGGCGGACAAGCGCGGCGGCGGACTGGACGCCCTGACCCTGAGCGCCGCCCTGGGCAAGGGCGAGCAGGCCGCGGTCGAGGTGCTGGCGCTGGACGAGCTGCTGTCGTCCCTGTCCAGGCTCGACGAACGCGCCGCACAAATCGTCGAATTGCGTTACTTCGGCGGCTATTCCGAGGTCGAGGTTGCGGCGATGCTGGACATCAGCGACCGCACCCTGCGCCGCGACTGGCGCCGGGCGCGCGCCTTCCTGCTGGCGGAGATACAGGCGTGAGCGAGACGCAGCGGCGCCAGCGTGCGCTGGCCATCTTCGATGAAGTGGCTGACCTTGCCGGGGCAGGGCGCGAGGCCCGCCTGTCCGAATTGTGCGGCGACGACGAGGCCCTGCGGATGCAGGTGCTGGCATTGCTCCATGCCGATGCCGCGACAGGCGAACCTTTCGGCGGCGACGTGGCGGCGTGGGGCCATGCGCTTGCCCATGACGCCGGCGACCCGCAGCACGACCCGGCCATCGGGCGCAGCATCGGCGCCTGGCGCATCGTCGAGGTGATCGGCCACGGCGGCATGGGCGCGGTGTATGCCGTGCAGCGCGACGACGGCGCCTATGCGCAGCAGGCTGCGCTCAAGCTGATCCGCGCCAGCGCCGATTCGGCAGTGGCGCGCGAACGCTTCCTGCGCGAGCGCCAGATCCTGGCCGGTCTGCGGCATTCGAACATCGCCACCTTGCTGGACGGCGGCATCAGCGCGGGGGGCGAACCGTACTTCGTGATGGAGCGCATCGACGGCGCGCCGATCAACCGCTGGTGCGACGCGCGCCACCTTGGCTTGCGCGAACGCGTGGTGCTGTTCCTGCAGGTCCTCGATGCGGTGGGTTATGCGCACCGCAACCTCGTCGTGCATCGCGACCTGAAGCCATCCAACCTGCTGGTGGATGCCGACGGAAGGGTCAAGTTGCTGGATTTCGGCATCGCCAAGCAGCTCGAAGGCGCCGACGCGACCGCGACCCTCGACCGCGCGCTCACCTTCGAATACGCCTCGCCCGAACAGCTGCATGACGCGCCGATCACCACGGTCACCGACCTGTGGCAGCTGGGCGTGGTGCTGCATCGCCTGCTGGCCGGCACGCACCCGTTCGGGCTGACCCGCGATACCCCGGTGGCCAGCCAGTTGCGCCAACTGGCGCGTGAGCCCGAACCGCTCACGCGGGCGGCAGCGAATGCTTCCGCCGAACAGGCGGCGTTGCGCGGCGGGCTTACTCCCAGCTCGTTGTCGCGTGCGCTGCGCGGCAGCCTGGCCGACATCGTGCAGGCCTGCCTGCGCCGTGATCCGGAAGCCCGTTACGCCTCGGCCGATGCCTTGGGGAGCGACCTCCGGGCCTGGCTGGACAACCGCCCGATCGCCGCCGTGCGCTTGTCCCGCGGCGAACGCGCGAGGCTGTGGCTGCGCCGCAATCGCCTGCTGGCCGCGTCGATCGCGGCGGTGGCCCTTGCCCTGATCGCCGGAAGCGGCGTCGCCTTGTGGCAGGCCAACGAAGCGCGCGCGCAGGCACAGCTTGCCGAACAACAGGCCGCGCGGGCGAACGGCGCGATGGAGTTCCTGGAAGAGGCGCTCACCGGGGCGACGCCACAGCACATGCTCGACAGCAAGTTCTCGCTGAAGGATCTGCTTGCCTATGCACGCAAGCTGCTGGACGAGGAAAGGAATCTCGATCCGCAAGTGCGCAAGGCGGTGCAGCGCAGCCTGGCCATCCTGTATGCCACGAGCGGCGACTACGCGGATTCGGAGGCGATGTACACGCCAGGCATGCAGGACGTGCAGCCGTACAACCGCAAGGACGCACTGGATCTGGCCGTCCACTTCAGCAACTACGCGGGCGTGCTGGCAGCGGTGGGCAGGCCGAAGGAAGCGGTGACCGCGGCGGATCATGCGCTGCAACTGCGCAAGCGTTACGCACCAGACGACACTTTTCAGCAGGCAGCATCGCAGAAGAATCTGGCTGATGTGCAGGGCATGGTCGGTGATTTGGCCGCATCCGCCAGCAATTACGAACAAAGCCTGACGCTGCTGACCGGGCTGGCTGCGCCGGACGAGCAGGCCCGCAGCACCACGATCGGCGCCTACACCGGCTTGTGCAAGGTGCTGATCATGCAGAATCTGCACCTGCGCGCACTGCAGTTTGCGCGCCAGGGTCTGGCCTATGCCACGAAGCAGGGTGATCCCTCGCTGGATCAGGATCGGGTCAACCTGCTGCTTGATAAATCCATCGCGCAACGGGCACTCGGTCAGTTTGACGGCGTCGAAGCCGACATGCGCCAGGCCATCGCGATCAACGAAAAGCTGGTTGGTGCGGACAGTCCGGAAGTCGGAACGAATTATTGGCAACTGGGTGAGGCATTGAATGACCTGGGGCAGCATGCCGATGCGCTGGACGCCTTTTCCCACTCGGAAACCATTCTGACCAGCAGCAAGCCGGTGCCGGGACAACTGGCGACTGTGTACAAGGGCATGGGCATTGCCTGGCAGAAACAGGGCGACAAGGCGAAAGCCGCCAATTTTTATCAGCGCGCCTTGGCCAGCCTGGGCAAGGCCGACACACCACGCCTGCAGAAGATGCGGCAAGACATCCAGGCGTTGCTGGCTGGCGTGCAAGGCGTTCCGCTTTAGGATCGCTCAAGAACTGGCGAAACGCCTGGCGATATGACGGTGCGTGATGCCAGCGACTTCAGCGTGCACGCTGGAATACCTGGAATGACAGGTCGCGATTCCACGGCAACCATGCCGTGATCCATGGGCTGTTGATGATGAAGGCCTGGCCTTCGGCGTAGCTGTCGCCGAGCGGGCCTGTCCACAGCATGCAATTGCCGCCGCTGGCCTCGACCGTAAAGGCGTAATCGCCGGACAACATCAACCGTGGCTGTTCGAACTCGACCATGCGCATGCTCTGCATGCCGTTGGCCGATGCCCACGAATCCAGCGCATAGCCGGGGACGTCCTGCGACATCAGTACCCGGCCGGACGGCAGGCCGTTGCGCAGGCTCTGGATCGTCACGCGGACCACGATGACCTCCGGCGCCGACGTGCAATTGAGCGGCAGCATCATGTGGGTCACGACACCGGTCTCGTGCAGGTGGAAGCCCTGGGCGAATTTCTGTTCCGCGATCCCCAGCCGTCCGATGGGGAAGCCACTGGCATTGGCGTCCTGCGCCACTTGCTCGGCCGCCAGCTCCGGCGGCGTTTGCGACAGGGCGGGTCCAGCGGCAGTGACAAGCAACAGGATGGCGAGTGAATGGCAGTATTTGCGCATCGGTTTCTCCGTGTTCGAAATGAAGGATCGTGGCTGGCTTCTTCCTGTCTAACGGGAAATCGTCCCGAAAGCGGACACGGCACAGCCATGTCGAGGCGATGCGCAAGGACATGGCGCGGCCATGCGCCTGGCCGATCCGTCGCGCCTGATCGACCCGCTGCAGTAGCCAGCGCCGCCGCGTGTCCGCGGCAGGACTTGCGAGCCGTCGTGCGGACCGATCGGGGCAACCCGCTGGTGACAGTGGGCCGGCCACGCCGGAAGGCGCGGGTCCGCTGTGCGGGATGATCCGTTGTGCCGGGGCGCCGACGATGCCGTGGCTGTAGCGGCGGGCGGAAGTGCCTTGCTTCGTAAGTGAGGCGCGTGTTCCAGGCGCGGCGTCGGCCCCTGTCTAGCCCCAGCTCGACGCCGGTATGGCACCGGGGGCGAACATGCCGTGCGGCCCGAAGTGGAACATGCGCGAGCGGTCGCGTGCGTAGTCGAGGCCCTTGTCTGCCAGCACGGACCGGTTCAGGTCTTCATACCATCGCTGCACCGTCGTGGCGTCGGTCAACAGCAGGATTCTCCAATCCGGGAACGCGACCGTGATCGGCTCGTCGCCGTGCCAGGCGAACTGCGCCTCCGCGCCATGCTGCACCATGTCGGTGCCGATCAGCTGGTTCAGCGAGACGCGGATGCGTTCGAACTCCATGTTCGTGAGCAGCGGGGTGAAGTTCTTGACGCCGTGGAGCTGGCCTTCGTGGCGCCGGTTGTCGGTCTCGTTGCCGCGGACGATCACGTCCTTGAGGTCGTAGTCGCCGTGGATGTAGACCCAGCCCTTGCCGGCATGGTTCAACTGCAGGCAGCCGTAGTGCCGGGAGGCGGGATCAACGTCGACGCGCCAGCGCCACTCGGCCGAACAGGCAGCGACGCGGCCCACGCCCCAGGCGGTCCAGCTTTCCGGACGCTGTGGATCCCCCATGGCCGGCATGTCGGCCGCCAGGTAATGCATGCCGTCGTGCCAGGCGTCCGTCGCCTTCTGCAACTTGGCCGGCTTGTACGCCCCCGGATGCATGCCCGGATGCACCACCAGTCCGGCGATGACGTACTCCTGCCTCACCATGCGGCCACCGACCGAACGCACGACGGCCGGCGGGTTGAGGTCGGCGGTCTTGGCCTTGATCAGGGCTGGCTTGGGGTAGTAGCCGGGCACGCAGACGTAGCGCAGCGAATCCTCGTTGGTGTGGCGCACCAGCAGGATGACGTTGCGATCCCGCGCCACCATCAGGAACTTCCGCAGGTCAGTGCCCCGCATGCCGATGCCGATACCCATGTCCGCCGCTCCTGTGCCGTATGGATGTCCAAAAGTGTACGTATTTCGAGACGTCGTGGTTCCGGCAATGCCGGGGCAGGTCGATGCTTGCTGGCGCCCTTATCCGGAGCCGCCTGGCACCCGCTGCACGCGCTTGCGGTAGGCGTGCACGTTGTCGCCGCGGATGCGCGAGTCGCGCGTGCCCTTCACCTCGTCGATCTTCTGTTCCGAGCCGGTCACCGGTTTGGCCACCACAGCCGTCTCGTGTTCGAAGTCGTGTGACTTGTCGGTATTGCGGTAATACCGGTACAGGGTCCAGTACAGGCCCGCTGCCCCGGCCGGCCCCAATGTCAGCAGCCACAGTCCACTGTCGTCGCTCATGACGAATGTCCCAGGATGAAGAGTGCGATGGCTTCGAGAAAGGTGCCGACGGTGAGCGCGGCCGTGAGCAGCTTCCACTGCTGCACCGGTACGCTGCCCATGGTTTCGCCGGTGCGGCCGTTCACCGCGATGTAGTGCAGCATGCCGCCGTTGGGGCCTGGCTGGTGATAAGAGTACAGCCACACCGGCAGGTACATCGACACCCAGCGCGTGCCATGCACGCTGAGCTGTTCCTGTTCCCAGCGCACGCCGCGATCGTAGCGGGCCACGGACATTTCGACCTGGGCGCGGGCGATCGACAGCAGCTCGTCTTCCAGCTGCGGGCGCAGCTTTTCCACGTCCAGGTCGCGCTTTTCCGAGGTGATGCCGGTCAGGTAGGACGCGTTCCACTTCACCGCGTTCTTGGTGTCGAACGGCAGGATCGTGTTGATGATGTTGTTGGTGTTGATGCGCGTGTCCAGGTTGCCGCGCCGGGCGGAGGATTCCAGCGGCAAGTCGTCCACGGTGAAGTCCACGTGCCGGTCCAGCCTGTAGACATCGGCGTCGTAGTAGGTCTTCTTGTCGCTGGTGTATTCGCGCGTCTTGATCTCGCCCTGGCCGGCGACGCTGGCGCTGACGTTGCCGTCCACGATCATGTAGGGCAGGTAGACGGCGACGACGTTCTCCGGGGTGAACTCTTCCTTGAACGCCTTCAGCGCGAACAGCCGCCGCTTGTCGACGAACTGGCGGATGCGCGCGACCGCGTCGTCCTTCCTGATGTGGAAGGGCAGCACCGCATCGGGCACTGCGCCATTCGACACCTGCTCGTTGACGCCGAACACGTGGCGGCACCAGTGGCATCGCGCGGTCATCGCGTTGGCGGTATTGACCGTGACCTCGGCGCCACAACCGGGACACTTGAAGGTCATCAGGCTGGCCGTGTCGGCCTTGATGTCCTGCGCGCCCGAAGCGATCACCGTGCCCTGCAACTGATCGATGCCCTCGCCCAGGCCGAAGGCCTCCTCGACGCCCTCGCCATGCCATTCGTGACGGCAGTACATGCAGATCAGCAGGTCGGTGCCGGGCCGTTGCCGGATCTCGGTCGAACCGCATTTCGGGCAACGGTTGAGGCCGTCCTTGAGCTCGTCGGCGGCCGTGTCGATGGCGGTCGGGTCCGGCGCCTGCAACTCGTCGCGGATCGGTGGGGGCAGGGTGGCCGGATCGATCGGAAAGCTGCCGTGTGGCGGCGGCACATCCTGCGGCGAGCCGGGGCCGGTGGGCGGCGGCCCCGGTGGCAGCGGGGGAATGGTGGTGTTCATGGTGTGAGCGCCGTTCGCCGCTTACAGGCCGAGGGCCTTGGCCTTTGCCGCGTCGTAATCGGCCTGGGAGATCAGGCCGAGGTCGAGCATCTCCTTGGCCTTCTTCAGCTTGGCGATCGGGTCGTCGGCCGCCGGTGCGGCTGGCGCCACCGGCTGCTGCAAACCACCGATGCCACCCATCATGCCCGACGCCATGCCGATGCCCATCATGCCCGCCGCGCCGCCGTTCTCGCCGGCCGCCTGCATGCCGGCGGCGACGCTGGCCTGCAAGTTGGAATTGCCGCGGGCGCCGGAAAGCGCGTCGGCGCGCTGCACCGTCTTCAGCAGTTCGCGGGTGTTCGCGTCGTACTCGATGGAGACGATGGCGGTCTTGACGATGGCCAGGCCGCGATCGGACTTCCACTGGTAGGCGCTTTCCACCGCATCGGACAGGCTCTTGGCGAAGCCCAGCGAATCCTGCTGCAGCTTGGTGATGCGGTGTTCCTTGTTGCCGTCGTTCGAATACAGGCTGAAAGCCGGGGCGAGCGAACCCACCACCTCGTTGAAGAGCTGGCTGGCCGCGGCGTTGTCGATGTCGGTGAAATCGAACACCTTGCCCGGCTGCAGATACGAGGCCGGCACGAAGTTCTTCACGAACAGGATCGGGTCGACGATCTTCAGCGTGTACGAGCCGCGCGTCACCGCGCCGACCTGGGTGTTGAGGAAGGCGTCGTCCCAGTAGATCTCCGACTGCGTGCCGAAGCGATTGTCCGGCAGCTCCTTCAGCGAGACGAAGAACGCCGCCTGCTGCGAACCCGGCTGGCCGCCGAACTTGAAGCGCTCCCAGCTCTGCTTGACCAGTGCATCGACGAAGCCGCCGCCAGTGAAGATCGAGGTCGAGTTGAGGTCGTCCGATTTCCACTCGTAGCCGCCCGGCTCGGCGGCGAAGCCGGTGATCTTGCCGTCCTGGAACAGCAGCAGGCCGTAGCCCTCGGGAACGACGATCTTCGAACCGTTGGTGATGATGTTCGACGAGCCGTGCGTGTTCGAACCGCGCCCGGCATTGCTGCCCTGAGGCACCGCCGCAAACAGCGCCGCCGTCGACGGCAGGCCGTCCGGAATCGTGTAGAAATCCTTCCACTGATCGGCCAGCGTGCCGCCGATCGATCCCGCCACTGCCTGAAAGAGACCCATGACTTTTCCCCTTGGATTCGTGGCCGGGCAAGACACCCGCCATGCCCGTCGAACTATACCCCGCAAGGAGGGGCACGCGAACCGTCAGACGCGAGGCCGGTTTGCCGGCCGTCCCGATTTTTTTGCGCTATCCTCGACCGGATTCCGGGGGGAATGGATGACCATGGAACGCGGGCCGATCGTTGCCACCATCATCTGCGATGCCGTCACGACGGCAGCAGGACAGATGCTGGAGTGCCATCACGTGCTTGTCGACCGCGACAGGCCTGCCCTGCGAATCCGTACGCCATCGCTGGCCGTTTCGCTGGCATCTAGGCCGCGGATCTTGCAGCTTCATCACCTTTCATTTCGATCCCCTCGCACGGGGCGTGAACGAACACGGCGATTGCAGGTGACAGGTGCGCCGATTCCAGGTTCCGTGCCGCGTAGTGCTGCGGGAACGGGAAGGCATTCGCCTTTACGCAAGTGACAGAAGCATCCGACTCGGGCCCGGTTTCTCCGGTTCCTCTTTCGATCGACCACCAAGGGAGCTGATGGGCATGCCTTCACAACCGGTTATCGACACACTGCTTGCTGCTTATGGCTGGACGGGCAAACCTGCCGCCCACATCGTCAACATGCCCGGCTACCCTTTGGCCGACATCGCCAACAAGACCACCCTTTGGCACAACTTGAACGCCAATCTGTGGCGTTATGCGCGAGCCAACAACTGGGTCTGGATAGATACGGCCGGAAACAACGGCTCGACCTCGCATAGCGGGCCCATCGCCCCGGGCAAGCCCCCGGCGATACCCGGAGCCGGCACCGGCGGCATACCGTTGCTGGACGGTACGAACCTGGCGAAGTCCTGCAATTGCGGAATCTTCAACACCGTGGCGCGGCAGCTCGCCTGGCATATCCTGGGATTCAAGGACAACGAGGTGTTGAACGCCTCCACTGACAAGACCTTCGTCACGCTTCCCGGATCATCCACGTTCGACGCGGCCTGGACGGGCAATGTCCGCACGGTGACGCAGGACTTCGCCGCGATCCAGGCACTGAAATTCACCAATCACTCCTTCAGCAAGGGGCCCGATGGCAATTTCACCGACGCCACCTGCAACGTCCCCAGCTTCGCCAACAAGACCGACATCATGTGGTTCGACCTCAAGCGGGCCAAGAGCACGCTGCTGGTCGACAACTCCGGCCAAGCCGGCTGGCTGGTGGTTGACACGGTCTATAGCCATCATGGTCAACTGCCGGCCGGAGGTCCGCCTTACTACCTGATTGCCTCCGCGCAGCTGAAGGCAAAGAAAGGATTGTTCCCGCTGGGAGGCCCCGGACTGACACAGGCGGCGATCAACGCCGTGCCCGACCAATGCGCCACCTGCGTCGCATGGCCGAACTGGTGGCTGCTGAGCGCCAACGATCTCCCCGTCGAATTCAAGAACTGGGCGCGCTACTTCCTGCCGATACCGGGATACAGCTCGGGGTATTAGGGGCGACATCGTTGACAATGTTGCCCGCCTTGCGGTGCCATTGCAGGGCGTGGGCAAGGGGCTGGCGAGGCCGCACGCGAAGTGGAGATCGAGCCCCTTTGTTCACATGCGATAGGTCCGTGCTCCGTCGGTAATCAGGGGAAATGGATGACCATGGAGCATTGGTCGATCACCGCCGCCGTGACCTGTGCTGTGGCTACCGGACACGGTGAAGCGCCAGGCGAAAGACGGCGGCAACCACGCCTCGCTGGAAAGGAGTGAGGCGATCAAGGAAAGAAATTCATTTGCTTTTGTACGTAACCCGCGCGCTGCCGGGTGAGGGGTGTGATTACTAGAGAGCTGATGCAGTAACAAACCTTACAGTGACACAAACAGGGGAAAACCAATGCAATTGATACGATGGAGTTTGGCAATGTTGTTGCTGGCTGGCCTGACCGGCTGCCAGTCGTCGTTGATGGTGAAGTCGGGAGGGGCGGAACCCAAGCCCGAGCCGGGCAAGGCTTTGGTAGTGTTCATGCGGCCGTCATCGCTTGGGGGCGCGATCCAGTCGTCGGTGTATGACACGCAGGAGAAGGGGGACAAGTTCATCGGCATCGTGTCGAGCAAGACCAAGATCGCGTACCAGGCCGATCCCGGCGACCACCTGTTCATGGTGATCGCGGAGAACGCGGACTTCATGGTCGCGCATCTGGATGCCGGCAAGACCTACTACACGCTGGTCAGCCCGCGCATGGGTGTATGGAAGGCGCGCTTCTCGCTGCTGCCGATCCACAACCAGGCGGGTGCGAAGTACAGCACGCAGTCGTCCGACTTCCGCGAATGGATGGCCAAAACCGCCTGGGTCAGTGTCACGCCCGCCGCCGAAGCGTGGTATCGCGACCATGCGGCGGACATCACCGAAAAGAAGCTCGACTACATGCGCCGATGGAACACGGCCGATGCCGAGCAGCGGGCCGAGCTGACGTTGCCGGCCTCGGACGGTATCTGAATCCAGCGGCTTCGCTGATTCGGAAAGGCAAGGGAACGGCGCCGTATCACTACGGCGCCGTTCCTGTTTTCAGGACGTGGCACGGCCCGCTCGCACTACTCGGTGGCGTGGCCGGATCCGTCCGCTCATGGTCCGGCGCGGTGCTCGTTGACGGTCGGCCGGCTGCCTAAAGTGACGACTTCCCAACGAAGGAGTCGCCCCATGTCCGATACCCCCGCCTTGCTGGTCATCGATGTGCAGCAGTCGTTCCTGCAGGCGCCGTACTGGCGCGAGGACGATGTGCCGGTGTTCCGCGAGAAGTTGTTGAAACTGATCGACGCGGCGACCGCGCGCGGATGGCCAGTCGTGCGCATCCTGCACGAGGAGAGCGCCGGCCATTTCGCCCCGGCATCGGGGCTGGTGACGCCGATGGCGTGGGTGCCGGACGCGCACGACGTGGTGTTTCGCAAGCAGGTGCACAACGCGTTTACCGGCACCAGCCTGGAGGCGTGGCTGCGCGAGCGCGGCATCGGGTGGGTGATCGTCAGCGGCATCCGCACCGAGCAGTGTTGCGAGACCACCGCGCGGGTGGCCTCGGATCTCGGCTTTGCGGTGGACTATGTGACCGAGGCGACGCTGACGTTTCCGATGATCCACGCCGGCAGCGGGAGCCACTACGATGCGCAGGACATCAAGCAGCGCACGGAACTGGTTCTGGATGGACGCTTTGCCCGCATCCGCACCGTCGATGACGTCCTCGCCGATCACTGAGGTGTGCTTCGTGCTGCCGCCGGCGCTGATCCTGCTGGATCTCGCCGGCGCGGCTGACGCGTTCCGCATCGCCGCCTCGATGGGTTTGCCGGTGCGCCTGCGCCTGCTGGCACCGATCGCGGAAGGCGAAGCTGCCACGACGGCGCTGGGTGTGGGACTCGCCGGCATCGAGCCGCTGCCGGCGCAATTGGATGATCACGCGATGATCGTGGTGTGCGGCGCCACCGGCAGTGGTGAGCAGGTGTTGTCCTCGCCCGCCAGCAAGGCCCTGGTCGTGTGGCTGCAGCGGCATGGCGGCCAAGGCCGGCGGCTCGCCTGCGTATGCTCGGGCGCGTTGCTGGCCGCCGCCGCGGGGTTGCTGGACGGCCGCCGCTGCACCACGCATCACAGCCTGCTCGACACGCTGCGCGAACTCGCGCCGACGGCCGAGGTGCTGGACAGCCGCGTGTTCGTCGAGGATGGCGAGGTGTACACCAGCGCCGGCATCACCGCGGGCATCGACCTGGCGCTGCATCTCATCGCCGGCCTGGGCTCGTCGCGGCTGGCTGCCGCGGTGGCACGCGAAATGGCCGTCTACGTGCGGCGTGCGTCGGGCGATCCCGCGCTGTCGCCGTGGCTGGAAGGGCGCAACCACATGAACACGGCGATCCACCACGTGCAGGACGCGCTGGCCAGAGCGCCGGCCCAGGAATGGCCGCTGGCGCGGCTGGCCGACATCGGCCACCTGAGCGTGCGCAGCCTGACGCGCCATTTCCGCGAAGCCAGCGGCATGTCGATCAACACCTACCACGCCCGCCTGCGCCTCGCACTCGCCCGTCAGGCGCTGGCCACCGGGGACAGCGTGGAACGCGCCGCCGAACGCGCCGGGCTGGGTTCGGCACGCCAGCTGCGCCGGCTGTGGTCGACCCACGCGAGCGACAGCCCGGCGTCGGCGCGACGGCGGCGCTGAGGGCGCCTGCGGTTTTCCGCTGACCCGCCTTGGCTGGAAACGGAAACGGAAACGGCGCCGTATCGCTACGGCGCCGTTCGTTTTTCGGTCAGACGATTACAGCGCTTCGAAAATCCCTGCCGCGCCCATGCCGGTGCCGATGCACATCGTCACCATGCCGTACTTCTGCTTGCGCCGACGCATGCCGTGTACCAGCGTGGCGATGCGCACCGCGCCGGTGGCGCCGAGCGGATGACCGAGCGCGATCGCGCCGCCCAGCGGGTTGACCTTGCTGGGGTCCAGCTTGAGGTCGCCCATCACGGCCAGCGCCTGGGCGGCAAACGCTTCGTTGAGCTCGATCCAGTCGAGCTGATCCTGGCTGATGCCGGTTTGCGCGAGCGCCTTCGGGATCGCTTCCTTGGGGCCGATGCCCATGACTTCGGGCGGGACGCCGGCGACGGAGAAACCGACGAAGCGGGCCAGCGGCTGCAGGCTGTATTCCTTGATGGCCTTTTCGCTGGCGAGCATCACGGCGCCGGCGCCGTCGGACATCTGGCTGGAGTTGCCGGCGGTGACGGTGCCGCCGAACTGGCCGTTGCGGAACACGGTCTTCAGCTTGCCCAGCACTTCCATCGTGGTGCCGGCGCGCGGGCCTTCGTCGGCGCTGATGGTGCGGCTGTCGGTGACGATCTGGCGGGTGGCGAGGTTGGGGTAGTGGTCGTCCAGCGCGAAGGGGCTGATCTCGTCGTCGAATTCGCCGGCGGCCTGGGCGGCCAGGGCGCGGCGGTGGCTTTCGACCGCGAACGCATCCTGCTGCTCGCGGCTGACCTTCCACTGCTTGGCCACGTTTTCGGCGGTGATGCCCATGCCGTAGGCGATGCCGATGTTCTCGTCCTGGAAGATCGCGGGGTTCATCGCGATCTTGTGGCCCATCATCGGCACCATGCTCATGCTTTCGGTGCCGCCGGCAAGCATCAGGTCGTCCAGGCCCAGGCGGATGCGGTCGGCGGCCATCGCCACGGCCTGCAGGCCGGAGGAACAGAAGCGGTTGATGGTGACGCCGGGCACCGTGTGGGGCAGGCCAGCCAGCAGCACGCCGATGCGTGCCACGTTCATGCCTTGCTCGGCCTCGGGCATGGCGCAGCCGATGATGGCGTCGCCGATGCGGTGCGGGTCGATGCCCGGGTACTGCGCCATCACGCTGCGGATCACGTGGGCGAGCATGTCGTCCGGGCGGGTGTGGCGGAATACGCCGCGCGGCGCCTTGCCGACCGGGGTACGGGTGGCGGCGACGATGTAGGCGTCTTGCACTTGCTTGGTCATTTTATTCTCCGTTGCCCTTCGCGCGGTGCGCGGGTTTGGGCGAAGTGGGTCGTAACTGTGGGGGACAACCATCCCCACCCCGGCCCTCCCCTTGAAGGGGAGGGAGATGGGGCATGCATCAGTTCCTGAGCGGCTTGCCGGTGGACATGGTGTGGGCGATGCGGGCCTGGGTCTTTTCGGTCTTGGCCAGCTCCACGAAGTGCTTGCGCTCCAGCGCCAGCAGCCATTCCTCGTCGACGGTCGAGCCGCGTTCGATCACGCCGCCGCACAAGGTGTCGGCGATGCGCGTGGCGATGTCGATGTCGTGCGGCGAGGCGAAGTAACCGGCCTGCAGGTTGGCCAGCGAGGCCTTGAACGTGGCGGTGCCGACATCACCGGCGACCGGGATGGCGTTGGCAGGCAGGGGCGGGCGGTAGCCGGATTCGGCCAGCGCGTTGGCCACCTGCTTGGCCACATAGAGCAGCTCGTAGGCGTTGAACACGACCACGTCGCTGTCGCGCAGCAGGCCCAGGTTCTTCGCCTCGAACGCGCTGGCGGAGACCTTGGCCATCGCCACCGTCTCGAACACCTTCTTCAGCTCCTCGAACGGATCGGCCGGGTTGGCCTTCGCGGCGCGGATCGCCAGTTCATGCAGGCCGCCACCGGCGGGCAGCAGGCCGACGCCGGCCTCGACCAGGCCGATGTAGCTTTCGAGTGCTGCAACCGTCCGGGCGGAATGCATCTGGAATTCGCAGCCACCACCGAAGGCCATGCCGCGCACGGCGGACACCACCGGCACCAGGGCGTGCTTGATCGCCATGCTGGTGCGCTGGAAGTTGGCGACCATGTGCTCGAAGTCGTCGAACTTGCCATCCTTCAGCAGGCCCAGCGCACCCTTCAGGTCCGCGCCGGCGGAGAACGGTTCGCCGGTCTGCCAGATCACCACGGCCTTGAGCTTTTCCTCGGCCAGCTTGATCGCGTGCTGGATGCCGTCGAGCACGTGGTCGTTGACGGTGTTCATCTTGGTCTTGAACGAGATGATGCCGATGCCGTCGTCGCCCAGCGTCCACAGGCGCACGCCGTCGTTCTCCCACACGGTGCTGCCGGTGTCGAACTTCTCGCCCAGGATCGGATCGGGGAACAGCTGGCGCTGGTACACCGGGTGCTGCGAACGCGGCTTGTCGGCGTTGGCGCTGGCCGAGTACGAACCGTCCTTGCCGTGCACGCCCTTGCGACCGTCGGTGACCCAGGCGGGCAGGGGCGCGTTGCTCATCGCCTTGCCGGCCTTGATGTCTTCGTTGATCCATTCGGCGATCTGCTGCCAGCCGGCGGCCTGCCAGGTTTCGAACGGGCCGAGCTTCCAGCCGTAGCCCCAGCGGATGGCGAAGTCGACGTCGCGGGCGGTGTCGGCGATGTCGGCCAGGTGGTAGGCGCTGTAGTGGAACAGGTCGCGGAAGCTGGCCCACAGGAACTGCGCCTGCGGGTCGCTGGAGGCGCGCAGCTTACTGAACTTCTCGGCCGGGTCCTTGATGGCCAGGATCGCGGCGACTTCGTCGGAAGGCTTCTGTTCGGACGGGCGGAAGTCCTGCTTCTCAACATCCAGCACGACAATGTCCTTGCCGACCTTCTTGTAGAAGCCGCCGCCGGTCTTCTGGCCCAGCGCGCCCTTGTCGATCAGGCCCTGCAGCCACACCGGCGCCTTGAAATACTGGTGCCACGGATCGTCGGGCAGGGTGTCGGCCATGGTCTTGATGACGTGGGCCATGGTGTCCAGGCCGACCACGTCCGCGGTGCGGTAGGTGGCGCTCTTGGGGCGACCCAGCGCCGGGCCGGTCAGCGCGTCGACGGTGTCGAAGCCGAGCTTGAACTGGTCGGTGTGGTACATCGCCGACAGCATCGAGAACACGCCGATGCGGTTGCCGATGAAGTTCGGGGTGTCCTTGGCGATCACCACGCCCTTGCCGACGGTGGTGACCAGGAAGGCCTCGAGGCCGTCCAGCACGTTCTTGTCGGTGAGCCTGGTCGGGATCAGCTCGACCAGGTGCATGTAGCGCGGCGGGTTGAAGAAGTGCACGCCGCAGAAGCGATGGCGCATTTCCTCGGGCAGCGCCTCGGCCAGCGTGTTGATCGACAGGCCGGAGGTGTTGGAGGCGATGATCGCGGTCTTGGACAGGTGGCCGGCGATCTTCTTGTAGAGGTCGAGCTTCCAGTCCATCCGCTCGGCGATCGCCTCGATCACCAGGTCGACGTCCTTCAGATGGTCGAGATCGTCGTCGTAGTTGGCCGGGATGATCGAGGCGGCCAGCGCCTTGTCGGCCAGCGGGGCGGGTGACAGCTTGGCCAGGTTGGCGATCGCCTTCAGCGCGATGCTGCTCTTGGGGCCTTCTTTCGCGGGCAGGTCGAACAACACGGTTTCAACGCCGGCATTGGTCAGGTGCGCGGCGATCTGCGCGCCCATGACACCGGCGCCCAGCACGGCGGCCTTGCGGATGCGCAAGCCGGGGGTGGGGGAGGATGCAGCAGTCATTGGCTTCTCCAAACGTGCAAGAGGTGGGACAGGTGAATTCAGGGGTGGCTGAGACCGGCCACGGCGAAGCGGATCAGGTGCAGGGCGGTCTGTTCGCGATGGGCGTTCTCGCTGACATCGCTTTTGCGCTGGATCATGCCGAAGCCGGACATCGCGTGGGTCAGCGCGCCGGTCACCAGATCGATGCGCCAGTACAGCTCCTGCTTGCTCAACTGGGGCAACAGGCGGGCGAACTCGGCGGTGAACTGGCGCATGACATGGCCGTAGTTGGCGGACAGGAACTGGCGCAGGGTGTCGTCGTGTTCGGCGAAGGCGCGGGCCAGCACGCGCATGAACAGGGCGCCGCTGTCGTCGTGGGAAAGGTCGAGCGCCGGGCGGATGAAGGCTTCGAGCACGTCTTCCAGGGTGGTCTCGGGCGCGCCGGCGACCTGCGCCAGTGCGGCCAGTCGGCTTTCGTTCAGCGCGTCGAGGCGGCGACGGAACACCTCCTCCACCAGCTTTTCCTTCGAACCGAAGTGGTAATTGACGGCGGCCAGGTTCACCCCGGCATTGGTGGTCAGCTGGCGCAGCGAGGCGCCTTCGAAACCGCGCTGGGCAAACAGCAGCTCGGCGGCGCCCAGGATGCGGTCCTTGGTTGAAACGGAGCTGTTCACGGAAGGACCATCCAGCAGCCTGAGGCCGGTTCAAACGATCGTTTGAGCATACGCGGACAGCTCCGCAGCCGTCAAACGATCGTTTGTTGCAAACCCGCCGCGACTTGCGTATGGGTTAGAATCTGTCACAATTTCGTGAGCTAAATCCTCAATCTCTGACAGATTTGGCCTCAGCCGGCCTCGACTGGCGACCATCCCTTTCCCAATCATCCGTTTTTTCCGGAGCAGACCCGTATGGCGCTGGAGCGCACTCTTTCCATCATCAAGCCCGACGCCGTTGCCAAGAACGTCATCGGCCAGATCTACGCACGCTTCGAACAGGCCGGCCTGAAGATCGTCGCCGCCAAGATGAAGCAGCTGTCGCGCCAGGAAGCCGAAGGCTTCTACGCCGTGCACAGCGAGCGCCCGTTCTTCAAGGCGCTGGTCGATTTCATGATCTCCGGCCCGGTGATGATTTCCGCGCTGGAAGGCGAGAACGCCGTGCTGGCCCACCGTGACCTGATGGGCGCGACCAATCCGAAGGAAGCCGCGCCGGGCACGATCCGCGCCGACTTCGCCGAGTCGATCGACGCCAACGCCGTGCATGGTTCCGACGCCGTCGACACCGCCAAGGTGGAGATTGCTTATTTCTTCGCCGCCACCGAAGTTTGCCCGAGGTAAGTCTTGAATCAGGTTGCGACCACTGCTGCGACCCCCAAGGTCAACCTGCTCGATTTCGATCGGCAGGGCCTGCGCGATTTCTTCGTGCAGATCGGCGAGAAGCCGTACCGCGCCGAGCAGGTGATGAAGTGGATCTACCACGACCTGGAAGACAACTTCGAGAACATGACCGACGTGGGCAAGGCGCTGCGCGCCAAGCTCACCGAGGTCTGCTACATCGGTGCACCGAAGACCCTGCTGGACAAGGTCGCCACTGACGGCACGCACAAGTGGCTGCTGGGCATGGACTCGGGCAATGCGATCGAGACGGTCTACATTCCCGAGCCGACCCGCGGCACCTTGTGCGTTTCTTCGCAGATCGGTTGCGCGCTGAACTGCCAGTTCTGCTCGACCGGGGCGCAGGGCTTCAATCGCAACCTGTCGACCGCCGAGATCATCGGCCAGGTCTGGGTCGCGGCGAAGTACCTGGGCAACGTGACCCACCAGAACCGTCGCATCACCAACGTGGTGATGATGGGCATGGGCGAGCCGCTGGCCAATTTCGAGAACGTGCTCAAGGCGATGAAGCTGATGCGCGACGACCTGGGCTTCGGCCTGGCCGCCAAGCGCGTCACCTTGTCGACCGCCGGCATGGTGCCGCTGATCGACCAGCTGTCCGACGCCATCGACGTGTCGCTGGCCGTCTCGCTGCATGCGGCCAACGATGATCTGCGCACCGAGCTGATGCCGATCAACAAGCGTTATCCGCTCGCCGAGCTGCTGGCTGCCTGCCAGCGCTGGGTTGCGCGCAAGCCGCGCACGTCGATTACCTTCGAATACACCTTGATGAAGGGCATCAACGACCAGCCCGAGCATGTGCGGCAGCTGATCAAGCTGATGCGCAAGCTGCCCACGTGCAAGGTCAACCTGATTCCGTTCAACCCCTTCCCGGGCACCCAGTTCAAGCGTTCGGATGCGAACGACATCCACCAATTCCAGACCCAGTTGCTCAATGCCGGCATTTTGACCATGCTGCGGAGGACCCGCGGCGACGACATCGACGCCGCCTGCGGCCAACTGGCCGGCCAGGTCGCCGATCGCACCCGGCGCAGCGCCGACATCAAGAAGCGACAGGAAGAGGGGACATCGCATGCGGTTTGAGCGGGTAGTGCTGTTCAGCCTTTGGCTGCCATTGGCAGGTTGCGTCACCACGCACAGCGACAGCAGCTCGCTGGGCAAGAGCATGCCGCAGAGCAGCCAGAGTGATCAGGCTCAGGAAGCCGCCCGCATCCATACCGAACTGGCCCAGCGTTACCTCAATTCGGGCGACCTGCAGACGGCCCTGGAAAAAGTGACCAAGGCGCTGCAGTTCGATCCCCGCTACGCGCCGGCCCACACCGTGATCGCCGTCATCTACGAGCGCATCAACAGGCTGCCCGAGGCCGAGGAGCATTACCGCAAGGCGGTTGCACTGGAGCCGAACAAGGGGGCGCCCAACAACAACCTGGGTGTATTCCTCTGCCATACCGGCAAGATCGCCGAGGCGGACCAGTATTTCCGCAAGGCGATAGCCGACCCGTTCTACCAGACTCCGGACGTGGCCTTGACCAATGCCGGTGTCTGCCAGTTTCGCGCCCACGACATTGCGGGGGGGGAAGCGAGTTTTCGTGACGCCATCGCAAGAAATCCGGGTAATGCAGAGGCACTCTTCCAGCTTGCAAATACGCTTTACCTGAACAAGGATGCGTTTCGCGCCAGGGCGTTCCTCCAGCGGTTCGATGCGCTGGGCCAACCCACGGCCGCGTCACTCAAACTGGGGCACGACATCGAAACACGTCTGGGCAATAAGGAAGGCGCCCTCACTTACAGCAAGCGACTGCTGAGCCAGTTCCCGGATTCGGAGCAGGCGCAGGCGCTGAATTCAACGACCCGCCAATGACCTCCATGCAATCCCAGCCGACCGGGCAGAGCTCCGACAAGCCCGAATTGTTCGGTATCAATTTGCCCAACATGGATGTGTCCCCGACAGACCCCCACGCGGTAAGTTTCGGCAGTCGCCTGCATGGGGCGCGTGAAGCCCGCGGGCTGGACCTGGAAGCCTGTGCCCATACGCTGAAGTTGCCCGCCCGCATACTGCGCCAGCTCGAGCGCGACCAGCACGAGGGCATTGATTCCAAGGTCTACTTGGCCAGCTATATCGGCAAATATGGTCGCTACCTGGGTATCAACGAGGCATCGATCCAGGTGGAACTGGATCGCATCCGGCAGGTCGAGACACCTTTGGTAGCCACGGGCGGCATCTCGCATTCGCGCTTCCTGCTGGATCGTTACGCCACGGCCGCCACCTACGTCGTGCTTACCGCGGTGATCGTGGTGCCGATGATCTGGCTGGGCGTGCGCGGCACGCTGGATCGGGATCTCACCCATCTCGCCCCGCTTGACGCAGCACCGGTAGCGCAGATCGAGGCGCCCGCCGTCGAGGCCGCCAGGACTGACGGGCAGACGCCCGTCAACAGCTTGCCGCCGGTGCAGCAGGTCGCGCCGCCGGCGCAGGATCAGCCGCTGCTCGCCTCCATGGCGCCATTTCCCAGCCTGGAAAACAGCAGCCTGACGCCTGCACGACCGACACCACCCGTGGTCGAAACCGGCGTGGGTGACCATAGCCTCAGCATGACGCTTACTTCGGCGAGCTGGGTGGAAGTGGTGCAGGCGGACGGCACGCGACTGGAATACGGCTTGCTTCCTGCCGGAACCAGCAAGACCTACCACAGCAGCCAGGCGCTGGACGTGCGCATCGGCAACGCCAACGGTGCACAGGTGGTGATCGACGGCGCCACGGTCGGCCTCGATGATTTCCGCCGGGCCAACGTGGCCCGTTTCCGCGTGCGAATGCAGGACGGCAAGGCTTCCGCAGCCAGCCTCTGATCGCCATTCCGGGCCGCTTCGGGCGCGCCATTTCGGTTATGCTTGCCCACTGACGTCCACTCGGTCTCGAGTGGACGTGACCGGCTTTTCCCTTGATTTATCGCACTGGCCTCTGCACGCGTCCGCGGGCGCGCGGCCTTTTGAATGGTGATTGCATGGCATTTGAAGAATACGACAAGTACGAACAGAGCGAGCTGGTTCAGAAGTGGCTGCGCGAGAATGGTGTGTCGATCATCGTCGGCATCGCGATCGGTCTGGTCGGCATCTTCGGATGGCAGCAGTGGCGCAAGCACCAGGCTGGCAACGAGGCCGAGGCCTCCCAGCTCTATCAGCAGGTGCAGATCGCGCAGGCCTCGGGCAAGACCGATGCCGCCGCGCAACTGACCGATCAGCTGATGAAGGATTACGGGAAGTCGCCATTTGCCGTGTTCGCCGTCAGTGATCGTGCGAAACAGCAAGTCGAGGCCAAGCAGTTTGACAAGGCCGAGGCCTCGCTGGAATGGGCCGAGAGCCATGCCACCGAACCGGTACTGAAGTCGCTCACGCAGTTGCGCAAGGCCCAGGTGGAAATGGCCAGCGACAACGGCAAGGCGGCCCTGGCCACCCTCGACAAGATTCCGGCGGACAGCTATCAGGGACTGGCGCAGGAACTCCGCGGTGATGTGCTGGTCAAGCTTGGACGCCCGGACGAAGCCCGCAAGGCCTATCAGGCTGCCATGTCGGCACTGGGCGAGGAGGCGCCGCAACGCGGCGCGCTGCAGATGAAAATCGATGATCTGGCTGTGGCCGGGAAGCAGGGTGCATGAAAAGATTTCTGTTGATCACGCTGGCTTCGCTGGCAACCCTCGCCGGTTGCCATTCCTTCAAGAAGGAAAACGTCCAGCCGCCGACGCCGCTGGCCAAGGATTTCAAGTCGACGGTGCAGGTCACCCGCCTGTGGAAGACCACAGTCGGTGACGGCGCCCAGGTGAGCGGCGTGCGTTTGCGCCCGGCGGTGGTCGACGGCGTCCTGTATGCCGACAGCACCGACGGAAAAATCGCCGCCATCGACGCCACCAGCGGCAAGACGCTGTGGACGAAGAGCTCGCGCACGCACGGCTGGTTTGGCTGGGGTGACAAGAAGCGCAAGGATGCCCAGTACGCGGGCGGCCCTGCGGTCAGCGGCGACCTGCTCGCGGTCGGCACGCTGGATGGTCACGTTTACGCCATGAGCGCCAAAGACGGCAACCCGCGCTGGGAAGTCGAAGTCAGCGGCGAAGTGATGGCGTCGCCGGTGATCGTGGGCGACATGGTGATGGTGCGCACCGGTGACGGTCGCATTTATGCGCTGGACGCCGCGGACGGCCATCGTCGCTGGGTCTACGACCAGAGCACGGTGCCGCTGCTGAGTCTGCGTGGCAACGGCACGATGCTGGTGGCCAACGGCGTGCTGTTCTTCGGCAGCGACGACGGCAAGCTGGTGGCCCTGCGTCAGGACAATGGTTCGAAGTTGTGGGAGCAGCGGCTGTCCAGCGGCGAAGGCCGCACCGAGATCGACAAGCTGAATGACGCCGACGGCTCGATCCTGCTGGACGGCAGCACGCTCTATGGCGCCGCCTACCACGGCAACCTGACCGCCATCGACGGCCCCAGCGGTCGCCCCTTGTGGTCGCACCCGTTCTCCACCTTCGATTCGCTGGCCAGCAATGCCGGCGCGATCTTCGGTGTCGACGACCAGTCCCAGGTGTGGGCGTTCGATCGCAGCACCGGCACCGACATGTGGAAGAACGCCTCGCTGAAATATCGCTGGGTCACCGGCCCCGCCGTGCAGGGCAACTATGTTGTCGTGGGCGACCTGGAAGGCTACGTGCACTGGTTGCAGAGCGGCGATGGCGCCCTGGCCGCCCGTGAGCGGCTGTCGAAGAAGGCGATCCGTGCCCAGCCGCTGGTGGTGGGCGACATCGTTTACGTCGAGGACGTCGAGGGCCACATCGGCGCCTACCGTCTGTCCTCACCCTGATCGCTGGAACGAAGTACTTATCATGTTGCCCGTCGTCGCACTGGTTGGTCGTCCGAATGTCGGTAAATCGACCCTGTTCAATGTGCTGACGCGCAGCCGTGACGCCCTCGTGGCCGACATGCCGGGCGTCACCCGCGATCGCCACTACGGCGTCTGCCGCAGCGGTGAGCGGCCGTTCGTGGTGGTTGATACCGGCGGCCTGTCCGGCGTCGAGGAAACCATGGACGTGCTCACCGCCAGGCAGGTGCGCCTGGCGATCGAGGAAGCGAACGTGCTGGTCTTCGTGGTGGACGCCCGCGACGGCCTGCTGCCGCAGGATTACGTGATCCTGGGCGAGCTGCGTCGCAGCGGCAAGCCGATCGTGGCGGTGGTCAACAAGACCGACGGCCTCGATGAGCAAGCCGTGCTGGCCGAGTTTTCCGCGTTCGGCATCGGCACCACGCTGCCGTTGTCGGCGGCGCACAATCGCGGCACCGATGACCTGATCCGCGTCCTGCTGCCGATCATTCCCGCCGAGGAAGAGGGCAGCGTCGAGGCCGACGGCGAGGATGGCACCATCCGCGTCGCCATCGTGGGGCGCCCGAATGCTGGCAAGTCGACCCTGATCAATCGCCTGCTCGGCGAAGAGCGGTTGATCGTCTCCAACGTCGCCGGTACCACCCGCGATCCGATCCGGGTGCCGCTGGAGCGCGACGGCAAGCGTTATACGCTGATCGACACGGCCGGTATCCGGCGCAAGGCGCGGGTCGAGGAAGCCGTCGAGAAATTCAGCGTGATCAAGACGCTGCAGTCGATCGCCGCGGCCCAGGTCGTGGTGGTGATGATCGATGCCCGGGAAAACCTCGCCGACCAGGACCTCACCCTGATCGGTTACGCGATGGACGAGGGCAGGGCGCTGGTCATCGCGATCAACAAGTGGGACGACATGGACCCGTACCAGCGCGACGAATGCCGCCGCGCGCTGGATCGTCGCCTGGTATTCGCCGACTGGGCCAAGCAGGTGCAGATCTCCGCACTGCATGGTTCGGGCCTGCGCGAACTGATGCGCGCCGTGGTGCGTGCGCACGCGTCGGCCACCAAGGTGCTGGTGTCGTCCGATCTGACCAAGACGCTGGAAAAGGCCTACGAGAGCTACCAGCCGCCGCTGGTCAACGGCCATGCGCCGAAGCTGCGTTTCGCGCATCCGGGCGGCACCAATCCGCCCACCATCGTGATCCACGGCACCCGCACCAAGCACATCGCACCGGCATACCAGCGCTACCTGGAAAACTTCTTCCGCAAGCGCTACAAGCTCGAGGGCACGCCGATCCGCATCGCGTTCCGCGAGGGCGAAAACCCGTATGCCGGGCGCAAGAAGGTGCTGACCAAGGAACAGCAGCACAAGGCCCGCCGCCGCAAGAGCGAGCTGATCAGCCGCACGCGCTGAACAGGCTTCAGTCGAGGTCCCGCGGTATCCATCCGTATACCGCGGCGTCGCGCGCCCGGCCTTCAACCCACAGCCGTTGCCGGGCGATCGCCTCGAATTTTGCGCCGAGACTTCTGGCGACGGCGTGGCTGGCCAGGTTGTCGGGCAGGATCACGATCTCGATGCGGACCAGCCCGAGTTGCGAGAAGCCGAAGCGGGCCACCCGCCGCGCCGCTGCAACGGCGACACCGCGCCGCTGGCAGGATTCACGCACCCAGTAACCCAGGTTGGCGCTGCGATGCAGCCGGTTGTGCTGGTTGAGGCCAGCGGCACCCAGCAATCGCCCGGAACCGGCTTCGAAGACCGGAAACGCGAAATGATCCCCGCTGGCCCAGCCTGTCTGGCAGTGTGCGATCCAGGTCAGGGCATCGCTCAGGTCGTAGTCCGCGCGACACCACGGCAGCCAGGGCCCGACGCTGGCCACGGATTCGCGGGCAGCTTCCACCAGCGCCGGCGCATCTTCCTCCCTCCATATCCGCAGGTGCAGGCGATCGTCGCTCAATCCGGTGATGTCCATGCGCGGCCCGTGTTTGTGTGCATGTGATCCAGCCCCGATAATGCACGACTCCCCAGCCAGGTGACATCCATGAGCGCACGCATACTCGACGGCAAACGCATCGCGCAGGAATTGCTCGAGCGCGTGGGGAAGCGCGTGGCCGAGCGCGTCCGGCAGGGGCTCGCCGCGCCAGGCCTGGCAGTGGTCCTGGTCGGCGCCGACGCCGCCTCGTCGGTCTACGTGCGCAACAAGCGCAAGGCCTGTCACCAGGTCGGCTTTCGTTCCTTCGACCATGACTTGCCGGCGGACACGACCCAGCAGGAGCTGTTCGCACTGATCGACAGGCTCAACGCTGATCCGGATGTGCACGGCATCCTGGTGCAGTCACCATTGCCGGATCACATCGACGAAGACGCGCTGGTCGACCGCATCGATCCGGACAAGGACGTGGACGGTTTCCAGGCGATCAACGTGGGGCGCCTGGCCTTGCGTCGCTTCGGTCTGCGTCCATGCACGCCGAAAGGCGTGATGACCCTGCTCGGCCACACCGATCGCCCGGTGCGCGGACAGCACGCGGTGGTGATCGGCGTTTCCAACCATGTCGGCCGACCGCTGGCGCTCGAGCTGATGATCGCCGGTTGCACCACCACCTCTTGCCACCGTTTCACGCGCGACCTGGAAGGCTTTGTGCGCCAGGCCGACATCGTGATCGTCGCGGTCGGCAAGCCCGGGCTGGTCAAGGGCGACTGGATCAAGCCCGGCGCCGTGGTCATTGATGTCGGCATCAACCGGCTGGACGATGGACGGCTGGTCGGCGACGTGGAGTTCGCCCCGGCGGCCGAACGCGCCAGCTGGATCACGCCGGTTCCAGGCGGTGTCGGACCGATGACCGTGGCCACGCTGATGGAGAACACGCTGGAAGCCGCCGAGGCTCGTTTGCAGGCTGCGGCAGCGGGCTGAGCCGGTCCGGCAGGCCGGCATTCAGGCCTGCATCTGGCAGGCAACACGTCGGGGCGCGTATAATTCCCTCTTTGCAGCGGGGCTTTTTCATGCGCATTCTCGCCGAGGCACTGACCTACGACGACGTCTACCTTGTTCCGGGCCACTCCATCGTGCTGCCGCGCGACGTGAACACCTCGACGCGGTTTACCCGCGACCTGCGCCTGAACATCCCCATCGTGTCCGCTGCCATGGACACCGTCACCGAAGCCCGACTCGCCATCACCATGGCCCAGAACGGCGGCATCGGCATCATCCACAAGAACATGACCGCCGAGCAGCAGGCCGCCGAAGTGCGCCTGGTCAAGAAGTTCGAAGCCGGCGTGATCCGCAGCCCGATCACCGTCACCCCGGAAACCTCGATTCGCGAAGTGCTGCGACTGACCCGCGCGCACAACATCTCCGGCGTGCCGGTGGTGGATGGTGCGCAGCTGGTCGGCATCGTCACCAGCCGCGACCTGCGCTTCGAGCGCAAGCTGGACGACCCGGTGCGCAACATCATGACGCGCCAGGACAAGCTGGTCACCGTCCGCGAGGGCGCCGGCCAGGACGATGTGCTGCTGTTGCTGCACAAGCACCGCATCGAGAAAGTGCTGGTGGTCAACGAGGCATTTCAGTTGCGTGGCCTGATCACCGTCAAGGACATCCAGAAGGCGCGCGACAATCCGCATTCCGCCAAGGACCGGCAGGAAGCGTTGCTGGTCGGCGCGGCGGTCGGCGTTTCGGGCGACACCGAGCAGCGCGTGGCTGCCCTGGTCGATGCCGGCGTCGACGTGCTGGTGGTCGACACGGCACATGGCCATTCGCAGGGCGTGATCGATCGCGTGGGCTGGGTCAAGAAGAACTATCCGCAAGTGCAGGTGATTGCCGGCAACATCGTCACCGGCGAAGCGGCCCGCGCGCTGCTCGACGTGGGCGTCGATGCGGTCAAGGTCGGCGTGGGTCCCGGCTCGATCTGCACCACCCGCGTGGTCGCCGGCGTGGGCGTGCCGCAGATCACCGCGATCGACATGGTCGCCACCGCGCTGAAGGACGAGATCCCGCTGATCGCCGATGGCGGCATCCGCTACTCCGGCGACATTCCCAAGGCGCTGGCGGCCGGCGCCTCCAGCGTGATGCTGGGCTCGATGTTCGCCGGCACCGAGGAATCACCGGGCGAGGTCGAACTGTTCCAGGGCCGCTCGTACAAGAGCTACCGCGGGATGGGTTCGATCGGCGCGATGCAGCTGGGCTCGAAGGATCGCTACTTCCAGGACGAGGCCGACGCCGACAAGCTGGTGCCCGAAGGCATCGAGGGTCGCGTGCCGTATCGCGGCCCTCTGCGCAACATCATCCATCAGCTGATCGGTGGCCTGCGTGCCTCGATGGGTTATCTGGGCGCGGCCACCGTCGAGGACGTGCGGCACAAGGCGCAGTTCGTGAAGGTCACCTCGGCCGGCGTCACCGAAGCGCATCCGCACGACATCCAGATCACCAAGGAAGCGCCGAACTACCGGCTGAATTCCTGATTTGAAACCCATCCGGAGGTTGGACTCTGTCCAATTCTCCAGCCCCTGGCGGACGTCATCCCCGCTTTCGCGGGAATGACGCCGGCTAATTACGGACGTTTTCAAGGCCCGGGCCGATGCACAACATCCACTCCGACAAGATCCTCATCCTCGACTTCGGCGCGCAATACACGCAGCTGATCGCGCGGCGTGTGCGCGAGCTGGGCGTGTACTGCGAGATCTGGGCCTGGGATCATGATCCGGCCGAAATCGTCGGCTTCGGCGCCAAGGGCATCATCCTGTCCGGCGGGCCGGAGTCCACCACGCTCGAAGGCGCGCCCAAGGCGCCGCAACAGGTGTTCGATTCGGGTCTGCCGATCCTAGGCATCTGCTACGGCATGCAGACCCTGGCGGCCCAGCTCGGCGGTGCGACCGAGGCGGCCGATGCCCGCGAATTCGGCCACGCCACGGTGGACATCACCGCCGCCAGCCGCCTGTTCGATGGCCTCAGCGATCATGCGGACAGTCACAAGCTCGACGTGTGGATGAGCCACGGCGACCACGTGTCGAAGGCACCGCCGGGTTTCGTCGTCACCGGCAGCACCGATCGCATCCCGGTCGCGGTGATGGAAGACGAGGACAAGCGCTGGTACGGCGTGCAGTTCCACCCCGAAGTGACCCACACGAAGCAGGGCGGGGCGCTGCTGAAGCGTTTCATCACCGAGATCTGCGGCTGCGCCACGTTGTGGACCGCCGCCAACATCATCGACGACCAGATCGCCCGTGTGCGCGAACAGGTCGGCAACGACCACGTACTGCTGGGCCTGTCCGGCGGCGTCGATTCCTCCGTGGTGGCCGCGCTGTTGCACAAGGCGATCGGTGAACAGCTGACCTGCGTGTTCGTCGACACCGGGCTGCTGCGCTGGCAGGAAGGCGACCAGGTGATGGCCACCATGGCCGAGAACATGGGCGTCAAGGTCATTCGGGTCAACGCCGCCGATCGCTATTTCAAGGCGCTCGAAGGCGTCGCCGATCCGGAAGCCAAGCGCAAGATCATCGGCGGCCTGTTCGTGGAAATCTTCGACGAGGAGTCCACCAAGCTCACTGCCGGCGGCAGCGGCGAGGTGAAGTGGCTGGCCCAGGGCACCATCTATCCCGACGTGATCGAATCGGCCGGCAGCAAGACCGGCAAGGCTCACGTCATCAAGAGTCACCACAACGTCGGCGGCCTGCCGGCGCACATGAAGCTGAAGCTGGTCGAGCCGCTGCGCGAACTGTTCAAGGACGAGGTGCGCCAGATCGGCGTGGAACTCGGCTTGCCCCGCGCGATGGTCTATCGCCATCCGTTCCCCGGGCCGGGCCTGGGCGTGCGCATCCTGGGCGAAGTGAAACGCGAATACGCCGAGCTGCTGGCCCAGGCCGACGCGATCTTCATCGACGAGCTGCGCAAGGCTGACCTGTACGACAGGACCAGCCAGGCGTTTGCGGTCTTCCTGCCGGTCAAGTCGGTGGGCGTGGTCGGCGACGCGCGCGCCTACGAGTGGGTGATCGCGCTGCGTGCGGTGGAAACCATCGACTTCATGACCGCCCACTGGGCACACCTGCCGTACGAGTTTCTCGGCAAGGTTTCAAATAGAATTATCAATGAGTTGCGCGGTGTTTCTCGCGTAGTTTACGACATAAGCGGCAAGCCGCCTGCCACGATCGAGTGGGAATAGTAAAATCAGCTACTTGCATGCGGGGAGAACGGCCGGCAACTTGCCGGCTTTCTCATGTAAATCATGCAACAATTTGAAATGACTGACGAAATTTCTTCAAGTTCCAGTGAATTCTCAGCTGCCGACGTGCAGTACATGCGGCGAGCACTGCAGCTGGCAGCGCACGCCCGCGATGCCGAGAATGAAGTGCCCGTGGGGGCCGTACTGGTGCAGGGAGGCGAGATCGCCGGCCTGGGCTGGAATCGCAACATCACCCTGCACGACCCGACCGCCCATGCCGAAATCATGGCCATGCGGGCGGCGGGCGAGAAGCTGGCCAACCACCGGCTGTCCGGCGCCACCCTCTACGTCACGCTGGAGCCATGTTCGATGTGCGCCATGGCCATGATCCACGCGCGACTGGGCAGGGTGGTCTACGCGGCCGCTGATCCCAAGACCGGCGCGGCGGGCAGCGTATTCGACACCCTGGTCGACGCGCGCCACAACCATCGGATCGAGGTGGCCGGTGGCCTGCTGGGTGAGGAGTCGGCCGGGATGCTGCGGGAGTTCTTCCGCGCCCGCCGCTGAGCTCAGCCGCCGTCGTACTGGATATCGGCCGTGGCCAGGCCCGTGTTGCCGGGATCGGGCACGTTCCTGCCCACCAATTGCAGGCGCAACCCCCATGGTGCCGCGAAATCCAGCACCATGTGCCCGGCCAGGGGACCCGAGACCACGCGATGCGGCGCGCTGCGGACGGCCACGCCCTGGTTTCGCAACCATTCGTTGGCGTGCGCCACATCGTCCGTAGCCAATTGCAGGGTCGCCGACGGCGTGTCCGATGCGGGAGAAGGGGAGTTGCCCCGGTCGACGAAGAGCTCGACCACCGAGCCTTCGTCACAGGAAAGCAGGAGGGACTCCGTTGCGGGTTCACTGGCCGTGGCTTCGCCCCCGATCAGCTGGCAATCGAGCACGTCGCGGAAGAATGTCGCCGCCTGCGTCATGTCAGGCACGCCGACCCTGACATAGCCGCCGTCATACGACGTGGCTGCGCGAGCTCCCGACGGCGCGATCGCGCCAAGCATCAGGACGACGTACAACAATGCAAATATTTTCTTGCCCATGATCCGACGGCCGAAGATCTGTTCGGCCAGCTACATGGGTTCGCGTGACGGCAGGCGAAACCCCGGTTTGACGACCGCTGTGTTTCCGGGCGCGAACACCACCGCAACTTCGGCGTCGTTTCCAGACAGGAACGGAATGATCGCCCGAACCGGCTTGATACATGGCGCGGCAAGACCAATCCTGCGTCTGGACTACCAGGCCGGCACGAATCGGCCCGGCCACCGCCATTTCCAGGAGCCACTCGAATGAAGCGCTACATCAATCATCTGCTGCAGGGCCCGCGCAGCCGGTTTGGAAATCTCCAGCCCGCCCGCCAAGACGCGGGGCTGCGAACGATCGCTACCAAAGCCAGCCTGCGGGCCGAAGATGGCTATGACTGGCTGCGGCAAATCAAGTCAACACAGAAGGGCTGTCCGAACCTGCTTTAGGAAGAGGCGGTTCCGAGGCACGGTTGCCGGGTCGTCACGGTCGCGCCACCTATTTGTAATTTCGCATAATGTATATTATGTCAAATTATGAATGAGGCAAACCATGACTCCCAAGCGATCCGGCAAGCGCTGCTGGTACATCTCCCCCGAGGGTTTTCGCGAACTGCGCCGCAGCTGTCCGTTGAGCCGTCAGGCCTGCGCAGCCTATCTTGGCGTGTCACCGAATACGGTGAGGTGCTGGGAAATCGGTCGAAGCCGCATGCCCTGGTCGGCCGTGCGTCTGTTGAGGCTATTGCGTTGCGGGGATCTCGGCGCGTTGTCCGATGAGTGGGCCGGCTGGACGATCAACCGGCTTGGCCTGCACGCTCCGGCGGGCAAGACCTATCGGGAACGCGACATGCGCCAATGGTGGCTGACCTGCGAACAGGCACGACTGTTCCGCGAAGCGTACGAGCGCAGGGAAATCTGAAGCCCCCTCTTCCCGGATATTTTTGCCGCCGGTCCTTGATATGCGTGCCGGGACTGCCATTTCTATCTGCATCGCGACCACGACAGGAGGCGCCGCATGTCCCGTTACACCAGAAGTCCCGAGGCGTTGTCGCAACTGAGTCCCGAGCAGTATCGGGTCACCCAGGAAAGTGGCACCGAACGCCCCGGTACGGGCGAATACCTGCACAACAAGGAGCCCGGCATCTACGTGGATGTCGTTTCGGGCGAACCGCTGTTTGCTTCGTCGGACAAGTTCGAGTCGGGTTGCGGCTGGCCGAGCTTCACCAAGCCGATCGAGGCGGCCCACGTGAACGAGTTGCGTGACAGCAGCCACGGCATGATCCGCACCGAGGTGCGCTCGACCCATGGCGACAGCCATCTCGGCCACGTCTTTCCGGACGGCCCGAAGGATCGTGGCGGCCTGCGCTATTGCATCAACTCGGCCTCGCTGCGTTTCGTCCCTCGTGGCGAGATGGAGGCGCAGGGTTACGGCGCGTACCTGGATCAGGTGGAGGATGTGCGATGACGACCGAGCGTGCGGTGCTTGCCGGAGGCTGCTTCTGGGGCATGCAGGACCTGATTCGCCAGCAGGATGGCGTGCTCTCCACCCGGGTCGGCTACAGCGGCGGCGACGTGCCGAACGCGACTTACCGCAATCACGGCAGCCATGCCGAGGCCATCGAGATCGTGTTTGATCCATCGCGGATCAGCTATCGCAGGCTGCTGGAATTCTTCTTCCAGATCCACGACCCGTCCACGGCCAACCGCCAGGGCAATGACCGTGGCACGTCCTATCGTTCGGCGATCTTCTACACCTCCGATGCGCAGAAGGAGGTCGCCGAAGACACCATTGCGGACGTCGACGCCTCCGGCCTGTGGCCGGGCAAGGTGGTGACCGAAGTGGCGCCGGCGGGTGATTTCTGGGAGGCCGAACCGGAGCACCAGGATTATCTGGAACGTTACCCGCAGGGTTATACCTGTCACTTCATCCGCCCCGACTGGAAACTGCCGAGGCGTGACGCGCAAGCCTGAAACGCCTCAGCGGCCGAAGATGATTTCCTTGCCTTCGTGGTCGCGATCCCAGCCGCGCAGCTGGTCGCGGATGTGCGCGATGCCCTGACGTCCGAGCGCGTTGCGCTCCTCGTCGAGCACATGGCCGTCCAGCAACTCGGCCAGCCGCTGCGCGGTGGGCAGCATGGCGTCCCATGCGTCCAGCGCCGGCAGCGGCGCCGGCAGGGTCATGAAGAAGCTGACGCCCGGTGTGCGCAGGTCTTCCAGCCGGGCGAGGTCGAAGTTGCCGGGCTTGAGCATGTTGGCGACGCTGAAGATCGGTCCCAACTCGCGTTTGCCGTCGACCAGGCGGTGATAGATGCCCATGTCGCCGAATTCCAAGCCGGCTTTTTCGGCCGCCACCACGAGGTCCGGGCCGTGGAAACGTTCGCCTTCGCGGGCCACCACGAATAGCGTGATGATGCGTTCCACCGGCAGCTGCGGCGGCCGCCGCCCCAGATCGGAACGCTGGGGAGCCGCCGCGGCCGGTGCGGGTGTCGATGGAGTTTCCACCACCGGTGCTTCCGCCGGCAGGTCGGTGTTCTGCGCCACCGGATCGCTGGAGCTGGGCGCGCGCAAGGCATCGATGATCGAGGCCACGTGATCCGCCAGCTTCGGTGGCTGCCTGGTCCTGGGGGTTTTCGACGCAGCTGCGCCAGGTTCCCTGCCCCGGTCGCCCGACAGCGTGGCGCCGAGGCGCTCCAGCTCCTCGCGCAAGCCCACCTCCAGCTCGCCTTGCTGCGGCCTGGCATCGCCGCGGAAGACATCGTCAGCGACCGGCTCGATATCCGATTCGCCGAAGGTCGGTTCGCGTCGCTCGCCAGCATGCGGGCCGGGCACGACGCGGCGTTTGCCCTGCTCCTTCCTGGGCTGGCCGAACAGCCACAGCAGCGCCAGCACGATGAGGCCGACGATCAGCATCGGAATGCCGACGGCGGGATTCCAGGCAAGGGCAAGCACGGGTTGCAACGTCATCATGGGTTCCTCAGGCAGCGCCTGCCAGTTTAGCCGCTTCGGCCAGATCCACCTGCACCAGTCGCGAAACGCCCGGCTCGCGCATGGTCACGCCGCACAGCTGGGTAGCCGCTTCCATGGTCGCCTTGTTGTGGCTGATGAAGATGAACTGCACCTGCTCGCTCATCTCGCGCACCAGGCTGGAGAAGCGGCCCACGTTGGCCTCGTCCAGCGGTGCGTCGACCTCGTCGAGCAGGCAGAACGGCGCCGGGTTGAGACCGAAGATCGCGAACACCAGCGACACCGCGGTCAGCGCCTTTTCGCCGCCGGACAGCAGCGAGATGTTGGATGGACGCTTGCCCGGCGGGCGCGCCATGATCGTCACGCCGGTGTTGAGCAGGTCGTCGCCGGTGAGTTCCAGGTAGGCATGGCCGCCGCCGAACAGGCGCGGGAACAGTTCCTGCACGCCGGCGTTGACCTTGTCGAAGGTTTCCTTGAAACGCTGGCGCGTTTCGCGGTCGATCTTCTTGATCGCGCCTTCCAGCGTCTCCATCGCATCGACCAGGTCGGTGAGCTGGTTGTCCAGGTAGGTCTTGCGCTCGCTCTGTTCGGCGTGTTCCTGGATGGCGGCGAGGTTCACCGGTTCAAGCCGGGCGATCTTCTGGCCGAGATCACTCAGCTGCGAACGCCACTGATCCGCATCGATGTCGGGCGCGAGTTCGGCCAGCAGCGTTTCCAGTTCCAGACCTGACCCGGCGATCGCTTCGGCCAGCTGATCGGCGCGCAGTTGCAAGGCCTGCGCCGCAAGCCGCTTCTGCGACAGCCCTTCGCGCAGCGTGGCCAGGCCCTGCTCCGCCAGGTGACGCTGCTGCTCCAGCTTGCGGAACTCGATGTCGCAGTCCTCCAGCGCGCGACGCGCCTCGACCAGCTGCTTGTCGACCAGCAGGCGCTGGTCCAGGTACGCCTGTCGCTCCGACTCGAGTTCGGCGATCGGATCGGAACCTGCGGCGAGCTGCTCGGTGATTTCGTTGCGGCGCATCTCGATCTGGCGCAGTTGGGTGTCCATGCGGGCCAGCGTCTGTTCCAGCGAGCTCAGCGAGGAACGCTTCGACTCCAGCGCGAGCGCCAGCGAATGCGACTGCTCGGCGGCTTCGCGTGCATTCATGCGCGCTTCCTCGCGCGCCTCGAGCAGGCCGCGGCGCTCGTTCTCCAGCTCGCGGCGCTGATCTTCGAGGTCGCCCATCAGGCCGACCGATTCATCCAGTCGGGCGCGTGCCTCGCGGGTCTGGCCCTGCAATTCATCGATCTGCCGATTCAGGTCTGCCAGTTCGCCCTTGACCTTCTCGGCGCGGGCGCGGGCGGTTTCCAGCTTGCCGCGGTGGCTCTGCAACTGGCCGGCCAGTTCGGACTGCCGGCGATGCGCGTTGTACAGCTCGCGCTGGGCGTCGTCGCGCGCGCGTTCGGTCTCGAATTTGCTGGTGCGCAGCGTATCGAGCCGCTCGCTGGCTTCTTCCAGCTGCGCTTCCAGCGCGGCGATCTGCTCGGCCAGCGTGCGCAGCTCGCGCTCGCGCGCCAGCACGCCGACCTGGCTGCCCTGCGCCCGGCGCACGCGCGCCCAGCCCGGACCCAGCCACTCGCCCGCCGGCGTGATCACCGACTGGTACGGCGCCAGCGAGGACAGCGAGACGACCCGTTGATGCGCTTCGTCCAGCGATGCCGCGGTGAGCACGTGACCAAGGATCGCCATCGCCGCCGCCGGTCCGCGCACGTGCGCCGCGAGGGTGCCGGCGGTGTTGACGCCACCTTCGCTGGCGTCGAGCAAGGCCATGTCGGCGTTCTCGATCGAGGAAAATTCGCTGGCCAGCGTGTGCGCCTGGTCAACCAGCACGCTGTCCAGAAAGCCGCTCAACGCCGTTTCCACCGCGGTTTCCCAACCGGCTTCCACCTGCAGCGATTCGCCCAGGCGACGCGAGTGATCCAGGCCCAGCTTCGCCAGCCATCCACTGGCCGCGCCTTCGTCCTGTCCCAGCGCGGCGTGCTGCAAGGCCTCCAGCGACGCGTGCCGGCCGCGGGCGGCCTGCAACTGCTGGCGCGCCTCGTTGAGGGTCGACTGCACCTGGCGTTCGTCCTCCAGCACCTTTTCGTGGCCGGATTTGTGCTGGTCGAGCAGGCTGCCGAGCGTCTCCACGCGTTCGCGCTGGGTCTCGTGCTCATGGGTCAACTGCTCGCCGGCGGCGTCCAGCGCCGCCACGTCGGTGGCCTTCTGCTCGGTTTCCAGCACTTCGCGACGGCGCGCCAGGTCGACCGCCTGGCGATCCAGGTAGCTGAGCCTGGTTCGTTCCACTTCCGCAGCGCGGTTCGATTCCCCTGCGTTGCGCGTGTGGCTGTCCCAGCGTTGTTGCCAGTCGGCCAGCCTGGTTTCGGTATTGCGCTGGGCCTCGCCGGTGTCGTCCTGCAACTGCTGCAGCGCTTCGAGTTTCGGCTCGCCTTCGGCCAGGGCCAGGCGCAGCGCCTCGACCTGTTCGCGATCGGTGGCGATGTGCGCGGCCAGTTCGGCATGTTCGCGCTCGGCGTCGCCGTGGGCGCGCTGCAGGCGTTCGGCGGTTTCCTTGTTGTAACGCACCTGCTGTTCGACCCGGGCAATCTCGGCGCCGACCTTGTAGACGTCAGCCTGCACCGCATTCAGGTGCTCGCTGGCGTCGGTGTGGCGTTCGCGCACGCTTTCCAGCTGGGCCTCGATCTGGCGCTGGCCGGCGAGCTGCTTTTCGATCTCGATCTCGGCGGCGGACAGCCCCGCGCCCTCGCCTTCGTGCTGGGACTTCAGGCCTCGATATTCCAGCGCACGCAGTTCGGCGTCCTTGCGCGTCTGTTCTTCCTTCAGCGCCTTCCAGCGCTCGGCGGCGCGGGCCTGGCGGTTGAGGTGTTCGAGCTGCTTGTCCACTTCGTCGCGCACGTCGCGCACGCGGTCGAGGTTCTCGCGGGTGGCCTTGATCCGGCTTTCGGTTTCCTTGCGGCGCTCCTTGTACTTGGAGATGCCGGCGGCCTCTTCCAGATGCGTGCGCAGTTCTTCCGGATGCGCCTCGATGATCTGGCTGATCATGCCCTGCTCGATGATCGAGTAGCTGCGCGGGCCGAGGCCGGTGCCGAGGAACAGGTCGGTGATGTCGCGGCGGCGGCAGCGCGCGCCGTTGAGATAGTACGAGGACTGGCCGTCGCGGGTGACCTGGCGCTTCACCGAGATCTCGGCGTACTGGCCGTACTCGCCCTGCACCGAACCGTCGGCGTTGTCGAAGATCAGCTCGACCGTGGCCTGCCCCACCGGCTTGCGCGTGTTGGAGCCGGAGAAGATCACGTCAGTCAGCGAGTCGCCGCGCAGGCGGCTGGCCGCGCTCTCGCCCATCACCCAGCGAATCGCGTCGATGATGTTGGATTTGCCGCAACCGTTGGGGCCGACCACGCCGATCATGTTGCTGGGCAGGTGCAGGGTGGTCGGGTCCACGAAGGACTTGAAACCGGCGAGTTTGATGGTGCTCAGGCGCATGCGGTCTTCAACGGGTCAGCGGTAAGGCCCGTGCAGCCGGGCGACAGGGCACTGTGCCAAACGCAGGGCAACGCTGCAATGCGTTTCTGCATGAAGCATCAGTTGAACAATTCACTGTAACTTACTGTTCCTGAATTATTTGTTCTTTGCATCAATCGACAAGGCATGGATGCCGTTGTCCATCAGGCCGTCCAGCGCCGCATAAACCATGCGATGCCGCCGAATCGGCAGCAGTCCGGCGAATGCGGGACTGACGATGCGCACATGGAAGTGACCCTTGCCCTCCCCCGCGTGGCCGGCATGCAGGTGGCCTTCGTCGACGACTTCCAGCTCGGTCGGTGCCAGCGCCGCACTCAGGCGCTGGCGGATCTGCTCGAGCATCGCTTCGCTCACGCCGGCAACGCCTTGCGGAACGGCTTGATCTGCACGTCGGCGTAGACGCCGGCCGCCACATACGGATCGGCATCGGCCCAGGCGCGGGCCTCGGCCATCGACGGGAACTGGGCCAGGATCATGCTGCCGGTGAAACCGGCCGGGCCCGGGTCCTCGGACTCGATCGCCGGGAACGCGCCCGCGACGAACAGCCGACCGGCATCCTGCAGTTCGAGCAAGCGCGCCATGTGTGCGGGTCGCGCACCCTGACGCCTGGACAGGGTATCGGGATGGTCTTTGGCGATGATGGCATACCACATGGTAGGGCTCGTGGAATAAGAAGAATTGCCCTATTTTAATCGAAACTAGTGCCTGCACCGAACCGATATCTGCAGCGTCCGTGCGATGGCCATCAGGGGAGAATCGAACGATGAGACAAACAGCGGCAATCCCTGCATCGAATCATCCGTATCGCCGATGCGGTAATCGGAATTCGGGGGCGTTCGCAGGTTCGACGGCATTTCCCGGGGAATCGGCTTGAACGCAATCGGCAATCCTCGCGAGCGCCTGGACGAATGCGAGTCGTTGCGTGGCATCGCCATTGTCCTGGTCTTTTTCTATCACTTTCTCGGCTCCTTGCGCGGCTACATGCCGAACCCCCAGGCCAGCTACGCCACGGCACTGTTTTTCGGGGGCAGTATCGGGGTGGACCTGTTTTTTGTATTGAGCGGCTTCCTGCTTTCGCTGCCCTACATCCGCGGCAGTCCGATGGTGCTCAGGCAGTTCTTCGGCAATCGTGCGTTGCGCATTCTCCCCATGTACTACCTCATGGTGCTGGCAGGCGCTGCCTGGAAGGGAGATTGGCGCGCCGCGACGCACGCAGCCCTGTTCCAGAACATCAGCCTGGACACCCTGCTTCCGTTCGGCCTGGTCTGGTGGAGTCTTGCGATCGAAGTCCAGTTCTATCTCGTGCTGCCGCTCGCGGTCTGGCTGGCTCGCCTGAAACAGGGAAGGTACCTGCTTGCAGCCGTGTTGCTCGGCTTGTGCTTCTGCTATTGGAAACTCGCAACGCCGGCGGCGTCCGAGTTCTGGGCTGCCCAGCGCAGCACCCTGTTGGGCCGCTGGCCACAATTTGCCATCGGCATTGCGGCCGCCTGGGCACACCATTGCTACGGTCCCATGCTGCGAAGCTTGAGCGTGCGGAAGCGTCGATGGCTCGGCACGTGTGTCGCGCTTGCCGCCCTCGCCATGATCGATGTCCTGGCAGCCCATGGCCTGCGCCAGTTTGGCATGCTGCAGTTCGGGTATTGGTACGCGAATTACCTGTATGTGTCGACTCTGTGGGCCGTGTTCCTGGTGGCCCTGATCGATCTACTTCCCGCATTCCGCAAAGTCGTGGTCAACCCCGTGCTGCACCGTATCGGCTTGTGGTCGTATTCGATCTATCTCGTGCACGCCGTATTCATCGTCTTCGCCGTCGTAAAGCTGGACATCCAGCCGTCCGACGAGCTGCTGAGCCATCACTTGTCCAATCTGATGCTGTTCATCTACATGGCCGGCGCCACTTTGCTTGTCTCCGCAGCAACCTATCAACTGATTGAAAGGCCATTTCTGAGGCTGAAGCACAGCAGGTTCCTGTTGATCGGCAAGGTTCGCGAAGACGTCATGTAATCCGGTGCACCCGTGGCCACGAAAGCGCTCGGTGCCATCGCGCCGGTGCGCCCATTGCGCCTCAGCCCGCTTGAACCTCGGGCCGCATGTACGGGAACAGCAGCACGTCGCGGATCGAGGCCGAGCCGGTCAGCAGCATCACCAGCCGGTCGATGCCGATGCCGAGGCCGCCGGTGGGCGGCAGGCCCACTTCGAGCGCGCGGATGTAGTCGGCGTCGAAGTGCATCGCCTCGTCGTCGCCGGCGTCCTTGGCGTCGACCTGGGCCTGGAAGCGCGCGGCCTGGTCTTCCGGGTCGTTCAACTCGGAAAAGCCATTCGCGATCTCCTTGCCGTTGATGAACAGCTCGAAGCGATCGGTGATGCCCTTATCGGTATCGCTTTCGCGCGCCAGCGGCGACACCTCGACCGGATGGTCGGTGATGAAAGTGGGCTGGATCAGGGTGTGTTCGACGGTGTGCTCGAAGATTTCCAGCAGCAGCTTGCCCCAGCCATAACCGGCCTTGACCTGTGCGCCGAGACGCTTCGCGTGCGCCGCCATCGCCTCGCGATCGCGCAGTTCTTCGCGCCTGATCTCCGGGTTGTGTTCCAGCACCGCGTCTTCCATGCGCCAGCGGCGGAATGCCGGGCCCACGTTGATCGCCGCCCCGTCCCATTCCAGCTGCGTGGTGCCTAGCACGGCCTGGGCGGTATCGCGGATCACGCTCTCGGTGAGGTCCATGATCTCATGGTAGGTGGCGTAGGCCTGGTACAACTCCAGCATGGTGAACTCGGGGTTGTGCCGGGTCGACACGCCCTCGTTGCGGAAGTTGCGGTTGATCTCGTAGACGCGGTCGAAGCCGCCGACCACGAGGCGCTTCAGGTACAGTTCGGGCGCCACGCGCAGGTACAGCTCCAGATCCAGCGCGTTGTGGTGGGTGGTGAACGGCTTGGCCGTGGCGCCACCGGGGATCATGTGCATCATCGGCGTCTCCACTTCCATGAAGCGGCGCGTGGGCGCCTCCAGCCACTGGCGCATGTGGCCGATGATCCGCGAGCGCAGCATGAAGGTGCGCCGCGCCTCCTCGGTGACGATCAGGTCGACGTAACGCTGGCGGTAGCGCTGCTCCACGTCGGCCATGCCGTGGTGCTTGTCCGGCAGCGGGCGCAGGCTCTTGGTCAGCAGGCGCAGCTGGTCCACGCGCACCGAAAGCTCGCCGGTCCTGGTGCGCATCAGCACGCCTTCGGCGCCCACGATGTCGCCCATGTCCCAGCTCTTGAACGCCTCGTAGGTGTCGCCCAGAGTGCCCTGGTGGATGAACAGCTGGATGCGCCCGCTGAAATCCTGCAGCTGCACGAAACTGACCTTGCCCTGCACGCGCTTGAGCACGATGCGCCCGGCCATCTTCACCCGGCGTGCGGCTGCCTCGACGGCTTCGGCCGTGTGCACGTCCCTGTCGGCGAACTCGGCCTGCAGGTCGCCGGCGAAGCTGTCGATCTTGAAGTCGTTCGGAAACGCGATGCCCTGCTCGCGCAAGGCATGCAACTTCTCGCGGCGCTCGGCAATCAGCCGGTTCTCGTCGATGATCGGGGTGTCGGTCGTTTCGCTCATGGGAACTCTGTTGCTCCGGGTGTCCGCAACGCGGGGCGCACACCAGATGGTCTGGGGGTTGGGTCGCAAGATGACGCGTCGAGGTTTCCCTCGGGAACCTGGCTCGTCAATCGTCCTTGCCGAATACTTTCTTGGCCGCGTGTCTGGTTGCATCCCAGCCTTCGCGCGCGCCGTGGCCGATGGCGATTCCCGCCTTCTTCGCACCATGGCCGATGCCGACACCGGCGTCCTTCGCACCATGCCCGATCTTCTTGGCGACGTGTTTGGTCGCATGACCCACATCGCGGGCGCCATCGGCGACGCCGTGGCCGACAGCTTTGGCATCCTGCTTGATGCCCTGGCCGGCGCCGCCCTGCTGTGATTGCGCGGCTGCGCCGAACGCAGCCAGTGCGGCACAGGCGATCGCGATGCTGCAGATCTTCTTGCTGTTCATGCGGCTACCTCGTCAGTAAGCGGAAGGCGTCAGGTCTCACGCATCGATACGCTTGGAGCCGGCTTCGAGACCGGACTTCAGGCTGGCCTCGATGAATTCGTCAAGGTCGCCATCCAGCACCTTCTGCGTGTCGGTGCGCTCGATGCCGGTGCGCAGGTCCTTGATCCGGCTCTGGTCCAGCACGTAGTTGCGGATCTGGCTGCCCCAGCCGATGTCGGACTTGGTCGCTTCCAGTGCGTCCTTCTCGGCATTGCGCTTCTGGATCTCCAGCTCGTAGAGCTTTGCAGCCAGCATCTTCATCGCGGTGTCGCGGTTCTGGTGCTGGCTGCGGCCGGTCTGGCAGGCCACCACGGTATTGGTCGGAATGTGGGTGATGCGCACCGCCGACTCGGTCTTGTTGACGTGCTGGCCACCGGCGCCCGATGAACGGTACACGTCGGTCTTGAGGTCGGCCGGGTTGATGTCGATCTCGATGTCGTCGTCCACTTCCGGCGAGACGAACACCGAGGTGAAACTGGTGTGCCGGCGATTGTCCGAGTCGAACGGGCTCTTGCGCACCAGCCGGTGCACGCCGATCTCGGTCTTCAGCCAGCCGTAGGCGTAGTCGCCTTCCACCCGGAACGTGGCGGACTTGATCCCGGCCACGTCGCCGCCGCTGACTTCCATCAGCTCGGTCTTCCAGCCGCGGTTCTCGCACCAGCGCAGGTACATGCGCAGCAGCATCTCGGCCCAGTCCTGCGCCTCGGTGCCGCCGGCGCCGGCCTGGATGTCGACGAAGGCGTTGGTCGAGTCCATCTTGCCGGAGAACATGCGCTGGAATTCCAGCTTGTTGACCTCGGCGTCGACCTTGGCCAGGTCGTCGATCACCGACTGCGCGGTGTCGTCGTCGCTGTCGGCGATGGCCATCTCCAGCAGCTCACCGGCATCGGTGAGGCTGGCCGTCATGCGGTCGATGCCGTTGACGATGGTATCCAGTCGGGCGCGCTCGCGGCCCAGTTCCTGCGCACGCGCCGGGTCGTCCCAGACGGTGGGACTTTCCAGTTCGCGGGTTACTTCTTCCAGGCGTTCGCTCTTGGTGGCGTAGTCAAAGATACCCCCGAAGCGACTCGACACGGTCGCGAAGGTCGGCAATCTGGGCCTGGATGGGATTGGTCTCGATCATGGTCGGAAATCGCAGGAAAACAGCCCCCGATATTAGCAGAGCGTGCGCCGTTGCACGCGGTTGCTGGCTACACTTGAGAGCTCCCGGACATGAAGGAAGATGGGCAATGAAGAAATGGACGTTTCTACCCGCATTCGTCTGCAGCCTGGCCGGCCTCGGCTGCCCGCTGGCCACGCAGGCATCGGGCCCGGGAACGCCCTCTTCCCCATCGGGTTCGGATGCTGCCACGCTGGCCATCGTGGAAAAGGCACTGAACCAGGCCGACGTGCCGGCCCTGGCCCGCATGTACCAGGCCTCGAACGATCCCGTCAGTCGCGTCCTTGCCGCCATGGCGCTGGAACGCATCCACTTCAACCTGGAGAAGTCCAGCGAGGATGCACGTGTCTGCGAACGCAGCCTGATCGACAGCAAGCCTGAGGTCGCCTTCTTCTGCGCGAAATTTGCCAACGGCAACCTGCGGCTGTCCCAGGGCTCGGCCAAGGCCGATGCGGCCGAGCTGGAGATCATCCGCCGGTTCCAGGACAAGGTGGCTCCGGCCAGACTCGAGCAGATGCGGAGCTACCTGGCCAGCCAGGCCGGCACGCCACAACTTGAGCTGGTCATGCCGTCGCACAGCTTCAGCATTCCGGTTCATCGCAGCCTGGCGCAAGGCAACCTGCCAGCCGTGGAAGTTGAAAGCGAAGGCCAGAAGACATGGCTGCTGGTCGATACGGGCAGTTCGGCGCTGACCCTGGACGAAGACAGCGCACGCAAGCTCGGCGTCGCCATGCTTGATCGAAACGGCAAGGTGGGCGGGTTTCTGTCGCACGACATCCCCGTCCGCTACGGCACCCTGGCCAGGCTCGGCATCGGCGAGCTCACCCTGCTGAACGTTCCGGTGACCGTAGTGCCGGGGAATCACCGGCTGCTCGGCATGGACATCCTGCGGCGACTGGGCGCGTTTCGCCTCACCGAGAGCTCGCTGGTGGTTGGCGACAGCACCGATGGCGACGGCGCCTGCAGGGAACCGATGCTGGTATCCAGCGACCTCTGGGGCAACCAGCTGCGCGTGGTCACCGCCCTGTCGATCGATGGGCAACTGCGCACGGCCCTGATCGACAGCGGCACCAGCCATTACCTCGCCGCCGACCAGCATGCCCTCGACGAGCTGCACAGCAGCCCGGGGCGGCGGCTCAGGGTCCGCGACATGGGCGCGCACCAACACGCCGCGCGCATCAGCCGGGCCACCGCCGATGTCGACATCTCCGGGCAGCCATTCACCGTCACCTTCGATGTATTCAAGCAGGCCAGCCTGCCCTGGCATTACCTCCTCGGCGGCGGCGCCCTGCGCTACATGGACTTCCGTTTCGACTTCAATACCCGGCATACCTGCCTGCTGATCCATCCCGACCGGCATTGACCGTTCAGCTCGCCAGCGCCTGCTGATGCACTCCCCTGACCGCCCGCCCCGACGGATCGGCTGCGCTGGCGAAGGCCGGGTCCCAGGCCAGCGCCGCGGGTGACGAGCAGGCGATCGACTTGCCGCCGGGCACGGTCGCCGCGCAGGCCTCGCCGGGGAAATGCTGTTCGAAGATGCGGCGGTAAAAATAGGCTTCCTTGGTCGCCGGCGTGTTGAACGGGTAGCGCGCCGCCGCCGCGGCAAACTCGCGATCGGTCACCGCCTGCTCCGCGTGCGCCTTCAGCCCGTCGATCCAGCCGTAACCCACGCCGTCGCTGAACTGTTCCTTCTGCCGCCACAGGATCGAATCCGGCAGCGCGCCGTCGAACGCTTCACGCAGTACCGCTTTCTCGATGCGCCCCTGCCCGGCCATCTTGTGCTTCGCGTCCAGGCCCATCGCCACGTCGATGAATTCCAGGTCGAGGAACGGTACGCGCGCCTCCACGCCCCAGGCCATCATCGCCTTGTTCGCGCGCAGGCAGTCGTAGCTGTGTAGCGCGTCGAGCTTGCGCACGGTTTCCTCGTGGAAGGCCTCGGCCGACGGCGCCTTGTGGAAGTACAGGTAGCCGCCGAAAATCTCGTCCGAGCCCTCGCCCGAGAGCACCATCTTCACGCCCATCGCCTTGATCCGCCGCGCCAGCAAGTACATCGGCGTGGCGGCGCGGATGGTGGTGACGTCGTAGGTTTCGATGTGGCGGATCACCTCGGGCAAGGCGTCAAGCCCTTCCCAGAACGTGTAGACGAAGCCGTGGTGCACAGTGCCCAGCGCATCGGCGGCGACCTGCGCCGCGGCCAGGTCGGGCGAGCCGTCCAGCCCGATCGCGAACGAATGCAGGCGCGGCCACCATGCCTCGCTGCGATCGTCGTCCTCGACCCGTTCGCGGGCGAACCGGGCGGCACAGGCGGCGACCAGCGAGGAATCCAGTCCGCCCGACAGCAGCACGCCATACGGCACGTCGGTCATCAGCTGGCGATGCACGGCCTGCTCGAACGCCTTGCGCAAGGCCGGTGCCGCCACGTCATGGCCGCGCGTGGCGGCGTAGTCGCGCCATGGCCTGGCGTAGTAGCTGCGCAATTCGCCGCTGGCGCTGTCGTAGACATGACCCGGCGGGAACGGCGCCACATCGGCGCACACGCCGACCAGCGCCTTCATCTCCGAGGCCACGCACAGGCGGCCTTGCGCATCGTGGCCCCAGTACAACGGGCAGACGCCGATCGGGTCGCGGGCGATCAGGTAGCGCTGCGCCTCGCCGTCCCACAGGGCGAACGCGAAGATGCCGTTGAGCCTGCCCACGAAGTCGCCGCCCTGCTCGCGGTACAGCGCGTTGATCACCTCGCAATCCGAGCCGGTGGTGAAGTCGTAGCTGCTGGCAGCACGCAGCTCGCGGTGGTTGTAGATCTCGCCATTCACCGCCAGCGCCAGCGCGCCGTCGCGCGATCGCAGCGGCTGCGCGCCGCTGGCCGGGTCCACGATGGCCAGCCGCTCGTGTACCAGGATCACCCCGGCATCGACGAACACCCCACTCCAGTCCGGCCCGCGATGGCGCTGGCGCTGCGACAGTTCCAGCGCCTGCCGGCGCAACGCAGCGAGGTCATCGCCCGGCTGCAGGTCGAACATTCCGAAGATCGAACACATGATTGCGGCCTCTCGGTTGGTAAACAAACCAAAACAAAAAGGCCCGCACTGGGCGGGCCTTTTGCGTACTTTCATGGAGACTTGCAGCTACGCGCGGGCCCGCCAACGGTTGGCGTTATTGTTCGCGCGATTATTGGTGTTGCCGGCCAGCACGAAGCCGCGCGCGGAAGCCGCGGTGGGGTTCAAGCTGCTGGTGGCGAAGGAATGCATGGCTCAACTTGAACAGATCATCCGACGCTTGGCAAGTGCTGGCACAGCAGTGACGCCAGCGGCCGCTTGCCGCTACATTGCCGCCAATGAGCCCTGACGCAACACGGATGTCTGCCCGCTCCCGCACCGACCCGGCACCGATGCCCGCGGGAGGGCGGCCACTGCGCTGGTGGATTCCGCTGCTGGCCTGGTTGCTGCGCGGTTTCTATTTCGGCCGCATCCGCATCGTCGGTGCCCATCGGCAACCCGTGCCGCGACGCGGCGGTCGACTGATCGTCAGCAGCCATCGCAACGGGGCGATCGACGGCTACACCGTGCTGCGGGCGTTTCCCGGGGTGCAGGGGCTGGTCTCGATCCAGTTGCTGCGGCATCCGCTGCTGCGCTGGATGTTCGATGGCATCGCGGTGGTGCGCGACAAGGACCGCGAGCGCTACGGCATACATCGCGCCGCGTTCGCCCATCCCGTCGACGCCGGCTGCGCCCAATTGCGTGCGGGTGGCGATCTGGCGATCTTTCCCGAAGGCAGCAGCGAATGGGGCTGGCGACCGCTGCCTTACCAGCGCGGCGCGGCGCGCATCGCGCGCACCTTGCTGGATGAGGGTGTGGCACTGGAGGTGGTGCCGCTGGGCCTGCACTACCAGGCGCCGGACCGCTTCCGTTCGCGCGTCGAGGCGCTGGTCGGCGTACCGGTGACCTTGCCTGCACGCGACGCCGATGAATCCGATCGCGACTGGGAACGGCGCATTCATCAAGCGATCGCGACCGCACTCGACGCGGTCTCGGTGAATTGTCCGAACCCGGAGGTGTTTGCGGCGACGGAAGCCTGGGCGACGGTGCGGGCCGCAGCGGGCGAATCCTATGCGCTGGCGTTCATCGATGCCCAGCAGCACCCGCAGACACAGCCGCCACGACCACGCACCCGTTCATGGCCATGGGACTGGCTGGTGGTGGCGGCCTTCATGCTGTTGGCGGCGCCGGTGCTGCTGGCCGGCCGGTTCGCGGGTAGCAAGGCGGATGCGCGCAATACGGTGAGTTTTTTCCGCATCGTGGGCGGGCTGCTGGTGGCGATGGTCTGGCTGCCCTGTCTGCTGTTGATGACCGGGTTCTGGCCATGGCCGCTGCTGGCGCTGTGGTCGCTGGCCGCGCTCGGCTGGTGGCGCTGGCCACATGTGATGCATCGGGGGAATCCATGAACATGCCACGCAGCGCGCGCTGGATCGGCCATGCCTTCGCCGCCGAGCTGTTGCTGATCCTGGTGCTCGGCAGCGTCGGTGCCTGGCGGCTGGACGACGGCGACCTGCACGCCGCCAGCGTGCTTGGCGGCATCGCCTGGCTGCTGTTGCTGGCCGCCAGCCTGGCCGCGCCCGGCGGTGGCTGGGCGAACTGGAAAGGCACGCTGCAGTTCGTCGCCTGCTGGCTGATCTTTCCGCTGTTCAAGGCGATCCGCGAGGTGTTCATCCGGCACACCGCCGACGCGACGCTGCTCGCGCTGGATCGTGATCTGTGGGGTGGCCGCAGCCTGCCGGAACACCTGCTGGGCTGGGAACGGCCGTGGTTGTCGGAGCTGCTCAGCAGCGGCTACTTCCTGTTCTATTTCGTGGTGCTGCTGCCCGCGATGGTGTTCAGCGTGCGGCGCAACAGCCCCGAGGCGAAAGCGTTCTTCCTCGGCCTGACCCTGATGTATCTGGTCGGCTTTGCCGGCTACCTGCTGGTGCCGGCCGGCGGGCCGTACATGGCGTTTCCCGAAGTGTTCCCCTATCCCGTGCACGGCGGCGCGATGACGGCCCTGCTGGCCGGCGTGGTCAAGGCCGGCATCACCGGCATGGACGTGTTCCCCAGCCTGCACAGCGGCATCGGCGTGTACGTGCTGGGCTTCTTCGCGCTGGGTGGCTATCGGCGCATCGCGCTGCTGCTGGCGCCGATCATCCTGGCGCTGGTGGTGGCCACGTTGTACCTGCGCTATCACTACGGCATCGACGTGCTGTGCGGGATCGCCCTCGCCGCCGCGGTGCTCGCCTTCATCCAGCGTTACCGCAAGGAAACCCTCGCATGACCCAGCTCTTCGCGTTCACCGATCCGCAGGCCGCCGAGCATGCCGTCAGCGGCGGCAAGGGCGCCAACCTGGCCCGCGCCGCGCAGCACCTGCCGGTGCCGCCCGGCATCGTGGTCGGCAGCGAGGTCTATCGCGAGTTCGTGGCGCCGTTGCACGAGGCGATCCGTCACGTGCTGGACGACGCCGCGCTCGACCACGCCGCGCGCAGCGAGCGCATCCAGGCCCTGCTGCTGGCGCAGCCGTTGCCGTCGTCACTGCGCGGCGAGCTGGCCGCCAAGCTGGAAGCACTCGATCTGGCCGATGCGCCGGTGGCGGTGCGTTCCTCCGGCACGCTGGAAGACCTGCCCGGCGCTGCGTTCGCCGGCCAGCACGACACCTTGCTCGGCATTCGCGGCGTCGATGCCGTGCTCGACGCGATCCGCCGCTGCTACGCCTCGCTGTGGAATGCCCATGTGCTGCCGTATCGCGAACGGATGGGGCTGAACCACCTGGATGCGGCGATGGCCGTGGTGGTGCAGAAGATGGTGCTGGTGGACGAGCGCGAAGCCGCCGGCGTGGCGTTCTCGATCGACCCGGTGCGCGGGGCGCTGGACCAGGTGCTGATCAACGCCGCGTTCGGCCTCGGCGAAACCGTGGTCGGCGGCGAGGAACCGGTCGACGAATACCGCCTCAAGCGCAGCGACATGAGCGAGGTCGAGGTGGTGATCGCCGAGAAGCCGCGGGCGCTGGTCACCGATGCCGCGGGCGGTACCCGCCACACGATGTTGTCGGCCGAACAGGCGCACGCCCCTGCCCTCGCCGAGGCACAACGCCGCGCCGTGGCGCAGCTGGCGCTGGCCGCCGAGCAGCACTTCGGCTTCCCGCAGGACATCGAATGGGCGTGGCAGGACGGCACGCTGTACCTGCTGCAGTCGCGCGCGGTGACGCGCATCCCGGCGCGCTGGACCCGCGACGAATCGGCCGAGCGCTTTCCCAACCCGGTCACCCCGCTGACCTGGGACCTGTGCGAAGCCGGCTTCCATGCCTCGCTCAACCACAGTTTCAAGCTGATGGGCCTGCCGCCGTTCGGCGACAAGTGGTTCGCGATGCGCGACTACTACATCTACGGCAACCAGAACGCGGTCGAACTCTACAGCGGCCGCACGCCGGCGAAGATGCTCAAGGACGTGGAAAGCATCCGCGCCGCGCTGCCGCAGATCGCGGCGCAGTTCGCCTGGGTGCAGGAGCTGCCGGTGCGCTGGATGCGCGACCTGGACACTTACCTGCTCGGCATCGGCGCCCTGATGCGCGAGTCGCTGGACGGTCGTCCGCTGAACGAGCTGTGGGACTACGTGCTGCGCATCAATGCGCTGGGCGCCAGCTACTTCCTGCCCAACATCGCGATCTCGCTGACCCAGCGCACGCTGTACGTGGCCCTGCAGCAGATGCTGCGACTGACGTTGCCGGCCGACCAGGCGCAGCGGGTGTTCGACCAGTTGCTGGCGGTCACCGACACCAAGACCGGCCAGGTCAACGCCGAACTGTGGTCGCTGTCGCGACTGCTTCGCATGGATGCCGCCCTGCATGCGCGACTGCGCAGCGGCCCCAGCGTCGAACTGCTGGAAGAACTGCCGCAGCACCCTGCCTTCCACGCCGAGTTCCAGCGCTTTCTGGCCCGTCACGGCCATCGCGAGCTGGATTTCGACGCCTACCACCCGACCTGGGTCGAGGCGCCGCAGATCGTGCTGGACCAGCTGAAGATGCTGGTCGACCGGCCTGACGAGGACCGCGCCGCCGCCGAGCTGGCACAGAAAGCCGCCCAGGCGGCCATGGAGCACAGCGTGCTCAGCCACGCGCCGGAGGAACTGCGCTACCTGGTGCACGAGGTGATCCGGCTGGCCCGCACGTATACCGCACTGGACGACCTGGAGCATTACCAGACCACCCGCCTGCACCTGCCGTTCCGCCGCGGCCTGAAGGCGATCGGCGCACAGCTGGTCGAACGCGGCGTGCTGGCCGATCCGATGGACGTCTATTTCGTGCCGCTGGCCGTGCTCGACGGCGCGCTGCACAGCGGCGAGCTGGTCCCGATCACGGAAGCCGCCGCCCGCCACAAGACCGGTTACCTGGCGGCTTGCGCACGCACGCCGGACTGGATTTTCGGCGAGGCGGAACCGGTCGAGGTCGACGGCAGCCACGTGCTCAAGGGCCTGGGCGGCAGCCCCGGCATCGTCGAGGGCGAGGTATTCGTGGTGCGCAGCCCGGAGGACTTCCCGCACTTCCCCAAGGACGCGATCCTGGTGGCCCGCACTACCAACCCGGCGTGGACGCCACTGTTCTACCAGGCGCGCGGAGTGATCACCGAAAGCGGCGGCCCGCTGTCGCACGGCGCGGTGACCGCGCGCGAACTGGGCCTGCCGGCGGTGATGAGCGTGCGCCACGTGATGCGTCTGCTGGTCAATGGCCAGCGCGTGCGCATCGACGGCCGCCACGGCACCGTCGAGGTTCTCAGTCCGCCGTAATCCAGCGCGTGGCTTCCTCGACCTCGGCACCGTGGAACAGGCGGAACTGGGCCGGGATCGCGAAGCTGAAAGCCGTGGCGGTACCGCGCAGCCACGGCACATCGGTGACCAGCGCCACGCGATCCCAGCCGCTGAAATGGCGCATGCCGAGCTTGGCATCGTCCCACATCGCGCCGGCGTCGAAGCCGGTGAAATCGTCGGCGGTGACGTACAGCAGGCGCAGCTTGCGGTTCAGCGCAAACGCCGCCTCCACATCCGGCACGATGATGCTTTCGTAATCCGCCGACGTAACCTGTCCATGGACGCGGAAGCCCAGCGTGCCGGGCGGCAGTCCTTCGATCTGTGCGATCACGGGCGTTCTCCCTCGATGACGTCGGGAACAGTCTGATCCGCGCCACGTGAAAACCGCGCAAGAGACGCCCGCTCATGGGCGCAGGAACTTCAGGCCGGCTCGATATGCCGCAGCAGCAGGCGCGGGCTTTCGCGACCCTGCCAGTCGTTGATGACCAGCTCGTAGGCCGCGCGCAGCCGCGGCGGCGGTGGCTGGCCGTGGTAAGCGTTGAACATCACTGCGTCGTGCACGGCACCATCGCGCGGGTCTCGCAACTGCAGGCGCAGATGGCATTCACCCATCACCTTCCAGCTGGCGCAATCGAACAGGTTGTCGAACAGCGGTTCGGGGAACGCCTGGCCCCACGGGCCGGCAGCGCGCAACTGCCGGGCCAATGCCAGCGTGGCGGCACCGGGCGGCAGCTCGCCGTCGGTGTGCAGCACCGCCTGCAGGCGTTCGGGTTCGATCAGTTCGCGTGCGACAGCATCGAAGGCAGCGGCGAAGCGCGGATAGTCCGCCGCTTTCAGGCTGAGCCCGGCGGCCATCGCGTGGCCACCGAAGCGCTCGATCAGGCCAGGCTGGCGCGCATCGATGACGGCCAGCGCATCGCGGACATGGAAGCCGGGGATCGAGCGTGCCGAACCCCGCAAGTGCTCGACGTCGTCCTCGCTGGCCGGGGCGAAGGCGATCACCGGGCGGTGCAGCCGTTCCTTCAGCTTCGAGGCCACCAGGCCCACCACGCCCGCGTGCCAGGACGGCTCGAACAGGGCCACTCCGATGGCGTCGATGTCGGAAAGACCCGCCACCATCTGTTCCGCCTCGGCCACCATCGACGCCTGCAGGTCGCGGCGTTCGCGATTGATCGCATCGAGTTGCGCGGCGCAGTGACGCGCGCGCGCCAGGTCATCGGTGAGCAGGCATTCCACGCCCAGCCGCATGTCTTCCAGCCGCCCCGCGGCGTTCAGGCGCGGCCCCACGGCGAAGCCCAGATCGCTGGCGCACAGCGTCGCCAGGCTGCGCTTGCCGACCTCGACCAGGGCGCCGATGCCGGCGCAGGCGCGACCGCTGCGCATGCGCTGCAGTCCGGCTTCGACCAGCACGCGATTGTTGAAATCCAGCGGCACCAGGTCGGCCACCGTGCCCAGCGCGACCAGGTCGAGCAGGCTGGACAGGTCCGGCTCGGCACTCGTGAAGGCGCCCTGCTCCCGCAACACGGCGCGCAGGCTCAGCAGCAGGTAGAACATCACGCCGACGCCGGCCAGCATCTTGCTGGGGAACGGGTCGCCGGCCAGATTCGGATTGACCATCGCGTCGCAGTCCGGCAACTGCTCGCCGGGCAGGTGGTGGTCGGTGACGATGACGCGGATGCCGCGCGCCTTCGCCGCGGCCACGCCGGCCACGCTGGCGACTCCGTTGTCGACGGTGACGATCAACCGGGGCGTCGGCTGCAGCGAGGCCACGAAGGCGGCGCTCAAGCCGTAGCCGTGGGTGAAGCGATTCGGAATCGCGTAGTCGACCCGCTGCGCGCCGAGCAGGCGCAAACCGCGCACGGCCACGGCGGTGCCGGTGGCGCCGTCGCAGTCGTAGTCGCCGGCGACCAGGATCGACCAGTCGTCGCGGATCGCCTCGGCCAGCAAGGCCACCGCCTGATCCATCCCGCCCAGCAACTGCGGCGCCAGCATGCGCGCCAGCCGGTGCTCGACCTGGGCCGGTTGCAGCACGCCGCGCGCGGCGTAGACCTGCTGCAACACCGGATGCACCGACTCCGGCCAGCCGGCGGGGACGCCGCGACTTTCGCGGCGACGCAGCTTCAGGACGCTCAACGCCCGCCCCGGCGCCACACGCGCAGGCGATGCCATGGCTTGCGCTGCCAGCGTTCGCCGCTGGCGAAATGCAGCAGCACTGGTTGCCGCGCCAGCAAGGGCTGCACCGCCGGCCACCAGCGTGCGGCGATCTCGTGGGCCGGCAGGTCCTGCAGGTCGACCAGCCAGCCCTCGCGGGCGCTGGCGATAACGTCGACGCTGCGTGCCTGCTGCGCGATGCCGGCGTGCGCGGCCAGCGCGCGCAGCAACACGTCGTCGCTGATCACGCCGACGAGCTCACTGCCGATCCTGGTCGGCAGGCGACCGCCGCCCCACAGCCACAGGCTGTTCACCGGCGACAGCCCGCGCGCCTGCCGTTGCGCATTCAGCGGATGCTGGTGCAGCAGCACCTGGATGTCGTTGAGCAGGACGCGCCAGCGACGCCCTTCCGGTCCTTGCGGCAGATGCTGGGCGAGGTCTTCGCCCAGCGCCTGGGCGGGCGCGGCGAACTCGGGCAGCGCCATGTCCGCGGGCAGCCGCAGATGCCAGTGGTCCGGCGAGGAAACCTCCAACTGCATGCCGGCCTCGTCGAATACCGGCCGCAGGCTTTCGGCCAGCGTCCGGGCTGCGTCGATATCCAGTTGCAGGCGACCGCAGGCCAGCAGGCGCACGCCGTTCATGTCCGGCTGCACCCAGGCCGGATCGGCCGAAAGCCACAGGCCGTCGCCCGCATCGCCGGCCAGGAACTGGCGGGTGATCGCCGCGGCGGGAAGATTCGCGCCGATGTTCGTGAAGTGGTCGGCCAAGCCGCCAAGATAACCATCGCCGCCGCCGGCAAGACGGTCGGCCCGGGCCAGCCATTCGCGCAGCGGGTGGCCTGGGCCGAAGTGCGCCAGCGCGGGCAGCCACAATTGCAGCGAAGGGATGGCGGTCGACATCGGCTACGCCTCCAGTTGTTCCATCAGCGTCAGCCATTCGCCTTCCAGTGCTTCCTTCTCGCCGCGCAACTCGGCCTGGCGCTGGCCCAGTCGCATCATCTCCTGGGTCGGGCCGTTGTAGGTGGCCGGATCGGCGAGCTGCGCCTCCAGCGCGGCCAGCTCGCCATCGATGGCGGCGGTGCGCGTCTCGATCTTCTTCACCCGCTGGCGCGCGGCCTTTTCGTCGTCGCGCTGGGCGGCGGCCTGGCGACGGCGTTCCTCCGGCGAAACCTCGACCACCTTGACCACCACGGGCTTGGCCGCGCCGGCCTTCGCCGCTTTCTTGCTGGCCGAACCGCGATTTTTCAGCCAGCGGGCGTAGTCGTCGAGGTCGCCGTCGAACGGTTCCACCACGCTGTCGGCCACGCGCCAGAAACTGTCGCAGACCAGGCCCAGCAGGTGGCGGTCGTGCGATACCAGCACCAGGGCGCCGTCGAAATCGGCCAGCGCGTCGGCCAGCGCCTCGCGCATGTCCAGGTCGAGATGGTTGGTCGGCTCGTCCAGCAGCAGCAGGTTCGGCTTGTCCCAGGCGATCAGCGCCAGTGCCAGGCGCGCCCGTTCGCCGCCGGAGAAACCGTCGACGGATTCGAAGGCGCGATCGCCGGCAAAATTCCAGTTGCCGAGGAAGTCGCGCATCACCTGCGTCGCCACCCCCGGCGCCTTGTCCATCAGGTGATCGAGCGCGCTGGCGCCTTCGCGCAGGCTTTCCACCGTGTGCTGGGCGAAGTAGCCGATGTTCAGGTCCTTGTGCACCTTGCGCTCGCCGCCGAACGGTTCCAGTTCGCCCACCAGGGTTTTCACCAGGGTGGATTTGCCGGCGCCGTTGGGGCCAAGCAGGCCGATCCGCTCACCGGCCTCGATGGAGAAACGCACGTCGGCCAGCACGATGTTGGCGACTTCGTCGTTGCCCTCGCGGCTGGACGGATCGGCTGCGTAGCCCGCGGTGATGTCTTCCAGTTGCAGCATCGAATCCGGCAGGCGGCCAGGCACCGGGAAGCTGAAGCTGAAGGGTCGCTCGGCGCGCACCGCCTCGGTGCCGGCCAGCTTCTCCAGCCGCTTCATCCGCGACTGCGCCTGCTTGGCCTTGCTGGCCTTGGCCTTGAAGCGGTCGACGAAGGACTGCAGGTGCGCCCGCTCGGCCTGCTCGCGTTCGTGCGAGATCTGCTGCTGGCGCAACTGCTCGGCGCGCAGGCGCTCGAACGCGCTGTAGTTGCCGGTGTACAGCTTGGCCTTGCCGTCGTTGAGGTGCAGCGTGTGGGTGATCACGCCGTCGAGGAACTCGCGGTCATGCGAGATGATCAGCAAGGTGCCCTGGTAGCGGCGCAGCCATTCCTCCAGCCAGAGCACGGCGTCGAGGTCGAGATGGTTGGTCGGCTCGTCCAGCAGCAGCAGGTCGGACGGGCACATCAGCGCCCGCGCCAGGTTCAAACGCCCACGCCAGCCACCGGAGAATTCCTGCACCGCGCGCTCGTGGGTTTCCGGGGGAAAGCCCAGCCCGTGCAACAGCCGTCCGGCGCGGGCGCGGCCGTCGTAGCCGTTCAGTTCCTCGATGCGGTGGTGCGCCTTGGCCATCGCGTCCATGTCGCCGCGTTCGCCGGCCTCCGCCTCGGCGTTGATCGCCGCGGCCAGTTCCTCGTCGCCGCCCAGCACGTAATCGATCGCCGCATCCGGCAGCGCCGGGGTTTCCTGCGCCACCGAGGCCAGCCGCAGCTTGCCCGACATCTCCAGCTCGCCGGCGTCGCCTTCCAGCTTGCCCTGCAGCGCGGCGAACAGGCTGGACTTGCCGCAGCCGTTGCGGCCGATCACGCCCAGGCGCCAGCCACTCTGGATCACCAGGTCGATGTCGGAAAGCAGCAGACGGCTGCCACGGCGCAAGGCGAAATGTCGGAAGGAAATCATGAAAAACCCGGGCTGAAACGGACGGGTCGTCGCCCGCAGCCGCCCATGATAGCGGCGATCAGGCTATTCTCGACCAGTCGCCGGGCCTGGCCGAATGCCGAACCCATCGCAATCGCCCGTGTCCGGCATGGCGTAGCATGGGCGCTTCTGCTACAACGACGCCGCATACAGCCTTGCAGGGAGAGGGGGAGCCAATGATCAAGTTCACCAGTATTTTGCCGATCGTCGTCTTGGCGGCAGGCGCTGCCTTTGCCGCACCGCAGACTGCGGCCGCCGCGCAGCACAAGCATGGCGACAGCCTGCTGGTGCATCGCGTGCAGCAGGAAAAGGGCATGAACCTGCCCCGCCGCGGCCTCAGCATGAGCCAGGTCGAGAAGACCTGGGGCGCACCGCAGCGCAAGCTGTCCCCGCGCGGTGGCGACACCGCCAAGCACCCGCAGATCAATCGCTGGGAATACGCGAACTTCATCGTGTACTTCGAACACAGCCACGTGATCCATTCGGTGCTGAACACGCCGGCGGGCAACAATACCAATCCGTCCGCGGTCAACTGATCCGGCTTCATGAAGGCGCGGCCCGCAGCGATGCGGGCCGCGTTTTTGTGTGCGCGTGTCCGCCGCGTCGTACACTTTGCGGTCGCGCGCCAAACCCGGCGTGCCCAGCGTGCACACGAGATCACCCCGCATGACCGACCACAACCTGCGCCTGCCCGCGGAATGGGAACCGCAATCCGCCGTCCTGATCGCCTGGCCGCACGCGGACACCGACTGGGCCGAACGACTGGCCTCGGTGGAAACCACCTACGTGGCGCTGGCCGCCGCGGTGACGCGCTTCCAGTCGCTGATCATCGTGGTCGCCGATGAAGACTTGCGCGTCCACGTGGAAGGCCTGCTCGCCGACGCCGGCGTGGACTTGTCGAAGCTGCGCTGCATCACCCTGCCCTACGACGACACCTGGCTGCGCGACTCCGGCCCGATCACGCTGAAGGGCGGTGCCCGGGGCTTCCAGCTCACCGACTTCCGCTTCACCGGCTGGGGCGGCAAGTTCGGCGCCGAACAGGACGATGCCCTGGTCGCCGGCCTGGTCGCCGCGGGCGTGTTCGGCCACGCCGCGCACAAGCGCATCGACTGGGCGCTGGAAGGTGGCGGCATCGAGAGCGACGGCGTGGGCAGCATCCTCACCACCTGGCGCTGCCTGGTGCAGCGCCACCCGGAACAGTCGCGCGAGGAAATGAGCGCCATCCTGCGCGACGGCCTGCACGCCGATCGCGTGCTGTGGCTGGACTACGGCTACCTCGAAGGCGACGACACCGACGCCCACATCGACACCCTGGCCCGCTTCGCGCCGGACGACCGGATCGTGTTCCAGGCCTGCGACGACGCCAGCGATCCGCACCACGAGGAGCTGCAGCGCATGGCCGGCGAACTGGCCGCGCTGCGCACCGTCGATGGCCGTCCATATCGACTGCACCCGCTGCCGTGGCCGCGGCCCATCCTTGATAAAAGCGGCATCGATGAGGGACGCCGCCTCGCCGCGTCCTACGCGAACTACCTGATCGTCAACGGCGCCGTGCTGGTGCCGGCCTACGACGACCCGGCCGACGCCGAGGCCGCCCGCATCATCGGCGCGGCGCATCCGGGCCGCGAGATCGTGCAGGTGCCGTGCCGGCCGCTGATCTGGCAGAACGGCAGCCTGCACTGCATCACCATGCAGCTGCCGGCCGGGCTGGCCTGAGCCGCATCGGCTAAACTGCAGGGTCTGTTTCGCCTGGCGCCATGCCGAGGATAGCCCCGATGACCCGCAAGACCCTGAAGGTCGCCCTGCTGCAGGAAACCGACCGCGGCAGCCGCGACGCCAATCTCGATGCGATCGAAGCCGGCCTGCGCGAAGCCGCGGCCGCCGGCGCCGAACTGGTGCTGCTGCAGGAACTGCACAACGGGCCGTACTTCTGCCAGCACGAGTCGGTCGAGGTGTTCGACCAGGCCGAGACGATTCCCGGCCCCGGCACCGAGCGCATCGGCAAGCTGGCCGAAGAACTCCAGCTGGTGGTGGTCGCCTCGCTGTTCGAGAAGCGGGCGACCGGGCTGTACCACAACACCGCCGTCGTCTTCGATCGCTCGGCGGCGATCGCGGGCAAGTATCGCAAGATGCACATCCCCGACGACCCCGCCTTTTACGAGAAGTTCTACTTCACCCCGGGCGACCTCGGCTTCGAGCCGATCGACACCTCGGTCGGCCGGCTCGGCGTGCTGGTGTGCTGGGACCAGTGGTATCCGGAAGCGGCGCGCCTGATGGCGCTGGCCGGCGCCGAACTGCTGCTCTACCCCACCGCGATCGGCTGGGACCCGAACGACGAACAGGCCGAGAAGGATCGCCAGCGCGACGCCTGGATCACCGTGCAGCGCGGTCACGCGGTGGCCAACGGCCTGCCCCTGCTGTCGTGCAACCGCACCGGCTACGAAGCGGACCCGACGGCGACAGGCGCGGGCATCCAGTTCTGGGGGTCGAGCTTTGTCGCCGGTCCGCAGGGCGAATACCTGGCCCAGGCTGGTACGGAAGGCCGCGAACTGCTGCTGGCCGAGGTGGACCTGGCGCGCAGCGAGCATGTGCGGCGGATCTGGCCGTTCCTGCGCGATCGCCGCATCGATGCCTACGCCGACCTGCTCAGGCGCTACCGCGACTGAAACCGGACGGGCACGCTGCTGCTTGTTCCGCATGGCCTTCGTCCCCATGCTTGGACTTTCCCTTCAGACCGGCCTGCTGATCGCATGAGTGTCCCCGAAACCGAAGTCACCACGTCGCCCGCCGCGCTCGACAGCCAGCCGATCGAACGGGTGCAACGCGACGGCGTGGAGTACGTGGTGCTGGGCACCGCGCACGTATCGCGCAGCAGCATGGAAGCGGTCGAGGCCCTGCTCGATCACGAGCACTTCGATGCGGTGGCGGTGGAACTCTGCGACAGCCGCGCGCAAAGCATGCGCGATCCCGAAGCGTTCAAGCAGATGGACCTGTTCAAGGTGATCCGCCAGGGCAAGGCCGGCATGGTCGCCGCCAGCTTGGTGCTGTCGACGTTCCAGAAGCGCCTCGCCGACCAGTCCGGCATCCAGCCTGGCGCCGAAATGAAGGCGGCGATGGATGGCGCCGAACGACGCAACCTGCCGTTGTGGACGATCGACCGCGAGGTCGGCACCACGCTGAAGCGGGCCTGGCGCAGCGTGGGTTTCTGGCAGCGCTTCGGCCTGCTCGGCGGCCTGCTGGCCAGCGTGTTCGATCGCGAGGAGATCGCCCAGGGCGACATCGAGAAGCTGAAGCAGGAAGACCTGCTCGAAAGCGCGTTCAGCGAATTCGCCACCGGCTCCAAGCCGCTCTACGACAGCCTGATCGGCGAACGCGATGCGTTCATGGCTGCACGCCTGCGCCAGGAAGCGGCAAGCTCGGCCGGCCCGGAGAACCGCCGCGTGCTGGTGGTGATCGGCGCAGGTCACCTGAAGGGCATGTGCACCCTGCTGCGCGATCAGCAGGACGATCCCGCGGCCAGGGTTGCCGAGCTGGCCGCGTTGCCGCCCAAGGCGCGCTGGCCGAAATGGCTTGCGGTGGGCCTGGTGCTGTTGGTGTTCGCCGCCATCGCCTGGGCCTTCCATCAGAACGCGGCACTGGGCGCGCAGGCGCTGCGTGACTGGGTGCTGTTCACCGGCGGCTTCGCCGCATTGGGCGCACTGGCAGCCGGCGGTCATCCGGTCAGCATCCTGGCCGCCTTCATCGCCGCACCGATCAAGCCGTTCCGTCCCGGCATCCCCGCCGGCGGCATCAGCGCGATGGCCGAAGCCTGGGTGCGTCGCCCCCGGGTGGTCGACTTCGACACCTTGCGCGACGACATCGTGCACTGGAGCGGCTGGTGGAAGAACCGCGTGGCACGCACCCTGCTGAACTTCTTCCTGGTCAGCGTGGGCACGATCATCGGCGAGTACAGCGCCGGCATCCACATCTTCAAGAGCCTGTTCTGACTCGCGATAGAAGAAAACCACAGGAAGCGGTTTTCTTCACAGGCTCTGACGCGCCGCGCGTAACAGGCCTGCGCCGGGCGCATGCTACGATGCGCGCCGCCTGCAGCCGTGCTGCAGCACGCTGCGACATCCCGCCCGGATGGCGAAACTGGTAGACGCAAGGGACTTAAAATCCCTCACCCTCACGGGTATCCCGGTTCGATCCCGGGTCCGGGCACCACACACTCCCTCCACGCCCGATCTTTTCCGCGGCTGCCACGCGCACAAAAAAAGTGCGGCGGACAAAGCCGCCGCACCTTCATGACAGACGCTGGGTAACCCGTGGCAATCAGGCCGCGGCATCCTTCAGCTTCTTGAGCGGACGGATCTTGACCTTGACCGATGCCGGCTTGGCCGCGAACCACTGCTCTTCCTTGGTGAACGGGTTGATGCCCTTGCGCTTCGGCTTGGCCGGCACGCTCACCGCGGTGATCTTCAGCAGGCCCGGCAGCTGGAACGAGCCGGCGCCCTTCTTGTGCACGGAACCGGCAACCGCGCCTTCCAGCGCTGCGAGCACGGCACGGACGTCCTTGGCGACCACGCCGCTGGCTTCCACGATATGCGCCACCAGGCTGGACTTGTTCAGCGCTTCCTTGATCGGCTTCGGAGCAGCCGGTGCGGCTTTCGCCTTCGGTGCCGGCTTGCTCTTGGCTGCTGCTTTCTGTGCCTTTGCCATGGATTTCCCCTCGTCTAGGTGTGATGGATGGATGCATTGCCTCACGGCCCGCTGAATGTAGGGGAATTTAAGGGTTCCGCCAACGGGTCTCGCAGGAAAATCATCGATTCCTGCAGGAAAAGTGCATGCCGTCGCCCGCGAAGGTCATTTTCCGGTCGTCATGGCGTACGCTACGCGCCATGAATCCGCCGACCGAGGCGGATCGGGGGAATCGGATGGCGGTGGTGGATCACCCCGGCTTTGGCTATTTCACTGCCGCACTGCTGGCGATGGCCGCCCTGGCTTATGGCGCTGCCGTGCAGTTCCTGGTGATCGGCGCGCGCCAGCGGCACGACCGCACCCACCTCGCGTTTGCCGTGCTGGCGACCTGCCTTGCCACGCTGGCACTGGGCAACGCACTGATGAATGCGGCCGACTCGGTGGCGCCCGCCATTCGCGGCCTGCGCATGGTCACTGGCGCGGCGATCCTCGCGATGCCGGCGCTGATGGTCTTCGTCGGCTGCTACACCGGCAGGCCGGCGAAACGCCCCGTCCTGGGTGCCGTCTGTTTCGCCGCGCTGGGCATGTTCGCGTTCAACCTGATCCAGCCGTACACGGCGTTCGACACGACGCTGCGCGAAGGCACGCCGCTGGTGCTGCCATGGGGAGAGTCGCTGTTCACTCTGGACGGCACGCGTTCGTTCGGCGGCGATGCCTTTCGCTGGGCCAGCTACGTCATCTTCCTGTGGGCGCTGTACCGTGCATGGCGACAGTACCGGGAAGGCCAGCGCCTGCGCGGCGCCTTGCTGGGCCTGTGCCTGCTGATCCAGTTTGTCGCGCTGTTGTGGGGCGCCATCGTGGTCAGCACGCTGGGCAAGCCCTACCCTTCGCTGGATGCGTTCGCCTTTCTTTCCTTCGTGCTGCTGATGGGCGTTTCCCTGGCTGGCCAGATGCACGCGCACACCCTGCAGCTCGAACGCACGGCCAGGGAGTTGCGTGCCGAGGCGGACATTCGCCGCGAGACCGAACTCGACCTGCGCCACGCTGCCTACCACGATGCGTTGACCGGGCTGCCCAACCGGTTGCGCGCGCTGTACACCCTGGCCGACCTGATCGCCGATGCCACACAATCGCATCAGCACGGCGCCGTGCTGATGATCGACCTCGACAACTTCAAGACCATCAACGACTCGCTGGGGCATCACGTGGGCGATCGCGTGCTGGAAAGCATTGCCGACAGCCTGCTCTCCGTGGCGCCTGCCGCGTCCACCGTGGCCCGCCTCGGTGGCGACGAATTCGTGGTGCTGCTGGGACCCGCCAGCACCAGCGCCGACGATGCCGCGGCCCGGGCGATGGATGTCGCCGCAGGGATGCTGCAGCGACTCGCCGCGCCACTGGCGATCGACAATCGCGTGCTCGGCGTGGGCGCCAGCATCGGCGTGGCGTTGTTCCCCGAGCACGGCCAGGGCGCAGCTGACGTGGTTCGCTGCGCGGACATCGCTCTGTATCGCGCCAAGTCCACCGGGCGCAATGCGGCGCGTCTGTTCCTGCCGCACATGCAACGCGATGCCGATGAACGACTGGAGCTGGAACGCGGCCTGCGCACGGCACTGGAACAGCAGGACTTCTCGCTGCACTTCCAGCCCCAGGTGGACATGCACGGTGCGCTGGTGGGCGCCGAGGCGCTGCTGCGCTGGAACCACGCCCGTCTGGGGCAGGTTTCGCCAGCCATCTTCATTCCGATCGCCGAGGAAACCGGCCTGATCCACGCCATCGGTACGTGGGCGATCGAATGCGCCTGCCGGCACATCCGCCAGTGGCGCGAGCAGGACATCGATTTCGGTGGGCGCATCTCCATCAACATCAGCCCATGGCAAATTGCCCACCCGCAGTTCGTGTCGAACCTCGCCGAGCAGGTGGCCGCGGCGGGCATCGAGCCTTCCACGCTTACCCTGGAGCTGACCGAGAGCGCCCTGCTCGGTGACTTCGACGCGGCCCTGCGCACCTTGCAGCAGCTTTCCGCGATCGGCTTCCGCCTGGCGCTCGACGACTTCGGCACCGGCTATTCCTCGCTCGCCTATCTGCAGCAACTGCCCCTGGACGAGTTGAAGATCGATCGCTCCTTCATCGGCGCGCTGCAGGCAACCATTGCCGATCCGCTGGCCAGCTTCGTGATCGACGTAGGCCGTCGCCTCGGCATGACCACGATTGCCGAAGGCGTGGAAACGGCCGAACAGGAAGCCGTGTTGCGCGAACTGGGCTGTGACCTGATGCAGGGCTACTTCATCTGCAGACCGCTGGCGGCGGACGACTTCCGGCAATGGGTCGGTCAACGAGCCGCCGCACCTGCTGTCGATGCCGTCCCCGCCGGCGCCTGACTCCGGCTGCGACGCGAACACGCATGGCCAGCGACGTGGCCAACAAAAAACCCGCCAGCGGCGGGTTTCAGGGCTGCATGGCAGCCAATCGGGCAATGGAGGCCTAGGTCGGAATCGAACCGGCGTACGCGGATTTGCAGTCCGCTGCATGACCACTCTGCCACCAGGCCATTGCTTCGATAAACGCGACCGGAATGATCGCAGCTTGTCCCGAAAAAACAAAACCCCGGAAAGCCGAGGTTCTGCGTTGAAACTGGAGCGGGAAACGAGACTCGAACTCGCGACCCCGACCTTGGCAAGGTCGTGCTCTACCAACTGAGCTATTCCCGCATCGGAGCCGTGAATCATACCAGAATGAACTCGCTTGTGAATAGCCTTGAGGGCAAATTCGGCAAGGGATTTCATCCGGCCCGAAAACGACGAGGCCCCGAACACGTCGGGGCCTCATCTTCGAACTGGAGCGGGAAACGAGACTCGAACTCGCGACCCCGACCTTGGCAAGGTCGTGCTCTACCAACTGAGCTATTCCCGCATTGGAGCCGCGCATTCTAATACGTGATGGCGGATCGTCAAGCCCGGATTTGCAACAACGCGAACCGCCTGCTCAGGACCCGGCCTTGTCGACCGGCGACGGCTCCTGCATGTCGCTGCTGAGCAGCGGCCACGCGGCGCGCAGATAGGTCAGTCCGGACCAGATCGTCAGCACGCCGGCAATCACCAGCAGCGCTTCGCCGATGTGATAGAGCCGCAACGCCTCGGCGGCCTTCTCGTGCTGCACGATCAGCACCACCAGCGCGACCATCTGCATCACCGTTTTCAACTTGCCGATGAAGGCGACCTTCACCGTGGCGCGCATGCCGATGCCGGCCATCCATTCGCGCAGCGCCGAAACGCTGATTTCGCGCCCCACGATCACCGCTGCCGTCACCGCCATCACGATGCCCGGCCAGCCGCCGCGGTGTGCTTCCACCAGCAGGAACAGGGTCACCGCCACCATCAGCTTGTCGGCCACCGGGTCGAGGAACGCGCCGAAGGCCGAGGTGAGTTTCATGCGCCTGGCCAGATAGCCGTCCAGCCAGTCGGTGATCGCAGCCAGCACGAACACGATCGCCGCGGTGATGTTGTGCCCGGGGAACGGCAGGTAGAACACCGCCACCATCACCGGCAGCAAGGCAACACGGAACAGGGTCAGCCAGGTCGGCAGGTTGATGCGCATGATTCTTTCCAGTGGTTTGCGCCAGTTTCGCACGCCGATGCGCTACTGCCGAGTGAAAGGGTTTGCCGATGTTCAGCCATGCAGGCTGGCGTAGATCCGTTCGGCGAGGCCGCGGTCGATGCCCTTCACCTGCATCAGTTCCTCGACGCCGGCGCCCTCGACCCCCTGCATGCCGCCGAACGCCTTCAGCAGCGCCGAGCGGCGGCGGGCGCCCACGCCCGGCACGTCTTCGAGCACGCTGCGCTCGCGGGCCTTCTCGCGGCGCTTGCGGTGGCCGCTGATGGCGAAGCGGTGAGCTTCGTCGCGCACCGCGGCAACCAGATGCAACGCGGGCGACGACGAGCCCGGGTGCAGCTCGCGTCCCGGGCTTCCCGCTTCGATCCGCGCCAGCACCAGGGTTTCCTCGCCGGCGCGCCGCCCCGGCCCCTTGGCCACGCCGACCACCTCGATGCCGATGACGCCAAGCTCCTTCAGCACGTCCAGCGCCTGCGCCACCTGCCCGCCTCCGCCGTCGATCAGCAGCACGTCGGGGCGCGCGCCCTCGCCGTCGGCCACCTTGCGGAAGCGCCGGGTCAATGCCTGATGCATCGCCGCGTAGTCGTCGCCGGGCGTGATGCCGGCGATGTTGAAACGGCGGTAGTGCGACTTTTCCGGACCTTCGGGGCCGAACACCACGCACGAGGCAACGGTGAGTTCGCCCATCGTGTGGCTGATGTCGAAGCATTCGATGCGGCGTGGCGGCGCCTCCAGCCCGAGCAGCTTCTGCAGGTCGTCGAAGCGCGTGCCCAGGGTCTGCCGGCTGGCCAGTCGCGCGGTCAGCGAGGCCTGCGCGTTGCGCTCGGCCATCTGCAGGAACTGCGCGCGGTCGCCCCGCACGCTGGACTTCAGCTCCACCGCGCGACCGGCATGCTGGCTCAGCAACTCGGCCAGGATCGCGCGATCCGCCAGCGCCTCGCCAAGGATCAGTTCCCGCGGCACCGGCCGGTCGAGGTAATACTGCGCGATGAACTGCGTCAGCACGTCGGCCGGCTCGGCATCCAGCGGCAACCGCGGGAAGAATTCGCGCGTGCCCAGGCTGATGCCGTTGCGGAAGAACAGCACGCTGACGCAGGCCATGCCCGCCTCGATGCGGCAGGCAATCACGTCCATGTCGGCACTGGCGCCCTGCACGTGGTGCTGCGCCTGCAGCTGGCGCAGCGCGGCGACCTGGTCGCGCAGCTTCGCCGCGCGCTCGAACTGCAGCGCCTTGCTGGCCTGCTCCATCGCCTCGGCCAGCTCGTCGATCACCGCGTTGCTGCGTCCCTCCAGGAACATCTCGGCGTGGCGCACGTCGTTGCGGTAATCCTCCACGCTGATCAGGCCCACGCACGGCGCGCTGCAGCGGCCGATCTGGTACTGCAGGCAGGGGCGCGTGCGGTTGCGGAAATAGCTGTCCTCGCACTGGCGCACCTTGAACAGCTTCTGCATCAGGCTGAGGCTCTCGCGCACCGCGTAAGTGCTGGGATACGGCCCGAAGTAGCGTCCCGGCAGGTTTTTCGCACCGCGATGGAAGGCCAGCCGCGGATAGTCCTCGCCGCTGGACAGGTAGATGTACGGATAACTCTTGTCGTCGCGCAGCAGGATGTTGTAACGCGGCTTCAGCGACTTGATCAGCTGCGATTCCAGCAGCAGCGCCTCGCCCTCGGTACGCGTCACGGTGATCTCGACGCGGGCGATCTGCGCCACCATTGCCGCGATGCGCGGTTCCATCCGTGGCTTCAGGAAGTAGCTGCTGACGCGTTTCCTGAGGTTGCCGGCCTTGCCCACGTAAAGCAGCTCACCCGCTGCATCGAAGTGGCGATAGACACCGGGGGCGGAAGTGAGCGTACGGACGAAGGCCTTGCCGTCGAAGGGGGGCGGTTGCGCGGGCTGCATGGGACGATTCTAGAGGGCGGCCCGATCGATATGGTGGCTTAGTGCTGCGTGCGCAACCACTGCTCGGCGCGCTCCAGGTCGGCCTGGGTATCGATGCCGGGCGGGAACGGTTCGGGGGTCAGTCGCACCGCGATCGCGTGGCCGTGTTCCAGTACGCGCAATTGTTCCAGCGACTCGGCCTGCTCCAGTGGCGTGCGCGACAGGCGCGTGTAGCGGTCCAGGAAACCGGCGCGATAGGCGTAGATGCCGATGTGCCGCAGGAACGGCAGGCCCGACGGCAAGCTGTGTCGATCACCGGCGAACGCATCGCGCGCCCACGGTATCGGCGCACGACTGAAGTACAGCGCGTGTCCGTTCGCCGCACGAACCAGCTTCACCACGTTCGGATCGAACAGTTCCTCGGCGTCGATGATCGGCGTGGCCAGCGTGGCCATCGGCGCGTCGTCGCCGGCCAGCGCCTGCGCCACCGCGCGAATGCCCGCGGCCGGGGCGAACGGCTCGTCACCCTGCAGGTTCACCACGATGCTGTCCGCGCTCCAGCCGTAATGCAGCGCGCATTCGGCCAGCCGGTCACTGCCCGAGGCGTGGTCCGCGCGGGTCATGCAGATATCGATGCCGGCCTGCCCGGCCAGCGCATCGGCGATCCGCGCATCGTCCACCGCCACCACGATCTGGGCGGCGCCGGCCTGCAAGGCGCGTTGTGCCACGCGCACCACCATCGGAATGCCGTCGATCTCGCGCAGCGGCTTGCCCGGCAGGCGGGTCGAGCCGTAACGGGCGGGAATCGCCACGATGAAGGGAGGTACGACGTTCGACATGGATAAAACCTTCAGCAGCCCGGACCAATGCCACCAAGATACAGCCTGCGCGGCGGCTCAGTCCGCATCGCGCAGGTCGAAACCGCAACCGTTGGACAGCGTCACGAAGCCCGGGAACGAAGTGGCGACATGGCTGCAGTCATTGATCCGCACCGGTGCGTCGGCGACCAGCCCGGCCACCGCGAAGCTCATCGCGATGCGGTGGTCGAGATGGCTGTCCACCGCGCCACCGGCCAGCCGGCCGCCGTGGATGATCGCGCCATCGGGCGTTTCCTCGATGCGCGCGCCGAGCGCCCGCAGGCCCGCGGCCATGGTCGCGATGCGATCGGATTCCTTCACCCGCAGCTCGGCGGCGCCCCGGATCACTGTACGACCGGAAGCCACCGCCGCCGCGATGAACAAGGCGGGGAACTCGTCGATCATGTCCGGCACGATCGACTCCGGCAGCTCGACACCGTGCAACGCGGCGTGGCGCACCACGAGGTCGCCGACGGGCTCGCCGCCGGCTTCGCGCTCGTGTTCGACGGTGATGTCCGCCCCCATCAGCCGCAGCGCCTGCAGCAGGCCGGTGCGACGCGGGTTGAGCCCCACGCCGGGCAGGCGCAACGCCGAACCGGGCACGATGCTGGCAGCGACCAGGAAGAACGCGGCCGAGGAAAAGTCCGCCGGCACGTCGACATCCCGGGCGCGCAGCACGTGTCCGCCTTCGAGTCTCGCCTGGCCCGGCGCAAACACGATCGGCCAGCCGAACGCCGCCAGCATGCGTTCGGTGTAGTCGCGGGTCGGGTGCGGTTCGATGATTTCCGTTTCGCCCGTGGCATACAGCCCGGCCAGCAGCAGGGCCGACTTCACCTGGGCGCTGGCCACCGGCAGCTCGTAGCGGATACCGCGCAGCGGCTGCCCACCATGGACGTCCAATGGTGGCAGGCCATCATGGCTATCGATGCGTGCGCCCATCAGCGCCAGCGGATCGGTCACCCGGCGCATCGGTCGTTTCGACAGGGACGCATCGCCGACCAGCGTGCTGTCGAACGCCTGCCCCGCCAGCAGGCCGGCGAGCAGGCGCATGCCGGTGCCGGCGTTGCCGCAATCCAGCGGCAGCGTGGTGCCGCGCAGACCGTGCAGGCCCACGCCGTGCACCACGCGCTCGCCGGCCGACGGCGTCTCGATGTGCACGCCCAGTTGCGCCAGCACGGCGGCGGTGGCCCGGGTGTCCTCGCCTTCGAGGAAGCCATGAATATGCGAGGTGCCCTCGGCGATGGCCGCCAGCATCAGCGCACGATGGGACACCGACTTGTCGCCGGGCACGGTGACGCTGCCTTGCAACGCGCCGCCCGGCCGGCTGCTCCAGTCGAGCCGGCCGCTCAAGGCAGCGCCACCGGATACGAACCCAGCACGCGCACGGTGGCCGCCGAGGCGCCGATGTCCTGCACCGCGGCCTGCAGCGAGCCTTCATCGATATGCCCTGAAACGTCGATGAAGAATGCGTACTGCCACTTGCCGGTATGCGCCGGCCGCGACTCGATCCGGTTCAGGCTGACGCCGTGTTTCGCGAACGGGCTGAGCACGTCGTACAGCGCGCCGGGCTTGTCGTTGACCGTGATCAGCAGCGAGGTGCGGTCATTGCCCGAGGGCGGGAACAGCGACCGGCCGATCACCAGGAAGCGCGTGGTGTTGTCGGCGCGATCCTCGATGCCCTTCGCCACGGTCTTGAGGCCGTAGACCTTGCCCGCGGTCTCGCCCGCGATCGCCGCCGCATCGTCGGCATGACGGGCCAGCCGCGCCGCTTCGGCATTGCTGCCCACCGCGATGCACTCCACCTCGGGCAGGTTGAGGCGCAGCCAAGTCTTGCACTGCTGCAGCGACTGGGCATGGGCGTAGACGCGCCTGACGTCCTCCGGCTTCCCGGTGAGCGAATGCAGGCACTGGTGCACGCGCAGCTCGACCTCGCCGCAGATCGTGGCTTCGGAGGTGAGGAACATGTCCAGCGTCACCTGGATCATGCCCTGCCCCGAATTCTCCACCGGCACCACGCCGAAATCGGCATGCCCGGCGGCGACCTCCTGGAACACTTCCTCGATGCTGCCCAGCGGCAAGCCGTAGGCCGCGTGACCGAAATGCTTGCGCACCGCCTGTTCGCTGAAGGTGCCTTCCGGCCCCAGGAAGCCGATCTTCAGCGGGTCTTCCTGGGCCAGGCAGGACGACATGATCTCGCGGAACAGGCGCACCATCTCGGTATCGGAGAGCGGGCCGTCGTTGCGGTCCACCACCATGCGCAGGACATGCGCCTCGCGCTCGGGTCGGTAATAGTCGATCGCGGAAAGACCTTCGCCCTTCACCTTGGCCACCGTGCGCGCATGGTTGGCGCGCTCGGAGATCAGCTGCTGGATCTGCCGGTCGATGCTGTCGATGCGCTCGCGCATCTCGCCCAGCGGGGTTTTTGAATCGGTCATGATGCGATCACTGTCTGAATGAATGGACGTCCGGATGATGGACGTCCAAATGGAGAAGCTGCATCCTGCCTGAAAAACGCCGTCTGCGCCTGCTCAACCGTGCCGGCGGGCAAAATCGCCCATGAATTCGACCAGGGTCTCGACGGCCGCCAGCGGCACCGCGTTGTACAGCGAGGCGCGCATGCCGCCCAGCGCCTTGTGTCCCTTCAGCGCCAGCAGGCCGGCGGCGTCCGACTCCTGCAGGAACGCGGCATCCAGCGCCGTGTCATGCAGGTCGAAGCGGACGTTCATGCGCGAACGGGCGGCGGGATCGACCGGGTTGCGGTAATAGCCGTCCGAACCGTCGATGGCGCCGTACAGCAAGCCGGCCTTGGCCCGATTCAGGTCGGCCATCGCGGCGACGCCGCCCTGCTCCAGCAGCCACTGGAAGGTCAGTCCGGCCAGGTACCAGCCCCAGGTGTTCGGCGTGTTGAGCATGGAGTCGGCGGCGGCGTGCTCGGCGTAGCGGAAGATCCGCGCCATCGGCCGGCCCGCGCGCTGCAGCAGGTCGCGGCGGATGATCATCACCACCAGGCCGGACGGCCCGATGTTCTTCTGCGCGCCGGCGTAGATCAGCCCGAAACGGCTGACGTCGAGCGATTCGGACAGGATGTTCGAGGACAGGTCGGCCACCAGCGGCACCGCCTCGCCGACATCGGGGACGTCATGGAATTCGACGCCGTGGATCGTCTCGTTCGGCGTGTAATGCACATAGGCGGCGCGCGGATCGAGCTGCCAGCTGTCGCGCGGCGGCAGCCTGAGATAGTCGTCCGCGGCGCTGCTGGCCGCCACATTCACCCGCACGTACGCACCGGCTTCGCTGGCGGCCTTGGCGCTCCAGTGTCCGCTGACGATGTAGTCGGCGCCGTCGTCCGGGCCGGCCAGGTTCATCGGGATCTGCGCGAAGTGCTGGGTCGCGCCGCCTTGCAGGAACAGCACGGCGTAATCGGCCGGGATCTGCATCAAGCTGCGCAGGTCGGCTTCGGCCTGGGCCGCCATCGAGATGAAGCGCTTGCCGCGGTGCGACTGCTCCATCACCGAGGCGCCACTGCCGTTCCAGTCCAGCAGTTCGCGCTGTGCGCGTTCGAGTACCGCCGGGGGCAAGGCCGCCGGACCGGCGCTGAAGTTCCAGACTCTGCTCACGTGCGCCTGCATCCCGTTGGAAGTGTGTCCGGCATTATGCCGCGGCGCAGCATGGCGCGGTCAACTGCCACGACGCAGGCAGGCTCAGAACCGGATCAGCAGGACCAGGGCGATGCCGAGAGCCAGCACGGCGGCGGTGACGATCAGCCACCAGACCTCGCTGGTCGGGCCCGCCGATTCTTCCGGCAGCGGCTGCGGCCACGATTCGGCCATCACGATCTCCGGCTCCGGCTCCATGCCCGGACCGTCGATCACGAAGCGATGCATGGCCACGCCGATCTGGTCGCCGGGCAGCAAGGCCAGTTTCTGCACGGCCGTGCCATTGACCCGCAGCGGATGACGCTCGCAGGCACGCAGGTTTTCCAGCCACAACTGGCCGCTTTCCCAGAAAATACGCAGCACCACCACGTCGCCTTGTGGCAACTCCAGCGGGCAATGGCCTGGCGAGCCGAGTTCCAGCCCGCCTTCCAGCGACAGCACCCGGCCAGACAACGGGCCCGCGACGGCGCGCAAGGCCACCGTGCAACGCCCCTGCCCGGAAACCTGCGGCGAGGCGCGCCCCGCGGGGTCTTCGTCGGAACGCAGCAGCATGCGGCAGTCGCCGACGCTGATCACGTCGCCCGCGCGCAACAGGGCCTGCTCACGCACCGGACGCGCGTTGACATGGATGCGATCCGCCGACGGCAGCACCTGCAACACCCAGCCGCGGCGATCCTGATGAATCCGCAGATGTTCGGGCGCCGCCTGGCCGGAGGCCAGCACGAGGTCGTTGTGGGCAGCGCTGCCGATCCGCAACAGCGCCTGCGTCCAGTGAAAGTCTTCACGGGCCGCATTGGGAAATTCGATACGCATGGATGAACCGGTCAAAGGACCGCGAAACTCTATCATGTGACCCCGTGCCATCAAGGCAACGCTGACCAAGTGTCACCACCGTCACCCACCCTCTCTGTCCGCAGACCACAGGACCGTCGGCGAAGGCAGACTGGCCGTCTGTCGAGGCGACGGACCGAAGGTATGCGGACAGAGAGGGTGGGCCTCAACCTTTGAATCTGAAATGAGGGGGTGATGACTGGCAGGCCCGCAGGCGGTGCCGCGCGGCTTGACAAGACGGCCAGTCTTGCCGGCGCCACGCAACACCACCTGCAGGCCTGCCAGTCATCATGACGGCGGCGATACTTGATCAGCGTTGCCTTAAGATGCGCCTGCAGACGCCACCCCATCCCCGGAATCCCCATGCCCAAGATCGACATCCGCCGCCCCCACCAGCTTTCGATCGCCGAAGCCCGTTCCGTGGTCGAGCAGGTCGCCGCGCGCATGCACGAAAAGTTCGGCATGGAAGGCCGCTGGCAGGACGACACCCTGCTGTTCTCGCGCCCCGGCGTCACCGGCTCCATCGCGGTAGCCGGCGATGCGATCCAGGTCAAGGCGGAGCTGGGCCTGATGCTGGCCCCACTCAAGGGCATGGTCGAGCAGGAAATCCGGCGCAAGCTGGACGAGCATTTCAGCTGATCCGCCCCGGCGTTCCGCCTGCTTGATGATTCTTTAACCAGGCGCCCTTTCGTGGCATAATCGTCGGCTTACGCGGCCATGACGGCTGCGCGTGAACCCCGGAACACATGGCCAAAGACGACGTCATCGAAATGGAAGGCACGGTCCAGGAGACCCTGCCCAACACCATGTTTCGCGTACAACTCGAGAATGGGCACGTCATCACCGCCCACATCTCCGGTCGCATGCGCAAGCACTACATCCGCATTCTCACGGGCGACAAGGTCAAGATCGAGATGACCCCGTACGACCTGAGCAAGGGACGCATCACCTACCGCATGAAGTAAAGCGGTCGTGCCGCAGCCTTGCTGCAGCGAACGCGTGATGAGGTGCCAGACATGACAAAGGCGGCGCAATGCGCCGCCTTTGCTTTGCCTTGCATCCGGGCTTGCGGCCCGGTTACTCGACCACCGCCGGCACCTGCTCGGCCGCCTGGCAATCGACCTTCAGCTCGCCGTCGGCCACGCTCAGCCGCACCACGCCGCCGTCGGCCAACTTGCCGAACAGCAGTTCGTCGGCCAGTGCACGCTTCACCTTCTCCTGGATCACCCGCGCCATCGGGCGTGCGCCCATCTGCGGATCGAAACCGTGCTCGGCCAGCCAGCGGCGGGCGTCGGCGTCCACGTCCAGGCTGACCCGCTTCTCGGTCAGCTGGGTCTCCAGTTCGATCAGGAACTTGTCGACCACGCGCAGGATGTGCTCGAAATCCAGCGCGCCGAACTGGATGATCGCGTCCAGCCGGTTGCGGAACTCCGGCGTGAAGATGCGGCGGATCACTTCCATCGCGTCCGATTCGTGCTTCTGCTCGACGAAGCCCATGCTGCGCCGTGCCGCGATCGCCGCGCCGGCGTTGGTGGTCATCACCACCACCACGTTCTTGAAGTTCGCCTCGCGGCCGTTGGTGTCGGTCAGCACGCCGCGGTCCATCACCTGCAACAGGATGTTGAACACGTCCGGGTGCGCCTTCTCGATCTCGTCCAGCAGCAGCACCGCATGCGGATGCTTGGTCACCGCCTCGGTCAGCAAGCCGCCCTGGTCGAAACCGACGTAGCCCGGAGGCGCGCCCACCAACCGCGACACCGAATGGCCTTCCATGTATTCGGACATGTCGAAGCGGATCATCTCGATGCCGAGCTGCATCGCCAACTGCTTGGTCACCTCGGTCTTGCCCACGCCGGTGGGGCCGGCCAGCAGGAAGCAGCCGATCGGCTTGGACGGATCGGCCAGGCCCGAACGGGCCATCTTGATCGATGCGGACAGCGCCTCGATCGCCTGGTCCTGGCCGAACACGACCATCTTCAGATTGCGCTCGAGGTTGCGCAGCACGTCGCGGTCGGAGGCGGACACCTGCTTGGCCGGAATGCGCGCCATCTTGGCCACGATGTACTCGACCTCGCTGACGTCCACCGTGCCGGTGCGCTGCTCCTCGGGCAGCAGCCGCTGGCGTGCGCCGGCCTCGTCGATCACGTCGATCGCCTTGTCCGGCAGCAGCCGGTCGGGGATGTGCTTGACCGAAAGGTCCACCGCGGCCTTCAGCGCCTCGTTGGTATAAGCGACGTGGTGGTGTTCCTCGAAGCGCGAGCGCAGGCCCTTGAGGATCTCGATGCTGTCGGCCACGGTGGGCTCTACCACGTCGATCTTCTGGAAGCGGCGGGCCAGCGCGCGGTCCTTCTCGAACACGCCGCGGTATTCCTGGAACGTGGTCGAACCGATGCAGCGCAGTTCGCCGGAAGCCAGCATCGGCTTGATCAGGTTCGACGCGTCCATGGTGCCGCCCGACGCCGAACCGGCGCCGATGATGGTGTGGATCTCGTCGATGAACAGGATCGCGCCCGGCTGCTTCTTCAGCTGCGCGATCACGCCCTTCAGGCGCTTCTCGAAATCGCCGCGGTACTTGGTGCCGGCCACCAGCGCGCCCAGGTCCAGCGACCAGATGGTGGCGTCTTCCAGCACCTCGGGCACTTCGCCGTCGACGATGCGCTTGGCCAGGCCCTCGGCCAGCGCGGTCTTGCCTACGCCGGCCTCGCCCACGTACAGCGGGTTGTTCTTGCGCCGGCGGCACAGCACCTGGATGGTGCGCTCGATCTCGTCGGTGCGGCCGATCAGCGGGTCGATCTTGCCTTCCAGCGCCAGCTCGTTGAGGTTGCTGGCGAACTCCTGCAGCGGATTGCCCTTCGGCTCGCCGCCCTCCTCGCCCTCGCGCTCGCCGCCGGCCACGCCGGCGGCCGGCTCGTCGCCGATCTTGGCGATGCCGTGCGAGATGTAGTTGACCACGTCGAGCCGGGTGATCTCCTGCTGGTGCATGAAATACACCGCGTGCGAATCCTTTTCGCCGAAGATCGCCACCAGCACGTTCGCGCCGGTGACCTCCTTCCGCCCGGAGGATTGCACGTGGTAAACCGCCCGTTGCAGCACGCGCTGGAAGCCCAGCGTGGGTTGCGTGTCGCGCTCGTCGCCCGCCGGCAGCACCGGCACCGTTTCACCGATGATGCGCTCCAGGTCGGCCGACAGGCGCGGCAGGTCCACGCCGCAGGCGCGCAGGGCGCCGAGCGCGGACTGGTTTTCGGTGAGGGCGAGCAACAGGTGCTCGACCGTCATGAACTCGTGGCGTTGTTCGCGGGCCTGCTTGTAGCAATGGCCGATGGTGACTTCCAGATCCTTGCTGAACATTCGGATCGTCTCCGCTTTGCAGTGGGAGCGGCCTTCAACGCCGCAATGAGCACGAAATGGGGTCGCTCAGAGCTTTTCCATAGTGCACAACAACGGGTGCTGATGGGAGCGTGAATATTCGTTGACGTGGGTAACCTTGGTTTCCGCCACCTCGCGGGTGAAGACGCCGCAGACGCCACGCCCGCGGGTATGCACGTGCAGCATCACCTGCACCGCCTGTTCCTGGTCGAGGTTGAAAAAGCTGCGCAGCACCTCGACCACGAAATCCATCGGAGTGAAATCGTCGTTCAGCAGCAGCACCTGGAACAGAGGGGGCCGCGCCACCTCGGGTTTCGCGGTTTCCAGCGCCAGGCCGCGGCCGCTGTCGTGCTCATGTTCGGGTTCGTGGGCCATGTTGGTCAGGGTCGTTTCTCTGGTTCGAAGTATACGCCGCGGCGGATGCGTCCCTGCCGCAACGGTGCGTCAGCAGAGGTGATGGCACAATGGGCACTTTTCCACCCCGGTATTGCCTGTCCATGGCCGATTCCTCCCCCAACTCCGATATCTGGCGTCCGCACGTCACCGTGGCCTGCGTGGTGGCCAGGGGCGAACGCTATCTGATGGTGGAGGAAGAAGTGGCCGGGCGACTGGTCTACAACCAGCCGGCCGGCCACCTGGACGACCACGAAAGCCTCGCCCAGGCCGCCCTGCGCGAAACCCTGGAGGAAACCGGCTGGACGGTGGAACTGCAGCACCTGATCGGCGTGCACCAGTGGCGCAGCACCGAGCATGGCGACGCGGTGGTCCGTTTCAGCTTCGCCGCTCGCGCGATCAGCCATGATCCCAACCGCCCGCTGGACAGCGACATCCGCCGCGCGCTGTGGCTGACCCGCGAGGAGATCGCCGCGCTGGGCGAGCGCCTGCGCAGCCCGATGATCCTGCAAAGTATCGACCTGTGGCTGGGCGGCCAGCGGCTGCCGCTGGAGACCCTGAGCCACCTGCCCGAAGGCGAGCCGTCGTGAAGGTGATGCTGGGCATTTCCGGCGGCGTCGACTCGTCGGTGGCCGGCTTGCTGCTGCAGCAGGCCGGCCACGAGGTCGAGGGCCTGTTCATGCAGAACTGGGAAGAGGACGAGCGCTCCGGCCCGTGCACCACCGACGCCGACCGCAAGGACGCCGTGGCGGTGTGCGGGCGCCTGGGCATTCCGTTCCACGCGCGCAACTTCGCCGGCGAATACTGGGATGGCGTGTTCGAGCATTTCCTGGCCGAGTATCGCGCCGGGCGCACGCCGAACCCCGACGTGCTGTGCAATCGCGAGATCAAGTTCAAGACCTTTCTCGACGAAGCGCACGCGCTGGGCGCCGAGAAGATCGCCACCGGGCATTACGCCCGCGTCGACTGCGTGGATGGGCGTTACCGCCTGTTGCGTGCGGTGGACACGGCCAAGGACCAGAGCTACTTCCTGCATGCGCTGGGCCAGCAGCAACTGGCTGCCACGCTGTTCCCGCTGGGCGAGCTGCAGAAGCCTCGCGTGCGCGAACTGGCCCGCGAGGCCCACCTGCCCACCCACGCCAAGAAGGACTCCACCGGCATCTGCTTCATCGGCGAGCGCGACTTCCGCGGTTTCCTGTCGCAATACATACCGGCCCGCCCCGGCGAGATGCGCAGCCCGGACGGCGAGCTGATCGGCGAGCACGACGGGGTGATGTATTACACCCTGGGCCAGCGCAACGGGCTGGGCATCGGCGGCCGCCATGGCGCCGCCAGCGAGCCCTGGTACGTGGTCGGCAAGGACGTGGCGGCGAACGTGCTGTATGTCGCCCAGGGCGGCGAGAACCGCTGGCTGCATTCGCGGCGATTGCGCTCGGAAGCACCCACCTGGGTCGATGGCCGCGCGCCCGCGGACGAGTTCCGCTGCACCGCCCGCACCCGTTATCGGCAGGACGACCAGGCCTGCACGGTCAGCGTGACCGCCAGCGGCCTGGACATCCGCTTCGACGACGCCCAGCGCGCCGTCACCCCCGGACAGTCGGTCGTCCTCTACGATGGCGAGGTCTGCCTCGGCGGCGCGGTGATCGCCGCCACCGACGCAGCCTACGGCGGCCTGCTGCCGGCTTTCGCCTCCCCTTCCCCTGCAAGAGTGGCTCCAACCCGTGCTTGAAACTTTTTCCATGACCGAAGAGCGTGTGCTTGCCTTGGCCGGCCTGTTCCAGGCCTGCGCGCTGGCCCAGCAACTGGCCAATGACGGGCGTTGCGACGAAGGCGCGATGGAAGCCAGCGTGGCCAGCGTGTTCCGCATCGACGCGCCTTCCGTGGTCGCCGTGTACGGCGACGCCGCGAACGTGCGGCTCGGCCTGCGCACGCTGATCGCGCAGCTCGACGAAACCGGCCGCGACATGGCGGTGACGCGCATGACCGTCACCGTGATGCGGCTGGAGCGCAGCCTGGCCGCACGTCCGGACCTGCTGGAGAAACTGCAGCAGGGCATCATCGCCGCGCAGCGGCAGGTCGAGCACTTCGGCCAGGATTCCAGCCAGGTCAACAGCCGGCTGGCCGAGCTGTACGCCTCCACCCTGTCGATCCTCAACCCGCGGGTGATGGTCAGCGGCAACCCGCAACAACTGCAGTTGCCCAGCGTGGTGGAAAAGGTTCGCACCAACCTGCTCGCCGCAGTGCGTTCGGCGGTGCTGTGGCGGCAACTGGGCGGACGCCAGTGGCAGCTGCTGCTGTACCGGCGCCAGTGCAGCATGCTGGCGCGCGGCCTGCTGACCGGCTCCACGCTGGATCGGCGCTGACCGCGGGTTTTCGCTTGGCGGAAAAGCAAACGGCGGGCAAGGCCCGCCGTTTTCCTTCCCTGGGTGGAACTCCCTTGCGATAACCCTTGCGTCTGTCGCCGTCCGGATGGCCGCAGTATGCCGCGGCCGTGTGACAGTTTTAGAACCGCACCTCGCCGAATACGCCGATCTCGTTGGTCTTCACGTTCTGCACGTGCAGCGGTGCCGGCGTACCCACCGACTTGTCCGCCTTCTCGTGCTTCCACACGCCAGCGAGCTTGAAGCCCTTGGTCACCTGGAACTCGACGCCGGCGTTGTAGTAGACATCCTTGTTGGCGCTGTCCAGGGTCTTGCTGAGCTTGGCATTGTCGTAACGGGCGAACAGGTTGACGCCATCGGCGATCGCCACGCTGCCCCACAGCGAGTAGCCGTCGGCCTTGTCCGTCGCCGTGGTCAGCACGTTGTTCCAGTTCCTGGCGGTGAAATACTCGGCGCCCAGACGGAACGCGTCACTGGCGTAGGCCACCATCAGGTCGCCGCGCTGGGCGGTGTTCTGCGCGTCGGTCAACTGGGTTTCCTGACCGCGGTGGCCACTGTAGCCACCAACGGCCACGACCATGTTCTCGAACGGCACGAAGCCCACACGTCCCTCGACGTCCACGCCCTTGCTGCGGCCCGGGTTCTTGTAGCCGTTGCCGTTGACCACGGACACCGCGTAGTTGAGCGACTTGCCGGCACCGATGTCGCCGCCCAGGTGCAGGCCCCAGTCCGCCGAGTTGCCGTACTTCAGGCGGTCGGTCGTGGTGGGTTCCACGTAGCGGAAGCCGTAGTAGTTCTCGACGAACGGAATCCACGGCATGTCGGCCGAACCGATGCGGAACACGGCGGCCTGGTCGAACTTGCCCTGCACATACGCCTTCTTGACGAACAGGTTGGTTTCGCCATCGCTGCTGACGTAGTTGAAGTCGGTGGTCAGGTTCATCGACCAGATGTCGTTGAACTTGTGGTCGACGCCGAGGTAGAAGCGCTTCACGTCGATGCCGAGGCCGGACGCATTGGTCTTGCCGGTATCGCTGTTCTTCTGATCGATGCTGGTGACATCGAAATACATTCTGCCGGACAGCGTGGTGTTGTTGACCGCCTTTTCCAGCGCCGCGAACTTCTTGTCGCTGGCGGCCGTCACGTTGGTCGCCTTCTCCACCGCCTGGCCGGTGCTGACATTGATCTCGGATTGCGCGTCGGTGCGCTGTTCCAGTTCGTCCACCTTGGCCTGCAACGCGCTCAACTGGGCCTTGAGGAGTTCGATTTCGCTGCTGCTGGCGGCCGTGGTCGTGTGCTGCGGCGCCGCGGCGGCCGTGAAGCTGCTGACGCCCAGGCCAGCGGCGATCGCTACCGCAATCAATTTGGAACGCATGTCATTACTCCGAAAGTTGATGGGAAAATCTCGATCGCCCCCTCGATCCGATGGCCGGCCAGCGATTCGTTAACAAGTTTGCCCAGCGATTTTTACTGTTGAATGCCGCTTTCATGACACCACCATGACAGCTGCACCACGCTCCGCTGTCTCATGTCGCGCAGCACGACTGATATGCTTCGCCGATGGAAATTCCCAACAACAGCGCCGCGCCACGCATGGCCGACCGGTTCCGCGGCTTTCTGCCGGTGGTGGTCGACGTGGAAACCGGCGGTTTCGACGCCGAACATGACGCACTGCTCGAAATCGCCGCCGTGCCCCTGTGCATGGACGCAGACGGCTTCCTGCAACGGCAGGCTACGGTATCCACGCACGTCGAGCCCTTCCCCGGCGCCAACCTCGATCCGCGTTCGCTGGAGATCACCGGCATCGATCCGACCAATCCGCTGCGCGGTGCACTGGCCGAGCGGCAGGCACTGGATCACATCTTCCATGTGGTGCGCGAAGCGGTCCGCGAGGCCGGCTGCCAGCGGGCGATCCTGGTGGGCCACAACGCCGCGTTCGACCTGGGCTTCCTCAACCAGGCCGTGAAACGCTGCGGACACAAGCGCAATCCGTTCCACCCGTTCAGCTGCTTCGACACGGTCAGCCTGGGCGGGCTTGCCTATGGCCAGACCGTGCTGAGCAAGGCCGTGCTCGCCGCCGGTCATCCATTCGACAGCCGCGAAGCCCATTCCGCCGTCTACGACACCGAACGCACCGCCGACCTGTTCTGCAGCGTGGTCAATCGCTGGCGCCAGCTGGAGCTGTTCGAGCAGGCGCACGTCGGGCTGGGCGGGGGCTGAGGCGGGAACGGGGAACGGGGAACGGGGAACGGGGAACGGTAGAGCATCGCAGCTTTCGCTCTCGTTCCCTGTTCCCTGTTCCCCGTTCCCCCGCCCCATGTCATCTGCCTGAAACATTCATTTCATCCAATGGCAACACGAAGAGCCTGAAATGGCGGGGTCGCATCCGACCCCACTCGATAGGAGCTACCGTGTTGACCATCCGCAACTTACCTGTCCGATTCGCTGCCGTCGCCACGCTGGCCGTGGCCTCGACTTTCGGCGCAGCCGCCGCGCAGGCCACCGACATCACCGGCGCCGGCTCCAGCTTCGTCTACCCGGTCATGTCCAAGTGGTCGGCCGCTTATGCCGGGAAGACCGGCAACCGCCTCAACTACCAGTCGGTGGGCTCCGGTGCCGGCATCGCGCAGATCAAGGAAGGCACCATCGACTTCGGCGCTTCCGACGCCCCGATGAAGGCGGAAGACCTGCAGAAGTACGGCCTGGGCCAGTTCCCGATCGTGGTCGGCGGCATCGTGCCGGTGGTCAACATCGCCGGCGTGCAGGCCGACCAGGTCAAGCTGGACGGCGCCACCCTGGCCGACATCTTCCTTGGCAGGATCACCCACTGGAACGATCCGAAGATCGCCGCGCTGAACGCGGGCCTGGCCCTGCCCGCCGGCAAGATCACCGTGGTGCATCGTTCGGACGGTTCGGGCACCTCGTTCAATTTCACCAACTACCTGTCCAAGGTCAGCAATGAATGGGCGACCAAGGTGAAGTTCGGCACGGCGGTTGAATGGCCGGCCGGCGTGGGCGGCAAGGGCAATGAAGGCGTGTCGCAGTACGTGCGCCAGATCAAGGGCTCGATCGGCTACGTCGAATACGCCTACGCGGTGAAGAACAAGCTCGCCTGGGTCGACCTGCAGAATGCCAGCGGCAACTTCATGAAGCCGAGCGCCGGAGCCTTCGCTGCTGCCGCCGCCACGGCCGACTGGACCAGCGCCAAGGACTTCAACCTGATCATGACCAATGCACCGGGCGAACAGGCGTGGCCGATCACTGCCACCACCTGGATGATCATGTACAAGTCGCCGAAGAACGCCGGCAACAGCAAGGTCGCCTTCGACTTCTTCAAGTACGCCCTGGAGCATGGCCAGCCGGCAGCCAGCGAACTCGACTACGTGCCGCTGCCGACCGCGCTGGTCAGCAAGATCGAGGCGTATTGGGCTTCCGAATTCAAGCATTGATGGTTTGATCGAAGCCGTTCTCCTCCGGATCGAGTCCGGGGGAGAACGGTGCGGTGAGGTTCACGAGTTCATTCACAGAGTCCCGCATGACCACTGCCTCCACCACCGACATCCTCGAACAGCGCAGCCGCCGCGACGCCCGTCACGAGCGGCTGTTTCGCTGGCTGCTGAAGGGCTGCGCGCTGATCGTGCTGGCGGCCCTGCTCGGCGCCGCCGGCGCCACGCTGTGGGGTGGCCGCGAGGCGTTCGCCACGTTTGGCTGGCACTTCCTGGTCAGCTCGGAATGGGACCCGGGCAACGACGTCTACGGTGCGCTGGTGCCGGTCTACGGCACCCTCGCCACCTCGTTCATCGCGTTGCTGATCGCCGTGCCGATCAGCTTCGGCATCGCCGTCTATCTGTCCGAAGTCGCGCCGACCTGGCTGCGTACGCCGATCGCCTCGGCGATCGAACTTCTGGCCGGCATCCCCTCGATCATCTACGGCATGTGGGGGCTTTTCATCTTCGCCCCGTTCTTCGCCGAACACATCAAGCCGTGGCTGACCAACAACCTCGGCAACAAGCCCGAAGACGGCCAGCTGTCGTGGGTGGCCGAACACGTACCCTTCGTGGGCAAGCTGTTCGGCAGCGACTATCCGTTCGGCGCCAGCATCCTGGTGGCCGGCATCGTGCTGGCGATCATGATCATCCCGTTCATCTCCTCGGTGATGCGCGAGGTGTTCCAGACCGTGCCGACCCGGCTGAAGGAGTCGGCCTATGCGCTGGGCTCCAGCACCTGGGAGGTGTCGTGGGACATCGTGCTGCCATACACCCGCTCGGCGGTGATCGGCGGCATCTTCCTCGGCCTCGGCCGCGCGCTGGGCGAAACCATGGCGGTGACCTTCGTGCTCGGCAACGCGGTGCACCTGTCGGCGTCGCTGCTCGATCCGGGTACCTCGATCGCCTCGACCATCGCCAACCAGTTCAGTGAAGCGGCGGGCCTGCAGAAGTCTTCGCTGATGGCGCTGGCCTTCCTGCTGTTCGTGGTCACCTTCATCGTGCTGCTGATCGCGCGGCTGATGTTGCGACGGCTGGCCAGCAAGGAGGGGCGCTGATGAACACCTTGTACCTGCGCCGCCGCATCGCCAACGCGCTGGCGATGGTGCTGAGCCTGCTGGCCACCCTGGTCGGCCTGGCCTTCCTGGCATGGATCCTGTGGGAAACCCTGCGCCAGGGCATCAGCGCGCTGGATCTGAAACTGTTCACGAAGATCACCGCCTATGGCGAGGACGGCGGCTTGGCCAACGCGATGGTCGGCAGCCTGGTGATCAATTTCATCGGCATCGCGATCGCCACCCCGATCGGCGTGCTGGCCGGCACCTGGCTGGCCGAGTACGCGAACCGCACCAAGCTGGGCGAGTCGATCCGATTCCTCAACGACATCCTGCTGTCCGCGCCGTCGATCGTGATGGGCCTGTTCGTCTACACCATCATCGTGCTGCCCAGCACCGCCCTCACCCACGGTTCGACCACGTTCTCCGGTTTCGCCGGCGGCGTGGCGCTGGCGCTGATCGCGCTCCCGGTCATCGTGCGCACCACCGACGAGATGCTGCGGCTGGTGCCCTCCACCCTGCGCGAGGCAGCGCTGTCGCTGGGCGTGCCGCAGTGGAAGCTGACCCTGCAGATCCTGATCCGCGCCGCCCGTTCGGGCATCATCACCGGCGTGCTGCTGGCGCTGGCACGGATCAGCGGCGAGACTGCGCCGCTGCTGTTCACCGCGTTCGGCAACAACTACATGGCCGTCAATCCGCTGGAGAAGATGTCCAGCCTGCCGCAGATCATCTACCAGTACGCCAACGACCCGGGCGACGCGATGCATGCCCTGGCCTGGGCCGGCGCGTTCGTGATCACCATGTTCGTGCTGCTGCTGAGCCTGGCCTCGCGCCTGATCCTTTCCCGCACCAAGGTGTCCCATGACTGATTCCGCCCTCGCCACGAACCCGGCGCCGGTGGCGCCCGCAGCGGCGGCGGCGCCCAAGATCACCGTGCGCGACCTGCACTTTTACTACAACGGCTTCCATGCGCTGAAAGGCATCAACATGGATATCCCGGAAAAGCAGGTCACCGCGATCATCGGCCCGTCCGGCTGTGGCAAGTCCACCCTGCTGCGCATCTTCAACCGCATCTACGCGATCTATCCGAAGCTGGAGGCCAAGGGCGAGATCCTGCTGGACGGCGACAACATCCTCGACCCGCGCTATTCGATGAACCGCCTGCGCAGCAAGGTCGGCATGGTGTTCCAGAAGCCGGTGCCGTTCCCGATGACGATCTTCGAGAACGTGGCCTACGGCATCCGCCACCACGAGAAACTGTCGCGCAAGGACATGGAAGGCCGGGTCGAACAGGCCCTGCGCAACGCGGCACTGTGGGACGAGGTGAAGGACAAGCTCAAGCAGAACGCGCTCGGCCTCTCCGGCGGCCAGCAGCAGCGCCTGTGCATCGCCCGCGCGATCGCGCTGAAGCCCGAGGTGCTGTTGCTGGACGAACCCACCTCGGCGCTGGACCCGATCGCCACCGGCCGTATCGAACAACTGGTGGAAGAACTGAAAAGCCAGTTCACCATCGTCATCGTCACCCACAACATGCAGCAGGCCGCGCGCGTTTCCGACCAGACCGCCTTCATGTACCTGGGCGAGCTGATCGAGTTCGACCGCACCGAGAAGATCTTCACCAAGCCGGGCAAGAAGCAGACCGAGGATTACATCACCGGGCGGTTTGGCTGAGAGCCCGGGACCCTTTGCGGCGTCATTCCCGCGAAAGCGGGAATCCACCTTGACCCGACTCTTTCGCACGAAAGCAAAATGGATTTCCCACTTTCGCGGGAATGACGGCTCAGAAAGCTGATTGAACACTTCGAGGCAACCATGAACACCGGCACCGACCACATCATCAAGAGTTACGACAGCGAGCTGACCCGGCTCACCGGCGAGATCGTGCGCATGGGCGAGCTGTCGGTGAGCCAGCTGGAAGCAGCCATCGACGTGCTGGAACGCCGCGACGAGCGCGCCGCCCAGCGGGTGGTCGGCAACGACGAGGCGATCGACCAGCTGGAGCACGAGATCGGTCACGACGTGGTGCGCCTGCTGGCGCTGCGGGCACCGATGGCCGGCGACCTGCGCAACGTGTATGCCGCGCTGCGGATTGCGTCGGACATCGAGCGCATCGGCGATTACGCGGCCAACGTGGCGAAGCGCTCGATTCCGCTGTCGATGGTGGCGCCGGTCGCCCCGGTCCACGGCCTGAACCACCTGGCCAGGCTGGCCGCCGAGGAAGTACGCGAGGTGCTGGCCGCCTACCGCGACCGCGACGTCGAACGCGCCTACCAGGTGTGGAAGAACGACGTGGTGCTGGACGAGGCCTATACCGGCTACTTCCGCCAGTTGCTAACCTACATGATGGAAGACCCGCGCAACATCACGCCGTGCACCCATCTGCTGTTCATGGCCAAGAACATCGAGCGCATCGGCGACCACGCCACCAACATCGCCGAGAACATCTGGTTCCAGGTCACCGGCGAACCGCTGGACAAGCAGCGCAGCAAGCGCGATCTCACCTCGAGCCCGGAGATCACCAAGCTCGGCGAGTAGGCGTTTGCCTGCTCCTGCTAGCTCGCGGTGAGCTTGAGGCCGACGATGCCGACCAGGATCAGCGCGACGCACAGCAGCCGCGGCAGCGTGGCCGGATCGCCGAACAGCACGATGCCCAGCGCCACCGCGCCGACCGCGCCGATGCCGGTCCAGATCGCATACGCCGTGCCGATCGGCAGCATTTTCACCGCCATCGCCAGCAACATGATGCTGACCGCCATGGCCGCCAGCGTGCCGATCGTGGGCCACAGCCGGGTAAAACCTTCGGTGTACTTGAGGCCGATGGCCCAGACCACTTCGAACAGGCCGGCCAGCAGCAGATAGATCCACGCCATGTGGTGTTCCTCTGTGTGTGGCAGGGCCGTCCCCGCGATGGAAAAGTGCACAGGGTCGTCCCTGCTCACGCTACCGCTACGGCAGCCCGCGCGTCTCGCGTCGACGCTTGATGCCGCGCACGATGCCGTAGCTGCCGATCAGCAACCAGGCCACCTGCATGATGAACGCCGACAGGTTGAAGCTACCGAAGCCCAACGACAGCATCACGCCGATCGCACCCAGCACATTCATCAGCTGGTAGACCAGTCCGCTGCCCTGCAGCTTGCGCTCCTGCAGCAGGAAAAACGCCAGCAGCACCAGCGCCACGCCGAGGTAACCGGCCCAGTCGTACCAGAAGAAACTCATCGCTTCGCGCTCCGCTGACGCAACGCCTCGAACAGCACCACGCCGGTGGCGACGGAGACGTTGAGGCTTTCCATCGTGCCCGGCATCGGGATCTTCGCCACGAAATCGCACAACTCGCGGGTCAGCCGGCGGATGCCCTCGCCTTCGCTGCCCAGCACCAGCGCCACCGGCCCCTTGAAGTCGACGCCGTAGATGGTGGTGTCGGTATCGCCGGCCAGGCCGGTGATCCACACGCCCGCGTCCTTCAGTTCACGCAGCGTGCGCGCCAGGTTGGTCACCGCGATCAGCGGCACCCGGTCGGCACCGCCGGCCGAAGCGCGGCGCACCACCGGTGTCAGCCCGACCGCGCGATCCTTCGGCACGATCACCGCGGTGACCTTGGCGGCCGCCGCACTGCGCAGGCAGGCACCGAGGTTGTGCGGATCGGTGACGCCGTCCAGCACCAGCACCAGGGCATCGCTGCCGTCGCGTTCCAGCAGGCCGGCCAGGTCGTTCTCGTGCGCCGCGGGCGCGGCTTCATAACGTGCCGCCACGCCCTGGTGGCGCGCTTCGCCGGCATGCTTGTCCAGCTCGTCGCGCGGCCGGTGCAGCACCGGGATGTTCAACTTCTTCGCGCGTTCGGCCAGCTCCAGCACGCGGGCGTTGCGCTGGCCATTCTCGACCAGCACTTCGCGCACCCGCTCGGCATCGTTGCTCAGCGCACCTTCGACCGGGTTGATCCCGACGATCCAGCTCTCACTCATGACTTGCCTTTCGGTTTGGGACGACGCCGCGAAGCCTTCTTCGCGGTGGGCGCGGCGGCCGGAGCGTGGCCACGCTTGGGCGAAGCCTCCTTGCGCGGACCACGGGAGGAGGACGCATCAGCCTTGCGGGCCGGACGCTGCGCGCCGCGTGCCGTTGACGACGAACGCGGCGGCGGATTATCGCTCACCGCCGCCTTGCGCGGAGCCGGTGTTGGCGCAGGCGCGGCAACTTCAACTTCCTTGCGCCCGAACGCGCGGCCGATCGCCTTGGCCGCGCGGCCGAACACGCCTGGTGCCTTGGCGGTTGCCGCGGCTTTCTTCGGCAGCGAATAGCGCTCGCCGCTGGCCGCATAGTCGTACGCCTTGCCACTGCCGGTCGGCGGCGTCGCCGGGGTACGCGGTGAGACCAGCCGGAAGTCGATCTTGCGGTCCTCCAGGCTGGCGCGCAGCACCTGGATGCGCACGTGGTCGCCCAGGCGGAACTGTGCGCCGGTGCGCTCGCCCTTGAGCAATTTGCGGGTGGCGTCGAAGTGGTAGTAGTCGTTGGCGAGCTGGCTGATGTGGACCAGGCCGGACACCTTCGACTCGTCCAGTTCCACGAACAGGCCGAACGAGGTGACGCCGGTGACCACGCCGTCGAACTCGCTGCCGATGTGCTTTTCCATCCACGCGCATTTGAAGCGCTCGTCGACGTCGCGCTCGGCTTCCTCGGCGCGGCGTTCGCGCTGCGAGCAGTGGATCGCCATCGCCGCCATGTCGCTGGGGCTGTAGGTGTAGTCGGCCGGCTTGCGACCGGTCAGCGCATAGCGGATCGCCCGATGCACCAGCAAGTCCGGATAGCGGCGGATCGGCGAGGTGAAGTGCGCGTAGGCGGTGAGCGCCAGGCCGAAGTGGCCGCGGTTGTCGGGCTGGTACGCGGCCATGCTCTGCGAGCGCAGCAGCACGTTCTGGATCAGTTCGCGCTCGGGGCGGTCGTGCACCATGCGCAGGATCTCGGCGAAGTCCGCCGGGGTCACCTCGTCGACCGGCGGCATGCGCAGCTTGAACTCGCGCAGGAACTGCTGCAGGTCTTCGTACTTCTCGGCCGGCGGCGGCTCGTGGGCGCGGAACAGCGCGGGGACTTTCTTCTTCTCGAGGAACAGCGCCGCCTGCACGTTGGCGGCGATCATGCATTCCTCGATCAGCTTGTGCGCGTCGTTGCGCTCGGTGGCGCCCATCGACTCGACGCTGCCGCTCTGGTCGAGGCGGAACTTCACTTCCGGCGTCTCGAAGTCGATCGCGCCGCGCCGCTTGCGCTGGCCGGCCATCGCCTTGTACAGCGCGTGCAGGTTTTCCAGCTGCGGCAGCACGTCGGCCACTTCGTAGCGGGCGTCCTTGTCGCGCAGGCCGACCGCCTGCCACACCTTGTCGTAGGTGAGCCGGGCGTGCGACAGCATCACCGCGTCGTAGAACTTCGACTTGGTGACATTGCCCTCTGCATCGACCAGCATGTCGCAGACCATGCACAGCCGTTCGACGTTCGGGTTCAGCGAGCAGATGCCGTTGGACAGCGTCTCCGGCAGCATCGGCACCACGAAGCCCGGGAAGTAGGTCGAGGTGCTGCGTTCGTAGGCCTCGCGATCCAGCGCGTTGCCGACCTGCACGTAGTGCGACACGTCGGCGATCGCCACGATCAGCCGCCAGCCACCGCCACGCTTCGGCTCGGCATACACGGCGTCGTCGAAGTCGCGTGCGTCGGCGCCGTCGATGGTCACCAGCGGCAGCTTGCGGATGTCGGTGCGGCCTTCGCGCTCGGCGGCGGTCACCACCGCTTCCACCTGGGCCGCGTCGCGCAGCACTTCGGCCGGCCATTCGTGCGGCAGGTCGTGGCTGGCGATTGCCATCTCCACCACCAGCGATGGCTGCAGGCGTTCGCCCAGCACGGCGCGGATTTCGCCCACCGGACCACGCTGGGCGGTGGGCGGCGCGGTGATCTCGACCACCACGATCTGGCCCGACTTCGCGCCCTGCTCCGTGCCTGGCTTGATCATCACGTCATGATTGAGGCGGCGGTCGTCGGGCGTCACCAGGGTCACGCCGTCATCGATCACCACCCGGCCGACCAGTCGCGGCGAACGCCGCTCCAGCACTTCGGCGATCGCGCCCTGCTTGCGGCCGCGGCGGTCGATGCCGACCACGCTGGCCAGCACGCGGTCGCCATGCATCACCGCGCGCATCTGCTGCGGCGACAGGTACAGGTCTTCGCCGCCCTCGTCCGGGCGCAGGAAGCCATAGCCTTCGGCATTGGCCAGCACGCGGCCGGCGATCAGGTCCAGCTTCTGGGTCGGCGCGTAGCCGCCACGGCGGCCAAGCAGCATCTGGCCATCGCGCACCATCGCGCCGAGGCGCTTGCGCAGGGCTTCGAGATCGGTTTCTTCGTGGATGCCGAGCGCTTCGGCAATGCGCGCTTCGGTCAACAGCTCGCCGCGCTCTTCAAGCAGGGCGAGGATCGCCTCGCGGCTGGGGATCGGGCGCGCATAACGCTGCGCCTCGCGATCGGCATGGGGATCACGCACGGCGCCTGCGGCGGCCCGGGTGCGCTTGTCCGGCGTGGCTGCAGCGCGCGGTGTCCGCTTGGCGGATTTCTTCGCGGGATGCGAGTCCTGGGGATGGCCGGACTTGGGGGGAGTTTTTCTGGTCACTCAGTATCCTTGTGATGTTTGCGCCGCGGAGAATGCCACGTCGCGAGAGATGGTTGTGAAAAAGTGTTGACAAGCCGTCGGCAGATGCCTAAATTACGCGGCTCACGCAGCTCGCTGAGCAACGTGACACCTGCCCAGGTGGCGGAATTGGTAGACGCACTAGCTTCAGGTGCTAGCGGGGGCAACTCCGTGGAGGTTCGAGTCCTCTCCTGGGCACCAATTGTAAACGAAGGCCGCCTAACAAGGCGGCCTTCGTCTTTTCCGGGTTTGATTGAAGTCAGGAAGGCCGATGGCACTCAAGCAGTCGGCGGCCCCTTCAACTCGACCATGTTTCCCTGCGGGTCGTACAGATAGATCGACGGACCCTCGCCCTGCGCGCCGTAACGCGAGCCCAGTTCGCCGACGCGCACGCCGTGCGACTTCAGGTGGGCCAGGATCGCCGCCTCGTCGTAATCCTCCACGCGCAGGCACAGGTGATCCATGTTGTGGCCTTGCGCGCCCGGCGCGGCGCCGCCGTGGCGACCCAGCTTGCCGTCGATGGCGACCAGGTCGATCAGCGAACGGCCGGCGCGCAGTTGCACCAGGCCGATCTCGTCCTGCCGACGCTCCTCGCGGCAGCCAAGCACGTCGCAGTAGAAACGCTGCATGGCGTCGCTGTCGATGACACGCAACACCACATGGTCGATGTCGGCGATCCGAATCATGCGCACTCCCGATCGATGAGGCAGTCGAGCATAACCCAGGGTGGTCCGGCAGCTCCCTGAACCGGGCGCCGGCGGGCCGCGACAGCCCTCGTTCCCCCTGTATAATCGCCGCGGTAAACGCATGGTGGGAGAAGCGGCCCGTCCCTCGCAGGACACGGCCGCTGCCGAAGACGCAACGCCCGTAATCGCTCAGGCCCCCATACCACCATGCGTGAACACTCTGGAGAGAGCGGCTGAAGCCGCCGCCGAAGGGGCACGAGACGCCGCCGCGTTTCCAAACTCTCAGGCAAAAGGACAGAGGGGCGCCCCGCGTGCGGCACGACACGCCAGTCTTCGGATGCCCAGCCATGAGCCACAACCCCACTTCCCTGCGTGACCTCGAAAACCACGGCGCCTTCATCGAACGCCACATCGGCCCGGATGACGCCGAGATCGCGCAGATGCTGCGCGTGGTCGGCCACGATTCGCTGGAGTCGATGACCGACGCCATCGTGCCCGCCTCGATCAAGTCCGCCGCACCGCTGGCCTTGCCCACGGCGATCACCGAAGAAGAAGCGCTGGCCAAGATCCGCGCGATCGCCGATCACAACCAGGTGTTCCGCAGCTTCATCGGCCAGGGCTATTACGGCACGCTGACGCCCAACGTCATCCTGCGCAACATCCTGGAAAACCCGGCCTGGTACACCGCCTACACGCCTTACCAGGCGGAGATCTCGCAGGGTCGCATGGAGGCGCTGATCAACTTCCAGACGATGTGCGCCGACCTCACCGGCATGGAGATCGCCAACGCCTCGCTGCTGGACGAAGCCACCGCCGCGGCCGAGGCGATGACCCTGGCCAAGCGCTCGAGCAAGAACAAGGGCAACGCCATCGTGGTGTTCGGCGATGCCCACCCGCAGACCATCGAGGTGATGCGCACCCGCGCCGAGCCGCTGGGCCTGACGATCACCCTGGCCGATTCCGCCGAGGCCTGGGATGCCGCGATCGCCGCGGACGACTACTTCGCGGCGCTGATCCAGTACCCGGCCAGCAGCGGCTGGCTGCTGGACTGGAGCGAGGAAGTGGCGAAGATCCATGCCAAGGGCGCGCTGGCGATCTTCGCCACCGACCTGCTGGCGCTGACCCTGTTGAAGTCGCCGGGCGAAATGGGCGCCGACATCGTGATCGGCAACACCCAGCGCTTCGGCGTGCCGTTCGGATTCGGCGGTCCGCATGCCGCCTTCATGGCCTGCCGCGACGCGTACAAGCGCTCGATGCCGGGCCGCCTGATCGGCGTCTCCATCGATGCCGAGGGCAACAAGGCCTATCGCCTCACCTTGCAGACGCGCGAACAGCACATCCGCCGCGAGAAGGCCACCAGCAACATCTGCACCGCCCAGGTGCTGCTTGCCGTGATGGCCTCGATGTACGCCGTCTACCACGGTCCCAAGGGCCTCGCCCGCATCGCTTCCCGTGTGGCGCGGCTCACCGCGATCCTCAAGGCCGGCCTGCAGCAGCTCGGCTTCACCGCCAGCCACCACGACAGCGCGTTCGACACGATCAGCCTGAAGACCGGCGATCGCACCGACGCCATCGCCGCCCGCGCGGTGGCGCTGGGCGCCAACCTGCGCAAGGCCTGGGGCGAGTACCTGTGCATCTCGCTGGACGAGACCACCACCCGCGCCGACATCGAACTGCTGTGGCGCATCTTCGGTGGCGATGACGCGCAGTTGCCCGGCATCGACGAACTGGACGCCAGCGCGCCGTCGCTGATCCCGCAGGCACTGCAGCGCACCTCGCCGTTCCTCACCCACCCGGTGTTCAACACGCATCACAGCGAGCACGAACTGCTGCGCTACCTGCGCGCGCTGGCCGACAAGGACCTGGCGATGGATCGCACGATGATCCCGCTGGGCTCGTGCACGATGAAGCTCAACGCCACCGCCGAGATGATCCCGGTCACCTGGCCGGAATTCGCCAACATCCATCCGTTCGCACCCGCCGCGCAGACCCAGGGTTACCAGGAACTGATCGCCGGGCTGGAAGCGCAACTGGTGGAGATCACCGGCTACGACGCGGTGAGCCTGCAGCCGAACTCCGGCGCCCAGGGCGAATACGCGGGCCTGCTGGCGATTCGTGCGTATCACCAGTCGCGCGGCGAAGGCCATCGCGACATCTGCCTGATCCCCGAATCCGCCCACGGCACCAACCCGGCGTCCGCCCACCTGTGCGGCATGAAGGTGGTGGTCACCAAGTGCGACGCGAACGGCAACGTGGACCTGGAAGACATCCGCGCGCAGGCCGCGAAGCACTCGGCCAACCTCGCCGCGATCATGCTGACCTACCCGTCCACCCACGGCGTGTTCGAGGAAGACGTGGTCGCCATCTGCGACATCGTCCACCAGCACGGCGGACAGGTGTACACCGACGGCGCCAACATGAACGCGCTGGTCGGCGTGGCCAAGCCCGGCAAGTGGGGCTCGGACGTCAGCCACCTCAACCTGCACAAGACCTTCTGCATCCCGCACGGCGGCGGCGGCCCGGGCGTGGGCCCGTGCGCGGTGCGTTCGCACCTGGCGCCGTTCCTGCCGGGCGCGCTGGGCAACGACGGCGCGCGCACCGAGGGCACCGGCAACGGCGCGATGGTCAGCGCCGCCACGTTCGGCAGCGCGTCGATCCTGCCGATCAGCTGGATGTACATCACCATGATGGGCCAGCAGGGCCTGCGCAAGGCCACCCAGATGGCCCTGCTCAATGCCAACTACGTGGCGAAACGGCTGGCGCCGCACTACCCCACCCTGTACACCGGCCGCAACGGCCTGGTCGCGCATGAATGCATCCTCGACCTGCGCCCGCTGAAGGACGCGACGGGCATCGGCGCCGAGGACGTGGCCAAGCGGCTGATCGACTTCGGCTTCCACGCGCCCACGCTGAGCTTCCCGGTCTCCGGCACGCTGATGGTGGAACCGACCGAAAGCGAATCGCGGGTCGAGCTCGACCGCTTCATCGACGCGATGATCCAGATCCGCGACGAGATCCGCGCCGTCGAGGAAGGCAAGCTGGACCGCGAGGACAACCCGCTCACCAACGCGCCGCACACCGCCACCATGGTCAGCGCCAGCGAGTGGACCCACGCCTACCCGCGCGAACTGGCCGCCTTCCCGCTGGCCAGCCTGAAGCTGCAGAAATACTGGCCGCCGGTGGCCCGCGTCGACAACGTCTACGGCGACAAGAACATCATGTGTTCGTGCATCCCGGTGGATGCGTACCGGGAAGACGTCGAAGCGTAACCATCGGTCGATCGTCCGATGCGAAGGCCCCGCCACGGCGGGGCCTTTTTTATGGTGGAAAACCCCGGCTAGAACCCGCGCAGGTCGTCCACCGGCAGCGCCAGCTTCGCGCCGGTGATGCGTTCCAGGGTGCGACCCAGCACCTCGACGTTGTTGTCGAAGCTGCCATGCCCCGCGTCGATGGCGACCTCCGGGTGCAGGCAGGTGGGCACCTTGTCCACATCGATGACTTCGGTGCGCTTGCCCAGGCCGGTCTGCTTCGCCACTTGGCGCCAGTTGCCCAGCGCCTCGGCCGTGCTGGACGAACCGTCCCAGCCCTTGTACCCGGCGTCCATCACGTTCGCCAGGCCGAGGATCGGCGTGCGCACATCCAGCTCCAGGGCGTTGGACACCAGGTACAGCAGCGACTTGCGATAGATCGCCGCGGTGTTGTCGTCACGCTCGTTGCGGTCGGACAGGATGCCCAGGTAAAGCCGCTGCATCAGGGCATCGTGTGGCGCGTAGTGGCGGTTGGCGAACTGCACGGTGCAGGCCGGCGCGTACAGGTGGATGGATGCGGTCTGCGCCTCCAGCCCGCGCGCGGCCAGCAGGTCGACCAGGTAGCCATGGAAGATCGAACCGGCGGAGTGGCCGACCAGGTGGATCTCCAGCTGGTCGCCCCAGGTCTTGGCCAGGTTCTGCAGCGCCGTCACCAGCAGGTCGCCGCCCCGCGTGGGCAGGCTGGCGGCTTCGGCGTTTTCCTTCATCTCGCTCCAGATCGGCCGCGCCAGCGGACGGCCGACGGTGCGCTCGACGAGGATGTCGGTGGCGTCGCTGATCTTCTCGCGAATGCCGCCGGCCCGCGGCGGCTCGCGCCGGAACTTGTCGGCGAAGATGTCGCCGATCGATTCGAGCATGCCGGTCTTCCAGATCACGAACAGCGGATAGCAGCCGTTGCCGATGAAGTAGCGCCCCATCGCCCGCGCGCGTTCGATCGCCGCGGCCTCGCTGTTGAGTCCGCCGTGGGCATAGATCACCAGCCGCTTGGTCGTCGCCTTCTGCTGGCGGAACCACTGGTCCGGCAGCGTGCAGGCCTGGAACAGCAGCGAGCGACTCATCTCGTCCTGGGTGAGGTAGCGCGTCACCCGGCCGTCGTTGCCCAGCACCACGCTGTGCTCGTAGGCGGTGGCCTCGTCCCACCACAGGCTGCGGTTGGTGCCGACACGGCTGCTGCCACCCTTGCTGCCCGCCGCGAGCTGGCCCAGCACCACGCCCGACACGCCCATCGCGGCCACCCATGCGTCCATGCCGTTGGCCAGCCAGTCGGCGTAGGTCAGCACGGCGAAACCGCCGCAGCCCCAGCTCTTGCCCCAGGAGTTCTGCACCACGAAGCCGTCGGTGTTGAAACCGACCAGGGCGAAGGCGTGGCCGTCGTCGTGCGAGGGTTTGCCGTCGAACGCGATCACCGGCAGGCTGTCGTGCCCGGCCAGCTTCCGGCGCACGGTCGGCACGTCCTGCCAGCCCTGGTGCGTGTTGGCCGACACGTAGATCGCGCCCACTTCGTGGATCGCCGCCTGCAGGTCGCTGATCGTCTTCAGCTCGATCCGGTAATACACGCCCAGCGTGTTGGCGGTGGCGCGGGTGGCGTAACCGAACTTCGGCGGCTGCGTGTCCTCCTGCCGATACGGCCAGTCGACCTCCATGCAGACGCCGTGGTGATACCAGCCCTTCAGCGCGCCACGGCAGCTCGAACCGTCGTAGTTCTCGCCCGCGTATTCGTCGTAGCGGCGGGCGAAGTTGTAGAACATGCGCGGGCTGACCGAAGCCAGTCGACCCGGCATCCCGCTCTTGCGCCAGCGCAGGTAGTTGACCACGCAGGCCAGGCCGAAACCGGTGCACGCGCCTTCCTGCCCTTGGTCGAGGATCAGGCCGGCCCCGGTATAGGCCGGCAGGAACTCGTTGATCTGCGCATCGGTGGGGTAACGATCCGGCAGGCTGGCCGGCGGCGGCTGGTAGGCGCGATCGCGCAGGTCGACCGGGTCCTTGCTGGCGTCGAGTTTCGCCGCGCCCGTCGCCGCCGCTGCGACGGCCTTGCGAGCCGCGCCGGCCTTGCGAGTCGCACCCACGCCGCGAACGGCCACCGGCCAGACCGACGCGGCCAGCTGGAACACGTTGCGGAAGCTTGCCAGTCCGTAGCTGCCGCCGTTGACCAGCTTGCGTGCCGCCGCGTAGTTGTTCGCCGCCAGCGCCGTGCGCATCCTGTCCGCCGCGTGCGCCAGGAACAGCGCCAGCAGCACGGCCGCCACCTCGGGCGCGTTGGCCAGGTCCGGAAAGGCTTCGATGTCGACGCCGATCAGGGCCGCGTAGGTGTGGTAGTTCGCCCGCCCCGTCAGCTGCACGAAGCCGCGGCCCCGATAGCGCGCGCCGTCGCCGGGCTGGTCGTTGCCCAGCGACTTGCGTCCGTCGTAGGCACTGAACGCGGGCAGCCCCGGCGTGGTGTTGAAGTGCGAGGGAAACTCGGCGATCGGCACGAAGCCTTCGCTCTCGGCGCGGATAGTGCCCAGCGCGGCGCAGATCATCATGCGGTCGCGCAGCCCTGCCGCGCCCAGCGCTGCCGCCACGTAAGGCAGGTAGCGCACGATGTTGGACTTCTTGGTGGCCGGGAACAGCCGCTGCACCGCGTCCACCGTCAGCGGTACCGCCATCGGTTGTGGTTGCATCATGCCGAGCAGGCCCTGGCAGCACGGCCCGATCACCGCATCGGCGACCATCCCGATGCCGGCCTGCCATCGCCGCGCCGCCGCGTCGACCTGCTCGTCGAAAATGTCGCCCGTCGCCAATCCCGGAAAGTCGCGCGCGTCGTCGCCGAGTACCCCGGCCAGGCGCTTGCGCAGCGTGGCGACATCGTTCCCGGAATTCCCCTTGACCAGCAGCAGTGTTGCCATGACGTATCTCCCCTCGTCCGTGGTGAAGGCTACGAAACACGGCGGCAGCATACGCTCGGTTCGGGGGCGGCACATGGCCCGCGGCGCCGGGAAAAACCGGCCACGGCAACGCGCACGAAGCGTGCCAGCGAACGCGATCTGCCGGCGTCGATCGCCGGTCCGACAGGCCTGGCGCCGGTCAGCTTGCCGCCACGATGCAGTCCCGGCCCTGCTGCTTGGCCCGGTACAGCCGCTTGTCGACGCTGTCGAGGAAGCCGCGCAGCTCGTCGGCGTGCGCGGGAATGCAGGTGGCCGCGCCGACGCTGATGGTCAGCACCGGGCCGACCGCGGACTGCGCATGGGGAATCTGCTCGGCCAGGATCAGGTCGCGGCAGCGCGCGGCCAGCTTGTGCGACGCCGCCTCGTCGGTTTCCGGCAGCAGCAGCACGAATTCCTCGCCGCCGAAACGCGCCAGCAGGTCGCGTGCGCGGGTCGCGGCGGAAGCCAGCAGCCAGGCGACGCGCTTCAGGCAGGCGTCGCCTTCGAGGTGGCCGTAGCAGTCGTTGTACTGCTTGAAGTAGTCGATATCGATCATCAGCAACGACAGCGGCTGGCGGTTGCGCCACGCGTTGCTCCATTCCAGTTCCATCAGCGCATCGAAGCGGCGCCGGTTGGCCACGCCGGTGAGGCCGTCGCGGAAGGACAGTTCCTCCAGTTCCTTCTGCAGGCTCGCCAGTTTCTGTTCGGTCTGCTTGCGTTCGCTGATGTCGAACATGAAGCCGATCAGCGAATCGACCGAACCGTCCGCCCGGCGCACCACGTGCACCACGTCGCGAATCCACACGTAGTGGCCGTCGCGGGTCAGCGCCCGGTAGTCGGCTTCATGATCGACACCGGCCTGCGATTGCGCCACGCAGAAATTCAGCACCCACTCGCGATCCTGCGGATGCATGCGGCTGGCCCAGTCGCCCACCGTCTGCCAGCTCGCCGGCGTCCAGCCCAGCAGCGCCTCGATCTGCGGTCCGATATAGGCGAACTGCTTGCTGTCCCAGTCGATCTTCCAGGGAATGGCCTTGGTGGACTCCAGCAGTGTGCGGTAGACGGTGCTGTCGGGTTCCAGCTTTTCGAAATCGGCCATCGCTCTCGGACTCAAGCATGAAGACGGGTCGCCGCAGCTGCGCGGCGATCGCGCCAGCCGGCGCGCAGACGCAAGGTACATCGTCCGCCGGGCGTATCGCCAATCGCACCAGGCGGCGCCCGCTGGTGCAAGCGGGCGCCGTCACGGGCAAGCGGATCAGCCGCCGTTCTTCGCCAGCCAGGCGTCGATCGCGGGCAGCCGTTCCTTGCGCACCATCTGCCGGTACTGGATGTTCGCGATCACCGTCTCCGCCGCGCGGCGCGAGCCCTTGGCGATGTGTGCGTCGGCATAGGCGTTGATCTTGTCGATCATCGCCGGATCATTGGAGCTGGCGCCGATGCCCGGGTAGTAGCGGCTGCTGGAGGTGGAGTCAACCAGCTTGTCGATCTGCGCCCGGTGCGCCATCGCGAATTCCCAAGCCATGTCGGGGTGCTCGTAGCCCACCGCACGGATCATGCCGGCGCTGTTGGTGGCGCCCGGTTCGTCGGTCAACGCCAGCTCCAGCGCGCGTTTGGCCAGCGCCTTGTCCTTGCTGATCGAAAGCAGCGCATACAGGCGATCCTTGATCAGCGGCGTGGTCTCGGCCTTGGCCTTCGCATGCAGCTGGTCCCAGCCCGCCGCGTCGGCGTTGCGTGCCACCACCGCATAGATGGTCTTGCGCAGGGCCGCCGGCACGGCCTTCGGATCGGTGTCCTGCGCGGCGTAGCGACGCTGCACTTCACTGATCACGTCGGCATCGCCGAGGTCGGCCAGCACGCCGATCAGCTGGGTGCGCAGGATCGTGGTGGGGTCGCCCTCGTCGGCCTTCGCCTCCCAGCCCACGCGGGCAAACACCGGCTTCAGCTGCTTGATCGCGAACGCATCAAGACGCGCCTGACGCGCGTCGTCGCCGCGGTAATAGCCGTGCAGGCCGGAGAAGCTGCCGGCGATGTTGCCCCAGATCTGCGGGTCGGCATCGGCCGGGGTGACCTGGGCCAGGTCGAGGTAGCTGGACGCCGGCTGCAGGCCGGCCATGCCCAGCGCCCAGCTGTCGCCCATCAGGCCCATCTGGTCGATCGGCGCCAGCTTGGCGAACTGGCCCTTGATCGCGGCGAATTCCGCCGGCGTGTACAGCGTGCGGTAGTAGCCGCTCTGCCCCGCGTTCACCAGCACCGGGCCGCAGCCGGCCACGTCCAGCGTGGCCTTGCCGTCCACCACGGTGCGGGCGACCTCGCTGCCGCCGATGCTCTGCGCGATCACCGGCACGTGCCACTTCAGCGGCGTCTTGTTCGGGCGATCCTTGGTGAACTCGCCCTGGCTCAGGGTCAGCGTGGTCTTGCCGTTGCTGCACGCGGACGACGCCACGCGGATCAGCGGAATGCCCGGCTGCAGGGTGAAGTCGTGCGCAATCTGGGTGACCGGCTTGCCGGCCGCGCCCTGCACCGCCTTCCACAGGTCGTCCGACACCGTGTTGCCGTAGGCGTGGGCCTTGATGTAGTTGCGCACGCCGGCGCGCCAGGCATCGGGGCCGACATAGGCTTCCAGCATGTTGATCACCGCCTCGCCCTTGGCGTAGGTGATCGCGTCGAACGCCTGGCTGGCCTGCTCCACCGTCTCCACGTGCTGCACCACCGGGTGCGTGGTGGCGACCGCGTCGCGCGACATCGCGCCCTCGCGCGTGCCCACCGCATCCAGGTGCGTATGCCACTCCGGGTGCAGCTTCTCGGTGGTGCGCGCGGCCATCCACGAGGCAAAGCCTTCGTTGAGCCACAGGTCGTCCCACCAGCGCATCGTCACCAGGTCGCCGAACCACTGGTGCGCCATTTCGTGGGCGGCGGTGTTGAACACCGCTTGCTTGTCCGACTGAGTCGAGAAGCTCGGGTCCAGCAGCAAGGCGTATTCGAAGGTGTAGATCGCGCCCCAGTTCTCCATCGCCGAGAAGAACTGGCTGCTGCCCGGCGAGGCGATGTTGTCCAGCTTGGGCAGCGGATACTTCACGCCGAAATAGTCGTTGTATTCCTTCAGCACGGCCGCGCCGGACTGCAGGGTGAAGCCGGCCTGTGCCTTCTTGCCCTTCTGCGTGATCACGCCGATCTCGGTGCCGTCGGCCATGGTGGTGGCGCGCTCGAACTCGCCCAGGCCGAAGAACAGCAGGTAGGTCGACATCTTCGGCGACGGCTGGAACGTCACGCGACTCATGCCGTTGCCCAGGTCCTTGGTCGAGGCGACGGGCATGTTGCTCACCGCCATCTCGTCGCTGGGCACGGTCACGGCGAGGTTGAAGGTGGCCTTGTAGGCCGGCTCGTCCCAGGACGGGATGAAGCGGCGGGCGTCGGAGTTCTCGAACTGGGTGTACAGCGCGCGCTTCTTGCCCGCCGTGGTGTCGTAGTCGATCGCGAACAGGCCGTTGGCCTGGGTGCCGATCTTGCCGGTGTAGCTCATCGCCAGCTGGTAGGTCCCGGCAGGCAGCGGCTGGGCGAAGGTGAACGTCGCCGTCTGCGCCTTCGCATCCACCGTCACCTTGGGCGCGGCGATGGCGATCTTCAGCCTGGTCGGGGTCAGGCGCACCGACGAGAACGTCATGTCGATCGCGTTGAGCGTGATGCTGTGGGTCGGCTGCAGCACGTCGACGGTCACCGTCACCTGGCCGTCGAAGCTCAGCTTGTCCGCATGCGGCGTCACCGCCACGTCGTAGTGGCTGGGCCGCACCGTGCGCGGCAGCTGGGTGGTGGCCAGGTCGGCCGCGGACATCGCCGCCGGCGTGGCCGCCATGGCCGTCATCGAAACGCCAGCGAGCGCCAGGGCGATCGCGGAAACCAGCAAGGTGCTGCGCATGAGTATCTTCCGTGTCAGGGTGGGCGAAGTGCGGAATGCCGCGGGCCGACGGAAACCCGGCGCCGAGGCGGTCATTCCCGCGATGGTGGCGCGCATGCCCCGGCGCCGGAAAGCGCCGGAAGTCATGGGCGAGCCTGGTCGACCTTCGCGGGCCAGCGCCCGGTTCAGCGCGCCCGCGCCAACGCCCGGCCCAGGTGCAGGCTGCGGTTGCGGCAGATGTCGAAGCCCTGCACCGTCATCCGCCGCCCGTCGACAAAGTCCACGCGGAAGTCGCGGCGGCAGCCGCCTTCGCGCTGCACCGCCAGCGTGGTCACGCTGTTCGCCTGCAAGGAGCGGTAGCCGACGGCCAGCGGCTCCCAGCGCATGCCGTCCATCGTGGCGGACACCGCCGTCACGTTGCTTGCCGAATCGTTGACCACGTCGACGTAGTGGACCGAGGCGGCCTGCGCCATCGACAACACGCCGCCAGACAACAGCAGAACCAGAAGTGCACGCATCAGTCATACCTCGCGGAGTCATTCGGGGGAACCGGCCGGCGTCTTCGCGGCGCCGCCGGGCGATCGGGCAGATCCTTCGTGACGCGCGCGAAACACCTGCAAGCCGCGCCACACATGGATCATGGATGCGACTGGAGCGCGCGGGGTTGCGCGTGACTGATGGCACGGGTTCGTCGCGGGCACCGCCAGAACCGGCCTGTCGCGGCGCTGAACCGCAACGTTTGCGATGACCCGCCACGCCGTCAACGCGTGGCGCCGAACGGCGTTCTCCTTCCGGCATGCCGCCGTTCGTCCGGCACGACATGGCAGTACCCCACCGCCGGGCTCACACACTGAAGGACACCGTCATGAACCACGCTTCGATGATCCGCCTCGGTCTGCTCAGCCTGATCGCCTGCACCGCGTTCGCCAGCGCCAGCGCGATGGCCACCGACACCACCGTCCCCGGTCACCCCCGCGTCAACGAGGTCAACCAGCGCATCGACAACCAGCAGGCGCGCACCGCCAAAGGCGTCGCCAACGGCACCATCACGCCGCAGCAGGCAGCCAACGACCAGCGCCGCGCCGCCAACATCGCCCAGCGCGAAAGCGCCGCCGAAGCGAAGCACAACGGCCACCTGACCAAAGGCGAAACCCGCCGCCTCAACCGCGCGGAAAACCGCAACAGCCGCGCGATTCATCGCCAGCGTCATTGATCGGTGGCGCAGGAGAGGTCTCGATGCCGGGGCCTTTTCCTATTGCTTTGGCGCAACCATGACGGCATTTCGCCGCCGTCAGAAGCTTCTGCCCCGATGCAGTTGGCGCAGCCTCAGCCGGGCGCCGCGTCCACCGGCAAGACCAGGCCGCGCTTGAGCGTGTCCAGCGCCACGCGGGTACGAAAGCGTTTCACATTGGCGTTGGCGGCGACCAGCCGTTGCATCAGCGCATCGTAGTCGTCGACATCGCGCGCGGTCACCACCAGCACGTAGTCGCCATCGCCGGTCACGTACCACGCCTGCTGGATCGCCGGCTCCGCCGCGATCCACTGGCGCAGGCTGGCCAGCAGCTCGGGCCGTTCGCGCTCGACCTCGAGATCGGCGATCACGGTGAGCCGCCGGTCCACGCTGCGCGGATCGATCAGCGCCACCTCCGCCACGATCACGCCCTCCTCCCGTAGCCTCGCCATGCGACGCTGCACGGCCGACGCCGACAGGCCGATGTCGGCGCCGATCATCTCGGCGGAGCGTCGCGCATCGCGCTGCACGATCGCGAGGATCCGGCGATCGAATTTGTCCAGTTCGGCAGGCATCGGGCGAAAACACCTCGTGGTGCGGGAAGAAAACCCGTTTCGCGGGCGAACAACGCCACTTCGCCGCGCCGCGGAAACCTAGCATAGGTCGTCGCCTCCCACGTCATTGCGAGCCCTCGCCCATGCCCACGCACACCCGCATCGAACACGTCCTCGACGCCTCGCACCACATCGATCCGGTGTTCCTGGATTCGCCCACGCTCACCAACGTCGCCTTCGACGCGGCGCTGCACTGCCAGCTGGTCGCCAAGGACGAAACCGCCAACCCGATCGGCTCGTTCAAGGGCCGCGGCACCGAGCTGTTCGCCGCGCTGGCGCTGCCGCCGGGCGAACCGGTGGTCTGCGCGTCCGCCGGCAATTTCGGCCAGGGCCTGGCGCGTGCAGCGATCCGGCGCGGCCACACCTGCACCGTGTTCGCCGCGGAAACCGCCAACCCGGTGAAGCTGGACGCGATGCGCCGGCTGGGCGCCGAGGTGCGGCTGGCCGGCATCGATTTCGACGCGGCCAAGGACGCCGCTCGCCACCATGCCGCCGCCGGCCTGCGCTTCGTCGAGGACGGCAGCGAGGCCGAGCTGGCCGAAGGCGCCGGCACGCTCGCACTCGAACTCGCCGCGTCGACGTCGTTCGACGCCATCGTGGTGCAACTGGGCAACGGCGCACTGCTGGCCGGCGTCGGCACCGCGATCCGGCACGTGGCGCCGCACGCGGAAATCATCGCGGTGGTGGCGGCCGGCGCGCCGGCGATGAAGCTGTCGATCGACGCCGGCCACGTCGTCGAGACCGCCCGCACCGACACCATCGCCGACGGCATCGCGGTGCGCGTGCCGATTGCCGCCACGCTGACGCACCTTCGTACGTGCTGCGACGACGTGGTCGCCGTGTCCGAGGCGCGGATCTTCGAGGCGATGCGTCTCATCCACCACCACCTCGGCATTGCAGTGGAACCATCCGGCGCGGTCGGCGTGGCGGCCATCCTCGACGACCCGGAGCGCTTCGCCGGCCGCCGCGTGGCGACGATCCTCTGCGGCGGCAACCTGTCGCCAGCGATGCGCGAGCGCCTGCTGGCGGCGTGAGCACACCCTTCTCCCGGAGCACGCACACCGATGAAACTCCTCTACCAGACGCACTCGCCCTACGCCCGCAAGGTGCTCGTCGCCGCCCACGAACTCGGCCTGCAGCACCGGCTCGAGGTGATGCATCACGACACCAGCCCCACCCGCCGCAACGACGAAGTGTTTGGGCTCAACCCGCTCGGCAAGGTGCCCGTGTTGATCGTCGACGACGACCTGGCGCTGTTCGACTCCAGCGTGATCTGCGAATACCTCGACGGCCTGCACAGCGGTGCGAAACTGATCCCGACCGAGCACGGCGGCCGCTACCGCGCCCTGCGCCGGCAGGCACTCGCGCTGGGCATGGCCGACGCCGGCATCGCCGCGCGCTGGGAGTCCGAGCGCCGTCCCGAAGCCTCACGCTGGCCGCCTATGCTGCAAGGCCAGCTTGAAAAGATCGCCGCCGCCTGCGATTTCCTCGAGCAGGAAATCGGCGAGGCAACAGTCACGGAAACCGTCCCCGACATCGGCGACATCGCGCTGGCCACCACGTTGAGCTGGATCGCCTTCCGCAACGTCTACCCCTTCGCGGCAGGACGTCCCCGCTTGTCATCCTGGTACAACCGCTTCAGCGCGCGGCCGTCGATGCAGGCCACCACGCTCGTGGGCGACACCTGCGACTGAGCGCGCCGCTCGCTTCACTCCCTCCCTCAACGGATATCCCCATGAGCTCCCTCTGGACCGAGCTGCTGATCCTGCACGGCCACATCGCCGACCCGCGCCTGCTGCGCAGACTGGCGTCGCCCGAATCATCCACGCCGCCAACGATCGTGACGCACACGGCCAGGCCGTCGACACGCTGGTGGTGGCGGCTCTGCCTCGGCGTCGGCGATGGAATTCTCCGCCGGCAGTGAACCACCGACCTGGATCGATGCACCGGTTGGCTGCCGACGAGTGGCGCGACGCCGACATCCACACCACAACGAACCCATTCAAGGAAAAGCCCCGAATCCGGGGGCTCTTCCTCGCATCAGCCAAACCGCTACGCCTCCGGCGGTGGCTGCATCTTCACCAATACATCCTCGAACTCGGCGATGGTCGTCTCCAGCGCATCGTGCAATTTGCTCTGCTGGTCCATCAGGTTCGCAATCCGGTCCGCCTGCTTCAGCTTCGACAACTCGCCGTCGTACAACAGCCAGGCTGCGGTCAGCGCCTCCACATTGTTCTTGGAGTAATGCCGCATCTCCTTCAACTGCGCCAGCGTGTCGCCAATGTGGTCGATCGGTGTCTTGACGTGTTCGTCGGACATGGTGTTCTCCCGCTGCGGTTGATCCGGTCGCGGGCACCGTAGATCGGCGGATGCGAAGTTCAGGTCAACACGCTGCGGCAGGGAAAGCGTCGACGCCCCTTCGAACATGCCAACCAATGGCTGGAGCGGATCTCCTCGCTAAAGCACCATGAAAAAGCCCCGCGATGCGGGGCTTTTCTCAACGACATTCGCGATCAGGCGAACGGATCATCAAGGCTGATGGTGTCGTCGCGATCCGCGCCGGTGGCGACCAGAGCCAGCTTGCAACCCGACAGTTCCTCGACCGCACGCAGGTACGCACGCGCCGCCGGCGGCAGCTTGTTCCATTCGCGGATGCCGGCGGTGGATTCCTGCCAGCCGGGGAATTCCAGGTAGACCGGCTTGCACTCGTCCCAGCCGTCGGCGTCGAGCGGGGCCAGTTCGCGGCGCTTGCCCCGGTATTCGTAGGCGATGCAGACCTTGATGGTTTCCAGACCGTCGAGCACGTCGAGCTTGGTGATGGCCAGGCCGTTGATGCCGTTGATCTGGGTGGCGCGCTTGAGCGCGACCAGGTCGATCCAGCCGCAGCGGCGCGGACGGCCGGTGCTGGCGCCGAATTCGTTGCCGACCTTGCGCAGGCGCTCGCCCATTTCGTCGTGCAGCTCGGTGGGGAACGGGCCGCTGCCGACGCGGGTGGCGTAGGCCTTGCAGATGCCCAGCACGTAGTCGATGTCGCGCGCGCCCACGCCGGTGCCGGCCAGCGCGCCGCCGATGGTGGTGTTGGACGAGGTGACGTAGGGATAGGTGCCGTGGTCGATGTCCAGCAGCGCGCCCTGGGCGCCCTCGTACAGGATGTTGCCGCCTTCGGCGCGCACGTCATGCAGGATGGTGGCGACGTCGTCGACCAGCGGACGGATGTATTCGCCCCAGGCCAGCGCGTCGTCGAGAACCTTCTGGTAGTCGACCGGCTCGACCTTCAGCCACTGGGTGAGGATGAAGTTGTGGTAGTCGACCGCGGTCTTGATCAGCGCCGGCAGCTCGTGCGGGTACATCAGGTCGGCCACGCGCACGCTGCGGCGGGCGACCTTGTCCTCGTACGCCGGGCCGATGCCGCGGCCGGTGGTACCGATGGCCTTGCCGCCGGCAGCGATCTCGCGCGCTTTGTCCACCGCGATGTGGTACGGCATGATCAGCGGCGTGGCCGGGCTGATCTTGAGGCGCGAGCGCACTTCGACGCCGTTGGCCTCGAGCTCGGCGATCTCGCTGATCAACGCCTCGGGGGACAGCACCACGCCGTTGCCGATCAGGCACAGCGCGTCGTCGCGCAGGATGCCCGAGGGGATCAGGTGCAGCACGGTCTTCTTGCCCTTGATCACCAGCGTGTGGCCGGCGTTGTGGCCGCCCTGGAAGCGCGCCACCGCACTGACCCGCTCGGTCAGCAGGTCGACGATCTTGCCCTTGCCTTCGTCGCCCCACTGGGCTCCGAGGATGACTACTGACTTGCCCATTGCATTACTCCGGGAGGTTTCGATCAGGTTTTGCGCCGCCGGGATGGGGCTGCGCGTATCAGTGAAAAATCTGCAGCAGCACCAGTCCGGCCACCATCGCGCCGGCGCCGATCAGACGCAAGCGGCGCGGCGGCAGTTTCAGCGCCTCGCGCATCATTGCCTGCCAGCCGCGCGGCGCCGCGAACAGCATGAGTCCCTCGATCACCAGCACCAGGCACAACGCGGCACTCAGCTGGCGCATCGGCCGCGACTCAGCGCTTGGAGCTGGATTGTTCGAAGTAGCGCAGGAACTCGTCGTCGGGCTTCAGGATCATCACGCCCTTGCCGTCCTCGAACGAACTGCGATACGCCGACAGGCTGCGGTAGAAGTTGAAGAACTCCGGGTCCTGGTTGTAGGCCTGCGCGTAGATGGTGGCCGCCTGGGCGTCGCCCTCGCCGCGGACCTTGGCCGCATCGCGCTGGGCGTCGGCACGCAGCACCTGGCCCTGGCGGTCGGCGTCGGCCTGGATCGTCTCGGCCGATTCCTGGCCGGTGAAGCGCAGCTCGTTGGCCAACTGCAGGCGCTCGGCGCGCATGCGCTTGTACACCGATTCGCTGACCTCGTTGGGCAGGTCGATGCGCTTGATGCGCACGTCGACCACGGCGATGCCGAGGTTCTTGCGCGCCGACGCGTCGGTCTGCGCGCGCACGCGCTCGGTGATGTCCTTGCGGCCACCGGAGATCAGGTCGGGCAAGGTGCGGGCGTTGAACTCGAAGCGCAGCGCGTCCTTCACGATCGGAGTCAGCCGCTGCGCGGCCTGCAGCTGGTCGCCGCCGGTGGCGCGGTAGTAGGCGGCGTTGTCGGCGACGCGCCACTTCACGTAGAAGTCGACGTTGACGCTCTTCTTCTCGGAGGTGAAGTAGCGCTCCGGCGGCGCGTCCAGCGACAGGATGCGCTTGTCGAAATTCATCACCTGCTGGATCACCGGCAGCTTGAAATGCAGGCCGGGCTGGTAGTCGGTGCGCACGATGCGACCGAACTGCAGCAACAGGGCGCTGTGCCCTTCGCTGACCACGAACATGCTGTTGATGCCCAGCAGGGCGACCAGCACGGCGAGGACGATGGAGCCGATCTTCATCATGGCTGTGCTCCCTTGCTGGCCGCATCGCTGCTGGCGGGCGCGACCACCGTGCCCACCACCGCCGATTCGGGCGAGGTGGTCGTTGCGCTGCCCTGCAGCGTCGGCAGGTTGATGATGTTGCGACCGCCGGAGCCGTCGATCACCTTCGGGTTCTTCGCCATCACCTGTTCCATCGTTTCCAGCCACAGCCGCTTGCGGGTCACTTCCGGCGCGGCCTTGTATTCCTTCAGCAGCAGGTCGAAGCGGGCCGCGTCACCCTGGGCGCGGGCGATGCGTTCGGCCTTGTAGCCGGCCGCTTCGGCCGCGATGCGGGCGGCGTCGCCGCGGGCCACCGGCACCACCTTGCTGGCGTAGGCCAGGGCGCCGTTCTCGATGCTCTGCTTGTCTTCGCGGGCGTTGTTGACGTCGTCGAAGGCGTCCTTCACCTCGTTCGGCGGCGCCACGTTCTGGAAGCTGACCTCGGTGACGCGCAGGCCGGAGTCGTAGCCGTCCAGCGTTTTCTGCAGCGCCTGCTGCGCCTGGGCGACCAGGCTGGCACCGGCGGCGGACAGGATCTGGTCCATGTCGCTGCCGCCGATCACCGAACGCACGGCGGCCTCGGCCGCAGCGCTGATGGTGCCGTCGGGGTCGTTCAGCGAGAACAGGTATTTGCGCGAGTCGTCCACCTGGTACTGCACGGTGAAGTCGATCGTGATGATGTTCTCGTCGCGGGTCAGCATGGCCACCTTGTCGGTGACCGAGCGGATGCGGGTGGCCTCGACCTTGTTCACCGACTCGATCGGCTGCGGCAGCTTCAGGTGGAAGCCCGGTGCTAGGGTGCGCGAATACTGGCCGAACCGCAGCACCACGCCCTGCTGGCGCGCGCCGATGATGGTGTAGCTGCTGAACAGCAGGCCGACCACCAGCAGCACCACGATGCCGGTGAGGATGCTGCCCGGTCCCTGCCCCATCTTGCCGACGCGGTTCCTGGCCTTGTTCAGCAGGTCATCCACCGGCGACTTGCCGCCCTGGCGGTTTCTGTTCCACGGATCTTTTTGCCCGTTGTTGCCGGGTTCATTCCATGCCACGAGTCAGTCTCCTTTGGGGACGTCCGGGGGCCGGCAACCACGGTCGAAACACGTGTTGCACCGGGTTGCATTGAGATTCAGCCGAGGCTGTCGAAAGTCCTGTGCGAGCCGCCTTTCGCGACCGCGCAAACATCGGGGATTCTATCAGAGCGCGCCCGTCGCCGCGCGCCGGGAACGGCGTCATTCCGCCACGGCCAGCAGTTCCTGCAGCAGTTTCGCCTCGGCCGGATCGCCGCCGCCAAGCGGGGCGATGACACTGCGCGGGGCGTCGATGTGCAGCTGCCAGCCATGTTCGTCGATCGACTCGCCGCTGATGGCTCCCGCCGCCTTGAGCCGGGCATGCAGGCGCCCGGCCGACAGCGGCAGGTGCAGCGGCGAACGCACCCGCTCGCCGCCCAGCAGCTCGCCCAGCGCCTGGCGCAGCAGGTCGAGGCCGACGCCGGTGGCGGCGGACAGCCAGACCCGCACCGGCTTGCCGCTGGCGTCGCGTTCGATCCGCGGCTCGGCGCCGGCCAGGTCGATCTTGTTCATCACCCGCAGTTGCGGCACGTCGCCCGCGTCGATTTCCTCCAGCACGTTGTCGACCACCCGATGCAGCCGCTCACGCTCCTCGTCGGCGGCATCGCTGACGTGCAGCAGCAGGTCGGCATCGCGGGCCTCGGCCAGGGTGGCGCGGAAGGCGGCGACCAGGTCATGCGGCAGTTCGCGGATGAAGCCCACCGTGTCCGCGATCACCGCCGGACCGCAGCTGAGATCCTCCAGCTTGCGCACGGTGGGATCGAGGGTGGCGAACAGCAGGTCGGCGGCGAACACGTCACCGGTGGTCAGCGCGTTGAACAGGGTCGACTTGCCGGCGTTGGTGTAACCGACCAGGGCCACCCGCGGCACCGTGTTGCGCATGCGCGCACGGCGCTGCTGGCCGCGCTGGACCTGGACCTTTTCCAGGCGTTTGGTGAGCTGCTTGACCCGCTCGCCGAGCAGGCGGCGGTCGGTTTCCAGCTGGGTTTCGCCGGGGCCGCGGTTGCCGATGGCGCCGCCGCGCTGGGCGTCCAGATGGGTCCAGCCACGCACCAGCCGGGTGGCCAGGTGCTTGAGCTGGGCCAGTTCCACTTCCAGCTTGCCCTCGTGCGAACGGGCGCGCTGAGCAAAGATGTCGAGGATCAGCCCGGCGCGGTCGACCACGCGCACGCCGAGGTGCTTTTCGAGGTTGCGTTCCTGCACCGGGGTCAGCAGGTGATCGACCAGCACCAGGTCGGCGTTCAGCGCACGCGCCGCCTCGGCGACCTCGTTGGCCTTGCCGCTGCCGATGTAGTAACGGGGGTTGGGATCTTCGACGCGGGCGCTGATCACGGCGAGCACCTCGGCGCCGGCGGACTTCACCAGTTCGGCGAACTCCTCCGCACGGCGTGCCGTGTCGCCCTCGCCACGCGAATGCGGCAGGACGAGGACGGCACGATCGCCTTTCTTTTGACGGTCAAACACGAGTGGGCGTGATCCTTCGGGAGCAAACCTTCTTCATGCGGGCTGACCGCCGCTGTATCAAGCGTCGGCGTCGGCGCCGCCCGAGGCATCTGCCGGATGGTCGTGGCCATCGTGGCCGTCATGACCATTGCCGATGCGCACATTGCGACTGGGCACCACGGTGGAGATGGCGTGCTTGTAGACCATCTGGCTGACCTGGTTGCGCAGCAGCACCACGAACTGGTCGAACGACTCGACGGTCCCCTGCAGCTTGATGCCATTGACCAAGTAGATGGCCACCGGCACCCGTTCGCGCCGCAAAGCATTCAAAAATGGATCCTGCAACGATTGCCCCTTGGACATTTCTTGTTCTCCCCTTGCACCAAACAGACCGGAGAAAAAACGCCAGTGGCGCCCCGGCCCAACATGACTCGATGTTAACTGCTTTCAAATGCTTGATGAAAGAAGATTTTTGCGCCCCGCAAGTGCGTGGCGTCACATTGGCGGCACGGGCTCTCCCGGGGGATCGACAAACAGCTGCACCGCGCCGGCAACGCGCCTCGCCATGCCGGCCTGATCGGGCTCGAACAGGCGTGCGCCATGATCGCTGCGCAGCCAGGTGATCTGGCGCTTGGCCAGCTGGCGGGTGGCGAAGATGGCCCGGTCGCGGAACTGCGCGGCATCGCTGCGGCCATCCAGGTGCTCCCATGCCTGTCGATAGCCGACGGCGCGGATCGCCGGCAGGTCGGCATCGAGATCGCCCCGGGCACGCAACGCGCGCACCTCGTCGAGGAAGCCTTCGGCCAGCATGGCGTCGAACCGCTGCGCGATGCGCCGGTGCAGCAGTTGCCGGTCGGCTGGCAGCAGCGCGATCTTCAATACCCGCCACGGGAATACCGCGCCCGCCCCGCCCCGCTGCAACTCGGACAATGGACGGCCGGTCAGCTCGAACACTTCCAGCGCACGCTGCAGGCGCTGGGTGTCGTTGCTGTCGATGCGGCTTGCTGCGACCGGATCGACCTGGGCCAGCCGGGCATGCAGCGCCGGCCAGCCAGACTGCGCCGCCTCGGCGCCCAGTCGCGCCCGCGTGGCCGGATCGGCCTCGGGCAGGTCGGACAGGCCGAACTGCAACGCGCGGAAATACAACCCGGTGCCGCCGACCAGCAGGGGCACCCGGCCCCGCGCGCTGATCCGTTCCATCACCGGCACCGCATCGGCACAAAAATCCGCGGCCGAGTACGGCTGCGCAGGATCACGGATGTCGACCAGCGCGTGGGGATAACGTGCCAGCGTCGCCGGATCGGGCTTGGCCGTACCGATATCCATGCCGCGGTAGACCAGGGCCGAATCGACACTGACCAGGTCCAGCGGGAAACGCTCGCTCAATTCGCACGCCAGGGCGGTCTTGCCCGAGGCGGTGGGGCCCATCAGGAAGATGGCGAGGGGACGGTGATCGACGGGCATGGCGCTAGTTTAGAGGCTGCCGCAACGCAAAAGGCCCGCGTCGACGACGCGGGCCCGGTACTTGCGCGAACCAGCGCGTTACTTCGCCGGCACGCCCATTTCCTTCAGCAGGTTGTCGGCGTGGTCGAGGTGATGCATCACCCACAGCATGTAGCGCACGTCGACCTGGATCGAGCGGTTGAGCTCGGGATTGAACAGCCAGTCACCGCTCACCGATTCCCAGTTGCCGTCGAACGCGAGGCCGACCAGCCGGCCGTTCGCGTCCATCGCCGGCGAACCGGAGTTGCCGCCGGTGATGTCCAGGTCGGCCAGGAAGTTCACCGGCAGCGTGCCCAGCTTCGGCGACGCATAGCTGTCGAACGCCTTGGCCTTGATCGCCGCCAGCTCGGCCTTCGGCGCATCGAACGGTTCGGCGCCGGTGTACTTCTCGACGATGCCCTGGGCAGTGGTGAACGGCGCGTAGCTGACGCCATCACGGGGCGCCACGCCCTGCACGTTGCCGAAGGTGACGCGCAGCGAGCTGTTCGCATCCGGGTAGACCGGCAGCTTCTGCGAATCCTTCCAGGCGATCATCGCCTGCATGTAGCGCGGGCGCAGTTTGCTCATCTCGCCGTCGCGGGCGTCGCCTTCGTCTTCCAGCGCCTTCAGCTGCGGCTGCACCGCGCGGGCGAGCCTGAGCATGCTGTCGCTGCTGGCATCGATCGCCTTGCTGTCGGCAGTGAACCACTTCATGCGCTCGTCGACGTTGCCGAGCTTGCTGCCGGCATACAGCGCGGCAACTTTCTGCCTGAGCTGGACTTCGGTCTTCGCGCCATCCAGCCAGGCGTCGAGCGCGGGCAGACGCTGCGCCTGCGGCAAGGCCACGTAGCGCGCGAGGCCGTAGACCATGAACTGCTGGTCGACGCCCGGATCGAAGCGGCGATCCATCTGCTTCAGGCCGCCTTCGATGCGCACCCAGTCGCGCTGCTGGTAACCGGCATCGCGTTCGAGGTCGACCTTCGGCCGCTCCTTCGCCAGATGAGTCAGGCGCACCGCCGTGCTGAACATCGACGCGCGGGTCACCAGACCGATGGCCAGGTCGCGATCGCGAGTGGCCTGATTGGCGGCGATCTGCTGGCGCAGCTTGCCGATGTCCGCCGCCAGCGCGGCGTTTTCCGCGCCGCCCTGCTGCTTCAGCCAGGTTTCCAGTGCCGCTTCCTGGGTACGCTTGACCTCGACTGCGTCGGCACGACGCAGGCCTTCGAGCTGGCCGCCGAAATTCTTCAGGTAGTTGTTGAGGCCAGCGACCATGCTGGCGTATTTCACCGCCACCTTCGGGTCAGCCTTGCCGGCGGTGTTGATGATGTTCAGCGTGTCCTGGTAGATCTTGATCTGGGTCGGGTAACGCCAGTCGATCGCGTCCTGCACTTCGTCGGCAAGGCGATAGCGATTGGTGCGCCCCGGGTAGCCGACCACCATCACGTAGTCGCCTGCTTCCACGCCCTGCGGGTTCACCTTGAGCACGTGCTTCGGGTGATACGGCACGTTGTCCTTCGAGAAAGTGGCCGACTTGCCGTCCTTCGAGACGTAGGCGCGCAGGTAGCCGAAGTCGCCGGTGTGGCGCGGCCATATCCAGTTGTCGACGTCGCCGCCGAACTTGCCGATGGAATCCGGCGGCGCGTAGACCAGGCGCACGTCCTTGATCTCCATCTGCCTGATCAACTGGTAGCTGTAGCCGCCGTGGAAGGTGTAGACGTCGCAGCGGTAGCCTTCGCTCTCGCAGGCCTTGACCTGTTCCTTGATCGCCAGCTCGATCGCCTTGTAGCGCTCGGCGCCGCTCATGCCGTCCGTGAGTTTGGCGGTGATCGCCTTGGTGACGTCGCGGATTTCCTCGGTGACGAAGATCCGCGAGGTGGGGCCGGCGGAGAGTTCTTCGGCTTGCGTCTTCGCCAGGAAACCCTTCTCGATCAGATTGTTCTCCGGCGTGGAGTTCAGCTGCAGCGCGCCGTAGACGCAGTGATGGTTGCTCACCACCAAGCCTTCGGGCGAGACGAACGAAGCGGTGCAGCCGCCCAGGCTCACGATCGCGCCCATCGGGTAGGCGGTCAGGTCGGTCAGGCTGGCCGGGTCCAGCTTCAGCCCATGCTGTTTCAGGGTGGCGGCGATTTTCGGCAACTGGGCGGGCTGCCACATGCCTTCGACGGCATGGGCGGTACCGGCGAGACCGGCGGTCAGCGCGGCAGCAAGCAGGACACGACGCATGGAGCACTCCTTGGGAAAACGGGAAAGTGGGCCGAATCGCATTTTCTTGCGATCTGGCCGACCTTTATGCCGCAAACCCATCGTTCATCGGTAGTGACTTTCGGCAGGGTGGGACCGCCTGCCACAGCCGGTCCCTTGGTGCCGCCATCTTCGGCGCCGGCTTCGATCAATCTATAATTGCCGCTTCCCTGCCCGCCGCGCGGGCCAACCGATGGATTCCCCATGTCGCAGACGATGAAAGCCCTGGTCAAGCGCAAGCCCGAACAGGGCATCTGGATGGAAGAGGTGCCGATGCCCGTGGTCGGCCCGAACGAAGTGCTGATCAAGATCGAGAAAACCGCGATCTGCGGCACCGACCTGCACATCTACAAGTGGGACGAGTGGAGCCAGCGCACAATCAAGCCGGGCCTCACCATCGGCCACGAGTTCGTGGGGCGCATCGTGGAGATCGGCCCGGGCGTGACCGGCTACAAGATCGGCGACCGCGTCTCCGCCGAAGGCCACATCGTCTGCGGCCACTGCCGCAACTGCCGCGCCGGCCGCCAGCACCTGTGCCCGAACACCATCGGCATCGGCGTGAACCGCAACGGCGCGTTCGCCGAGTACATGACCATGCCGGCCTCGAACCTGTGGCCGATCCCGGACCAGATCCCGTCCGAGCTGGCCGCGTTCTTCGACCCGTATGGCAACGCGGCGCACTGCGCGCTGGAATTCGACATGATCGGCGAGGACGTGCTGATCACCGGTGCCGGCCCGATCGGCATCATCGCCGCCGGCATCGCCAAGCACATCGGCGCGCGCAACGTGGTGGTCACCGACGTCAACGACTACCGCCTGAAGCTGGCCGCCGACATGGGCGCCACCCGCGTGGTCAACGTCACCAACCAGTCGCTCAAGGACGTGATGAAGGACCTGCACATGGAGGGCTTCGACGTGGGCCTGGAAATGAGCGGCAACCCGCGCGCGTTCAACGACATGCTTGAATGCATGTACCACGGCGGCAAGGTCGCCATGCTCGGCATCATGCCGCGCGGCGCCGGCATCGACTGGGACAAGGTGATCTTCAAGGGCCTCACCCTGCAAGGCATCTATGGCCGGCGCATGTACGAGACCTGGTACAAGATGACCCAGATGGTGCTGACCGGCTTCCCGCTGCAGAAGGTGCTGACCCACCAGATCCACATCGACGACTTCCAGAAGGGCTTCGACCTGATGGACGCCGGCACCTGCGGCAAGGTCGTCTGTTCCTGGCATTGAGCCACGAGGCGGCAGCCGCTCGTCAGCTCCCGGATTGACCGCTCGCGACCGGCCGCAAGGTCGCGAACGGTGTCCCCGCGTTAAGCGCGGTCGCTGTAGATTCGTCATCAGCCCACCTGCACCCCATGCAGGGCGGGTTGAATCAACCATTCAGCGTTTCCAGGGAGTCGGTATGTCCGGGTCGAGCTTGTCGCGGCTGCGCGTCTCCTTGCGTGCAGCCTGGGGTTCCGCACGAACGCGTGCCCGGCAGTTGGGTCAATCGTCCCGCGCCCGCCGTATCGCCGGCATCCTCGCGTCCGTGCTGCTGGTCTACGCCCTGCTCGGCTTCCTTGCCGCTCCGCCACTGCTGCGCAACTACCTGCAGAACCACTCCGCGGAGATGCTGGGGCGGCCGCTGAGTCTCGGGCAGGTGCGCTTCAATCCGTTCACGCTGAACCTGCGGGTCGGCCAGCTGCACCTGCCCGAGGCGGACGGCCAGACGCCCTTCGTCGACATCGACCAGCTCACGCTCAACGCCTCGTGGAGCTCGCTGTTCCGGCTGGCCCCGGTGCTGGACGAACTGCGACTCGATCAGCCGCGGATCGCCATCACGCGAGGCAAGGACCAGCGGTTCAACTTCAGCGACCTGGTCGAGCGCTTCATCGCGAAGCCGGCACCGCCGGACAGCAAGCCGGCGCGTTTCTCGCTCTCCAACATCAGCGTCCACGGCGGCGACATCCGCTTCGACGACCGCCTGCTGGGCGCACGGCACCGCATCGAGAAGCTCGAACTGGGCATCCCGTTCCTGGCCAACCTGCCCAGCTCCACCGACATCTTCGTGCAGCCGCTGCTGGCCATGACGGTGGACGGCAGCCCGCTGCGCATCGACGGCCAGACCAAGCCGTTCGCCAGCAACCGCGAGTCGACCATCGGCTTTCAGCTCGACCGGCTCGACCTGCCGCGCTACCTGGGCTACGTACCGGCGGCGATGCCGGTGACGATTCCCAAGGGCCTGCTCAGTGGCAGGCTGTCACTGCACTTCGTGCAGACGCAGCCGACGCCGCAGCTGCAGCTCACCGGCAACCTGCAACTGGATGATTTCGCGCTCGACAGCAGCCGCGGCGAGCCCATCGCCAGGTTGGGACACGGCAACATCGAACTGACCGACGTGCAACCGCTGGCCTCGCGCTACCACCTCGGCGCGATGCAGCTGGAACGCGCCGCGTTGTTCTACACCCAGCGTGCCGGCGGCCATAGCAACTTCGACACGCTGATGCCGCCCGCGGCCAGGAACGATGACAGCAAGATCGATGACAAGGCGCCGCCGACCGACCTGCGCATCAGCGCGCTCACGCTGCAGGACAGCGCACTCACCTACGCCGACGCCAGCCAGGCCAAGCTGCAGCTGACCCAGCTGCACGGCAGCCTGCTCGGCCTGAGCACACTCGCCGGGCCGTCCGCCAAACTCGACCTGGCCAGCCAGCTCGCCGGCGGCAGTCTCAGCGCGCGTGGCGATGTCGACCTCGCCGCCAGCCACTATGCCGGTGCACTCGAACTGAAACAGGTGTCGCTCGTGCCGCTGCAGGCGCTGGCCGCATCCGCCACGGCGGCGCGCATCGCGAAAGGCAAGCTCGACGCCAGCGGCCAGCTGCGACTGGACTGGGGCAAGGCATTCAACCTGCATATCGAACCGGCCCAACTCGGCATCAGCGACTTCGCGCTGGAGCCGCAGGCCAGGGGGCTGGCTGCACCGGTGGCGTGGCGCCAACTGGATGCCGGCATCACCCGGCTCGATCTGGCCACCCGCAACGCACAACTGGGCAAGGTCACGGCGAACGGTCTGCAGGTCGACGCCGTGCGCGAACGCGACGACCGGATCAACCTGACCAGCCTGTTTGCCGACAAGCACCCCGTACCTGCCAGCGGTGACGAAGGTCCGGCCTGGCGCTGGAGCATCGCCCATCTTGGCGTCGAACAGGGTTCACTGCGCCTCACCGATCGCAGCATCGCTGGTGCCAGGCCGACATCGCTGCTCATCGAGGCACTCAACGGCAATGTCGAAGCGCTCAGCGACAAGCTCGACCAGCCACGCCGGGTCAAGCTGGAAGGCCGTATCGGCAAGGGCAGCTTCGCCACCACCGGCACGCTGCAGCCACTGCCCGCGGTCGCCGACCTGCAGCTGACCACCAAACGACTGGACATCGCCGGTTTCGTGCCTTACGCCAGCGTGCCACTGAACGTGGATGTCACCAGCGCCCGTGTCAGCAGCGACGGCAAGCTGCATTACGACGGCCGCCGGTCCGAGCCGCGCTTCGACTACGCGGGCGACGCCGCGTTCGAGCGCGTGCGCATGCAGGACAAGGTCACCGGCGACGACTTCATGCGCTGGCGTTCGCTGCGCGGCTCGCGCATCGACCTGCGCTACGGCAGCGGCACGCCGCGCGTGCATCTGGGCGCGCTGGTGCTGGACGCGTTCTACGCGCGCGTCATCGTCAACAGCAACGGACGCCTGAACCTGTCCGACGTGATCGCCAACGGCGAACAGGCGCCGGTATCGGTGACCCGCGCCGCGAACACCACGCCGGCGGCGCCGCAACCGGTGTCCAGCGCATCCACGGCGCCCGCCGCCGACATCCGCATCGGCGAGGTCACCCTGGCCAATGGCCAGCTCAACTACACCGACAACTTCATCAAGCCGAACTACACCGCCAACCTCACCAGCCTCAGCGGCAGGATCGGCGCGTTCGGCACCACCGCCGGCGAGCCGCCCGCCGAACTCGTGGCGCAGGCGAAACTGGACGATGCCTCGCCGGTGGACATCAGCGGCAGCATCAACCCGCTGCTGCCGGTGGCCTTCCTCGACATCAAGGGCAAGGCGACCGACGTCGAGCTGACCCGGCTCAGCGCCTACTCCGGCAAGTACACCGGCTACCCCATCAGCAAGGGCCGGCTGACCGCCGACGTGCACTACCTGCTGGACCAGGGCAAGCTCAATGCAGACAACCACCTCTTCATCACCCAGCTGACCTTCGGCGAGCGCTCGAACAGCCCCGGCGTGTCGCACCTGCCGGTGAAGCTGGCGGTGGCCCTGCTGAAGGATACCGAGGGCAACATCGACGTGAACGTGCCGGTGTCCGGCTCGCTGGACGATCCGCAGTTCAGCCTCGGCGGCATGATCATGCGCGCGTTCGGCAACCTCATCGCCAAGGCCGCCACCGCGCCGTTCCGCCTGCTCGCCTCCGCGTTCGGCGGTGGCCACGAGGATCTCGGCCATGTCGAGTTCGCCCCTGGCTCGGCGGTGCTGGATGGCCCCGCCAAGGACCGCCTCGGACAGATCGTGCAGATGCTCAACCGCAAGCCCGCGCTCACCCTGGACATCAGCGGCCGGGTGGATCCGTCGCTGGACGAAGCCGGCTTGCGCAAGGTCACCGTGGATGACCAGATCCGCCGCGAGAAGCTGGCCAAGGAATCAGGCGACAAGATCGCCGCGGACGCCTCGGCAGCGACGCTGGCCGAGGTGACGGTGACACCGGATGAACACGAGCGCTATCTGCGGCGCGCTTACCGGCACGCCGACTTCGAGAAACCCAAGAACGTCCTCGGCCTCAGCAAGTCGCTGGAGCCGGAGGAGATGCGCAGCCTGCTGGAAACCCACGTGAACACGGACGCCGCCGCGATGCGCGCGCTGGCCGAGCGCCGCGCCGCCGCCGTGCAGGAGTGGCTGCATGGCAAGCTGGACGACAAGCGGATCGCGATCAAGCCGCCCAGGCTCGACGCCTCGGGCATCAATGACAAGGGCAAGAGCACGCGCGCGGATTTCGGCCTGCACTGATCGCCCGCGCAGCACGACCGCATGCGCAGCGATCGACTGGCGTCCTACAATGGCGCTTTGTCCAACGCCCGGAATTCCCCATGAGCTACTCAGCCAAGGCGCGCTACGCCAGCGAACTCGACGCCATCCGCGAACAAGGCCTGTTCAAGGCCGAGCGCATCATCACCTCGCCGCAATCCGCCGAGATCGAGCTGGAAGGCGGCCGCAGGGTGCTGAACTTCTGCGCCAACAACTACCTGGGACTGGCCGACCATCCCGAGGTGATCCAGGCCGCCAAGGACGCGCTGGACACGCACGGCTTCGGCATGGCCAGCGTGCGTTTCATCTGCGGCACGCAGGACCTGCACAAGCAGCTGGAAGCGAAGATCGCCGCGTTCTTCGGCACCGAGGACACCATCCTCTACGCCGCCTGCTTCGACGCCAACGGCGGCCTGTTCGAGCCGCTGCTGGGCGAGGAAGACGCGGTGATCTCCGATGCGCTCAACCATGCCTCGATCATCGACGGCATCCGCCTGTGCAAGGCCAAGCGCTTCCGCTACGCCAACAGCGACATGGCCGACCTGGAGAAGCAACTGCAGGCGGCCGACGCGGCCGGCGCGCGCACCAAGCTGATCACCACCGACGGCTCGTTCTCGATGGACGGCTTCATCGCCAAGCTCGACCAGATCACCGCACTGGCAGCGAAGTACAACGCCATGGTGCACATCGACGAATGCCATTGCACCGGCTTCCTCGGCGACACCGGCCGCGGCGCGGCCGAGGTCAACGGCGTGATGGACAGGATCGACATCTTCACCGGCACCCTGGGCAAGGCGCTGGGTGGCGCTCTGGGCGGCTTCACCACCGGCCGCAAGGAAGTGATCGAGCTGCTGCGCCAGCGCTCGCGTCCCTACCTGTTTTCCAACTCGCTGCCGCCGCACGTGGTCGCCGCCGCGATCAAGGTATTCGACATGCTGGCCAGCGCCGGCGACCTGCGCGAGCAGCTCAAGGAGAACACCCGCTACTTCCGCGAGCAGATGACCGCGGCGGGCTTCGACATCAAGCCCGGCGTGCACCCGATCGTGCCGGTGATGATCTACGACGCACCGAAGGCCCAGGCGATGGCCACGGCCTTGCTGGAGGAAGGCATCTACGTCACCGGTTTTTTCTACCCTGTTGTGCCGCAGGGCCAGGCGCGCATCCGCACGCAGATGAGCGCGGCGCATACCCGCGAGCACCTCGACCGGGCGATTGCCGCGTTCACCAGGGTGGGACGAAAGCTGGGCGTGATCGCCGGCTGATCGCTTCCGGCGCAGGCCGCGGGCGGCCCTATGACTTCGTGACGAGGGCTCGCACTTCGTCTTGGTCGAGTCGCCGCCACTGGCCTTTCGCCAACTCGCCCAGGGCAAGTGGGCCAATCGCCACCCGGATCAGTCTCAGGACGTCGAAACCCAGGGCAGCCAGCAACCGGCGGATATGCCGGTTGCGTCCTTCGTCCAGCACCACTTCCAGCCACGCATTCTTGTCGCCCAGGCGCAGAAGCGCGGCCTTGCGCGCCTTCAGCCGATCACCCGCATCGTCGACGCCGGCCAGCATCGCCTGCAGCACGGAGGCGTCGGGTTGACCGGCCACCTGCACGTGGTAGGTCTTCTCCAGATGCGTCGCCGGGTCGGTGATGCCCGCGGCCCAGGTCGTGTCGTTGCTCAGCAGCAGCAAGCCTTCGCTGGCCTTGTCCAGACGACCGACCGGCCCCAGCCACGGCAAACCGGCTGCGGCCAGGGCGGTATAGACCGTCGCCCTGCCATGTTCGTCGGCCGCACTGACCACGATGCCGCGCGGTTTGTTGAAAGCCACGTAGACGCTTTCACTTCGCTGCACCGGCTGGCCATCGACCGCCAGACGATGCCGGTCGATCAGGGTGGGCTGATAGGGATCGCGAACCACGTGGCCATCCACGCTGACCCGACCGGCGCGAATCCACTGCTCGGCCTGGCTGCGCGAACAGGCACCCAGTTTGGACAGCACACGAGCCAGACCATGCCGCGGCGACTGCGCGGATGGAGTCGCTGCGGATGCACGACGGAAAGAAGGGGGACGGGGCATCGCGCTAGCGTATAAGGCTGCGCCGTGGTGCGCCAACCCGACTCGCGCCCGTTCGGGGCCGGCAGGCAAAAAAAACCCGGCCGAAGCCGGGTTTTTCCTTGCTGATTTACCGCGGTTCGATTACTGCTGAACCTGCAGTTCCGTACGACGGTTCTGCGCGCGACCCGCATCGGTCTCGTTGTCACCGATCGGGTTGCTTTCGCCGTGACCGATCGGGCCTTCCAGACGGCTGGCATCGATGCCGTGGCTGGTCAGGTAGTTGTAGACGATCGAGGCGCGACGCTCGGACAGGCTCTGGTTGTACTCGTCGGTACCCTTCGAGTCGGTGTAACCGGCCACCGTCACCTTGACCTGCGGGTAACGCTGCAGGGTATCGACGGCCTGGTTCAGCACCGCGATGGAGTCAGCGCTCGGCTCGGCCAGCGACTTGGAGATGTCCGTCTCACCCTTCTTCGGGCGGTCGAACTTGAAGTTAACGCCACGCAGGTCGATCACGACCTTCTGCGCGCAACCATCAGGGCCGACAATCGTGCCGGCGGCGGTGGCCGGGCACTTGTCTTCGCAGTCGTTCACGCCATCGCTGTCGCTGTCCATCGTCGAGCAGTCAGCCGGGGGCGGAGTGGCGGCGACCGGAGCAGCCGGAGCGGCAGCCGGGGCGCCGAAGCGCGAAACGATGCTGAAGCCCAGGAACCAGTCACCGTAGCCGTCCATGGTCGGCTGGCTGTCGTTGTCCCAGTCATAACGGTAGCCGGCTTCCACGCGGAAGTCGGAGCTGTCGTCGATGGTCTTGGACAGACCGCCGCCCAGCTCGGCAGCCGGGGACCAGCCACTGCCATGCACGCCGTGATGGTTGCTGCCCATCACGCCAGCCAGCAGGTACGGACGCCAGGCGTTCCAGTCGCCCGCGTAGAAGCGCACAGCGGCGCCCACGCTGTTGTTGGACCAGCTGCCGCCACCGTCAGCGTCACGCTTGGTGCGATCGACGAAGATGTCGATCGAGGTGTTCGACGAAATGAAACGACCAACGCCCAGACCGTAGTAGATCTGACGGCTGTTGGTGTTGCGGTCGGTATCGTTGTAGTAACCGCCGACCGTGGGGGCGATGTACCAGCGACCGTCGTAGGACGGCGAGGTCATCGAGCTGGCGGTGTCGGCCGGAGCGGCTGCGTCCTGAGCATGAACGGCACCTACGCCGCCCAGGGCCAGCGCGATCAGAAAATACAAGCCCTTACGTTTCATCAGGTGTCTCCTCAATTATTAGAATTTCGCGTCCGTTCAACCCTGACCGGAAGTCCCGCATCAGACTGAACTACGTCACTCAGAGCTTTTAAAGCCCCTGCTTGGCGTTTATGCGACAAGCGGCGGGGATTGTAGCAAAAGCGTTAAGCCGTGATCGAATTAACACTATTCAGAACAACTACCGGTGAGGTTTCATTCAGGAAAGTCGGATTTGAACGGAATATGGCATTGGCTGGAACATGGAAACGCAGGGACGAAGAAATGCCCATCCCGGCGCCCGACCCTGCGTTAATTTTCCACTCACGTCGTCTTTACAACGTGAAGAGCTCCAGGAAGTGATGCAGAGGCATCGCATCCAGCTGCGCGGGGTCCCGGGTTGCCGCCATGATGGCCTTGACCTTGTGGGCGGGCATGTGGCCCTGCATCGCGGCTTCGAACTTCTGCAGAAGCACCGGTATGCCCTCGGCGCGACGCTTGCGATGACCGATGGGGTAATCGATCGAAACCTTTTCCGTGCTGCTGCCGTCCTTGAAGAACACCTGGACCGAATTGCCGATATAACGCCTGGCCGGATCGAAGTAGTCCCGGGTGAATTGGGGGTTTTCGACGACTGTCATCTTCTCGCGCAACGCATCGATGCGCGGATCGGCGGCGACGTCGTCGTTGTAATCACTGGCCACCAGTCGACCGTGGATCAGCGGCACCGCCACCATGTACTGGATGCAATGATCGCGATCGGCGTAATTCGCCAGCGGACCGGTCTTGTCGATGATGCGACAACCGGCTTCCTGGGTCTCGATGGCGATCCTTTCAATCTGGTCGATCCGACCCGCCACCTGCGAATGCAGCTGCATGGCGCACTCCACCGCTGTCTGCGCGTGGAATTCGGCCGGATAGCTGATCTTGAACAGCACGTTTTCCATCACGTAGCTGCCGAACGGACGCTCGAACTCGAACGGTTTTCCGCCAAATGCCACGTCGTAGAAGCCCCAGGTCTTCGCCGACAGCGCCGACGGATAGCCCGCCACGCCGCGGTAGACCGCATTGATGGCGTGGGTCACCGCGCGACGGCACGCGTCACCGGCAGCCCAGCTCTTGCGCGGACCCGTGTTCGGCGCATGGCGATAGGTACGCAGCGCGCCGTTGTCGATCCAGCTGTGCGACAAGGCCGTTGTGACTTGCTCCCTGCTCCCGCCAAGCATGGCGGTGGCCACGGCGGTCGACGCCAGCCGCACCAGAATCACGTGGTCCAGGCCAACCTGGTTGAAACTGTTCAGCAGCGCGTAGCAGCCCTGGATCTCATGGGCCTTGATCGCGTAACCCAAGACATCGCGCACGGTCAGTGGCCGTCCGCCTTCACGCTCGGCCTTGCGGCTCAGGTAGTCCGCCACGGCGAGGATCGCGCCGAGATTGTCCGAAGGATGCCCCCACTCCGCCGCCAGCCAGGTGTCATTGAAATCCAGCCAGCGGATCTGCGTGCCGATCGCAAACGCCGCCTGTGCCGGGTCAAGCTCATGGTGGGTCCCCGGGACGCGCGCACCACCCGGCAAGATGGCGCCCGGCACCAACGGCCCGAGATGCTTCACGCACTCGGGGAACTTCATCGCCATCATCGCCGTGGCCAGCGAGTCCAGCAGCATGTAGCGCGCGGTGTCGTACGCTTCGGCAGAGTCGATCTTGTAGTCGACGACATAGTTGGCGACGTCGACCATCGGCTGGTCGGGATCTGGGCGCTTGGCGGAGCGGATGTCGTGCGTACTCATGAGTGCTTGGTCTCCTGACGGCAGGAAAGCCGTCATTGCTCGGGATGAACCATCCTTGTCGCTTGACGCCTATCTTGTCAGAAGCCACCTGAGCATGTGGTGGCACCGAAGGGGAAACTGCCCCGCTCTGCGCGGAATCACCCTGCGGGCGCGCGCACCCAGCCTTCCATCAGCACGCGCGCGCTTCGGCTCATGATCGCCTTGGTGACGGTCCATGCACCATCAACCAGCGTTGCCTCCGCACCCACGCGCAAGGTGCCCGACGGATGACCAAAGCGCACGGCCTGTCGCTCACCACCGCCTGCCGCAATGTTCACCAGCGTGCCCGGAATGGCCGCGGCGGTACCGATAGCCACCGCCGCCGTACCCATCATGGCGTGGTGCAGCTTGCCCATCGACATCGCGCGCACGAGCAGGTCGATGTCATCCGCCTTGACGGGCTTGCCGCTCGATGCGACGTAGTCGGCCGGCCTGGCGACAAATGCGACCTTGGGCGTGTGCTGCCGCGTGGCGATCTCGTCGAGTGACTTGATCAGCCCCATGCGCAGCGCGCCATGTGCGCGAATGGCCTCGAACATCGCCAGAGCCGTGGCGTCGCCATTGACGGCCTCCTGCAGCTCCGTGCCGGTGTAGCCGATCGCGTCGGCCTGCACAAAAATCGTGGGAATGCCGGCGTTGATCATGGTCGCCTTGAGCGTACCGACACCCGGCACTTCCAGGTCGTCCACGAGATGACCGGTGGGAAACATGGCCCCGCCAGCGCCGTCTTCCTCAGCTGCCGGATCCAGAAATTCCAACTGCACTTCGGCGGCAGGGAACGTCACGCCGTCCAGCTCGAAGTCGCCGGTTTCCTGCACCGCGCCGTCGGTCATCGGCACATGGGCGATGATGGTCTTGCCGATGTTGGCCTGCCAGATGCGCACGGTGGCGATGCCGTCGCGCGGAACGCGCGCGGGATCCACCAGGCCGCCCGCGATGGCGAACGGACCGACCGCCGCCGAGAGGTTGCCACAGTTGCCGCTCCAGTCGACGAAGGCCTTGTCGATCGCCACCTGGCCGAACAGGTAATCCACGTCGTGATCCGGCCGGGTGCTGCTGGAGACGATCACCGCCTTGCTGGTGCTGGAGGTGGCGCCGCCCATGCCGTCGATCTGCTTGCCGTAGGGATCGGGGCTGCCGATCACGCGCTGCAGCAGCGCATCGCGCGCGGCGCCCGGTACCTGCGCGGTCTCGGGCAGGTCCTGCAAGCGGAAGAACACGCCCTTGCTGGTGCCGCCGCGCAGGTAGGTGGCGGGAATGCGGAGCTGGGGGAGCTGTGCCATGTATCTGTGATCCTGTGGTGACTGTGCCGCGCCGGCAAATCATGCAGGCGCAACCGCCAACCGCATGGCGATGCCTCGTGGCATCACCCGCGGAACAACGCGCGGTCAGGCCGCCTGCGAAGCCTCGATGAAGTCCTGCGCGAAGCGTTGCAGCACACCGCCCGCTTCGTAGATCAGCACTTCCTCGGCGGTGTCCAGGCGGCAGATCACCGGCACCTCGACGCGTTCACCATGCTTGCGGTGGATGACCAGAACCAGCTCCGCCAAGGGGCTGCGTACGCCGACGACGTCAAAGGTTTCGGTGCCATCGATGCCCAGCGTCTTGCGATTGGTGCCCGGCTGGAACTCCAGTGGCAGCACTCCCATGCCGATCAGGTTGGTGCGATGGATCCGCTCGAAGCCTTCAGCCGCGATCGCCTCCACGCCCGCCAGGCGCACGCCCTTCGCCGCCCAGTCACGCGACGAGCCCTGACCGTAGTCGGCGCCGGCGATGATGATCAGCGGCTGCTTGCGCTCCATGTAGGTTTCGATCGCCTCCCACATGCGCATGACCTCGCCTTCCGGCTCCACGCGGGCCAGCGAACCCTTCTTCACTTCGCCATCGAACACCGCCATTTCATTCATCAGCGTGGGATTGGCGAAAGTGGCGCGCTGCGCGGTCAGGTGGTCGCCGCGATGGGTCGCGTACGAATTGAAGTCCTCTTCCGGCAGGCCCATCCTTGCGAGGTATTCGCCCGCAGCGCTGTTACGCATGATCGCGTTCGACGGCGACAGGTGATCGGTGGTGATGTTGTCGCCAAGCACCGCCAGCGGACGCATGCCAGTGAGCGTGCGCTCACCCGCAAGGGCGCCCTCCCAGTACGGCGGGCAACGGATGTAGGTGCTCTGCGGGCGCCAGTCGTACAACGGCGCGGCGCGGGTGCCGGCGTGGCCGGTGCGCGCGAACATCGGCTCGTAGACCTTGCGGAACTGCTCCGGCTTCACGCTGGAGGAGACGATCGCGTCGATCTCTTCATCCGTGGGCCAGATGTCTTTCAGCGTCACCGGCTGGCCGTTGGCGTCCAGACCGAGCACGTCCTTCTCTATATCGAAACGGATGGTGCCGGCGATGGCGTACGCGACCACCAGCGGCGGCGAAGCCAGGAAGGCCTGCTTGGCATACGGGTGGATGCGACCATCGAAGTTGCGGTTGCCCGACAGCACGGCAGTCGCGTAAAGATCGCGATCGATGATCTCCTGCTGGATCGCCGGATCGAGCACGCCGGACATGCCGTTGCAGGTGGTGCACGCGAACGCGACGATGCCGAAGCCGAGCTTCTCCAGCTCGGGCAGCAGGTTCGCTTCTTCCAGGTACAACTGCACCGCCTTGGAACCCGGTGCCAGCGAGCTCTTCACCCAGGGCTTGCGCGTGAGTCCGCGCGCATTGGCGTTGCGCGCCAGCAGCGCAGCCGCGATCACGTTGCGCGGGTTGCTGGTGTTGGTGCAGCTGGTGATGGCGGCAATGATCACCGCGCCATCGGGCATCTGGCCCGGTTGTTCTTCCCACTCGGCAGCGATGCCGCGCGCGGCGAGATCCGATGTCGGCAGGCGCTTGTGCGGGTTGGACGGGCCAGCCATGTTGCGCACCACGGAGGACAGGTCGAACGTCAGCGTGCGCTCGTACTGGGCATGCAGCAGCGTGTCGGCCCACAGGCCCGCAGCCCTGGCGTAGGTTTCCACCAGCCGGACCTGCTCGTCGCTGCGGCCGGTGAGGCGCAGGTAGTCGAGGGTCTGCCCGTCGATGAAGAACATCGCCGCGGTGGCACCGTACTCGGGTGCCATGTTGGAGATCGTCGCGCGATCGCCCAGGGTAAGGCTGGCGGCGCCTTCACCGCGGAATTCCAGGTACGCGCCGACCACCTTCTGCTTGCGCAGGAATTCGGTGAGCTCAAGCACGATGTCGGTGGCGGTAATGCCGGGCCGGCGCTTGCCGGTGAGCTCCACGCCCACGATGTCGGGCAGGCGCATCCACGAGGCGCGGCCAAGCATCACGCTCTCGGCTTCCAGGCCGCCGACGCCGACGGCGATCACGCCCAGCGCGTCCACGTGCGGCGTGTGGCTGTCGGTGCCCACGCAGGTGTCCGGATAAGCCACACCGTCCTGTACCTGCACCACCGGCGACATCTTCTCCAGGTTGATCTGGTGCATGATGCCATTGCCTGGCGGAATCACGTCGACGTTTTCGAACGCCTGCTTGGTCCAGTCGATGAAGTGGAAGCGGTCTTCGTTGCGGCGATCCTCGATCGCGCGGTTCTTCGTGAACGCGTTCGGGTCGAAGCCGCCGCACTCCACCGCCAGCGAGTGATCGACGATCAACTGCACCGGCACCACCGGATTCACCTTGGCCGGGTCGCCGCCGCGTTCGGCAATCGCGTCGCGCAGACCGGCCAGGTCCACCAGCGCCGTCTGGCCAAGGATGTCATGGCACACCACACGCGCCGGGAACCACGGAAAATCACGCTCGCGCTTGCGCTCGATGATCTGCTTCAGCGATTCGACGAGAATCGCCGGATCGCAACGACGCACCAGGTTCTCGGCGAACACGCGCGAGGTATAGGGCAGCGCGTCATAGGCGCCCGGCTGGATCGCCTCCACGGCGGCGCGCGCATCGAAATAGTCCAGCGACGTGCCGGAAAGGGATTGGCGATAGACAGTATTCATGAATGCTGGGGAACCCTGGAGATAAATACCCGGTTGAACGCAGGTCGATGCGTTGTCTGCGCTCCCGCCCGACAACGGCTGTTCATGGCAAACCGGTCATGGGGGCAAAGCGGGAGAACTAGATCATTGGACGACAGATTGTAGCGGGAGCAGGCATTTTCCTTAAGAGCTTGGCTTGACTGGTGTGCGCGACGGCATCGACAATGCTCGGACACCTTCCCAAAAGGGAGTAGTTCCCGCGGCAGGCGTTGTCCCGCCCGGTGCGACGATCGTCAACACGAGCGAGGTCTCGCTCCGGTCGTCCAGCAGTTGCCTGCGAACGAGACTTTTGCGGTGGTCACGGGCCGCGCGCGTCCGTGGCCACTGCATTGTCCGACGCGCAAGGAAACCTCGATGGATTTCGCTGCTCCCGATTTTCTCTCCGGCCTGCTGGCCATCATCCTGCTCGACCTCGTGCTGGCCGGCGACAATGCCATCGTCATTGCGATGGCCGCCAGCCGGTTGCCGAAGGAGCTGCAGAAGAAGGCGATTTTCTGGGGCACGTTCGGCGCCATCGCGATCCGCTTCGTACTGACCGCCGTGGTCGTCTATCTGCTGAAGCTTCCCGGGCTGATGCTGGTTGGCGGTCTGCTGTTGCTGCCGATCGCCTGGAAACTGCTGAACCACGGTGACGACCAGGGCCCGGACATCAAGTCGGGCAACACGTTCTGGGCTGCGCTGCGCACGATCATCGTCGCCGACGCGCTGATGGGTCTGGACAACGTGCTGGCCATTGCCGGCGCCTCCAAGGGCCACCTGCTGCTGGTCATCCTGGGGCTCCTGATCAGCGTGCCGCTGGTGGTCTGGGGCTCGACGATGATCCTGAAACTGATCGATCGCTACCCGATCATCATGTACATCGGCGCCGCAGCCATCGCGATCACCGCCGGCCGCATGATCACCCACGACCACCTGCTGAGCAGCTGGTTCGAGGCGCACGCATGGGTGAAGTACGGCGTCGATGCGCTGGCCGTGATCGGCATCTGCGGCGGAGGCTGGCTGGTGCACAGGCGCAGGGAACAGGCCAGGTTGGCCAACCACTGAATCGAGGCCCCACCCGGAGCGGACTGAACCGATCCCGTTCCGGGGACACTGGTCGACACGGCGAACCCGGGGCCCCGCCCCGATTCGCCGTCACGGGTTCAGCGCTTGTCGATCGCCACGTAGGCCTGGTCTTCCGGGCCGGTGTAGTTTGCGCTGGGGCGGATGATCTTGCCGTCCTGGCGCTGCTCGATCACGTGGGCGCTCCAGCCGGAAGTACGCGAGATCACGAACAGCGGGGTGAACATCGCGGTGGGCACGCCCATCATGTGGTACGCGCTGGCCGAGAACCAGTCGAGGTTGGGGAACATCTTCTTGACCTCGCCCATCACCTTCTCGATCCGCTCGGACACCTCGAACAGGGTCGGGTTGCCGCCGTCGGTGCACAGCTTGCGCGAGACTTCCTTGATGATCTCGTTGCGCGGATCGGAGACGGTGTAAACCGGGTGACCGAAGCCGATGATGATTTCCTTCTTCTCGACGCGGGCGCGGATGTCGGCCTCGGCATCGTTCGCGTTGCGATAGCGCGCGATGATCTCCATCGCCACCTCGTTGGCGCCGCCGTGCTTCGGACCGCGCAGCGCGCCGATCGCGCCGGTGATCGCCGAATACATGTCCGAACCGGTACCGGCGATGACGCGGGCGGCAAAGGTGGAGGCGTTGAACTCGTGCTCGGCGTACAGCACCAGTGACTTGTCCAGCGCCTGCGCATGCAGGTCGCTGGGCTTCCTGCCATGCAGCACATGCAGGAAGTGCGCGGCGATCGAGTCGTCGTCGGTCTCGGTCTCGACGCGCTTGCCGTTGTGGCTGAAGTGGTACCAGTACAGCAGCATCGAACCGAAGCTGGCCATCAGGCGGTCGGCGATGTCGCGTGCGCCGGTGACGTTGTGGTCGTCCTTCTCCGGCAGCACGGTGCCCAGCACCGAACAACCGGTGCGCAGCACGTCCATCGGATGGGTCGAGGCCGGCAGCAGCTCCATCGCGGCCTTCACCGGCGCAGGCAAGCCGCGCAGGCGCTTCAGTTTGGCCTTGTAGTTCTGCAGTTCGGTCCAGGTCGGCAGCACGCCGTGCACCAGCAGGTAGGCCACTTCCTCGAAGCAGCCCTTGGCCGCCAGGTCATGGATGTCGTAGCCGCGGTAATGCAGGTCATTGCCGCTGCGGCCGACCGTGCACAGCGCGGTGTTGCCGGCGGCGACGCCGGACAGGGCGACGGATTTCTTGGCCTTGGGCAGGACTTGTTCGCTCATCGGGTTCTCCAGGGTGCGTTTTTTTGCTTGGCGTATGCGTTTGCGCAGGGATCAGCCCTGCTTCGAAAACAGCGCGTCGAGCTTGTCCTCATAGGCGTGGTAACCGAGGAAGTCGTACAGCTCCTCGCGCGTCTGCAAGGTGTCGATGATGTTCTTCTGGGTGCCTTCGCGGCGCACGGTTTCATAGAAGTTGAGCGCCGCCTTGTTCATCGCGCGATAGGCACCGCAGCAGTACAGCGCGATGTCCACGCCGGCGTCGCGCAGTTCGTCGGTGGTGAAGAACGGGGTGGAACCGAACTCGGTGAGGTTGGCCAGGATCGGCACCTTCACCGCGGCCTTGAACTTGCGGTAATCCGCCAGCGTCTTCATCGCCTCGGGGAAGATCATGTCGGCACCGGCCTCGACGTAGGCCACCGCGCGCTCGATCGCCGCGTCGATGCCTTCCACGGCCGCCGCGTCGGTGCGCGCCATGATCACGAAGCCCGCATCGGTGCGCGCATCCACCGCCGCCTTCACCCGGTCGACCATCTCGTCCTTCGGCACCACTTCCTTGCCGGGACGATGGCCACAACGCTTCTGGCCGACCTGATCCTCCATGTGCACCGCAGCCACGCCCACGCGCTCGAACGAGCGGATCGTGCGGGCGATATTGAACGCCCCGCCCCAGCCGGTATCGATGTCGACCAGCAGCGGCAGGCCGGTGGCGTCGACGATGCGGCGCGCGTCGGTAAGCACATCTTCCATGGTGCTGATGCCGAGGTCCGGCATGCCCAGCGAATTGGCGGCCACGCCGCCGCCGGACAGGTACAGCGCCTTGTAGCCGACGCGCCTGGCCATCAGGCCGGCGTAGGCGGTGATCGCGCCCATCACCTGAAGTGGCTGTTCGGCGGCAACGGCCGAACGGAAACGTGTACCGGGGGATGCGGGCTGAGTCATGTCGCCTCCGTCAAAACGGGCATTTTAGCCCACCGGGGCGTCCCGCCGGGATTGGACCTTCCGACACCCCTGCCATCGCCTCGAACGGAGGCTGGCGCCGGGCCAGCGGCGAGCCGCAATTTCCTGCGTGACGAATCCGCCGCCGCCCCGTACATTCAACCCATGAGCACATCGACTCCTCTCGCGAAACGCATCCTGTGGGGCCTGGTGATCGGCGTGGTGGCCGCCGTGGCCACCCTGGGCATCGGCCAACTGCATCCGCCCACCCTGGCCTTGATGCAGAAGGTCTCCGGTGCGGTGTTCGACCCGTTCGGGCAGATCTTCCTGCGCTTGCTGTTCTTCGTGGTGATCCCGCTGGTGTTCAGCTCGCTGGCCTCCGGCGTGGCCCAACTGGGCCGACTGGACCGGCTGGGGCCGCTGGCCGGGCGCACTTTTGCGCTGTTCTTCGCCAACATGCTGATCGCCGTGGCGATCGGCCTGGTGATGATGAACACGGTACAGCCCGGCCATCATCTGGACGAGCAGGCGCGCACCCAGCTGATGCAGGAATACGGCAGCAGCGCGCAGAAGACGATCGACACCAAGGCCGCCCAGCCCAGCATGAGTTTCAGCACGCTGGTGGAGATGTTCATGCCGCGCAACCTGGTCGGCGCGGTGGCCGGCCCCAGCCGCAATGCGCTGGGCGACGTACTGCCGCTGATCCTGTTCGCGATCCTGGTCGGCGCGGCGGCCACCCAGTTGCGCGAGAAGGAGCGCAAGCGGGTGCAGGTGGCGCTGGACACCATCACCGACCTGATGACGAAAATCGTGGGCTTCGCCCTGCAACTGGCGCCCTTCGCGGTACCGGCGATGATCTACAGCGTGATCGTCAAGGTCGGCGTGGACGTGCTGCTGGCGCTGTCGGTGTTCGTGGTCGGCTGCAGCGTCGCGCTGGCGCTGCACCTGTTCGGCACGATGTCGCTGTGGTTGCGTTTCCTGGCCAGGCGTTCGCCGCTGGCGTACTTCCGGCAGATCCGCGCCCTGCTGATCACCGCGTTCTCGACCAGTTCCAGCAACGCCTGCCTGCCCGCCTCGCTGGCGGTGGCGCATGACGAGCTGAAGCTCAACCCCAGCACCGCCGGCTTCGTGCTGCCACTGGGCGCGACCATGAACATGAGCGGCACCGCCCTGTTCGAGGGCTGTGTGGTGCTGTTCGTGGCGCAGGCGTTCGGCGTGGAACTCAGCCTGAGCCATCAGGCCATCCTGATGCTGCTGTCGGTGCTGAGCGCGGTGGCCGTCGCCGGCATACCGGGCGGCTCGCTGCCGATGATCGCCGGCCTGCTGGCGACGTTCGGCATCCCGCCGGAAGGCATCGGCATCGTCATCGGGGTGGACCGCATCCTGGACATGATGCGCACCACGGTCAACGTGGGCAGCGACATCGTCACCGCCACGGTGGTGGACCAGCAACTGCGCGGGCGACTGGTCGCGCCCTGAGCGCCCCCCCGGCATGGCCGAAGTGCGGGCTTGAAGCAGGCCCGTCCGGCCACAGATCGGGACAGGACACCTGATAGCTCAGGCCAATCGTTGCGATGCCGATAATCAATTAGATTTATCGTGTCCACCCTCGTAGCATCGTCCCCACTGTTCAACCACCACGGGAAAACCAAGATGTCCCTGATCAATACCGAAGTGAAACCGTTCAAGGCCGACGCACTGAAGGCCGGCAAATTCGTCCAGATCTCCGACGCCGACCTGAAGGGCAAGTGGTCCGTGGTGTTCTTCTACCCGGCCGACTTCACCTTCGTCTGCCCGACCGAGCTCGAGGACCTGGCCGACAACTACGCCGAGTTCCAGAAGCTGGGCGTGGAGATCTACTCGGTCTCGACCGACACCCATTTCGCGCACAAGGCTTGGCACGACACCTCGGACGCCGTGAAGAAGATCAACTACACCATGGTCGGCGATCCGACCGGCACGATCAGCCGCAACTTCGAGGTGATGATCGAGGAAGCCGGTCTGGCCGATCGCGGCACCTTCGTGATCGACCCGGCGGGCAAGATCCAGATCGTCGAGATCAATGCCGGTGGCATCGGCCGCGACGCGTCCGAACTGCTGCGCAAGGTCAAGGCTGCCCAGTACGTCGCCGCCCACCCGAACGAGGTCTGCCCGGCCAAGTGGAAGGAAGGCGAGAAGACCCTGGCGCCGTCGCTGGACCTGGTCGGCAAGATCTGAGTCACCGCTGCATCGGAACCGGGCGCCACGGCGCCCGGTTCCAACCCGCCTGGATGCTTGTGTCAGCGGCTTGCGCCCGGCACCGCTCCCCGCCCTGCCGCCCTCCCCTCCGGCGCAGGCTGCTGTCACAAGCCTCTTCCCTCCCCACGATCCCCACGCATCCATCACTGGAGTGGTAACCATGCTCGACGAAACCCTCAAGACCCAGTTGCAGGCCTATCTGGAAAAGCTGGTGCAGCCGATCGAGCTGGTCGCCGCGCTGGACGACAGCGCCAAGTCGCAGGAACTGGACGAACTGCTGCAGCAGATTGCCGCGCTATCGGACAAGATCAGCCTGCGCCGCGACGACAGCGAGGCGCGCAAGCCGTCGTTCGCGATCAACCGCGTCGGCACCGACATCGGCGTGCGTTTCGCCGGCCTGCCGATGGGTCATGAATTCACCTCGCTGGTGCTGGCCCTGCTGCAGGTCGGCGGCCATCCGTCCAAGGCGGCCGCCGATACGATCGAGCAGGTGCGCAACCTCGATGGCGACTTCAAGTTCGAAACCTATTTTTCGCTGTCCTGCCAGAACTGCCCCGACGTGGTGCAGGCGCTGAACCTGATGAGCGTGCTCAACCCGCGCATCCGGCACGTGGCGATCGACGGCGCGCTGTACCAGGACGAGGTGGAAAAGCGCCAGGTGATGTCGGTGCCCACCGTGTTCCTCAACGGCGAAGTGTTCGACCAGGGCCGCATGAGCCTGGAGCAGATCGTGGCCAGGCTCGACACCGGCTCCAGCGCCCGCGAAGCGGAGAAGATCAAGGCCAGGGACGCGTTCGACGTGCTCGTGGTCGGCGGCGGCCCGGCCGGCGCGGCGGCGGCGATCTATGCCGCGCGCAAGGGCATCCGCACCGGCGTGGCGGCCGAGCGCTTCGGCGGCCAGGTGCTGGACACCATGGCGATCGAGAACTTCATCTCGGTGCCCTATACCGAAGGCCCGAAGCTCGCCGCCGCGCTGGAGCAACACGTGCACGAATACGACGTGGACGTGATGAACCTGCAGCGCGCCGAGAAGCTGGTGCCAGCCAGCGACGCCACCGGTGGCCTGGTTGAAATCGAACTGGCCAACGGCGCCACGCTGAAGGCGAAGACGGTGATCCTCTCGACCGGCGCCCGCTGGCGGCAGATGGGCGTGCCCGGCGAAGACGAATACCGCAACAAGGGCGTGGCCTACTGCCCGCATTGCGACGGTCCGCTGTTCAAGGGCAAGCGCGTGGCGGTGATCGGCGGCGGCAACTCCGGCGTCGAGGCGGCGATCGACCTGGCCGGCATCGTGGCCCACGTCACCCTGATCGAATTCGACGGCAAACTGCGCGCCGACGAAGTCCTGCAGCGCAAGCTGCGCAGCCTGCCCAACGTCGACATCATCGTCAGCGCGCTGAGCACCGAGGTGCTGGGCGATGGCCAGCGGGTCAGCGCACTGGTCTATCGGGACCGTGCCAGCGAGCAGATGCACACGCTGGAACTGGAAGGCATCTTCGTGCAGATCGGCCTGCTGCCGAACACCGAATGGCTGAAGGGCACGCTGGAACTGTCCCCGCGCGGCGAGATCGTGATCGACGAACGCGGCCAGACCTCCCTGCCCGGCGTGTTCGCCGCCGGCGACGCCACCACAGTGCCGTACAAGCAGATCGTGATCGCGATGGGTGCCGGCTCCACGGCAGCGCTGAGCGCCTTTGATCACCTGATCCGCAGCCCGCTGGTGGTCACGGAAGACCGCAAGGAAGCGGTCGCCGCCTGATCGAATTGAACGGATCGAAGTGAACGGGATGACTCGCGGTCCCGCTCACCGCTTCGCCGGGCGGGCCGTGGCCCGGCGTCAGCTGCCTTGATCGGGCCCGTGTTCCAGCGCCCGGCGAATGTCCTCCAGCGCCCCCGGATCATCCAGCGTGGACAGATCGCCCGGATCGCGCTGCTCCGCCAACGCCTGCAACGAGCGGCGCAGCAGTTTGCCGGAACGGGTCTTCGGCAAGGCATTCACCACATAGATGCGTGACGGCCTTGCCACGCCGCCAAGCTGGTCGACCACGCGCTGCTGCATGGCCTTCGCCACCGCGGCGGCACCATCACCGGCATCCCGTTTCAACGTGGCGAACACGATCGGCACCTGCCCCTTCAGCTCGTCCCTCACGCCGACCACGGCCGCCTCGGCCACCGCCGGATGGCTGGCCACCGACTCCTCGATCTCGCGAGTGCCCAGGCGATGGCCGGCCACGTTGATCACGTCGTCGGTGCGGCCAAGCACGAAGGTGTAGCCGTCCTCATCGCGCACCGCCCAGTCCAGCGAGCTGTACAGCAGCTCCTTGAAGTGGCTGAAATAGCTGTACACGTAGCGGTCGTCGTCACGCCAGATGGTGCTGAGGCAGCCTGGCGGCAACGGCAGCTGCAGCACCAGCACGCCCTTGGTGCCGTGGGGTACTTCCGCGCCGGTGTTCTCGTCGATCACCTTCATCCGGTAGCCCGGCGCCGGCAGGCCGGGCGAGCCGAATTTCACCGTCTTCAGATCCAGCCCGGGCATCAGGGTGATCGCCGGCCAGCCGGTTTCGGTCTGCCAGTAGTTGTCGATCACCGGCACGCCCAGCGCGCCGGTGATCCACTGTGCGGTCGGCTCGTCCAGCGGCTCGCCGGCGAGGAACAGCCACTTCAGTGTCGACAGGTCGTGCTTCTTCAGCCAGCTCTCGTCCTGCTTCTTCAGCACGCGGATCGCGGTGGGCGAGGAGAACATGGTGCGCACCTTGTAGCGCTCGCACAGCTGCCACCAGATGCCTGCATCGGGCCGCGTCGGCAGGCCCTCGTACAACAAGCTGGTGGCGCCGCCGATCAACGGGCCATAGACGTTGTAGGAATGACCCACCGCCCAGCCCACGTCGGAGGTGGAGAACATCACCTGTCCCGGCGCGATGTCGAACACGCAGCGGATCGACAAGGCCATCGCCACCGCATAACCGCCCACGTCACGCTGCACGCCCTTGGGCTTGCCGGTGGTGCCCGAGGTATACAGCAGGTAGCTCGGCTCGTTCGATTCCAGCCAGGCCACCGGCACCTCGGCATCCGCGTGCTGCACTCGCAGGCTGGCGTAGTCCAGATCGCGCCCGGCCACCCGGGTCATCTGCGGATCCAGCCCGCGGTCGATGATCAGCACATGCGGCGGCGGTGCCGACGCCTCGTTCAGCGCCGCATCGACCAGCGGCTTGTACGGGATCACCTTGCCCGCGCGCATGCCGGCGTCGGCGGCAACCAGCAGCTTCGGTTGCGCGTCGTCGATGCGCAGCGCCAGGTTGTGCGCCGCAAAGCCGCCGAACACCACCGAATGGATCGCGCCGATCCGCGCGCAGGCCAGCATCGCGAACACCGCCTCGGCGATGTTCGGCAGGTAGATCACCACCCGATCGCCCTTGCCCACGTCCAGCGACTGCAGCACCGCGGCAAACGTGTTCACCTCGCGATGCAGCTGGCGATAGGTGAACTCGCGGGTGGCCTCGGTCTCGCTGGAAATCGCCACCAGCGCCAGCTGCTCCGCGCGCTCGGCCAGGTGGCGATCGACCGCGTTGTAGCAGAGGTTGGTCGTGCCGCCCACGAACCAGCGCCGGAACGGCGGGTTCGACTGATCGAGGATCTGCCGCAGCGGCGTCTCCCAGTGAATCAGCCGCGCCTGCTCGGCCCAGAACGACTCCGGCTCGTCGACCGACTGCCGGTAGAACTCCTCGTAGCGCATGGGCGGACTCCAGGGTTTCGTTGCCGCCAGCCTAGACCAGCCCGGCAGCCGCATCATCGCGACAATGGTCGTAGCTGAGCATGGCCTTTCGCCGCGCTTGACCCTCACGTAACGTGAGGCCCCAGTGTGCACGGCGCACACCGAAGGAGAAGGCAAGCCATGTTGTTGACCGTGGGCGAACTCGCCAGGCGCTGCGGACTGACCGTCCGTACGCTGCACCATTACGACACCATCGGCCTGCTGACCCCGTCGGTGCGCTCCGCTGCCGGCTATCGACACTACGACCGGGCGAACATCGAACGCCTGCACCGTATCCAGGCCCTGCGTCAGTTGGGCCTGTCGCTGGCCGACATCGGCAAAGCCCTGTCCGGACCGCTGCAGCCATTGGCCGAGGTGGTCGACCGGCAGATCACGCAGATCGACCGCGAGCTCGCCGAAGGCACCCGCCTGCGCGAGCGCCTGGTGCATCTGCGCGCGCAGCTGGCGCACGGACAGTCCCCCGACCTGGCCGACTGGCTGGACACGCTGGAGCTGATGACGATGTACGAGAAGTATTTCTCACCCGAGGAACTGAAGACCCTGCCGCTGCACACCGACCCGGACGTGCTGACCGACTGGAGCGCCCTGGTCAGCGCCGTGCAATCGGCGATGGACCGCGGCGCCACGCCGGACGATCCCGACGCGCAGATCCTGGCGCAACAGTGGATGACGATGGTCGGCCGCGGCACCGGCGGCAATCCCGCCTTCCTGATGCGCCTGCATGCGATGAACGAGAACGAGCCCGGCCTGCGCGAACGCAGCGGCATCACCCGCGAGCTGGAGCAGTTCGTGGAGCAGTCGATGGTCGCGGGGCGGCTGGCGATCTTCGAGCGCTACCTCACGCCGCACGACATGCCGCGCATGCGCGAGCTTTACGGCCGGCAGATGTACGCGTGGCCGCCACTGATCGCCGAACTGCGCCAGGCGATCGCCGACCATCTGCCTGCCGACGATCCGCATGCGCGACAGCTGGCGACGCGCTGGATGGCATTGTTCCGCGCCTACGCCGGCGATGATCCGGCGACGCACGCCCGCATCCGCGAGGCCTACGCCAGGGAACCGGACCTGCGCAGCGGCAGCGCGGTGGACGACACGCTGCTGGACTACGTGCGGCAGGCATTGAAAGGCCCGGCGCGCTCGTCGCACTGACCGGCGCGCACAAAAAAGGGTGGCCGATCGGCCACCCTTTCCGGTTCCCTGCGGGAGCCGACTTGTTACTTCGCGAACAGATGCTCGACGCCGGCGCGCTCCTCGCGCAGTTCCTTGTCGGTGGCATCCATGCGGGCGCGCGAGAAGTCGCTGACCGGCAGGTCCTGCACGATCGTGTACTTGCCGTCCTTCACCGTCACCGGGTAGCCGTAGATAACGCCCGGGGCGATGCCGTAGGAACCGTCGGACGGAATGCCCATCGAAACCCAGTCGCCCTCGGCCGTGCCCAGTGCCCACGAGCGCATGTGGTCGATCGCGGCCGACGCGGCGGAGGCCGCGGACGAGGCGCCGCGCGCCTTGATGATCGCCGCGCCGCGCTGCTGCACGGTCGGGATGAAGTCGCTCTCGTACCAGGCCTGGTCGATCAGGCTCAGCGCCGGCTTGCCGTCGACGGTGGTCTGCGACAGGTCCGGATACTGGGTGGAGCTGTGGTTGCCCCAGATCGTCATCTTCTTGACGTCGGTGTTGTGCTTGCCGGTCTTCTCGGCCAGCTGCGCCTTGGCGCGGTTGTGGTCCAGGCGGACCATCGCGGTGAAGCACTTCGGGTCCAGGTCCGGCGCGTTCTGCTGGGCGATCAGCGCATTGGTGTTGGCCGGGTTGCCGACCACCAGCACCTTCACGTCGCGCCTGGCGTGGTCATTGATCGCCTTGCCCTGCGGACCGAAGATCGCACCGTTCGCTTCCAGCAGATCCTTGCGCTCCATGCCCGGGCCGCGCGGACGGGCGCCGACCAGCAGCGCATAGTCGACGTCCTTGAAGGCGACGTTGGCATCGTCGGTGGCGACCACGCCGGCCAGGGTCGGGAAGGCGCAATCGTTCAATTCCATCACCACGCCCTGCAGCGACGGCAAGGCCGGGGTGATTTCCAGCAGGTGCAGGATCACCGGCTGGTCCGGGCCCAGCATGTCGCCGGCGGCGATACGGAACAGCAAGGCATAACCGATCTGGCCGGCAGCGCCGGTAACGGCAACGCGAACGGGGGCTTTCATCATTTGATCTCCGGGAAGGGGGAATCGGCAAAGGAAAATCGGAAGAGCGGAGCGGGCCGATGCCCGACTCCCCATTCCCGATTCACGGGTTCAATTCAGCTCGGCGAAAAACTCGGCAATGCGTTGCAGGCCCGGCTGCAATTGTGCAGCCGGACAGGTGTACGAGATGCGCATCGCACGCGGCTCGCCAAAGGCGGAACCGGGCACGCAGGCGACGCCCTTGGCCTCCAGCAGCGCGGCGCAGAATTCCACGTCGTTGTTGATCGCCACGCCGTGGTGGCTCTTGCCGAAGGCCACCGAAACGTCGGGAAATGCGTAGAACGCACCCTGCGGCCGCGGGCAGACCACGCCGGGAATCGCGCTGAGCGCGGCAAACACGGTGTCGCGACGGCCAGCGAATTCCTCGCACTTGGCCTGCGGGACATCCTGCGGTCCGCTCAGCGCCGCCACGGCTGCGGCGGTGATCACTTCCGGCAGGCTGGTGATGTGGTTGGAGTTCAACGTGGTGACGGCCTTCGCCACCGCTTCCGGCGCCGCGATCAGGCCCACGCGCCAGCCCGGCATGCCGTAGGTCTTGGACACCGAATCGACGAAGATCACCCGTTCCTTCAGCTCGGGCTTGGCGAACACGAAGTTGTGGTAGCCGATGCCGTCGAACACCATCGAGTTGTAGATGTCGTCGGTGATCACCCAGGTATCCGGGTGCCTCGCCAGCACCTCGGCCAGCGCCGCGATCTCCGCGCCGGTGTAGACCATGCCGGTGGGGTTGGACGGATTGTTGAACAGGAACACCTTGGGCTTGCGCACCAGCGCGGCGTCGAGCTGGGCCGGAGTGAGCTTGTAGTTCTGCTCCGATCCGCAATGCATCACGTTGACCTTTGCGCCCACGATGTCGGCGATGTCGCGGTACGTGGTCCAGTACGGCGCGGCGAAACAGATCTCATCGCCCTCGTCCAGCAGCGCCTCGGCCAGGTTGTACAGCACGTGCTTGGCGCCGATGCCGATCGACAGGTTCGTGCGCCCATAGCCGGAAAAACCCAGTGCTTCGATGTGCTTCAGGAATGCATCCAGCAGCGCGTCGGCGCCGCGGTTGCTGCCGTACTGGCCGGAGTCATGCGACAGCGACTCGCGTGCGGCGGCATAAACGTGTTCGCCCGGCAGGAAGTTCGGTACGCCGATGGAGAAGCTGATGATGTCGCGGCCGGCAGCCTTGAGCTGTTTCGCCTTCTCGGCAATCACCATGATCGCGCTGGGTTTGGCGCGGCCGACACGCTGGGCGAGCTGGGGCATGGGTCTCTCACGCTGGGGGAGGAAGCAAAGGCGGTGATTTTATCACGCCATCCGGACCCGGCGCTGGTCGTGCACGCCATGTCCACGAGAACCGGGCATGATGGCCACGCCCGCGCGACGGGCGGCTCACTCAACACGGAGGAGATCCACATGCACTGGCTTTGGGTATTCGTGATTGGACTGATCGTCGGCCTGGTGGCCAAGCTGCTGATGCCGGGCAAGGACCCGGGCGGCTTCATCATCACCGCCATCATCGGCATTGCCGGCTCGCTGCTCGCCACCTGGGTCGGCCAGAACGTGTTTGGCTGGTACCAGGAGGGGCAATCGGCCGGTTTCATCGCTTCGGTGATCGGTGCGATCGTGTTGCTGCTGATCTACCACTTGCTCAAGCGCAAGTCCGCCTGAGCAGCGATCCCGGCGGAGCGCCGCTCTGCCGGGATGTTTCCGATCAGGCTCACCTGATCGTGCCGGGTTTCATCAGGCCTGCTCGTCAGGCTCGTCAGGCCTGCGCCAGCCCGCCCAGCAGCTTGCCGGCCAGACCTTCAAGCATGCCCAGATCGAAGCCGCTGCCCTGCCCCGCATCCGGCACCTGGCCATCCGGCGTCATGTGATCGACCGCGTGTGGCAGCACGTGCGACAACCCGCTGAGTACCACGCCCGGATCGACCCCGAGCTTGCTGGCAGCCTCCTGCACCAGCGAACCCATGCCACCGTTCTGCAGCGCCTGACCGAGCTGATCCCCCGAGACCGGCTGGTTGGCGCCGGTGCCCACCCATGACTGCACCGCGCCGCCGAGCCCGTGCTGCTGCAACATGCTGATCAGGCCCTGCACGCCGCCGGCGCGCTGCAGCAGATCACCCGCCACCGAGATCATCGAGCCGGCACCGCCGCCCTGCTGCTGTCCCTGACCGCCAAGCAAATCGTCGAGGAATGACATGGTCGTTCTCCTTGATGAATGAACAAGCGTGAAGCCAGTCGATCATAGGCTGATGAAACCGGCGCGACCATGACCTTCGACCCAAAAAAATCGCCGGCGTCAGCCGGCGATTTCCTGCGAATCCTGATGATGGATTCAGCCGCGCTGGTCGAGCACCGCGTTCCATTCCTTGACGCGATCCGACTGCGCCGCCAGCAGGGCATCGACGTCGCCGTCCACGGTGACCTTCTCGATCGTGTCGCCCTGGCTGATCGCGTTGACCACGTTCATGTCGGCGGCATCGACCACTTCGCCGAACACGCTGTGCTTGCCGTCCAGCCACGGGGTCGGGCCATGGGTGATGAAGAACTGGCTGCCGTTGGTGCGCGGACCGGCGTTGGCCATCGACAGCACGCCCGGCTTGTCGTGCTTCAGCGAGGCGTTGAACTCGTCCTCGAACTTGTAGCCCGGACCGCCGCGACCGCTGCCCTCGGGGCAACCGCCCTGGATCATGAAGTCGGCGATCACGCGATGGAACGACAGGCCGTCGTAGTAGCCACGCTTTGCCAGGTTGACGAAGTTGGCCACCGTGACCGGCGCCTTGTCTTCATGCAGGCGCAGGTGGATCGGGCCGCGGTTGGTGGTGAAGGTGACATTGATGGTCATGGCAAATCCTTGGGTTCAAGAGCTGCACCGTGCCACGGCACGGATATCGGGGTCGTGAAGGATAACCCAGCCCGGGTGGTGGATCAGCCATGGCCGACCGTCGATGCTCAGGGCAGGCCCAGTTTGCCGCGGTCGAGCACACCGACGCCACGCGGCCGGGCCGCGGGCGCCGGCGCATCGACCGGCCATGACTTGCCCTCGTACAGGTGCCCCCACAACCGATCCAGCGCCACGTAGCCGTAGGGCAGCAGCGGCACGTGGCGCTCGCCGAAACCTGGCAGGGCGAGGAACGCATCGAAGTGCTGCGCATGCGGCACCTTCCAGTAGATCGGCCGGCGCCCTTCGTCGCGCAGCCATTCCACGTACGGCTCGGAACTGAAAACCGTGGGCAGCAAGCCGTCGCTGGCGCCGTGCAGCACCCACAGCGGCAGGTCCGCCCGCGGCAGGCGAGCGGCGGTTTCGGCCACCGAAGCGTGCAGCGCCTGCGCCTCGTGGTCTTCGCCGGTCCACAGCGCGCGCAGGCATTCGCTGCCGATCAGGGTCGGATCGGCCGATACATTGACGCCGCCGTAAAGCCCGATGCCGTTGCCCGGGGGAATGCCCGAACCCTCGGCCCACCATGCTGCCCGCGTCGCGGCGTCCGCCACGCCCGGCGCGCCACCGGCACCGATCGCCGCGTAGTGAAATCCGCAAGGCATGTCGCCCGCGCCGCGCCGCAGGTAGGACGATGCGTAGCCCGCCGCGATCACCCGCCACAGGTCGAACGCCGTGGTGCTGGCCGCCGTGTCCATCGCCTCGTCGGTCCAGCCACGCGCATGCAGATAGTCCCGCACCTGCGCGGACTGCTGCGCCAGCGTGTTGCCACTGAGCTTGCCTTGGGCCCGCAGGCTGGCGCAGCGGATCGGCCATGCCGGCAACGCCACGCCGCGTGGCCCGCGCGCCATCGGTACGCCGGCAAACTGTTCCGCGCTCAGGGCGCAGGGCAGCCAGATCGCCGCCTCGGTGGCGTAGTCATACAACGCGCGACCGCGATCCTTCACGTGCACATTCGGTTCCAGCGCGACCACGCCGGCGAAGAATCCGTCGTGATCCAGCCCGGCCGCCTGCAATACCGCACCGCCGCCATTGGAGATGCCGGTGGCGATGATCTTCGTGTTCTGCGGCGTAAACGGCGCCTCTTCCGGATACGCCCGATCGAGCATGGCCAGGCCGAACTGCGCGGCCTGGATCACGTGCCTGCCCCAGGCCGCCTCCGGGTTGTCGCCCGAATGCATGTGCTTGATCGCGATGCCGGTGACCGGCGGCCCCGGCATCGGCTGGAATTCCAGCGCGGCGTCGCCCTTTTTCGCGCGACGCCCGTCCAGCGCCACGCCGCTGTGATCGGCGAAATCGAAGTAGCCCGTGCCGGTGCCCTTGTCGGTATATGCCACCGCGCAGCCGTGCGGCAGGCCCCACGCGCCGGCCAGCGAAATCGCGCCGTAGATGCCGCGCGAGCCCGAGGAAGCCGTCACCACCAGGCAGCGTTTCTGCTTGTCGAAGTTGTCCGGCAACTGCAGCAATACGCGATGCGGCGCGCGTGCGCCGGGAATCCGGGCAAACGCCGAGTATTCGCGCCCGGGCACGTCGGGCACCGCGCCGTAGACCGTGCCGTAGCCACCCAGCGGACCCAGGTCGGCGATGCCCTTCCAGCTGGTCTGGATCGCGCGTCGCCGCAGTTCTTCCGCGCCGGGGTCGAGTGGATCGGTGAAGGGCAGCGGCGCAGCGGCCAGGCCGGCAAGGCCCAGCCCCGCACTCAGCAGATCATCGCGACCGCGATGTTCGGTCACCCGCACTTCCCCGTAGTCGACCTCTGGCATGGCAGCTTCCTTCCCCGTGGCATGGCTGGCACAAGCGGACAGCATGACGGATAAGGGCATGAAGCAGAACAGCCAGGGCAGGCGACGGGCGGAATTTTTCATTCCCGCACCATAGCAAGCACAGGGCGCCTGGCCATCGTACGAAAGTCCATCGCCGCCACGGCGGCAAACTCGACGCGGCCGCGGCGGCCAGCTAACTTCAGCGTCATGACCAGCCTGCTGATTGCCGACGACCATCCCCTGTTTCGCGCCGCGCTGCGGCTGGCCGCGAACGATAGCCTGCCCGGCTGCGAGATCCGGGAGGCGGCTGACCTTGCCGGAGCGCTGCAGCTGCTGTCTGGCGCACCGGATATCGACCTGGTCCTGCTCGACCTGCACATGCCCGGCAGCCAGGGCCTGTCCGGCCTGGCCGCCTTGCGCGGCCAGCACCCCGGTGTGGCCGTGCTGGTGGTCTCCGCCCACGACGAGCCGCGCATCGTGCGCCGCGTGCTCGATCACGGCGCCGCCGGCTTCATCCCCAAGAGCGCCAGTCCTGTCGAAATCGGCGAGGCGATCCGCAGCGTGCTCGATTGCGGCACCTGGCTGCCGCCCGATCTCGCCGAGGCCGTCGCCACCCTGCCCGCCGATCCCGCCGACACCGACCTCGCCAGCCGCCTGGCCCGCCTCACCGAACAGCAATCGCGCGTGCTGGCCCTGCTGGCCGAAGGCCTGCTCAACAAGCAGATCGCCGACCGGCTGGCGATCCAGGAGCGCACGGTGAAGGCGCACGTCACCGCGATTTTCGAGAAGCTGAAGGTGCGCAACCGGACCCAGGCGGGGATGCTGCTGAAGTCGCTGGAACTGGGCGAACCGGCGCGAATTGCGTAACTGAAAATTTGCTCGCAAGCTCACCTATTGCGCTCAACTCCTACAGGAGAAGTTGATGGGCTTTGTCATTTTGCTCGCGGCTGGCCTTTTGTGGTGGTGGCTGGCACGCGACAAATCGCTGCCAGAAGGGAAACACCCATACCCAACATCCAGTAGTAGGCCGCCCAATTTACAAGTGGGGCAAGCTTCGTCAATTATCGAAACTTCCGTATCCTTGACAGATCAGGTTGCACCGACTCCACCACTTCAAGCCGACGAAATCACCCGATGTAACGTCGTCGCACCGGAAAATCGTTGTGCGGTTTGCCGGACAGCCCGTCCCCCACAATTCGCCACTTGTCGACTAGTGGTCTGTAAGCAATGTATCGAACTGATTAAAGGAAACATGCCGATAAATATTTCGGCTATCGACTCGATCATCAACGAGACCAACGGAATTCCTTTCATGGATTGGGGCTTCATGGAAGCCGTGATCAACGAGAACGAATCAGTAGGTCGCATAACCACCAAGGTGAAACATGCCGGCCTCGTACCATCAAACCTAGCACCACGGACGTGGCTTAAATTCATGCGCGCCTACCATCTCGGCTTGATCTCCTGTGCAGATCGCGTCACTTATCCCGAGGAGCCGGGATGGCACGAACTCGCGAAAAAAATACGCATGCAGGACAACCGTAGGTGCAATATTTGTCGATCCACCGGCGTACTGCATGTTCATCACATTATTCCACTATCGAATTACGGCATGAACGATCCGAGAAATTTGGTGACCCTATGTTACGAGTGCCATCGCTCTCAACACCCACATGTGTTGTTCAGCCTAGATTAGTTTTGAGGAATACTATTCGAAGCTTCTCCAACCATGCAGCCTCGCCAGTTACTGGCTTTTCTTAAATCTCGCACGCCGCATCCGTAATACAAAAGCACACATCAATCGCACGTCACCTCTGTACTACCCCGGTCGCCACCCGCTGCAACATCTGCCGCAGTGCCAGCGGCTTCAACGGCTTGTACAGCACGCCGATCCCCGCATCGAGCAGCCGTTGCCGCAGTTCGCCGTCCCGATCCGCGGTGAGCATCACCGTCGGCACGTCGGCATGCCGCTCGCACAGGCGCTGCCAGACGTCCAGGCCGGTGTGCCCGCCATCCAGATGGAAATCGAGGATGTGCAGGTCCGGTCGCCACGGCGCGGCCAGTGCCTGTTCCGCATTGCGGGCCGGGTGAACCTGCCAGCCCCAACTGCTCAGCAGGCTGCCCAGCGCGGCCAGCGCGGCCGGTTCGTTGTCCAGCAGCAGCGCGCGACCCGTCGGCAGCGACTGCGCCACGCCGGCAGCCATCGGCAGGCGAGCGGCAGCCCGCGCCAGTGGCACGGCGAGATGGAAGACGCTGCCGTGACCAGGCCAGGAACGCAGCCCCAGCGGATGACCGAGCAGCTCGGCCATGCGTTGCGCGATGGAGAGACCCAGTCCGAGCCCCTGCCCGCCCGCGGCGCTGCCACGGCGAAATTCCTGGAAGATCAGTTCCTGCTCCGCCACGGCGATGCCCGGGCCGGTGTCCCACACCTCCACGCGCAGGTGGTCACCGGCTCGACGCACGCCGAGCAGCACGCGACCGTGCTCCGCATAGCGCAAGGCATTCGACAGGAAGTTCTGCAACACCCGGCGCAGCAGCTGTGGATCGGAATGCACCCACGCGCGTGTGCCGACCACGTCCAGCCGCACGCCGCGGTCGAGCGCGATGGCACTGAACTCGGCAGCCAGCGGATCGAGCACTTCGGCCAGCGCAAACGCGCGCGGCTGCGGATGCAGGCGACCGCCCTCCAGCCGGGCCACGTCGAGCAGGCCGGTGAGCAGGCCTTCGGTGGCGCTGAGCGCACCGTTGAGATGCTGCGCGATGGCGACATCGCCGCCGCGCTCGGTCAGTGAGTGCGCGAACAGCTGCGCGGCGTGCAGGGGCTGCATCAGGTCGTGGCTGACCGCGGCCAGGAAACGACTCTTCGAGGCATTCGCCGCCTGCGCTTCGGCCGAGGCTGCGGCCAGCTCGCGGGTGCGTTCCTCCACCCGCAGTTCGAGTGTTTCGTTGACCCGCTTCAGCGCCGCCTCGGCCTGGCGGAAGGCGGTGACGTCGGTGAAGGTGGCCACGAAGCCGCCGCCGGGCATCGGGTTGCCGCGAATCTCGACGATGGTGCCGTCGGGAAAACGCCGCTCGGACAAATGCCGCGTGCCGGTGCGCATGTGCGCCAGCCGGCGCTGCACGCGCGCTTCGACTTCACCCGGACCCAGCATGCCGGCGTCGATGTTGTGGCGGGTCAGCTCGGCCACCGGCCGCCCCACCTGCAGCATCCCCGGCGGATAGTCGAACAGGCACGCATACGGCGTGTTCCACGCCACCAGGTGCAGTTCCGCATCGACCACGCAGATGCCCTGGCTCATGTTCTCCAGCGCCGCCTCCAGCACGCGCTGGTTGAAGCGCAGGTCCTGCGCCGCCTCGCCCACGATGGCGACCACCGTGTCCAGGTCGTCGCGACCCTGCCGATGCACCACTTCCAGCAGCAGGCGCGCGGATGCCGCGCCGATCACCGCGGCCAGTTCGTGCTCGACCTGGGCCACCCGCGCACTGCCGGCGGAACCGGCCGCCGGCGCGCTGGCAAACAGCAGCGCGACCCGCTCCGGCGGCAGGAAGCGCGCCGCCAGCGCCCGCAGTTCGACCAGGCCCACGTCGCCCACGCTGACGGCGTGCGCGGAACGGCCGTAACGGGAGCCGGCCAGCGCCAGCATCACCACGATGTTGACCAGCAGGCTGACCACCACCGCGCGCCCCAGCCGGTTCCAGTTGCCCAGCCCCAGCAGGCCATCCGGCGCCAGCCAGTGCAGGCCGAACGGACCGCTGTGCAACCACGCCGGCGCGGCCGGCAACAGGGCCGGCAGCACGGCATACATCCACACCAGGGTGCCCGCGGCCAGCCCGGCCATCACCGCGCGCGGTCCGAGCTGCGGCCGATACACCGCCGCCAGCAGCGCCGGTGTCAGCCCGGCCAGCGCGGAGAACGAGATCGCGCCGATGTCGGCCAGCGCCTCGTTGCGTGCCAGCAACCGGCTATACGCCCAGGCCAGCAGGATCACCAGCAGGATCGCGACGCGCCGATGGTTCAGCAGCTCGCCGCGCAGGTCGCCATGCTCGTCGCGGCCCCAGCCGGAACGCACTCGCAGCGGCGCGATGAAATGATTGACCACCATCAGGCTCAGCGTCAGCGTGGCGATCACCACCATGCTGGTCGCGGCGCTCAGGCCGCCGAGAAACGCGATCAGCGCCAGCCCGTGTTCGCCACGGGCCAGCGGCAGCGCCAGCACGTACATGTCCGACGACACCCCGCTCGCGCCCAGCCATGCATCGCCCAGCCGCGCCAGCGGCAGGATCGGCAGCGAGATCAGCAGCAGGTACAGCGGGAACAGCCAGCGCGCGGTGCGCAGCTGGCCATCGTCGCGGCATTCCACGATGCCCGCGTAGAACTGGTGCGGCATGGTGAACATCGCCAGCGCGCCGAGCAGGATCAAGGCGGGGAACCCGCCACTGTCGGGCGCCTGCGGCACGTTCACCGGCAAGCCGGGCGGCAACGCCGCGAACAGCAGCGTGCCCAGCGCCAGCATCGCGCCGAGCTTGAACAGCGACTCGAACGCCATCGCCAGCACCAGCCCGCGGTTGTGCGCCATGGTCGACGCCCGACGGGTGCCGAACAGCATCGCGAACAGCGCCATCAGCAGCGCCACGTACAACGCACTGTCCTGCCACGGATCGGATTCGGCCAGCTGGCCCTGACTGAGGATGCCGTAACTCATCGCCACCGCCTTCAGCTGCAGCGCGATGTACGGCACGATCCCGATCACCACCACCGCCGTGACCAGCGCCGCCAGCCCCGAATGCCGTCCCAGCCGCACCGCGATCAGGTCGGCCAGCGACCCGGCGTTGTACTCGCGCACCAGTTGCACCAGCCGGCCGAGGAATTTCAGCGCGAACAAATACATCAGGATCGCCCCGACGAACGTGGGCGGCAGCCACCAGCCCGAACGGCTGGCCTGGGTCACGGTGCCGTAGAACGTCCACGAGGTGCAGTGAATCGCCAGCGACAGCGCATACACGATCGCCCAGCGCTTCTCGAAAATGTGCGGGCGGCGTTCGCCGAGCAACGCCACGCCGAACAGCAGGCCCAGCCAGCACAAGGCGGCGATGGCGATGACGCTGGCGCTCAGCATGCGAAGCACATCCGTGGGGGCGACTTCCGTCGCGATGTTCGCGTCGCAGCTGGATGCTTTGGAGCGAAAAGCTTTCGTCCTCCTTCGGAGGGCGAGTTACTTCTCTTTTGCTTGTCCAAAAGAGAAGTAACCAAGAGAAAACGACCCCCCGCTTGGCGCTTGTTGGGCATCCTGCCCAACAAGTGCGTGAGCCGGGGCCGGGCTTTTCGAACGGGCATCCTGCCCGTGCGAAAAGGCGTTGCCATCCCTGGCAACGCCCGCTGCGCGGCCTGTCGACCCCGGCTCACCGCCGCACAAGGGACCCCGGTAAAGCAGCGGGCCATCGTGGCCCGCACTCGGTGATGAAGCTGAAGAGCAAAAGAAGAAGCAAAAGCCAAAAGCCGAGCGAAAGCTCCGAGTCGCCGCGGCTTTGCTCTTGATCCGGCTCTTCTGAAAAGTACGCGCAGGATGCGCGTCGCTCTGCCCGGGGCCCCTCTGCAGCGGCGAGGCGGGGCCGACAGGCCGCGTAGCGGGAGCCGACAGGGATGTCGGCTCCTTTTCGCCAGGGCAGGCGACGGCATGGATGCCGAAGTGGAGGCAACGCAGGATGCGGTTGCCCGATGCCCTGTCGAAAAGCCCGGCCCCGGCTCGCGGACTTTCCGGGCATGGCGAGGGCATGGATGCCCGAGTTGAGGCAACGCAGGAGCGGTTGCCCGACGCCCGGAAAGCGCGGAAGCGGGGTGGCCTTCTCTTGGGTTACTTTCTCTTGGCCACTCAAGAGAAAGTGACTCGCCCTCCGAAGGAGGACGAAAGCTCTTCGCTCTGAAGCTTCTGGCTTCGAATAAAGCAAGAGCATCGCGCACAGGGTGCGCTCCTACAGTAACGTCGAGGCCATCGGCGTGCGGGGCCATCAATGGCCGGCGGGCAACCCCAACGCCCGTGCCGCGTTCACCAGCCAGCGCAACTGCACGCCGTGGCGTGTGTCGTAGTCGGCTCCGGAATAACCCCACCAGTCCCAGCATGCTTGCGGATTCAAGGGCGCGAAACTTGCGCGGGTCTGAGGATATAGCACTGCCACGTCGTAGACGTCGGCCCAGCGGTTGAAGCCGGCGTCCTCGACGAAAGCCTTGCCCACCGCATCGGCGTTCTGCTTGCAACCGTGGAACGCCACCACCACGCCGCAGGACTTGCCGGCGAGACAGGCGGGCGGCAGGTAGACGTAGCCGGTATCGGCCAGGAACGCGTCGGTTCCGTCGGGACGCAGCGCGTCCTGGTCGAAGTTGCGCAACTCGCCCTTGGCCGTGGTCGCAGCATGCGCCGGCTGGCCGAACATCTGCGCGAAGATTTCGCCCGCCGCGTCGAAGCCGCAGTGGCCGAGGTAAGGCGTCACCGACTTGTCGCAATCGTCGCCGGTGCCCGCCACCGGCAGGTTGTGCGCGAACGCGCGCTGGCCATCGTCATGCACCTGCATGCCCCCGAGGCCCGGCGTGCCATCGCGCAGTTGTTCATAGAAATGGGCGCCGGCTTCGGCCACGGCCGGTGCCACCAGGGCGTCGTCCCTGCCGTGCAGCAGGTAGACGCGAGCATGCGCCAGATCCTTCAGCGCGCCGATTTCGCCGGCGGCCGAACGCTTGCCGGCGCTGGCCACCAGTGCGGCGACATCCGGTGCGGGCACGCCCTTCATGCAACTGCCCAGCGCCACCTCCAGCTTGCCGCCGGCGCAGCCGTACGGTCCGCCGGCGACCATCGCCGCGTTCGGGAACAGCTCCGGATAGGCCAGTTGCGCCTGGGTAGCCATGTAGGCACCGGAGGAAAGACCGACCACTGCGGTGCGTGCCGGGTCGATCTTCAGCTTCGGCAAACTGGCGTCGGGGCCTTTGGCGCAGGCACTGCCGGCGCTGGCCAGCAAGGCCAGCCACAGCACGCGGGTTGTCCAGCGGGTAGTCATCGGTCGCTCCATGGGCTCGATTCGAGGTGCTGCGGGGCGGGCACCACCCGCCCCGCGGGACGGCCTCGTCAGAAGTTATAGCGCACGTTGGCGTACCAGTTGCGCGGCATGCCGTAGTAAGCGGTGCGGATGTTGCCCACGCTGGAGAACTCCTGTCCGTCGGTCTTGTAAACCTTGTCGCCCAGGTTGCGCACGCCGGTGCGGAACTGCCAGTGGCCGTCGGCCGAGTCATAGATGCCGAACAGGCCGGTGACCGAGTACGCCTTCTGGCTCAAGGCGTCGTAGTTGTCCACGCTCAGCCAGGTCTCGCTGCGGTACGACCAATCGGCGCCGATGGTGATGGCGCTGCCGCTGCCCAGATTGAACACATGGGTGGCCGCGACGCGCGAGGTCCAGGTCGGCGAGAACGGCACGTGGTCATGCAGACTGGGGTTGTACAGCGGGTCGCTGGGGTCCAGGCGATGGTCGACGAACTTGGCGTAGCGGGCGTCCAGATAGCCGACCTGGGCCGACAGCCGGGTGCCGTCGTCGAACACGGCGGCGCCCTCGAACTCGAAGCCGTCCATCTTCAGCTTGGCCGCGTTGATCACCGGGAAGGCGAACGTCGGCGTGATCGAGCCGGGGTTCTGCACTTCGGACACGCGGGCCTGGAAGTCGGTGTAGTCACTGTGGAACGCGGCCAGGTTGGCCTGCAGCTTGTTGTCGGCCGAGCGCCATTTCAGGCCCAGTTCGTAGGTCCACACGTACTCGGGGTTGTACTCGGCGGTGCGCGTTTCCGCGGCGGAGTTGGCGCGGCCGTTGAAGCCGCCGGACTTGAAACCGCGGCTGGCGGAAACATAACCCATGGTCTGCGGGTTGAACTGCTTTTGCAGGCTGATCGTGGGCGTCCACGCGTTCCAGCGCTTGTCGCCGGTGAAGGCCACGGTCTCGTTGATCGCGGTGAACGGCTGGCCCCAGAACGTGCTGGTGGTGCGGTCGTAGTCCTTGTGGTCGCTGCTGTAACGCACGCCGGCGGCCAGCGTCCAGCTGGGCACGAACTGCCAGTTCACGTGGGCGAAGCCGGCGTACGTCGTGGTGGTGAGGTCGTCGTCGATGGTGCGCAGGAAGGTGATCGGGGTGCCGGCCAGCGCGAACAGGTCATCGGCGTACGCTTCCTGGTGCGACGGCACGGTCTCGCGCAGGTAATACAAGCCGTAGACCGCCTGCAGGTTGCTGCCGTTGTCGTACTGCAACTGCAGTTCCTGGCTGGCCTGCTTCTGGTGGAAGTCGACCAGCACGTCGCCCAGCTCGAACTGCGAGGCGTCGATGTCGATGTAGGAATTACTGTCGAGCTTGCGGAATGCGCTGATGCTCTTGAGGTTCCACTGCTCGGACAGCTTCCAGTCGAGGCTGAGCGCAGCGCCCTTGTGTTCAAGCTGCTGCCCCTTGTCCGGGCTGAACGAGGTGCGCGTCTTGAAGTCGTACTTCTGGTCGGGATCGGGCTTGAGCAGCACCACGGTGCCGAAGGCCAGGTCGGTCCGGGTCAGCGACGAGACCGGCTGGCCCAGGGTGAGCCCGGTGTCCTGCTTGGTGTAGTCGAGGCTCAATACCGCATCGAAGTTTTCCGACGGGTGATAGCGCAGCTTGCCGCGCACGGACTTGGTGTCCTCGTCGTTGTACTTGTGGCCGGTGGAGGGGTCGGTGACGTAGCCGTCGGTCTGCGTGACGCCGCCGGCAATCGAGGCCGACCACGCGCCGCCGAGCGGGCCGCCGAGGTAGAACTTGCCTTCGCGCCGGCCATAGTTGCCGAAGCCGGCCTCGACCGAACCTTCGGTGCTGTCGCCGGGGTTCTTCGTCACCACCTTGACCGCGCCGCCGGTGGAGTTCTTGCCGTACAGCGTGCCCTGGGGACCGCGCAGCACCTCGACGCGCTCGACGTCGAACAGGTTGATCAGCCCGCCCTGGATGCGCGAGTAGTAGACGTCGTCGACGTACATGCCCACGCCCGGGTCGAAGGTCTGCAGCGCGTCGGGCTGGCCGATGCCGCGGATGAAGATGTTCACCGCCGAGGACGAACCGCGGCCCTGCACGATGTTCATGTTCGGCACCGCGCCCTGCAGGCCGTCGATGCTGTTCGCCTGCAGGTCCTTCATGTCCTCGCCACTGAACGCGGTGATCGCCACCGGCACCTTTTCCAGCGACTCGTCGCGGCGCCGCGCGCTGACCGTCACTTCCTGCAGCTGCTTGGCGTCGGCCTGCTTCGCTGCCGTGGTTTTCGCGCCGGCATCCTCGTTCGCCTGCTGCGCCTGCAGTGGCGCCACCAGGGCCAGGCCCAGAACCAGACCGATCGCCGAACTCAGATGCGTGCGTTTCATGACGTCCCCTTGCTAGTGAATGCATCGCTCGCGCGAATGCTGATGAGGGGAGCTTAGGTGGGCCTTGCCGCAGCAACACTTGTACCTTCGTACAGTGCCCGCACGGCCAGCGCTTCGGGATACTCGGCGCCTGTCGTTAGGGCTGAAACGGGGAGATTCACGGATGGCGTTCCTGATCGTGCTGGCCGCGCTGTGCTTCCTGATGTTCGCGGCGTACCGCGGCTACAGCGTGATCCTGTTCGCGCCGATCGCTGCGCTGGGTGCGGTGCTGCTGACCGATCCGTCGCTGGTCGCGCCGATGTTCACCGGCCTGTTCATGGACAGGATGGTCGGCTTCCTCAAGCTGTATTTCCCGGTGTTCATGCTGGGTGCGGTGTTCGGCAAGCTGATCGAACTGTCCGGATTTTCCAAATCGATCGTGGCTGCGACCATCGGCCTGGTCGGGCGCAGCCGCGCGATGCTCTCGATCGTGCTGGTCTGCGCGCTGCTGACCTACGGTGGCGTGTCGCTGTTCGTGGTGGTGTTCGCGGTATACCCGTTTGCGGCGGAACTGTTCCGCCAGTCGGACATCCCCAAGCGGCTGATCCCCGGCACTATCGCGTTGGGCGCGTTCACCTTCACCATGGATTCGCTGCCGGGCACGCCGCAGATCCAGAACATCATTCCCACCTCGTTTTTCGGCACCAACACCTGGGCCGCGCCGTGGCTGGGAACGATCGGCGGCGTGTTCATCCTGATCGTGGGCCTGGGCTATCTGGACTGGCGTCGACGCAAGGCCGCCGCGGCCGGCGAAGGCTACGGCGACAACCTGCTCAACGAACCGGAGCCGTTCGAGGCTGCGCGGTTGCCGCATCCGCTGATCGCCCTGCTGCCGCTGGTGCTGGTCGGCGTGTGCAACAAGCTGTTCACCGACCTGATTCCGCGCGTGTATGGCGAAACCCAGTCGTTCCTGCCCAGCGTGGTCGGCAACGCGAAGCCGGTGGTGCAGGACGTGTCCAAGGTCGCCGCGATCTGGGCGGTCGAAGGCGCCCTGCTGGTCGGCGTTGCGTGCGTGCTGGTGTTCGCCTGGCGCGCGGTGCTGGGGCGGCTGGCCGCGGGCAGCCAGGCGGCGGTTGGCGGCGCCTTGCTGGCCTCGATGAACACGGCATCCGAATACGGCTTCGGCGCGGTGATCGCCGCCCTGCCCGGCTTCAAGCTGGTGGCCGATGCGCTGCACACGATCCCGAACCCGCTGGTCAACGAGGCGGTCACCGTCACCGCGCTGGCCGGCATCACCGGTTCGGCCTCCGGCGGCATGAGCATCGCGCTGGGGGCGATGGCCGATACCTTCATCGCCAACGCGAACGCCGCCGGCATCCCGATGGAAGTGTTGCACCGGGTCGCCGCGATGGCCTCCGGCGGCATGGACACGCTGCCCCACAACGGCGCAGTGATCACCCTGCTGGCGGTGACCGGACTGACCCATCGGCAGGCCTACAGGGACATCTTCGCGATCACCGTGATCAAGACGCTGGCGGTGCTGGTGGTGATCGCGGCGTACTACTTCATGGGCGTGGTCTAGACCACCACCCGAACGACGTCGCCTCCCCCGACCGGCGTTGCCGGTTGCCGACGCCGACCGATCCGGGGCTGCCTGCATGTGGGGTGGCTCCTTCCGTTCCGCGCGAGCGGGACTGTCGTGAAGCAAAGGGAGACATGAGCGATGTCGATCAAGACGTATGGACTGGGTCTGCTGGCCGTGCTGCTGTTCCTGCCCGCGCTGTCTGCGCGGGCCACCTGCCATGACACCGTGGTGCTGGTACACGGCAATACCGGCAGCCCCGCCGATTTCCAGAACACCTACGACCGGCTGCGCCAGCAGGGCTGGAGCGACGCGCAGATCGTTGCGCCCGCCTGGGGCAACGCCTACTGCGCCGCCTGCAACGACCACAGCGGCAGCGAGGAGACCCCGGTCAGGAACGCGATCAGCAGCGCCATCGCCGGCTCGTGCAGCGGGCATATCGACGTGATCGGCCATTCGATGGGCGTGACCCTGGCGATGCGCGAGATCGACAGGCTCGGCGTGTCCGGCAAGGTCGACGTGTTCATCGGCATCGCCGGCGCGGTGCACGGGCTGTGGTCGTGCGGCATGTATCCATGGAACGTGGCCACCGCCACCTGCGGCTCGTATGGCCTGTCCGTGGGCAGCCCGCTGCTGCAAGGCATCGCAGGGCACCGCTTCGGCTCGCACATGTACTCGATGAAATCGTGGGGCGACGAGATCAACTGCTACGGCAGTTGCCTCGTCTACGGCGTGCATACCTCGACGATCCCCGGCGAGGATTACAGCTTCGACTATCCCTACGGCCACTATCAGCTGCTGTGGCTGACCGCCGCCGACCAGGTGAGTCTGCTGGAGTGAGGCGCCGGCGGGTGGCCGGCCACGGCCACCCGCCCGCAACGGCGGACCATCGCGCCCCTGAATGCCCCCTTCAACGAATGCGGGCAAGTTGTCGCATAAATCCGTATAATCGACGGGTTAACCCTCTGATAACCCACGTGGTGGCTCCAAGCGCCACCCGAGTCGATCCCATGTCCATCGAAAATCTGCGCAATATCGCCATCGTCGCCCACGTCGACCACGGCAAGACCACCCTCGTCGATTGCCTGCTCAAACAGTCCGGCACGCTCAACGAGCGCACCGTGCTGGCCGAGCGCGTGATGGACTCGAACGACCAGGAAAAGGAGCGCGGCATCACCATCCTGGCGAAGAACACCGCCATCACCTGGCAGGGCAACCGCATCAACATCGTCGACACGCCGGGACATGCGGACTTCGGCGGCGAGGTGGAGCGCGTGCTGTCGATGGTCGACTCGGTGCTGATCCTGGTCGACGCGATGGATGGCCCGATGCCGCAGACCCGCTTCGTGACGCAGAAGGCGTTCGCGATGGGCTTCAAGCCGATCGTGGTGATCAACAAGGTCGACCGTCCCGGTTCGCGCCCCGAGTGGGTGGTGGAACAGGTCTGGGACCTGTTCGATCGGCTGGGCGCCACGCCGGAGCAGATGGACTTTCCGATCGTCTACGCCTCGGCCCTCAACGGCTATGCCAGCCTCGACGAGAACGTGCGCGAAGGCGACATGACCCCGCTGTACGAAGCGATCATGCAGCACGTCAGCAAGCCGGACGTGGACCCGGAAGGCGCGTTCCAGATGCGCATCAGCCAGCTCGACTACAGCAGCTTCGTGGGCGTGATCGGCATCGGCCGCATCCAGCGCGGCACCCTGAAGAAGGGCATGCCGGTCAGCGTGGTCGACCGCCACGGCAAGAAGCGCCAGGGCAAGGTGATGCAGGTGCTGGGCTTCCTGGGCCTGGAGCGGATCGAGCAGGACAGCGCCGAGGCCGGTGACATCGTGGCCATCTCGGGCATCGCCGAGCTGACCATCTCCGACACCGTCTGCGCGCTGGACACCCCCGAAGCGCTGCCCGCGCTGACCGTCGACGAGCCGACCATCTCGATGACCTTCCAGGTCAACAACTCGCCGTTCGCCGGCAACAAGGACCTCTCCGGCGGCAAGTTCCTGACCAGCCGCCAGCTGCGCGACCGCCTGGAACGCGAGCAGGTGCACAACGTGGCGCTGAAGGTCGAGGAAGGCTCCGACGCCGACAAGTTCCTGGTCTCCGGCCGCGGCGAACTGCACCTGTCGGTGCTGATCGAGAACATGCGTCGCGAAGGCTATGAGCTGGCCGTGTCGCGCCCGGAAGTCATCATCAAGGAAATCGACGGCCAGAAGATGGAGCCGATCGAACAGCTGGTGGTCGACGTGGAAGAGATCCACCAGGGCGCCGTGATGGAACGCCTTGGCGTGCGCAAGGGCCAGCTGAAGAACATGGAGCCGGACGGCAAGGGTCGCGTGCGCCTGGATTACGAGATCCCGGCGCGCGGCCTGATCGGCTTCCAGAACCAGTTCAAGACCCTGACCCAGGGCTCGGGCCTGCTGTTCCACGTGTTCGACCATTACGGTCCGAAGGAAGACGGCCAGATCGCCAAGCGCCTCAACGGCGTGATGATCGCCAATGCCGGCGGCACCACTCCCGCCTACTCGCTGGGACCACTGCAGGATCGCGGCAAGCTGTTCGCCGCCGAAGGCGACAACGTGTACGAAGGCCAGCTGGTCGGCATCCACGCCAAGGACAACGACCTCACCGTCAACGTGATCAAGCCGAAGCCCCTGACCAACATGCGCGCCTCCGGCAAGGACGACGCGATCCAGCTGACCCCGGCGATCAAGTTCACCCTGGAACAGGCACTGGACTTCATCGACGACGACGAGCTGGTCGAGATCACCCCGAAGGAAATCCGCCTGCGCAAGAAGCACCTCACCGAGAACGACCGCAAGCGCGCTTCGCGCGGTTGAGTTGCCGGGTGACCGAGTGAACGGAAGGCCGCCGCAAGGCGGCCTTCTGCATTCGTGCCCGCCGGAACCAGTACCTCAGGCCTTGCTGCCGCGCACCCGCAAACCGGGCCGTTGCCGCGCCAGCTTGCGCAGCAATTCGGCGAATGCCTGCAGGTCGTCGTGCCAGGGCGAGGCGTCGCGCCAGTACAGGGCGATCTCGCGGCCGCTCGCGGGGCCTTTCAAGGTCGCCAGCGCGATGTTCGGCATCGAGGCCAATCGTTCGCGGGCCAGCGCCGGCACCAGCGCATAACCACCACGCAGGCTGACCAGGGCGGCCAGGCTTTCCAGGCTGACGTCCTGCACGTGACCGTGCTCGCCGCCTTCGCAATGCAGCCCGTCGGCGTGGCTCTCGGCCATCAGCGTGGCCTCGGCCGGGTCGAGCTGGGTCATCGCGATGTCCTGCTGCCCGGCCAGCGGGTGGTCGGCGCGCAGCATCAGTTCCCACGGTTCGAAGAACAGCGGGCGTGATGCGATGCCGCTGACCGTCGTGGTCGGCGGCGCCAGCACCGCATCGAGTTCGCCTTCGCTCAGGCGGCGCAGCAGGCCGCGCGGCTTGCCTTCGGAGATGCCCAGCCGCGCACCGGGAAAATGCTGCGGGAACGGCGCGATCAGGTGCGGCAGCAGGTACGGCCCCAGCGAGGCCGGCACGCCCAGCCTCAGCTCGCCGCCGAAGGCGACTTCGCCGGCGCGGGCGACCTGCTGCAGGTGCTCGGCCGCAGCCAGCACCGCGTCGATCTGCTGCAGCAGCCGCTGGCCGCCGGCGGTCGGCACGATCTTCCGCCCGCCGCGCTCGAACAGCGGCGCACCCAGCGCCTGCTCCACCTTCTGCACCTGGTGCGACAACCCGGACGGACTGATGTGCATCGCCCGCGCCGCGCTGTTGAAACTGCCGTGGCGATGCACCGCCTGCACCAGCGCGAGGTCGCGCAGCGAGACGGCCGCCAGGCCCATCGAAATCATCGAATGCTGCATGTCATCAAAGGCGTTTGCTTGCGGTGATCATCGAGGCCATCCTGTGCGGTGAAGTGCGGCCACGCGCCGTTCGCGCAGTGTACTTGGCGGCATGAGCCAAAAGGCGTCAGACCGGCCATGTCATCCCGTCCAGGTCGCTTGTCCGGTTCGCGGAGATGCGGGGTTTGCGCGATAATTGCGTTTTTTACCGGACTGCTGGACCCCACGCGCCGTCCGGCGTCGTTCAGTCATCCCAGCCGCAGGATTCAGCCAGGAGCTTCCCCATGAAAGATACCTTTTCCGCACGCGACATCCTCGAGGTCAACGGCAAGCAGTACGCCTTTGCCAGCCTGGCCAAGCTCGGCCAGCGCTTCGACCTGAAGCGGCTGCCGTACTCGATGAAGATCCTGCTGGAAAACCTGCTGCGCCACGAGGATGGCGTGGACGTGACCTCGAAGGAAATCGAAGCGGTCGCCAACTGGGACGCGAAAAAGGAGCCGGATACCGAAATCTCCTTCATGCCGGCGCGCGTGCTGCTGCAGGACTTCACCGGCGTGCCGTGCGTGGTCGACTTGGCGGCGATGCGCGACGCGATGAAGGCGCTGGGCGGCGACCCGACCCTGATCAACCCGCTGTCGCCGGCCGAGCTGGTCATCGACCACTCGGTGCAGGTCGACGTGTTCGGCAGCGAGGACGCGCTGGAAAAGAACGTCGCGATCGAATTCGAGCGCAACCAGGCCCGCTACAGCTTCCTGCGCTGGGGCCAGAAAGCGCTGGCCGACTTCAAGGTGGTGCCGCCACGCACCGGCATCGTGCACCAGGTGAACCTGGAGCACCTGGCCCGCGTGGTGATGGCCAATGAAGTCGACGGCCAGCAGTGGGCCTACCCGGACACCGTGTTCGGCACCGACTCGCACACCACCATGGTCAACGGCCTGGGTGTGCTGGGCTGGGGCGTGGGCGGCATTGAGGCCGAAGCCGCGATGCTGGGCCAGCCCTCCTCCATGCTGATTCCGCAGGTGGTCGGCTTCAAGCTGTCCGGTCGCCTGCCCGAAGGCGCCACCGCCACCGATCTGGTGCTGACCGTGACGCAGATGCTGCGCAAGCAGGGCGTGGTCGGCAAGTTCGTCGAGTTCTTCGGCCCGGGCCTGCAGCACCTGGCACTGGCTGATCGCGCCACCATCGGCAACATGGCGCCGGAATACGGCGCCACCTGCGGCATCTTCCCGGTCGACGCGGAATCGCTGCGCTACCTGCGCCTGTCCGGCCGCAGCGACGAGCAGGTCGCGTTGGTCGAGGCCTACGCCAAGGCCCAGGGCCTGTGGCACGACGAGAACAGCCCGCACGCCGAATTCACCGTCACGCTGGAGCTGGACCTGGCCGACGTCAAGCCGTCGATGGCCGGCCCGAAGCGCCCGCAGGATCGCGTGTTGCTGTCCGACGTCAAGCAGAACTACAACGCCAACCTGGGCGCCACCACCCTCCATCGCACGCCGAAGAATGGCGCCGCGGAGGACTTCGCCAACGAAGGCGGTGCCACCGCCATCGGCAACCCGAGCAACGCGATCACCGACGGTCTGGTGCGGGTCGAGATGAACGGCGAAAGCTTCAAGGTCGGTGACGGTTCGGTGGTGATCGCCGCGATCACCTCGTGCACCAATACCTCCAACCCGGCCGTGATGCTGGCTGCCGGCCTGGTCGCCAAGAAGGCCGCCGCGCGTGGCCTTAAGGCCAAGCCGTGGGTGAAGACCTCGCTGGCACCCGGCTCCAAGGTCGTCACCGACTATCTGGAAAAGACCGGCCTGCTGACCGAGCTGGAAAAGACCGGCTTCTACCTGGTCGGCTACGGCTGCACGACGTGCATCGGCAACTCCGGCCCGCTGCCGCAGGAAATCAGCAAGGCGATCAGCACCGGCGACCTCACCGTGGGCGCCGTGATCTCCGGCAACCGCAACTTCGAAGGCCGCGTGCACGCCGAAGTGAAAATGAACTACCTGGCCTCGCCGCCGCTGGTGGTCGCCTACGCGCTGGCCGGCTCGCTCGACATCAACCTCACCACCGAACCGCTGGGCCAGGGTTCGGATGGCAAGGACGTGTTCCTCAAGGACGTGTGGCCGAGCAACCAGGAAATCAGCGATCTGCTGGCCAGCGCGGTCACCTCGGACATGTTCAAGAAGAACTACGCCGACGTGTTCAAGGGCGACGAGCGCTGGAGCGCGATCGCTTCGCCGGACGGTGCGCTGTACGCGTGGGACGAAGCGTCCACCTACATCAAGAACCCGCCCTACTTCGACGGCATGACCATGGAAGTGGGCAAGGTCGAGGACATCCACGCCGCGCGTTGCCTGGGCCTGTTCGCCGACTCGATCACCACCGACCACATCTCGCCGGCCGGTTCGATCAAGAAGGATTCGCCTGCCGGCCGCTTCCTGATCTCGCGTGGCGTGCAGCCGATCGACTTCAACTCCTACGGCTCGCGTCGCGGCAACGACGACGTGATGGTGCGCGGCACGTTTGCCAACATCCGCATCAAGAACCAGATGCTGGATGGCGTCGAAGGCGGCTTCACCCGCCATGTCCCCAGCGGCGAACAGCTGGCGATCTACGACGCGGCGATGAAGTACAAGGAAGCGGGCACTCCGCTGGTGGTCATCGCCGGCAAGGAATACGGCACCGGTTCATCGCGTGACTGGGCGGCCAAGGGCACCTTGCTGCTGGGCGTGAAGGCCGTGATCACCGAAAGCTTCGAGCGCATCCACCGCTCCAACCTGGTCGGCATGGGCGTGCTGCCGCTGCAGTTCAAGGATGGCGAAAGCGCCAAGTCGCTGGGCCTGACCGGCAACGAAAGTTTCGACATCACCGGTCTGGACAACGGCAATGCCCGCGAGGCCACGGTAGTGGCTACCGCCGCCGACGGCAGCAAGAAGCAGTTCAGCGTGCACGTGATGCTGCTGACCCCGAAGGAGCGTGACTTCTTCCGTCACGGCGGCATCCTGCAGTACGTGCTGCGTCAGCTGGCGGGCAAGAAGGCCGCCTGAGTCCAGGCGTGACTTTCTGCAACAGCAAGACCGCCCCGGATACCGGGGCGGTCTTGCATCAGCTCACCGAAAGATCTCAGAGCGCATGCTTCCAGCTTGCCGTGTAGCAACGCCATTCGCCCTCTTCCTGGCGCCATGCCGATTCGACCTGGTACAGGCCCATCTGGTCCGGCAGCAACTTGCCGCCACTGGTCAGGGTGACCGTGAACGTGGCCACCATGCGCTCGCCACGCCGCTCGATCGAGACCGGCCCCATGGTCACGCCGATGTGCTCCCCGCGCAGCGCCAGCAGGCGAACCATCGACGTCAGGCTGCGCCGGTCCAGTGCACCGTCATTGCCTTCGAAGTCCTCGCTGATCGGCTCGCCGAGATCGCTGGCGGAACCCGCCTCCGCCGCATGGGCGACGGCCGCAATCGCCGCCCTCACCCGCGCCTCGTCGGAGTCGTGTCGACAGGCCACCAGGGTCAGCGCGAACACCACGCAGGCAAGCCATCGGCAAAGCATGTTTTTCGTCATCATCATCGGGCTACTCGTTGCAGTGCGGCTTGCCGCTGTACGCGGGCGTATGCTCAAATCACCTGACGCATGATCCATGATGGATGCAAAGCCGATCCTGATTCCATCATCTGATCCGTCGTCCTCGACCAACAGGGAATTCCAAGCATGAGCAATGAGCGTCCGTGGCTGGAGCAGTATCCAGCCGGCGTGTCCGGGCAGATCGACGTCAGTCAGTACGCTTCGGTTCCTGCGGTGCTGGAAGAGGCCTTCGCCGCCTTCAGCGATCGCCCGGCGTTCGCCAGCTTCGGCCGCCAGCTCAGCTATGGCCAGATCGATGCGATGAGTCGCCAGTTCGCCGGTTACCTCACCGGCGTGCTCAAGCTGGGCAAGGGCGATCGCATCGCCATCATGATGCCCAACGTGCTGCAGTATCCGATCGCCCTGTTCGGCGCCTTGCGCGCGGGCCTGATCGTGGTCAACACCAATCCGATGTACACCGCCCGGGAACTGAAACACCAGCTGGTGGACTCCGGCGCGAAGGCCATCCTGGTGCTGGACAACTTCGCCCACACCCTGCAGCAGGTGGTGGCGGAAACCGGCGTGCAGCATGTCATCACCACCGGCATCGGCGACCTGCTCGGCTTCCCCAAGGGTGCGCTGATCAACTTCGTGCTGAAGCACGTGAAGAAGATGGTGCCGGCCTACGATCTGCCGCAGGCCGTGCGCTTCCGCGATGCCCTGGCTCGCGGCGCGGCGCACCCGTTGCAGAGCGTCACGCTGGAGCACGGCGACATCGCGTTCCTGCAGTACACCGGCGGGACCACCGGCGTGGCCAAGGGTGCCATGCTGACCCACGGCAACATGATCGCGAACATGCTGCAGGCCAGCGAATGGATCGGCGGCAGCGCCAAGCCCGGCGAAGAGGTGATCATCACCGCACTGCCGCTGTATCACATCTTCTCGCTGACCGCGAACGGCCTAGTCTTCATGCGCCTTGGCGGATTGAACTGGCTGATCACCAATCCGCGTGACATGCCGGGATTCGTGAAGGAACTTCGCAAGTCCGGTTTCACCGCGTTGACCGGCGTCAACACGCTGTTCAATGGCCTGCTCAACACGCCCGGCTTCGCCGAGCTGGATTTCTCGAAGCTGCACCTCACCCTCGGCGGCGGCATGGCCGTGCAACGTGCCGTGGCCGAACGCTGGAAGAAGACCACCGGCTGCACCCTGGCCGAGGCTTATGGCCTGACCGAGACCTCGCCGGCGGTCTGCATCAACCCGCTGGACCTGAAGCAATACAACGGCTCGATCGGCCTGCCCGTGCCGTCGACCGATGTCGCCATCTGGTCCGAGGAAGGCCAGCCGCTGCCCGCCGGCGAAGTCGGTGAACTGATGGTGCGCGGTCCGCAGGTGATGAAGGGCTACTGGCAGCGCCCGGAAGAGACGGCCAACGTGCTTGGTGCGGATGGCTGGCTGCACACCGGCGACATCGCCAGGATGGACGAGCACGGCTACTTCTACATCGTCGACCGCAAGAAGGACATGATCCTGGTGTCCGGCTTCAACGTGTACCCGAACGAGGTCGAGGACGTGGTGATGGAGCACCCGGGCGTGCTCGAGGTCGCCGCCGTCGGGGTTCCCGATGAACATTCGGGCGAAGTGGTGAAACTGTTCGTGGTGCGCAAGGACCCGCAATTGACCGAGGAAGCGCTCAAGCAGTTCTGCCACGACCGCCTCACCGGCTACAAGCGGCCGCGCCAGATCGAATTCCGCACCGAATTGCCCAAGAGCAACGTGGGCAAGATTCTCCGCCGCGAATTGCGCGACGAGAAGAAACCCGCCGCCTGATTCCTGCTTCGCGAACAGAAACGCCCGCCTGGATCAGGCGGGCGTTGTCGTTTGCGCCATGTGTGGGATGCGGCGCGGCTCAGCCGTCCTTCCAGTATTCGAGGATGTCGGCGTAGCCGCCCAGCAGGTTCCACAGCGGGACCTGCTTGTCCTCGGGAATGCGGCTGTAGGAAAAACCGATGTGATGGTCGGAAATGCGGGCGACCGCAGCCTCCAGGTGAATGTGCAGGTTGTGACCGAAGATCATGTCGAGCACCCAGCTCTGGCCCACGTCTCCCGACCACCCAAGCGGGCGCCGCAGCAAGGCGCCGGTCGCCGATATGTCCACCAGTTCGGTCGGGTGCGACTCGCCATGACGACTCATCAGCACCGTCGTCTCGATCTGCATGCGCGCCGGACGCAACTGCTCCGGTCCGCCCTGTCCATTCTTGTCGGTCACCATCAACTCCACCATCCGTTTGTGCTTGCGCCTGCTGTTGCTCTTGTTTTCCGCAAACGCTGTTTCACCTTCTTCCTGAAATCGTCTTGTCGCTTCCTGTGGGACGATGCAACCGCCCAGCGATTGCACCAGTCGAGCTGTTGGAAAGCAACCAACGTGCCAGTCCATCCCCCGGTTGATCCAACCACCGCCGGCAGCCCTGGTGCACGGGGAAAAACGGCGCAGACCGGCGAGCCAACGCCACCGCACGGCGTTCTTCCGCTGCACCGCGCCCGGGCATCCCCGGTCGCGCCTTCCGCCACCTGCCGGCGAGGGCATCAGCCCTGACGCAAGCTGACCGCAAGTCGACGCATTAGGTCACATGGCGCCCTCGCCTTCCCGTACAACCCACTTCGAAGGCACAATCCGGATATTGTGCCTGCCTGCGGCCGTGATGCGAAGCTGCCACCTTGCAGTCCGGCCTTCCTCGTTCCATCAGTCATGTCTGCCTGCGCTGGACTTGAAGCCGGCCAGCCGCTACTCTTGGCCCACGCATGGCACCACGGAAACTGCTCGCCGAGCGACAGCGGCGCACCTTGGCTTCCATTCGATGGCTTTCGACCCGACCGGTGAACTGGCGCGATGTGATTCCGCCGTCATCGGCTAGGCGCACCTGCCGTGGCTGACAACCCGCAGTTGGCGCGATTGGTCGCTGGCGACCTGCCTGACCGAACCACGAACGCGTGGCTTCATCATGCCCGTCGTGACGAGTGCGTACGCCACGCCTCGATTTGTATGATTTTGACGAACGCAGCACCCGGGAATGCCGCCTTACCGCCGTGTTCCGAGTACGGACATCCGCATGCCGTGACGGCATGTGAATGACTCCGATCCCGTAGAACGCACTGCCAGCCGCCGAAAGCGGCCCCATGACATGCATTGATGAGCACTGAGCCCGTCGTCGAGCCGCAGAGTCCGGTACCTGCAACGCAGGACGCCTTCGCGTCGGTGCCGCAGCAGCAGGAAATGCCGCTGGCCATCGTGCGCGGCGAACCGATGCTGCAGATGCCGCAGGATCTGTACATCCCGCCGGATGCACTGGAAGTCATCCTGGAGTCGTTCGAGGGTCCGCTGGACCTGCTGCTGTACCTGATCCGCCGGCAGAACCTGGACATCCTGGACATCCCGGTTGCCGAGATCACCCGGCAGTACATGAGTTACATCGAGCTGATGCGCGATGTCATGCGGCTGGAACTGGCCGCCGAATACCTGCTGATGGCCGCGATCCTGGCCGAGATCAAGTCGCGGCTGCTGCTGCCGCGACCGCCGACCGAGGAAGGGCTGGAAGAGGACCCCCGTGCCGAACTGGTACGACGATTGCAGGAGTACGAACGATTCAAGCGGGCCGCCGAGGACATCGAGGCGCTGCCGCGGCAGGAACGCGACAGCGTGGTGGTCCACGCCGACGTGGGTGAGCGCAACGTCATCAAGTTGCCGCCGCCACTGGAGCTGACCGAGCTGTTGCTGGCACTGAAGGACGTGATGCACCGGGCCGAACTGTTCGGGCACCACGCGATCAAGCGCGAGGCGCTCAGCGTGCGCCAGCGCATGGGCGAATTGCTGAGCCGGCTCGACGACAGCAGCTTCCACCGCTTCGAGAGCCTGTTCGACATCAGCGAGGGACGGCTCGGCATCGTGGTGACCTTCCTGGCGATGCTGGAGCTGGCCAAGGAGATGCTGGTCGAGATCGTCCAGGAGGAACCGCTGGCGCCGATCTACGTGAAGGCGAAAGCGAGCCACATCGAGGAAGCCGCCGAATTGCCGCTGGATGCGGCACAAGATGGCGAACCGGCCGTGATCGAGGCATCCGGCGAATGAACGACACCCTTTGAACGACAGTGACCGAAACGGCATCCGACCCAAGGTTATGCAGATCGAGCAACTCAAATCCATCATCGAGGCCGCCCTGCTGGCCTCCACCCAGCCAATGACCGTGCAGCAGTTGGGCGACCTGTTCGTCGAGGCCGACGAGGTCACGCGCGAGCTGATCGCCCGGGCGCTGGAGTCGCTGGCCGGGGACTGTGACGGCCGCGGCGTCGAGCTGAAGGAAGTGGCGTCGGGGTTCCGCTACCAGGTGCGCCAGGACGTGCATCCGTGGATCTCGCGGATGTGGACCGAGCGACCCAGCCGCTATTCACGTGCGCTGCTGGAAACGCTGGCGCTGATCGCCTACCGCCAGCCGATCACCCGGCCCGAGATCGAGCAGATCCGTGGCGTGGTGGTGTCCTCCAACATCATCAAGACGATGGAGGAGCGCGAGTGGATTCGCGTGGTCGGCTACCGCGACGTGCCCGGCAAGCCGGCGCTGTTCGGCACCACCCGCGCCTTTCTCGACTACTTCAACCTGAAATCGCTGGACCAGTTGCCGCCGCTGTCGGAAATTCGCGACATGGAAGACCCGCAGATGCGCTTCGAGCCTGAACCCCTGCCCGCCCGCGTCGCACGCGACCTGCCGATCGACCCGGACGAGGAAATGCCGGACGACAGCAGCCCGGACAACGACGGCGCGATCGACGACGAACACGAACACCCGGTATCCGCCGACGTCGCGGATACCGATCACAGCGACACCACGGCCGACGCCGATGCGCCGACCACGACACCCGAGGCCGTCGAGCCTGGCCCCGAATCGGGCCCACTTGCCGACCAACCGATTGCCACTGCCGACGAGGCAGCGAACCCCGCCGCGGATGCCGACACCGGCTCCGCCAGCCAAGATACCGAGGAGTACCGCGCATGACTGCGCCGCAAAAATCCGTTTTGTCCCTGAAGCGCGAACCGCGCATCGACACCGACGCACCCGCGCTGGAAGAGCGCCTGCACAAGGTGCTGGCGAACGCCGGCCTGGGCTCGCGCCGCATGCTGGAGCAACGCATCCAGTCCGGCGAAGTCGAGCTCAACGGCGCCCCCGCCGAGATCGGCATGAGCGTGAAGGCCGGTGACCGCGTGGTCATGGACGGCAAGCAGTTCGTCGTGGCCACCGACAGCCGCGACGACGCCGAGGTGCTGATCTACCACAAGCCCGAAGGCGTGCTGACCACCCGCGACGATCCCGACGGCCGCCCCAACGTGTTCGAACAGCTGCCGCGCCTGAAGGGTGCGCGCTGGGTCGCCGTGGGCCGCCTCGACATCAACACCACCGGCCTGCTGCTGCTGACCACCGACGGCGAACTGGCCAACGGCCTGATGCATCCCAAGAGCGGCCTCGAGCGCGAATACCTGTGCCGCGTGCATGGCGAAGTGCCCGACGAGATCATCGAGCGGCTGAAGGCCGGCGTGGAGCTGGAAGACGGTCCCGCCCGCTTCGACGAGATCGCGGTGATCAGCCGCGGCGGCAGCCACAGCTGGTTCCGCGTGGTGATCCGCGAAGGCCGCAACCGCGAAGTGCGCCGGCTGTGGGACTCGCAGGGTTTCCTGGTCAGCCGCCTGAAGCGCATCCGCTACGGCAAGATCGAACTGCCGCGCAACCTGCGCCGTGGCGAGTGCGAAGCGCTGGACGCCGAAAGCGTCAAGCAGCTGCGCCAGACCACCGGCCTGGGTGCGGCGCAGCCGGTGCTCACGCTGAGTCCGGTGCTGCACCAGCGTCGCGCCAGCCGCAGCGTCACCGAATATCGTCCCGAACGTGGCGCCGGCACGGCCTGGACCGGCGGCCAGGACGAAGCACGCGAGCTGCGCGCCTACGACCGCATCCGCGAGGAACCGGTCCGCGGCCGCAAGCCGCCGCGGCGTGACGGCCGGGAAGTGAACGGCAACGTGGCGCGCCCCGAACGTGGCGCGGGCGGTGGCGCCCGAGGCGGCAAGAGTCGCCGTGTGGCGCCAGGCCAGGAACTGCCCTCGGTGCGCACCTGGTTCGCCGGCGAAAGCCGCGACGGTGGTGCCGGTCGTCCCGGCGCACCGCGCGGCAATGCCGGCGCCCCGGGCAATCGTCGCCCGGCCGGTGGCAAGCCGTTCGGCGCACGTTCCGCGGGCGAAGGTCGCAGCGCAGGCGCCGCCGGTCCGTACAGCGGTTTTGGCGGGGAATCACGGGGCAACAGCGCAGGAGGCAACCGCGCTCCGGGCAATCGTGGTCCGCGTCCGCAGGGACAAGGACAGGGGCAGGCCCAGGGCAACCGTTCGCATGGCAACCAGGCACGTCCGCAAGGACAGGGCGGCAATCGCCCCCAGGGTTCCGGTCGACCGCAGGGTCAGGGCGGCAACCGTCCGCACGGCGGCGCGCGGCCCGCGGGCTCCGGCGGTGGACGTCCGCCAGGCCGCGGCGGCAACCGTTCGGGCAATCGCTGAGGCCTGACCGATGGTGCGGATCTATCACAACAGCCGCTGTTCGAAATCGCGCGCCACGCTGGCGCTGCTGCAGGAACGCGGCGCCGACGTCGAGGTGGTCAACTACCTCGACACGCCGCCGACGGCCGCCGAGCTTTCGACCCTGCTGCAGCAACTGGGGATGACGCCACGCCAGTTGCTGCGCCAGGGCGAGGACGATTACCAGGCCCTGGGCCTGGACAATCCCTCGCTCGACGACCAGGCCCTGATCGCCGCGATGGTCGCGCATCCGAAACTGATCGAGCGGCCGATCGTGGTCGCCGACGGCAAGGCGGCGCTTGGCCGTCCGCCCGAGGCCGTGCTGGCGATACTCTGAAGCCGTCGCCGACCCATCGACAGAAGCCGCCTTCGGGGCGGCTTTTTGTTGTCCGGCGAACGACGATGCGGCGCGTCGGTCAACCCGGGTCGAGCGAGAACGCGTCGGCATCCATCCATGCCGGAAAGCGTTCGCGATGGGCCAGCAGCGGTGCCGGGTCCAGCGTGATCGTCACCACCTGTTCCTGTGCGCCCAGTTCCACCAGCGGTTCGCCGACCGGATCGAGTATCGCGCTGTCGCCGGCATACGGGATCTCGTTGCCGTCCACGCCGACCCGGTTCACGCCGACCACGTAGCTGAGGTTCTCGATCGCGCGGGCGCGCAGCAAGGTGCGCCACGGCTGCCGGCGCGGTGACGGCCAGTTCGCCACGAACACGGCCAGGTCGTAGTCCATGCCGCCAGTGGCGGTCGCCAGCCGGCGGTTGCGCAGCCACACCGGGAAACGCAGGTCGTAGCAGACCTGGGGCAGGATGCGCCAACCCTTCAGCTCCACGATCAGCCGCTCGTTGCCACCGCCGTAGCGGGTGTGTTCGCCGGCCATGCGGAACAGGTGGCGCTTGTCGTACTGCTGGAAGCTGCCGTCCGGCTGCATCCACAACAGGCGGTTGTAGACCACGCCATCCTCGCGGATCGCCAGGCTGCCGCAGATCACCGCGCCGACCTCGATCGCCAGCGCGCGCAGCCAGGCCACGCCCTCGCCGTCCATGGTGTCGGCGCTGGCCTGGATGTCGTTGCTGAAACCGGACAGGAAGGTCTCCGGCAGCACGATCAGGTCGCTGCCTCTGGCCTGGCGTACCAGCGCACCGTAATAGTCGCGATTGGCCGGCGCGTCGTGCCAGCGGGTGGCGCCCTGCACCAGCGAAACCCGCAGTGGTTGCATGCTCATAGCTTGCACAGGCGTTCCGCCGCCGCTTCCATGGTGGCGTCGCTCTTGGCAAAACACAGGCGCAGCAATCGCGTTCCCGGCGCCTGTTCGTAGAACGGCGTCAGCGGGATCGCCGCCACCCCGCCCTGCTCGACCAGCCAGCGGCTGAAGCTGAGGTCGTCCTCGTCGCGGATCGCCGAGTAGTCGACCAGCTGGAAATAGCCGCCCGGCACGTCGAGCAGCTTGAATCGCGAAGGCGCCAGCAGTGCACGGAAACGGTCGCGCTTGGCCTGATAGAACGCCGGCAATTCCAGGTAGTGCTGCGGCGTGCTGGCCATGAATTCGGCGAACGCCACCTGCGCCGGATGGAAGGTGCAGAAGGTGAGGTATTGATGCACCTTGCGGAACTCGGCGCTCAGCGCGGCCGGCGCCACCGCGTAGCCGACCTTCCAGCCGGTGCAGTGATAGGTCTTGCCGAAGGAGGACACCACGAAGCTGCGCCCGGCCAGTTCCGGATGGCGCAGCACGCTTTCGTGCTGGGCGCCGTCGTAGACGATGTGCTCGTAGACCTCGTCGGACAGCACCACGATCTTCGTGTCGCGCACGATCGCCGCCAGTTCGTCCAGATCCGCCGCAGACAACACCGCACCGGACGGGTTGTGCGGCGTGTTGATCATGATCATGCGCGTCTTCGGCGTCACCGCCTCGCGCACGCGCTGCCAGTCGATCGAGAACGCCGGCACGGTCAGCGGGATGTGCACCGCACGCGCGCCCTGCAGGTCGATCGCCGGCTCGTAGCAGTCGTAGGCCGGGTCGAACACGATCACTTCCTCGCCCGCGCGCACCGTGGCGGCGATCGCCGCGAAGATCGCCTCGGTGGCGCCGGAGGTCACCGTGATGTCGGTATCGACGTTGAGCTTGCGGCCATACAGGCGTTCGGTCTTCAGCGCGATCTGCTCGCGCAGCGCCGCGGTGCCGTGCATCGGCGCGTACTGGTTGCGGCCGTCGTTCATCGCGTGATTCAGCGCGTCGCGCAATGCCTGCGGCGGCTCGAAGTCGGGAAAACCCTGGCCCAGGTTCACCGCCTTGTGCTCCAGCGCGAGCTGGCTCATCACGCTGAAGATGGTGGTGCCGACTTTCGGAAGCTTGGTTTCGATCATTGTCATTCGGCCGTATGGATGTCCATAAAGGTTCAAGCGTAGCGCATCAGGACTTCGGCAGCGCATCCAGCGGGCGCTGCTTGCACTGCTCGTGCTTGAGCAGGGTGGTGACCGGCAGGCGCTCGGCCAGGAAATCCACCAGCGCCCGCACGCCGGGCAGCATGCCGCGCCGGCTGGGGTAGACGAAATGCATGGTGCCCTCGGGCATGCTCCAGTCCGGCAGCACCACTTCGAGATCGCCCGCCGTGATCGCCGGCGCGCAGACGAACTCCGGCAGCAACGCCACGCCCATGCCGCGGCGGGCGGCTTCCAGCAACACGGCGAAATCGCCGGTGATCAGGCGTGCATGCACCTCCACGTTGACCTGGGCGCCGCCCGCGTCGGTCAGCTCCCACGTCTGCGCGCCCTCGTGCTCGCGCATCGACAACGCCGGCAGCCTGGCCAGTTCGTCCGGGGAGGTCGGTCGCCCCTGCGCCTTCAGCAGTGCCGGACTGGCCACCAGCTTGGTGCGGGAGTTGCCAAAGCTGCGCACCACCAGGTTCGCATCGGTATCCAGCTTGTTGCGCACGCGGATCGCCAGGTCGTAGCCCTCGCCGATCACGTCGACCCGGCGATCGCTGGAAAGCAGGCGCACCTGCATCTTCGGATACTGCGCCAGGAAGTCGGGCAGCAGGTAGGCCAGCACCGTCTGGGTCAGGGACACCGGGCAACTGAGGCGCACCACGCCACGCGGCTCGGCGCGCAACTCGTCCACTGCATCCTGCGCGGCCTGCGCCTCTTCCAGCACGGCGCGGCAATGCGCGTAGAAGCGCTCGCCCACCTCGGTCACCACGAAGCGCCGGGTGGTCCGCTGCAACAGGCGCACGCCGAGCCGCTCCTCCAGCTGGGCGACCCGCTTGCTGAGACGCGACTTCGGCACACCCAGGGCGCGGCCGGCGGCGGAGAAACCGGCGTGCTCCACCACGGCGGCAAAGAAGTAAAGGTCGTTGAGGTCCTGCAGGGCACCGCTCAATACGGTCATCGTCGTTTCCATTTGGGGACGATTGATCAGAAAGGACACATCCACCGTCAGATTGTTCTGAATATATCCGCTTTGCATCGACGGTCAATCAAGTCGCGGCGGTTTGCGCGCGGTGGAAAAAACGGGCCGGGGCAGACACACTGGAGCTTCGCCCACCCGTCATCGGACCCCACCCATGATCCGTTCGCTACGCTTTTCACTGCTGGCCCTGCTGGTGCTGGCACCGGTGGCTTCGGCCGCCGACCTGCTGGTCAGCAACGTCAACGGCTACACCCTCGACAGCCATGGCAAGCTGCAGCATTTCCAGGCCTTGCTGGTGGACCAGGGCAAGGTCGTCGCCACCGGCACCAGCGCCGACCTGATCAAGCGCGCCGGTGGCGCGAAGGTCGTCGACGGCCACGGCAAGACCCTGCTGCCGGGGCTGATCGACGCTCACGGCCACGTGCTCGAACTCGGCTACGCCCGCAACAGCGTGGATCTCAGCACCACGAAATCGCTGGACGAAGCGCTGGCGAAAGTGAAGGCGTACGCGGCGGCCCATCCCGACGCGACCTGGATACGCGGCGGCGGCTGGAACCAGGAAATCTGGAAGCTGGGGCGTTTCCCCACCGCGCAAGAGCTCGACGCCGTGGTGTCCGACCGACCGGTATGGCTGAGCCGCATCGATGGCCACGCCGCATGGGCTAACTCGGCGGCGATCAAGCTGGCCGGCGTCGGCAAGACCACTCGGGACCCCAGCGGCGGACGCATCGAGCGCGACGCCCACGGCAACCCGTCCGGCGTCTTCGTCGATGGCGCCGTGGACCTGGTCAACGCCGTGGTGCCGGCATTGACGCAGCAGGACCGGATCGAGGCGCTGGACACCGCGCTGGCCGAGATGGCCAGCGTCGGGCTTACCGGGGTCAGCGATGCAGGCATCGATCTGGAGAACTACCAGCTGTATCGGCAGTACGCCGACGCGCACAAGCTCACCGCGCGCATCTACGCGATGATCCGCGACACCGGCGAGGCTTTCGACGCGATCAGCAAGGACGGCCCGCTGATCGGCTACGGCAACGACTTCCTCACCGTGCGCTCGGTCAAGCTGTTCGCCGACGGCGCACTGGGCAGCCGCGGCGCGGCGATGCTGAAGCCCTACTCCGACGATCCGCACAACAGCGGCCTGCTGTTCCTGCCGCCGGCGGTGATGACTTCGAAGATCGAGAAGGCCTTCGGCAAGGGCTACCAGGTCGGCATCCATGCCATCGGCGACCACGCCAACCGCGAGGTGCTGGACAGCTTCGCCGCCGCCTACAAGACCCATCCGGATGCGGTCGCCCTGCGCAACCGCGTCGAACATGCGCAGATCGTTTCGCTGCAGGACATCCCGCGCTTCGTGAGCCTGCACCTGATCGCCTCGATGCAGCCCACCCATGCCACCTCGGACATGAACATGGCCGAGGACCGGATCGGCCACGAGCGCATCAAGGGTGCCTATGCCTGGCAGCGTTTCCTCAAGCAGGGCACGGTGATCGCCGCCGGCTCGGACTTCCCCGTGGAATCGCCCGATCCGTTCTACGGGTTGTATTCGGCGGTGACCCGCGAGGACCATCAGGGTCAGCCCCCGGGTGGCTGGTACCCGCAGCAGGACCTGAGCCTGACCGAGGCCCTGCGTGCTTTCACCTTGGACGCGGCCTACGCCGAGCATGCCGAGAAGACCCTGGGCACGCTGGAACCGGGCAAGTGGGCCGACTTCATCCTGATCGATCACGACGTGATGAAGGATCCTTCCAGCAAGATCTGGAACACGAAGGTCTTGCAGACCTGGGTCGGCGGCAAGCAGGTCTACGTCGCCAGGGACTGACCACCGGCCCGCAAGGGCCGGCATCCATGCCGGCCCTTGCCGTGCTGGCGCTCAGATCGTCGAGGTCTTGCCGCCATCCATCGGGATGATGGCGCCGGTGACATAACTGGCCCGCGCCGAGGCGAGGAAAACCGCGACATCGGCAATCTCGGCGGGCTCGGCCATGCGCCCCAGTGGAATGCCGGCCAGCTGACTTGCCAGCAGCGCCTCGCGCGCTTGCCCGCTGGCCCGCACCGCGGCGTCCAGTCCTTCGTCGACGCGGCCGGTACGGGTTATCCCCGGATTGATCGCATTCACCCGCACGCCCCTGCCGGCGTAGGCATTGGCATAGCCCACGGTGGCCAGCATCAGGGCGGCGTTCGCCGAACCGCCGCCGATGTGCTGCGGATTGGCCTGGCGACCGCCCTGCCCGATCACGTTGACGATGCTTCCCGTGCCACGCGCCGCCATCGCACGAATCACCGGATCGATCGCGTGCATGTAGCTGAGGTACTTCGCCTGCATTGCCGCGAGCACGGCGGTCGCGTCCAGTTCGTCCGGCGGCGTGCGCCGGGCGGCGCCCGCGCAATTGACCAGCACGTCGATGGGCCCGTGGTCGTTGACGATGCGTTCCATCACCAGTTGCGCCGCCACGCTGTCCTTGAGATCTGCCGGGTCCACATCCATGGCCAGGCCCAGCGACGCCAGTTGCTCCTGCGCGACACGCAGATTGGCCGGATCGCGGGAAACGCCGATCACGCTGGCGCCTTCGCGGGCGAAGGCGATCGCACAAGCCAGTCCGATGCCCTTGCTCGCGCCGGTGATGACGACGATGCGACCAGCCAGTTCAAGATCCACGTTCACCTCCGGATTGACGCCAGGTATTGAAGCATGAAGCCGGCGCAGCGCGGGCCAACGGCGCAACCGTCTCCGCCGGATGGACCTGATGCCCCTGCACGGACGATCCGGTGCCCCCCCCTGCCATCAGTCATGTTGCCAATTTGCATCCAGCCTATTGACGGTTCAAAACTCGGTGTTATAGTTCACTACAACACCACCCAACGAGGTCACTAAGGAGGCCCGTCATGAAAGCGCACAACCTGATCGCCAGCGCCGCCGCCGTCCTGCTCACCGTCGCGAGCCTGAGCGTCGTCAACTACAACGTCGACAGCCAGCCGGCCGCAGCTGCCCAGCAGGGCGCCGCCCGCGTCACCAACCTGGCACCGGTCCAGGTTCGCCCCAGCGCAGCGGAAATGCGCAGCGCGGCCCTGCTGCCCGGGAACGACACCGCCACCATCGCCACGATGTCGGTGCTGGGCAACCTGGGCGAGTCCGACGGCGCCGGGCAATTCAGCCTGCTCGGGTCGCAACTGGCCATGCCCTACTATTCGTTTGGCAACAAATTCGGTCGCATCAGCAAGGAATAAGACATGACCATTACCTGGAACGACAGCGTCCCGATCTATCGCCAACTGCACCAGCGTGTCGTGGCGATGATCCTGGACGGCGCCTTGAACGAGGGCGACCCGCTGCCGTCGGTACGCCAGGTGGCAGCGGAATATCAGATCAATCCGCTGACGGTATCCAAGGCATACCAGGAACTGGTCGACGAACAACTGGTTGAGAAACGGAGGGGCTTGGGCATGTTCGTCATTGAAGGCGCTCGCGAGGCGCTGCTGAAATCGGAACGCGAGCGCTTCCTGCGCGAAGAGTGGCCGGCGCTGTTTGCACGGCTGCAGCGGATGGGGCTGGATCTCAAGACTCTGCTGCGCGAAGCCGCCACGGACAAGGAGGAAGGATCATGAGCGCGGTAATCACGGCCAACGGCCTGACCAAGCGGTACAAGTCGGCGCTGGCGCTGGACAACACCAGCTTCCAGATCGAGCCCGGCCGCATTGTGGGCCTGATCGGTCCCAACGGTGCCGGCAAGACCACCGCGCTGAAGGCCATCCTGGGATTGACCGACTTCAGCGGCGAGTTGAACGTGCTGGGTTTCGACCCGCGCAAGCAGCGCGACAAGCTGATGGGCGAAGTCTGCTTCATCGCCGACGTGGCCGTGCTGCCGCGCTGGATCAAGGTGAGCCAGGCGATCGACTTCGTCGCCAACGTGCATCCGCGCTTCGACCGCAAGAAGTGCGAGGCCTTTCTGGCCCGCACCAAGCTGCAGCCCGACCAGCGCGTGCGGCAGATGTCCAAGGGCATGATCGTGCAGCTGCACCTGGCCCTGGTGATGGCGATCGACGCCCGCCTGCTGATCCTGGACGAACCGACCCTGGGCCTGGACATCCTCTACCGCAAGCAGTTCTACCAGAACCTGCTGGAAGACTACTTCGACGAGAACAAGACGATCATCGTCACCACCCACCAGGTCGAGGAAGTCGAACACATCCTCACCGACCTGATGTTCATCCGCGACGGCAGGATCGTGCTGGATGCGGACATGGACGCGGTGGGCGAACGCTTCATCGAGGTGATGGTGGGCGCCGACAAGGCCGATGCGGCCCGGGCATTGAAGCCCATCGACGAACGCCAGGTCTTCGGCAAGAGCATTTTTCTGTTTGACGGCGCGAACCGCGCGGTGCTGGAACAGCTGGGCGAAACCCGCCGGCCGTCCATCAGCGACCTGTTCGTCGCCACCATGAAGGGAACCTACGCATGAAAACCTTCTACTGGCTGGTAAAGCGCGAATTCTGGGAACACCGGGGCGGCTTCTTCTGGGCGCCGATCATCACCGGCGGCATCTTCCTGCTGCTGAACATCATGGGCATCATCACCGCCGAGGTGCTCGGCGCCCGCCAGGGCATCAGCTTCGGCGCCAGCGGCGGTCTGCGTAAGGTCATCGAGGGCATGGACGCCGGCGACATGAGCAAGGTCGGGTTCGCCCTGGACATCGCGATGTACTCGGCAATGGGATTGCTGATCGTGGTGCTCGGCTTCGTGGTGTTCTTCTACTGCCTCGGCGCGCTGTACGACGATCGCCGCGACCGCAGCATCCTGTTCTGGAAATCGCTGCCGATCTCCGACGCCAGCACCGTGTTGTCCAAGGTCGTCAGCGCCACCGTCGTCGCGCCCATCGTGGCCGTGATCGTGGGCATCATCGTGGGCATGCTGCAACTGCTGATCGTGGCGATCACGCTGTCCTTCCACGGCGTCAACGTGTGGCAGCTGCTGGTACTGGCGCACCCGTTCAAGGTCATGTTCAACCTGATCGGCTACATCCCGCTGTATGTGTTGTGGGCTGCGCCCGCGGTGGGCTGGTTGCTGATCTGTTCGGCCTGGGCACGCAGCAAGCCGTTCCTGTGGGCGGTGGCACTGCCGGTCGGCGCCGGTCTGCTGGTGAGCTGGTTCGGCATCATGGGCCTGTTCAACCTGCCGGCCACCTGGTTCTGGAAGAACATCGTGCAGCGCGCCCTGTTCAGCGTGTTCCCCGGCACCGGCAGCATCTTCAGCGCGGACAGCGACAACATGGTCAGCCACGTCACCGGCAACGGCAGCGACGTCCTGGACCTGGTCAACACCTGGCACCTGGCAGCCTCGCCGAACCTGTGGATCGGTGTGGTGATCGGCGCCGCCCTGCTGGCCGGTGCGACCTGGTTCCGCCGCTGGCGCGACGACAGCTGACCCATCCGAACGAATCACAAGGGAGAACACACGATGAAAAGCCATCTCTTCGCCAGCGGCATCCTCGCATCGGCCCTGCTGCTGCCACTGGCCGCCTGCAGCCACTCGGACCAGGATGCCCCGGCAGCAAAGCAAGCCAGCACCCAGACCTCGTCCTCGTCGATCGCCGCCAAGGTCCGTGAGGGCATCGAGCAGGCCAAGCAGGAACTGGCCACCAAGGACATCAGCATCGGCGACGTCCACTTCAACACGGAACCGGGCGTCCATCGCGACTCCTCCCTGCCCAAGGCGGCGATCACCCCGCAAGGCAACCTGGTGATCGCGGGCAAGCCGGTCGATGCCACGCCGGAGCAGCACGTCATGCTGGTCGACTACCGACAGCAGGTCCTCGGCATCGCCGAGGCCGGCATGGACATCGGTGCACAGGGCGCGGACATCGGCGTCACGGCGGCGAAGCAGGCCATCTGGGGTGCGCTCAGCGGCAAGGACGACAAGGAGATCGAGGCGAGCATCAAGCCGCAGACCGACAAGATCCAGGCCGCCGCCATGGCCCTGTGCAAGCGGCTGCCGGACCTGTTGGCCTCGCAGCAGAAGCTCGCCGCGGCGATGCCGGCGTTCAGGCCCTACGCCACGATGACGCAAAAGGACATCGACGACTGCGGCAAGGAGATGACTGACAAGGATGGCAAGAAGGGCTTTGCCGTGTTCTCCGACTGAGCGGCTCAGGCTCCGCCAGCCGCCCCGGCGACTGGCGGAACTGCTACCCGACGATCACAAGTCTTCTCTTGAACCGAACAACGGACCTGTCATGAAAGATCTCGCCCGCCCGCTCCTTCTCGCCGCACTGGCATGCACGCTCGCTGCCTGCAATACGCCCGACACCGTCATGGCCAATGGTGCGATCACTCTTGATGGATACCAGGTGAACCTGCGCGTCATCGGCGCGTCGAAAGCCACGATCGATGCCGACGGCACGTTCACCGTCGACGGCAAGCCTGTCGTCACCACGCCCGCCGAACGCAGCCTGCTGGCCCAGTACAACCAGAGCGTGCGCTCGGTGCATGAAACCGGCCTGGCCATGGGCAAGGCCGGCGTCCGCATGGCGGCCAAAGCGGTCGTGGCCAGCACGTCCTCCGCGCCGGGCAATGCGGGTGAGACAGCCGAGGCGGGAGCCGGGCAAATGCAGCAGCTGAGCCTCGACATCTGCAAGGCGCAGGCTTCGATCAAGACCGCGCAGGATCAGCTGGCCACGCAACTGGCGTCCTTCAAGCCCTACGCTTCGATCGTCAGCTCATCCGACGTGGCCGATTGCGAGAGCGACGCCAAGGACTGACGACGGACCATCCGGCACGCGTGCCGGACGGGACCCTTCCCGCGCGGATACCGCCTGTATCCACCCCTTCCGCTCCACCGTTCATTCCACGAAGTCGTCCCGACTGCGTCGGCCTCCCGCACCCCGAGGAACCACCATGCGCCTCCTGCCCTGCCTCCTGTTTGCACTGACTCTCGCCGCACCGCTGGCGCAAGCCTCGCCATCCCCCGCCAGCAATGCCACGGCACGGACCGGGACCGTTCTGCTGGTCGGTGACAGCCTGAGCTCGGCGCACCGCATCCCGGCCGAGGCAGGCTGGGTGAACCTGCTGCAGCAACGCGTCGACCACGCCACGACGACCCCGCCTTCGATCGTCAACGCCAGCCGCGGCGGCAAGACCATGGATGACGCGCTGAAGGAACTGCCCGCACTGATCACCGCTCACCATCCGCGGCTGATCATCCTCGAGCTGGGCGCCAACGACGCCATCCTCGGCGCCAACCGGCAAACCCTGGAACAGCACATGACCCAGCTGATCGACCTGGCCCAGGCCTCGGGAGCGAAGGTCGCCGTACTGGGTTTCGAGATCCCGCCCAAGCTCGACAAGGATCACTGCGCAGACACCCTGCGGCAGGTCTATGCCCGGGTTGCCAAGGATCAGCACGTCACGCTGCTGCCGTCCCTGATGGCCGGCATTTCGGACAAGCCCACCCTGCTGCTGGATGACGGCGTGCATCCGACCGCGGTCGCCCAGTTGCGCATGCTCGACAACGCATGGCCCACGCTGCGTCCGCTGCTGATCAACTGAAGGTAACGAAACTGTCGACGGAAGTGGCCCGCATGGTGCGGGCCACTTCTTTCCAGGCTGCAGACAGGTTATTTGCCTTCGCCGTGAATGCCGCCGCGGGTCAGCGTCAGCGGATCAAGCAGCTTCTTCAATTCGCTCTTCGACAAGCCGGTGGTTTCCAGCGCCACCTCCATGATCGGCCGGTGCTGCTTGTACGCCAGCTTGGCGGTGGCCGCACCCTTCTCGTAACCGATCACCGGGTTCAATGCGGTGACCAGGATCGGGTTCATTGCCAGCGCCTGGTCGACCCGCGCCTTGTTGACCTTGAACCCGGCGATCGCCTTGTCGGCCAGCAGCACGCTGACGTTGGCCAGTATCCCGATCGACTGCAGCAGGTTGTGCGCGATCAGCGGCAGCATCACGTTGAGCTGGAAGTTGCCGGACTGGCCGGCGATGGTGATCGAGGCGTCGTTGCCGATCACCTGGGCGGCGACCATCGCCACCGCCTCGGGAATCACTGGGTTGACCTTGCCCGGCATGATCGACGAACCCGGTTGCAGCGCCGGCAGCTCGATCTCGCCCAGGCCAGCCAGCGGGCCCGAGTTCATCCAGCGCAGGTCGTTGGCGATCTTCATCAGCGCCACCGCCAGCGTCTTCAGCGCGCCGGACAGCTCCACCGCTGCGTCTTGCGCGGCCATGCCCTCGAAATAATTTTCCGCCGACTCGAACTTCACGCCGGTCAGCTTCTTCAGTTGCAGCGCCATCGCCGGACCGAACTTCGGGTCGGCGTTGATGCCGGTGCCCACCGCCGTGCCACCCTGCGGCAAGCGGCGCATGCGCTTCAGGGCATCCTCGATGCGTTCGATCGCCGAGCCGATCTGTGCAGCCCAGCCCGACAGCTCCTGGCCAAAGGTGATCGGCATCGCGTCCATCAGGTGGGTGCGGCCGGTCTTGGGCGTGTTCTTCAGCTCGCGGGCGCGCTGGTCGATCGCCTTCTTCAGATGCTTCAGCGCGGGCAGCAACTGCTCGCTGGTGGTCAGCGTGGCGCTGACGTGGATCGCGGTGGGGATCACGTCGTTCGAGCTTTGCCCGTAATTGACGTGGTCGTTCGGATGCACCTTCGCGCCCGCCGCCACCGCCAGGTGCGCGATCACCTCGTTCGCGTTCATGTTGGTGCTGGTGCCCGAGCCGGTCTGGAAGACGTCGATCGGAAACTGCGCGTCATGCTGGCCTTCCGCCACCGCCATCGACGCCTTGCGGATCGCCGCGGCCTGGTTCTTCTTCAAATGCCCCATCGCGACGTTGACCTCGGCCGCGGCCGCCTTGATCAGGCCCAGGGCGCGGATGAACGGGCGCGGCAGGTGCAGGCCGGAAATCGGGAAGTTGTCGATCGCGCGCTGGGTCTGCGCGCCGTACAGTGCGTCGGCGGGGACTTTCAGCTCGCCCATGCTGTCGTGTTCGATGCGGAAATTGCTCATGGGGAAATCCTTCGGGGTGGGACCGTGGCATCGCCTGGACCGTTCGGCGCTACGCTCAGGGTGAACGGGGACGGTCACGTCCGCTCACTATAAGCCGCCGGGCACGGACACGCCGTCAATGTAAAATGGCGGTTTCCCCTCGCCGGAACGCCCCGATGTCCAACCACGCCCTCACCGCCCTGTCGCCGCTGGATGGCCGCTATGCCAGCAAGGTCGAAGCGCTGCGCCCGATCTTCAGCGAATTCGGCCTGATGCACCGCCGCGTGCAGGTGGAGATCGAATGGCTGCTGGCGCTGGCCGCCGAACCGAAGATCGTCGAGCTGCCGTCTTTCGACGCAGCCCAGGTCGCCACCCTGAAGGCCATCGCGGAAAACTTCAGCGAAGCCGACGGCGAGCGGATCAAGGCGATCGAGGCGACCACCAACCACGACGTCAAGGCGGTCGAGTACTTCATCAAGGAAAAGATCGGCGCCGACGCCAGCCTGGCGCAGGCGAAGGAATTCGTGCACTTCGCCTGCACCAGCGAGGACATCAACAACCTGTCCTACGCGCTGATGCTGCGCGACGCCCGCAGCGACGTGCTGCTGCCGCAGCTCGACGCCGTGATCGGCAAGCTGCGCGAGATGGCCCACGACAACGCGAACCTGCCGCTGCTCTCGCGCACCCACGGCCAGACCGCCTCGCCCAGCACGCTGGGCAAGGAAATCGCCAACGTGGTGGCGCGGCTGGAGCGCCAGCGTCGGCAGCTGGTGGCGGTCGAAGTCTCCGGCAAGATCAACGGTGCCGTGGGCAACTACAACGCCCACGTCATCACCTACCCGGAAGTGGACTGGCGGGCGTTCTCGCAGCGCTTCGTCGAAAGCCTGGGCCTCGACTACAACGCCTACACCACCCAGATCGAGCCGCATGACAACGTGGCCGAATACTGCGACGCGGTGCGCCGCGCCAACATCATCCTGATCGACCTGGCCCGCGACATCTGGGGCTACATCTCGCTGGGTTACTTCAAGCAGACGCTGAAGGCCGGCGAAGTCGGTTCCTCCACCATGCCGCACAAGGTCAACCCGATCGACTTCGAAAACGCCGAAGGCAACTTCGGCCTCGCCAACGCGCTGCTCGGCCACTTCGCCGAAAAGCTGCCGATCAGCCGCTGGCAGCGCGACCTCACCGACTCCACCGTGCTGCGGGCGCTGGGCACCGCATTCGGCCACGGCCTGGTGGCGCTGGAGTCATTGAAGAAGGGGCTGGGCAAGCTCAACGTCAACGCCGAGCGCATCGGCGCCGACCTCGACGCCAGCTGGGAAGTGCTGGCCGAAGCCGTGCAGACCGTGATGCGCCGCTACGGCCTGCCGCAGCCTTACGAACAGCTCAAGGCGCTGACCCGTGGCCACGGCATCACCAGGGACTCGATGCGCGAATTCATCGCCGGCCTGGATCTTCCGTCCGAGGCGAAACAGCGGCTGCTGGAACTGACGCCCGGCAGTTACATCGGCGTGGCCGACGGACTGGCAAAGACCATCTGAGGGCGAGGCCACAACGTCGGCCGTAGCGGTCGGGGCGAACCTTCGGGTTCGCCCTGCACCGCCAGCCTGGTGACTTCATCAGGGTCGCGGGTTTCGGATTCCACAAAGAGAACAGCCACCCGGGTTTCCCTAGGTGGCTGTTTTATTGGTGGGCCGTCACAGATTCGAACTGTGGACCAATTGATTAAGAGTCAACTGCTCTACCAACTGAGCTAACGGCCCATGAACTGATTGTATCCGCATGGACGGATTTGAAACTGGGGTGGATGATGGGATTCGAACCCACGACAACCGGAATCACAATCCGGGACTCTAACCAGCTGAGCTACATCCACCATCGTTTGATACTGGTGCGCCAGACAGGACTCGAACCTGCAACCGTCGGCTTAGAAGGCCGATGCTCTATCCGGTTGAGCTACAGGCGCCGTCCTGTCGGCAGAACGTGTCGCTGGTCGGGGCAGAGGGATTCGAACCCCCGACTTTTGCGTCCCAAACGCAACGCTCTACCAGACTGAGCTATACCCCGCTTTCGAATCTCCGGTCATGTCGCCACCGAAGCCTTGAAATGTTACGGGTGACGCCTCGCCCAGTCAATCGTATCGAAGCACACCTTGGTATTTCCTCACCACCATTTCCAACGCGGACCTTGCAGGCTCCTGGTTGAAAACAGGACGGATGCAGACACCCTGTCCCGGAATAAAAATGGTGCGCCCGGAGAGATTCGAACTCCCGACCACCTAGTTCGTAGCCAGGTACTCTATCCAACTGAGCTACGGGCGCACTGTAAAACTTTTCAGCCGAGCCGGCGGTTGTCTGGGGAACAAGCCGGCGAAGCCAGAAGCGGAATTATTCAGACTCCGACCTCTTGCGTCAACCCTTTTCGCAAAATTTCTTCATCAAATTTGTCGCCGATGGTCCGGCCATGAAAAAGGCGACCATCGGTCGCCCTTTCCCTGTTGCCCGAATAGCCGTCCAAACGACGATCAGCCATTCCACCTGTCGCGGCTCTGCGGCGCCGGATCACCGACCTTGCCAACGGCCGAGCCGGTGTCGCCCTTCGGCGGCGGCGGTGGCGGCGTACTGCCGGTGGAGGCGCTCTTCGTCCAGTCCGCCGGCGGTCCGGGAACACGCCCGGCCATGATGTCGTCGATCTGGTGTGCGTCGATCGTCTCGTACTGCAGCAGGGCGTCGGCCATCATGTGCAGCTTGTCCAGGTTCGCCGTCAGCAGTTCCGTGCTGCGCGCATAGGCGCGATCGAGGATGCCCCGCACCACGCCGTCGATCTTGCTCGCGGTTTCGTTGGAGATGCTCTTGTGCTGGGTCACCGAGCGGCCGAGGAAGACCTCGTCCTCGTCCTCGCCGTAGGTGATCGGGCCAAGTTCATCCGACAGGCCCCACTTGGTGGCCATGTTGCGCGCCATCTTGGTGGCCCGCTCGATGTCGTTCGAGGCGCCGGTAGTGACCTTGTCGGCGCCGAAGATCAGCTCCTCGGCCACGCGGCCGCCATACAGCGAACACAACTGCGACTGGATCGCCACCCGGTTGATGCTGTACTTGTCGCCTTCGGGCAGGTACATGGTGACGCCAAGCGCGCGCCCACGCGGAATGATGGTGACCTTGTAGACCGGGTCGTGCTCGGGCACCAGACGGCCGACGATGGCATGACCTGCCTCGTGATAGGCGGTGAGTTTCTTCTCGTCCTCGCTCATCGCCATCGAGCGACGCTCGGTACCCATCAGGATCTTGTCCCGCGCCTTGTCGAGGTGGCTCATGCGCACTTCACGCGCGTTCTCGCGCGCGGCGAACAAGGCGGCCTCGTTGACCAGGTTGGCCAGATCGGCACCGGAGAAACCGGGGGTGCCGCGGGCGATCGTCATGGCGTTGACGTCGCTGGCGGTCGGCACCTTGCGCATGTGCACCTTGAGGATCTGCTCGCGACCGCGCACGTCGGGCAGCCCCACGACGACCTGGCGGTCGAAGCGGCCCGGACGCAACAGGGCCGGGTCGAGCACGTCGGGACGGTTGGTCGCCGCGATCACGATGATGCCTTCACTGCCCTCGAAGCCGTCCATCTCGACCAGCAAGGCGTTCAGGGTCTGCTCGCGCTCGTCGTGCCCACCACCGAGGCCGGCGCCGCGATGACGGCCGACCGCGTCGATTTCGTCGATGAAGATGATGCAGGGCGCATGCTTCTTGGCCTGCTCGAACATGTCGCGCACGCGGCTGGCGCCGACGCCAACGAACATCTCGACGAAGTCCGAACCGGAAATCGAGAAGAACGGCACCTTGGCCTCGCCCGCGATGGCCTTCGCCAGCAGGGTCTTGCCGGTGCCGGGAGGACCGACCATCAGCACGCCGCGGGGAATCTTGCCGCCGAGCTTCTGGAACTTGGACGGATCGCGCAGGAACTCGACCAGTTCGCCGACCTCCTCCTTGGCTTCGTCACAACCGGCCACGTCGCCGAAGTTGACCTTGATCTGGTCCTCGCCCTGCAGCTTCGCGCGCGAACGACCGAAACTCATCGCGCCGCGGCCGCCACCGCCGGACTGCATCTGGCGCATGAACCAGATGAACACGCCCACGATCAGCAGCACCGGCAGCCAGCTCACCAGCAGGCCGATCAGCGAGAAACCTTCGGACGGGTCCTGACGGACTTCGACGCCCTTGTCCTGCATCTGCTTGACCACCTGGCTGGTGGAAAAGCCCAGGATCGGGGCGACGGTGCGGAACGCGCTGCCATCCTTCAGCTTGCCGCTGATCGTGGCGGGCTGGTCGGCGCCGATCGTGGCGTTGGCCACGTTGCCGTTGTCCACGCTTTGCACGAACGCGCTGTAGGCCATGTCCGTGGAAGCGGCGCCACGCGGGTTGAAGTTCTGGAACACGGTGAACAGCACCACCGCGATGATTACCCAGAGCAACACATTTTTCGCTGTTTCATTCATGCACGGTTCTCGCCCGGTGACGCCGCGGCGGGCTTGCGGCCCGTCGCCAGCGCATATACCTCACGCGAACGTGCGCGGGAGGCCTTAGGTTTACGCATCGTCACGCGGCTGAAGTCCGCGCGCAAGCTGCGCAAGTAATCGTCAAAGCCGACACCCTGGAACAACTTGATCAGGAACGATCCGCCCGGCTTCAGCCATTCCCGGCTGAAGTCGAGCGCCAGTTCGCACAACGCCATCGCGCGGATCTGGTCGGCCAGGGCCACTCCACTCATATTGGGGGCCATGTCGCACAGTACAAGATCGACCTTGAGGCCATCCAGGCGCGACTCCAGCTCCTTCAACACGCTTTCCTCGCGGAAGTCGCCCTGCAGGAAGTCCACCCCGGCGATGCTTTGCATCGGCAGGATGTCCAGGGCGAAAACCTTGCCGCTGTCCCCCAGCCGGTTGCGCACCAGCTGGGACCAGCTGCCCGGCGCCGCACCGAGGTCGACCACGTTGATGCCCGGCTTGAGCAGCCGGTCGCGTTCGAGCAGCTCCTCCAGCTTGTAGACGGCACGCGAGCGCAGGCCTTCGGCCTGGGCCTTTTTCACGTATTCGTCGTTGAAATGTTCGCGCAGCCATACTGCACTGCTTTTGCTGCGGGCCATGTCGTGCAATCGTCGATTGGGGAACGGGATACCCGCATGATACCCTTTGCCGTTCATCAACCGTGAATCGAGTCCCACCGCATGGCCCTCTCCTCCTCGCAGATCCGTTACCTGCGCAGCCTCGCCCATGACCTGAGCGCGGTCGTCCTGCTGGGCAACAAGGGCGCCACGGAAGCCGTGGTGAAGGAACTGAACCAGGCGCTGGACATCCACGAACTGGTCAAGATCAAGCTGTCCGGCGGCGACAAGGAAGAGCGCCAGGCGCAGATCGACGTGCTCACCGGCGGCACCGGCGCCGAGCAGATCCAGCAGATCGGCCATGTCGTGGTGCTGTTCCGCCGCAATGTCGACGAACCGAAGATCGCCCTGCCACGCTGATGGATCTGTCGCTGGAACGCCCCGAAGGCTATCTGTACGTGCGCCGGGTGGCCGCGCACGGCATCACCCTGATTGATCGCGAACTCACCTCCAGCTTCCTGCTGGCACCGGACAGGGCGATCGAGAACTGGCCTGTCACGGCTCCCGAAACGCTCGATGCCGGCCATGTCGAAGCCTTGCTGGCGCTGAACCCCGAGCTGGTCGTGCTGGGTACCGGCGCGCGCCAGGCCTTCCCGGCGGCCGCGTTCATGGCAGGCTTCCTGCGCAAGAACATCGGCATCGAGGTGATGGACAACGCCGCCGCGGCGCGCACCTACAACCTGCTGGCCGACGAAGGCCGCCGGGTGGTCGCCGCCTTCATCCTGCCGCCAGGCTGATCGCCGCTGCTCCCGGGCCGCGGCCCGGGCGTGACCGGCCGCATCAACGCTGCGGCAGATAGCCCAGCGGATCGACTGGATTGCCGTCCTTGCGGATCTGGAATTCCAGCTCGTTGCGGGTGGTGCCGGTCGAGCCCATCTCGGCGATCTGCTGCCCCCTGCTCACCTGCTGCCCTTCCTTGACCAGCCGCTTGCGGTTGTGGCCATACGCCGACAGGAAGCTGTCGCTGTGCTTGATGATCACCAGTTCGCCATAGCCGACCAAGCCGTTGCCGCTGTAGACCACCACGCCATCGGCGGCCGCCCGGATCGGATCGCCGGACTTGCCCGCGATCTCGATGCCGGGAATCGCATCGGCGCTGTTGAAGCGACCCACCAGGTTGCCCTCGGCTGGCCAGTGCCACTGCACCCCGCTGACCACCCGCGAAACTCCCGCCGCCGGTGTGGCCGGTGGCGGCATGGCGGCCGGTGCCACCGGTGCAACGCCGGCCACCGGCACCACACTGGGCGCCGCCGCAGCAACCGCGGGCTTGACCGGCTTTGTCTCCGTGGCCACCGGCGAAACTGCCGGGGCAGCAGGCGAATGCGCGGACGCCGATACCCCGCCGGCCGACGCCGTGGCGGGCGATGCCGGCGTCGGCACGGACTCGAACACCGGCGCGGCGGCGACGCTCGAACCTGCCGCCTGCACGGGCGCGGCAACGCTCGATGGTGCCACCGCACGCTTGCCCGGCGGCGCCAGCGTCAGGCGCTGCCCCGGCCAGATCGTGTACGGCTCGGCAATCCCGTTCCACTGGGCCAGGTCACGGAAGTCCACGCCCTTGCGGAACGCGATCGAATAAAGCGTGTCGCCATGCTGCACCTGGTAGCTGCCACCGGGTATCGGCGTACGCGCGGGAGCTGGCGACGGGGTGACCACGGCGGCGTGGCGATAAGTCGTTCCGGCCGCCGGTTCCACCACGACCGAGCTGCGCATGGTGCCGCAGGCAGCAAGCAGCGAGGCTGCGACCAGCAACGCCGGCCATTGAAGATATCGATCCATGGGCATCAGCATACCGAGGCAGACAGTGATTTTCATGCGACGTCACCGTGGCGGGAGGCCGCCAGGCTCGCCCGGCTTGGAAAATTCACCACTTCAGCGCAGGACGAACCACCACACCAGCAGCAACGCCAGCGCCAGCAAGGCCGTCCAGCCGATCCACTCGACGTATTTGTGCAGGATGCGCTCGGCGCGTTCGCCGAACAGGCGGATCAACAGGGCAAGCAGCCACACGCGCTTGCCGCGGCCGAGCCCGATGCAGGCCAGGAACGGCAGGATCGGCACGCCGATGATGCCGCAGGCCCAGGTGACGAACTTCATCGGCACCACCGGCTGCAGCGCGGCCAGGATCAGCACGCCGAACATGCCCCAGTGATGCTCGACCATCTGCTTGCTCAGCACCGCCACGCCCTGTTCGATCGGCGTCAGCAGATGCAGCGCATCCAGCGCGGGCCGCAGCGCGTGGAAGGCCCAGTGGCCCAGCACGTAGCCGACCAGGGCGCCCAGCAGTGAAAACAGCAGGCTGATGTTGGCGAAAAAGAACGCCTTGTGCCGCTTGCCCAGCATCATCGGCGCCAGCATCACTTCCGGCGGGATCGGGAAGATGAACGCCTCGACGAAACTGAGCCCGGACAGGTAGTACAACGCTCTGCGATCGCGCGCCCAGCTCAGTGCACGCGCGTACAGCCCGGCAAACAGGCGCATCAGCCGATACCGCCAAGCAGGGGCACGAAGCTGACCGGGCCGAGTTCTTCCTGGATGAAGTCGCCCTGCCCGTCGCCACGCATGCGGATCAGCGTTTGCCGGCTGGGTGAGCCCACCGGCGCCACCAGCACGCCGGTCGGGCTGAGCTGATCGAGGATGCGGGTGGGAATGGTGTCGCCGGCGGCGGTGAGGATGATCGCATCGAACGGTGCCTCGTCGGGCCAGCCCAGCTTGCCGTCGTCGTGGCGCGAGCGCAGGTTGGTCAGGCCCAGTTGGCGGAAGCGGCGGCGGGCCTGGCGCAACAGTGCCTCGATCCGCTCCACCGTGAACAGCTGCGGCACCAGCGCGGCCAGCACCGCGGCCTGGTAGCCCGAGCCGGTGCCGATCTCCAGCACTTTCTGCGGCATGCCCTGCTTCGCGTCGAAATGCTCGAGCAGGGCTTCGGTCATGCGCGCCACCACCCACGGTTGCGAGATGGTCTGGCCATGGCCGATCGGCAACGCATCATTCTCGTAGGCGCGCGAATGCAGCGCCTGATCGATGAAGTGATGGCGCGGCAGGTTACGGATCACTTCGATCACCCGCGCATCGCGAATGCCGCTGTCCTTGAGCATCGCGGCCAGCCGGTCGCGGGCGCGCTGCGACGTCATGCCCTCGCCCTTCAGATCTGCCGCCGGCAGTGGATAGACCGTCATGGCTCAGGCCACCTCGTTCGTGGGATTGCGGCCGTCGGCCATCGCGTTGCTCATCTCGTCGCTGAGCGGCTGCATCCAGCTGCTGACTTTCTCCAGTGCCTGGAACCGGGTCAGATCGACGTGGATCGGCGTCACCGAGACGAAACCCCGCCGCACGGCGTTGAAGTCGGTGCCGGGGCCGGCGTCATCGGCCTCGCCGGCCGGGCCGATCCACCAGATCGGCCGACCCCGCGGATCGGTCTGCGCGATGCAGGGGGCCGCGCGATGGCGACGCCCGAGCCGGGTGACTTCGAAACCCTGGATGTCGGCCCAGGGAAGGTCGGGCACGTTGACGTTGAGAATGGTGTCGGCGGGCAGCGGATCGACCAGCAGGCGGTTCATCAGCAGCAGCACCGCTTTCGCGGCCGAGTCGTAGTGCACGCCCTTGTGGTCGTGGCTGACCAGCGACACGGCGATCGCCGGCAGCCCCAGGAAGCGTCCTTCCATTGCCGCCGAGACGGTGCCGGAATAGATCACGTCGTCACCGAGGTTGGCCGAGTTGTTGATGCCCGACACGACCATGTCCGGCTCTTCATCGAGCAGGCCGGCCAGCGCCAGGTGCACGCAATCGGTGGGCGTGCCGGCCACCCGGTAGTAGCCGTTGGCCATCGGCAACACCCGCAAGGGTGCGTCCAGGGTCAGCGAATTGCTTGCACCTGACCGGTCCCGGTCGGGCGCGACCACGGTCACGTCCGCCACTTCGCCGAGACGCTCGGCCAGCACGCGGATGCCCGGGGCATCCACGCCATCGTCGTTACTTACCAGAACTCGCATGATGCTCCGTGGAAAGCGACACGCAGGTGCTCATTACCATCCTGCGGCAGCGCACTGCTGAAGCCTCGAAGTCTACCGGAGCGCGCCCCCGGTTTCACGCCGTTCCCCAGTGCTTTCGCCATTCGCCCGGCCGCGCCGTATTGGTTAGCATGGCCCGATGAAGCGCCGTCCGCCCGCTCCGATCACCGATGCCGACAGCCAGCTGTTTCGCGAGGCGATCGGCGAGGTGCGCGTGCTCGACCCGGTGGCTGCACCGCCGGCTGCGGCGCGGCCGGCGCCGTACCCGCACATGCTGGAGGCCGACGAAGCGGCCGTGCCGGGCGAGCTGCTGGACATGGCGTTCGACCCGGCCGTGCTCGAAGTCGGCGAAGAGCTGGCCTACCTGCGAGACGGCTATCCGCCGAAGCTGCTGCGCCAGCTCAAGCGTGGCCAGTTCAGCGTGCAGGACGACCTCGACCTGCACCAGATGAACGCCGCCGCCGCACAGACCAGCATCGTGGCCTTCCTCGCCGAAGCGAAGCAACACGGGCTGCGCTGCGTACGCATCGTGCATGGCAAGGGCTTGCGCTCGAAGTCCGCCGGGCCGGTACTGAAGGGACTCACCGATCGCATGCTGCGCCGGCGCGACGACGTGATCGCGTTCGCCTCGGCGCGGCCAGCGTTGGGCGGCACCGGCGCGGTCGTCGTGCTGCTCAAGGGCTGACCCCGGCAGCACCATCCGCTACACGATCGTGGCCAACTCGCGCACGACCACCGTGGCATAGGCGCCCGCGGGCAATTCGAACGACAGCTCCAGCGCATCGTCGGCCAGCCAATGCCAGCGCAAGTCCTTCGGCAGCAGACGCAACGGCCGGCGCTCCTGGTCCATCCGTGCCGCCACCAGACCCGCCACGAGGTCACTGTCCTGCGCGGCGATCCCGCGTTCCAGCTCACCCACTTCATTTTCGGAGGGCGGCTCGCCCTGCCCCCACAACGGGCCGGAGGGATGGATGTCGGCGCGGGCCAGGCGCTCGGCCAGCTCGGGCGTGAACGGCTCGGGCCCGAACCAGGAACGCGAGCCGGCCAGCGACCAGATCTCGCCCTGCAGCGGCGTATCCCAGGCGTTGCGCTCGACCCGCGCCGCCAGGACGTTGTTGAAGATCTGCGAGCGGGCCGCCGACAGCAGCATCGAGCGCTTGTCGCGGTCGACGCGGCGCCCGCCGAACATCGCGCGGGCCTGGGCGACGTTGCCGCCTTCCCGGCCGAAGCGCTGTTCGCCGAAGTAGTTCGGCACGCCCCGGGCGGCGATCTGCGCGAGCACGGCCTCGGCGGCAGCGCGGTCGCCCGCGGCCTCGCGCAACACCAGCACGAAGCGGTTGCCGCGCAGCGCACCGCGCTTGAGCTTGCGCGAATGGCGGGTGGCGGCCAGCACCTTCACCTCGGCATGGGGAAAGGCCGACCAGTCCGGATCGGGCTTGCCGGCCAGTTGCACCGAAAAGGTCTGGCGGGTCACCGCGTGGCGATCCTTCAGTCCGGCAAAACCCACCGCCAGCGGGGGCACGCCGGCGAATTTCGCCAGTTCGCGGGCGACCCAGTCGGTATTCGCACCGCGCTTTTCCACCCACAGCAGGGCGTGCTCGCCGGCGCCGTCGGCGTCATGGCCCAGCACTTCCTCGACCTGGAAATCCTCGGCGCTGACGCGCATCCGGGCAGTCAGCGGAGGGTGGCCAAAGGCTTGGGGAAGTTCAGACATGGGGGTTCCCGGCAACGATGATTCGCAATGGCGTGCAGCGGCGGGCGCGCCCGGCCCGGACTAGACCAGAAAGATCGTGGCCAGTCCAAGGAAGATGAAAAAGCCGCCGCTGTCGGTCATCGCGGTGATCAGCACGCTGGAACCCAGCGCCGGATCGCGCCCGAATTTCGTCATCAGCACGGGAATGCCGACACCGGCAAACGCCGCCAGCAGCAGGTTCAGCGTCATCGCCGCCGTCATCACCAGGCCCAGCGAGAGGCTGTCGTACAGCAACCACGCCACCAGGCCGATCACCCCGCCCCAGATCAGGCCGTTGACCAGCGACACGGTCAGTTCCTTGCGCCACAGGCGCTTGGCGCTCTCGGCGGTGATCTGGTTCAGCGCCAGCGCGCGCACGATCATGGTGATGGTCTGGTTGCCGGAATTGCCGCCGATGCCGGCCACGATCGGCATCAGCGCGGCCAGCGCCACCAGCCGCTCGATCGAGCCCTCGAACAGGCCGATCACCCGCGAGGCGATGAAGGCGGTGACCAAATTGATCGCCAGCCACGACCAGCGGTTCTTCAGCGAGGCCCACACCGAGGCGAAGATGTCTTCCTCCTCGCGCAGGCCGCCGCGGCTGAGTGCCTCGCTTTCGCTCTCCTCGCGGATCACGTCGACCATCGCGTCGATGGTGATGCGGCCGATCAGGTGGCCGCGGTCGTCGACCACCGGCGCGGTCACCAGGTCGTAGCGTTCGAACGCCTGGGCTACGTCGTAGGCGTCATCGGCCGGGTGGAAGGTGTTGACGTCCGGCGCCATCACCTCGCTGACCATCTTCTCCGGCGGATTCACCAGCAACCAGTGCAGCGGCAGCACGCCGGTCAGCAGGTTGTCCTGGTTGATCACGAACAGCTTGTCGGTCTGCGCCGGCAGTTCGTCCCAGCGGCGCAGGTAGCGCAGCACCACTTCCAGGCTGACGTCCTCGCGGATGGTGACCATCTCGAAGTCCATCAGCGCGCCGAGCTGGTCGTCCTCCCACGACAGCGCCGACTGCACCTGCTCGCGCTGTTGCGCATCTAGGCCGGCCATCAGCTCCGGCAGCATCGCCGTGGGCAGGTCCTCGACCAGGTCGGCCAGTTCGTCGGCGTCCAGCGTTTCGGCCGCGGCGAGGATCTCGTGCCGGTCCATGTCCGCGATCAGCGACTCGCGCACCGCGTCGGACACTTCCAGCAGGATCTCGCCGTCGCGATCGGCCTTGACCAGCTGCCAGACCGCGAGGCGGTCGTCCAGCGGCAGCGATTCGAGGATGAAGGCGATATCGGCCGGATGCAGCGCATCCAGTTGCAGGCGCAACTCGGCCTGCAGCTCTTCGGTCAGCGGAACATCGTCGTCCTGCCGGTGAAGCACGCCCTGAATGGCTTCAAGCTGGTCATGCAGGCGACCGACCGCACTGCGGGTCTCGATCTCGCTCACGCGCGCTCCAGCAGGACGCAGGCCTGGGCCGCGATCCCTTCGCCACGGCCGCAAAAGCCGAGTTTCTCGGTGGTGGTTGCCTTCACGCTGATGCAGCCGACCCCGCAGTCCAGGTCGACCGCCAGGTTCTCGCGCATCGCCTGCGCGTGCGGGGTGACCTTGGGTGCCTCGCCGATCACCGTGATGTCGGCGTTGCCCAGCCGGTAGCCATGCTGGGCCATCAGCATCGCCGCATGCCGCAGGAACTGGCGGCTGTCGGCGTCGCGCCAGCGTTCGTCGGTGGGCGGAAAATGCCGGCCGATGTCGCCCAGCGCCAGCGCGCCGAAGATCGCGTCGCACAGCGCATGGATCACCACGTCGCCATCGGAATGCGCCACCACGCCCCGTCGATGCGCGATGCGCACGCCGCCGAGGACGACATGGTCGCCTTCGCCAAAGGCGTGGACATCGAAACCTGTACCGATGCGCATCATGCAGTCCTTGAAAGCAGGAATTCGGCCAGCGCGAAGTCCGCTGCCGTGGTCACCTTGATGTTGTCCTCGGCGCCTTCGACCAGCAGCGGTGCGAAGCCGGCCTGTTCCATCGCCATCGCCTCGTCGCTGACATTCACGCCGCGCCGCGCCGCGTCACCCAGCGCCGCCGACAGTTGAGCACGACGGAACATCTGTGGCGTGAAGGCGCGCCAGCGCAGGTCGCGTGCTTCGGTGAATTCGCTGCACCCGTCGGCATTGGCCCGCTTCAGCGTGTCGCGCAGCGGCGCGCCCAGCAGGCCGCCGTCCCTGGCACTGGCCAGTTCGATCAGCCTGTCGATATCCGCCGTGCGTACACACGGCCGCGCGGCGTCGTGCACCAAGACGAAATCATCGGCGGCCACCGATGCGGGCAAGGCCTGCAGCCCGGCCAGCACCGAATCGCTGCGCTCCGCTCCGCCGATCGCGGCCAGCACCGGCTTGCCGTGCAGCGTTTCCATGCCCGACCAGTGCGCATCCGTGGCGGCCAGCGTCACCAGCAGGCCGGCGATGCGCGGATGCGCGGCGAGCCGCTCCAGGGTGTGCTCGATCAACGGACGTCCGGCCAGCGGCAGGTACTGCTTGGGGCAGTCACCGCCGACCCGGGTACCGCGCCCTGCGGCCGGCACCACGCACCACAGCCGAGCCGCGCTCATGGCGATCCGGCGGGTTGGGCGACCGGCGGTGGCGTACTGCTGCCAGCGCCGGCAGGCGGCTCGACCACCTGGTAGAACACTTCGCCCGGCTTGATCAGGCCCAGTTCGGTGCGCGCCCGCGCCTCGACCGCCTGGTCGCCGTGCTTGAGATCCTGCACGTCGGCACCGACCGCCTGGTTGCGCTGCAGCAGCTTTGCGTTGTCGTCCGTCTGCTTTTTCACCGCCACGCGCAAGGTGTCCACCTCGCGCATGCTGCCGTTGCCGGTCCACAGCTTCAGCTGCAGACCGATCAGCAGCAGGATCAGGATGACGGCGATCCAGCGCAGCATGGGAGCGGGCTGCCCGCTCAGCCCGGCAGGCGGCTGAGGTTGGGGAAGGCGTCGCGCCCGGCGTAGCGTGCCGCCGAACCCAGCGCTTCCTCGATGCGCAGCAACTGGTTGTACTTGGCCACGCGGTCGCTGCGGCACAGCGAGCCGGTCTTGATCTGGGTGGCCGTGGTGGCCACTGCGATGTCGGCGATGGTGGTGTCCTCGGTCTCGCCGGAGCGGTGCGAGATCACCGCCGAATACTTCGCCGCGTCGGCCATCGCGATCGCTTCCAGCGTTTCGGACAGCGTGCCGATCTGGTTCACCTTGATCAGGATCGAGTTGGCGATCTTCTTCTCGATGCCTTCGCGGAAGATCGTCGGATTGGTCACGAACAGGTCGTCGCCGACCACCTGCACGCGATCACCGATGGTGTCGGTGAGCAGCTTCCAGCCGTCCCAGTCGCCTTCGGCCATGCCGTCCTCGATGGTGACGATCGGGTACTGCTTGGCCCAGCCAGCCAGCAGGTCGACGAACTGGGCCGGGCTGTACTGCTTGCCTTCGCCGGCCAGGTCGTACTTGCCGTCCTTGTAGAACTCCGAGCTGGCGGCATCCAGGCCGAGCAGGATCTCGCTGCCGACCTTGTAGCCGGTCTTGTGGATCGCCTCGAGGATGGTATCGAGCGCCTCGATGTTGGAACGCAGGTTCGGCGCGAAGCCGCCCTCGTCGCCCACCGCCGTGTTGAGGCCCTTGCCCTTCAGCACGCTCTTCAGCGCATGGAAGATCTCCGCACCGGCGCGCAGCGCCTCGGCGAAGCTCGGCATGCCCACCGGCAGCACCATGAACTCCTGCACGTCGATGTTGTTGTCCGCATGCTCGCCGCCGTTGATGATGTTCATCATCGGCACCGGCAACGCGCCGGGCTTGCCGCCAGCCTGATTGAAGCTGGACAGGTACTTCCACAGCGGCTCGCCGCGCGAGGCAGCCACCGCGTGCGCCGCTGCCATCGAAACGCCGAGCAGCGCGTTCGCACCGAGCTTGCCCTTGTTCGGGGTGCCGTCCAGCGCGATCAACTTCGCATCCAGACCTTTCTGGTTGGCCGCATCGAAGCCCTTCAGCGTGTCGGCAATCGTGCCGTTGACGTTGGCCACCGCGTTCTTCACGCCCTTGCCGCCGTAGCGCGACTTGTCACCGTCGCGCAGCTCGACCGCCTCGCGCGAACCGGTGGAGGCGCCGCTGGGCACGGCCGCACGGCCGAAGCTGCCGTCGGCCAGGGTGACTTCGGCTTCCAGCGTGGGATTGCCGCGCGAGTCGAGGATTTCACGGGCGTGGATGCGGGTGATCTGGGTGCTCATGCGGTTTCCGTAAGCTGATGGTGAAAGAGTTGGAACGGGCGCATCGCTGCGCCCGGTGTTTCAGGAAACATCCTGCTCCAGGAAGCGATGCCGCTTGGTCACGGCATCCAGCTCCAGCAGCGTTTCCAGCAGCGCTTCCATCTTGCCCAGCGGCCAGGCATTCGGCCCATCGGACAGCGCCTTGCTGGGATCGGGATGGGTCTCGGCGAACAGGCCGGCCACGCCCACGGCCACCGCCGCGCGCGCCAGCACCGGCACGAACTCGCGCTGGCCGCCCGAACTGGCGCCCTGTCCGCCCGGCAACTGCACCGAATGGGTCGCGTCGAACACCACCGGGCAGCCGGTCTCGCGCATCACGCTGAGCGAGCGCATGTCCGACACCAGGTTGTTGTAGCCGAAGCTGGCGCCGCGCTCGCACACCATGATGTCGTCGTTGCCCACGGCCTTGGCCTTGGCCACCACGTGCTTCATGTCCCACGGCGCCAGGAACTGGCCCTTCTTGATGTTCACCGGCTTGCCGGCGCGCGCCACCTTCTGGATGAAGTCGGTCTGCCGGCACAGGAAGGCCGGCGTCTGCAGCACGTCGACCACCGAGGCCACCTCGTCCATCGGCGTGTATTCGTGCACGTCGGTGAGCAGCGGCACGCCGATCTGGCGCTTCACCTCGGCCAGGATGCGCAGGCCTTCTTCCAGGCCCGGGCCACGGAAGCTGTCGCCCGACGACCGGTTCGCCTTGTCGAAGCTGGACTTGAAGATGAAGTGGACGCCCAGCCGGCCGGTGATCTCCTTCAGCGTGCCGGCGGTGTCCAGCTGCAACTGTTCGGATTCGACCACGCAGGGGCCGGCGATCAGGAACAGCCGCTGGTCCAGGCCTACCTCGACGCCACAAAGCTTCATGCCACGGACTCCTGCGCCAGTTTGTCGCCTGCATGGACGGCCTTGAACTCGCGCGCGGCGTGCACGAAGCCGCTGAACAGCGGATGGCCATCGCGCGGGGTCGAGGTGAACTCCGGATGCGCCTGGCAGCCGAGGAACCACGGATGCTGCTGTTGCGGCAGCTCGACGATCTCCACCAGCAGGTCATCCATCGACTTGCCGGAGATCACCAGGCCCAGGTCCTCGAACGACTGGCGATAGCGATTGTTGAATTCGTAGCGATGGCGATGCCGCTCGCGCACCACATCCTGGCCGTACATCTCGCGCGCCAGCGTGCCCGCCTTCAGGCGGCATTCCTGCGCGCCCAGGCGCATGGTGCCACCGAGGTCGGAACGGTCGCTGCGCTGCTCCACCTCGCCGGTGGCGGTGGTCCATTCGGTGATCAGTGCAATCACCGGATTGGCGGTATTGCGATCGTTCTCGCTGGAGTCGGCATCAGCCAGGCCGGCGACATGCCGGGCGAAGTCCACCACCGCCGCATGCATGCCGTAGCAGATGCCGAAATACGGCACGCCATGCTCGCGGGCGTACTTCGCGGCCAGCACCTTGCCCTCGAAACCGCGCTTGCCGAAACCGCCGGGCACCAGGATCGCATCGACCTTGCCCAGCACGCTGGCGGCGCCATCGGCCTCGATCTGCTCGGAGTCGATCCAGTCCAGGTTCACCCGCGTCTGCTGCTTGATGCCGCCATGACGCAGCGCCTCGCCCAGCGACTTGTAGGCGTCCTTGTGCTCGACGTACTTGCCCACGATGGCGACGGTGATCTCGTCCTTCGGATGCTCCACCGCGTCCACCGTGCGCTGCCATTCGGACAGGTCGGCCGGCTTGGCGTCCAGGTTCAGGCGCTTGACCACGATGTCGTCCAGCCCCTGCTCATGCAGGTACAGCGGCTGCTTGTAGATGATGTCCACGTCGGCGGCGCTGATCACCGCCTGCTCCGGCACGTTGGTGAACAGCGCGATCTTGCGGCGCTCGCCTTCGGGCAGCGGCTGCTCGCAGCGACACAGCAGGATGTCCGGCTGGATGCCGATCGAGCGCAGTTCCTTCACCGAGTGCTGGGTGGGCTTGGTCTTGATCTCGCCGGCAGCCTTGATGAACGGCACCAGGGTCAGGTGCATGAACACCACCTTCTCCGGACCGTGCTCGATGCGCAGCTGGCGGATCGCCTCCAGGAACGGCAGCGACTCGATGTCGCCCACGGTGCCGCCGATCTCCACCAGCGCCACGTCGAAGCCGCGGGTGGCCTCGTGGATGCAGTGCTTGATCTCGTCGGTGATGTGCGGGATCACCTGCACGGTGGCGCCCAGATAGTCGCCGCGGCGCTCCTTGCGGATCACGCTCTCGTAGATCTTGCCGGTGGTGATCGAGTTCTTGCCGGTGAGGCGGGTGCGCAGGAAGCGCTCGTAGTGGCCAAGGTCGAGGTCGGTCTCGGCGCCGTCATCGGTGACATACACCTCACCGTGCTGGAACGGACTCATCGTGCCCGGATCCACATTGATGTAGGGATCGAGCTTCATCATGGTGACCGAGAGGCCGCGGGCTTCGAGGATGGAAGCGAGCGACGCCGCAGCAATGCCCTTGCCAAGCGAGGACACCACACCGCCGGTGACGAAAATCAGGGGGGTCATGGAAAGCAGCCGTGCGGAAATTAGGCATTTTAGCTGCAGAAGCGTTTCACTGCGAGATGGCAGATGAATTTTCCTCGCGATCAGTTCATTTACGCGCCCCCGGGGAGCGTGAAACAGCCGCGGGCGGCCTGCTAGCATGACCGGATGAACAGCCCCGTCCCCGCCCGTCTTGCCGCCTTGCGCGCGGCCATGCAGCAGCATGGCGTTGCCGCCGTGCTGGTTCCCAGCGCCGATCCCCACCTGTCCGAATACCTCCCCGCGCACTGGTCCGCCCGGGAATGGCTGTCCGGCTTCACCGGCTCGGCCGGCACCCTGATCGTGAGCCGCGACGAGGCCGGGCTGTGGACCGACTCGCGCTATTTCTCCCAGGCCGAGCAGCAGCTGGCAGGCAGCGGCATCCGCCTGATGAAACTGCGCGTGCCGCATACCCCCGAACACCTGGCGTGGTTGCAGCAGCACCTGCACCAGGGTGACGTGCTGGCCGTGGCCGGCGACAGCGTGTCGGTCACCACGCGCCAGCAGATCGAACGGCATCTGGCCGGCACCGGCGCCAGCCTGCGCACCGACCTGGACCTGCCCGGTGCGATCTGGCCGGATCGACCCGCGCTGCCGCAGGCGGCGGTGGTCGAACACGACCCCGTTTACGCGTGCATTGCGCGCGCGGACAAGTTCAGCCGACTGCGCAAGGCGATGCACAAGCTCGGCGCCACCCATCACCTGCTGTCCAGCCTCGACGACATCGCCTGGCTGACCAACCTGCGTGGCAGCGACGTCGAGTGCAATCCGGTGTTCCTGGCCCACCTGCTGGTTCAGGCCGATCAGCGAGCCACGCTGTTCGTCGGACGCGCCAAGCTCACCGATGCTCTGGTCGCGCGGCTGGCCGCCGACGGCATCGCCATCGCCGACTACGCCTCGGTCACCTCCGTGCTGAACGAGCTGGGGGCGAACGAGCGCCTGCTGCTGGACAGCAGTCGGGTGGTCGACACCATCGCGGCGGCGATCGCGCCAGCGGTGACCCGGATCGAGGCGGCCAACCCCAGCACCGCCTTCAAGGCCGTGAAGAGCGCCGCCGAACTCGAACATGTCCGCGACGTGATGCGCCGCGACGGCGCCGCCCTGGTGCGCGGATTCCGCCGACTGGAGCAGCGCCTGGCCGCGGGCATGGCGGTCACCGAACTGGACGTGGACACGGTGCTGCGCGAGGAGCGCTCGGCCCAGCCGGGCTGGGTGGGCGAGAGCTTCGCCACCATCGCCGGCTACCAGGCCAACGGCGCGCTGCCGCATTACCGCGCCACGCCCGAAGCGCACAGCACGCTGCAGGCGAAGGGCCTGCTGCTGATCGATTCGGGCGGCCAGTATCTCGGCGGCACCACCGACATCACCCGCGTGCTGGCCTTGGGCGAGACCACCGCCGAGCAACGCCGCGATGCGACCCTGGTGATGAAGGGCATGATCAACCTGTCGCGGGCGCGCTTCCCGAAAGGCGCCAGCGGCCCGCAGCTGGATGCCCTGGCGCGGGCGCCGCTGTGGGCGGCCGGGATGGATTACGGCCACGGCACCGGTCACGGCGTGGGCTACTTCCTCAACGTGCACGAAGGCCCGCACGGCATCCGCGCGCCGGTGCCCGGCGGGGCGCTGGTGGCGCTGGAGCCTGGCATGATCAGCTCGATCGAGCCGGGCCTGTACAAGCCAGGCCGGCACGGCATCCGCCATGAGAACCTGGCAGTGGTGGTCGAGGCCGAGCAGACCGAGTTCGGCGAGTTCCTCGCCTTCGAGACGCTGACCATGTGCCCGTTCGACCGCCGCGCACTGGAGCCGGGCCTGCTCAATCCGGAAGAACGCGCCTGGCTGGACGACTATCACGCCAGCGTGCGCGCCGCGCTCAGTCCGCTGCTGGAAGAAGCGGATCTGGAGTGGCTGAACCGCCACTGCGCAGCGCTGTAGGTCCTGCTCGAAACGCCGGCGGGCGGTGCCTGCGGGAGTGCCGCAGGCACCGCTCAGCGAAAGTGCGTCGCGTCGACCTCGGCCGCTGCGGGCTGCATGAAGTATTCGTGCAGGTACTTCTCGCCCTCGTCGCAGAACGCCGTCACCACGGTCTTCAGTTCGGGGAAGTTCTGCCGGATCCGCTTGGCGGCCAGCAGGTACGCTCCCGAACTCGGCCCGCAGAACAGGCCGTGGGTTCGTGCCAGCCGCTTCATCTCGGCTACCGCGTCGGCGCTGGACACGCTGAGCACCTCGTTCACCAGGCTCGCGTGGCGCTGGAAGATGCCCGGCACGAAGCCGTCGGAAATGCCCTCGATGGTGTGCGTGGCGATCTCGCCGCACAGGATCGTGCACGACTCGGACGGCTCCATCGCGAACAGCCGCACGTCCGGATTGACCGCGCGGAACGCCTGGCCCACGCCGATCAGGGTGCCGCCGGTGCCGACGCCCAGCACCAGCGCATCGGGCAACCGGCCACTCGGCAATTGGGCCAGGATCTCCGGCCCCAGCACCACCCGGTTTTCCTCGACGTTCCATTCCGACTCGAACTGGGCCGGGGCGAAGTAGCCCGGCTGTTGGCCCAGTTCGCGCGCCCGCTTCAGCGCCTCGTTGACGTGGAAGTTGCCGCAGAACAGCACCTCGGCCCCGAATGCCCGCGAAATCGCCACCCGTTCGCTGGACAGCCCCTCGGGCATCACCACCAGCATGCGATAGCCCTTCACCGCCGCCACCATCGACAGCGCATTGCCGGTGTTGCCGCTGGTCGCCTCGACGATGGTGTCGCCGGGCTTGAGCAGGCCCTCCTGCTCGGCGCGCTCGATCATGTATTTCGCAATGCGCGCCTTGATCGAGCCGGAAGGATTGAGGAATTCGAGCTTGGCGTAGACGCCCTCGATCTCCAGCAGCGGCGTGTCGCCCACCGCGTCGAGAATGTTGGCAGATACTCCGGCGCAACGCGTGGCCATGTCAGGCGGCTCCATGCTGGTGCGACATCACGTCCAGCGCCAGCGTGGAGTGCGCGTACGCCCCGCCGGCACGCATCTCGGCAGCCACCCAGATCGCCTCCATGATCTGCGCCTCGCTGGCGCCCTGCTTCAACGCCTCGGCGGTGTGTCCCCTGATGCAGTAGGGACACTGGGTGACATGCGCCACCGCCACCGCGATCAGCTGCTTGGTGACATTCGGCAAGGCGCCATCGGCGAAGACTGCCGCGCTGAAAGCCTTGAAGGCCTGCAGCGGCGCAGGCGCCAGCTCGCGCCGCTTGCGCGCGGTTTCCGCCGTGGCAGGCGGATACATCGATACGTCCATTTCATCCTCCTCGATGATCCGGAATGGGGTTGCTCGGCCTCGTCGTCGACGGGTATCAATGCGGCGGGGGCGCGGCACCCTGCACCCAGCCCGGCGGGTCGCTGGCGGGGAAGCTCTGTGCCAGTTCCTCGTCGATGCGTCGCTCGCGGGCTCGCACTTCGGCATCGCGATCACGGCCAAACCGCGCCGCAATCAGGGGAGCGCCAGCCTGGCGCGGAGTCGGCCGGTGGCGAAGTGGCATGCAATCGTGGCTGACCATGTCTGTCCACCTCCCGATGGTTTTCATGCACTGTCGCGCACACGGTGCACGGGCGCACTGATACAGATCAACCGGTTCGGAGCGCTGCCTGCGCGGAATCGCGCGCAGGCGCGACGGATCAGCTGCGCTTGGGCGGCACCAGCTTCAGCCGCGCGGGCACGGGCGGCTGGTTCGGGCACAACAGATGGCGCACCTCATCCGGTTGCAGCGGACGGGAATACAGGTAGCCCTGCCCCTCGACGCAGCCACTGCGCAACAGGAAGTCGTGCTGTGCCTCGGTCTCGATGCCCTCGGCGATGGTCACCAGGCCAAGGCTCTTGGACATCACCAGCATCGCTTCGGTGATTGCCGCGTCGTTGGCGTCGCCGGGCAGACCGGTGACGAAGGAGCGGTCGATCTTCAGATAGGCCACCGCCGGCAGCTTCAGGTAAGCCATCGACGAGTAGCCGGTGCCGAAATCGTCGATCGCCACCTCGATCCCCAGCGCATGCAGGGTCTGCATGGTGCGTTCGATGTCGTCGCCCAGGCGCAACATCGCGCTCTCGGTGATCTCCAGCAGCAGGCGGCTTGCCGACAGCTGCCTCGACTGCAACGCTCGGTTGACCCCGTCGACAAAGGCGGGGTGGCCGAACCAGCGGGCCGAGATGTTCACCGCCACCCGGATCGGCGGCACCCCGGCCAGGTCCCATGCCTGGATCTGGGCGCAGGTGGTCTGCATCACCCACTCGTCGATGCGCCGGATCAGGCCCAGCCCTTCGGCGACCGGAATGAACTCACCCGGCAGTATTTCGCCGCGCTCCGGATGCTGCCAGCGCAGCAGGGCCTCCACCGCCACGATGCGTCCACTGCGCAGTTCCACGCTGGGCTGGAACACCAGGTGAAATTCATTGCGGGCCAGCGCCTGGCGCAACTCGGTGGCCAGTTGCAGGCGCCGACGCGTGTCGGCGTGCATCATCGGCGTATAGAAGCGGCAGGCGTTGCGCTCTTCCGCCTTGGCCGCATACATCGCCGCATCGGCGTTGGTGATCAGCGCCGCCGCGTTGGCGCCGTCCAGCGGATAGCCGGCCACGCCGATGCTGGCGCTGAGCACGATCTCGTAATCGTCGATCAGCAGGGGTTCGGACAGGCTGACCAGCAGGCGGTTGACGATGGTGCGGGCATCCTCGCGCAGGATCAGCCGCGGGATCAGCACGGTGAACTCGTCGCCACCGATGCGGCCAGCCACGTCGCCATCGGAAAGCTGCCGGCGAATCCGCTCGGCCACCTTGACCAGCAGCCGGTCGCCAATCGCGTGGCTGTAGCTGTCGTTGACGATCTTGAATGCATCCAGGTCGATGAACAGCACCACCACCGCCAGCCGCTCGCGTTCGGCCACCGCGATCGCCTCGCTGCAATGGCGCTCGAATTCGGCCCGGTTGACCAGGCCGGTCAGCGGGTCATGCCGCGCCATGTGTTCCAGCCGCTGCTGGCTGGCCTTGGCCTCGTGGATGTCGGTGCACACGGCCACGTAATATTGCGGCTGCCCTTCCCCGTCACGGATGGCGCTGATGCTGAGGTGTTCGGGATAGCTGCTGCCGTCGTTGCGGTTGCTGAGCACCTCCCCGCTCCAGTTCCGCCCGGCCGCCACGCTGTCCCAGATCGACTGCGGCAGCGGCTTGCCATCGGGCAGGCGGCGATGCTCGTCCAGGCGGCGGCCGATCAGCGCCTGGCTGGAAAATCCGGTCAGCCCCACATGGGCTTCGTTGGTGGAAAGCACCCGTCGTTCCGCATCGGCGATGATCACGCCCTCGGCGATGCCCGCCAGCGCCTCTGCCGCGATGCGTCGCTCCTGCTCCATTTTCAGGCGCTCGGAGATGTCGCGAATGATCGCCTGGCGCACCGGCTGGCTGCCCCAGTTGGCCAGGCTGGTCTGCAACTCCACCGGGCGCGTGCTGCCCTGCTCGCCCAGCAGCAGGTTGCTGGCTGCCCGCCCGGCCTGCTGCCCGGCCATCGACTGCACGAACAGGTGCACGAAACGGTCACCGACCAGTTCGCCGGCGCTGCGCCCGGTCCAGCTGGCGGTGGTGCGGTTCACGTCCAGGATGCGCCCGCTGGATTCGTCGATCATCACGATCGCATCGGCGGCGCTGTCGAACAGCAGCCGATAGCGCTCTTCGCTGCCGCGCACGCTGGCGAGAATCCGCCGCGCCATGTCCAGCCAGAGCAGCGCGGCGATGAGTCCGGCGCCGAATACGCCCCAGAACAGCACCTGGCCCATCCAGACCGCGCCATCGGCGATCTTGCGCGAGAACAGCGTGCTGCGCGGCTCGATGTAACTGTTGATCGCGTGGATGCGCGCGCGCTGACGGGCGATCTCCGCCTGTCCCGGCGTGCCGCTCGCGTAACCGGCGGCCAGCGCGTCGGCGATCGTGTTCAGGTCGTGAATCGAGGTATCGGTGGAACGCCAGGCGTCCAGCGCGTCGCGCATGTAGGGCGCACCGGAAAAATGATGCAGCATGAAGATGACGCCGGGGATCGCGATGGTGACGGTATTGCTGCGGCGCAGGGCGCCGGCCACTTCCTCGTAGTCATAGCTGCCGGACAGGATCTGGTCGCGGGCCGAGCGATCGGCCATCAGCAGACCATAATTCTCGCGGTAGTTGGCCAGGTCGGCCGGATCGCCGGAGATCGCGTAGCTCTCCAGCGCAATCACGCTCTGCTTCTGCGCCTTCGACCAGATGCTCTCGCCGTTGAGAAAACCGGCGAGAGCCACCTGCAGCTGCAGTGCGCCCCAGGTCAGTGCCAGGATCAGCACCAGCATGCCCACGAGCCCGTACACCAACGGCATCAAGCGTCGTGACAACGGTCGTTGCAAGCTGAGTCGCGAACTTCGCATGGCGTCCCTAGGTTCGTGATCGACACATCACGTTCTGGCTAGACACTGCCCGGAACCTGGTTCCCTCAGGCTGCGGCTTCGTTCAGTACATCCAGAACACGATGCGGTTTGACGCAGCGATCAGCAAGAATCCGCATGCTGGTGTAGCTGCGCTTGATGCATTCGCCGACGTGGCTCACTTCATCAGCGGAAGGTTCCGTTCCCAGCAGTGTACAGACTATCTCCAGCGCCTCCCACGGATGGGTGTCGTCATAGGCCGCATGCAACTGCAACCAGCGCAGCGATCCGGCCCGGCTCTTCTCCGGGAAGCGCTCGACATAACGGCTGCTGTCGAAGAGCAGTTGCGACCATTCGCCGGTGGCTCCTTCCACCGCATAGTTGGTGGCGGCGATGCCCGCGGCCAGTGTATCCCTGCGGCTGACGTCCTCGCACCAGTTGGCCAGCGTCTCGGTGCCGTGCGGGGCCACCCCGTGCAGCACTTCCTCGCGGGCAATACCCGCGCCCTCGGCCCAATTGAGCCAGTATTCGGCGTGGTTCTGCTCGACGCGGATGTTGCGTACCAGCCAGCGTCGCGCCAGGTTGTCGCCGGCGCTGCGGCCGAACTGGGTCTTCAGCAGGCTTTGCGCCATGTACGCCGGGAACCGTTCGATGACCGGCCAGATGCCGACCATGAAGTTGGTGGTCCCGGCCTTGCCCAGGCTGCCATTGATCATGGATTCCCACAGCGGGTGCTCGATCACGCTGCGCTTGGTGCTTTCGCAATCGGCCACCATGTCCTGGGCCCACTGGGGGTAGCTGGTCAGCTCGGTCTGCGGGCCGGTCAGTTTGAATTCGTTGTGCATTGCGTTCTCCTCGGTTTGGGCGGTTCATGAGTCACTGTCATTCGACCGACCCGGAATCCCGACGCCGGCCGTTTCCCCGGCATGCCGCTGGGCACCACCGGAAAATCTGCATCCGCCACTCGCCGAAGGCACTGCCAGCTTCGGCAGCGGCTTTCCTGCGCCGCTGATCACGGCGGGAAAACTGCCTTCGTGAAGGCAGGCCAGAGGCCTACGATGCCGCAATCCTGCGGGACTTGTACTTTCGACCGTCACGCCATGCGACTGAACCGGTCGTGAGACGCGCGCACGGCAGCGTCGGCGCCCCAGGCGCGGCATCGCGAGAACCGGGCGACAGGAGGAGGATGCAGAAGACCGCCGATGGCGGGCAGCATCGTGTTTCGGAATGAACGGGGCCGGCACCGCGGGCGCAGGCCATCCCGGTCGGCCTGCCGTCAGGCAGCGGCAAGCACCAGGGCACGCGAAAAAGTCGAATGGAAAGCGCGGGCGCTCAGGGCACGCGCATCTCCGCCTCGACCTGCCCGATGAAATGGCCCATCCGGATGGAGGCGGTGCTGGTCAGGAAAATGCCTTCGTAATACGCCAGCAGCACGTCCAGCCGCTCCTGGTTCAGTTCGCTCGAGGCCCGGTACTCGGGCCCGGGCGGCCGGGTGATCGTCTCCACCATGTCGCCGAGCAACTCGCGCATGTCCTCGCGGAACAGATCCAGCCCCTCCGCCCAGCCGGTGTCCGGCTGGTTCAGCACCAGGCTGGCCGCCCGGACAAAGGCCTGCCGGCCCGCGATCTCGTCGACGATGCTGTCGATGTTGTTCACGCTGCGGGGCAACGAGACGCAGTCGGCAAACTCCAGCACCAGATGCCGACGCAGGCCCCTGTTGCCGGTGATCATCGTCGGCAGCTTGCCATCGAGCTGCAGATGGCATGGACAGGTGTGGCAGGCATTGTCGACGCCGCCGCTGCGGTCCACGTAGGCCTGCCACACCGCGCCCTTGCTTTCGACCAGCACCGGGGCACTCAACCGCTCGGTCTTCCTGACGATCTCGAACAAGGCAAGGATGCGCGCCACCGAGTGATAGCGGCGCTCGCCGTAATTCCTGAGCTTCTCTTCCATCGACCGCGAAGGCTGGCGTCGGGTGTGGTTGCCGCCCGAATCGATATGGATGCGGCTCTTGCCCACCCGGGTGCGGGCGGTAATCGTGTTCAGGCGGCTGCGAAAGAAACTCGCGTTCTGCCGGTAATCGCTGGAGTTGGGCATGTTCGTATCCTCGGCCGGAAGAGCGTGGCGACAAGGCATCGAAACGAACGTCTCCACGATCAGGTGGACTATAGCCACGACACGAGGCGCCGGAACGCCCATTTGCAGGGCGGGCGCAAGGCCGGATCGAAATTGGGCCGTGTCCTGCGCGGACGCCGGTCACGCGCCTACATGACGGTCTGGACAAACCCCACAATCGCCCCGTTGCCGTTGCCCGTATCGACCGGGCGGCCCACGGTGAAGGCTGCCTCGGCGGTGGCCGGGCGCATCTGCGCGGCAAGGCTGTGCCGCCGGAACGGGGCGCGGCTCACGCGCCCCGCCCTGATCAACCGGCGTAATCGACCACCAGGGCCACGCGGCGGTTGCTTGTGCCCGCGTCGCGCGATGCACCCTTCTCCACCTGGCGGTTGCTCGCCTCGCCATAACTGACCGCGCGAACCTGGCCGGCGGCCATGCCTTCACTGGAAACCAGGTAGTCACGCACGGCGTCCGCGCGCTTCTGGCCCAGCCGCTGGTTATAGGCCCGCGAACCGGCCGGATCGGTGAAGCCTTCCACCGTCACCACCGCACCGGAGTGGTGCGCCTGCATCACCTGGGCGAAGTCCTTCAGCATGGCCTTGTCCTGTTCGTTCAAGTCGGCCTTGTTGAAATCGAAATGGGCCACCGTGTCCACGCGCAGGCGTCCCTGCATTTCCGTCAGGGTGGCATCGTATTTGGAGAATCGCTGCTGCATGTCGGCAGTGAGCGCGTCCAGTTGCTGCTGCATCTGGGCATCGGTGCTTTGCAGCTTGCCGATGGCGGCGTCGAAGTCGGTGCGCTTGACGTAGCCGCTGCAGCCGGCAAGGGATGTGACTGCCACCAGGGCGAGAGCGAGACAGGCGCCTCGGGAAGATCGATTCAACATGGGGAGTTCTCCTCTTCATATCGGAATGCTGCGGCGGTGATGCACGAAGCCTCGCCACAACCTGTCCGATCCTGCCCCAGCGAAGCTGCACAGTCTGCGAACCCGACGACGTATTTTGCCCGCGCGAATTAATGCCGAGTTCAGTTGCAGTCCCGATCGCCAGCAGATGCGGGTTCGCTCCGCGAGCGATGCGATTCGATCAGCGGCATCCGGGAGCTCCGTCGACTCCGTCGAACCAGGCTTTGCACAGACGGCCCGGTAGTGGTCAACTCCACGCGGTACGGCGGCGCCAACGAACCCGGGGGATCGCAAACAGATGCATGCAACCATCTTGAACAAGCTGCGCCGATCGGCGCCATCCGCCCTGTTGCCGCGAGGCCTGCTGGCCGCCACGCTGATGCTGACGACCCTGCTGGCCACCGCCCGCAGCGCACCGCCGGAGCTGGCCGACTGGCAGCGCCAGGCCCAGGCAATCACGATCACCCGCGACGACTGGGGCATTGCCCACGTGCACGGCAGGACTGATGCCGACGCCGTTTTCGGCATGGCCTACGCCCAAGCCGAAGACGACTTCAACCGGGTCGAGACGAATTACCTGAACTCGCTGGGCTGGCTCGCCGAAGCCGAGGGCGAGTCGGCGATCTGGAGCGACCTGCGCCAGCAGTTGTTCATCGATCCCGTCGAACTCAAGGCCCAATACGCAAAGAGTCCGGCCTGGCTGCAGGCCCTGATGGACAGCTGGGCGGCTGGCCTCAACTACTACCTGGCCACCCATCCCGACGTGCATCCGCGGGTGATCCGTCAGTTCGAGCCGTGGATGGCGCTGAGCTTCAGCGAAGGCAGCATCGGCGGCGACATCGAGCGTGTCTCGCTCGACCGGCTCGCCGCGTTCTACGGCAAGGCCGAAACGAAACTGGCCAGCGTGCAGACGCCGTCGAGCTGGGTCGAGCCGACCGGCTCAAACGGCTTCGCGATCGCGCCCAAGCTCACCGTGGACGGCCACGCGCTGTTGTGGATCAACCCGCACACCTCGTTCTTCTTCCGCTCCGAACTGCAGATGTCCAGCGACGAGGGGCTGGACGCCTACGGCGCGGTGACGTGGGGGCAGTTCTTCATCTACCAGGGTTTCAATCCGCACATCGGCTGGATGCATACCTCCACCGGCGCCGACGTCGTCGACGAATTCGCCGAGACCATCGTGCACAAGGGCGATCAGCTGTTCTACCGCTACGGCAAGGAACTGCGTCCGCTCACCTCGCGCACGATCAGGCTGCGCTATCGGGCGAAGGACGGCTCGCTGGCCAGCCGCAGCTTCACCGCCCGCTTCACCCATCACGGCCCGATCGTGCGCGCAGCCGACGGCAAGTGGATCGCCATCGCGCTGATGAACAAGCCGATGGAGGCGCTCGAACAGAGCTGGCTGCGCACCAAGGCCAGCGACTACGCCAGCTACCGCAAGGTGGCCGAGCTCAAGGCGAACTCCTCGAACAACACGATCTTCGCCGACGACAAGGGCGAGATCGCGTACATGCATCCGCAATTCATCCCCAGGCGCGACAACCGCTTCGACTACACCCAGCCGGTCGACGGCAGCGACCCGGCCACCGACTGGCAGGGCCTGCACACGCTGGACGAGGCGCCGCACCTGCTCGATCCGCGGAACGGCTGGATCATGAACACCAACAACTGGCCCTACTCCGCCGCGGGCAAGTTCAGCCCGCAGCAGAAGGATTACCCGCGCTACATGGATACCTTCGGCGAAAACCCACGCGGCATCCACGCCACCCGCGTGCTCGATCGGGTACGCGACTTCAGCAAGGCCTCGCTGATCACCGCGGCGTTCGACTCCTATCTGCCCGCCTTCGCGCAACTGATCCCGGTGCTGGTGTCCGACTACGACAGGCTGCCCGACAACGATCCGCTGAAACCCCGCCTGGCCGGCCAGATCGCCCTGCTTCGGGGCTGGGACTATCGCTGGGGCATCGCCTCGATGCCGACTTCGCTGGCAGTGTTCTGGGGTGACACGCTGTGGGATCGCGTGCATGCCCAGGCCGAGTCGGAAGACCAGTCAGTGTATGACTTCATGGCCGGCGACGCGGGCCCGAAGGCGCGCCTCGACGCGCTGGTCGCCGCCTCCGACCGGCTGGAACACGACTTCGGCAGTTGGGGCGTGCCGTGGGGCGAGATCAACCGCTTCCAGCGCAACGACGGCGCCATCGTGCAGAGTTTCGACGACGGCAAGCCGAGCATCCCGGTGCCGTTCGTCTCCTCGCGCTGGGGTTCGCTGGCCTCGTTCGGCGCGCATCGCTGGCCCGGCACCAAGCGTTACTACGGCACCAGCGGCAACAGCTTCGTAGCGGTGGTCGAGTTCGGCCCCAAGGTCAGCGCCCGTGCGATCACGGCCGGCGGCGAAAGCGGCCATCCCGCCTCGAAGCACTTCAACGACGAGGCCGAGCGCTACACCACCGGCAACCTGCGCACCGTGTACTTCTGGCCCGAGCAGTTGCAGGGGCACACCGAGCGGGTCTATCACCCAGGGGAATGACGGAGCGCGACGGGCCGCCTTCACGGCAGCCCGAATGGCTTTTTTTACAGGCTGGCCGCGATGCGACCCACCTCGGCCAGCACGCGGGCGCCCACGTCGGCATCCGGCGATGTGGGTGCGTAATAGGCGGTGACCAGCACGGGCGCGCGCTGCGGTGGCCACAGGATCGCCACGTCATTGCTCTCGCCCTGCGTGCCGCTGCCGGTCTTGTCGCCCGCCTGCCAGCCCGATGGCAGGCCGCCGCGCAACTTGTGCAAACCCGTGGTGCACGCGCGCAGCCAGCCGGTCAGGCGTGCGCGTGACGCGGCAGAAAGCGCATCACCGAGCAGCAGGGCGCGCAGGTCGCCCAGCATCGCCTGCGGCGTCGTGGTGTCGCGCAGCTCGCCCGGACCGCCGACGTTGAGCTCGGGCTCGGTGCGATCGAGCCGGGTCAGCGGATCACCCAGCGTGCGCGCGAACGCGGTCACCGCCGCAGGACCGCCGAGGCTTGCCAGCAGCAGGTTGGCGGCGGTGTTGTCGCTCACCGTGATCGCGGCCTGGCAGAGCTCGCCGACCGTCATGCCCGGCGCGCCCACGTGGCGCGACGTTTCCGGCGCCCATGCCAGCAGCACGTCCTTGCCGAAAATGATGCGTCGATCCAGCTGCTCGCGCCCCTGATCCACCCGCGCCAGCACCGCAGCCACTGCCAGCAGCTTGAAGGTGCTGCACATCAGGAAGCGCTCGTCGATGCGGCGCCCGGCGTGGTGCCCGCTGCCGGTATCCAGCATCGCCACGCCCAGTCGCCCGCCGTGTTTTCGCTCCAGCGCCGCCAGGCGTGCCGCGATGGCATCCACCGCAGGTGACGCCGCCGGCATCGCGAATGCCACGCGATGCAGCGGCAGCGCCGCCGCACCCAGCAGGATGCCCTGCAACAGGTTTCGACGATTCATCGGATCTCCTCGTGATGGGACGCCAGCGGTCCGGTACGCCAGAGGCTAGTCAGCCAGGCAGGCACCCGGCGGCCTTCGGGGAGGCGAAATCCTGACAGGTCTCAGGCCCGCGCCGGAATCTTCAGGCCGCGCTGCACGGCCGGCCGCGCCAGGCCGCGTTCGAGCCAGGCCGAGACATTCCCGAAGCTGTCGAACGCCACCAGTTCGCGCGCCTCGTAGAAGGTCACCAGGTTGTTCACCCAGCCCAGCGTGGCGATGTCGGCGATGGTGTAGTCGTTGCCCATGATCCAGTCGCGACCATCCAGCTGCGCGTCGAGCACGCCGAGCAAGCGCTTCGATTCGTCGACGTAGCGCTGCAACGGACGCTTGTCCTCGTAGCTCTTGCCGGCGAACTTGTTGAAGAAGCCGACCTGGCCGAACATCGGGCCGATCGACGCCATCTGGAAGAACACCCACTGGATCGTTTCCCAGCGCCGCGCCGCATCGGCCGGGATGAACTGGCCGGTCTTGTCCGCCAGGTACAGCAGGATCGCGCCCGATTCGAACAGCGCCAGCGGTTCGCCGCCGGGGCCGTCCGGGTCGATGATCGCGGGAATCTTGCCGTTCGGGTTCAGCGCGAGGAATTCCGCCGTGTGGCTCTCGTTGTTCATGATGTCGACCAGGTGCGGCTCGTACGGCAGCCCGGTTTCCTCCAGCATGATCGACGCCTTCACCCCGTTCGGCGTGTTGAGCGAGTACAGCTGGATGCGCTCGGGATGGGCGGCCGGCCACCGCGCCGTGATCGGAAAGTCGACAAGCTTGCTCACGTGACACTCCTGCATGCTGGGGGGAACGCTTGAACGTGGGTACGTCAGGCGAACGCTTCAAGCCGCGCAAAGGCTGCGCCCGACACTGCCCCGCGTTATCCGGGTGACTTCCCGGCGCGCCGCATGCAGCGCTGCCAGCGCTCGTCGACGCGTTTGGCGAACCAGGCGGTGGTGAGCTTGCGGGTGATCTTCGGGCTCTTCAAGGTGATGCCCGGCAGCTGCGCGCGCGGCAGCGGCTGGTGTTCGATGCCCTCGGCCAGCGCATACACGCGGGCGTAAAGTTTGCTGTCCACGAAGTCCTGACGCTCGCCGTGCGCCAGAGCCCGATGGATCGCCGAGTCGCTCATGTCCAGCCGCGAAGACAGGGTCCGCACCGCCAGTTCCGTCGCTCCCGGGCGATCGCCGAAACCGGCATCCGGCGACAGCAGGTCGCCGTCCAGCGCCAGCGGGATGCCCGAGGCGACGCTCACTGCATGCTGGAACGCGGCGTTGCGGCTGGCGTACCAGCCGGCGTTGAAATCGGCGAAGCGGTAGAGCGGCGCGGGATAATCCGCCGGATATCCCAGCAGGTGCGCGATGCCGAAATACAGGCCGCCGCGCCGGCTGAACACCTCGTCGCGGATCGAGCCTTTGATCGGATACGGATAGTCCCGGGCATGCGCCTCGGCGAACGCGATGCTCACCTGCATCGGGCCGGCCGTATGCACGGGATTGAGCTCGCCGAACAGCCGCCTGCCGAGCGGCACCATGCTGATGAAGTCCTGGAAGATCCCGCTCAACTGCTTCTCGGTGCGCGCCGCCGACAGCCGCTCGCTGTAACGCCGGCCATCGGGCGACTTCAGCCACAGCGCCGCATCCACCAGGAACCCGGGGATGTGCTTCGCCGCGGCGCGACGGTCGATTTCCTGGCGCGCGATCCGGCCCAGTCCGGGCACCACCGGGTCCACCTTGAACCCCGACTCCTGTTCGGTCACCGCCAGTACCGCGCACAGGTTGGTCGCGCTCGGCGCGAGCTGCCGGGCGGAAAACGCCACCTGGATGTCGGTGGCCCAGCCGGCGCGATCGTCGACACTGGCGGGGATCAGCCGCAGCAGGTCGCTGCGCACCTGTGCCGGGCTGCGCGCGTTCTGCACGGGCTGCGAAGCGCAGCCGACCAGCAGCAACGCCAACAGCCAGGCCGGCACTCGCCACGGCGAGGAGAACGCGGAGTCGATCGCGATGAGCTTCATCCGGCCATGCTAACGCGCCGATGCCTCGCGTCGACCACCGTCCTGGCGTCGCTCACTGGCTTCCGGTTCAGATCAGCGGAAAGATCCAGTGCAGGGTTCCGTAGACCAGCACTTCGGCCAGCACGAACACGGAAAAGCCCAGCACAAATTTCCCCGCGGGCTTTTCGTGCCACATCTTGTACGCGTCATCGTCAAGCTTCGCCGCCCGGGCGGCGGTGACTTCATCCGTTCCAGCGTGATCCATGTGCCTGCTCCCCGTGTCCGTGACCCTGCCCGCCGCAAGGCGGACGCGCTACAGTCCATCGCCATCATCGTCGGCGCTTCCCGGGACGGCAAGCCCGCCCTGCAGGCCGCCTGTTTTTCCGTACCGCCAGCACCCATATCTGCGCCATGACTCCGCTTCAGCAATTCATCGACGACCATCCGCGCCTGTTCGTGCTGACCGGCGCCGGCTGCAGCACGGATTCGGGCATCCCCGACTATCGCGACCGCGACGGCCAGTGGAAACGCCCGCCGCCGGTGAACTACGCCGCCTTCATGCATGAGCCGGCCACGCGCCAGCGCTACTGGGCGCGCAGCCTGGTCGGCTGGCGGCGTTTCGGCCGTGCGCTGCCGAACGCCACCCACCGTGCGCTGGTTTCGCTGGAGCGGCGCGGCCAGGTCGAGCTGCTGGTGACGCAGAACGTGGATCGCCTGCACCAGCACGCCGGCAGCGAGCGCGTGCTGGACCTGCACGGACGCCTCGACGAAGTGCGCTGCATGGGTTGCGAGGCACGGCTGGGCCGCCACGCGTTCCAGCAGATGCTGGGGGAGTGCAACCCGGCATGGCTGTCACTGGATGCCGGCGATGCGCCGGACGGCGACGCCGACCTGGAAGGCCATGACTTCGCGCAGTTCGAGGTTCCGCCCTGCCCGCATTGCGGCGGCATCCTGAAACCCGACGTGGTGTTCTTCGGTGAGGCAGTACCCCGCGAACGGGTGGAGGCCGCCGCGCGCGCCTGGCAGGCGGCGGACGCCGTGCTGGTGGTGGGATCGTCGCTGATGGTCTATTCGGGCTACCGCTTCGTCGATGCCGCCGCGCGCGCCGGCAAGCCGATCGCCGCCGTCACGCTCGGCCGCACGCGCGCCGATGCGCTGCTGAGCCTGAAGGTCGACGCGCCCTGCGACACCTCACTGGCCTTCCTGCATCAGCCCTGACATCAGCTGGTGTGGTCGAGAATGATCTTCCAGCCGTCCGCGGTCTTTTCCCACAGCAGCGAGAACACGCCATCGTCCTGGGCAACCTCGCCGTGGGCAGCGCGATCGAGGTGGAAGCGGCCGGTGACCACGGCATAACGCACCTCGCCATCGCGCCCGGGCAACAGGCGCAGGTCGAGATCGGAGAAGGCGAGCTTGCCCATCTGGGCCTTGCCGGCGTAATGCTTGCGGTAGCTCTCCAGGATCGCGCGGTAGCCCTTGCGCACGCTGCTGCCCACGAAGGTCGTGTCGGGGGCGTCCTTGTAGCCGTGCATGAACCCGTCGACGTCGCCGTGGTTCCAGGCCGCCTGCTGCCGGTTCAGCACCTGCCGGATGGCGGCGGCGTCCGCGTCGGGGGTGGCTGCACGAAGCGGGCTGGCGATGCACAGCGCCACCACCATCGGCAGCGCGATCAGAAGCCTTCCTGCGTTCACGATGACGCCTCCCCGATGGACGGCTGAAAGGTGTGCGGGCTCAATGGGCAGCCAGCTTCTCGATGCGCCGATCCGGCACCAGCCAGAGCAGCGCCGCCAGGGCGTAGAAGAGCTGCGCCGCCCAGGGCCGCCAGAACGTCAGCGCGATGCCGCCAAGATAGAGCAGCGGCGAGATCTTGCCCTTCCAGTCGTAGCCGATGGCCCCGCGCAACGCCGAGTCCGGACCCGCCACCGCGATCAGCACCTGCTCCAGTATCCAGTAGGCCACCGCGGCCATCAGCAGGACGAAGCCGTAAACGGCGGTCGGCGCCTGGGCCAGGTGGTTTTCGCCCATCCATGCCGTGGTGAACGGGAACAGCGACAGCCAGAACAGCAGGTGCAGGTTCGCCCACAGCACCGTGCCCGATACCCGATGGGTGATCGCCAGCATGTGATGATGGTTGTTCCAGTAGATGCCGACGTAGACGAAGCTCAGCACGTAGCTGAGCAACACCGGCGCCAGCGGACCAAGCGCCGCCAGCGTGGTTTCATGCGGCACCTTCAGCTCCAGCACCATGATGGTGATGATGATGGCGATGACGCCGTCACTGAATGCTTCCAGCCTGCCCTTGCCCACCTGTTGTCTCCCGATCAGGCCCCATCGCCGGCCGACGCGCAGTGTGCCTCAGCCAGCGTCCGGATACATCCGGCACGCGCCGGTTCCGTGGCCTAGGCGCCCGGTCCGCAGTCGATGCAGTGCAGCGGCGGCGCGGCGCCCATGCCCAGCGCGGTGAGCAGCTCGCGCAACGCGGTGCGCAGGCCCTCCTCGATCGTGGGATGGTAGAACGGCATCTGCAGCACGCCGGCCACCGTCATGCGCGCCTGGATCGCCCAGGCCAGCAGGTGGGCGATGTGCTCGTTCTGCGGGCCGATCATCTCGGCGCCCAGCAGCAGGCCGCTGCCCTGCTCGCCATACACGCGCAGCAGGCCGTGGTTGACCAGCATCACCCGCGAACGCCCCTGGTCCTCGAAGGACACCTCGCCCACCGCGAAATCGACGCCGTCGGCAAGCAGTTGCGCATGCCGTCGCCCGGCGTAGGCGATCTGCGGATCGGAAAACACCACGCCCAGCGGGGTGCGCCGGGTGTGCCGGTAGACCGCCGGATACCGCGCGGCCTGCTCGCCGGCCAGGTGGCCCTCGTCAGCCGCTTCGTGCAGCAACACCCGATCGGCGTCGGCATCACCGGCGATGAAGACATGGCTGTCGCCGGCCCGGGTGGTCTGCGGATCGAACACCGGCAAACCCCTGGCATCGAGCTCGAGCCCGGAGTGCTCGAGCGCCAGCATCTCGACATTGGGCGTGCGCCCGGTGGCGGCCAGCAGGTAATCGAAGCGCTCGCTGGTCGCCGCGCTGCCCGGGTCGGTGAAGTGCACGACCACCGCCTCGCCGTCCCGCTCGACGCGCACGTCAGCGGCATCCAGGCTGAGCGGCAGTTCCGCCGCGATCAGCCGCCTGGCCTCGGCGCGCACCACCGGATCGCTGATCGCGCCAATCCGTCCGTCACGACCGAACAGGTGCACGCGGACCCCCAGCCGATGCAGGGCCTGGCCCAGCTCCAGGCCGATCACGCCGGCACCAAACACGGCCACCGAGCCGGGCAGGTCCTGCCAGTCGAACACGTCGTCGCTGATGATCAGTCGGTCGCCTGCCGCCCGCAGCACCGCGGGAATTGCCGGCCGCGAACCGGTGGCGATGATGATGCGCCCGGCACGGACCCGCTCGACCGGGGGCACGCTGCCGTCCATCGCTGGCGACAGCTTCAGCGTATGCGGGTCCTCGAATTCGGCGTGCGCGCGCAGCACGTGGGCAGGGTCGAAGCCCGCCACCGCATCGAGCACGAAGCCCACGAAGCGGTCGCGTTCGTCACGCACCCGCTTCATCACCGCGCGGCCATCGACCCTGCCCGCGTCGCTGGCGATACCGAACGCGGGCAACACTGCCAGCCGGTGCCGCGCCTCGGCCGCGGCGATCAGCAGCTTCGAGGGCATGCAGCCGACCCGGGCGCAGGTGGTGCCGAACGGGCCGCCTTCGATCAGGGCGATGCGGTCGGTGCGCTTGCGTGCCTGGCGATAGGCGGACATGCCCGCGGTGCCGGACCCGATGATGGCGATGTCGACCTCGCGCGTGCTCATGCCGTCACCGCCCGTCGTGCGCCTGCAGGTTCCGGCCACGGCCGGCCATGCGGATGAGTTGCCATCGAAGTGTCGATCATGGAACCACCTTTCATCACTGCGCGGGAATGTGCCGGTCATCGCGGGTGTCGGTGACCGCGCTTCAGGCTACTGCAAAACGGCCGGGACCTGGCTCGCAGACAACGCGATATCGAATCGACGGGGCGATGAACCCATCGGACACACCGGCTGTCGATTTCCGCCCCGCCCGTTCGTTGCTGCCATGAGGGCTACTCCTCCAGCCAGGAAAACCGCCATGTCCAACACTGTCCGCCTGCATCGGGTACTGCGCGCGCCGGCCGAGCGCGTCTATCGCGCCTTCCTCGATGCCGAGGCCCAGGTCAAATGGTTGCCGCCGAACGGCTTCACCGCCAGGGTGCATCATCTGGATGCCCGCGTCGGCGGCAGTTACAAGATGTCCTTCACCAACTTCTCGACCGGCCACAGCCACGTCTTCGGCGGCACCTATGTCGAGCTCACTCCGTTCGAGCGCATCCGCTACACCGACCAGTTCGACGATCCCAACCTGCCCGGTGAAATCACGGTGACCATCACCTTGAAGACCGTGTCCTGCGGCACCGAACTGCACGTGGTGCAGGAAGGCCTGCCCGAAGTGATTCCGCTGGAGCAGTGCTACGTCGGCTGGCAGGAATCGCTGGCACAGCTCGGCCGGCTGGTGGAGGTGGACATTCCGGACTGATTGCCGACACCTGCCGTGCTAGTCCCACGGCACCGATTCGGCCAGCAGATCGCGCAATTGCGCCTCGTCCATGTCCAGCAGCTGCTGCTCCGCCAGGCGAAGGTTTTCCGCGGCCATGACGGTCTTGCGAACCGTCAGGTCGCCGGCGTGGGAGAACACCAGCAGCATGTTGCCGTAGGACGCATCCAGCACCGCGGCTTGCCATGGATTGCCGTTGGTATCGTCGAAACTGCGCATGAAGCCTGTTCCCGGCAAAGGTCGGGCCAGTATATCGACGCTGCAACGGAAGCCGCGCACGTGTCGATATCCCGGGCACCGGTTCGTCGCTGAAGTGAAGGTGGCCTTGTCGGCCCCCATTCCCGCAAGGAGACAACCATGTCCTGGATCGATGGTTTCGTGATCGCCGTTCCCCACGCCAACCGCGCGCAGTTCATCGAGCACGCCCGCACGTTCGACAGCATCTTTCTGGAATTCGGCGCCACCCGGGTGATGGAGTGCTGGGGCGAGGACGTGCCCGATGGCAAGCTCACCGATTTCCGCCGCGCCGTGCAGGCACAGGCCGATGAAGCGGTGGTGTTTTCGTGGGTCGAATGGCCCGACAAGGCCACCCATGATGCCGGCATGGAAAAGTTCATGCAGGACCCACGCATGGAAGCGGCCAGCGCCTGCCCCTTCGATGGCAAGCGCATGATCTTCGGCGGCTTCGTGCCGGTGGTCAGCCTGCCGGGCTGACTGCCGGCGGGAACCATCCGCGTTTGCCGGATGATCTCGGGAGCCATCGCGCCGCCGGTGGCTCCCGACCCCATGCGCGTGGCGCCTGCGCCCTGCCTTCACCCACAGGCACGGTGATTCTGATAGCTTGCGACGGGACGCACGATGGTGATGACGCCTTTCTGCGCACACCACCGGACCCGACGACCACCGCAGGCAGATGATCCCGACGCTTCCTCCACTCGCCGACGTGCTCGACCTGATGCCCGATGCCGTATGCGTGGTCGACACCGAGGGACATCTGTTGTTCGTCAACGCGAGCTTCAAGCGCATCTTCGGCTACGCCCCCGAGGAAGTGCTGGGCCGGCGCATCTTCGAGCTGGTTCACCCCGACGATCGCGCCGCCACCGCGGCGCAGGCCGAGCAGGTCATGGCGGGCCAGCTGCAACTGCATTTCCGCAACCGCTACGTGCACAAGGACGGCCACAGCGTCGACATCCAGTGGTCGGCGCGCTGGCTGCCGCAGCATGGCGTGCGCATCGGCGTCGGCCGCGAGGTAACCGAACTGCGCCGCCTTGAGCGCGAACTGGAGCACCGCGCCAACCACGACTCGCTGACCGGACTGGCCAACCGCGACCGCCTGCGCATCGAATTGCAGTCCGCCATCGATCACGCCAGGCAGACCGGTCACGGCGTGGCGGTGCTGTACCTGGATCTCGACGGGTTCAAGGACGTCAACGATCGCGGCGGCCATGATGCCGGCGATCATCTGCTGCGCGAGGTGGCCGCGCGCCTGCAACAGGGCGTTCGGCAAGGCGACCTGGTGGCCCGGGTCGGTGGCGACGAGTTTGTCGCCGTGCTGCCCGGCTGCCGCGACGCACGGACCGCCCGGGCGGTAGCCGAAACCTTGCGCGCCCGCCTCACCATTCCCTTCAGCCTGCCCGACGGGCTGTTCCGGCTGGACGCCAGCATCGGCATCGCCTGCTTTCCCGACGATGGAGCCAACGCGAAAGCCCTGCTGGCCCAGGCCGACCGTGCGATGTACGCCGTCAAGCACCAGCAGTCGTCACGCGAAAGCGGCCTCGGCGAGAACCAGGAAAGCCGCGCGGACGACGACTGATCATCGCGACCACCGCAGTCGTGCAGCGGACCGTGCGTCGACGTCGGGCTGAGCGGATTACCGGGCGAGCCGCGAGGGGATTAGCATGATGCGCCGGCCGCAGCCCGCGGCAAGGGGAAAATCATGAAGATTCAGCTTTCGCTCGCCCGGGTACTTTCCTGCATGGCGCTGGTGGCGATGTCGCTGCCGGCGCAGGCTGCGGACCCAGCCGCGGCTGCCGCCAAGGCCTCGGCCACCACGACCTGGGTGTATCCGCTGGTCCCGAAATTCGGTGGCGTGCATCCGCGCCCGGATGCCGATGCCCAGCCGGACCCCAAGGCCGACTACAAGATTCTTGTCGACGTGATTTCCACCGGAACCGACAAGAGCAAACCGTATCCATCGCTGGAGCGCCTGGCGCGCCTGGTGAACCTGCTGGCCCACTCCGGGGTGCCGCCGGAACGCATGCACATCGTGGCGGTGCTCGATCAACGCGCGGGCGCCGCGGGCCTGACCGATGCCGCCTCGCGCAAATACCTGAAGAAGGGCAATCCGAACCTGGAAATCCTCCATGCGCTGAAGAAGGCCGGCGTCAAGCTGCTCGTCTGCAGCCAGGCCCTGGCCGAACACGGCGTCCAGGACAACGAGCTCGATCCGGCCGTCACCGTCACGCTGTCGGCGCTCACCGCGCCCGTCGTGTATCAGCAACAGGGCTACCACTACATGCAGTTGTAGGCAGCGTCGGCAGGGACATGGCGAGCGCGGCACGGCGTGCCCTGCCCTTCAATCCAGTGGCCACGGCAGCTGGTCGCGCACCCGTTCGGTGAGGGCCGGTTCGGGCTCCGCCTCGGCGGCGCGTCGCTGCTCGACGGGTTCGCCGCGGCGCCACCATGACTCCACCTCGCGATGCTCGGCAGGCTCGGCCGGTTGTCCCAGACGCGGCAGGAACAGGCCGACGCCGAGCGGGTCGGCCAGTTTCAGCAAGTCCTCGACGGGTTCGTCCCAGGCATGCGTGGCCAGCGCAAACGTGCCCCAGTGCACCGGCATCAGCACGCCGCCGCCAAGCAGGCGGTGAGCGGCCAGCGCGTTGGCGGGCCCCAGGTGGATATCGCCCCAGGAAGGATGGAACGCGCCCACTTCGAGCATCACCAGATCGAACGGGCCCAGCCGGTCGCGGATCGCTTCGTATTCGGTGGTGAGCCCGGTGTCGCCGCTGAAGAACACCCGATGCCGGTCGCCGGCCATGACCATCGACGACCACAATGTCTGGTTGCGATCCTTCAGGCCGCGGCCGGAAAAATGCTGCGACGGCGCTGCCGTGATGGTGAGCCCGGTGCCCGGCACGCGATGGCTTTGCCACCAGACCAGCTCGGTGATGCGCGACGGTGCGATGCCCCAGCTTTCGAGATGGGCGCCGACCCCGAGCGAGGTGACGAACGGAACCTTCGATTTCGCCAGCGCCCGGATTGTCGGATAGTCCAGGTGGTCGTAGTGGTCGTGCGAAATCACCACGGCGTCGATCGGGGGCAGATCACGCAAGCCGATCGGCACCGGCTGGAAGCGCCTGGGCCCCAGCAGGGTGAAGGGCGAGGCCCGCTGTCCCCACACTGGATCGGTGAGCACCCGAAAGCCGTCGATCTCCAGCAATACGGTGGAGTGGCCCAGCCAGGTGGCCCGCAAGCCGCTGGCCGGCTTTCTCGCCCAGCCGCTGCGCGGGTCCTGCGCAGGCAGTGGCGCAGGTGGCGTGCGGTTCTCGTCGCCGCAGAAGAAATCCCGCAGCGTGGGCCGCGGCGCATCCGGATCGCGCAGTCCCGGCAGGACCGGATGGATGTTGCGCAGACGTTCGCCGTCCCACAGCGGCAGATCGTGCAGCCGTTCCAGCCGCTCGCCCTGCGGCGGCTTGCCAAAGGACTTCATGCGGCGTGCTCCGTCATCGCAGCCCTCCACGGTGGGGCGTCAACAAGCCGTCGTGACGAGCACGTTCCTGCCGCCGCACCGCTCAGAACGCCGGATGCGCCGGCCCGCTTTCCATGTGAAAGACCTGCCAGGTCTGCCGACCCCAGTCGGTGGCGATTTTCCTGGCCTTGATGTAGCAGCCCTGCTTCCTGACCCAGGTCGCCGGATCGGTGCCGGCCTGGGCCTGGACCACGGCGCCGACGCGGGCAACGCCGAAGTCCCATTTCAGCACCGCTTCGTCATTGACCGCCTTGGCCAGCGGATCACCACGCTTCCAGCCGCTCGGCTTCTCGTGCGCCTGGATCGATTGCACGACGACACTCTCGAAGTCGGCCTTCGGCACCCAGTTGAGCACGATGAAGGTGGTGCGGGCCGTCTTCATGCCGGCCAGCGGATCCTCCACCGGCTTGCCCTGGACGATGCGGCTGGCCGCAAATGTGGTGACGAATCGCGGGCAGCTACACTGGGTGCAGGCACCGGCGCCGGGATGCCTGTTGAAGCGATGGCCGCAGCCGCAGAGGTCGGCGACGTTGCGGTTGTCCGCCGTCGTCTTCATCTTCTGGTTCATCAGGCCATGCTCGGCCCGCTGCCAGTTTTCGCCGGCCTCCCGGGTCTTGCCCGAGTTCAGCCATTCGAAGTACGCCTCGCGCTCGGTGCGCTCGCGATCCTTGGAGAACGTGGCCAGGTGCTTCTTGGAGAAATTCTTGTCGAAGCGGATCGTGTAGCGCTCGCCATCCCAGTCGCTGAGCACCCACTCCTCGTCTGCCGTGGCCACGCGGCTCAATCGCTCCAGGCCGGTGGTCGATTCGATGTACTTCTCATAGGACAGCAGGTCCGCCGCCGTCCAGGTATCCGAATGCTCGTGCACCTTGCGCTCCCCGGTTCACTCCGAACCACGCTGTCAGGTGCGCAAGCATCGCGCGCGGCACAGCCGGCTGCAATGGGCTTTCGGCGGGACCTCGCGTGAGCCGGGGCCGCGTTGCCGTGCACCGCGATGCAGTCGACTCCCCGGCGGTCAGTGCGCGCGGCGGTCACTGCACGCTGGTCGCCGCGGGCGCGGGCGCCGTGGCCGGCGGCGCGGCCGCCGCCTGACCGGTGCCCGCGCACGCGACGGGTGCCGCAGACTGGTTGCCGATCACCATGGTGCAGGTCCAGCTGATGGTGCGGCTGGAGTTGTCAGCGGCGGGTTCCACCGGAAGCAGGACCAGCACGGGGTCGGGCTTGGTGCCGGTGTTTCGCGTGGTCAGCGTGATCCGGCCGCCGTCCCCCAGTTCGATTTTGTCGACGTATTCGCCGGGCGGGCCGGCGTTGTAGGCGAGGTCGCTCCGGGTGACATGAGCCAGGCCGCCCTTTGTCGTCGCCGCCTCCATGACCACCAGCTTGGGGGCATCGGTGGACTTCATGGCCTCCTCGATATGGTCGCGGGCGACCCGGTCGTGCCACGCGGGGATGGCGAACGCCGCCACCACGACCAGGATCGCCAGGACGACCAGGATCGTGACCAGGGAAATGCCTCTGCTCGTCTGCATGGGGTTGCTCCCGTCCATCTCGTCACTGCCGGTGCCACGCCGGCGTCGACGCCAAAGATGCTGGCAAGGGCGTGTGCGCTCCATGAAGATGGTGTTGCGACGGCCCGATCCCGGTGTCGATCCGTCCGCACCTCGTTCGTCGCAACAAGGAAGCATCCCGCCCCCTAAGCCAGGAGAATCCCATGCTCGCCAAGAACACCATCTGCGTCTGGTACGACAGCGCCGCCCTGGAAGCCGCCACGTTCTATGCCAGGACCTTCCCGGACAGCTCGGTAGGGGCGATCCATCACGCACCGGGCGATTACCCCGCCGGCAAGCAGGGCGATGTGCTGATGGTCGACTTCACGGTCATGGGCATCCCCTGCGTGGGCCTGAATGGCGGGCCGGGCATGCTGCACAACGAGTCCTTTTCGTTCCAGGTGGCCACCGACGACCAGGCTGAAACCGATCGCCTGTGGAACGCGATCATCGACAACGGGGGCCAGGCCAGCGCCTGCGGCTGGTGCAAGGACAAGTGGGGCGTGTCCTGGCAGATCAGCCCCCGCATGCTGATCGACGCCGTCACCCATCCCGACCCCGCCGTTGCCAGGCGCGCGTTCGAGGCAATGATGAAGATGGGCAAGATCGACATCGCCGCGATCGAAGCCGCCGTGCGCGGCTGACCATTACAACGGTCACCACCAATGCACAACGGAGGCAAGGCGGCCTCTGTGAGCATCATCCCTTTTTCCGCCAACCACCCGTGACGCACGCGGCGTCATGCATGACCAGGAGCTCCACCATGAATCCGACCATCACCGCCTTTGAATCGTCGCCTGATCGCGGCCGGGGACTGGCCCGCGACATGCGCGTCCGCTGGGCGCTGGAAGAAGTCGGCCAGGCCTACGAAGTGCGGCTGGTCTCGTTCGCGGCGATGAAACGGCCCGCGCATCTGGGGCTGCACCCGTTCGGGCAGATCCCCACCTATGAAGAAGGCGAGCTCGCCCTGTTCGAGTCGGGCGCCATCGTGTTTCACCTCGCGCAGACGCGCCCGGGCCTGCTGCCGGACGAGGCGAATGCCCGCGCACGCGCGATCACCTGGATGTTCGCCGCACTGAACACGGTGGAGCCGCCGCTGGTCGAGTTCAGCATGGCCAAGGTATTCGAATGCAACAAGCCCTGGTACGAGCAACGCCAGCCGATGCTCGAGGAGCGGGCGCGCAAGACACTGGGCCTGCTGTCCAGCCGTCTTGGCGAAGCCGACTGGCTCGACGGCGCGTTCAGCGCGGGCGACCTGATGATGGTCGGCGTGCTGTTCCGGGCGAAGCCCACGGGAATACTGGACGACTACCCGAATCTCGCCGCCTACGTGGCCCGCGCCGAAGCACGGCCTGCGTTCAGGCAGGCGTTTGCAGCGCAGTTGGCCGTGTTCGAGAACAGCCGCGCGGCGGGCTGACCGTCATTCGTCCGGGCTCCCCGCGCAACACGCAGTGGGGCCGTGGATCGCCGGCGTTGCGCAGGATGAAGCAGCATTGGGAAGCGCTCGGGCTACCGCTGCCCCGTCAGGCACTGGCCGGTTCGATCCGCGGGTTTCGTTTCGGCGACGACATGGCGAATTTTTCCCCGACCGCCAGGCAGGCCTCGGCGAGCCGTGCCCCGGCCCGCTTGAGGGCCGCCTCGGACACCCCGGCGTAGCTCAGCACCAGGGTCACGTGATCGGGCGGGGTTCGATGGAAGCACTCGGCGGAACGGATGTGCACGCCGCGCGCCAGCGCCTCAGCCAGCAATGCCGCGGTGGCATGGCGTGGCAACCGGGGCAAGTGCACGAAAAGCGATCCTCCCGCCACCGCGTCGGTCACCATCATCGCGTCGCCCAGACGTGCATGCAGGGCCGCGCACAGCGCCCGATGGCGGGGCGCGAGGCGGTGGGCGATGCGCCGCAGATCGCGCAGGTACTGGCCGCTGTTGATGCACGCCGCAAGCACGTGCTGCTGCATCGATACGCTGCCGCGATCGGCCAGCCACTTGACCGCCAGGAACCGTTCGCGCAGCTGGCGTGGCACCAGCATGTAGCCCAGCTGCAAGGCGGGAAACATCGAGCGGGCGAAACTGCTGACGTGGATGACCCGGCCATGCCGGTCCAGCGACCACAACGACGGAGCCGTGCGCACGCCGAAGCGGTGTTCGCAGTCGAAATCGTCCTCGACCAGCACGGCGTCGTGGGCACAGGCCCAATGCAGCAGTGCCCGGCGTCGATCCTCGGGCATGACCACGCCGGTCGGGAACTGGAATGACGGCGACACGTTGACCAGTCGCACGCCATCCAGCGCCGTGGCATGGCGGTCGATGTCCATGCCTTGCGGGCTGACGGGACACGGCACGATCCGCGCGCCCATCGCCTCGAAGGTGTGGCGCACGCTCCAGTGACAGGGCTCCTCCACGCCGACACCATCGCCTTCGTCAAGCAGGACGCGGGCGATCAGATCGCGCGCCTGCTGGGCGCCGCTGACGATCAGGATGTCGTCCGGGTCGACCTCGATCGCCCGCTCGACACCCAAATAGCTGGCCACCGCCTTGCGCAATTCGATGGCGCCCTGCAGTTCAGGGAAGTCGGGTGTGTCGCGACGACGCAGCAGCGCCACCAGGTTCTGTTTCCACGCCTTGAGGCTGCGCGGATCGGACTTCACGCGCGGCTGCGCCAGATCGACCAGCCCTCCTTCGATCACGCCCGTGTCAAGCGCCGGCGGATTCCTCTCGGGCGTGGCTGGCAGCACGGCGCGCCGGGCCAGGCGGGACAGCCGGGGCTCTCTCGGCGCCGCGACCAACTCGTCGAGCGGCGTGCCGCCGGCGGATGCGTCGATGCGACGCGCGCTCACGTAAGTGCCGCTACCCGAGCGTGACTCCAGGTAGCCCTCGCTCTCCAGCTGGTCATAAGCCATCAGGACTACCGTGCGGGAAACCCCCAGGGAGACGGTCATCGAGCGGGTGCCGGGCAGGCACGCGCCTGCCTGGAAACGGCCGGCATCGATATCGCGCCGGATCGACTCGGCGATCCGGACATACATCGGCTTGTCGTCTTGCCGCCTGTTCGCCATCCATGCTCCCGGGGCGGCTTGAAGTGGTTACATCGAAAAAGCGGGCGACCGGTCATTTACGCCCCCGTCGGCCCTGCAGATCATCATGCCATGGCCACTGACCGGGGAAGCATCACGATGAAGTTGTTCAAGTTGTCCGCACGCAAGCTGGCGGTGTTGATCGGTTGCGTAGCGTGCTCGGGGCTGGCGAATGCCAGGGCTACGGACGATCACTCGACCGACCCGGCCTACGCCAGGTACTACCAGCAGGCGGTGAACTGGGGCGGCTGCCCGCCCTCGTTGTTCACCGATGGAAGCACGATCCAGTGTGCCCTGATCACCGTGCCGATCGACTGGGCCGATCCGAGCCAGGGCGACATCACCATCGGCATTTCCAGGCCGCTGCATTCACCGCCTGGCGCACGCCTGCTGCTGGTCAACGCCGGCGGCCCGGACAACTCCAGCGCTTCGCAGGCGGAGATGCTCGAGCAGTTGCAGCCGCAAGTCCAGGCCAATCACCTGGTGGTCGGCGTCGACCTGCGCGGCATCACCGATGGCCTGGGCACCCGGGTGAGCTGCGACTACGCACCGCGCAGCGGCGCCGAGAATTTCATGGACGGCGACAGCCGCAATCCCACGGCCGCCAGCGTGCAGGCACAGCAGGACTGGTGGTATCGTTCGATCAGCGCCTGCCTGCAACAGCACGCCGCCTTCCTCAAGAGCATCAACACGCCCAACCACGCGCGCGACCTGAACCTGGTGCGTGCCGTGCTGGGCTTCCCCCGCGCCGACCTGCTCGGCGTATCCAGCGGCAGCAGCCTGATGGCGTATGCCAACCGCCTGTTTCCCGATCGCTTCGAGCGCGTGGTGCTCGACAGCAACATGAACTGGCTGCACCTGGACTGGCAGCGGCAGGACCTGAAGCGGATGTCGATGGATCAGCTGAATGTGCAGCAGGCATTCATTCCCTTCGTGGCGCGGCACGACGACCAGTTCCACATGGGCACGACGCCGCAGCAGGTGATGACCACCTTCCAGCGGATCTACCAGGCCGCCTCGCAACACCGCATGGGCAGCGTGACGCCGGACCAGGCGCTGGCTTCGCTGGATGGCACCGGCATGTGGGTGTTCTGGGATCTGCTGGTGTCGCCGTCGCTGAGCGCGATGTCGCAGGCGCTGGATGGCGATCCGGCCCACATCGCCGCCGCCGAACAGATGGGCGCGATGACCTCGGTCGACCTGCGCAGCCAGCCCGGCTTCAACCCGATGGCCGATGTCTTGCAATGCAACGACTCCGGCTCCACCGATACGCGCAGCATCGCCCGCAAGATCGCGGACGTCCGCACCAACTGGGCGATCGGCGCCTCCACCCTGATCGACAAGTGCCGGCACTGGCCGTGGCAGCAGGCGCTCGACCGCCAGCTGGAGTCGCGCACCAGGGTGCATGCCCTGATGGTGCAGAACGAGTTCGATCCGTCCACGCCCTACTCCGAGGCGCTCAAGGACCGCCTGCTGGATGACCCCGCCGCGCGGATGGTGCTGGTCAACAACGCCACCACCCACGGCGTGATGTTCGACGACAACGCCTGCACCACCAACGCGGAATTCGCCTATCTGAACTCCGGCGACATGCCCGCCCGCGACGTGGTCTGCCAGGCCAGGCCGATGCATTCCTTCGCCATGCAGGACGCCACGACCTACGAATACGGCTACCCCGCCGCGGGCTGGTGGCTGCCGCCCCCGCCGAACACGCATCAGGCGAACTGGCTGCTGGTGCCCTGAGAGGTTGCGACTTCACAGCCTCGAAGCCGGAGACGGCAAGACAATGGATGGGGAGGGCATGGATGCCCGGGTCGAGGCAACGCAGGAGCCGTTGCCCACCCCCGAATCGAGGCGAGGCAGACACCGTTGTTCATCGCCCACCTGAAAACTGCCCCGGTGATCCGCCGTGGCGGGATCGGGCGAAAGTTTCCGGGGATGCAGGCACGACGACTGCCAAACGTTCCCCGGCCTCAGAAGTCCGACCTGGCGAACCGCGCGACCCCCTGGTTCATGCCCGGCGGGTCGAGCGTGCTGAGGTCGAGTTCGATCGGCGTGCCGATCCAGTGCGCCAGCGTCGTGTGGTCGGCCAGGTCGTCATCGGTGAGCGGATGGACCAGCGCGGTCAGGCCGGAGGCTTCGATCAGCTTGAGGATGGCCGGCAGCGCTTCTCCGGTGTAGTGGATCTCGAACTGCGGGATCGGATGCGGGCCGGCCTTGCCGTCCTTGAGCTGCCCGACGAAGAGCAGCCGGGGGATCGCACCCGAGTCCATGCGATCGATCAGGTCACGCCGCATGGCCTCGGCCGCGGCACGCGTTGCGGGCGTGCAGTAGATGTGCGCGTGCCAGGGCGCTTCGTGTTCGCTCATGTCGATCCTCCGCTCGCCGGCCTCATGCATCCGCCATCAACTTGCCGGCCTTGGCCCAGCCGTCGCGCGGCACTTCGCTGATCAGAATATCCACGCTTTCCGGCGGACAGGCCAGCGTCTCGGCGGTGGCGCGGGTCACTTCGCGCACGAAGGCGCGCTTCTGTTCCACGGTGCGGCCGGGAAGCATTTCGAGATGCAAGGTGGGCATGGTGTTCTCCGATGAGGGCCCCGGATCGAGGCGGTCGCCATGGTGCGCCCTGCTTGCAACTTGATAAACATGCCATGATTTGACCAATTTCAAACCTGCAGGTTGTCAATCATGAACAAGCTGGCCGGCATGGAAATGTTCGTCCGGGTGGTGGAAAGCGGCAGCTTCACTGCCGCCGCGGAGCTCAGCCGGGTCTCGCCCACCATGGTCGCCAAGCACGTGCGCGCCATCGAGGATCGACTGGGCGCACGCCTGCTCCACCGCACCACCCGCCGGCAACAGCTCTCCGACGTGGGCCGGCTCTACTACGAGCGCTGCAAGCTGGCGCTGGCCGACGTGGAACTGGCCGAGGCCAGCGCGTCGGAATTGCAATCCAGCCCGCGCGGCCGCCTGCGGCTGGTGTCGCCGGTGAGTTTCGGCAGCCACAGCCTGGTGCCGGCGCTGAGCGAATACATGGCGCGCTACCCCGAAGTCGGCGTCGAACTGACGCTGGACAATGGTCGTCCCAGCCTCGTCGACGAAGGCTTCGAGCTGGGCATCCACATCGGCGACATCAACGAGCCCGGCCTGGTCGCCCGCCCGCTGCAGCCCTACCGTCGACGCCTGGCCGCGGCACCGGCCTACCTGGCGCGACATGGCCAGCTCGATCATCCGCAGCAACTGGCTGCGCACGAATGCCTGGGCCTGTCGTACTGGCGACGGCACGACCTCTGGCGACTGGTCGGGCCCGGCGGAGCCACCTGCAACGTCGCCGTGCGGGGCCGCTTCACGGCGAACCAGGGCGATGCCCTGCGCATCGCCGCGCTGAACGGCATCGGCATCGTGCTCCAGCCCGAGGCGGTGCTGGCCGATGACCTGGCCTCCGGGCGTCTGTTGCCGGTGTTGCCCGAGTGGTCGCTGGCACCCTCGCCGATGTACCTGATCTATCCGCAGAACCTGCATCCCACCGCCAAGCTGCGCACCGTCATCGACTTCCTGATCGAGCGCTTCGGCCCGTCGCCGAAGCAATGACGGGATGCCTGCGCAGTCTGCTGCATCCGTTCCCTTGCATCGCGTGCAGCTCCGTTCGTCTGGTCCCCTGAACCGCGGAACACGTTTTCAGTCAGGAGATGCCAGCGACGATTCGCATCGACTCGGGCCTCTGGCCACTTGTTCGCCGGCGTCTTCAACGCTTCGCGTACGGCGCCACCTGGCTGCGCAGGATTTTCCATTCCGCTGCGGTCAGCGGCAGCTCCGGGTATCGGCGGCTGTAGTAGTCGGCAAGGTCGCCGCTGAACGGCCAGTCCGAAGCAGGCAGGAAATGGCGCAGCCCGATGCGCCGGATCAGCGCCACCAGCGCCTGCTTGTCGGCGGGGCTGCTGTCGTCCCTCCACACGTCGGCAAGATCGAACCAGACGTGCCTGAATTTTCCGGGATGCCTGGCGAATGCATCGGCAAACGCGCCCAGCGCGGACAGCGTGGCCTGGTCCAGCCCGCCCCAACCTCCCGCGTGGGCGATCTGCACCGGGGTGTCGCCGGCTGCGGGGAGTACGTCCGCCAGGAACCGCTGCACGTCGCGTGCGCCGTAATCCATGCTTGCGGGGCGCAGATGGATCATGATCGCCAGCCGGGCGTCGGCCGCCGCGTGGAACACCGCCTTCAGCGCCGCCACGTCGCGGTCGCGTCGAAGGTTCACCCCGGACGCCGTGAGGTGGAGTTTGATGCCGGTCACGGCGGGGTTGCCGCGCCAGCGCATGATTTCCGGCAGCGCGTCGGGCCTGAGTGGATCGATGGCCACGAACGCGCGCAGGCGACCACCGGATTCGCGCGCGAGATTCACGGTCCAGTCGTTGGCGGCGCGCAGCAGCGCCGCGGCGTCGGCGCGTTGCGGCACCATCATCGGGCTCTCGGCCAGGTAACCCGTCGACATCACCAGCGCGCGACGGACACCGGCACGATCCATCGCCTTCAGCAAGTCGTCAGGCGTCAACGGCGCGGTGATCGCCGGATCGCAGCCGCCATAACGCTCGACGCTCTTGCAGTAGCCAGGCAGAAAGTCGCGGATCGCCGGCGAGTTCACGTGCACATGGTGATCGACGCGCACCGGTACCAGGCGATCTCGCGCCGGCAGCGCGCTGCATGCGGCCAACGCCAGGACCAACGACGCCACGCAAGGCCGCATCAGCACCCGCGTGACTGCAGACCTTCCGACAGGAAAATGCACGTCGCCTCCCGACCTCCGCCGTTCGTTGGACCATGTCGCCCGCGCGACATGCGTTGCGTTCGATGCTGCCCATCATCAAACGCCGTGTCCGTGTCTGCAATCGCGACCCGCTCGGCGCCGGCCGATCCGCCGGATCACAGCCGCTGGTCGACGCGAACGCCTTCACTGCTGCTGCGGCAGGGGCGCGGCATCAGGTTCCCAGCGCAGCAGGTCGCCCGGCTGGCAGTCCAGCGCCTGGCACAGCGCGTCCAGGGTGGCCAGGCGAACAGCCTTGGCCCGTCCGTTCTTCAACACTGCCAGGTTCGCGGGGGTGATGCCGATGCGTTCGGCCAGCGTGCCGACGGCCATCTTGCGCCGGGCCAGCATGACGTCGATGTCCACCACGATGGCCATCAGATCACCTCGTCCAGTTCGGACTGCAGATGCCTGGCCTGGGAATCCAGCGCCACCGCCTGCTTGAGCAGCATCCGCAGCACCAGCACGATCAGCGCCACGCCGCCGATCACCAGCGAGGCGCCGCAGACCATCGCCACCAGGCCGGGAGCGATTTCGTCGCCCGGCGTGGTCCGGTTGCTGTGCGCGGCCACCACCGCGATGCCGAAGGTCAGCACCGAGGCCGCCGCGATCGCGCCGATCACGATGTCGACGTAACGGAATGCCGCCAGCGAAAACACCGTGCCGCGGCGGACCATGGTCAGCAGCCGCCAGATGCACACCGCGGTCACCTGCATCGTCAACACGCCCAGGATCACGATCACCACCAGCGGAATCCGCACGTCCGCCCGCGCCGATTCCAGGTCCTGCCACAACAGCGGTGCGATCACTCCCTGCACCACCAGCGAACCCGCCAGGGCGATCGCGATCACGACCCGCAACGCCAGCACCGCAAGATTCCCCATCGCCGCTCTCCCCTATCGTATGGAGATTACAATATATCTCAAAACGATAGATTTGCAATGTCAATCAGCGTATCGACCGGAGCCGCGCCCCGACCCGCCTCAGCGCTGCGCACCCCCGAGCTCTGCTGCACCGGCTTCCGCCGGCACCAGCTTCGCCAGCGCCCGGGCGATATCCGCCTGCCGGAACGGCTTGGCCAGACGAGGGAGCCCCACGGTGTCACCCGCCGGTCCGCTGTAGCCCGTGATCAACAGCACCGGCAACTGCGGTTGCCAGCCGTGCAGGCGGCGCGCCATTTCGGCACCATCCATGCGCGGCATCTTGTAGTCGGTCACCACCACATCCACCTGCAGGCCGTTCTGGATCTTGTCCAGCGCCTCGGCGCCGCCGCCCGCTTCCACCACCCGATGGCCCAGCTCGCGCAGGATCATGGCGATGCCGTCGCGCACGAGTTGCTCGTCGTCGACCAGCAGGATGTCCAGCGCCCGGGTGGCGGGCCGTGGTCGATCCAACTGCACGTCACTGCGCGAAGCCGTTGCCGTGGCGGCGGACGCCGCAGGCAGCCACAACTCGACGCGCGTGCCCTCGCCCGGCGTGCTGGTGATCGCGAAGTGGCCGCCGAGCTGGGCGGCCAGGCCGTGCACCATGGACAGGCCCAGCCCGGTGCCGCGGCCGGTTTCCTTGGTCGAGAAGAACGGCTCCACCGCCCGCGCCAGCGTTTCGCGATCCATGCCGGTGCCGGTATCGATCACGCTCACCCGCACGTAGTCGCGGACGGCAAGCCTGGCCATGTCGGCGGCGGGGGCCACCACGTCGGCGACGATGGTCAGCACGCCACCGGCGGGCATCGCGTCGCGCGCGTTGACGCACAGGTTCAGCAGCGCCAGCTCCAGCTGGTTGGGATCGGCCAGCGCCTTCGGCAGGCCGGGCGCGCTGTCGATGCGCAGCTCGATGGCGACGCCGATCGAACTCCTGATCAGGTCACGCATGCCGGCCAGCAGCGCCACCATGTCCACCGCCTGGGTCTGCAGGCTCTGGCGCCGGGCGAAGCCCAGCAGCCGCTGCACCAGCGTCTTGGCGCGCTCGGCCGATTGCAGGGCGCCGTCGATCAGGCGAGCGGCGCGGGCGTCGGCATCGCCGTACCGTCGTTGCAGCAGGTCCAGCGCGCCGGTGATCGGCATCAGCAGGTTGTTGAAGTCGTGGGCCACGCCGCCGGTGAGCTGGCCGATCGTCTCCAGCTTCTGGGCCTCGTGCAGCTTGGCCAGCGCGTCCTGGCGGGCCGCGGTTTCCTCGCGCACGCGCTGCTCCAGCGTACTCGTAAGATCGCGCAGCGACTGCTCGGTGGCGCGCTGTTCGGTCACGTCGATGTTTACGCCGACCCATTCGACGATGCTGCCGTCGCGATGAAAAGTGGGGATGGCGCGCGTGCTGAATATCCGCCACTGGCCGTTCGCCACGCGCAGGCGATACTCGAACTGGAACACGCGCCGCTCCTCCACCGCGGCCCGCCACGCCGCGAGCGTGGGCTCGACGTCGCGCGGGTCCAGCACGCGGGTCCAGCCCGGTCCCTGGTACTCCTCCTGGCGCTGACCGGTCAGCGCCGCCCAGGCCGGTTGCTCGCCCTGCATTTGGCCGCGCGCGTTGCTGGTCCACAGCACGCCCTGCACGGCCTCCACCGCCGCCCGGAACCGCTGCTCGCTGTCGTACAGGGCATCCAGCCGGGCACGGGCGTCGTATTGCCGGCGGCGTCCGCGCAAGGCGGACTGGGCCAGGCTGACCAGCGTGGTGGGATGGAACGGACGCTCCAGGAAGGTCACGTTGCCCAGCACGGTCAGCAACCGGTTGGCGGCGGGGTTGCGTTCGATGCCGCCGCGGCTGGTCAGCAGGATGAACGGAAAATCGGACCACTGTGGCTGCGCCGCGAGCCAGTTCGCCATCGCATGCAGGTCGGCCTGCAACAGATGTTCCTCGGTCACGATCGCCAGGCCGGCGCCGGCCTCCATCCCGCGCACGAGTTCATCCAGCGATGGACACACGTGCGAACCCAGCCGCGCTTCGGCAAGGATCGCCGCCGCCACGTGCGCGTCGCGCCCCCGGGGCGCGAGGATCAGGCCGCGTTCGGAGAAGGCAGGAATCACGTCCGATCCGGGAACAATCGGCTTTCCGCATCGACCCCGGAAATCGTCGGCACGCCGCGCAACACGCCCTGGAACTGGGTCAACGGCTCGCCCAACTGGAAGCCGCGGGTACCGATGCGGTATTCGCGAATGGTGTCCTCGTGGGCGCTAGCGCGTTTCTTCACCACCGAAATCGCCCGGCGCACCCTTCCGGCCGCCTCGAAGTAGCGCAGCAGCACCACGGTGTCGGCCAGGTACGTCACGTCCACGGGGGCCTTCATGTCGCCCACCAGACCGTGCTGGGCGACCGTAAGGAACGTCGTCACGGCACGCCGGTTGAGGAACTGCAGCAACTCGTGGATGTGCAGCACCAGCGCCTGCTCTTCGGGCATGGCGGCCTGGTAGCCGTTGAGGCTGTCGACCACCACGGTGCGCACGCCCCCCACCTCCACGTGCTGGCGCACTTGCGCGGAGAACTCGCCGGGTGTCATCTGCGCCGCGTCCACCTGTTCGATGATCAGCTGGCCCTCATCGACCATGCGGCGCAGGTCCATGCCGACACCCAGCGCCCGCTGGTACAGCAGCCCCAACTCCTCGTCGAACACGAACAACCCCGCCCGCTCGCCGCGCTCGACCGCGCCGGCGATGAAGGTCAGCGTCAGCAGCGACTTGCCGGTGCCGGCCGGGCCCAGCACCAGCACACTGGAGCCGCGTTCGATGCCACCACCCAGCAAGGCATCGAGTTCGGGCGATGCGCTGGCCAGCTTGTCCCGCGCATAGATGTCGCTGTCGCGGTGGCCGGCGACCAGACGCGGGAACACCGTCACGCCGCCCTTGCGGATCACGAAGTCGTGGTAACCGCCCCGAAATTGCCGGGCGCGATATTTCAGCACGCGAAGACGACGGCGCTCGGCACCGTAGTCGGGCGACAGCTCCTCCAGCCGGATCACCCCGTGGGCGATGCTGTGCACGGTCCGATCGGTCAGTTCGCTGCTGAGATCGTCGAGCATCAACACGGTCGCGTCGTTGCGGGCGAAGTAGTGCTTCAGCGTCAGGATCTGGCGCCGGTAGCGCAACGAACTCTGTGCCAGCAGGCGGATCTCCGACAGGCTGTCGAGCACCATGCGGTCCGGCACCACGCGCTCGTAGGCTTCGAAAATCCGCCCGGTCGTCTCGCCCAGTTCCAGGTCGGACGAATACAGCAGGCTCTGCTGCTGCGCTTCGTCCAGCAGGTTTTCCGGCGGCACCAACTCGAAAATCTCCACGCCGTCCAGCGACCAGCCGTGCGACGCCGCGGTGGCGCGCAACTCGGCCTCGGTCTCGGACATCGTCACGTACAGCACGCGCTCTCCGGCGTCGCGACCCGCCAGCAGGAACTGCAGGCCGATCGTGGTCTTGCCCGTGCCCGGGCTGCCTTCCAGCAGGAACAGCCGGCCCTTAGCAAAGCCGCCTTCCAGCACATCGTCGAGCCCGGCGATCCCCAGCAGGGCGTGGTCAGTCAGATGTTCGTCCAAGCTCTACTTCCTCCGGCATGAATACGCGGGCCATCTCTAGCACAGCGCGCATCGCAACGACGCGAACGCGGGCCATGCCCTCGCCCGGCAAGCGCGCCCCACAGTCGAGGTTCATCCCGGCCCTGCCGGCGTGAAGCCCATTTCACATCGGGGTCGTTCTGGCAGCCGGTCGGTCTGCCCCAGGCCGCACCGTCACTCCGCAAGCGGTCGAAGCAGGTCGCGACTGGGGTCAGGGCAATCTCGACGAAGCGGGAGTCCGGGGATGTTCCCGGTCGCCCCTGCCACTGCTCGCGGACTAATCTTCGCGTCGCCCTGCGCCCTCGCGATCACGCTCGTAGTGGTGCGCCAGCGGAAACGGCGGCAACCAGCTTTCGCGCCGGATGAGCCAGTTTTCGTAGGTCGGCATCAGCTGGTCCGGCGCATCCAGCGAGCCCAGGTGTACTTCGATCTCGTCGCCGGAGCAGGCGAACACCGACGATCCGCAACGTGGGCAGAAGTGCCGCCTGGCATAATCGTGCGTCTCGCCTTCGATCGTCACCGCTTCCCTGGGAAAGATCGCCGCCGCGAAGAACAATGCGCCGTGATGCTTGCGGCAGTCGAGACAATGGCAGATGCCCACCCGGTGGGGTTCGCCCGATGCCTGCAGGCGGACATCGCCGCAAAGACAGCCGCCGGTGAATGTCGTCATGGTCGGTCTCCTTCGTGATGGGTGTCGGGGCAATCGTAGCGAGCGGCTACAAGCCAGTGCCACCGGTCAGTCCGAGACTACCCGGCACTTGCGCCATGCGCTCGGGGCACCGTCCAGGTGATCCCCACACGGCAAAACGGGCGCCCCAGGGCGCCCGTTTCGTTGTCGCGTGATGCCTTACGCCGCCTTGGGGAAATCCAGCGTGGTGTCGTTGATGCGGTTGACCATGTTGGTGAACAGGATCGTACTCACCACCAGCGGGATCTCGACCAGCTGGCGATCGTCGAACCCGGCCGCCTTCAGCGCATCGACGGCGACGACGTCCAGCGTGCCACGCTGCTGCACCAGTTGCAGTGCGAACTTCACCAGCGCATCGATGCGCGCGTCTTCGGCATAGGCACCGGTGCGCAGTTCGCGGGTCTGCTCCGCCGTATAGCCGGCCATCTTGCCGGTCATGGTGTGGGCGGCCACGCAATAGTCACAGCCGGTGGCTTCGCTTACCGCAAGGTTGATCGCTTCCTGCTCGCGCCGGGACAGCGAGCTCTTCGCGAGCGTGGCGCCGGTGTCGAGCACGTGGGCCAGCACGGCCGGCGCATTGCTGCCGATGGTGGCGTAGAGATTCGGCACCTTGCCGATGGTGCGCTTGACGATGCCGAACAGCTCGGCGGCTTCCTGGCCGGCCTGGTCCGGGGCGACTGTATGCAAACGGGTCATGGGGTAACTCCTGTGGAAGAAAGAGGCGGCGTTGCCTTGGGCATCTGCCGGTGGAGACAATGATGGGCGTCGCGTCCGTGTCATCGTGTTGCGCGCGTCTCGATCCTGGTTTCATTCGTCTTGAGGTACCGATGGACAGTTTGAGCACCCTGGTGAGCTCGATGGGCCTGCACGGACGGGTGGACCTGCTGTGCCGTTTCGCCGGCGCATGGTCGGTGCCGCACCCGGAGACGCCACAGGGCCAGGTGCCCTACCACGTGGTGCTGGCCGGCGAAGCCGTGCTGGAAGTGGGCCGCCAGCGACGGCCGTTCGTGGCTGGCGACCTGGTGCTGTTTCCGCGCGGTTCCGCCCACACCATGCGCCACGCGGACGGCGCCACCCTGGCGTTTGCCGAAGTACGCCGCCCGCTGGGCCGCCTCGTCGAACTGGCCAGCGACGCGCCGCACAGCGAGTTCGACATGCTCTGCGGCACCTTCGAGCTGGGTCGCCACCACGCCCTGCTGCTGCGGGTGCTGCCCGAGGTGGTGCATCTGCACACCAGGGGCCGCGACGACTACGCCGGCCTGCACGCATTGCTGCACACCATGCGTCACGAGAGCCTGCAGGCCTCGCCCGGCGGCGACGCGGTGATCGCGCACCTGTCCGCCGCGCTGTTCACCCTGGTGGTGCGCACGCTGATGGATCAGGGCGACCTGCAACAAGGCCTGCTCGCCCTGCTGATGGATGCCCGCGTGGGTCCCGCGCTGGCCGCCGTGATCGCCGCCCCCGCCGAGCCGTGGACACTGGAACGGCTGGCCGAGGTCAGCCGCATGTCACGGGCCAGCTTCGCGCGACACTTCACCCAACTGTCGCCGGCCACGCCGATGGACGTGGTCACCGCCTTGCGCATGGACCTCGCCGCGCGCCTGCTGCGCGAAACCCCGCGCTCCATCGAGCAGATCGGCGAAGCCTGCGGCTACATCTCGCGCGCCGCCTTCGGTCAGGCCTTCAAGCGCGTGCACGGCACCAGCCCCGCCGCATTCCGTCGCCAGGCCGAGTAACCGCAGAAGGAAGCCAGGGACGATTCAAAAGCCGCCACCGCGCGCGACGATCATCGGTCACGTGATCGCAGCGCCTGCAGGGTCTTCAGCAACTTCAGATCCGACAGCCGCCAGACCGGCATCACCTGGCTGACCTGGCGGCCCTCATGTCCACGCTGCAGCTGACGATGCGCGAGCCGACGGTCTTCCCGCCGGCACAAGCCGTCGTTCGAAGTCATCTACATCGGCGGCATCGTGGCAGGCGTTCCGTCCGACCAGGTGGCGACGCCGACCAGCATGACCGACAGCGGCGGCAGTTTGGCGGCCTCGGCCTGATGGTCCGGCGCGTAGAACCAGTAGTTGCCGCCGAAGACGGGGGAGCCGGAGGCGTTGGCGCCCCAGTCGGCGCCATCCCTGGCGGGAATGTAGAACATCACGTGCGCCATGTCGTGGCCACCGTCGTCGGAAAGATAGGACGACTTCGACATCATGTAGCACATGGCGCCCGCTCCCAGCGGCGGGATCTTGCCGGTGCGAAGATCTGTCTGGATGCGGTCGGCGACCTCGGCATCGGAGCGACCGGCAAGTGTCATCGCCGTGCGAAGCCTGGCGATCGGCGTCACGCTGCGCGCAGCTTGCGGGTTGTCACAACCAGCAGCGCGGATCTTCGGATTCCATCGCTCGGGCCAGTCCGTGGCGCCACTGAAACCCCGGGCGACCCAGCAGACGAATCCGTTGGTACCGGTGACGGCGGTTTCATACCCCTTGGGAGTCAGGACCAGGACCGTTGCGCTCCCGGAAATGGAAGCGGGCGCAGCACTCCTGGCCAGCGCGATCTCCTGCTCGCGATCCATCAGGTAGGCCTTGACGGGAGCCATCCGCGGATAGGACTCGGCCGCCTGCGCCACGGCGCCGATCAGGGCGAGACCGACCAGGGCGGCGCAAGCCATTCCCCTGGCGGCAAGCCTGCCGATGACGCCGGTCTTCGACGGCCTCCGGACGATCCGGAGAAAACCGCCCTCATTGCTGCCAGACATCCCCGCGATCGTCGTGATGAACATGGTGTTGTCCTCTGGTGGGCGCCGGCTGCGCGGCTCGATTCAAGACTGCTGCGCGGCCTTCCCTTCCAGCCGCTCACGGGAACGACGAAGGGGATCAACCGAAATCGACATCGAGCCGAAAATTGTCGCCATCCCCGCGGGTTCTCGATTGCACTCGCGAAAGAGTGACGAGGGGAACAAGCAATTGTCTCCGTTTGGTCGCCGCCTACGCTCCCTGCTCAGCAAAAACAAAGGGCCCAGAGTGCACCTTCTTGAGGCGAGGATTCGACTTTGCCTTCCGGCATCCGCGCCCCGGACCTACATGACGTTCGCCACGTCCCGCCGGCATCAGCCCAGGTACACCTCCACGTAGTGTCCAGCCACCACGCTCTCGGCGAATGCGCAGCGGATCACCGCGGCGTCCAGTATCTCGTGACCTTGATCCACACGCCGGCATAGGTCCTGGTGCCGAACTGCAGGCGGAACTTGCCGTGCGTGACAACCTGGTTGCCGTTGGTCACGGGCCCTTCCCGGTCGATACGCTTGGCCTTGGCGCCGAGGGTATAGAGGTAATCCTTGGTCTTCCTGGCCTCGGTATCGGAGACCGTGTCGAGATCCCACTTGGCGATCAGGCTTTCCACCTCCGCCGCATCCTTGCCCACGGCATCCATCGGGTGGCTGCTCGCGATCGTTCGCGTCTGCGAGGCCGCTGCCGTCAACAAACCGGCTGCCGTCTGCTGGACGACAGGCAGATTGATCAGCCACGTCCCGATGGATGTAGTTCACACCACCGCTGCGGTAATCGCCGCGAAGGTGTCGTAGATCGCGGCGTCCGGATGGTTAGCCGGCGCGGCGGGTTCCAGCGCGGATATCGCGGCGCCATCCTGGCCGAAGATGGCGAAGATCAGGCCGCCGGTGGGGTCGCCATGAGATTCGACGACCAGGCCGCTGTCGGTGTCGGCGCGCGACGACGCAGCGCACACGCCCGCATGACCGGTCTTGCGACTCTGGTCGAACACCGCGTCGGCGAAGCCACGCGCGGCACTGTAATCCTGGGACCTGCTGGCCGCGGAGACGAGCATATCGATCGGTGCCCAGTCGACGATGCCGTAGCGAGTCTTCGCCTCGCCGCTGGAACGCAGCCGCTGGAACAGTGGTTCCAGCGCGGACAACCGCAGGTCGGCGAACAACAACGGCTGCTTCAGGCGAAACAGATGGAAGCGCTGCTTTCCGGGTGCCAGCCCGCCGGCCTTCTGCTGCTGCATGAAATCGCGGGTCTTGTCAGGTGCTCCGGGCATCCACAAGGCCGGCGCCGGCGCGCCACCCAACCTGGAAGCCGCAGGCGCCTGCAACGCGTAGTGCGCGGTCTCGCGCAGCACGCCGGCTACCGTGCCCACGTACAGTGCACCCTGCCCATGACGCCCATCCAGTCGCGGCCCACTGAAGCGATTGTTGCCGTTGCTGGAGCTGCCCGGCGGGATACTGCCCGCCTGCGTTATCGTCAGCGTGCCGTTGACCACGCGCAGCACCAGCTGACCGGGGGCCAGCTTCATTGTCGGAAGCCAGCCACGTTGCAACGCGTCCGTGGCGATGTCGTAGAAGCGGTCGTAGGATTCCGGATTCTGGATCTTGCCGCTGACGATCAACTGGCGACGCGGCTGGTGGTGGCTCTGGTAAGTCGGCACGGTATTCTCCGAAGTGACGTGACGAACAAGGACAATGCGCGCGACCCAAGCCTGGACGGCCAGGTCGCGCGAGCATGGGTTGAAGCCGATTCCCTCCCTTCCTTTTCTCCCACTGGGTCTTCCACAGGCTGTACGCCACCTTCGCGTCTTGCTGCCCCCTGCTGCTCCAGTTCCTGTACCTACGCAGCCGCAGCAACGATGTTGTCCGACAGATTATTGAACTGTGCCACGGACATTCGAGGCTTCATCATGTTGAAGGCATTCAGCGGGCGAAGAGGATCCAGATAGACAATCTTGCCGGACGCCGAGACCCCGATGACCAGCACGAAATGGCCGGCATTTCGCATGGGAATGATTCGTACAGCTCCGATGTGCCCGGAAACGACCAGGGGACCGTACGCTCGCAGGGCATTTTCCCACCCAAGAGCACTGGCGGGTTTAGCCAGGTTTACAAGGCCATAAGCCGCCGCATGATCGTCCGGATCGAATGCAATCTTGAACCATTCATCGATGTGAGCTTGTACCGCCTGATCGTGGGCGGTCCGCGCCGCGCCATAAGTCGCGCGCCACGTTGTTCCATCGAATGCCGGAGCAACAGTGACCACAGCCCCATACTTCGTGCCATGCCTGTTCCTCATGAGTGCTTCCAGGCAGTAAAGCCCGCAATTCAGATTCAAACCCTGGAAGTGCATGTCCAACACGCCATTTACCCGATAGGTCATGTCTGACTCCTTGGTTGGCAAGAACAGTGGCAGAGTCCATTTTTCCGCAATCCGCAGGACGGGGGCGGGTCAGCTTACTCAATGGCCAGAGGTGAATTTGGCCCTGTTGCGAACTCCGCTTTGCGCGTTCGGCGGAAAGAACATGAAGTCGATGTTTCGCTGAAACACGCTCTCGAACCCCTTGTATGGCAGGGCATGCGTACGCCATACAGCGTCCACGACCGCTTGTCGCCCCTTGGCGTCAAAAGGACAGCCTGCGTCGGCACTCGCACTTATCACGGTACCGCCGGGCAACTGCACTATGTGAACCCTGCATGCAGCATTCGGCAATCCGTCAGGCGCCACCCAGTTATCCCTCACCACCGCCTGAATAGCCATTGCATACCGTCTCGTCAGAGCATCCATTCCTGCGGTGTGCGAACTGTGCCCGGCCGCTGCGGCCTGATCCATCTTCTTGAACAGCGCATCCAGCCGGGCCTGCTGGCATTCCTTCTCGGTCATCTGCGGAGCGCATTTCGCCGTGCGCTCCGAAACACCGACTTGCTGACACGCTGCAGTCAGCGAAAGGCCGCTCAGGGCAAGCCAAATCAGTGCAAGCAATCGCCGTTTTTTCATATCCCCCCCCCGGACCAGCCAGGATCGTCATGGTGAAAGCGAAACCGTAGACAAGGATGCAGGTTCACCACCGACGGATGGAAGTGCACTCGATCTCCGATACCGCCCGAGAACCCATGGTCAAAGCCAATGGCTGTACTTGTTTCCATCCTTGCCACCCTCGATTGAGGCGCTTGCAAGTCGACCTGCCCCGTTATTCCCGCTCGCGCGCTACTGCGTCGGGGGCGACGTTGCACTCGTCGGGCTGCCCGTGTGGCGATGCTTTTTCTGCGTGTAGAGCCTGGCGTCGGCCGCTTCCAGCAGGGATGCTGCCAGGTCGCCATCCTCCGGCGCGGTGGCGACGCCGATGGTGACCTCCGGGTACGCCGCTTCGCGCGCCGCTCCCTCGCGCACGAGCTGGCTGATGCGCGCGGCGATTTCCAGCGCAACGGCATGGCTCGTGTTCGGCAGGACCGCGATGAATTCATCGCCGCCGTGCCGTCCCAGATGATCGTGCTCGCGCAACAGCCCGCGCATGGTGGTGGCCACCCAGGTCAGCGCGCGATCGCCCGTGCTATGCCCGTAGTGATCGTTGATGAACTTGAAGCGATCAAGGTCCATCGCCAGCACGCTCAGCGGTTGCTGTCGTAGCCGATGCAGGTCGAGCTCGGCGTCCAGCCGCGAAAGAATGCCGCGACGATTGAGCACGCCGGTAAGAGGGTCCTTGATCACCTCGGTCTGCAGGTGACCCTGGGTGGCCTCCCAATTGGCCGTCATCCGGTTGAAGCACTCGGCCAGCACGGCCAGTTCGTCGCGGCCGTCGACGTCCACGCGCACACCGGATTGGCCCTCCTCGATATGCCGGGCGGCCTGGGTCAAGGCCTGCAGGGGCCGCAGCAGAGAGCGCAGGAAGATCACGATCAGCACTCCGGCCGCCGCCAGGGTGATCAGCCAGCTCCACATCAGCCAGTGCAACTGACGGGTGCGCTGGGCCGCGGCATGCTCGTAGCGCGCCTTGAGCAAGCCGGACAGGCTGGCCCGGGCATTCGACACGTCCTGTATGGCGCGCTCCAGCTCGGTGCGCGTGCTCGCGCTGGCCGTCGCCCCGCTCACGTGCTGGGCGTGCACGTGTTCGACCAGGCGGCGAATCGATGGACGTGCCTGCACCCAGGCCTTCTGCGCATCGTCGATGACCTGCTTCGGCACGTCCTTGCCGTCCGTGCCCAGCTGGATGCTCGAAAAGCTGTTGTCCACGCTCTGGGTCAGTCCGGCGAAGTCGGGCACCGAGTCGTGCGACTCGGCCAGCAACTCATCCACCAGCGCCTGCTGCAGGTAGTGCTCCAGCGTGGTCAACGGGAGCAGCCCGTGTACCGACTCCTCGACCGAATCGCGGAAGGCCATCTCCTGTTCGTTCAACACCATCATGCTGACGGCACTGAGCACGGCAAGTGGCAGCAACAGCAGCACGATGATGGCCATCATCCGCTGGCGCACCGACAGCCTGCGCAGCAGCGCCTCGGGGCTTCGTCCCATCGGGATACACCTCCTTCGTTGCTTGACCTGCAGGCTGCGCGCCGGGCCTGAGCTGCGATGCAGGGGCCATCGTACAGCAGGCGAACGAAAGGCCGGCAAGAAGGAAACCCGCTTCATCCATCGGAGTAGAGCCCAATGAACCTGGCCTCCACTTCCGGGTTTGATCAGTCAGCTCCCCTTTGATTCCGCATCCCCTTAGATCAGATCGGGCCGCGGATACCTCACCAGCTTATCGTCACGCCTTCCCTTGCACCGTGTCCCGTGCGCTTGTCCAGTTCGACGTTTGCCGCTTCGGCCCTGCGCATGATCATCCTCCCTTGCGCCTGCAGGGATGCATCGAGGTCACCGCAGGAAACGTCGCGTTGATGCTCTCGCATCAGCGCAACCAGCTCGCGGGCCGCGTCGCGGGCTATCTGCGCGTGCTCTCCCTCGTGGTGGCGCAATGCCCGATCGAGCGCACGCCACTTGGCCGTCATGGCGGCAGACGTACCGGCAGGCGGCGTCCATGCCGGCAAGGTGGTCGTAATGGTCAGCACCACCTTCGGATCGACCAGATTGCAGCGTCCTTCGACGGGCTGCGTGTCGAAACTCCACTTCAGCTGCGGCGAGGTGTAGCCCCAGTAACGGCCATCCTTATTCTGGTAACCCCTCGCGTTCATCTGCGCAACCAGTTCGGATTCGCTTCGACCCTCGATCACGTAGTAACGGACATCCTCCTGGATGACCGGGGCCGGGATGATTGGCGGTGGCAGTGGCGGTGTGACGAACATGGGCGTGCTTCCACGGTATCGGGGTTCCGTGCTCCAAGCACATAACGTTCCAGACGCCTGCGGCCGCGCCCCACGGTCGCGCCGGCACTGTCCGCGGACAGAAACACCGTCCGCGCGGACAGGGGTCCGAGGTCAGCGGGGACCGGGCCGACCGTTCACCAGCAGCCCTGGACGAAAAGCGTCGGGAACAATCCGAATGGCTCGCTGGCCGATCAGGAGTTGTCCCGAACACCGTTTCCGTCGGCGCCCATGCGTGATCCGTACGGGGCCGTCGTCATGGCATGACGGATCAGCCCATCGGCGAAGTGACCCTGGCGATGCGCTGTCCTTCCATGTTCACTGCGACATGCCCCGTCCGGGCGCCTGCGACAGGATTCGCTCCAAACGAAAAGGTCAGGTGCTCTTCCGGCAAGTCAAACGATGGCGACCCTTTTTTGCGGGCTGGCTTCCCGCACCGCAGCGGCGGCCTTGCGGATGACGTCGATGACGACGGCCGGCTGGGAAAGCATCGGCACGTGGCTGCTTGCCACCTCGGTGACAGTTGCTCCCATGCGCCCGGAAACCCAGCGCTGCAGATCGGGATGCACGGTGTGGTCCTGCGTCGCCAGAACGTACCAGCTCGGCTTCGACCTCCACGCAATGTCGTCGGCGCCGAGCTTCTGTTGATGGAACAGGTCGAAGACAGGCGGATAGTGGGTCGCCCACACGAGCTTCTGGTCTTCGTCCGAGAGGTCTCCGGCGAAGAACTCGGTGCCGTTCGGCAGCATCCAGGCGCGACCGTCCGCAACCTCGACACGGGAAAAAATGTCCGACGGAAACTTGTCCAGTTGATCCTGCACGGTCTCGCCGGCGTCCGGAGCGACCGCGGCGATATAGACCAAGCCGACCACCCGCTCATCGACGCCCGCGGCCGTGATGGTGGCTCCGCCATAGGAATGACCGACGAGCAGGACCGGGCTGCCGACGCGGTTGAGCGTCCGCTTCACTGTCGCCACATCTTCCTCGAACGAATCCAGGCCATATTGCACGGAGATCACCTGGTGCCCATCAGCCTGCAAGGCCGGGATCACCTTGCTGAAACACGAGCCGTCCGCCCAGATACCGTGACAGAAAACGATGGTGGGTTGCTTCGACATGCTGCACCTCCGAAAGATGGCCGTCGTGAAACGTGTGGCTTTCACGCCCACCGGCGGCAGCGTTTGAACTCAGGGCCGAGCCGTAGCATCCACGCTTGAAAGACGGCCGTATTTGCCGATCTTGCGCAATCGAAGGCCGTTCTTGCTCAGACGGTGCAATCAGGAGTGCGTCTTGGGTGAATTGCGCCGCAGCGCCCGGAACTGGCACGGGGTCAGCCCGGTGTGCTTCCGGAAGGTGCGATTGAAGTTTCCCTGCGACCCGAACCCCGCCTCCAGTGCAATCTCGACCAACGGCAGGCGACCTTCGGCGAGCCTGGCTTTCGCGTCCTGGATGCGGCGCTGCGTGATGTATCGGTGCGGCGAGAGGCCCGTGGCCTCCTGGAAAAGCCGAGAAAAGTGAAACGGGCTGAGACAGGCTTCGGCGGCCAGCTCGCTCAAGCTGATCGCCTCCGCGAAGCGGGACTCCACGAGGTCGATCACCTTCTTCAGCTTGTGACCCGGAAGACCCGGCAGGAGGGGCACGGGGCGCGAACAGATGTTCGAGTACCTGGCTATGAGATGCGCCGCGAGCATGCAACTCGCGCCTTCGGCAAACAGCAGGTCCGTCGACTCGGGCGGCCGGGAACCCATGTCGCGAAAGGCGGCGGCAACCTCGTACAGAAGCGTGTCCGACATTCCGGCCGACCGCACCAGTTCCACTCGCGCCGGATCGATATCGTAATCACCCAGCGCGCTGGAGTCGGTCACCGAGGGCGCGAGAAAAATGAGGAGGGACTCGACGGGCGAAGTGATCTCGACCTCCGTCTCTTCCAGGCCGATGGGCTGGAGGGTCGCTATCCCCGGACGCACCGCCACCGGCCGGAACGTGCCGTCCCTCCAGCGGGCAAGTGCGCTACCGCCAAGAGCCACACTGACCGTGGTGCAGGTGCAGGTGACGGGGCGAAGGAAACCGGGGTTCAGAAGCCGGTGCTCGATCCGCATGGTCGGCCACTCCAGGGGAGCATGAAGCTGCGTGCTTCCCTCGTACCTGTGGATGTGAACCGGAAAGGCCATGCTCGCGATGCCTTCGGATGGATCGGCGACATCCGGGCATGTTAGGACTTTCCCCGATCCCGCTCAAAGGAAACGGAAGGCATCCGCGCCAACGGATTGAGAGGCGCCGTCACACCGACACAACTTCAGACCACTAAGATGCCCCGGGTCATCCGGACGCAAGGACACATGCACATGATGAAGCTGGCAACCGCGGCCTTTCTTGTGGCCTTGCTGACAGGCGCCGCCCATGCGCAGACCAATGCCGGCGAGCAGAAAGCCGACCCCGAACTTCCCTTCACCATCACCAGGGTGGCGAGCTTCGACCTGCCATGGCGCATCGCCTTCCTGCCCGATGGCCGCATGCTGGTGACCGAAAAGGTCGGCCGCGTCCAGCTGGTCACCCCGCAGGGCGCCAAGACCGAACTCGAAGGCGTCCCGCCCAGCTGGTTCCAGGGCCAGAACGGCATGCTGGGCGTGTTCCTCTCGCCCCATTACGCCAAAGACCACAACGTCTATCTCACTTATGTCGCACCGGGCGACTACGGCGGCGGCCTCGCACTGGGCCGCGGCCGGCTCGTGCTGGACGGCAAGCAGCCCCGGCTGGACGACTTCCAGGTGTTGTGGCGCCAGATGCCCACCGGCAAGGGCGGCCAGGCCGGCGCGGCGGTGGCGTTCTCACCGGATGGCAAGTACCTCTTCCTCACCGTGGGCGACCGCCAGCGCTTCATGCCCGCGCAGGACCCCGATCAGCCGGTGGGCAAGATCCTGCGGCTGACGCTGGACGGCAAGCCCGCGCCGGGCAATCCGTGGGCGGGCAAGGTCGGTGCGCGCACCATTGCACTGATCGATCCGGCAACCGACACCGAGAAAGCCAGGAGCGCGCCGGTGGTCAGCACCTATACGTTCCCCGGGCCCAACCTGACGCCCGCCGAAACCTGGAGCGTCGGCCACCGCACGCCTTACGGCCTCGCCTTCGGCCCCGATGGTCGACTGTGGGAACTCGAGCATGGCCCACGCGGCGGCGACGAACTGAATCTGATCAAGCGCGGCAAGAACTACGGCTGGCCGCTGGTCTCCTACGGCATCAACTACAACGGCGTGCCGATCCCCGCCCCCGACACGCGGCCCGACCTGGTCAAGCCGGTGATCTATTGGGTGCCGGTGATCGCGCCGGGCAACCTCATGTTCTACAAGGGCCGCCTGTTTCCGCACTGGCAAGGCAGCGCCTTGCTCAGCGGGCTGGTCAGCGAAGGCATCATTCGCGTCACGTTCGACGGCAAGGGTGGCGCCACCGCCGCCCAGCGCTGGACGATCGGCAAACGCATCCGCGATATCGAAGAGGCGCCGGACGGCTCGCTCTGGATGCTGGAAGACGCCAGCCCCGGCGGCCTGTACCACCTCACGCCGAAATGATTCGCCGAATCAGCCGAGCCCGTTTTCCGTAACCGGCGCAGCGCGGTGTTGCCGAGCGCGGTGAGCCCCGGCGCAGCCAAGCGCCGCGGCGCCAGCCGCATCCCGTTGCTCACCGTGCCGGCAACTGCGCATCGAGGAAGGCATAGATATCGGCGAACTGCGCGGCCTCGGCACCCAGCGAGGTCTGCATGCCGTGGCCGCCATTGGCATCGGTGCGGATCCACACCGGCCGTCCGCTGGTGTCGGCGCTGCGCAGGCGCGCGGCGAACTTGCCGGTCTGCCAGGTGGACACGCGGTTGTCGTTGAGGCCCACGGCCAGCAGCACCGCCGGGTAGGCCGTGTGCGGCGTGATCTGCTGGTAAGGGTCCATCGCCAGCATCCAGGGGAAGTCCGAGGCCTTGCGCGGGTCGCCCATCTCGCCGATCTGGTTGGCGCCGTTGCGCGCATGCAGCAGGCGGATCGGGTTGAGCTCGCCCACCAGGCATACGGCCGCGCCGAACTTGTCCGGGTCACGCACCAGCGCACCGCCGACCACCAGGCCGCCCGCGCTGCCGGAGAGCAGCGCGGTGCGTTGCGGACGGCTGTAGCCCAGCTCGCTCAGGCGTTGCACGGCGGCGACGAAGTCTTCCACGCCCTTGTGCTTGTTCGGCCCCTTGCCGGCCTGGTGCCAGGCCTCGCCCTTTTCGCCGCCGCCGCGTATGTGCACGTAAGCAAAGACGTTGCCCCGCTTGACCCATGCCAGCCGGACGGGTTTGAACGAAGGCAGCACGGAGATGCCGTAGCTGCCGTAGGCGAACACGATGGCCCGATGCGAACCGTCCAGCGTGGCGTCCTTGCGATGCAGGATGGTGAGCGGCACGTGGGTGCCATCCGCACTGACCAGCTCGGTCTCGGTGGCCTCGACCATGCTGTAGTCGACGGGGCTGCCTTCGTCCTGGCCCAGGCCGTGCAGGGTGGCGGCCGCGGGGTCGTAGCGCCAGGACTTCGGCGGCGTGGTCCAGCCGCGCAGTTCCAGCAGGAAACCGTCCTGGCCAGGGTCGGCGCGGAACAGCGAGGCCACGCCGGGCAACGGCATCGGCACGGCGTCCACCTTGCCGCTGCGGTAGTCGACGCGGCGGATCTCGTCGATGCCGTTCCGCGAGACCTTCACGTACAGCGCGTCACGGGCCGGTGCGACCTGCTGGACGTCGTACAGGCTGGTGCCGGCCACCATGTCGTCGCCCTGCAGCGGCAGGACGGAACGAGCCTGCCCGATCGACGCGCCCGGGCGTGACAAGTCCAGCGCCAGCACGTTTCCAAGGGAGCGCGCATGAGTGGAGACGAGGTACAGCGTATCGCCGCGGATGGCCGCGGACTGCACATGGTCGTCCAGGTCGGCGATGCAGTGCCAGGCCGCGCCAGGCTTCACCGCCTCGGCTTGCGGCGCCACGCAGTAGCGCTGGTCGGCCTGCGCGCCCAGCGACTCGCCCAGCGCCCAGCGCGAACCGGCGGGAAATTCGATCACCGGGAAGCTGCGCGAGGGCATCGCGAACGACGGATTGGCGCCTTCGCCCTGGCCGGCGCGCAGCAGGATCGGGTCCTGCGACGAGGGCGTACCCAGCCGGTGCAGGCGTGCGCGCATGTCCTGCACCGGGTCGCCACCGGTACGCTGCGCAGGCGGCGCCATCTGGGTGTACTCGAAGCCGCTGCCGTCGGGCAGCCACTCGGCACCGAACTCGCCCCACACCGGCTCCACCGCATCGCCGGTGGGCTTGCCGGTCTTCACGTCCAGCACTTCGAGGCGGGTGACCTCGCTGCCGCCGTGGTCGACGTTCACCGCCACCTTGCTGCCATCGGGCGATGGCGTGTACAGCGTGATCGAGGCGTGGCCGCCGTCGCCCTGGAGGGTCGCCGGTTCCAGCAGCACGCGCTCGGTGCCATCCGCGTCACGCACCATCAGCGTGCCGCTGCCCTTCGCGTCCTGGCGGATGAAGAACAGCCTGCCGCCGGCACGGCGTTGGCGGCGATGCATGACGGTGGCGCCATCGGTGCTGGCCAGCGCCTGCTGCCAGTTCTTCAGGGTAGGCAAGGCGTCCAGCTTGCCCCGCGTGTACTCGCCCTGGGCGACCAGCCAGCGCTGGAACTCGGCGTTGTCATCGCCCTCCATCCAGCGGTAGGGATCGTGCACGGTGTGGCCAAACAGGTGCTCGACCACGTCGGCCGTACGCGCCGGTGGCGGAGCGCCAGCTTGAGCGGCGAAGGCAGACAGGGTGACCGGTGCGAGCAGGCAGGCGGCAGTCGACAAGGCCAGCGAAGCGGGCCAGCGGAGCAGTCGGGGCATGAGGATGTCCTCGTCCAAAGGAATCACGCAGCACGCATCCTCGCGCAACGGGAAGCCCCGGGGTACCCGCCATCCGTCATGCCGTGCGTGGGGTGTGAACGCCGTCGCAAGCACGCGCTCCTGTGGCACGGGAAACCCGGGCAAAACCGGCTTTCTGCAATTCGTCCCGAAGAAAGCGTTCCGCCCCCGAGGTTTGGATTGCCTCCCTGCTGGTCTATGCTTGCACCCGGCGTCGCAAGCCGCCTCCGGGTCCGCGGGAAGGGTTCAACCCACTTGTCGATGGCGTGCCACCATCAACCTTTGTGCAGCCGGGATTGCGGACCTTCGGCATTCATTGCATGGAGGTTGTCATGAAGAACCTGCCCGCCCGTCCGCACCTGGACCATCTGAAGAAACAGGCCAAGCAGCTGCTGGAGGATGTCCGCCACGGCGCACCCGATGCGCTCGAACGCGTCCGCCTTGCCCTGCCCGCCGCCGCCCGGCTCGATCACCCCGCCATCGCCGCGATGGAGCTGCGCCTGCACGACGCGCAGTCCTGCATCGCGCGCGAATACGGTTTCGGCTCGTGGTCGCAGTTGAAGGACTACGTCGCGCTGCAGGCCGCTTCGGTCGACGCGGCCACGCGAAAGCGCCAGTGGATGCATTGGGCCTTCGGCCACGGCTACCAGACGGCCAGGCCGGCCTTGGCCGAGCGCCTGCTGCGCGAACATCCGCAGCTGCTGGCCGGCGAGCCCGTACTGGCCTGCGCCATCGGCGACGTCGCCACGGTACGGGCCGCCCTCGCCGCCGACCCCGCCTGGGCCACGACGGCCCGCGCCGACAACGGCATGCCGCCGCTGGCCTGCGCCACCTTCTCCGGAATGATCGCGCTGCCCGCGTACGCGTCAGGCATTCGCGCCTGCGTGGATCTGCTGCTCGCCGCAGGTGCGAATCCGGATGCGCGATGGACCGATCCGCAGCTGCCGCAAGATCCGCTCAGCGTCCTGTACGGCGCCGCCGGTCGCAACCACGACGCCGCGCTGACGCAGCGACTGCTGCGGGCCGGCGCCGATCCCAACGACAACGAATCGCTCTACCACGCCACCGAGACCGCCGACAGCACGATCGTCCGCCTGCTGCTCGACGCCGGCGCCCGCGTGACCGGCTGCAATGCGCTGTTCCGCGCGCTCGACCACGAGCATCCCGACACGCTGCGCCTGCTGCTCGCCCACGGTGGCGACCCGAACGAACCTGGCCCCGGCGGCAACCCCCTGCTGCACGCCATCCGCCGCCGTCGCTCGCCGGCGACCATCGGCCTGCTGCTCGACGCCGGCGCCGATCCCTCGGCCAGCAACGGACACGGAGTCTCCGCCTATCGCCTCGCCTGCTGCCTCGGCCTCACCGAAGTGGCTGGGCAACTGGCGCAGGCCGGCGCCGTGCCCGACGACCAACCGCATGATGCCTTCCTCGGCGCCTGCGCGCGAGGCGATCGTGCCACCGTGCAGGCGATGCTGGCCGACGAGCCGGGCCTCATCGGCAAACTGCCGCCCGTCGCATTGCGTCTGCTGCCGGAAATGGCGTCCGCCAACGGCGAGGAAGCCGTGCGCGTGATGGTCGAGGCGGGCTGGCCGATCACGGCGCGCGGCGGCGACATCGACGGCAGCGCGCTCAACTGGGCGGTGTTCCGCGGCAACGCCTCGCTTGCCCGCTTCCTGCTCGCCCACGGTGCGCGCTACGACGAGCGCCACGGCTTCAACGACAACGTCTACGGCACGCTCAGCTTCGCCTCCCAGGCCGAAACCACGCCTGGCGGCGACTGGCTGGCCTGCGCGAACGCCCTGATCGACGCCGGCTCGCCACTGCCCGAAGAGCGCTACGCATTTCCGGAAGAGATCGCCGCGTACTTCGACGATTTGCGCTCAGGCACGCACTGAGAGGTCGCGAGTTTTTCGAGCTCGAAACCCGACCTGAGCGAAGGCATGGCGAGAGCATGGTGACGGCATGGCGAGGGCATGGATGCCCGAGTTGAGGCAACGCAGGAGCAGTTGCCCGATGCCCGGGTGAAGGCATCAACTGGACTTGCCTGGCCACACCCCCCTTGATTCGCCTGGCCTTTCACCTGGCTTCTCTCGCCGGCGTCAGCCAGCGCCTTCGGGCTCGACATTCCACGACCGCGCCATGAAACGTCCCTGCCCGCCCGACAGCACATGCATCGCCAGCTGCAGATTCCGAGCCTGGGCCTCGACCGACTTGAGCTGCGCGAAGTAGCGCAGGATCTCCTTCCGGCGGCTGGGCGCCAGCGCGTCCCAGGTCTTTGCGGCTGCAGGCTGCGCGGCCAGCGCCTCGGCAAACCATGCCGGCACGGGATGTGCGGGACCGGCCTGATAGCTCTCGTCAAAAGCCACGTCCACCTCGACGAGATCGCCCACGACAGTTGCCGAGGCCTCACGCACCTGGCCATGCAGATACAGATAAAAGTCGCCGTCACCCATGGGCATCATGTTGATGCGCCACGGCGTTTCCGGCTGGCCATTCACCTGCACCCGAACCGGCAGCGGCTTGCGCCAGCCCGCCTTCAAACGGCTCGCCTGCGCTGCACTGACCCGCACGTACGGATTGATCCCGTTGATCTCGATTGTCGCCTGAAATTTCAAGCTGCTCATGCTGCCGCACCACCGGGTTGAAGTTCCACGTCGTTCAAGCAGGCCCCTCCCTCCAGGAAAAATACGTGCAACGAGCAAGCGCCATTCCGGTCAGGTTGAGGTGCCCACGCTTCCTGCACTCGTGCCGGTCACGAGTGCCTCCGAACAGCTCAGCGAGGTCGCCGCCGACCGCCTCATGTCCGCGCCGCGCACGCGCTGCAGGTGTGACTGCCCCCAGATCCGGGCGTTCTCCACCAGCGGCAGGACCGTGCGGCCGTAATCGCTCAGGCGATACTGCACCGGCGCGGGTACGGGCGCCGTCGCCAGGCGTTCGACCAGTCCGTCGGCTTCCAGCTCCCGCAGTTGCTCGGTCAACACCTTGTGCGAGATCGGCGTGACCCGGCGCAGCAGTGCGGAAAAGTGATGGGTCTCGCGGGCGAGCCAATACAGGATGGTGAGCTTCCATTTGCCGCCGACCGCCACGAAGGCCGCGTGCAGCGGACACTCGGCAAGCGGATGGGACTTCGCCAACAGATACGCACCTTGACGTGCCGTCTTGTCGCTGGACATGGGTGCCTCTAGCGTCAGCCAACCGATAGTGCTGGAGGATGCCATGCCAAGCCATGCTCGTGTGTTCCTGTTCTGGGTAGTCAGCACGGGGCTGTCCGGTCTGCCGTTCGCCCATGTTTCCGCACAGCCGGCGCAGGTTGCCACACACGCGGTAGCGCCCGCGCGCGATGGCCAGCACGATTTCGATTTCGAGATTGGCACCTGGAAGACAAAGCTGAAGCGGCTCGTGCATCCGTTGTCGGGGTCGGACGAATGGGCGCATTACGAAGGCATCACCATCGTGCGCAAGGTCTGGGATGGACGCGCCAACCTGGTCGAGTTGACGGCCGACGGTCTGGCCGGCCATTTCGAAGGCCTGAACCTGCGCCTCTACAACCCGCAGTCGCGGCAATGGAGCCTCAACTTCGCCAGCAGCCGAGGCGGGACGCTGGGACAACCGACGATCGGCCAATTCATCGATGGTCGCGGCGAGTTCTACGACCAGGAAGAATTCGACGGACGCGCCGTCTTCGTGCAGTTCGTGATCACCCGGCCCGACGCCAACACCATCCACTTCGAGCAGGCGTTCTCGGACGACGGCGGCAAGACCTGGGAGGTCAACTGGGTGGCGACGGACACGCGGGTGAGTAGCCCACGGTCCATGTAGTGGTCCACGGAAAGACGGCGTCGTGGCGCGCGAACGAGAGTGGGGGCGCCGGAACGATGCCAGAGGGGACAACAGGTGACTGCCGGCGTGAGGGAAGTTGCGACATAGAGGTTGGCTGACGTAAGGGCGGATGAGGCCGACATCCAACCGCAAGCGATGCGAGAGCGATCAGGAAACCGAGTAGCGCGGCTCAGAGAAAGTCGCCCTCAACCTTTGGAAAATCAATTTAATTAGCCACGTCCCCTTTCCCGCCGTTATGAACCTAACCCCTTATTTCCCAGTTGGAAACCACAGGATAATGAATCTGGCCCCTTATCTCGTCACGAAATGGTGTTCATGGTCGATGTCAGCACATGCCAACCTTCTGCATCGTGACGAAGCACAGCCGTATGCGAGGACGCGCACAACGGGCCGCAATAGAATCCGTACATCACTTCGTAGTTGCCGTCCTGCCTGCGCATGGGAAGCCCCACGCCCATCTGCATCCATGGCTTTTCCCGCGCATCTCTCCGCGATGCTGTCAGTGCGCTTGCCGGAAAAAGTTCCACGCCCGTATCGGCAAGCTGACGAATGGAATCCTCGGACAGGTCAATGCTCCGGCTGCCATCTGGCCAGCTGAGCGATACGTAAAGCGGCATCGAGTTGGCTCGCAGGTAACCGTCTTTCGCCTGGACCTGGTAGCGAACCAGCGCAATCATCACTCCCTGCAGATCGGGAGCGGGACGCCGCACCGCATCCTCTTGCGCCACCCGTTCGTCACGTGCCTGTTTGAGTTTAGCGGCGGCGCTTCCCCGCGCGACGCACTGTCCCGAAACGGGATCCTGTGCGCATACCTCCCCCGTCGACTCGTCGAGGGTGATCTCCAACGTAGGCGTCACCGAGCCCTGGCCCCGGTCGAGCCGAAATTGCCACACGCCGCTCGCGGGATCGAAATTCACCGCACCGACCGCACCATCTCCCAGCTTCGGACGAAGCACGCCGAGCGAGACCTGTACGACCGACATGCCATCCAGCAAAGGTTTTGCCGGCGTATCAGCGTGGGCGTACTCCGTGGGGCCGAACTGCAGCAAGAGCAAACAAACCCAGACAAGGCATCGGATAATTTTTCGCATCAGTTCACTGCTCCGGGTTTCAGGTCGAAAAAAGGGGACGTGGCTGATTAAGTCAGGCGGTCGACCCGCCATGCCAGATGACGAGCAAATTTCAATTGGCCACGTCCCCTTCTATCTCCCAGCGCGTGCGCCGATCACTTCCTTGAATATTCGGATGCCCGCAAGTGAACCGGATCCCGGTTTCCGCTCGCCCGAGTCACGGCCACGTGATCAGGGACTTGAGGTCTTCCTTGATCTTGGTCACAGCCGCGGTTTCGGGCCGGCGTCCCCGGGCAGCCCAGTAGTATTGAAGGAAGGGATTGCTGATGGAAAGCTGGCCGTCCACGTTGCAATCGTCTCGACCACTGATGCGCTTCCCGGGCTTCGGGCTGACGATCGAGACCTTCGCCAGATCATTGTTGGTGTATATCGCGTACGGCTGGTCCGGCAGCAGGATGGGCTCGATCACGACGATGGTGAAATCGGTGATGACGGGCTCTTTCTTCGCCTTGATCTGGTCAGTCATCAACTTGACCATGGCCGGAAGTTCGGTCGTGGTCAGGATGGAATCGTTGCGAAGTCCACACCGGCAAACTGCGGTGACATGCCCTCGTGCCGCGTGCCCGAGTTTGCCGGACACACTCGTGAAGTAGTTCGCGAAAGCACCGCCCGGCTCCCACACGAATTGCTTGTTCACATAGCGGGCGGCCGTGGTGGCCTCCAGCTGGCCGAAGATCTCCCCACTGCTGTTCCACTTGTCGATCTTCTTCATGAGGGCAAGTTCGTTGATGCCGTTCCAGAACACGCTCCCGTTGACTGGAGTCGTGGCGTCGAACTGCTCCAGCAACTGCGCGTAGGCTTCCTTGGCATACTCCGACGGTTGCTTGCCGGACTTCTGAACCTCACGCGCCATATCCTCCTGATAACGCGCAGCGGGAGACCACGCCTTCCAGTCCTTCCCCTGTCGCGTCGCCCCGGCGGCGGCCATCTTTGCAATCGCCGCCCGACGCTGCACGGCCTGGATCAACTCCAGCTTGAACTGCGGTGTCCCGAACATCTTCTGGTACAGCGACGGGTCCTTCTTTATGCGTCGAAGCCACGCCAGATCGGACTCCAGCTCCTCCTGCGGGAACTTGTTCTGCAATTCGACGTACAACTCCAGGGGAATCTTGCCCCGGTATGAATTGGGTTGACTGAACAGCATGGGAGCTCCTGTCGGTGGATGGGATTGCGGAATGCCTGCATCGCGATCGAGCCGATCAACAACGGAAGTGGCCAATCAGGACGGCACGGCCGAGCCCGACCCGGAAGACGGTTCGTGAATCTGATGAGCCATGTCCCCCATGTCTCGCAGTCGAGCAGCAAAGCGGTTCAGTGAACCTGCCCAGCTTCCCCTGCCCCCTTCCCCTGACCGATCCCCGACTATCGTCCGCTGCATCTTGCCGTGATGCGGTGGTCTTGCCTAGGTGGGGTGGCGAGAACCGGCGCAGCGGCGGCCGGCTCCCTGGGGCTCACCGCCGCCCCTCACCGGGGAGCCTTCGACCATTCTCCAGCCGATCACCAGGAGAAAACGCCCAAGCGCGAAGGCCGCAGGCTTGCACGCAAGCCAACAACCCTGAAGCGCAAGGTTCGAAGCATTGGACCGCGAGGGTCATCCACCTCGCACGCAAGGTTCAAACCGTCGTGCGCAACGATTCGACGGAGCGGTCGGCGTTTCGGACGACCCGACGTCCCCCCAGTTTTGAGTAGCACCTCGGTTTGGAGTCCAATCCCCCATCTGAAGGAGATTGGACGTGAAGAAACGCTTTTCCGAAGAACAGATCATCGGCTTCCTTCGTGAGGCGGAGGCTGGCTTGCCGGTGAAGGCGCTGTGCCGGCAGCACGGCTTCAGCGAGGCCTCGTACTACCTGTGGCGCAGCAAGTTCGGCGGGATGAGTGTGCCCGACGCCAAACGGCTGAAAGAGCTGGAGACGGAGAACGGTCGGCTGAAGAAGCTGCTGGCCGAGCAGGTGCTTGAGAACGAGGTCATCAAGGACGCCCTGCGAAAAAAGTGGTGAGCGCACCGGCTCGGCGCGAGCTGGTGCGGCAGATGGCCGAGAAGGGATTGAGCGAGCGACGTGCGCTGGCGGTCGTCGTCATGAGCGCCAGCGCGTATCGCTATCCGACACGCCCGGATCGCAACGGGGACCTCCGGCAACGGATCGTGGCCCTGGCGCAGCGGTACAAGCGCTATGGCGTGGGGATGATCCATCTGAAGCTGCGGCAAGCGGGGCTGCTGGTGAACTACAAGCGGGTGGAACGGCTGTATCAGGAAGCGAAGCTGCAGGTGCGGCGGCGCAAGCGGAAGAAGGTGCCCGTTGCCGAGCGGCAACCGTTGGCTCGGCCGAAGGCAGCCAACGAGGTCTGGTCTATGGACTTCGTGTTTGATCGCACCGCTGAGGGACGCGTCATCAAGTGCCTGACGATGGTCGATGACGCCACCCACGAGGCGGTTGTCATCGAGGTCGAGCGGGCGATCTCCGGCCTGGGCGTGACGCGGGTGATGGATCGCCTGGCGCTCAGTCGTGGCTTGCCCAAGGTGATCCGCAGCGACAACGGCAAGGAGTTCTGCGGCAAGGCGATGGTGACCTGGGCCCACGAGCGTGGTGTGCAGCTGCGCCTGATCGAACCGGGCAAGCCAAACCAGAATGCGTACATCGAATCGTTCAACGGCCGGTTGCGCGACGAATGTCTCAACGAGCACTGGTTTCCCAGCCTGCTGCATGCACGCGCCGAGATCGAACGCTGGCGATGCGAGTACAACGAGGAGCGACCGAAGAAGGTGCTGGGCGGGCTGACACCTGCCGCCTATGCGAAGCAGTTACAGTGAACCCGGACTCTAAACCGTCCCGCTACTCAAAGCGGGGGGACGTCGGACCCACGCGGCACGGATGCGCCGGCACCGGACGTCACGTCTCGTCGGTGCACGGTTCCGGCACTACGCCCGGTGCCACCGTCATCACGTCCTGCCAGGCCGGGTTCTTCAGATAGCGCGCACGAACGTAGGGGCAGAACGGAATGATCCGGAAGCCCTGCCCGCGCGCGTCGGCAATCAGCCGATCGACCAGCGCCGACGCCGCGCCGGTGCCCTTCAGGCTCTCCGGGGACAAGGTGTGATCCGCGCTGATCAGCCCCGGCCCGCGATGCGTGAAAACCAGTTCGGCTTCGGCCTCGATACCGGTCACCGTTGCGACATAGCGGCCATGCCGGCCATGTTCTTCCCGGGTGATGTAAACGTCAGTCATGGCTCGACTCCTGGGCTCGAACTCGTGGGGATGGCAGCAGTGTGCCATGCGCACGCCGGTCGGCCACCGACGTGCCGCCGCCGGCGCGCCCAACGGGCCAGTCGAATTTTCCAGGGCCCAGGAAGTGAGCCTGATTTCAAAAACAGGGGTCAGAGTCGACTTTCTCTCGAGCAAGCTCCAAGAGAGTGCACTCTGACCCGTGTTTCTGGTGACATCAGGCAGCCACTACATGCGATTGGGCAAATTCAGCGGATTGAATTTAACCATTCTTCCACGGGAAGCGGTGACGGGCTGCTTCTCCTGAAGAACCAAAAAGCCTTTGGGGCCGACAACCTCAACCATCTCATTGCCGCCGTACCCTTCAAATTGCGCCCTTAGCACCCCATTGTTGGAGTATTTCTTGAGCACCTCCACCTTACCCGGCCTCGCCTTCACCTCGCCGTTATTCACGCCGCAAAAAGTGCCGTCGCCGTTGCTTATTACCCAGTGTCCATTCCAACCCGCAGCCCCGGTATTCTCGTTCCACATGTGAACGACATATCCGGCTTCGACATCGGGCAAGACGCTGGCGTCAGTGAAGGGCGTGCTGGCGGGCCATACTTCAATGCCATCCCCGAAAAGATCGTCAAGCGACGCCTTCCCGGTAGGCGCCGCATTCTGCATAAACCACCGAAAAGACACCACTCCCGATTTGAGTAGCCACCCAAGCACGCCGCGATAGCATGTCTCGGCGGCCCCGGTCACTGCAAAAGTGCTTCTCGCCGCATTCAGATTTCCGGCGATCGCTGGCGGCAAACCTGTCGGCGCACCGAGCTTCGCCGTGTCGGAAACATCCTGAGCGGTAGCGTTCGGCAAAATCGCAAACATGGCAATCGCATCGCAAATACTCTGTTCGCTTCTCATCCCCCAGGTATTCAGGCTCAGCGCCTTCCAGTTCGCATCAAGAGATGAAAGTGCGACCGCGACCTGCTGACCAACGAAGTTTTGCTTGGCCCAGAGATCGGAAAAGTAGACGCGTTGGCACAATAGCAATGCACGCAGCGCGTGCCGAGCATTTTTATTGGCATTGGTGTTCGGGTGAACCCCCTTGGTACTCCCCAAGGCCAACTGCTGCGAGATAGCGGCCCGCAGCGCAACCCCAACAATGGTGTTGATGTGATCCCCGATTTTCGGCACTGCCAATGGGAACTTCGTGTTCAGATAACCAATAGTGTCATTCCAGCGCGTCAACTGATCTTTGTTCATGAAAAATAGCCCCCGACAAGTTGGGCAGCAAAAAAGGGGCCAGGCTCATCGACCCAATCCCTTCACGATTCAAACTAGAACTGCTTCAACCAAAAAGAGGTGTCAGAGTCGACTTTCTACAATGACCGCTCCAAGAAAATGCACTCTGACCCCTGTTTTCATTTCCGCTTGTTTCCCAGTTTCCGGATAGGAATTCAGGAACCGTCTGCGACAGGGGCCTTATTCTTAGTTACCCGTTTGACAACCTCTGATCCGTAAATAACGGCTTTCTCAGGCGCAGAACCGAGATAGGTCTGCGCGGCGGTATTTGCCAAATTTTGCGCGATCGTGATCAACTGATCTACGCGTGCTTGATCTACATCTTTGATTTCCTCAGAGTGTTGAACAATCACGTGGGGCTTGAAGGCAGGGATGCCATTGATCAAAAGTTGGTATTGATAACCGGTAAAGGTGTTGTGCGTGGTGAAAATAATACCTGCGTCTTTTTCAATCTTCACATACGGATCAATTCGTACGCTGAATACAGCGCTACGTGCCTCATATTCAAGTTTCAGCTCATTTCTTGCCTGCTGGGCAGCGTCATCCCGAACTTTGCCGATATTTTCTCGAAAATCGGCCTTGAGATTTGCAATCTCAACCAGATGATCCTTCCTTCCTTCGGTCAGTCCATGCTCATAGCCGTCTTGGAACACCACGGACCGAATTTTTTTTTCATCCTCAAGACGAGAATGTTCTGCCTCATTTTTCTTGGCCAAAAATGCCGTCTCATTGAGGTGAATCTGCTTTTCGAGGTCACGAACACGAATTTCAAGATCAGCTGCAAGCCTCGATCGCCATTCAATTTTCCTCTTTAAAATGAGCCACATAATTCCAGCGCCAAACACGGCAGAAACGATGCTCGCAAAAATCCAGCTCATGATTTACCCTGTAGATGTAAAGAAATAAATTAAGGTTCAATTTTGCACTTCCGCTTCTGTTTTGCAAAAATGAACCTGTCCCCTTATTTTCAAAACAGGGTCAGAGCCGACTTTCTACAATGATCGCTTCAAGAAAGTGCACTCTGATCCCTGTTTTGTGTTTTTTGCTTTCTGCGAATTAGGTTGGCGCACGAAATTAATTAGCCACCTTTCCTTCAATCGCATCGTGCAAGCTCTCACTAGGGTCTTCAGGGCGAAGAAGTGGATCCGCACGATGTATATCTATCGCAACAAGTCTGTTCATGTAATCAAGAGATACCCTGAAACGGACACCTGCACCAATCGCCAGATCCTCAAGGAGAGATTCGTCGGCCACACTTGAAACATGAAAGAAATACTCGTCGTTGTCATGCGTCCTAATAAAGCCAAACTTTTTACTACTGTGATACCGAGCAAGATAGCCACGCTCCCAAAGATCAAGCTCCCCACTTTCATTTTCTCTATCATTGCGAGCATGAAACGCATCGCACGTGCCATTGATCCAGTCAAGGCAGGACTCGGCTCTTCGATGAGCGTCAGACGCGACAGGTAACTGATTTCGAACTTGAGCTGCGGATCTTCTAAGTCTGCCCAGTCTAGAGTACATTTTTTCATCAGGCTCGATAATTCTTTCGAAGTACTCCCTCAGCGACTCCAACGATTCAAGAGCCTTTAGCGGCTCTTGGTTACTAGCTGAAAAATCCGCCTTCCTACACCAAACCTGTATCTGAAGGTCTACGATTTTTGTTTGGACTCTTTCATGGTCAACGGACATACCGGCTAGCTGATTTAAGATCGCCTCCGCCTCATCGAAGCGAGCCAGATAAAGGCAACAACGAGCAAATTCGAGTTTTGGCTCCGGATTATCAGGCAGTAGCTCAACCACCCTCTCCAGTTCCTCCGAAGCACGTTTCGCGTCATGCAGGTCTCTCAACAAGAATCCCGCAAACATCATTCTTACGTTCGCTGCATTGGGTTCCGTCTCAATAGCCCGTTCGTAGCTATCATAGGCTTGGCTAGCGTTGCCAATAAGAGCATTAATCCAGCCTTCCACGCGATAGCACTCGTAGAAATCAGGAGAAAGAATTTTTGCCTTCTCGACTACTTGCAAAGCTTCTTCAAACTTACGTTCCTTAGAAAACGACAACGCATCCCGAAGATGCTTAGCAATCACCCAGTCGCTCCTACCACGCATGTGAATAGTGTAAGGCGACAAAGGGTTCTTCCTTGCCGCATTAATTTGCTCCTCGCTACCACTAATCAACTTATGCTTTAGCGAAAGAAGCTTCAGCTGGTAATCCTTAGAGGCGGGATAGAACTTTGTCAAATATGCCCTAGATAGTTGAGATAACTCATATCTACTTTCATAGGTGTTGCCCAAGTGGGAGCTTGTCATTATGAACATATTCGTGCGCATGAGCTCTTGGACTGCCTTGAGCAGCATTCCTTCTTCCATCTCGGTCAGATATGACAGTTCAGCAACCGTATAAGACCCGCCAAGTGCGAGCAGCGTCTTTACTACGTTCTTTGCCTCAGGGCTAATCTGCTCAAAAACATTAGCCAAGCAAAACTTCAAGAAGAGCTTTTCATCCGCAAGAACTTCTTCCGGACGTTTGCCAGCCTGCACCGCAGAAACAAACCATTTGATGTGCAGAGGATTATTTCGCATTCTGCGACAAAAGACCGCAAGTTTATCATTTGAAGTGCGCGTGAGTTTATTGGTATTTCTGATATCAGCGGTAGCCCGCAAGAGATGAACCGCCTCCTGGTCGGTTAGGCCTTCTAGCTTCACCGGATACTCGTACGCACCGAGACCGATGCGAGTGGTAATCAGAATTTTGCTGCCCAAAGGGAGATCATCGAGCACCTCCTTTAAATGATTATCGAGAACAGTTTCAAGATTGTCGATTATCAAGAGGATCTTGAACGTCCTCAGTAGTTCCTTCAGTTCCTCGATCGGATCGTCGACATCACCACTCAGAACGCCTACAGCTACCTCCATCATGCCCAGGGATGAGCTAATGGCGCCACTGATTCGTGATATTTCGTTCGTAGTGAGCTGCGTAGCTTTAGCTGTGACGAATATTATTGCTTCGAATGGGGCATCTTTTGAGTCCAGAATCTCGTATGCTGCCTTTAGAGCCAAAGACGTCTTCCCCAAACCACCTTCACCCACAACCGTTATCACGGGATAAACACCAAGGCAAGCTTTAACTAAGTTTGCTAGCGCGATCTTCCGCCCAATGAATCCCGTTTCATCGAAATCGGGGAGCGGCAGGTTATGCAGAATTTTGGTCGGCTCGTTATATGACGGGATCTTTAGCTTCAAAACCGACTCAGGTTGACTTGAAAGGTCTTGAAGGCTGGCCGCCAAGTCGGCCCAGTGTGGAGATTCCCTCACTAGTAAATTGGCAAGATCAAATGTCTCAGCCAAATCGTCATATTCGAGTGGCCTCGCATGCATGACCCGATTTCTCGTAGCAATGAGGCGCTCGAAATTACGATGCAGAAGCTTGAATTGCCCGGCTAAGCGCTCTGGAAACTCGTCGCAGTGCCTTCTCGCCAGCGAGTATAAATCACCAAAATCTGAAAAGTCGATAAGCTCGGAGTTATCTCGCGCACGGTCTATTTCAATTTCATCAAAGCCTGCGCGCGCGAGAATGACATTTAGAAGCTGGACGCCAAAGAAATCCGATGTCGATTTAGCGTTTGCGGCAAATGTCGTTAACGATCTCCTTAGATCGAGTTCTATAGAAGAAATAATTGCATAAAGCGTTAACCGAGAAAGACTGGCAGCCATGATTACCCCCTTTTCCCCGAATCCATAGGTACTGGCTCTTGACGTTCACTGGGAGCCCAACCTGTGAACATCATGAGCCCTTCTTAGCGCACAACACAACCTGAGGGAATAGCTACTTGGCGCAACGTCTTTAGCAACGCTTATCCATTTCGTCCCCGATTTTTGCGCCCAAAGAACCGTCTATCAACCCATCGGCAACTTCAACCCCATCTCCTTGGCACACTCCACCGCCACCTCATACCCCGCATCCGCATGCCGCATGACACCTGAGGCGGGATCATTCCACAACACCCGCGCAATCCTCTCATCCGCCTCGCGCGACCCATCGCAAACAATCACGACGCCGCTGTGCTGCGAATACCCCATCCCCACCCCGCCGCCATGATGCAGCGAAACCCAGGTCGCGCCACCTGCAACATTCAACATCGCATTGAGCAGCGGCCAGTCGGATACCGCGTCCGAGCCATCCTTCATCGCCTCGGTCTCGCGGTTCGGTGACGCCACCGAGCCCGAATCCAGATGATCGCGCCCGATCACCACCGGCGCCTTCAGCTCGCCGTTGCGCACCATCTCGTTGAACGCGAGGCCGAGCTTGTCGCGCAACCCCAGCCCAACCCAGCAGATACGCGCCGGCAGGCCCTGGAAGCTGATGCGCTCTTTCGCCATGTCCAGCCAGCGGTGCAGGTGTTCGTCGTCGGGGATGAGTTCCTTGACCTTCTGGTCGGTTTTGTAGATGTCTTCCGGGTCACCGGACAGCGCGACCCAGCGGAACGGGCCGACGCCGCGGCAAAACAGCGGGCGCACGTAGGCGGGGACGAAGCCAGGGAACGCGAACGCGTTTTCGCAGCCGACGTCCTGGGCCATCTGGCGGATGTTGTTGCCGTAGTCGAAGGTGGGAATGCCCTGGGCGTGGAACGCCAGCATCGCGTCGACGTGGGTCTTCATCGACAGCTTGGCGGCCTTGGCGGTGCCGGCGGGGTCGCTCTTGCGGCGTTCGAACCACTGCTCCACGGTCCAGCCCTGCGGCAGGTAGCCGTTGACGGGGTCGTGCGCGCTGGTCTGGTCGGTGACGGCGTCGGGGCGTACACCGCGCTTGACCAGCTCGGGCAGTATATCGGCGGCATTGCCAAGAAGGGCGATGGATTTCGCTTCGCCGGCGGCGGTGTATTTCGCGATGCGCGCCAGCGCGTCGTCGAGGTCGCTGGCCTGCTCGTCGACGTAGCGGGTCTTCAGGCGGAAGTCGATGCGGCTCTGCTGGCATTCGATGTTGAGGCTGCACGCACCGGCGAGCGACGCGGCTAGCGGCTGCGCCGCACCCATGCCGCCGAGGCCGGCGGTGAGTATCCAGCGCCCTTTCAGGTTGCCGCCGTAGTGCTGGCGGCCCATCTCGACGAAGGTTTCGTAGGTGCCCTGGATGATGCCCTGCGAGCCGATGTAGATCCACGAGCCGGCGGTCATCTGGCCGTACATCATCAGGCCCTTTTTATCGAGCTCGTTGAAGTGCTCCCAGGTGGCCCAGTGCGGCACCAGGTTGGAGTTCGCGATCAGCACGCGGGGCGCGTCAGCGTGCGTGCGGAACACGCCGACCGGCTTGCCGGACTGCACCAGCAGGGTCTCGTCGTCGTTCAGTTCGCGCAGCGACTTCAGGATCGCGTCGAAGCACTCCCAGTTGCGCGCGGCGCGGCCGATGCCGCCGTACACCACCAGTTCGGCCGGGTTCTCCGCCACCTCCGGATCGAGGTTGTTCTGCAGCATGCGGAACGGCGCCTCGCTGAGCCAGCTCTTGCAGGAAAGCTCGCTGCCGCGGGGCGCGCGGATGGTGCGGGTGGTGTCGATGCGGGTGGGTGCGTTCATCACGAAGGGCTCCGGTGAGTCAGACCACCGAGTATAGGTCAGCGGCCGGGTCGAACCGGGGGCCGGCTTACGGCGCCGCGGGCTTGCCGTCGATGCCGGTGTGCTTGCGCAGCGCCACCGCGGCGCGCATGCGCACGAGGATCTTCGCCATGTTCGGGTCCTTGCCGAAGCGCGCCTGCAGTTGCTGGACGGTCGCGTCCAGGCCGCCACGGGGCTGCTGTTCCTGGATGCCGGCGCGCAGCAGCAGCCCATACGGGTTCTGCGGCTGCTCGCGGATCAGCTGGTCGGCCACGGCCCAGCCCTTGTCCCAGTCATGCGCCATGTTCACCAGCATGTCGCCCAATTCGCCCAACGGGCGAGGGTCGCGTGGATCCATGGCCATCAGCGTGCGCAGGTCCTTTTCGGCATCAGCGTAATTGCCCAGCCATTCATAAGCGTGGACGCGCGCCTTGAGTGCGTTGCGACTTTCCGGCGAGCGTACCAACAGCTGGCTCATATCGGCGGCGGCCCATGCTGCTTCGTCGTAATCGACCAAGGCGTAAGCTCGGTTGATGCGTACCTTCTCGTCATCAGGGGTGAAACGCAGGGCTTCGGAGCCGAAGATCAGCGCCATGGTCTGGTTACGATAATCGGCGGACAGGTTACCGAGGCGGATCAGGTCGGTGCTGAGGATCAACTCGTCGACCGCTTGGGGATAGGCCGCCATCTCGGCCTCGTGCGTGCAGTCGCAGTTCCACACTTGGTAGAACGGACGGGACGACTGCAGTATCCGCATCATTGGATTGACCTTCGCATGCTGCCGCGCCACCGCTGCCAGCTGATCCATCGCCCTGATCGACCCGCCCCACTTCGGCTCGCGGGCCCACATCGCCATGTTGTAGATCTCGAAATCGTTCGGTACCGCGCTCAGCGCATCCCTCCACGCCGCATCCACGTAATCGTCGCCATAACTCAAGGCGCCGGCGTTCATCAGGCCCGCATACGCAGGGGCCATTTTCGGATTGAGCGCTATGGCGCGGCGAAGGTCGCTGTCCGCCTGAACCAGCAGGTTGTCCATGGCCTGGACGGCATCGTCGGGGGTGTCCTTCATGTACTTCCCGCCGCGCGCTTCCCCCGCCATGGACACGTAAGCAAGGCCGCTGGCGGCAAACGCGAATGCGCTATCGGGTGAGTCGCGCTTCCAGGCATCCAGGGTCGGGCGGATGTCGAACGAACCGTTTCTGAAGGCCTCTTCGTAGATGCGATCGAACTGGCCGCTGGCAGGATCGGCCTGCTGTGCCTGCAAGGCAGCGGACAGACGGCGATCCACTTCGGCAGACTTTCCATCCTGGATCAGCGCCTGCATCTGACCAAACGAAAGCAGCGGAGGCAGGCGGTAATGGCAATACGCGACCACCGCATCGCGCGACCAGTGGCTGTCCGGCGGATCGGGATAGGCCAGGCACCGCTGCAGCGGATCGGTGATCGCCTCGGCCTTCTTCAGCGCGGCGATGAACGCATAGCCCTGCTCGCGAGTGAACTTGTGCGCGGGCAGCGACGACGGGCGGTTGTGCGGCTTCGCCGCCTGCGCCTGCATCATCTGCCGGACCTGCGATTGCACCAGGTGCATGTTCCAGATCCACTCACCGAGGCCCAGCAGGACCAGGGCCGCTATCAGCAAACCGCGTTGCAGTGCAGTCATGCGGGCCTCCCCCAGCCCTGGCGACGCCAACGATCATACTGCGCCGGCCGCGCCTGTCGCGGCCTGAAGCGTCCACCCCCTGCCGTCCTGCACTGGCCGTGTGCCCGGACAAGGAGAATCCTGCGGCGGCGGGCGGTCCGCGGGGAGCAGGCTGATGACGTTGCGTGGGAGTGGGCGGGTGTTGCTGGCGTGCGCGATCGCCCCGGCCATCGCGCAGGCGGCGACGCCGGAGTGCGCGGTATGGCAGCGCGAGTTGTCGTTCGCGCAGAGCGTGCAGAAGCACGATGCGGCGGCGTTTGCCGGGCACGTGATGGCCGACGCGGTGTTCGATGCGAATACGCCGCAGCCGACGCGCGGTCGCGCCGCGATCCTGCAGCACTGGGCGCCGATGATCGAGGGCAGGACGGTGCGGCTGGACTGGTATCCGCAACAGGTCGTGGTGAGCGGCGATGGCACGCTCGCGTATTCCAGCGGTGCGTACCTGTTCGAGAACATGGCACCGGGCGCGAAGCGGCGCTACACGATCGGCCGGTTCGCGACGACGTGGCGGCGCGCGGCGGATGGCGTGTGGCGCGCCGCGTTCGATGGTGGTGATGAAGGCAGGCCGGCGAGCGCGGCGGACGCGGATGCATTCCGCGCCGGCCGCGTGGCGGCGTGCCCGCACGGCGACACTGCCGCGCTGCCCGTTATCCGGCATTGATGCTGCGGCATTGACGCATGCGGCATTGATGCATGCGGCCTTGATGCCTGCGCATCGAGGCGCGCGGTATTGATGTCCGAAAACGGCGAGTCTGGCCGGCGCGGCGGTGCTAGCCTCAAGGTCATGAGTCCAGCCCCTTCCCTGCCCGCGGCATCCATCTGCGAACAGGCCCGACGCAGCCGCGACGCGCGCTTCGACGGGCTGTTCTTCGTCGCGGTGAGCAGCACCGGCATCTATTGCCGCCCGGTCTGCCCGGCGCCTTCCGCGAAGCGCGAGAACGTGCGCTATTTCGCGAACGCGGCGGCGGCCGAGGTGGCCGGCTACCGGCCGTGCCTGCGCTGTCGTCCAGAGCTGGCGCCGGGCAGCGACGAAGGGCAGCGCGGCAACCGGGCGGTGGCCCACGCATTGAAGCTGATCGAGGCCGGCGCGCTGGCGGAGCAATCGCTGGACGCGCTGGCCACCCAGGTCGGCGTGGGTGCGCGGCAATTGCGCCGGCTGTTCGTCGAGCATGTCGGCGCGCCGCCGATCAGCGTGCACACGACGCGCCGGCTGCTGTTCGCGAAGCAGCTGCTGACGGAGACGGCGCTGCCGGTGACGGAAGTCGCGCTCGCGTCCGGCTTCCGCAGCCTGCGCCGGTTCAACGCCGCGTTCGCGCAGGCGAACCGGATCGCGCCGCGCGAATTGCGCCGGCATCCGCGCGCGATGGCAGGTGCGCCGCTGCGGTTGCGACTGGGCTACCGGCCACCGTATGCGTTCGATGCGCTGCTCGCGTTCCTGCGCACCCGCGCGTTGCCCGGCGTGGAACAGGTCGACGAGCACAGCTACGCACGCGTGTTCGGCCCCGCGAACACGCCGGGCTGGCTGCGCCTGCGCGCGTGGCCGGGTGGCGAACATGCGCTGCAACTGGAACTGCATTGCCCGCAGCCGACGCAGATCCTCGGCGTGGTGACGACGCTGCGCCGGATGTTCGACCTGGACGCGAACCCGCAGGCGATCACCGACACGTTCCGGGCCGACCCGATCCTGGGCCCGCTGCGCCGCCGCGAGCCGGGTCTGCGCCTGCCCGGCGGCTGGGACGGTTTCGAGATCGCGGTGCGGGCGATCCTGGGCCAGCAGATCAGCGTGGCGGCGGCGCGCACGCTGGCAAGCCGGATCGTGCAGCGCTGGGGCGAGCCGTTGCCGACGGCGCCGTGGCCCGGCCTGACCCGACTGTTTCCGACGCCGGCCGCGCTGGCCGCAGCGGATCTGCGCGAGGTCGGGCTGACCACCGCGCGCGCCGCGACGATCAGCGGCGTGGCGCAGGCCTTGCTGGATGGCCGCGTGGATTTTCGGGCGGGCCAATCGCTGGACGAGTTCGTGACGCGCTGGGTCGCGCTGCCGGGCATCGGCCCGTGGACGGCGCACTACATCGCGATGCGCGCGCTCGGCGATCCGGATGCGTTTCCTGCGGCCGACCTGATCCTGCGCCGCGAGGCGACGACATCCGCGACGCCGCTGGGCACGAAGGCACTGACCGAACTGGCGAACCGCTGGCGCCCGTGGCGCGCGTACGCCGTGATCCACCTTTGGCGCGGTGCCGCGGACACGCCACCACGCCCACGCAAGACGGAGACGATGGCATGACCGCAGGCCCCGACACGATCTGGTACGACGAGATGGACAGCCCGGTCGGCACGCTGCGCCTGGTGGCGGACCGGCATGGACTGCGGCAGATCTGGTTCGAGCGCGAACGGCACCCGAAGCAGGCGCACCCGGGCTGGGTACGCGCGGCGGCACCGCTGCAGTTCGCCCGGGTGCAACTGGAGGAATATTTCGCCGGCCAGCGTCAGCAGTTCGAGCTGCCGCTGCATCCGGTCGGCACGCCGTTCCAGTTGGAGGTGTGGCAGGAGCTGGGGCGGATTCCGTATGGCATCACGATCAGCTACGGCGAACTGGCCCGGCGCATCGACAAGCCGCTGGCGGTGCGGGCGGTGGGTGCCGCGAACGGACGCAACCCGTTGCCGATCGTGCTGCCCTGCCATCGCGTGATCGGCGCGGACGGCAGCCTCACCGGTTTCGGCGGCGGCCTGCCGACGAAGCGCTACCTGCTGAACCTGGAACAGCGCATCGCGCACGGCGACCTGTTCGGCTGAGAGGTTGTGAGTTTTTTCAACCTCTCAGGTCGGCCATGAGGGCCGAGCATGAAGCAGTCATGCAAGTGACTGTTTCATGTGAGCGAGTCCGGTCGTGTACCGGGCTCGCGATAGAAGAAAACCACAGGAAGTGGTTTTCTTCACAGGCTCCAGGCGGAGCCGCGCGGCTCAACCGCCCTGCGCGGAGGTCGGCAGCGCCTTCGGCACGACCCGGGGCAAGGGCTGCACGTTCTGCTGGTCGCGCTGGCGATCGAGCAGATCCTGTTGCGCGGCGCGGTCACGGTCGCGCTGCGCCTGCTGGGCCTTGTCCAGTTGCTCGAGTGCGCGCGGGTCATTCGCGGACGGACGCTTCGCGGTGTCCTGCACGGCATTGTGCAACTGCTGCTGCAGCTGGCTCTGCTGCAGGTCGTCGCGCGTCTTCTGCTGCTGCGCGGCCTGCTGGAACCGCACACTGGGCGACACCGGCCGGATCACCGGCTGCGCGGTGGACTGCCAGGCCGCCGCCGTGGCCAGCGGAACGAGCGCCACCAGGCCGGCCATCAGCAGGCGTGTCGTCCGGGAATAACGATCAAGACGTGTATTGGTCATGAGGGTGCGCGATCATGTGCAGTTGGTTTCAATGCATCGTAAGGTTGTCCGTATGAAAATCCTGTTTCGCCTGCTGCTCTGCTCCCTGGCAGCATTCAGCTTCGGTTGCGCCACGCAGCGCCCCGCAGCCACACCTGCCATCGCCGCCACGGCGGGCAAACCCGCGCCCGTGCTGCTGATTTCCATCGACGGCTATCGGCACGACTACATGCAGCGCGGGCTCAGCCCGACCCTGGCGATGCTCGCCCGCGGTGGCGTGCAGGCCGCTTCGATGCAGCCGGCGTTCCCGTCGCTGACGTTCCCGAACCACTACACCCTGGTCACCGGCCTGACCCCGGACCACCACGGCGTGGTCAACAACACGATGTTCGACCCGCAGCTGGGCAAGTTCTCGCTGAGCAGCCGCAAGGCGATCAGCGACGGTCGCTGGTGGGCCGAGGGCACGCCGATCTGGGAAACCGCCGACCAGCATGGGCTGCGCACGGCCACGATGTTCTGGCCTGGTTCGGAAGCGGACATCCACGGCCATCGTCCCGACCACTGGCTGGCCTACGACGGCGCGGTCACGCCGGCCCAGCGGGTCGACCAGGTGCTGGCGTGGCTGGACCTGCCCGTCGCCGAGCGGCCCAGCTTCCTCACCCTGTACTTCGACGGGGTCGATCACGCCGGCCACGTCTACGGCCCGGATACACCCCAGGTGAACGAGGCGCTGCGCGAAACCGACGCGGCGCTGGCGCAGCTGGTGAGCGGACTGAAGCAGCGTGGCCTGTTCGAGCGGATCAACCTGATCGTGGTGTCCGACCACGGCATGGCCACCGTGCCCGAAGCGAACAACGTGATGATCGACACGCTGATCCCGCTGGACCAGGTCCACGCGGTGAGCCTGGGCATCCTGGCCGGGTTCAATCCGAAGTCGGACAGCGCCGGGGACCGCGCCGCGTTCCGCCAGATCGAACAGACCCTGGAGCAGCCGCAGGCGCACATGCAGTGCTGGGACAAGACCCGCGTGCCCGCACGACTGGCCTACGGCCACAACGCACGCGTGCCGCAACTGCTGTGCCTGGCGAACGTGCACTGGCGCATCACCACCACCGACTACGCGGCCAAGCGCAAGGGCCGGGTGAGCCTGGGCGAGCACGGCTTCGACAACGCCGAACCGCTGATGCAGGCGATCTTCGTGGCCCACGGCCCCGCGTTCCGCGTCGGCGCGAAGGTGCCCGCGTTCCCGAACCTGGACGTCTATCCGCTGATGACCCATCTGCTGGGGATTCCCGCTGCGGCGAATGACGGCAGCTACGACGCGGTGAAGGACATGCTGAAACCCGCGTCCCGCTGAGCGTTTTTTCTCCCTCCCCTGCACGCAGGGGAGGGTTGGGGTGGGGTTCGCTCTTCCCGCCAGTCCCGCAACATCAAAAGCATCCTTCCCGGCTTCCCCTGCACGCAGGTGAAAGAACGAGGCAAGAGCAAAGCAGGCCCTACCCCATCGCGCCCTTGCTCATCGGCGTGGGCGGCGTCGCCACGTTGACCAGCGGGGCCAGGCGGAACAGCCACAGCGCGATCAGCAGCCCGGCCAGCACCAGCGCGCCGACGAACAGCGCCACGCCGTGCCAGCCGTGCGCGGCGTAGAACAGCCCGCCGCTGGCCCCGGCGATGCTGGAGCCCATGTAGTAGCAGAACAGGTAGACCGAGGCGGCCTGCGCCTTCGCCGCGCCGGCGCGGCGGCCGACCCAGCTGCTGACGATGGAGTGGCCGCCGAAGAAGCCGAACGTGATCGCGACGATGCCCAGCATCACCAGCAGCAGCGGCGTGGTCATGGTCAGCGCGACGCCCAGCAGCATCAGCGCGAACGCGGTCCACAACACCTTGCGCCGGCCCAGCTTGCCGGCCAGGTGTCCCATCCACGCCGAGCTGAAGGTGCCGATCAGGTAGATGCCGAAGATCAGCCCGACCACGGTCTGGCTGAGCTTGTACGGCGGCGCCAGCAGGCGGTAGCCGAGATAGTTGTAGACGGTGACGAACGCGCCGAGCAGCAGGAAGCCCTCGACGAACAGCCATGGCAGGCCGCGGTCCCGGAACATGCCGCCGAAGCGGGCCAGCAGGCTGCGCCAGCGCAGCGGCTGCCGCACGAAGTGCCGCGACGGCGGCAACACGCGCCAGAAGACCAGCGCGGCCAGCAGGCCGATCATGCCGACCGTCGCCACGCCGATGCGCCAGCCGAAGAAGTCCGCCAGCACGCCGGAGATCAGCCGCCCGCCCATGCCGCCCACCGCGCTGCCGCTGATGTACAGGCCCATGCCCAGGCCGACCGATTCCGGGTGCATCTCCTCGCTGACGTAGGTCATCGCCACGGCCGGCAAACCGCTCAGGGTCAGGCCGAGCAGGCTGCGCACGAGCAGCAGCGCGTTCCAGTCCGGCATCAGCGCGGTGACCAGCACCAGCACGGCCGAGGCCAGCAGCGAGGCCACCATGATCGACTTGCGTCCCCATGCATCGGACAAGCCGCCGGCAAACAGCATCGCGAACGCCAGCACGCCGGTGGTCAACGACAGCGACATCGCCGCACCGGCCTCGCTGACCCCGTAGTGGCGGCTGAACTCGGGCATCAGCGGCTGCACGCAGTACAGCAGTCCGAACGTGGCGAAGCCGGCGGCGAACAGGGCAAGGTTGGTGTGACGGAACGCGGGCGTGCCGTGGCGGATGTACGGAGCCGGCTCCGCCTGCTGGTTCATGGTGTCGGTCTTGCCTGGGGATGTGGGCATCGCGCAAGCATAAGCCGCTCAGGCGCTGCGATCACCGCGCAGCACACGCACGGCCTCGTCGTCACCTGCCGCACCGCGGCCGCTGACCCAGCCGAACAGCGCGATGCCGACGATGATCGCCAGCGCACCGAACAGCGCGTAGCCACGCGGCCACGCCTCGCCGAGGAACAGCACGCCGAGCAAGCTGGCGAACAGCAGCTCCGCGGCCTGCATCGCCTCCACCGCGGCCAGCGCGGTCGGTGCGCTGCGCACCATGTCGGTGGCGCGGAAGAACAGGATGGTGGCGATGGTGCCCGAGGACAGCGCCACGCCGCCGGCCAGCAGGGCCTCGCGCAGGCTCGGCGGGCCGACGGTGAACCAGGCGATCACCGCGAACAGCAGCCACAGTGGCCAGCTGCACAGCGTCATGCCGAACACGCGCTGCACCGCGTTCAACTGCGTCGGCCCCTGCTCCAGATGCAACAGCAGTTGCCGATTGCCCAGCGGATAGGCGAATGCGGAAAGCACCACCGCCCCGATCGCCAGCCAGTCGCCGGCATGCAGCCGGCCCTGAGCGTGGCCCCATTGCAGCGCGAACACGCCGGCCACGATCAGCGCGCCGATCGCCAGCGTGCGCCAGGCCAGCCGCGCCCGTTCGTCACGATAGATCAGCGGCGCCAGCAAGGGGCCGGCCAGCACAGTGGTCTGGAAGCTGCCGGCGATCAGCCACGACGGCCCGCTGCTGGCCGCCCAGGTCAACGGCACGCCGAACAGCACGAAACCCACGCCGCTCCACAGCAACCACGGCCGCGCATGCCGGCGCAATTCCCCCGGCAGTTCACCGAGCCCGCCCTGGAACGGCAGCACCACGGCCAGCATCGGCAAGGTCAGCAGGTAGCGCAGGATCACCGCCCATGCCCAATGCCCGCCACCGGCGACCAGACTGCGATTGAGCACGTAGGTGAGCGTGAAGAACAGCGCCGAGCACAGCGCCAGTCCCACCGCGAGCAAGGCATTCGAACGCATGCAGGCACGCCGACAGAAAAACGGAGTGTGGCAAATCGCGTCGGTCGTGCGTAGGGTCCGCGCTGCCGATCCCGGCGGCGCGGACATCGTGAGCGTCAGCGATAACGCCAGTAGCCGCCGACCCATACGCGGTGGGGACCCCAATGACCCGGAACCCAGACCCGCGCGTGGACGGGCTCCACTACCCTCACGTGGGCGACCGGACGGGGCGCGGCCACGATGCAGCCGGTGAGCGAGGCGCTGACCGCCAGCAGCACGCCGAGGGCAAGACAGGAGGTGATTCGACGCATGGGACACTCCATTCGTGGCAGGTGTCCGTCAGAACGCTGCTGTCGTCCACGCCGATGACGCCGGGGCGAGCAGTCGATGGCCGGCGTTCATCTTCCGCCGTGCTGCCTCAACGCGCCGCCAGCGCGCCCACCGCGGCGCGGTAACGTGCCGCGATGGCGGCCTCGTCGCGATGCCTGAAGTCGCGCACCTGCCAGCGGCCGCCGACCATCACGTCGCGCACCAGCGGCGTGTTGCCGGAGAACAGGAAGCTGTCGATCAGCGAACGCGTGTCGCGGGCGGCCAGCAGCGGCGAGGCGTCATCCAGCACGATCAGGTCGGCGCGGGCCCCGGCGCGCAGTTCGCCGACCGGCGCGCCGCTGGCCCGGGCACCGCCGACGAGGGCGGCCCGCCACAAGGTCTCGCCCACGCTGTCGCCCTGCCGGCGCGCCGCGATGTTGCGGTGGCGGGTGGCCAGGCGCTGGCCGTATTCCAGCCAGCGCAGCTCTTCCACCGGCGAGATCGAGATGTGCGAATCCGAACCGACGCCGAGCGTGCCGCCGGCGTCGAGGAAGTCGGCCAGCGGAAACAGGCCGTCGCCCAGGTTCGCCTCGGTGGTGGGACACAGGCCGGCGACGGCGCCGCTGTGCGCCAGCTGCACGGCTTCCGCCTCGGTCAGGTGGGTGGCGTGCACCAGGCACCAGCGTTCGTCGACGTCGGCATGTTCGAACAGCCACTCGACCGGACGGGCGCCGCGGGTGGCCAGGCAATCCTGCACTTCGCCGATCTGCTCGGCGATGTGGATGTGGATCGGACCGGTGCGGGCCAGCGGGCTGGCCAGCACCTCGGCGAGCGCCTGTTCCGGCACCGCGCGCAGCGAGTGCAGCGCGATGCCGACGCGCACCGCGTCGCCTTCATGCGCACGCAGGCTTTCCAGCAGGCGCAGATAGCCGTCCACCGAATGGCCGAAGCGGCGCTGCCGCGCGGTGAGCGCCCGGCCGTCGAAACCGCCGCTCATGTACAGCACCGGCAGCAGGGTCAGCCCGATGCCGGCCTCGCGCGCCGCCTCGATCAACGCCAGCGACATCGCCTCGGGCTGCGCGTACGGCGTGCCGTCCGGCTGGTGGTGCAGGTAGTGAAATTCGCAGACCCGGGTGTAGCCGGATTTCAGCATCTCGACGTAGAGCTGGCTGGCGATCGCCTTCAGCTGCTCCGGCGTGATCGCCGCGGCGAACGCGTACATCGTCTCGCGCCAGCTCCAGAAGCTGTCGTCGGCCTTGCTGCGACGTTCGGCCAGGCCGGCCATCGCCCGCTGGAACGCGTGCGAATGCAGGTTCGGCATGCCCGGCAACGCCCACGAGCCGATCGGGGCCTGCGGCCCGGCCGGTGCGTCGAGCAGCGCGCCGTCGGGCGACAGCCCGAACCGGCCATCAGCCAGCCAGCCGTCGCCACGCCAAAGCTGGCCGGCTTCGAAACCCGAGGGATTCGCCCACTCGCTCATCACGCTTGCTCCGCACCGAATGGTGCAGTGTAACCGGCGCCCCGCTCCGTCTTCACCCGAGCGCAAACCGACCGTGCACAGACCCATGAGCAAGAAAACCAGCGAAAACACCCCGAAACTGCTGTTGCGCCAGGCCCGGCTGGACGACGTGCCGCAACTGGCCGAGTTGACCGCGCGCATCTACACCGCCGAGTGGGGCCACTCGCCGGAGATGCTGCGCTCCCAGCAGACGCACTTTCCCGAAGGCCAGTTCGTGGTCGAGTACGAAGGCAAGGTGGTCGGCTACTGCGCCACCTTCCGCATCGACGAGGAAACCGCGCTGGCCCCGCATACCTGGTCGCAGATCACCGGCGGCGGCATGGGTTCGCGCCACAAGCCCGACGGCAACTGGCTGTACGGCATGGAAGTGGTGGTGCACCCGGACTATCGCGGCATGCGCATCGGCCAGCGGCTGTACCACGCGCGCAAGCGCCTGTGCACCGACCTGAAGCTGCGCGGCATCGTGTTCGGCGGGCGCATCCCCGGACTGGCCAGGAACCTCCAGCGCTACGGCAGCGCCGAGGCGTATGTGCAGGCGGTGGCGGAAGGCAAGCGCCGCGACCTCACCCTGAGCTTCCAGCTCAACAACGATTTCGAGGTGATCGGCCTGCTGCGGGCGTACGTACCGTCGGACCACGATTCGCTGGGCTATGCGGTGCACCTGGTTTGGCGCAACCCGCGCCTGCTAGACCAGCCGGACATGCCGCCGATCCCCTCGCCCCGGCGCCTGCCCGATTCGGTGCGGGTGGCTTCGGTGCAGTACCAGCAGCGCAGGATCACCTCGTTCGAGGAGTTCGCCACCCAGGTCGAATACTTCACCGACATTGCCGCCGACTACAACGCGGACTTCGTCACCTTCCCCGAGCTGATCACCCTGCAGCTGCTGTCGATCGAGAACACCGAGCTGTCGCCATTCGAGTCGATCCGCAAGCTGAGCCAGTACACGCCCCAGGTGAAGGAGCTGTTCAGCCGTCTGGCCGTCCATTACAACATCAACATCATCGCCGGCACGCACCCCACCGAACAGGCCAACGGCGACATCCACAACGTCTGCTACGTGTGCCTGCGCGACGGTTCGCTGCACGAGCGCGAGAAGCTGCATCCCACGCCCAGCGAGCGCAACGTGTGGAACATCTCCGGCGGCGACAGCGCCGCGACGATCCTCACCGACTGCGGCCCGATCGGCGTGATGATCTGCTACGACTCCGAATTCCCCGAGGTGGCCCGCCACCTGACCGACCAGGGCGCGCTGATCCTGTTCGTGCCGTTCTGCACCGACGTGCGCGAAGGTTACCTGCGCGTGCGCTACTGCTCGCAGGCGCGGGCGATCGAGAATCAGTGTTACGTGGTGCTGTCCGGCAACGTGGGCAACCTGCCCGGCGTCAACAACTTCGACATCCAGTATGGCCAGAGCTGCATTCTCACGCCCAGCGACTTCCCGTTCGCCCGCGACGGCATCGCAGCCGACTCCACGCCGAACATCGAGACCGTGCTGTTCGCCGACCTGCGCCTGGAAAGCCTGGCCCGCGCCCGCAATGCCGGCGCGGTGACCAACCTCAAGGACCGGCGCTTCGACCTGTACGAGACGCGCTGGCGCCCGCGCTGAGAGAACAGAGCGAGAGCAGGAGCGCACCCCCATCCGCCCTGCGGGCACCTTCCCCCGTTTTACGGGGGAAGCAAGCATGCCGCGTCGAGGCTCGTCGCTTCCTTCCCCCGCCTGCGGGGGAAGGTGCCCGCAGGGCGGATGGGGGGCGGTGCGACAGGCTCAAACCCATCGCCAGCCACCGCTCTGCGATAATCGCGATCATGTCCGAGCCTTCCAAACCCGTTTCAACCTCATCGAACCCGCGCCTGCGGGCGCTGCTCGGCCACGAGTTCTTCGCGCCGCATCACTGGAAACGCCGGCTGGTTCTGTGGTTCGGCGCGGTGCTGGTGGCGCTGGCGGCGATCCTGTTTGCCAAGGCCAGCGTGTGGTCGTACCAGCTGTTCCTGCGCATCCTCGACCACGGCGTCTGGATTCCGCTGATCCTCACCCCGATCGTGTTCGCCCTGCTCGCCCGGGTCACCGAGGGCAGCTTCCGCGCGACGCGGGGCAGCGGCATTCCCCAGGTGATCGGCACGTTGCACATCGAGGATGAAGGCTTTCGCGCGCGGATGCTGGCGCTGCCGATCGCCGCGGGCAAGATGGCGCTGACCCTGATCGCGCTGGCCGTGGGCGCGTCGATCGGCCGCGAGGGACCGACCGTGCACGTGGGTGCGGGCCTGTTCTACTCGCTGGGCCGGCGCTTCGGCTTCAATGATCCCAAGGCCGCTTCGCGCTTCATCCTGGCCGGTGGCGCGGCCGGCATCGCGGCGGCGTTCAACACGCCGCTGGCCGGCGTGGTGTTCGCGATCGAGGAGCTGGCCGGCACCTTCGAGCACCGCTTCAGCGGCCTGCTGCTGACCGCGGTGATCATCGGCGGCGTGGTCTCGCTGGGCATCATGGGCAACTACTCGTACTTCGGCGAGGTCGAGGCCAGCCTGCCACTGGGCCACGCCTGGCTGGCGGTGCTGCTGACCGGGGTGATCTGCGGCCTGCTGGGCGGCCTGTTCGCGCGCCTGATCCTGCTGAGCCAGCGCGGCCCGCTGGCCCGGGTCGGTCGCCTGCGCGCGCGCTGGCCGGTGGCGTTCGCGGCAGGCTGCGGGCTCACCCTCGCCGTGCTCGGCGTATGCACCCACAACAGCATCTACGGCACCGGCTACGACCAGGCGCGGGCGATCGTGCAGGGCGCCGCGAACATGCCCGACCAGGGCTTCGGCATCGCCAAGCTGCTGGCCAACGTGGTCTCGTACTGGGCCGGCATTCCCGGCGGCATCTTCTCGCCGGCGCTGGCGGTCGGCGCGGGCCTGGGCCAGAACATCGCGCACCTGTTGCCCGGCGTGCCCGCCGCCGCGGTGGTGCTGCTGGGCATGAGCGCCTACCTGGCCGGCGTTACCGGCGCGCCGCTGACCTCGGCGGTGATCGCGATGGAGCTGACCGACAACCAGGACATGGTGATCCCGATCATGGCCGCCTGCCTGCTGGCCCGCGCCGCCGCCTCGCTGTTCTGCCCCACGCCGGTCTACCGCGATTTCGCCGAGCGCATGGTGCAGGACTTCGAGCGGCAGCAGGCCAGCCAGCGCCAAAGCCAGGACGTGGTCTACGAGCTGGCCGACGATTCGCTCGACGAGACCGGCGACGCCGCGCCGGCCGCGGTGCGCACCACCGCGTTCGACGAGCCGGCCACGCCGGCCGACCCGCCGCCGCCTGCGCAACCCTGATTCCTCCGCCCTGCCCCTCCTGACCTTCGCCGGAACCCGATCGACATGAGCCATCCTCGCTGGGACACCTTGCTGATCAACGCAACGCTGGCCACGTTCGCGGGTGAGGCGCCGTACGGGCTGATCGAACACGGGGCGATCGCGATGCATCACGGCCGCATCGCCTGGCTCGGCCGGATGGACGAACTGCCCGGCGAACCCGCCACGCTGGCCGACACGCTCCGTTCGCTGGATGGCGCGCTGGTCACGCCGGGACTGATCGACTGCCATACCCATCTGGTCTTCGGCGGCGATCGCGCCCACGAGTTCGACCTGCGCCTCAACGGCGCCAGCTACGAGGAGATCGCCCGTGCCGGCGGCGGCATCGCCTCCAGCGTCACCGCCACCCGCGCCGCCAGCGAGGAACAGCTGCTGGCGCAATCGCTGCCGCGCGCCCGCGCCTTGCTGGCCGATGGCGTGACCACGCTGGAGATCAAGTCCGGCTACGGGCTGGATCTGGACAGCGAGCGACGCATGCTGCGCGTGGCGCGCCGGATCGGGCGCGAACTGGGCATCGGCGTGCGCACCAGCTTCCTGGGCCTGCACGCGCTGCCGCCGGAGTACAAGGATCGACGCGACGATTACGTGGCCCTGGCCTGCGACGAGATGCTGCCCGCGCTGGCCGCCGAGGGCCTGGTCGACGCGGTGGACGCGTTCTGCGAAGGCATCGGCTTCAGCCGCGAGGAAACCCGCCGAGTGTTCGAACGGGCGAAGCAGCTCGGCCTGCCGGTGAAGCTGCACGCCGAACAGCTTTCCGACCTGGACGGCGCCGCCCTGGTCGCCGAGTATGGCGGCCTGTCGGCCGATCACCTGGAACACCTCGGCGACAACGGCATCCGCGCGATGGCCGCGGCCGGCACCGTGGCGGTGCTGCTGCCGGGTGCGTTCTACGCGCTGCGCGAAACGAAACTGCCGCCGATCGAGCGGCTGCGCGAGCACGCCGTGCCGATCGCGATCGCCACCGACTGCAACCCCGGCACCTCGCCGCTGCTGTCGCTGCGTCTGGCCGCCGGCATGGCCTGTACGCTGTTCCGCCTGACGCCGGAAGAGGCGTTGCGAGGCGTCACGGTGCATGCGGCGCGTGCGCTGGGCCTGCACGATCGGGGCACGCTGGCGGTCGGCCAGCGCGCCGACCTGGCGGTATGGCAGGCGAAGCAGCCGGCGGAACTGTGCTACTGGATCGGCGGGCAGCTGCTGCGCGGGCTGTGGATCGGCGGCGAATCAGTGCCGGCGTAACGCCGCCTCGACGCGGGCGGTCAGCGCGTCGAAGAACGCCAGCGGCAACTGCGCCCGCACCGGCACCCGGAACCAGTCCGGGCGGGCGAAGCCGGCGCACTTCACCGCGTCCTTGTCGGTCATCAGCAGCGGCAGCTGGTCACCGAAGGCGAGATCGCCCGGGACAAACGCATGGTGGTCGGCAAACGCATGTCCGATCACCTCGATGCCCGCGTCGCGCAAGCTGTCGAAGAATCGCTGCGGGTTGCCGATCGCGGCGACGGCATGCACGCGCTGGCCACGGAAGGCCGCCAGCGGCTGCCGCCGCCCGTCGGCCAGGGCGACGACGTCGCCGCCGTGCAACTGCATCGGATATTCGCCGGGCTCGGCGGTGCCGCCATTGCATACGCGCAGGTCGACACGCTGCAGGCGGCTGACCGGCTCGCGCAAGGGACCGGCGGGCAGCAGGCGGCGATTGCCGAAACGGCGCACGCCGTCGATCACGCAGATCTCCACGTCGCGCGCCAGCCGGTAGTGCTGCAAGCCGTCATCGGCGAGCACCACGTCGCAGCCGGCATCCAGCAGCAACTGCGCCGCGGCGGGACGATCGCGCCCGACCGCCACCGGCACGCCGCTGGCGTGGATCAGGCAGGGTTCGTCGCCGACCCGGGCCGGGTCGGGCGCAGCGCCGAGCAGCAGCGGTTCGCGCTGGGTTCCGCCATGGCCGCGGCTGACCACGCCGGGACGATGGCCGCGCTCGCGCAGGGCTTCGACCACGGCGATCGTCAACGGCGTCTTGCCGGTGCCGCCCACGCTGAGGTTGCCGATCACCACCACCGGCGCGGCCAGTCGCACGCTGCGCAGCACGCCGCGCCGGAACAGCAGGCCGCGGGTGCGGGTGACGGCGCCGTACAGCAGCGCCAGCGGCGCCGTCCACCACGGCGACGGGGCGCCGCGATACCAGGCTGATTCGAGCGTGTCGATCAGCGCCACGGCCGCTCCTCAGTCGCCGGCCTGGTCGGCCGCATGGTCATGGAACTGCATGCGATGCAGCGCGGCGTACTGGCCGTCCAGCGCGATCAGCTCGGCATGCCTGCCCCGCTCGATGATGCGGCCCTGATCCATCACCGCGATCTGGTCGGCGCCTTCGACGGTGGACAGGCGGTGGGCGATCACCAGCGTGGTGCGGTCGCGCATCAGCCGCTGCAGGGCCTGCTGGATCAGCTGCTCGGATTCGGTGTCGAGCGCGCTGGTGGCTTCGTCCAGCACCAGGATCGGCGCGTTCTTGAGGATGGCGCGGGCGATCGCGATGCGCTGGCGCTGGCCGCCGGACAGCGTGTTGCCGCTCTGTCCGATGCGGGTGTGGATGCCGTCCGGCAGGCGCGCGATGAACTCCATCGCGTTGGCCGCCTCGGCCGCCGCGACGATGTCGGCCTCGCTGGCGCCGGCCAGTTCGCCGTAGGCGATGTTGTTGGCCACGGTGTCGTCGAACAGCACCACGCTCTGGCCGACCCAGGCGATCTGCCGGCGCAGCGAGGGCAGCGTGTATTCCTGGTAGTCCGCGTCATCGAGCACGATGCGCCCCGCACCCGGCTCGTAGAAGCGCGGCAGCAGGCTGACCAGGCTGCTCTTGCCGCTGCCCGAACGGCCGACCAAGGCAGTGACCGTGCCCGGCGCGCAGGCCAGGTCGACGCCACGCAAGGCTTCGTAATCGCTGTTCGGATAGGTCAGCCGCACGCCCTCGAAACTCAGGTCGCCGCGGGTGCGCGCCAGCGCGCGCGTGCCGTGGTCGACTTCGGGCGGCAGGTCCATGACCTCGAACAGGTCCTCCGCCGCCGACAGGCCGCGCTGGATGTTTGCCTGCACCTGGGTCAGCCGCTTCAGCGAGGGCATCATCGCGCCCATCGCGGTCAGCACCGCAATGAACACGCCCGAGGAGATGTGATCGATCACGCCCGGCCGGGTACCCAGAAAGACCAGTGCCGCCAGCGCGAACGCCGCGACGGTCTGGATCGCCGTGCTGGACATCGCGCTGGTCGCGGCAATCTTCAGGTTCAAACGGCGGGCCTGGTGGGTGACCTGGTCGAAGCGCGCGGCCTCGTGCTGCTGGCCACCGTAGATGCGCACTTCACGATGCGCACCAACCGATTCCTCCACCGTGCCGGTCACCGAACCCATCATGCCCTGGATGCGCCGGCTGATCAGCCGGTAGCGCCGGCTGACCACGGTGGCGATCAGCACGATCGGCGGAATCATCACCAGCAGGGTCAGCGTGAGGTAGGCGCTGTTGTGCAGCATCACGTAGAACATGCCGATCACGGTGACGCCTTCGGTCACCGCCACCTTCACCGCATCGGTCGAGGCCGAGGCCACCTGTTCGCTGGTGTAGGTGATGCGCGAGATCTGCTGGCCCGACGGTTCGCGGCCGAAGAAGGTCGCCGGCAGGCGCAGGTAGGAAGCGAACACGTCGTGCTGCATCGCCTGCACGATGTTGCGTCCGATGTAGGCAATGCCGTAATTGCTGACGAAGGTGCCCAGGCCACGGATGCCGAAGATCGCGATGATCCAGATCGGCATCCAGAAGATCAGGTACGGGTCCTTGTTGAGGAACAGGTCGTCGAACATCGGCCTGAGCAGGTTGGTGAACATCGCCAACCCGCCACCGTCCACCGCCATGCCGAGGATCGCCACCAGGCCCACCGCCCAGTAGCGCCGGGTGTAACCGAGCAGCCGCGCGTAGACGCGCCGGCTGTCGGCATCCCACACCCCGCCCTTGCGCTTGCTCACTGCGCCGCGCCCGGCTTGGTCGGCGTGGTGGCGATCGACAGCCGGGTGAAGCCGAGCTGGCCCAGCGCGTCCATCGCGGTGACCACGTTCTGGTTCGGCGTCATCGCATCGGCGCGGATCGTCACCGGGCGGTCGCGGTCGTCACCGGCGTTGCGCGCGATGGTCTGTTTCAGCGCCTCGATGCCCTCGCCCATCACCTCGTCGCTGCCCACGAAGAAACGGCCGTCGCGGTCGATCATGATGGTCAGCACCTGGGTGTTCAGGTCGCGATCCTGGGCGCTGGCCTGCGGCAGGGTCACCTGCATACGCGAGTGCTGGATGAAGGTGCTGGTGAGCACGAAGAACATCAGCAGGGTCAGCAGCACGTCGATCAACGGAATCACGTTGATCTCGAAGTCGTCGCCCCGGCGGTCGTTGCTGATACGCATCGGTGTGCGCTCAGCCTGCGCCTGGCGCGGTCGGCGCCGGCGTCCGGCGCGGTCGTGCCGCCGCGCTGGCCGCAGCCGTGGCGGCCGCCGGCGACAGGGTCAGCTCGTCCAGCAGGGCGGTGGCCTGCTTTTCCATCTCCACGCAGTAACCGGCCACGCGCGAACGGAAGTAGCGATGCAGCACATAGGCGGGAATCGCCACGGTCAGGCCCGACGCTGTACAGATCAGCGCCTCGCCGATGCCGCCGGCCATCTTCGCCGGATCGCCGATGCCGCCGGCCATCACCTCCATGAACATGCGGATCAGGCCGATCACCGTGCCGAACAGGCCCAGCAGCGGGCCGATCAGGGCGATCGTGCCCAGCGTGTTGAGGTAGCGCTCCATCCGGTGGATGACGTGCCGGCCGGTGTCCTCGATGCGTTCCTTGATGATCTCGCGCGGCTGCCGGCGCACGGTCAGCGCGGCGGCCAGCAATTCGCCCAGCGGCGAGCCGCTGGCCAGCGTGTCCAGGTGCTTGGGATCGAGTTGACCCGAGCGTGCCCACTGGCGCACTTCGTCGCCCAGGCCGGGCGGCAACACGGATTGCCGGCGCAGCGTCCAGCAACGTTCCAGCACGATCGCCAGGGCGATCGCCGAACAGATCAGGATGGGCACCATCGCCCAGCCGCCAGCCATCAGAATTTCCAGCACTTTTCGACCCCAACATGCGAGCTGACAGGAAGCGCGCATGATAGCAGTCTGGCCCGGCCGTACTGCGGCGGGTGTGGCATTCCTCACTCGCGCCAGTAACGCGGCTGCCGCTGGCGCCAGCCCGCTTCGCGCCGTGGCGGGGCATCGACCGGGAAATCCAGCGCGATGGCGCCCTGCACCGCGGTATTGAACACCGGCGCCCCGGCTGCCGCGTAGCGCGCCAGCACTTCGGGCTTCGGATGACCGAAGCGGTTGCGCCAGCCGGCCGACACGATCGCCACCGACGGCTGCACCGCGGCGATGAAGCCCGCTCCGGACGAGGTCTTGCTGCCATGGTGGGGCACCAGCAGCACGACGGGCGGCCCCGCTCCGAGACTCGCCGCCACCGAGGGCTCCACCGCGGAACTGATGTCGCCGCTGAGCAGCAACCGGCCGGAACGGTTCTCCACCAGCAGCACGCAGGAACTGTCGTTGTCGCGGTCAGCCGCACCCGCCGGCGGATTCAGCACGCGGAAGCGCACGCCATCCCAGGTCCACGCCTGGCCGGCCACGCATTGGCGCATCGGCAGGTGCATCCGCGCCGGTTCGCCTGCGTAGCGCGGCGCATCCGGAAACGCCTCGGCAACGACCCGGGCGCCGCCGGCGTGATCGTTGTCGCCGTGGCTGATCATCAGCAGGTCGAGCCGGCCCACGCCCAGCGCATGCAACGCGGGGAGCACCACCGCTTCGCCGAGGTCGAAGCCCGACGGATAGCGGGCGCCGGCGTCGTAGACCAGCACGTGGTCGTGCGTGCGCAGCAACACCGACAGGCCCTGCCCCACGTCGAGCACCCATGCCTGGAACGCGCCTTCCGGCGGCGTGGACAGCGGTGGCCGCAGCAAGGGCAGGAACAGCAGCAGGCCCAGCCAGCGCAGCGGTATCCCCCGCGGCATGAACAGCCACAGCGCGCCCAGCACCGCGAGCAGCAGCGCCCAGGGCTGTACGGTGGGCAGATACCAGTGCGCACCCGGCCAGGTCGCCATCTGCTCCAGCAGCCACCATTGCGCGTGGGCCATCCGCGCGGCCAGCCACAACACCGGTCCGGCCAGCGGCGGGCACAGGCCCAGCATCAGCATGCCGCCCAGCGCGCAAGGCACGATCACGAAGCTGACCAGCGGCACCGCGATCAGGTTCGACAAGGCGCCGACCAGCGAAGCCTGGCCGAAGAACCACATCGTCAGCGGCAGCAGGGCCACCGTCATCACCAGCTGCCCGGCGGTCAGCTCGTGCAGGAACGCGCGCAGGCCGCGCCCGCGCGATTGCAGGCACAGCATCAGGAAGCCCACGCCGATGAAGGACAGCCAGAATCCCGCCGCGAGCACCGCCAGCGGGTCGAACAGCAGGATCGCGATCATCGCCAGCGCCAGCGACTGGGCGCCGCCGCTGCCACGCCGGCTGCAACGCGCCAGCGTCACCACGGCGATCATCAGCAGGGTGCGCACCGTCGGCAGGCCGAAGCCGGCCAACGCGCTGTACATCGTCGCCACCAGCAAGGCCGCGGCCGCCTGGGCTTGCGGCCGCGGCAGGCGCAGACCCAGCCCCGGCCACAACGCATACGACAGCCACGCCAGCCACACGCCGAACACCGCGGCCACGCCGACATGGAAACCGGAAATCGCGATCAGGTGCGAGACCCCGTTGGCGCGCGCCACCGCCCAGTCCTGCGGCTGCAGGCCGCGGGTGTCGCCCACGGTGAATGCCTGCAGCAAGGCGGCATCGTGGTGGTCGCCGACCCGCGCGGCGATGCCGCGGGCGACCGCATCGCGGATCGCGTTGACACACCAGCGTCGCCCGCCGAGCGAGCGGTTGTCCGGGTCGTCCCGCACGTAGCCGGTGGCGACGATGCCGCGCTCCAGCGCGGAACGTTCGCTGTCGGCCGCACCCGGGTCCAGCAGGCCGCGGGGCCGCTTCAGTCGCAGCAGCAGATGCCAGCGCGAACATGGCTGCAGCGGTGGTGCATCCTGGTACCACGACACGCTGATCCGCCCATGCAGCGCGACGGGCTTTCCATCGACGCTGGCCTGCTCCACGCGCAGGCTGAAACGACTGGCATCGGGATGGCTCAGCGGCAGATCGGCGATGCTGCCGACCACGGCCAGGTCGACTCCTTCCAGTGCGCGCGGCAGCCTTGCATCCATCGCCGCCGCACCATGCCATGCCGCCCACGCCGCGCCGAACAGCAGGCAGGCCAGCCAGCGCCAGCGTGGCCAGCGCCAGGCGAGCAGGACGATCAGGGGCACCAGACACGGCAGCCACGCGCGCGGCGGCAGTCGCGGCAACCATTGCACCAGCAGGACCCCGAGCAGCAGGGCCAGCGCCGCGGTGATCGCCGTCAGTCGCCCCATGCCGCGCGCCCCGTTCCATCCTGGAAGAAGCCGAGACTAGCGCGGCGGAAGCGGCGGCGCAGATGAAATGCGTGTAGGTTTTCGCCGGGACGTCAGTCCCGTGGAGCTTCCTGCAGCCTGCCGTTGTGCAGCACCAGGGTGCGATCCATCTTCGCGGCCAGATGCGGATCGTGGGTGACCAGCACGAAGCTGGTGCCGATCTCCCGATTGAGCTCCAGCATCAATTCGTAAACCTGCGCCGCATTGGCCTCGTCGAGGTTGCCGGTGGGCTCGTCGCCCAGCACGCAGGCCGGCCGGGTCACCAGCGCCCGGGCCACGGCGCAGCGCTGGCGCTCGCCGCCGGACAACTCGGACGGCTTGTGATGCGTGCGTCCGCCGAGGCCGACCCGCTCCAGCAGCACCATCGCCTGCTTTTCCGCTTCGGCGATCGCGGTGCCGCGGATCAGCAGCGGCATGCATACGTTTTCCAGCGCGGTGAACTCGGGCAGCAAGTGGTGGAACTGGTAGATGAAACCCAGCGAGCGGTTGCGCACGCGGCCGCGCTCGGCGTCGGACAGTTTCGACAACACGCGGCCGTCCACTTCCACCTCGCCGGCGGTCAGCGTGTCGAGCCCGCCGATGATGTGCAGCAGCGTGCTCTTGCCCGAGCCGGACGCGCCGACGATCGCCATGGTCTGCCCGCGCTTCAGGCTGAAGCTGACGTCGCTCAGCACGTCGGTGCGCAGGCCGCCTTCGGCATAGGTCTTGGCCACGCCGGTGGCACGCAGCACGTTTTCGGTCTTCTCGGTCATGACGGTCTTATTCATAGCGCAGCGCCTGCGCCGGCTGCGTGCGCGAGGCGCGCCACGCGGGATAGAGGGTGGCCAGCAGCGAGAACGCGAAGGTCAGCAGCGCGGTCCAGCCCACGTCGTGCCAGTCGAGCCGGCTCGGCACCTCGCTGATGTAGTAGACGTCCGGCGACAGGAAGGTCACGTGGAAGGTGTGCTCGATCCACTTGATGATGCCGGGCAGCTTCCACGACAGCAGCGAACCGAAGCCCACGCCGAAGCCGATGCCCACGAAACCCACCAGCACGCCCTGCACCATGAACATGCCCATGATGCTGCGCGGGGTGGCGCCCAGCGTGCGCAGGATCGCGATGTCGGCCTGCTTGTCGGTGACCAGCATCATCAGCATCGAGATCAGGTTGATCACCGCCACCAGGATGATCAGCGACAGGATGATGAACATCACCATCTTTTCCATCGACAGCGCGGCGAACAGGTTCGCGTTGGTATCCATCCAGGTCTGCACTCGGTAGACCTGGCCCAACTGGTTGGCCAGTTCGGTGGCCACCGGACGCGCATTGAACAAGTCGTCCAGGCGCAGGCGGATGCCGGTCGGGCCGCTCAGTTCGCCGAGCTTCTCCGCATCGCTCATGTTGATCAGCGCCAGGCCGGAGTCGAACTGCTCCATGCCGACCTCGAACGTGCCGACCACGTGGAACGCGCGCATGCGCGGCATGCTGCCCATCGGCGTGGCGCGCAACTGGTTCACCGCCATGGTCACCCGATCTCCCACGCCCACGCCCAGCGTCATCGCCAGTTCGCGTCCCAACACGATGTTCCAACTGCCTGGAGTCAGCTCACTGAGCTTGCCTTCGAGCATGTGCTTGTCGATGTCGACGACCTTCGGCTCCTGCGCCGGCTCGATGCCGCGCACCAGCGCCGGGCCGGAACGGCGGGCCAGCAGCATCGCCTCGGTCTCCACGTATGGGGCCGCGCCCAGCACATGCGGGTTGGCCTCGGCGATCTGCAGCGCGCGCGGCCATTCCTGCACGCTCTCGCCCACGCCGGAAACCGTGGCGTGCGAGATCGCGCCGAGGATGCGCGAGCGCATCTGGTAGTCGAAGCCGTTCATCACCGACATCACCGTGATCAGCGCGATCACGCTGATCGCGATGCACACGATCGACACGGTGGAGATGAAGGAGATGAACTGGTTGCGCCGCTTGGCGCGGGTGTAGCGCAGGCCGATGAAAAGTTCGAGCGGTCGGAACATGGGCGGGTCGCTTGTGGGGAGTCGCAGGGCGGGCCGCCCGGTCGTCCATTATCAGGTATTCGCTCGGACCCTGCCGCGCGCCGGAAGTTGCGGTTCAGTCACAGGCGGGGCAAGGCGTAGGCAGCCTGGATCGTGGCCAGCCGCATGCGCAGCCGGCGACGGGTGTCCGCGTCGCTGTTGTCCGTGGCGATCAGCAGCATCTGCGTCCCGTGCCCGTCGGTGCGCAGGCGCAGCAGGATCATTTCGCCGAGCACCCGGAACGAACTCAGCGTGGCCGGCACGTCTTCGTGATCGTGCAGGCGCAAGGTCCATGCCTGGTCGGCACTCCAGCCCGCCGCCGCCACGGGACCGCTGGCCAGGCGTCGCAGCACGAGAGCCGTCGACAGCAACACGATCGCCGCCAGCAGCAGCTTCGACCACCACGGAATCATGCACAGCAGCGCGGCCAGCAGCGCGGCCCCGGCGACCAGGATCAGCGCCGCCCGCAGCAGCCGCGAAGGTCGGTATTCAAAGCCGATGGCGGGCGCGGATGTCATCGATGATCGCCTGCCAGTCCGCGCGCTCGGGGCGGGCATGGCCCATCACCCAGTCCCACAGGTCGGGGTCCTGCACGTCGAGCAGCTGGTCGAACGCCTGCCGCTGCGCTTCGTCCGCGCCGGCGAAGCACTCGTCCAGCCAGCCGCCGAACAGCGCGTCCAGCTCGCGCGTGCCGCGGCGGGCGCGCCAGCGCAGGCGCTTGATGCGGGCTTCATCCATCACGGGGCTCGGTCGTATCCATGAATGCGCAGTGTAACCGTTGCGCTGGAACGCGACAGGCCGCACGCGGCGGCCTGTCGTCGTGAATGACGCGCGGCGCGATCAGGCTGAACGCCGCTCCACCATCAGCTTCTTGATCTCGGCAATCGCCTTGGCCGGGTTGAGACCCTTGGGGCACGTCCGCGTGCAGTTCATGATGGTGTGGCAGCGGTACAGCTTGAACGGGTCTTCAAGGTCGTCCAGGCGCTCGCCGGTGGCTTCGTCACGACTGTCGACGATCCAGCGGTACGCCTGCAGCAGGATCGCCGGGCCAAGGTACTTGTCGCCGTTCCACCAGTAGCTCGGGCAGCTGGTCGAGCAGCAGGCGCACAGGATGCATTCGTACAGGCCGTCGAGCTTCTTGCGCTCTTCCGGCGACTGCAGGCGCTCGCGATCCGGCGCCGGGCTCTGCGTGCGCAGCCACGGCTTGATCGAGGCGAACTGGGCGTAGAAGTGGGTCAGGTCCGGGATCAGGTCCTTCACCACCGGCATGTGCGGCAGCGGGTAGATCTTCACGTCGCCCGCATCGCATTCGCCGATCGCCTTGGTGCAGGCCAGCGTGTTGGTGCCGTCGATGTTCATCGCGCACGAACCGCAGATGCCTTCGCGACAGGAGCGACGCAAGGTCAGCGTGGGATCGATCTCGTTCTTGATCTTCAGCAGCGCGTCCAGAACCATCGGACCGCAGGCGGCCAGGTCGACCTCGTAGGTATCGATGCGCGGGTTCTGCCCGTCATCCGGCGACCAGCGATAGATGCGGAAAGTGCGCGGCTTCTTCGCATCCTTGGCCGGGTAATGCTTGCCCGGCTGGATCTTCGAATTCTTCGGTAGCGAAAACTCTGCCATGTGCTGAACCCTTCGACTTTCTGCAGGAGGGCTTGCGCCCCGACCGTACAACCAATGATGTCCATGCCACGAGGCGGCCGCAGCCGCCTGGCGGCATCAGTAAACGCGTTTCGCCGGCGGCACGGCCTTGACCTCGTCGGTCATCGGATTCATGTGCACGGGGCGGGAATCGAACCGCGGCTTGCCGGTCTCGTCGACCCACGCCAGGGTGTGCTTCATCCAGTTGACGTCGTCGCGCTCGGGGAAGTCCTCGCGCGCATGGCCACCGCGGCTTTCCTCGCGCTGGGCGGCGCCGTACATCGTGGCGACCGCCTGATCCAGCAGGTTGGCCAGCTCCAGCGTCTCGATCAGGTCGGAGTTCCACACCAGCGAACGATCGCTGACGCGCACGTCCTTGAACGAGTCGCGCACGGCGGAGATCTTTTCGCAGCCTTCCTTCAGCGTCTTGCCGGTGCGGAACACCGCCGCGTCGCTCTGCATGGTGCGCTGCATCTCCAGCCGGATCTGCGCGGTCGGCTTGCTGCCGTTCGCGTTGCGCAGGCCGTCGAAACGCTCCAGCGCCTTGTCCAGCACGTTGGCCGGAAGATCCTTGTGCGCGGTTTCCGGCTTGATCAGCTCGGCGCAGCGATGCGCCACGGCGCGACCGAACACCACCAGGTCGAGCAGCGAATTGGAGCCCAGCCGGTTCGCGCCATGCACCGACACGCAGGCCGCTTCGCCGATCGCGAACAGGCCCGGCACCACCGCGTCGACATCGTCGCCGCGCTTCTGCACGACTTCGCCGTGATAGTTGGTCGGGATGCCGCCCATGTTGTAGTGCACGGTCGGGATGACCGGGATCGGCTCCTTGGTCACGTCCACACCGGCGAAGATGCGCGCCGATTCGGCAATGCCCGGCAGCCGCTCGTGGATGACCTCGGGGCCGAGGTGCATCAGGTTGATGAAGATGTGGTCCTTGTGCTCGCCGACACCGCGACCTTCGCGGATCTCCAGCGTCATCGCGCGGCTGACCACGTCGCGCGAGGCGAGGTCCTTCGCGCTGGGCGCATAGCGCTCCATGAAGCGCTCGCCCTCGGAGTTGGTGAGGTAACCGCCTTCGCCGCGCACGCCTTCGGTGATCAGGCAGCCTGCGCCGTAGATGCCGGTGGGATGGAACTGCACGAACTCCATGTCCTGCAGGGCGAGGCCCGCGCGCAGCACCATGCCGCCGCCGTCGCCGGTGCAGGTATGGGCCGAGGTGGCGCTGAAGTAGGCGCGACCGTAACCGCCGGTGGCCATCACCACGGCATGGCCGCGGAAGAAATGCAGGGTGCCCTCGTTCATGTCGAGCGCGAGCACGCCACGGCAGACGCCTTCCGCGTCGAAGATCAGGTCGATCGCGAAGTATTCGATGAAGAACGTGGCGTCATGCGCCAGCGCCTGCTGGTACAGCGTGTGCAGGATCGCGTGGCCGGTGCGGTCGGCCGCGGCGCAGGTGCGCTGCGCGGTGCCCTTGCCGTAATGCGTGGTCATGCCGCCGAACGGGCGCTGGTAGATCTTGCCCTCGTCGGTGCGCGAGAACGGCACGCCGTAGTGTTCCAGCTCGATGATCGAGGGGATCGCCTCGCGGCACATGTACTCGATCGCGTCCTGGTCACCGAGCCAGTCGGAACCCTTGACGGTGTCGTAGAAATGGAAGCGCCAGTCGTCCTCGCCCATGTTGCCCAGCGCGGCGGAGATGCCGCCCTGCGCCGCCACGGTGTGCGAGCGGGTCGGGAAGACCTTGGTGATGCAGGCGGCCTTGAGCCCCTTCTCGGCCAGGCCGAAGGTGGCGCGCAGACCCGCGCCGCCGGCGCCGACCACGATCACGTCATACAGGTGCTGCTGGATCTTGTAGCTTTCCATGAAACCTTTTCCTCGCGTCTTATGGGGTCAGCGCAATGCGCAGCACGGCCAGCACGCCAGCCAGCGCGCCCAGCACCGCGAGGAACCTGATCGCCACCATCAGGACCACTTCCTTCCAGCGGGTATGCACGTAATCCTCGATCACCACCTGCAGACCGAGCACGGCATGCCAGAACATGGTGAGCACGAAAGCGATCAGCAGCAGTGCATTCCACGGCTTGGCCACGGTGGCGCGGGCGGTGGCGTAATCGGCGTGCAGCAGGCACAGCACGGTGACCACGAACCAAAGGCCCAGCAGCACCAGCGCCACCGCGGTCACCCGCTGGGTCCACCAGTGCTCCACGCCGGACTGGGCGGAACCCAGGCCGCGAGCCGTCTTCAACGGGTTGCGCCGATCCTTCACGGCGACATCCTTCGCACTCATGCCGCACCCCCGGCCATCAACACGTACGCCCACACCACAACCGTCAGCACGATGCTGCCGATGACCGACAGCCAGCTGGAACGCACGAACTGGGGAATCGAATAACCCAGGCCGGCATCCTGCAGCAGGTGCCGGATGCCGTTGCAAAGATGATAGAAAAGCGACCAGCTCCAGCCCAGCATCAGGATCATGCCGACCGGACTGCCCAGCACACCCTTGAAGTGGTTGAAGCTTTCCTCACCAGTGGCCAGGTGCATCAGGCCGCAGACGACGAGCAGGCTGCCGACGGCCAGCGCGATGCCGGTGGCGCGGTGCGTGATGGAGGTCATCATCTGCACCTGCTTCTTGTAGATCTGCAGGTGCGGTGAGAGCGGTCGTTGCGTATCTGCCATGGCGGCTATCCTGTGTGGAATCGCTGATGTCCATGCCGCCTCTGTCCTGCCCCTTGCACGACGGCGACGAGCGCCGGCGCGAACGTTCAGAAGTCGATGCAGCGTCCGTTCTTTTCCCAGTCACCATAACGCGTGGGATCGGGAACCGCGCGCTCCGTGGAATCCTTTTCCGATGGCTTGCCCGCAGGCACGGCAGTCGTTTCCGCAGGAACGGAAGCAGGATGGGATTCGGCGGGAGTCGTGGTATTGGACATGGTTTTTGTAAGCCGCCAAAGGTTAATACTTGCGGCAGTGCAGTACAACCATGCAGGCTCGTGCCATGGCGTCCGCGCCCTTGTGTCTGCCGCCCTCCGTCCCCAACTCCGCCATTCCCATGAACCTGCCCCTGCCCGCCGAAACATTGCTGCTCGAAGGTGCCGACGCGCCCGCATTCGCGCACGCCCAGTTCAGCAGCGCCGTGAAATCGCTGGCGGTCGATCGGTGGCAATTCAGCGCCTGGCTCGATCCACGGGGACGCGTACTGGCGCTCTTTCACCTGGCGCGTCTCGCCGATGATCGCTACCTGCTGCTGTTGCGTGGCGGCAGCGCCGCGGTGATGGCCGAGGCGCTGCGCCGTTTCGTGTTCCGTTCGAAAGTGCGCATCACCGCATTGCCACCGCGACATCTCGCCAGCGGACCTGCGCTGGCGCAGGGATCGCTGGTGACCGAACCGGCCGGCGATGACGACGGCGATGTTTCGTTCGGTTGCGGCTCGCACAGTCTGCGCATCACCAGCGTCGGCGATGACGCCTGGCGATTGCCGCAATTGCGCGACGGCTGGCCGTGGTTGCCGGAATCGTGCCTGGGCGAACTGTTGCCGCCGGCAATCTCGCTGCAACGCCTGCAGGCCGTGGTGGTCGACAAGGGTTGCTATCCCGGCCAGGAGATCGTGGCGCGCCTGCATTTTCGTGGCGGCCACAAGCGACACCTGCATCGCGTCACATTGTCGCAAGCTGCAAATGCGGGCGACGTGCTGCGAAAGGAAGAGCGCGACATCGGGCGCGTGCTTGACGTGATTGCAAACGACAGGAAGTTCGAGGCACTCGCGATATTGAATGACGAACTTGTCGCCGAAGCGAACGACGGGAACACGCTGATCCTCGACGACGATGTCGCAATGACCCTGCTTTCGTCGTGGCCGTCGTGAACACAATAGTTCGTGATAACAACGAGATTCGCGATGGCACTTGTCAACCCATCGTGAGTGCCGGTTAAACTTCGGCACCCCGGCACTTGCCAGCGGCGATTTCCGCCACTAGGCTCCGCCGATCGAATATCGCGGCACCCGTAACACGGGGTGTCGATTGACGCGACGAACCGGATGAATTCCGAATCGGCGCGACCCGGCAGCCACATCGCCGGATGGAACAACGCCTCGCAGCCAACGAGTGCGTACAAGTCGCAGGCAATACGGCCCATAGCGCCGCGCAACGCCCGACCGAAACCAGTCCCCCGAACGGCCTGACCGTCGTTCGACCGCCACAATCCCGTGGCAAAGCGCCATGGCCACAAGTTTCGGCCATGACGACAGATCCAGGTGGAACGGCCTGCCCGCCCGTCCACCGCAACGGCACGTGAAGCTGCTTCTGCTTCGCGCGTACAGCACGCTGGAGGCAGAACATGAAACTTTCCATGCTGTTGTGGCTGACCACGTTGATGCCACAACCCGTCGCCGATCAGGCCTGTCTGGCCACCACGGTGTATCTCGAAGCACGCAGCGAGCCGATCAATGGCCAGCTGGCGGTCGCCGAAGTGGCACTGCGCCGTCGCGATCGCGGTCGCTGGGGCGACACCGTCTGCAAGGTGGTGACGGCACCGCACCAGTTCGCGACGACGACCACGCCGGGCTCGTTCGAGATCACCAACCTCGAAGCGTTCAACAAGGCATGGCAGATCGCCGGCATGTCGCTGCACAACTGGCAACTGCCCGTGGCAGAACGTCGCATGGTGGTTCCGCGCGCCGATCACTTCGCCACCACCGCCATCTCGCCCGCGTGGTCGCACAATCGCCCCAGCGTGACGATCGGCGAACACGCCTTCTACGCGGTGAATTGAACCGCAAATACATTTGCGGTCATCTATAGATGCACCAATCGACAAAAAAAGGCCCTCTTTCGAGGGCCTTTTTATTTGGACGTCCAGACGTCCAAATATCAAACTACGAGAACTGCATCAGCGCGCGTAGACGTGGTCGCCACGCACCTCGACATAGTCGCCATTGCGAACGCCGGGGTTCTCGCGCTGGGTGACCGTGGCGTACTGGCCATTGTCCAGTCGAACCACGACGCGCCAGGCGACATCGCTGCCGCTGTTGCGCTTGCCTACCTGGTTGCCGACCACGCCACCGGCGACCGCGCCGGCAACGGTGGCGGCCTTGCGACCGTCACCCTTGCCCACCTGGTTGCCCAGCACGCCACCGGCAACCGCGCCGATGATCGCTCCCAGCGTGCCGCCGTTGCCGCTGCTGCCATCCGTATAGACCTGCTGCACTTCCTGCACCACGCCGCAAGACTGGCAACGGACGTTGCGGTTGCCGTAGCTGCCTTGCTGCGACTGGTAGCCGCCGTTATAGCCGCCGTTGTTGCCGTAGGGCGTCGTGGCGCAGCCGGCCAGGGCCAGCCCGCCGGTCATTGCCGCAACGAGTGCCAACTTGCTGGTGAGTGCATTCATGGGTCAGTTCCTTGTTCCGGGGAGGGAGAGGGGTTTCAGTGGGCGTCCGACACGGCGGTGACACCTTCCTGCACCTGCACGCGGTCGCCCGGATCGTGATCCATGCGCACGGTACGGGTCACGCCGTTGTACTCGTAGCGCACGTCGTAGCCGACGACCTTGGTGGTGCTGTTGTTCACGGTCTCGCACTTACGCTCGACCGTCGAGGTCACCTGCCCATGCTGCTTGCTGGCCTGGATGCGGTTGCCGGCATAACCGCCACCGACGGCACCGGCCACGGTTGCCAGGGTCTTGCCCTTGCCGCCGCCCACCTGGTTGCCGACCAGCCCGCCCACCACCGCGCCGATCGCGGTGCCGGCAATGCGGTGCTCATCCTTCGGGGGAGCGGTGTGCGTTACGGTTTCGTCGTGACAGACCTGCTTGGGGTTGTTCACCGTGGAGCGCACCGGATCGACGCTGACGACCTTGGCATACTTCACGGCGGCGCCGCCGGCATCCGTGCTGCCGGCGTCGGCCGTACCGTTGGAGACGCCCGCGTCAGCGTTGCGATTGCAGGCGGAAATGCCGGTCGCCAGTACCGCTGCGATCGCGATATTGAGCACGTTGATCGTCAATCTGTTCATAACAACCTCTCCTCTGTTTTGTTTGTGGCTGGCTGCATTGCCGGGTGCGAGCGCAATAACATGCGAGTTCATTGAACCTTGCTCCAACTGAATCGGAGTTAGCTCGGTCCGGCTACATTATCTTCACGCCATCACGACATTTCTCTCGGCCACGACACGAAAATCGACCATGCGCAAGATCGCCGACAGCCACGTGCATCTCAATGACTCCGCTTTCCGGGACGACGGCGACCAAGTCATTGCACGGGCACTCGAGGCTGGCGTGGACACCATGGTCGTGCCGTCCGTGGATGCCGCCAGCTGGCCGGTCATCGGCGAGCTTTGCGGTCGTCATCCTGCATTGCATCCGGCGTGGGGTCTCCACCCGGTGTTCCTGTCGAATCATGTTCCCGCGAATGTGCAGGCGCTGTCTTCGCTGCTGAACGACAGCAGACCGGTGGCGGTCGGCGAGATCGGGCTGGACTTCCATCGCGAGGACCTGGACCCGGACATGCAGCGCGAGTACTTCCTGCGCCAATTGGAACTGGCACGCGAACACGAACTCCCGGTGATCGTGCACGCCCGCAACGCGCTGGAGGAAGTCATCCTCACCCTGAGGCGCCAAGGCGGGTTGCGTGGCGTGGTGCACAGCTTTTCCGGCAGCGAGCAGCAGGCCCGCCAACTGTGGGACATGGGTTTTCACCTGGGCATCGGCGGCCCGGTGACCTACGAACGCGCGCAGCGACTGCGCCGCATCGTGGCCGGAATGCCGCTCGAATTCCTGCTGCTGGAAAGCGACGCGCCGGACCAGCCGGACGCGTTCCACCGCGGTGAGCGCAACGAGCCGGCCCGGGTGGTCGAGGTCTTGCGCTGCGTGGCCAGCCTGCGCGGGGAATCGGAGCAGCATGTCGCCGACCTGACACGTGCCAACACCCGGCGCCTGTTCGGCATCTATTGACGGATACTTGCAGGCGTCGGCCACCTGCTGATATTTTACTTCACTGGTGAAATATGAATCAGTGAAATGGATCGGTTGAAGCAGTGCATCGCGATGATGGACGAGGGCATCGGACGGGTGAGCGGGATCATTCCGCAAATGCCTGCGGCCGAGGCACGCCTGTGCCGCCTGATGCTGATGCTTGGGCAGGACATCGAGGAGGAACTCGAGTCCGAGCTGAAGCCGAACAAGCTCAATCACAGCGAATTTCTCACCCTGATGATCCTGTACAGCCGCCCCGACGGGATCTCCACGCCCGGCGAGCTGTGCGATTACACCAACCAGGGCGCGACCAACATGACCCGCATCGGCAACGCGCTGGTCAAGCGTGGCCTGATCAGCCGCGGCGCCGGCGCCAGCGACCGGCGCAAGGTGGTGATCCGCATCACTGCGGCAGGTCGGCGGCTGGTGCAGAAAATGCTGCCGCCGATGTTTCCCCGCCTTGCCAACATGTTCGCCGGCTTCAGCGCCACCGACAAACGTCAACTTGACCGTCTGCTGCGCAAACTGGCCGGCAACCTCGACCAACTGGGCGAAAGCCGCCACCCATGAAGGAAACCCCGATGAAGCATGCCCCGCATTGCGGTCGCACCGTGCTTGTCGCCGCCATCGTGCTGATGCTGGCCGGCTGTGCCCGCGCCCCGGCCAAGCTGGACACACCCGCGCTGCGCGACGAGGCGCCCCTGGCCGGTCTGCAGACAGCCGTTCGCCCCGGCTGGCCCAGCGCCGAATGGTGGCGGCAGTACAACGATCCGCAACTGGACGACCTGATGGGCCGCGCGATGCAGCAGTCGCCGGACCTGGCGCTGGCACGCAGCCGCGTGGAGAACGCCGAGCAGTCGGCGAAGCTGGCGGCGGCCCAACTCGGCCTGTCGGTCAACGGCAGCGCGCAGGTGTCGCGCACGCGGATGAGCGACCACGGCCTGATTCCCAGCAAGTTCCTTGGCTTCAGCTGGTACAACCAGGCCGATCTCGGCGTGCAGCTGGAATACGATTTCGACTGGTGGGGCAAGAAGCGCGCCACCATGGAAGCTGCGCTGGACCAGGCGCGCGCCGCCCAGGCGCAGCGCAGCGCCGCCGCGCTGGCGATCCAGTACGCCGTGGCCGACACCTACTTTGGCTGGCAGGCCGACCAGGCGCGGTTGCAGCTGGCCGATCGCCTGCTGGCCACGCAACAGCAGTTCGCCCACATCGCCGATCTGCGCGTGAAACAGGGCGTGGACCTGCCCGACGAGGCACAGAAGGCGCGTGCGCAGCTGGCGGCGGTGCGCGAGATGCGGGTGGCACTGGACGGCTCGGCGAAGATCCGTCGCGTGGCGCTGGCTTCCCTGCTCGGCGTGGCGCCGGCCGAACTGCCGGAGTTGCACGCCAGCCCGCTGCCCGTGATCAACGGCGGCGTACCGGCGGATGCCAGCCTGGACCTGCTGGCCCGTCGCCCCGACATCGCGGCCAGCCGCTGGCAGGTCGAGGCGGCGCTGAAGCAGACCGATGCCGCCCGTGCCCAGTTCTTTCCCGACTTCAGCATCAAGGCGCTGGCCGGCCTGTCCAGCATCGACATGGGCAAGTTGCTCACCGCGGGCAGTCGCACCTTCGCGGTGACACCTGCGCTGCACCTGCCGATCTTCAACGGCGGCACGCTCGAGGCCAACTACGGCGTCAGCAAGGCCCAGCTCGATGCCGCCGTCGCCCAGTACGACAGCGCGGTGCTGACCGCCGCCCGCGAAGTGGCCACCCAGTCGCTGAGCGCCGAACAGGTCGCGGCCCGCCTGCGCGAACAACAGGCCCAGCTGGATGCCGACAAGGTCCTGCTGGCCAATGCGCAGGCGCGTGCCCGCCAGGGCGTGCGCGACCTGCGTGAAAGCCTTGGCGCCAAGGCGACCCTGCTGCAACAGCGCGATGCCGCCACCCAGTTGCAGGCACAGGCGCTGAGCACGGATCTCGCCCTGATCAAGGCGCTCGGCGGCGGTTATCGCAGCGCCGACGATGCCACCTCCCCTTCCTCTTCTGTCAATGCCGGAGCTTCCGACCATGAGCGCCACTGAATCCGAAACTGTCGACAGCAATGACAGCGGCATGGCCGCGAAGAATCCGGCCAAGCGCCGGCGCGCCCTGCTGATCGTCGCCGCGGTGTTCATCCTTGCCGGACTGATCTGGTTCCTGCTGTGGCTGTTCGTGTTTTCCACCCGCGTGAAGACCGACAACGCCTATGTCGGCGGCAACCAGGTGGCGATTTCAGCCCAGGTACCCGGCACCGTGGTGGCCATCCTCGCCGACGACACGCAGCGCGTGGAAGCCGGCCAGGTGCTGGTGAAGCTGGACGCCACCGACGCCGAGACGCGGCTGGAGCAGGCCCGCAGCGCGCTGGCCCAGGCCGTGCGCGGCGTGCGCCAGCAGACCAGTTCGGCCACCGGCGCGGACGCCCAGGTCGCCACGGCCAGGCTCGCACTGAAGAAGGCCCAGGCCGACCTGCAGCGCCGTCTGCCGCTGATCGCCGCCCAGGCCGAATCGCCGGAGATCGTGCAACATCTGCGCGACGGCGTGGAGCAGGCGCGGGCCGCGGTGGACGCCGCCGAGGCGCAGGCCGCCGCCGCGCACGCCGCGATCGAAGGCACCGACGTGGCGCAGAACCCGGTGGTGCTGCAGGCCCGCGCAAACTTCCGCGCCGCCTGGGTCGCCGCACAGCGCAACGCGATCTATGCGCCGGTCTCCGGCTACGTGGCCGAACGCAGCGTGCAACTGGGCAACAGCGTGCAGCCGGGCCAGCAGCTGATGACCGTGGTGCCGCTGCACGACCTGTGGATCGACGCGAATTTCAAGGAAAGCCAGCTGCGCCACATCCGTATCGGCCAGCCGGCGAAAGTGGTGTCGGACCTGTATGGCAGCGATGCCGAGTACCACGGCAAGGTGATCGGCCTGGGCGCCGGTACCGGCAGCGTGTTCTCGCTGCTGCCGGCGCAGAACGCCACCGGCAACTGGATCAAGGTGGTGCAGCGCGTGCCGGTACGCATCGCGCTGGACAACAAGGAGCTGGACAAGCACCCGCTGCGCATCGGCCTGTCCACCGACGTGACCGTCGACATCCACGATGACCAGGGCGGCGTGCTGGCCAGCACCGCGGCACAGCAGCCGGTGGCGCAGACCGACGTCTACGACCAGATGGCCAGCAAGGCCAATGCGGAAGCGGACCGGATCATCCGCGCCAACCTGCCCCATCTTGCCGCCGCCCACTGAGCCGGACCATGGCCACCACGCCAAACGACGCCACCTCCGACGCCGCCCCGCTGAAGCCTCTGCACGGCGGTCCGCTGGCGCTGCTCACCATCGCCGTCGCGTTCAGCACCTTCATGGAGGTGCTGGACATGACGATCGTCAACGTCGCGGTGCCGCACATCGCCGGCAGCCTCGGCGTGAGCCCCAGCGAAGGCACCTGGACGATCAGCTCGTACGCGCTGGCCAGCGCGATCATGCAGCCGCTGACCGGCTGGCTCGCGCGCCGCTTCGGCGAGGTGAAGACCTTCGTCGGCTCGGTGCTGATGTTCGTGGTGTTCTCGATGCTGTGCGGCCTGGCCACCAGCATGCCGATGCTGGTGATCGGCCGCCTGCTGCAGGGCGCCGGCTCCGGCCCGATGGTGGCGCTGTCGCTGACCCTGCTGCTGTCGAACTATCCGAAGGAGAAACAGGGCATCGCGCTGGCGCTGTGGGCGATGACCGTGGTGGTGGCGCCGATCTTCGGGCCGATCCTGGGCGGCTGGCTGACCGACAACTTCTCCTGGCCATGGATCTTCTACATCAACCTGCCGGTCGGATTGGCGGCGGCGGTGATCACCTGGGGCCTGCTGCGCAAGCGCGAGACGAAAACCTACAAGGCGCCGATCGACATGATCGGGCTGGTGTTGCTGGTGGTTGGGGTGGGCGCGCTGCAGTTCATGCTGGACAACGGCAACGACCACGACTGGTTCTCCTCGCCGATGATCCTGGTGCTGGGGCTCACCGCACTGATCTGCCTGACCTTCCTGATCGTGTGGGAGCTGCATGCGAAGCATCCGGTGGTCGACCTGTCGCTGTTCCGGCAACGCAACTTCACGGTTGGCGTGATCAGCTTGTCGCTGGGCATGTTCGCGTTCTTCGGCATCAACGTGGTGTTCCCGCTGTGGCTGCAGATCACCCTGGGCTACACCGCCACCTGGGCCGGCCTGGCCACCGCACCGGTCGGCGTGCTGGCGTTCCTGATCGCGCCGATCCTGGGCAAGAACATGCACAAGCTGGACCTGCGCGCGGTGGTGACGTTCGCGTTCCTGGTCTTCGCCGGTACCGCGTACTGGTTCTCCACCTTCGACAGCTCCGCTTCGTTCTCCACCCTGGTGATCCCGCGTTTCGTGATGGGCCTGGCGATCCCCTGCTTCTTCATCCCGCTGAACCAGGTCTACCTGTCCGGCCTGCCGGTGGACCAGATCGCCAGCGCCTCGGGCCTGTCCAATTTCTGCCGCACGATCGGTTCGAGCGTGTCCACCGCGATCATGGTGACGCTGTGGCAGCATCGCGGCGAGACCCACCATGCCACGTTGACGGAGTACGTCAGCCCCGGCCATCCGGCTGCAACCCAGTTTGTCGGACAACTGTCGCATACCGGGTTGTCGCATACGCAAAGCCTGGGTCTGATCGACCAGTTGCTGACGCGCGAGGCGCTCACGCTGGCGGTGAACGACGTGTTCTGGGCCTGCGCGATCCTGTTCGTGCTGCTGATTCCGGTGCTGTGGTTCGCCAAGCCGCCGTTCGGCAGCGCCGGCGGCGCGGTCGGCCACTGATTTGCTGCGGCCGGCGGCCGCAGCATGAAAACTCCCGTCCGACTGGTGCGGCGCAATATCTTCTGCTAGCGTTCGCCGCATGGCACAAACAAAGCGCACCATCAAGAAGTATCCGAACCGGCGTCTCTACGACACGGAAATCTCCAGCTACATCACGCTGGAGGAAGTCCGCCAGCTGGTGCTGGACAACGAGGACTTCGAGGTCCGTGACGCCAAGAGCGGCGAGGACCTGACCCGTTCGGTCCTGCTGCAGATCATCTCCGAGCACGAGGACAAGGGGCAGCCGATGCTGTCGCCGCAGTTGCTCAGCCAGATCATCCGCTTTTACGGCGATTCGCTGCAGGGCTTCATGGGGCCTTACCTGGAGCGCAGCCTGCAGGTGTTCCTCGACCAGCAGACGCAGTTCCGCAGCCAGCTCAACAGCCTGATGGGCCAGACTCCCTGGAACACGCTGAACGACCTGACCGAGCGCAACATGGCCGCGTTCCAGGCGATGCAGCGCGGGCTGATGGACACCGCCGCCCAGGTCATGCCGACGCCGCCCGGCGGCACCCGCGGCGGCAAGAAGTCCGGCTGATCCGGACCCGATCGACGGCGCGCATCGACGCGCCGTCCGTTTGTCAGCCCCACCTTTTCCGATTCGGCCGTTGCAGCACAGCACGTGCTGCCTTGCGGCATGATCCTCCCATGGATGCACCGCGATGAACCCAGCCACCCTTCCCCAACGCATTGCACTGGTCACCGGCGGCATCGGCGGCCTGGGTACGGAAATCTGTCGCCAGCTGGCCGGCGCGGGACGTCGGGTGATCGCGCTGGACCTTGCCTCGCGCGAAGAGCGCGTGGCCGCATTCCACGACGAAGTGAGCGAGTTCGACGGCGCCATTACCTTCGAGGCCGCTGACGTCAGCGACTTCGACAACTGCCGCGCGGTGATCGAACGCATCGAGCAGCAACACGGCAGCGTCGACATCGTGGTCAACGCTGCCGGCATCACCCGCGATGCCAGCCTGCGCAAGATGACCGCGCAGCAATGGCACGAGCTGATGCACGTGAACCTCGACGGCGTATTCAACTTGTGCCGTCACGTGGTCGACGGCATGACCGCCCGCGGCTTCGGCCGCATCGTCAACATCAGCTCGGTCAACGGCCAGACCGGGCAGTTCGGTCAGACCAACTACTCCGCCGCCAAGGCGGGCGTGCACGGCTTCACCATGGCGCTGGCACGCGAGACCGCACGCAAGGGTGTCACCGTCAACACCGTTTCGCCGGGCTATTGCGACACGCCGATGGTGGCCGCCGTCTCCGAAGAAATCCGCACGCAGATCATCGCCGGCATTCCGGTCGGCCGGCTTGGTTCGCCCGCCGACATCGCCCGTGCCGTGGCCTTCCTCGCCGCCGACGAAGCCGGCTACATCACCGGCGCCAACCTGCCGGTCAACGGCGGCTATTTCATGAGCTTCTGAAGGCGCCTCTGTCGGCAGCGCAGCTGCCGGATTGCCGACAGGTCAAAGCGTGTGCCGATCCGCTGCTTTTATGTATGATCGAAACACCACTTTGACATGGATTTCGGAGCACGGACGGATGACGCAAGAAGCCTTCCACGGCGCATTGGATACGCTTGCCAGGAACGCCGTTGCCAAGGCGGTCGAGCTCAACGTGCCTGTCCACTACTTCTCTTGAGCCGGCACGAGGAAATCCCATGCGTTCCATAAGCGAAAACGACCTATCCGTCATCATCCCCTTGTTGGCGGAAAAAATAAGTGCTCTAAAGCAAGAACTTGCCCATGGCGACGGCAGGGAAGACGACATGACGGACGCAGAATTCGACGCACATACGGATGCCTCCGACCTGCTGTCCTCATATATGGGGACGATGGACAACGTCGCCGAAGAATATGAGTCGGCACGCGCTGAAGGAATCATCCTCCCAAGCCTTGAAACCTTGACCCAGCGATTCTGCCAGCCCACGAATTGAGCCAGGGGTTAACGCTTGATCCTGCTGCGGCCGCGCATTCAGGCTGTTCCTTCACAACCGGCCGGATTCTGATTGACCTTCGCTCCACACCTGAAAGCCTCCTGTTCAGGTCAGTTCAAAAATGCACGGCCATTGACGACACCTGACATGACGCAATCTCCTCGCATCACCCTCATCGGCGGCGGCCTGGTCGGCGCGTTGCTGGCGCAGCAGCTGGCGCAACGCGGCTTTGCGGTCGAGGTATTCGAGAAGCGGCCCGATCCGCGGCTGGCCGGCTTTCTCGGTGGCCGCTCGATCAACCTGGCGCTGGCCGAGCGCGGCCTGCAGGCCTTGCGCAGCGCCGGGCTGGCCGACGACGTGCTGCAACGGGCGGTGATGATGCGCGGCCGCATGGTGCACGATCGCGACGGCCACAGCGCCCTGCAGCGCTACGGCGTGGACGACAGCGAGGTGATCTGGTCGGTCTCGCGCGGCGCCCTGAACATGCTGCTGCTGGATGCGGCCGAGGCGGCGGGGGTCACCTTTCATTTCGGCCAGAGCCTGGTCGCCGCCGATTTCGAGCGGCAGCGCATCCGGCTGGCGGACGCCGCGGGCGTGGAACGCGAGCAGACGGTGGGCCTGCTGATCGGTGCCGATGGCGCCGGCTCGGCCTTGCGCACGGCGATGAACGCCCATGCGCCGCTGGGCGAGCGGATCGAAGCATTGGGCCACGGTTACAAGGAGCTGGAAATTCCGCCCGCCGACGAGCTCGCGGCCACGCTGCAGCAACTCGGCGGTGGTCGCGACCAGTACGCGCTGGAGCCACATGCGCTGCACATCTGGCCGCGCGGCGGCTACATGTGCATCGCGCTGCCGAACACGGAAGGCAGTTTCACGGTCACCCTGTTCCTGCCCGCGCAAGGCGCGGCGCCGAGCTTCGCCAGCTTGCCCGGCTCGACCGCGGCGGCAGCGTTCTTCAGCGAACAGTTCCCCGGCCTGCTGTCGCTGATCCCGCGCTTCGCCGAAGACTTCGACCACAACCCGGTCGGCACGCTGTCCACCCTGTACCTCGACCGCTGGCATCTGGACGGCCGCGCGCTGCTGGTCGGCGATGCGGCACATGCCATCGTGCCGTTCCACGGCCAGGGCATGAACTGCGGCTTCGAGGACACCGTGGTGCTGGCGAACCTGCTGGCCGCGGCGCCTGGCGACAGCACCGAGGTGTTCGCCGAATTCCAGCGCGTGCGTCAACCCAACGCCGACGCGATCGCCGCGATGGCGCTGGAAAACTACGTGGAAATGCGCGACTCGGTGGCCGACCCGCACTACCTGGCCAAGCGCGAACTGGGCGCGCTGCTGGCCGCCCGCATCCCCGCCCATTACATGGCGCGCTACCGCATGGTCACCTTCACCCACCTGCCCTATGCCTATGCGCTGGAACGCGGCCGCGCCCAGGATCAATTGCTGGAACAACTGCTGCGCGAGAATCCGAACGTGGCGACGATCGATATCGACGCGGCGGCAGCATTGTTTGTCTCCACCCTGCCTCCGCTGCCGGCGCTGCGTCATGGATGAGGCCCTGCTCGAAGCATTCCGCTCGACCGCGTACCACGTGTGCATCGACACGGTGAACTGGGCCACGATCCGGGTCGACCTGCCCTTGCCCGCCGCATTGGCCGAGGTGGTCGGCGGCCGCTCGTGGGCCTTCATCACCGCCTGGAATCCACAGGCACGCCGCCGCGCACCGGCCGAGAACCTGGCCGCCCAGCACGCCTTGCTGGACGCCCTGCAGGCCCAGCCCGGCGCCATCGTGCTGCCGGCCATCGGGGTGGGCAGCAGCGGCTGGAGCGAGCCCAGCCTGTTCGCCATCGGCCCGGACCTGGCCATCCTCGATGCACTGGCGAGGGCGCACGGGCAGCTGGCCTATGTGCATGGCGAGGCCGCCGGCGCCGCCATGCTGCGCACCGTGGCCTGAAGCTTCAGCGGCAGTGCGCCGCATGGACAGCACCGGCGCCATTGCGGACAATCGCGGGAATGACTGCCGCCAGCACCGCCGTGCCCCTGCTCCAAGCGCGGGCCCTGAGTTTCCATCGCCAGGACGAACCGGTGTTCGCGCCGCTGGATTTTCAGCTGCACGCGGGCGAACTGGCCCTGGTCGAGGGCGACAATGGCAGCGGCAAGACCACCTTGCTGCGCATGCTGGCCGGCCTGCTCCACCGCGGCGAAGGCGAACTGCTCTGGCGCGGTGAGGCGCTGCAGCGCGACCAGTGCGCAGGCCAGATCCTGTTCTTGGGTCACCAGCTCGGCCTCAAGGCGGACCTGAGTCCCCGCGAAAACCTGCGCATCGCCGCGGGCCTGCATGGCACGCGCGAAGGCCTGGGCATGGCTTCCGTGCTGGCCGACGTCGGCCTGCGCGGTTACGAAGACGAGCCGGTGCGGCGCCTGTCGGCCGGCCAGAAGAAGCGCGCGGCGCTCGCCCGGCTGGTTCTGCTGCCGGCCACGCTGTGGCTGCTCGACGAGCCGTACGCGAACCTGGACCGCATCGGCATCGCCCTGGTGAACCATTTGCTGGAAAAGCACACCGACGCCGGCGGCGCGGCGATGGTCACCAGCCACGGCACGGTGAGCTTCCACGGCGGCGAGCCGCGACGGATCCGCATGCATGGCTGAGCATCCCGGCCTTGCCACCGCCTGCGCCGCGATGCTGCGGCGCGACCTCACCCTGGCCTGGCGCCGGCGCGGCGACATCGCGATGCCGGTGCTGTACGCGCTGATCGTGACCATGCTGTTCCCGTTCGCGCTGGGGCCGGAAGACACCTTGCTGCAACGGATCGCCGGCGGCGTGATCCTGGTCACCGTGCTGCTGGCGATGCTGCTGGCGCTGGATGCGATGTTCTCCAGCGACATCGAGGACGGTTCGCTGGAACAGCTGGTGCTGGCGCCGCAGCCGCTGGCGCTGATGCTGGGCATGAAAATCCTTGCGCACTGGATCACCACCGCGCTGCCGCTGATCGTGATTGCGCCGCTGATGGCCGCGATGCTGCACCTGCCCGGCGCGGTGATTCCCGTGCTGTTGCTGGCCCTGCTGCTGGCCACGCCGCTGCTGAGTCTGCTGGGCGCGGTGCTGGTGGCGCTGACGGCCGGCACCCGGCGCTCTGGTATGCTGCTGGCCCTGATGTTGCTGCCTTTGTGCGTACCGGCCGTGATCTTCGCCGCCGGCGCCGTGGCGGCTGCCCAACAGGGTTTGCCGTGGCTTGCACCGATCGCCTGGCTCGCTGCCTCGCTGGTGCTGGCCGTGGTGCTGGCGCCGCTGGCCTGCGCCGCCGCCCTCCGTATTGCCCTGGACGCATGACGATTCACCATGTCTAACTGGATTCCGCTCTGGTTGCACCGGCTGAGCTCGCCGCCAACCTTCTACCGCTTCGCCGGAACGCTGCAGCCATGGGCGATGACGCTGGCCCTGCTGCTGGGTGCGGTGGCCCTGTACGGCGGCCTGGTGCTGGCCCCGGCCGATTACCAGCAAGGCGATGCCTACCGGATCATCTTCATCCACGTGCCCAGCGCGTGGATGGGCATGTTCATTTACGCGGTGATGGGCGTGGCCGGTTTCATCGCGCTGGTCTGGCGAATCAAGCTGGCCGAGGTCGTGGCGATGCAATCGGCGCCGATCGGCGCGGCGTTCACCTTCATCACCCTGGTCACCGGTTCGCTGTGGGGCAAGCCGATGTGGGGCACCTGGTGGACCTGGGATGCGCGGCTCACTTCCGAGCTTGTGCTGCTGTTCCTGTTCCTGGGCGTGATCGGCCTGTACCACGCGTTCGAGGATCGCCGCCAGGGCGCTCGCGCCGCCGCCTTCCTCGCCATCATCGGCGTCATCAACGTGCCGATCGTGCATTTCTCGGTGAACTGGTGGAACACCTTGCACCAGGGCAGCACGGTCAACGTGTTCGGCAAATCCACCATGTCCTGGGACATGCTGTGGCCACTGCTGACGATGACCCTGGCCACCAAGTGCTACTACGCCGCCAGCCTGTTCCGCCGCGTGCGCACCGACCTGCTCGAGCTGGAAGGCGGCAAGGACTGGGTGCGCCAGATCGCCGAAAACGAGGCCGACCGATGAACGCCCTGCAGCATTTCCTGGCGATGGGCGGTTACGCCGCCTATGTGTGGCCGGCCTATGCGCTGTTCTTCCTCGTGCTGATCGCCGACACCATCGCGCCACGCCTGCGCCGTCACCGCGTGCTGCGGGAACTTCGCGCACGGCTGGCGCGTCAGAGCGTGCGCCAGGAACGCAAACCCCCTTCCACTCCAGCATCCCCCTGACCGGGGCGGTTTTCGACCATGCCCATGAACCCCACCCGCAAGCGCCGACTCACCATCGTGCTGTCGATCCTCGCCGCGGCCGTCGTCGCCGCCGTGCTGGTCGTGCTGGCGCTGCAGAACAACATGAACTACCTGCTGACGCCGAGCCAGGTGCAGTCGGGCGAGGCGGCCAGCTACAAGACCTTCCGCCTCGGCGGCATGGTCAAGGCCGGCTCGATCCAGCGCGCCAGCGACTCGCTCAAGGTCACCTTCACCGTGGTCGACGCCGGCGGCGCAATGCCGGTGGAGTACACCGGCATCCTGCCCGACCTGTTCCGCGACAACCAGTCGGTGATCGCCACCGGCCACATGGACAACGCCCGCTTCGTCGCCACCGAAGTGCTGGCCAAGCACGACGAGACCTACATGCCCAAGGAGCTGAAGGACGCCATGGCCAAGGCGCATGAAGGCAAGAAGGTCGAAGAAGGCGCTGCAGCTCAGGACGCCATGCAGGGAAACCCCAAGCCATGACCCCCGAACTCGGCCAACTCGCGCTGATCCTCGCCCTGCTGCTGGCGCTGGCGCAGAGCATCCTGCCGCTGGTCGGCGCGTGGCGCGGCAATCGTGCGCTGATGGCGGTGGCGCGCCCGGCGGCGGCCGGTCAGGCGGTGTTCGTGGCGATGGCGTTCGGCATCCTGGCCTGGGCGTTCCTGCGCTTCGACTTCTCGGTGCAGTACGTGGCCGACAACTCGAACCTGGCGCTGCCGTGGTATTACCGCATCGCCGCGGTGTGGGGTGCGCACGAAGGCTCGCTGCTGCTGTGGATACTGATCCTCAACGTGTGGACGATCGCCCTGGTGGCGCTGAGCCAGAAGCTGCCCGAGGTGTTCGCCTCGCGGGTGATCGCGGTGATGGGCCTGATCGCGGTGGGCTTCCTCGCCTTCATCATCTTCACGTCGAACCCGTTCGGACGGCTGTTGCCGATGCCGGGCGACGGCGCGGACCTGAACCCGGTGCTGCAGGACCCGGGCATGACCTTCCATCCGCCGATGCTGTACATGGGCTACGTCGGCTTCTCGGTGGCGTTCGCGTTCTCGATCGCCGCCCTGCTCGGCGGCGAGCTGGAACAGGCCTGGGTGCGCTGGGCGCGGCCGTGGACCAACATGGCCTGGGCCTTCCTCACCTGCGGCATCGTCGCCGGCAGCTGGTGGGCGTACGCCGAACTGGGCTGGGGCGGCTGGTGGTTCTGGGATCCGGTGGAGAACGCCAGCTTCATGCCGTGGCTGGTCGGCGCCGCGCTGATCCATGCACAGGCGGTCACCGAGAAGCGGGGTTCGCTGCGCGCGTGGACCATCCTGCTGTCGATCTTCGCATTCTCGCTCTCGCTGCTGGGCACCTTCCTGGTCCGCTCGGGCGTGCTCACCTCGGTGCATGCCTTTGCTTCGGACCCGCGCCGCGGCGTGTTCATCCTGGCCTTCCTCACCATCGTGGTCGGCGGCTCGCTGCTGCTGTACGCGCTGCGTGCACCGAAGGTGCTGGGCGGCAAGGCGTTCAACGTGGTGTCGCGAGAAACGGTGCTGCTGATCGGCAACCTGATGTTCGCCGTGGCGGCGGCCATGGTGCTGCTGGGCACGCTGTTCCCGCTGATCGGCGATGCGCTGAACCTGGGCCGGATCTCGGTGGGCCCGCCCTACTTCGGCTTCCTGTTTCCGCTGCTGATGGCGCCGGTGGTGCTGCTGATGCCGTTCGGCCCGTTCCTGCGCTGGGGCAAGGGCGATGCGCCGGTGCTGAAGGGGCTGCTGCTGCGGGTCGTCGTCGCCGCGCTGGCCTGCGCGATCGTCGCGGCCTTCCTGGTCGACGGCAACCTCAAGGCGATCGTCGGCGTCGCCGCCGGCGTGTGGGTGGTCGTCGGCGTGCTGCTTTATGCGATCAAGCGCTGGCGTGAGGCACCGCGTGGCCGGCGCTATCCGGGCGAGATGGCCGGCATGCTGCTGGCGCATCTGGGCGTGGGCATCTTCGTGATCGGCGTGCTGCTGTCCGAATCGCTCAGCGTGACCCGCGACGTGCGCATGGCGCCCGGCGAGACCCAGCACATTGGCAGCTACGATTTCCGCTTCGACGGCGTGCACCACACCGCCGGCCCGAACTGGACCGCCGACCAGGGCACGGTCACGGTCACCCGGGGCGACAAACAGATCGCGGTGATGCATCCGCAGAAACGCACCTACCCGCGTGGCCAGGTGCAGACCGAATCGGCCGTCGACGCCGGCGTCACCCGCGACCTCTACGTGGCGCTGGGCGAGCCGATGGACGCGAACAACCTCGAAGGCGCGTGGGCGCTGCGGCTCTACACCAAGCCGTTCATCCGCTGGATCTGGGGTGGCGGCCTGCTGATGATGCTGGGCGGCGTGGTCTGCGCCACCGACAAGCGCTTCCGCCTCAAGCGGGCGGCGAAGGCTGAAGGTGTCGTCGATGCCGGCGCCACGCTGCAGGTCGGGGAAAGCCGCGCATGAACCGCCTGCTTCCTTTCATCGGCTTCATGCTGTTGGTCGGCCTGTTCGGCTTCGGCATCTGGTGGAACACCCAGCACGACCCGAACGCGATCCCCACGCCGCTGCTGAACAAGCCGGCGCCGGAGTTCAACCTGCCCAAGCTGTACGAGCCGGCGCAGAAGGTCAGCAAGGCCGACCTGCTGGGCAAGCCCTACCTGCTCAACGTGTTCGCCAGCTGGTGCATCGAATGCGGCGTGGAGCACCCGGTGCTGAGCGCCGAGGCGCCGACCCTGGGCGTGCAGCTGGTCGGCTACAACTACAAGGACCCGCCGGCGGACGCGAAGAACTGGCTGGCCAAGCACGGCAATCCTTACGCCCTGCTGATCGCCGACGAACCGGGCAACACCGCGATCGACTTCGGCGTGTACGGCGCGCCGGAAAGCTTCCTGATCGATGCGAAGGGCGTGATCCGCTACAAGCACATCGGCCCGATCACGCCCGAGGTGATGGCGAAGGAACTGAAGCCGGCGATCGCGGCGATGCTGAAGGAGGCGCCGTGATGCGCCGGTTGCTGCGGGTGTTCCTCGTCGCTTCGCTGTTGCTGGGCGGCTTCGCTTACGCGCAGGCGATCGAGCCGATGCCGTTCAAGGATCACGCGCAGGAACTGCGCTTCCAGCACCTCACCCATCAGTTGCGCTGCCCGATGTGCCAGAACGAGACGCTGGCCGACTCCAACGCGCCGATCGCCCGCGACCTGCGCAACCAGATTTTCAGGATGATGCAGGAAGGCAAGAGCGACGACGAGATCAGGCAATACCTGGTCGCCCGCTACTCCGAGTTCGTGCTGTACGACCCGCCGCTGACCGTCGGCACTTCGCTGCTGTGGTTCGGCCCGCTGCTGATCCTGCTGGGCGGTGCCGGCGTGGTGCTGGTGCTGATCCGCCAGCGTAGTCGTGCCGCCCGCACCATGGATGAAACACCAACCGATTCCGGGGACGACTGGTGAAGATCGCTTTTGTCGTGATTGCTGCCGCGATGGTCGCGGCGGCACTGGCCTTGTTGCTGTTGCCGCTGCTGCGCCAGGGCCGTGAAGCCGGCCGCCCGCGCAGCGTGTTCGCGCTGGCCCTGCTGATCGCCCTGGTGTTGCCGCTGGGCACCGGCACGCTGTACCTGCTGGTGGGCACCCCCAACGCGTTGAACCCGGCCAGCAAGCAGGCACCGCCCGCGCTGACCATGGACCAGGCGCTGACCGAACTGCGCACCCATCTGCAACAACAGCCGGACGACCTGCAGGGCTGGATGCTGCTGGCCCAGACCAGCAGCATGCTGCGCCAGCCGGCGGATGCGCGCGACGCCTTCGGACACGCACTGAAACTGGACCCGAACAACGCCGAGGCGATGATCGGCTGGGCCGAAAATGATTCGATGACGCGGGCCGACCATCGCATCGAGGGTCGCGCGCGCGAACTTCTCGCGCAGGCGGTGAAGCTGCATCCGGACAGCCAGCGCGGCCTGTGGCTGCTCGGCATCAGCGATTTCCAGAACGGCGACTACCGCGACGCCGCCGCCACCTGGCGTTTGCTGCAACCGCAGCTGGAACCGGGCTCGAACGTGGCCAAATCCGTCGCCGAACAGATCGCCGTGGCCGATGCCCGCGCCGGCGGCGCACCGGCCGGCGCATCGTCGAGCGCCGCCACCAGCGCCCCGCAAGGCGCCGCGCTGCAGGTGCAGGTCGCGCTGGCGCCGGCGCTGAAGGGCAAGCTGGCCGCGGGCGACGTGCTGTTCGTCTACGCCCGCTCGCCGGACGGCCCGCCGATGCCGCTGGCGGTGGCGAAACTCGATCCCGCCAGCCTGCCCGCCACGGTCACGCTGACCGACGCGATGGCGATGACGCCGGCGTTCAAGCTGTCCTCGGTTGCGCAGGTCTTCGTTGGCGCGCGGATCAGCCACGGCGGCCAGCCCGAGGCCCGGCCCGGCGACCTGGAAGGCGACGCCGGGGTGGTCGCGGTGGACAGCACGACGCCGATCAAGATCAGCATCGACAAGGTGCATTGACCATGGGCGACGCGCGCCGTTACCTCGCCCTGTCCTCGCCCTTCCCGATGAAGCGCGGCGGCGAACTGCACGGCGCGCACGTCGCCTACGAAACCTGGGGCACGCTGAACGCGGCCCGCGACAATGCCGTGCTGGTGCTGACCGGCCTGTCGCCCAGCGCACACATGACCTCATGCGACGAGGACCCGACGCCCGGCTGGTGGCAGGACATGGCCGGCCCCGGCAAGGCGATCGACACCGGGCGCTGGTTCGTGATCTGCGTGAACTCGCTGGGCAGCGACAAGGGCTCCACCTGCCCCGCCTCGAACGATCCGGCCACCGGCGAAGCCTATCGGCTGAGCTTCCCCGAACTGGCGCTGGAAGACGTGGCCAACGCGGCGCACGCCGTGGTCGACAGCCTGGGCATCACGCAACTGGCCTGCCTGATCGGCTGCTCGATGGGCGGCATGAGCGCGCTGGCCTACATGCTGCTGCACCCGGGCAGCGTGCGCACCCACATCAGCGTGGACACCGCGCCCCAGGCGCAGCCGTTCGCGATCGCGATCCGCTCGCTGCAGCGCGAGGCGATCCGGCTCGATCCGCAGTTCAACGACGGCCGCTACGACATCCATGCCACGGAGGGCGGCAGTTATCCCGACCTGGGCATGAGCATCGCGCGCAAGCTCGGCGTGATCACTTATCGCTCGGCAATGGAGTGGAACGGCCGCTTCGCCCGCATCCGGCTCGATCCGGAGCAGCGCGAGGACGAACCGTTCGGCCGCGAGTTCCAGGTGGAGTCCTACCTCGAAGGCCACGCCCGGCGCTTCGTGCGCAACTTCGACCCGAACTGCTACCTGTACCTGTCGCGCGCCAGCGACTGGTTCGACATCGCCGAATACGGCCACGGCAGCGTGCACGAAGGACTCAAGCGCATCCACGTCGAACAGGCCATGGTGATCGGCGTCAGCACCGACATCCTGTTTCCGCTGCAGCAGCAGGAACAGATCGCCGAAGGCCTGCAAGCCGCTGGTGCCCGGGTCGAGTTCGTGGCGCTGGATTCGCCGCAAGGCCACGATGCGTTCCTGGTCGACATCGAAAACTACAGCCGCGCCATCGGCGGCTTCCTGAACCGGCTGGCGGCCGGCTGATCGCCGCGCTGCTAAGCTAGACAGCTCCCGCATTCCCCGAGAACGCCATGCTTACCCTGGATTTCCCCGGCAGCCGCACCCTGATCGACGCCATCGACGCTGCCGTGGCCAAGTCGACCACCCACGAGCTCACCGACAGCCTGCGCAACAGCCTGTGCAGGATGATCCGCGACAAGTCGGTGACCCTGCCGGAATGCGTGTTCGAGGCGAATGCCGAACACTACGCGCGGCGCGAACTGTACCGCAGCGAAGAGCACGGCTACTGCGTGGTCGCGATGACCTGGGGGCCGGGCCAGGGCACGCCGATCCACGACCACGACGGCATGTGGTGCGTCGAGGGCGTGTGGAACGGTGCGCTGGAGATCGTGCAGTACGAATTGCTGGAACACGACGACAAGCGCTACTGCTTCCAGCCGGTCGGTTCGATCCAGGCCGGCGCCGGCTCGGCCGGCAGCCTGATCCCGCCGCACGAATACCACAGCATCCGCAACCCCAGCGACGACGCGGTCACCGTCAGCCTGCACATCTATTCCGGCCCGATGGTCCGCTGTTCGGTGTTCCAGCCCCTGCCCGAGGACCGCTGGTACGGACGCGACGTGCGCCAGCTGGGACTCGACCGCGTGCACTGAACCCGGCATAATCCCCCACTCACACATGCCGGTGTGGCGGAATGGTAGACGCGGCGGACTCAAAATCCGCTTGTGGTGACACAGTGGAGGTTCGAGTCCTCTCACCGGTACCAGCTCTCGAAGAACCCCGCCTCGCGCGGGGTTTTTCATGCCTACAGCTCGCGCACCACGCGGAAGCCCACGCGGGCGCTGCGGGCGTCGCCGTTGGCGCCCTGGCGGTAGGCCGACTCGACCTGTTCGGGCGAACTGCCCCAGGAACCGCCGCGCAGCACGTGGGCGCGGCAGCCGGGGTTGACCCAGGCACTGCCGTCGGTGGGCGCACGCAGGTAGCTGTCGTGCCAGCAGTCGACCACCCATTCGGAAACGTTGCCGTCGATGTCGAACAGGCCGAACGGGTTGGCGGCGAAGCTCATCACCGGCGCCGGCCCCCAGTGGCCGTCGCGATAGCCGCGGAAGGCGTTGCTCCAGCGTCGGCCACTGCGTGAGCGGTCGGCGGAGCCGGTCAGGTTCTCCACCGGGTGCGACGGCACCCCGTCGCCCCACCAGTAACGTGTCTTCGTGCCACCGCGCAGCGCGTACTCGAACTCCGCTTCGCTGGGCAGTCGATAAGTCTTGCCGGTGCGCTGCTGCAGCCACGCCGCGTAAGCCGTGGCATCGGCCCAGGACACGTTCACCACCGGCAGGTTGTCGTCGGCCTTGCGACCGGCGTAGTCGTCTTCCCAGGTGGCGGTGCTGTCGTCGCGCAGGACGCCGCTGCGCTCGTCGTACACGCTGGCGCCACCCAGCCGGATCGAATCGGGCACGTAGCCGCTGGCACGCACGAACTCGCGGAACTGGACCACCGTCACCGCACTGCGCGCCATCGCGAAACCGGTGGCGATGGTCACCGCATGTTGCGGTTGCGACGAGGCGAGCCGATCGCTGTCGCCGGCCGGCGCACCCATCATGAAACTGCCGGTGGGAATCACCACCATGGTGGGCGCCTTGCCCTGCAGGTCGACATAATGGTCGGCAAAGGCCTGGCCGGGCTTGTAGCTGGCGTAGAGGCGCGCGTTGACCAGTTGCTCGTCGAGCGCTGGCAGCCCTGTCAGGTCCGGATCGATCGCGCGGACCTGCCCGGCCAGCTTGATGGCCAGGGTCACGTTGCCGGCATCCAGCGCGGTATGCGCCTGGGCAAGTATTCCGCGGGCACGCTGCTCGCGCATGTCGTCCACGCGCTGGTGCACGTCGCGCATCTGCTGGGTGCCGGGACGGATCTGCTGCGCCCTGGCCAGTTCGCCGTCGGCGCCGGCGAAATCGTTCTGCGCCACCGCCGCCAGCGCCCGGTCCAGCACGGCACGCTGCACCTGCAGGATGCCCTGCTCGGCCACGGCATTCTGCGGGTCCAGCTTCTGCACGTCGCGATACAGGTCCAGCGCGCTGCCACCGTCGGGGCGGTCGGCCTTGCCCTGTTGCAGCAGGCCCGCTGCCCGGGCCAGCATCGGGCGCACCTTCTCCAGCGTCTGCAGGCCGGTTTCCAGTTGCGCCACTTCGGCCTCGGCGTTGGGCAGCGTGCGCAAGGCGTCGAGCAGGTCATGCGCGGCGTCCACGTCACCCACCGCGATGTCCTGGTCGATCTCCGCCACCAGGCGCGCACGCACGTCGAACAGGCCCTGCACGGCGCGGCGGCTGTCGGGCTTCTGCTTCAACGCCTGCTCGAACAGGGCCGCAGCGCTGTCCTCGCCGCCGGCCAGTGCGCCCGCATGCAGCGCCCGGGTGGCCTTGTCGAGCAGGGCCACCACTTCGGGCGGGTCGGCGCTGAGCTGTTTGGGCAGGTCGGCCTTGGCGCTGTTGCGCGCGGCGATCACCGCGGCCGGCGCCAGGGTCAGCGGCGGCCCGGCGTTGAGTTCGCTGATCGCCGTTGCGCGCTCCGGCTGCAGGCCGCTGCCCGGCGCCGCGGTGCCCAGCGACATCGAACGTCGCGGCGCCTGGGTCGGATCGACGTGGAACAGGCGCGGAAAAAAGTGATAGGTCAGCGCAAACCCCAGCACGATCACCCCCAGCGCACCACCGAGAAAACGCTGACGCTGCAGGTTGGCGTTGTTCGGCATGGATGGGCGTCCTTGGGCGCGGCCTGTTATCGTGCGCTGCTCACCATAGGCACAAACCGCCGACAGGGCAATCCGCGCGAGTGACTGCGCCGCCTTCCAAGGAGTACCGATGTCATTGCCCGAAACCCCTGCCGCCGACTGGATCGACACGCTCGACGCGCTGCAGGCATGGCTGGCCACGATACCGGCAGACGCCGCCGTGGGCCTGGACACCGAGTTCATGCGGCGCAATACGTTCTATCCGCAGCTGGCCCTGCTGCAACTGGGCTGGAACGGTCGCTACGCCCTGGTCGACCCGCTGGCCTTCGACATCGGCCCGGCGTTGCAGCCGCTGCTGGGCGCCGGTCCGGCCGTCACCATCATGCACAGTGCCAGCGAGGATCTGGAAACCCTCTCGCCGTTGCTGCCCGATGGCCCGCACACACTGTTCGACACCCAGATCGCCGCCGCCTTTGTCGGCATGGGCCTGGGCATCAGCTATCGGGCGCTGGTGGCCGAACTGGCCGGCGACGAACTGGACAAGGGCGAGACCCGCTCGGATTGGCTGCAGCGTCCGTTGACTGCGTCGCAGCGCAGCTATGCCGCGCTGGACGTGGTCTATCTGAAAACCATCCACGAACAATTGAACGAACGCCTGCGCCAGCGCGGCCGCAGCGCGTGGCACGCCGAAGACTGTGCCCGCCTGAAGCAGCGCGCCAGCCATCGTGACGGCGACCCGCAACCGCAACGTGCGCTGCGTGGCGCTGCCGAATGGGCACCCGAACGCCAGGCCCTGCTGCGCCGCCTGCTGCTGTGGCGCGACCGCAGCGCGCGTCGACTCGACGTGCCGCGCCCCTGGCTGCTCGACGACAATCTCGCACTGAACCTGGCCGAGTTGCCGCCGACCCATCTGGCGGACCTGGAACAGCGCAGCCGCGGCCAGCGCGCCCTGCGCTCGGCGCAACGCAGCGAACTGTTCGAGCTGATTGCGCCCACCGTCAGCGCCGAGGAAATCGCGGCGACCGCAAAAATCCCGGCGCACCCGCAGGGCGCGGCGAAGAAGGCGCTGGGCGAGATGAAGCAGCTGGTCGACAGCCGCGCCGGCGAACTCGACCTGCCGCCCGGCCTGCTGTGCCCGCGCAAGGTGCTGGAGGAATACGTGGTCACCGCCGAATGGCCGGACTTCCTCGAAGGCTGGCGCCGCGAGGTGTTGCACGACGACCTGCCCGGGCTGCTGCCGGACTGAGCGTCGCACGTCCTGGTCCGCCGTTCGACCGGGACGCAGGCACGCAGCGCGAAGTCGAAAGGCTCACCCGTCTGCGCAAGCCCGTCCGGCACAGGGTCGATGGATCGCCGCGCTTCACCATCGGCCAGCCGGGGTCTTGGCGAAGCCCACCCACGCTGCTAATATTCGCGGCTTCCGTGGGGCGGTAGCTCAGCTGGGAGAGCGCCACGTTCGCATCGTGGAGGTCGTGGGTTCGATCCCCATCCGCTCCACCACGGATTCACAGAAAAGCCCGCGGCTTCCGCGGGCTTTTTTCTTGGGCGTTCGCCTCACAGGCTGACGAACCGGGGAATCGCGACCAGCACCACGCCGACGATGATCAGCCACGCGGTGCCGCTGACGAAATACGGAAACACCATCAGGGCGATGCCGCAGACCAGCGGCACGATCGCGCGCTGCTTTCTGCCGTAGACGAAGAAGCCCAGCCCGATCGAGCCGAACAGCAGACCCCACCACAGCGTCGAGGCGTTCAAGGCAGCTCCCCACCGTTCATCCCGTGCCGATGCATCGTACTCCGGCGACCCGTGTACTCAGCGAATGATCACTGGCAACGCGGCGACGCGCGCTGCGCGGTCGTCCAGCAGACGCGCGACCGCAGGATCGAGGGTGGCCATGAAGCGCTCGACGGCCAGCGTGTAATCCGAAGGCAGGCCCAGTTGGCGGTTGATCTCGCCATGGGCCAAGTCTTCTTCCAGCACGCTGGCGTGGCTGCCGAACGAGCGCGCCTTGTCGACGAAGGCGTGCGACTGCGCGCACGAATCGACCCGCCGGCTGGAGCACACGGCAAGGAACGGCGCGATGCGGCCGTGCAGGCGCTGCAGGGGCGACGCGGCGCGCCACTCGGCGGGATCGGCACCGAACGCCTCGTCGAACAATGGAAGATGGCGCGACTGCATGGTCTGCACCACGTCCAGGCTGCCGCCATCCAGGGAGATCGTGCCCAGCCAGGGTTGCGCACCCTGCGCCCGCACCAGCCCGGGTTCGGCGCTGATCAGGGCGACCAGGTGGGCGCCGGCAGAATGGCCCATCAGGATGAAGCGCTGCGCATCGCCGCCCCACTGCGGTGCCTGCCGTTGCGCGCTGGCCAGGGCGCGGGCCACGTCGGTGGCCTGCTGCAGCGGTGCGGTATCCGGGCGCATGCGGTAGTTCACCGAGATGACGATGAAGCCGCGCGGCAACCAGCGCGCGAGCTTGTTCGCCACCACGTTCGCCATCGCCTTGTCGCCGCGACGCCAGCCGCCGCCGTGCACCATCAGGATCACCGGTGCGCGCCGGGCATGCGGCGGTGCGTAGACGTCGAAGCGCTGGCGCGAGTCGCTGCCGTAGGCCACGTCGTGGATCACGCGGGTGCCTGCCGGAACCGCCACCGGGGCGGATGCACTGGCGTTGGCGCGTCGTTGCATCAGCGCATCGCGCAGGCTGCCGGCTGTGGCCGGCGGGCTGGCGCTGAGCAGGATCAGCGCCGCGGCGGCGATGGCAGGCATCCATCCGAAAGACAGTCGATACATCGCGCACTCCGCAGCAGGTCGATGACGAAACACTCCTGCAACGCGATGGAACGGAAACGGTGGACAAGCCGGCGGTGCGCGCGTCACCGGCCGGTGACAACCCCGCAGAGCCTCTCCAGCAACCCGGCCTGCATGTTGCGCACCGGTTCGCCGGCAGCCGGCAGCGGGCGCAGGTATTCGCCGTCGGCCTGCAACACGGAGGCGCCCACGTTGTCGGCCAGGCACAGCTCCAGTGTCTCGTGGATGCGCTGTTGCATCCGCTTGCCCTCGATCGGGAACGCCGTCTCCACGCGGCGATCGAGGTTGCGCTCCATCAGGTCCGCGCTGGAGAGATACAGTCGCGGCTCGCCGTCGTTGGCAAACCAGTACACGCGGCTGTGTTCGAGGAAGCGGCCGATGATCGAACGCACCCGGATGTTCTCCGACACGCCCTCGATGCCCGGCCGCAGGCTGCAGATGCCGCGCACGATCAGGTCGACCTGCACGCCGGCCATGCCAGCCTGGTACAGCGCACGGATGACGTTCGGTTCGGTCAGCGCGTTGAGCTTGAGGATGATCCGCGCCGGCCGGCCCGCCGCGGCGTGCGCCGCTTCACCGGCGATCATTTCCAGCAGCCGGGGCTTCAGCGTGAATGGCGCATGCAGCAGCTTCTTCATGTGCAGCACGGTGCCCATGCCGGTCAGTTCGCTGAACAGCTTGTGCACGTCCTCGCACAGCGCCTCGTCGGAGGTGAGCAGGCTGTAGTCGGTATACAGGCGCGCATTGCCGCTGTGGTAGTTGCCGGTGCCCAGGTGGGCATAGCGCACCAGCTCGCTGCCCTCGCGGCGCTGGATCAGCATCATCTTCGCATGCGTCTTGATGCCGACCACGCCGTAGATCACCATCGCGCCGGCTTGCTGCAGGCGCGAGGCCAGGCTCAGGTTCGACTCCTCGTCGAAGCGCGCGCGCAGCTCGACCACGGCAGTGACTTCCTTGCCCGAGCGGGCCGCGTCGACCAGCGCGTCGACGATTTCGGAATTCGCGTTGGTGCGGTACAGCGTCTGCTTGATCGTCAGCACCTGCGGGTCGGCCGAGGCCTGGCGCAGCAGGTCCACCACCGGCGCGAAGGATTCGTAAGGGTGCAGCAGCAGCACGTCCTGCTTGCCGATCACCTGGAACAGGTCGTCGGTGTGGCGCAATTCCTTCGGCAGCGCCGGCGTGAATGGCGGGTACTGCAGGCGCGGGTAGTTCACGTGGCTGGCGATGCGGAACAGCCGCGCCAGGTTCACCGGGCCATTCACCTCGTACAGCTCCGACTCGGTCAGGCCGAACTGCCTGAGCAGGTGCTCGGCCAGGTCCCTGGGACAGTTGTCGGCGACTTCCAGCCGCACCGCATCGCCGAAGCGGCGCGAATAGAGTTCGCCGCGCAAGGCCAGCGCCAGGTCCTCGACGTCCTCCGGGTCCAGCGTGAGGTCGGCGTTGCGGGTCAGCCGGAACTGGTAGCAGCCGAGCACGTCCATGCCGGGGAACAGCTCGTCCACGTGGGCATGGATGATCGAGGACAGCAGCACGTAGTTGTCGCCGCCCTCGCAGATCTCCGCCGGCATCTGGATCAGCCGCGGCAACACGCGCGGCGCCGGCACCACGGCCAGGCCGGAGTCGCGGCCGAACGCATCGACACCGTCCAGCCGCACGATGAAGTTGAGGCTCTTGTTGACCAGCAACGGGAACGGATGGGTCGGGTCCAGTCCGATCGGCGTCACCAGCGGCGCCACCTCCGCCCGGAAATGGCGACGCACCCACAGCTTCTGCTTCTGCGTCCACTGCTGGCGCCGCACGATGCGGATGCCCTGCGCGGCCAGCTCCGGCAGGATGCGCTCGTTGAGGATCGCGTACTGCCGTTCGATCTGCCGGTGCGCGATCTCGCTGATCATCAATAGCGCACGCTTCGGTGGAATGCCGTCCGGACCGATCAGCTCGTGATCCAGCGCCACCTGGCCCTTCAGCCCGGCCACCCGGATCTCGAAGAACTCGTCCATGTTGCGCGAGAAGATCAGCAGGAATTTCAGCCGTTCCAGCAGCGGCGTGCGCTCGTCCAGCGCCTGATCCAGCACGCGGATGTTGAACTGCAGCTGCGACAACTCGCGGTGGATGAACAGCCGGGGATCGCCGAGGTCCACCGCCGGCGCGATCGCCGTCGAGGCATCGTTGGCGGCCGGCGTCGCGGTGCCGGGCGGCGAGCTCTCGTGGATCAGGCGGCTGTTCATGGTGACACCGGCTTGGCTCATGCAGGAATACGTCGGGACATCGTAGCGCGGCAGGGGCAAGGCCCGGGTGACGACGGCCGCGACGGGTCATCCCCGGCTCAGTCTGCCGCACGCGCTTGACGGGAAGATGACAGCCACGCGGCACGGTACCCCCGGCACATGCGGGTTCGCCGCCACTGTCCTAAGGTAGGGCCTCCCCGCGTCGTACCCCACCCAGTCAAACACCGCCCATGCAGACCCGCGTCGAAAGCGCTCCGCTCTCCCCTTCCGCGATCCCCGCATCCACGACTGCCATCCCCGCCAGCGAACCCACCCAGTTCGCCGTGCTCGGCGGAATCAGCTTCGCGCACATGCTCAACGACATGATCCAGTCGCTGATCCTGGCGATCTATCCGTTGTTGAAGGGAAGCTTCCACCTGAGCTTCGCCCAGGTCGGCCTGATCACCCTGACCTTCCAGCTCACCGCCTCGCTGCTGCAGCCGCTGGTGGGCATGGTCACCGACAAGCGACCGATGCCTTACTCGCTGCCGGTCGGCATGGGCTTCACCCTGTGCGGCCTGCTGTTGCTGGCGGTCGCGCCGAATTTCCCCGTGCTGCTGCTGGCCGTGGCCCTGGTCGGCACCGGCTCGTCGGTGTTCCATCCGGAATCGTCGCGGGTGGCGCGGATGGCTTCCGGTGGTCGACATGGCCTGGCGCAGTCGCTGTTCCAGGTCGGCGGCAACACCGGCTCGTCGCTGGGTCCGCTGCTGGCGGCGTGGATCATCGTGCCGCACGGGCGTGGCAGCGTGGCTTGGTTCTCGCTGGCCGCCCTGCTGGCCATCGTGGTGCTGCTGCAGGTGGGGCGCTGGTACGGCCGCCATCACGTGGCGCGCAGCAAGTCGCCATCGCGGCACCTGGACGTGATCGCCCTGTCGCGCAACCAGATCATAGGCGCGCTGGCAATCCTGGGCCTGCTGATCTTCTCCAAGTATTTCTACCTGGCCAGCCTCAGCAGCTATTACACCTTCTACCTGATCCACAAGTTCGGCGTGTCGGTGCAGAGCGCCCAGGTGCACCTATTCGTGTTCCTGTTCGCCGTCGCCGCCGGTTCGCTGATCGGCGGACCGGTGGGCGACCGCGTGGGGCGCAAGTGGGTGATCTGGGTGTCGATCCTGGGCGTGGCCCCGTTCACCCTGTTGCTGCCCCACGCAAACCTGATGTGGACGGGTGTGCTCACGGTGGTGATCGGCCTGATCCTGGCCTCGGCGTTCTCGGCGATCCTGGTCTACGCGCAGGAGCTGATTCCCGGGCGCGTCGGCATGATCTCGGGACTGTTTTTCGGCTTCGCCTTCGGCATGGGCGGCATCGGCGCCGCGATACTCGGTGGCCTGGCCGACGCGCACGGCATCGAATATGTCTATGGCCTGTGCGCGTATCTGCCGCTGATGGGGCTGATCACGGTGTTTCTGCCGAATATCGAGAAGCGGGTTCGCGATTGATGCGCGCGCGGGGCGCTTTGGCTCAAAGCGGGAGAACTGAATTCAAGTGCAGAGCGGTCGATCGCCTTCGGCGACCGAGTCACTTTCTCTTTGAGTGGCCAAAGAGAAAGTAACCCAAGAGAAAGGCCACCCCGATGGCGCGCCCTCCGGGCATCCTGCCCTGCGGGTGCGCGGGCGGGCTACGGGGTTCGCCGACAGTCCATCCATGGACTGACGTCGAACTGGCCGGCATCCCTGCCGGCCACCCCTGCGGGGCCTTTCCTCCGCCCGCCCGCCGCGCCATAGGGGCCCCGGGTAGAGCAGCGCGCTCCCAGCGCGCACTCGATGATGAAGCTGAAAAGCAAAAGCAAAAAAGCCAGAGCAAAGCTCCGGGTTGCCGCAGCTCTGCTCTTGATCCGGCTTTTCTGAAAAGTACGCGCAGGATGCGCGTCGCTCTACCCGGGGCCCCTCTGCAGCGGCGAGGCGGGGTCGACAGGCCGCGTAGCGGGAGCCGACAGGGATGTCGGCTCCTTTTCGCCAGGGCAGGATGCCCTGTCGAAAAGCCCGACCCCGACTCGCGGACTTTCCGGGCAGGAAGCCCGGAAAGCGCGGAAGCGGGGTGGCCTCTCTTTGGGCCACGTTTCTCTGGCCACACAAAGAAAGGTGGCTCGGCTGCCGCAGGCAGACGAAAGCTTCTCGCTCTGATGCACAAGAACAGGCAAAAGCATCGCGCACAGGGTGCGCGCCGACACAACCGCTCAGCGCGCGCCGATCACCACCGGCTCAGGTTCCAGCTCCACGCCGAACCTGGCGTGCACGCCGTGCATCACCTGCTGCGCCAGCGCCCACAGTTGGGGGCCGGTGGCGTGGCCGTGGTTGACCAGCACCAGCGCGTGCCGGTTCGAGATGCCGGCATCGCCTTCGCGGAAACCCTTGAAGCCGGCGGCTTCGATCAGCCACGCGGCGGAGAGTTTGCAGCGGCCGTCGGCCTGCGGCCAGGCGGCCAGTTCGGGATGCTCGCGTTTCAGCGCATCGGCCAGCGCGGCGTCGACGATGGGGTTCTTGAAGAAGCTGCCGGCGTTGCCGATCACGGCCGGGTCGGGCAGCTTTCTCGTGCGCAGGTGCACGACGGCTTCGGCGACGTGGAAAGGTGCGGGCTTGTCGATGCCCATCCGCGCCAGCTGCTCGTCGATGCCCGCGTAGTCGGTGCGCAGTGCGCGGTGGCGGGGCAGCACGAAGCGCACGGCGGTGACGATGTAGCGACCTGGCTCGTGCTTGAACAGCGAGTCGCGATAGGCGAATGCGCAGGTGGCGTGGTCCAGCGTCACCACGCGGTGCTGGCGGGTATCCCACGCTTCCACGCTTTCGACGAATTCGGCCACTTCGCAGCCGTAGGCGCCGATGTTCTGGATCGGCGCGGCGCCCACGGTGCCGGGGATCAGGATCAGGTTTTCCAGGCCGGCGTAGCCCTGGCCCAGCGTCCAGCGCACGAAGTCGTCCCAGCGTTCGCCCGCGGCCACCGCGATGCGTGCGCTGTCGCCGTCGCTTTCCACCTGCACGCCGCGTGTTTCCATCGCCAGCACGGTGCCGTCGAAGTCGCCGGTGAACAGCATGTTGCTGCCCTCGCCCAGCACCAGCAGGCGGCCGTTGCGCACGGCAGGAAAGTCGAGCAGTTCGGGCAGTTTGCTGGCGTCGCGGATTTCCGCCAGCAACGTGGCGCGCGCATCGACGCGCAGCGTGTTGCGTGTCGCCAGCGAGGCATTTTCGATCAGCGTGTAACCACCCATGTCGGTGCGCTCAGACGGCATGGGCGGCCTCGCGCTGGCGACGGATTTCGTTGACGCATTCGCCGACCAGGTGCGGGCCGCGATAGACCAGGCCCGAGTAGACCTGCACCAGCGAGGCGCCGGCGTCGAGTTTTTCGGCGGCGTCGCTGCCTTCAAGGATGCCGCCCACGCCAATCAGCGCAATGCGTCCCTGCAGGCGCTTGTGCATGCCTGCCAGCACCGCGGTGGAACGCGCGAACAGCGGCTTGCCGGACAGGCCGCCCGCCTCGCCGCCGCGCGGGTCATCCGCCACCGACTCGTGATCGATCGTGGTGTTGCTGCAGATCACCCCGTCGATGCCGGTGCGCAGCAGCACCTCGGCAATGGCATCCAGCTCCGCTTCGGACAGATCCGGGGCGATCTTCAGCAGCATCGGCTTGCGCTTGCCGGCTTGCGAGCCCAGCCGCTCCTGCGCCGCCCGCAGCACGGAAATGAACTTGTACAGCGTGGCTTCCTGCTGCAGGTCGCGCAGTCCGGCTGTGTTCGGCGAGGAGATGTTCACCGTGACGTAGCTGGCGTGTTCGTAGACCTTGTGCAGGCAGGTCAGGTAATCGTTGACCGCCTTCTCGTTCGACGTGTCCTTGTTCTTGCCGATGTTGATGCCGAGCACGCCGTGGTAGCTGGACTGCTGCACGTTGCGCACCAGCGCATCGACGCCGCCATTGTTGAAGCCGAGCCGGTTGATGATCGCCTCGTGCCCTGGCAGGCGGAACATGCGGGGCTTGTCGTTGCCCGGCTGCGGCAGCGGCGTGACCGTGCCGACTTCGATGAAGCCGAAGCCCAGCGCATCGAGCGCGTCCAGGTATTCGGCGTTCTTGTCCAGGCCGGCCGCCAGGCCGACCGGGTTCGGAAAGGTGATGCCGAACACCGTGGTGGGCAGGTCCGCCGGCGGCTTGGCGATCCAGCGGGCGAAGCCGCTGCGCTGGGCCACGCCCAGCCCGTACAGGGTGAGGTGATGTGCCTTCTCGGCGTCGAGCTGGAACAGCAGCGGGCGCAGGATGTCGTACATGGATCAGACCGGTTGGCCCGCGAAGATGCGGGTGTCGTAATCGAAGCTTACCGTGCCGTCTTCGGCGCAGTTGTCGAACAGTTCGCGCAGCGCCTGCAGCATCGGTTCATGCTGCGGATGCCCCGCCTGCGGCGCATACGAGGACGACATCAGGCGCCCGCGCAGCGCGTCGAAATCCAGCCGCTGGCCGTGCCCGAAACTGGCGCTGCCGCGGTAGCCGGCACCGAACCAGCCGCGCATGTGAGCATCGTCGGCGTAACGCTCGGCCACGCTGGTGTAGTCGGTGCCGAAGCGCAGCAGCAAGGCCTCGTAGCCTTCGAGGAAGCGCGTGCCGGTGAGCCGGCGCGAATTCCACCAGATCGCCACCAGCCCTTGCGGGCGCAGGATGCGCGCGAACTCGCGCCGTGCCGCTGCCTCGTCGAACCAGTGGAATGCCTGCGCCACGGTGACCAGATCCACGCTGGCATCGGCCAGCTTGGTGGCGTCGGCGCGGCCGTCGACGGCATCGAAGCCGTCGTACCCGCGCAACCATTGTTCGGCGGCGGCACGCATCGGCGCATTCGGCTCCACCGCCGTCACACGGTAACCCGCATCGAGAAACATCTTCGAGGAGATGCCGGTGCCCGCACCCACGTCGGCCACGCGCCAGTGGCGGTCCACGCCCTGCTCGCGCTGCAGCCAGTCGAGCAGCGCCACGGGATAGTCGGGGCGATAGCGCACGTAGTCGTCGACGCGATCGCTGAAGCGCGTGGTGGACTGGAAGTCAGCCACTGAGCATCTGCCCGCCGTCGACGACCAGGGTCTGGCCGGTGATCCAGCCCGCGAACGGGGAAGCGAGGAACAGCGCCGCGTGGGCGATTTCCTCCGGCGTGCCGAAGCGGCCGAACGGAATCTTCGCCAGCGTGGCGCGGTACAACTCCGGCTGCTCCACCCGGCGCCGCTCCCACAGGCCATCGGCAAACGCGATCGAGCCGGGCGCGATCGCGTTGACGCGGATGCGCTCGCCGGCCAGCGCCAGCGCCTGCGAGGTGGTGTACTGGCTCAGCGCCGCCTTCACCGCGGCATAGGCCGCGCCGTTCGCACGCGGGCGGAAGGCCGCGATCGAACTGGTGTGCAGGATGCAGCCGCGAGCCGACGCCTTGAGATGCGGCAGCGCCGCGCGCGAGGCGCGCACCGCGGCCATCAGGTCGACGTTGAAGCCGGCCAGCCAGCTCTCGTCGCCCTCGTCGAAGCCGTAACCGCTGGCGTTGTTGACCAGCACGTCGATGCCGCCGAGCGCGTCGGCGGCATTCGCCACATAAGCTTCGATCGCCTTCGCATCGGCCAGGTCACAGCCTTGCGCGTGCGCGACCACGCCGTGGGCCGCGATGGCCTGGCGAGTTTCCTCGAGAGCTGTTGCGCCACGGGCGCAGATGGAGACCCCGGCGCCAGCGGCGGCAAAACCCAGCGCGATGCTGCGGCCGATGCCACGGCTGCCACCGGCCACGACGACGCGAAAGCCGCGGAAATCGAACGGAGCCGGCAGCGCCTTGTTCATGCGCCGTCAGTGCCAGCCGGCAAACGCGAAACCGAAGATCAGCACCGCCATCAGCAGGAAGATGCCCAGCACGCACAAGGCCAGCTGGACGTAGCCGAGCACCAGCCCGGCCACCGCCATGCCGTCACCTTCCATGCGGTTGTCGATCGGGCTGCGGCGGATCTCGCCGCGTGCCAGGTGACCGCAGACGATCGCCACCAGCGCACCGATGAACGGCAGCAAGATCCACGTCAGGATGCCGAACACCAGGCTCACCACCGCCAGCGAACTGGTCGTGTTGCCCGGTCGATAAGACGGTTGATAGCTCATCGTTCGCTCACTCGTGAGGGAGGTGGCACAACGCCTTCGCGCATCGGACGGCCACGGACGACGAACGCCCGTGGCCGACTTTCGTCACACCGTGAACTTGATGCCCTGCGCCAGCGGCAGCGCGTCGGAGTAGTTGATGGTGTTGGTCTGGCGGCGCATGTAGACCTTCCACGCATCCGAACCGGACTCGCGGCCGCCGCCGGTTTCCTTCTCGCCGCCGAACGCGCCGCCGATTTCCGCACCCGAGGTGCCGATGTTGACGTTGGCGATGCCGCAGTCCGAACCGGCCGCCGACAGGAACTGCTCGCCCGCGCGCAGGTTGTTGGTGAAGATCGACGAGGACAGGCCCTGCGGCACGTCGTTCTGCATGTCGATCGCTTCGTCCAGCGTCTTGAACGGCATCACGTAGAGGATCGGCGCGAACGTCTCGGTCTGCACCACGTCGTCGGAATTCTTCACGCCGGTGACGATGGTCGGCAGCACGAAGTTGCCCTTGCGGTCGGTCAGCGCCTTGCCGCCGGTGCGCACGGTGCCGCCGGCGGCCTTGGCGTTCTCCACGGCCTTCAGGTAGCCCTGCACCGCTTCCTGGCTGTTCAGCGGACCCATCAGCGTGGTGGCCAGGGTCGGGTCGCCGATCTTGCCCTCGACCTGCTGGTAGGCCTTGACCAGGGTGTCGAGCACGCCGTCGAAGATCGACTCGTGCACGAACAGGCGGCGCGTGGTGGTGCAGCGCTGGCCGGCGGTGCCGACGGCGCCGAACACGATGCCCGGGATCGCCAGCTTCAGGTCGGCGGTTTCATCGAGGATGATCGCGTTGTTGCCGCCCAGTTCCAGCAGTGAGCGGCCCATGCGCTGCGCCACGCGCTCGCCGACCATGCGGCCGACCTTGGTCGAGCCGGTGAAGCTGATCAGCGGGATGCGCTTGTCGTCGACGAAGGCCTGCGCCAGGTCGCTGCCGGCATCGTTGAACAGGAAGAACAGGTCGGGGAAGCCGGCGTCGTTCAGCGCCTCGTTGCAGATCTTCATCGTGGCGATCGCCGACAGCGGCGTCTTCGGCGACGGCTTCCAGATGCAGATGTCGCCGGCGATGGTGGCCAGCATCGCGTTCCACGCCCACACCGCGACCGGGAAGTTGAACGCGCTGATGATGCCGACCAGGCCCAGCGGATGGTACTGGTCGTACATGCGGTGGCCGGGACGCTCCGAATGCATGGTCGAGCCGTACATCATGCGGCTCTGGCCCACCGCGAAGTCGGCGATGTCGATCATCTCCTGCACTTCGCCGTCGCCCTCGGGCTTGATCTTGCCCATCTCCAGCGCAACCAGCGAACCGAGCGCGTCCTTGTGCTTGCGCAGCGCCTCACCGCACAGGCGCACCGCTTCGCCACGCTGCGGCGCGGGCGTGGTGCGCCACACCTTGAACGCGGCCTGGGCACGCTGGACGATCACCTCGTAATCGGCGGCGCTGGACGCATGCACGGTGCCGAGCACTTCGCCGGTGGCCGGGTTCACCGGCTGCAGCGCGCCGGCGTCGGTGGTCCTGGACCACTCGCCCTGGCCGAGGTAACTGCCGGACTGCTCGCCGTGGAGGCCGAGCGCGCTGAGGATTGCATGGGACATGGATGTCTCCTGGACATGCGGCGCCTGCCGGCACCGTGGATGAAATCGGTAATTCGCCATTCTAGCAGGGGCGACCGCCTTGCTCCCTCCCTCTGGCGGCAGGGGGAGCAGCAGAACCGCGCAATCCATGCGAAAATCCCGGCGCTGCCCTCGTAGCTCAGTTGGATAGAGCGGCCCCCTCCTAAGGGGCAGGTCGGACGTTCGAATCGTCTCGAGGGCACCATTTTCCGATCACGAAGGCCGGCATCGCCGGCCTTCGTGTTTTCCGGCTCAGGAGCTGCACGACAGCATCGAGCAGCCGGCCTTGTGCCGCGCCCAGTCCGGGCGCTTTTGCGCGAACGCCTCGCGGCCGGGCTGGTCGTCGTACGGGTGGCGCAACACGTCGAGCAGCTCGGTGATGCCGTCGAGGTCGCCCTGCTCGGCGCGGTCGATCGCCTGCTGCGCCAGGTAATTGCGCAGCACGTAACGGGGGTTGGCCAGACGCATCCGCTCGCGACGCTGTCCGGCCGGCAACGAATCGTCGGCCAGCCGCGCCGCGTAACGGCGCAGCCAGTCGTCGAGCGCCGGCTCGACCTCGCGACGTTTCGCCTCGTCGTAGAAAGCCTCGGCGAATGGCGCCAGCGTGGGCGCTCGCATGTCGAGGTCAGCCAGTGCGCGAAACCACAGCGTCATGTCGATCTCGGCCTGCTGCAGCAGGGACTGCAACGACTGCATCAGGGCCACGTCGTCATCGCGGCATTCGGCGAACCCGAGTTTCGCGGCGATATTCGCCCGATCGGCAGCGGCATGAGCGGCCGCGTAGCGATCCAGCCCCGCCTGCAGCGGCGCCACGTCGGCGAACAGCGGCGCCAGCGCGCCGGCCAGCCGGCTCAGGTTCCACCAGGCCACGTTCGGCTGCTGGCCGAAGCGGTAGTGGCGACGCTGCGCGTCGGTGGTGTTCGGCGTCCAGTCCGGATCATAGTTGTCGACCCAGCCGTAAGGGCCGTAGTCGATGGTGAGGCCCAGGATCGACATGTTGTCGGTGTTCATCACGCCGTGCACGAAACCCACCCGCATCCAGTGCGCGATCATCGCGGCGGTGCGCTCGCCGACCTGGGCAAACCACTCCGCATACAGCGCCTCGCCCTGCCCCTGCAGTTCGGGAAAATCACGCCGGATGGCGAAGTCGACCAGTTGCCGCAGCAACCCGATGTCGCCGCGCGACGCCGGCAGTTCGAAGTTGCCGAAGCGGAGGAACGAAGGCGCCGCGCGGCAGACGATGGCGCCCGGCTCGGTGGCCGCGTTGCCGTCGTAGAACATGTCGCGCAGCACCGGCTCGCCGGTGCCGACCAGGCTAAGCGCCCGCGTGGTGGGCACGCCCAGGTGATGCATCGCCTCGCTGCACAGGAACTCACGCACCGACGAGCGCAGCACCGCGCGGCCATCCGCGCCGCGCGAATACGGTGTCAGGCCCGCGCCTTTCAACTGCAACTCCCAGCGCTCGCCGGCGGCATTGATCACTTCGCCCAGCGAGATCGCCCGGCCATCGCCGAGCTGCCCGGCCCACTGGCCGAACTGGTGGCCACCGTAGTTCGCCGCATACGGCTGCATGCCGTCGAGCAGCGCGTTGCCGCCGAACAGTTGCGCGAACTCCGGCGCAGCGACCTCGGCTTCGCTGAAGCCCAGCGTGGCGGCCATCTCCGCCGAATGCGCCAGCAGCCGCGGCGCAGCCACGGGCGTGGGATCGATCCGCGAATACAGCGCGCCTTCGACCTGGCGCAGACCTGCGCCCTGCTGCGGATCACCGGGCAGGTCGCGGACGAAGGCGTTGTCGAAGCGCAGCTGGAACATGCTGATGGTGACCGCGGGAGGTGCTGCCTATATCCGGGCGACCGCCCCGCGATGCAAGGCGCTCGCCTGCAACCGGAGGAATCTAGCGCGCCACCGGCCCCTGCCTGGCCGACTTGCGATGCTGCGCCTTCAGCCGGTCGTAGACGGTCAGCACGGCCGTGCCGTAACCCCTGGCCAGGCTGGGTGTGCGGCTGTGGTAATAGCCCACGCCCATCACGCGATCGCGGGTGCGGCGCATGCCGTCACGGAGGATTTTTGCCCCGACGGTGATGTTGGTGCGCGGATCGAGCAGGGTCAGCGGGTCGCGCACCGCGTCGCGGTGCATCGGGTAATAGACCTGCATGATGCCCACGTCCTGCACCGCCGAACCGAACTGGCTGGCCGCGGCCATCTGTAGTTGCACGTGCTGGCGATCGCCCCGCACCAGATGGTCGTCGACGCGGAACAGCCACGGCGTTGGCGCCACCCGGCCGTCCGGATACAGCGACTTCGACTCCACCAGCGCCACGCTGTACAGCAACAGCGGGTCGATGCCGTAGGTCTTGCCCACCTGGGCCCACAGGCTGTGGCGCGAACGGATGTCCAGGTCGGGCTCGGCAATCGGCATCATCAGGTCCATCGTGCTGACTTCGCTGAGCAGGCGGTCGGCGGACGGCGCGGGAGGCGTCCGCTGTTCCGCGGCATACGGCGGAATCGCCGGAGCCGCCGCTGGAGCGGTCACCTCCCTGGGTGGCACGGCCGTGACCAGGGCTGGCGCTCCGGGCGCCGGTTGCGCCGTCGCGCGAGTCGTCGCATGCCCGGGATGGCGCCCACCGCCAAAGCCGATCGCTATCGCAAGACACGCCGCGGCCAGCAGCGCCGGTGCAAGATAGCGCGGCGCCGATGGCATGGAGGCGGTGACCAGGGCCGGCACGCGCGCCGCAAAGTGACGCCAGGCGGCGAACGCTGCCGTCCATCGTCCACGACGACCCGGCACTTCGCGTGGCGTCGATTCGCGGCGCCGACGCACCAGCGCATGCCGCGCCGGAACGGGCGTGGCAGGCCTGGCCCGGGGATCGGGGCGGCGCTGGGGTCCGCGGAAACGACTGGCCGTCGGCGCGCACGCGGTCGCCGCCGCGGCGCGCGCCACGGCGGGGCGAGGAGCTTCCGGCTTTTCGCCGGGCGCCAGGTGGGTCGCACCTGTCATCCGGCCGCTCGAACCATCCACGAATCCATCCTCACCATGCGACCGGGCAACGCCGCGTTCAGCGGTGGCCGGCGAAGGGAAACCTTCACCCAAGCAAGCCGCGTGCCCGGAATGCGTCGGACATCATCGCACGTCACCTGCGCGCCGCAGCCAGTCCGTGCCGGTGACCCGCCCGCAACGGCTATAGTCGGGCTCGTCCCCGAACCGGAAATCGCATGATCCCGTCCCCCGCCAACGAGCTGAACGCCGACGCCCTGCCCGGGGACGCGCCCTACCTGGCGGCCACCACGCGCTGGCTGGAACGGGCGGTGATCGGGCTGAACCTGTGTCCGTTCGCCCGCGCGCCCCACGTGCAGGGCAAGCTGCGCATGCGGGTGAGCCAGGCGCGCGACACCGACGCGCTGCTGGACGACCTCTGCGGCGAGCTGCAGTCGCTCAACGCGCTGACGCCGGAGGAATGCGAGACCGGCCTGCTGATCCATCCGTTTGTACTCGGCGATTTCCTCGACTACAACGACTTCCTCGACGTGGCCGACGCGGCCGTGCAGACGCTGGGACTGGAAGGCGAATGGCAGGTGGCCAGCTTCCATCCGCAGTACCAGTTCGCCGACAGCGAAGCGGACGACGTGGAGAACTTCAGCAACCGCTCACCCTTCCCCACCCTGCACCTGTTGCGCGAAGCCAGCGTCGAACGCGCGATGGAACAGATGAGCGACACCGACGCGATCTACCGCCGCAACCAGGAAACCCTGCGCCGGCTGGGTGCGGATGGCTGGCAGGCGTTGTGGGACGACAAGGCGGACTGATCGTCGCCTCAACATCCTGTTCATCGCGGCAGTGCCAAGCTGGCGCATGAATCTCTCCCGCGCACAGCCCGTCGACCGTTACGCCGAAAGCATCGACCCCGGCGTCCACTGCAATACCTGCGAAGCCGTGTGCTGTCGCCTCACCGTGGTGCTGATGCCCGACGACCACGTGCCCACGTGGCTGATCGATCGCGACGAACACGGCATGGAAACCCTGGCCAAGGGCGAGGATGGCTGGTGCGCGGCGGTCGATCCGAACACTTCGGGCTGCACCATCTACGACGAACGCCCGGGCATCTGCCGCAAGTTCGCGATGGGCAGCCCCAGCTGCCGCGACGAGCGGCACAAGTGGTTCGGCGCCACGATCCCCACCGCGGTGCACATGCTGTAGGTGCTAGGGCGCGAAGATCAGCGCGACCTCGTCGGCATCCAGCGCACGCCATTCGCCCAGCGGCAGCTCGCCCAACGCGAGCCTGCCCACCGAGATCCGCTGCAGGGTCTCGACATGGTTGCCGGTGGCGGCAAACATTCGCCGCACCTGGTGGTAGCGGCCCTCGGTGACGCTGAGCCGGGCATGGCGCGGGCCCAGCACTTCAAGGTTCGCCGGCGCCAGCGGCTCCTTCTCCGATTCCAGCATCAGGCTTCCGCTGGCGAACAGCGCGCCTTCGTCGCCGCGCAGATCCTGCGCCAGCGTCGCCTCGTAGACCTTGGTCACCTGCGCCTTGGGCGAAATGATCCGGTGCAGCAGCGCACCGTCGTCGGTGAACAGCAGCAGGCCGGAGGTATCCCGATCGAGCCGGCCCACGCTGGACAGCGCCGGCGAGCGCACGCTGTAGCGCGGCGGCAGCAGGTCGTAGACCACCCGTCCCGGGTCCTTGCGCGAGCAGGTGACGCCCAGCGGCTTGTTCAGCATCAGCACCAGGCCGGGCGGCGGATCGAGCGGCTCGTCGTCGACGCGGATGGTCTCGTACGGCACCACGTCGTCGGCGTACAGCACTTCGCCCTCGGCATCGGTGATGCGGCCGGAACGGAACAGCGCCGTGACGTCCTTGCGGCTGCCATAACCCAGGTTGGCGATCAGCTTGACCAGTTTCATCCCCGCACTCCCACCGCTTCGATCACCTTGAATCCTTCCTGCACGACCAGCGTGCGCACTTCATGAAAACGCGAGGCCAGCACGGCCTCGTAGGGCAGATGGCGATTGGCCACCAGCAACAGGCGGCCGTCCGGCTGCAGCGCCTCGGCCGCGCTGACGATGAACGCGCGGCCCAGCTCGGGCAGGTCGGCGCGGCCCTGGTGGAACGGCGGATTGCTGACGATGGCGTCGTAGCGCCGCGCCAGGCCGCGGGTGACGTCATGCCAGTACACCGCCACCGCGAGTTCCCTGCCGGCTGCGCGCTTCGCCCGGGCCAGGTTGAGTCGCGCCGGCTCCAGCGCGCGCGCCTCGGCCTCGTACAGGTCAACCGCCTGCACCCGCGGGCAGCGCGCGATGACCTGCGCGGAAAGATAACCGTAGCCGCCGCCGAGATCGGCCACGCTGCCGCGCAGATCCGCCGACAGATGCGCGGCCAGCAGCGCCGAGGCACGATCGACGCGATCCCAGGCGAACAGGCCGGGGCGGCTGATGTAGCCGTCCATGATTTCGCGGGGCGCATCCAGCGCCAGCCATTCCGCCAGCAAGGCGTGGTCCACCGTGTCGGCAGACGGCGTGCTCCAGAACACCCGGCACTTGTGCTTGGACTGGTGCTGCACGGCGCCGGCCAGCTTCGCCAGGTCCGCCTCGCCCGACTTCGCGCCCTCGGCATTCGGCATCGCCGCCAGCAGCACGCCGCCGGCCGCCACGTGCTGCAACGCGCGGGCGAACAGCGCGCGGGCTTCGTCGCGCTGGCGCGGCGGCAGCAGCAACACCAGCGAAAATTTCTCCCCGGCCGCCGGCTCGCCCACGCGCAGGCCGTTGCGCGCCAGTTCGTCGGCAAACGGCAGGAAGCCCTGCTCGCACAGCCACCCCGGCTGCGCCATCTCGCGCAGGCGCACGCCCGCGCGGGCGCGCAGGAACAGCACGCGACCGTCCGCCGGCAAGGACAACTCGCCGGACTCGAACGGCACGAACAGGGCCGCCAGCGCCGCATCCGGCGCGGCAGCGGAAACTCCGGCAACCGTCACGTCATCCCTCGACCATCAAAACGATGGCGGCATTGTACGTGGCGGCGCCTTGCGTCCGCGCCGATTGCCGACTCAACCGCCGCTGTGCGCGCTGACCGCATCCATCGCGCGGGCGGAATACACCAGGGCGGCGCCGGCGTTCATCGCCACCGCGACACCGAGTGCTTCGGCAATTTCCTCGCGACTGGCGCCATGCTTCAGCGCCTCGCCCACGTGCACCGTGATGCAGCCGTCGCAGCGGGTGGTCACCGCCACCGCCAGCGAGATCAGCTCGCGCGTCTTCGCATCCAGGTGACCGGTCTTTTCGCCGGCGGCGGACAGCGTCTGGTAGCCCTTCAGGGTATCCGGGCTCAGCTTGCCGATCTCGCCGATCCGGCCCAGCAGTTCCTTGCGGTATTGCAACCAATCCAGCATGGCGGTCACCTCGTTGTCGTGGCAGCCGGGCGATCTGCCCCGCCGCAGCGCGATCATGCGCCACGGCGCGGACAAACGCCCGTCAAACCCCTCAACCGGCTGCGGGTGTACGGCCCAGTCGGGCCACCCAGCGATACAGCGCCACGTTGACCGCGATGAAGGCGATCCCGCCGATCCAGATCGCCGCATTGGCGAAGCCGCCGCCGACCAGGGCCAGCGGCGCCTCCTTGCCGGAGAACACCACGATCGCGGCGATCACCACGCCGATGATGCTCTCGCCCACGATCATGCCCGAGGCCAGCAGCACGCCCAGCTGCTTGGTCGCCTCCGGGTCGCGCGCGCGGTCGGCGCGCTTGTCGAAATACCAGCCCACGATCGCGCCGACCACCACCATCAGCGTGGTCGAGGTCGGCAGGTAGATGCCCAGGCCCACCGCCAGCGGCGGCAGCGAGGCGGACTTACTGGCGCGTCCCAGCACCGCGTCGATGATGATCAGCACCACGCCGATCGCGCCGCCCAGGATGATCAGGCTCCAGTCGATGTTGCCCTGGATCACGCCCTGCGCCAGCGCGGAGATCAGTCCGGCCTGGGGCGCCGCCAGCGCGCGCGCCGGGTCGACGCCCGGCATGCCGGCGAAACCGTAGGCCTGGTTGACCAGGTCCAGCACCGGCGGGATCACCGCCGCGCCCACCAGCACGCCGGCGACCAGCGCCACCTGCTGCTTCCACGGCGTGGCGTCGACCAGCTGGCCAGTCTTCAGGTCCTGCAGGTTGTTGTTGGCGATGGTCGCCACCGAAAACACGATCGAGGTGGCGAACAGCGCGAACGCCACCAGCCCCTTGCCCGCGCTGGCCGGCAGTTGCGACTGCACGCCGGCGACCAGCAACAGCGCCGCCACGATCACCACCAGGATGCCCACGCCCGACAGCGGGCTGTTGGACGAGCCGATCAGGCCGGCCATGTAGCCGCACACCGCCGAAACCAGGAAACCCATCACCACCACGAACACCAGGCCGCCGACCAGCAGCAGGCCCAGGTGGTCGCCCAGGCCGGTATCGCCGGCGAAATCACCCAGCAGCCAGGCGATCGGCAGCAGGCACAGCAGGCTGACCAGGCCGACGATGCCGATCGGCATGTCCAACTCGGTACGTGGCAGGCTGGCGCCCTGGCCGGACTTGCGCGCCCGCGACGAGGCCATCGCCGCGGCGAGTCCGCCGATCACCGGCTTGACCAGCTTGGCCAGCGTCCAGATCGCCGCCACGCCGATCGTGCCGGCGCCGATGAAGCGCACCTTGCTGCTCCACGCCGCCTGCGCCACGTCCGCCGCGGCACCGGTGACGCCAACAAGCAACCCGGTGTAATGCGGCACCGCCCAGCCCCACGCGATCACCGCGCCGAACAACATGGCAAGGCCGACCCACAGCCCCACCAGGTGTCCGACCGCCAGCAGCGCGAAGGAAAGGTTGAAGTCGTAGCCGGTCGCCGAACCGCGATCGTCGAGGCGGAAATACTGCGCCACGTTGCTGCCGAACACGCGGGTGGCCACCACGATGGCGAACAGCGCCGAGACCACCGAGCCGCCCATCACGGCGAGCAGGCCGGCGCGGCTGCTCTCTTCCGTGGTGGATTCCGAATCGTCGCCGCCGCCCACCTTCAGCACCTCGGCGCAGGCCACGCCTTCCGGATACGGCAGGTCGGAATCGGTGACCAGCGCGCGGCGCAGCGGGATCGTGTACATCACGCCCAGGACGCCGCCGGTGGCGCAGATGCCGAAGGTGATCCAGAACGGGAAGCCGGTCCACCAGCCGACCATGACCAGGCCGGGCAGCACGAAGATGATCGCCGACAAGGTGCCTGCCGACGAGGCGATCGTCTGCACGATGTTGTTTTCCTGGATGGTCGAGTTCCTGAAGTTGCGCAGGATCGCCATCGAGATCACCGCCGCCGGAATCGAGGTGGCGAAGGTCAGGCCGGCCTTGAGGCCGAAGAACACGTTGGCCGCGGTGAACACCAGGGTGATCACGATGCCGATGATCAGGCCACGCACGGTCAACTCGGTGCGTGGCGCGCTGATGGAAGCTGGTTTTGCACTCACTGACGACTCTCCCCCGGATGGATGCTGCGGTGGAAGATAGCGTGGAATGGCCACGGGTGGTTACCGATGGCGCGAAACGGCGAGCCCGCAGGTGCCGCCCGCCTACAGCGTCAGGGCGCTCGCGAAGTGCCGCGGTTGTCCGGACAACGGATCGACGAACGCCAGCTCCTTCGCCAGCAATTTCAGCGGCCGAAGGTGATCGTCGGCGGCCGGCTCGGCCAGCGCCGGATACAGGGGATCGCCGCTGATCGGTGCCCCCAGCGCGGCCATGTGCAGGCGCAACTGGTGCTTCCTTCCGGTCCGCGGGAACAGCGCATAACGCCAGTCACCGGCGCCCTGTTCGATCACCTCGATGCGCGTCTCGCTGTTCGCCTCGCCTGCCGCCTCGCGCATCCGGAAGAACGGCTCGCCGGCAACGATGCGCGAGCGCCGCAGGTGCGGAAACACCAGCCCGGGCAAGGCCGGCGCCAGTGCCTCGTAACGCTTGTCGATGCGCCGCTCGCGGAACAGCGCCTGATACGCGGCGCGGCTGGCCGGGCTGGCCGAGAACAGCACCAGGCCCGCGGTGAGCCGGTCGATCCGGTGCAGCGGCACCAGCGCGGGGTTGCCCAGTCGCAGGACCAGCCGGCGCAGCAGGGTCTGTTCGACGAAGCCGCCGGCCGGCGTCACCGGCAGGAAGTGCGGCTTGTCGGCCACCACCAAATGTTCGTCCACATGCAGCACGGTTTCGCCGAACGGGATCACCGGCTCATCCGCCACCTCGCGGTAGTAGTGGATGCGCAGCCCCGCCCGGTACGGCGTCTGCGGCGTGATCGCGCCGCCCTGCCCATCCAGCACGCGTCCGCGTTCGATGCGGTCCAGCCATTGCGCGCGGCTGATCGCGGCGAAGTGCGCACACAGCGCGTCGAGCACGGTCGCCCAGTGGCCCGGCGGCAGGTGCACCGTGCTGGCGCGGGCGTCACGGGTGAAGCTGGGCGTGGGCGACTTCATGTGCGCACAGTGTAGGTGCTGCCCGGCGCGTACAATGGTCGGCTTGTTGTCTCCAGGTACGCCCATGGCACTGAACTCCACCATCTACAAAGTCGAACTGCAGGTCAGCGACATGGACCGGCATTACTACGCCACCCATGCGTTGACCCTGGCGCGGCATCCGTCGGAAACCGAAGAGCGCCTGATGGTGCGCCTGCTCGCGTTCGCGCTGTATGCCGAGGATCGCCTGGAATTCGGCAAGGGCATCAGCGACGAGGACGAACCGGCGCTGTGGCGCAAGGCGTATACCGACGAGATCGAGCTGTGGATCGAGGTCGGCCAGCCCGACGAGACGCGCATCCGCAAGGCCTGCGGTCGTTCGCGCCAGGTGGTGGTGATCAACTACGGCGGCAACGCGGCGGAGATCTGGTGGAACAAGAACGCCAGTGCGCTGGCCCGCAACAAGAACCTCACCGTGCTGGACATTCCCGTCGCCACGGTGGCCGAACTGGTGGCACTGCTGCAGCGTGGCATGCGCCTGCAGGCGCTGATCCAGGACGGCCAGTTGCAGTTGATGAACGATGCCGATGCGGTGGCCGTCGAGCCGTTCAAGCGCATGGTCGCCGCCGAACTGGTGAGCTGAGCGTCTGCCACAAAGCCGAAAAACGCCGGAATTCCCTCCCCTGCTCGGCAGGGGAGGGCTGGGGTGGGGTCCACGCCGCCACAAAGCTTGCGGACACGTAATACCCTGTCCCTTTCCATCCACCTTCCCGGAGTCACCCATGCGCTGGTTGCTGCCCCTGCTCACCGTGTTCGCCCTCGCCGCCTGCAGTACGCCACCTCCGGCGCACGCCAGCGGCAAGGTCGACAAGCTCACCATCATCGACACCCGGGTCGGCACCGGTGCCGAGGCCAAGCCCGGCATGGACGTGCTGGTGCAGTACACCGGCTGGCTCTACGACGACAGCGCCAAGGACAAGCACGGCGCCAAGTTCGACAGCTCGTACGACCACGGCGCGCCGTTCAACTTCCCGCTGGGCGCTGGCCGCGTGATCGACGGCTGGGACCAGGGCGTGGCCGGCATGAAGGTGGGCGGCAAGCGCACCCTGCTGATTCCCGCCGAGCTCGGCTACGGCGCGCGCGGCGCCGGTGGCGACATCCCGCCGAACGCCTCGCTGGTGTTCGACGTGGAACTGGTCGACGTCAGCACGCACTGACGCGCCCCCACAGGCGTAGGGCGGGCACTGCCCGCCAGCTTTTTGCTTGCGTCATGCGCGGAATGAAGAGCGGCGGGCAGTGCCCGCCCTACGCCGCGAAGCTCAGTCTTCCTGCGCCGCGGCCTCGCGCCCCTGCTGGCGGATGATCGCTTCCTCGCGCGCGTCGATGATCGACTGCATCACGCTGTCCACGTCGGCGATGGTCTCGTCGAACTCGAAGTGGCCGGTGAGTTCGCTGTCCGGGTGCAGTTCACCCAGTTCGTACAGCGCCCACATCTCCTCGCCATAGTGGGTGTCCAGCAGCTCCGGCGCGAAGCGCGACAGGCTGATGCTGATGTTGCCCACGTCGCGCCGCAGCATGGTGCGGGCGTTGTTGTTGCCCGAGGCGCTGACCGCCTGCGGCAGGTCGATGATCACCGGACCGTCCGGTCCCACCAGCACGTTGTATTCGGAAAGGTCGCCGTGGATCAGGCCCACGCACAGCATCCGCGCCACCTGCTGCATCAGGAAGCGGTGGTACTCGCGGGCGGTGTCGGCTGACAGTTCCACCTCGCCCAGCCGCGGCGCCGAGTAGCCCTCCGCGTCGGTGACCAACTCCATCACCAGCACGCCGCTGAAATAACCGTAGGGTTTGGGCACGCGCACGCCGGCGGCGGTGAGCTGGTAGAGCGCGTCGACCTCGGCATTCTTCCAGGCGGCCTCGGCCTCCTTGCGGCCGAATTTGGTGGCCTTGCCCATCGCGCGCATCTGCCGGCTGCCGCGCACCTTGCGGCCTTCCTGGTATTGCACGCGCGCCTGGAAACTGCGCTGCGCCATGTCCTTGTAGACCTTGGCGCAACGGATGTCCTCGCCCGAGCGGACGACGTAGACGGAGGCTTCCTTGCCGCTCTTCAGCGGTCGCAGCACCTGATCGATCACGCCTTCGTCGATCAGGTCCTGCAGGCCCTTGGGGGTTTTCATGCGTGGAAGAGCTTCGCGATGGGAGAACAACGCCCATTATGGCCGATTGGCGCCCCGGGACTCATGCGGCCTGCAGCCGATCGCGCGCCGCGGCCGCCAGCTCGAACGAACGCCGCCGCGCCCCATGCTCGAACACGTTGGCGGTGAGCAGCAGTTCGTCCGGCCGGTGCCGCCCGATGAAGGCGGCGATGCCCCGCTCCACCGTGGCCGCGTCGCCGACCACGGCACAGGCCAGCGCGCGCTCCACCATCAGCTTTTCCGGCGGCGTCCAGTACGCCTCGATGTCGTCGATCGGCGGCGGGATCAGCCCCGGCCGGCCACGACGCAGGTTGATGAAGCTCTGCTGCTGGGTGGTGAACAGCCGGCGCGCCTCGGCATCGCTGTCGGCGGCGACCACGTTGAGGCCCAGCATCGCGTACGGCTGCTGCAGGCGGGCGGAGGGCTGGAAATCGCGCCGGTACAGCGCCAGCGCCTCGTCCATCGCGTCCGGCGCGAAGTGCGAGGCAAACGCGAACGGCAGGCCGAGCTGCGCCGACAGCTTCGCGCTGAACAGGCTGGAGCCGAGCAGCCACACCGGCACCTCGACGCCGGCGCCGGGGACGGCGCGCACCTGCTGTCCGGCCACGGCGGGCTCGAAATAGGCGAGCAGTTCCAGCACATCCTGCGGAAAGTTGTCCGCGCCATCGAAGTAGCGGCGCAAGGCACGCGCGGTGGCCTGGTCCGTGCCCGGCGCACGGCCCAGCCCCAGGTCGATCCGGCCCGGGTGCAGCGAAGCCAGCGTGCCGAACGCCTCGGCCACCTGCAGCGGCGAATGGTTGGGCAGCATGATGCCGCCGGCGCCGACGCGGATGGTCGAGGTGCCCGCCGCCACGTGGCCGATCAGCACCGCCGTCGCGGCGCTGGCGATGCCGGGCATGTTGTGGTGCTCGGCCAGCCAGTAACGGCGATAGCCCAGCTGTTCGCCCAGGCGGGCCAGGTCCAGCGTGTTGCGGAACGCCTGGCTGGCATCGCTGCCTTCGGTCACCGGGGCCAGGTCGAGAATGGAAAACGGGATCATGTCGTGACTCGTGCCAAAACGGATGACTTCGATGTGGGGACATCCGGCGCCGATTGCCAGCCGCCGATTTCCCGCGCCGAAGCCGGCCTACAATGGCCCACCCTCACCCGCTGGCATGCCCGATGACCGAATCCCTCCGCCTGGCCAAGCGCGTCGTCGCGCTGGCGCAATGTTCGCGCCGCGAGGCCGAGCAGTACATCGAGGGCGGCTGGGTGCGGGTCGACGGCATCGTGGTGGAAGAGCCGCAGTTCATGGTCGACACGCAGACCGTCGAGATCGACCCGGCCGCCAAACTGGCGCCGCTGGAGGCAGTCACCCTGGTGCTGCACAAGCCGGCCGGCTACGACGCGGGCGACGGCCCGAACCCGGCCCGCGCGCTGGTCACGCCGGCCACGCGATGGGCCGACGACGCTTCCGGCGTGCGGCCGCTGCAGCGGCACATGCACGGCCTCGGCGCGCCGCTGGCCTTGCCCACCGCTGCCAGCGGCCTGCTGGTGTTCACCCAGGACTGGCGGGTCAGCCGCAAGCTCACCGAGGACATCGACCGGATCGAGCAGGAGTTCGTGGTCGAGGTCAGCGGCACGCTGAAGGAGAACGGCCTGGCCCTGCTCAACCACGGCCTGAGCTTCAACAACTACGCGATGCCGCCGATCAAGGTCAGCTGGCAGAGCGAGCAGCGCCTGCGCTTCGCCTTCAAGCGGATGTCGGCGAGCCGGATCGAGCCGATGTGCCACGCGGTCGGCCTCAAGGTGCTGGCGATGAAGTGCCTGCGGGTGGGGCGCATTCCGCTGTCGAAACTGCCGCCGGGGCAATGGCGCTACCTGGCCCCCGACGATCGCATCTGAGCACCCTGCCCGGAACCGGCAGAACGGCTTAGACTTGCCCATGCGTCACTGCCAACCATCCACATCGCGGAGAGCCACATGAGCAAGGGCATGGATTCAAAGAAGGACGAGAAGAAGAAACCGGCCAAGACCATGAAGGAAAAGAAGGCGGCCAAGCAGGAAAAGAAGAAGAACAGCAAGTAAGCGCCCGCTGCCCCGGCGAACCGCGAGTCACTGCGGTTGCGCCGGGACACCTCGCCCGGCGCACCTGTCGCTACTCGCCCTTGCGCAACAGGGTCAGTCCGATCAGTCGCGACACCACCAGCGCCATGTACATCACCCCCACGAACATCTCCAGGCTGGCCACCGCACGGGCGTGCACGGTGACCGGAATGACGTCGCCGATGCCGGTGCTGGACATCAGGGCAAAGCTCAGGAACAGCAGCTCGGTCCAGCTGCGCGGCGCATCCGGATTCACCGCCGCCGCGAAACAGCCCGGCTGCAGGGTCTGGCACAGCACGAACAGATAGGTGAACGCCCAGACCAGCAGGGTGAACGTGGCGCCGGCCGCGAACAGCTCGTCGCTGGTGGCGCGCCGGTCCGCCAGCATGTAGCGGATCAGGCAGATCGCCGCGTAGAAATAGAACAGCGACTCCAGCGCCGCCCACCAGGGTTTCAGCCCCGGCAGGCCGAGTGTCAGGTCGAGCACGTTGAACAGCACCGCCGGCACCGCGATGGCGGCACTGACCCATGCCCGCCCCGGCGTACGCTGCACCATCGCGATCGCCAGGCACAGCACCAGCACGCCGAACGCGCCGAACAGCGCGCGGGCCGGACGGGTGTGTTCGATGAACGGGTACAGCAGCAGCCCGATCAGCTGCACCAGCAACAGCACCGCCGAAGGGTGCCGCAGGATGCGCACCAGCCAGCGCAGGTGCGCGTAGCGGATCAGCTTGCCGGTGGTCCCGGTTGCGTCGATGTCACTCATCCCTCGTTCCCTGCACGGCGTCGACCCGACGCAGTGTAGCCGCAGCCGCGAGCATGGCGGGAAGCTTGTGCTTCCCGCCATGTGCACACTCACTGTGCCTCGACGCCCACGTCATCCAGCACGAACGAAGTTGCCAGGCTGGCGTCTTCCTTGCCGTAGAAATTGATCTGCACGGTCTGCCCCTTGTACGCATCCAGGCTGATCGTGTGTTGCTGGTAGCCGCTGGCGGCGTTGGTGTTGGAGAAGCTGGCCAGGTTGATGTACTTGCCGGTCGAGGTGATCAGCTGCACCTGCAGCGTGTCGTACGCGGTGCTGCCCGACTCGGCGGTGTCCACGTGCAGGAAGAACTTCAGCGTGGCATGGGCAACGGTGACGGGAATGCTGACCTGCTGGCGCACGTAGTCGGTGTGGCTGCTGCCGTAGCCGTCCAGCCACGCCTTCCAGCTGCCGGCATGCGCGGGCTCGCTGCTGTCACTGGTGATCACGCCGCTGGTTTGCGTCCATCCCGTCGTGCCGCTTTCAAAGCCGCCGTTGGCGATCAGTTGCGCGGGCGTGCTGGTGGCATTGGACACGCTGAAGGCCACGGCCGTGCTGCTGCCGATGTTGCCGGCGGCGTCGTACGCTCTGGCGATCAGCGCATGCGCGCCGTCGCCCAGCGTGGTCGAGTCCAGCGTCGCGCTGTACGGCGAGCTGGCGTCGGTGGCCTTGAGCGTGCCATCTACGTAGAACTCGACCCGTGCCACGCCGATGTTGTCACTGGCGGTGGCATTGAACGTGATGCTGCCACTGCTGCCGCTTTCGGAGGCGTTCACCGTGGGGGCCGTGCTGTCGCCACTGCTGCCGTTGGACACGCTGAAGCTGACCGGACTGCTGCTGCCGACGTTGCCGGCCGCGTCATACGCCCTGGCGATCAGCGCGTGCGTGCCGTCGCCCAGCGTGGTCGAGTCCAGCGTGGCGCTGTACGGCGAGCTGGCGTCGGTGGCCTTGAGCGCGCCGTCCACGTAGAACTCCACCCGCGTCACGCCGACGTTGTCGCTGGCGCTGGCAGTGAAGCTGATGCTGCCGCTGCTGCCGTTCTCGCTGGCGGTCGCGGTCGGCGCCGTGGTGTCGCCGCCACCACCGGAACCCTCGATCACCCATACCGGCGCCGACCACAGCCGCAGGCCGTTGGCCTGGGTGATCCTGGCGTAATAGAAATGCTCGCCCGCCGCCGGCGTGAACGTGGTCGTGGCCGTCTCGGACAGGCTGGTGACGCTGCCATTGCTGCCGGGCACGCCCTCGAACAGCTCCACGTGCTGCGCCGTCTGGCCGGAAGTGCTGGCGTAGTTCACGTCGAGCGTCAGCGGACCGCTGTTGGCGAAGCGCTCGCCCATCACGTGGCCGTTCGCGGTCAGCACGATCTGCGCGGTCTTGTCCTCGGTGGCGAACACGCGCCTGGCGCGCAGCGCGTCGAGGAAGCTGTCCAGGCTCAACGCGGTGCCGGTCGGGATCAGCACGCCGGTGCGGTTGCTGAAGCTGGCGCCCCAGTTGGCGCAGTGGTTGTCCTGGTCCGAACTCGGCGCCACGTGGTAACCGCGTTCGAGGATCGTGTTGAAGGCGATCTCGTAATTGGGCCGCACGGTTTCCGATTCGGTGGTGTTCACCGAGAACGCCGAGCTGTTCAGCACCTCGGCCAGCACCATCACCTGGTCACCGTCGGCGGTATAGCCGAAGTCGGTGCCGCCGACCTTGAACTGACCGCTCTGCGCGGGATGGTTGAACTGGCCGATCCAGCCCTTGCCGCGCATCAGCGTGTACAGCGAGCCGTAGTCGCCCTTGGCGATCTCGTAGTCGCCGATCAGCTGGCCGGCGCTGTTCTTCTCCCACTCGATCAGGCCGTCGGCGTTGAAGATGTTCATGTGGCCGCCGTTGCTGATCACGCCCCATTCCTGGCCGTAGATCGCCAGGAAGTTCGGGTGCGCGGCACGGAACGCGGCGGCGGCCTGCAGGCCCGAGGCGAACAGGTTGTGCGCGGTGGCCGGGTTGGCCGACGTGTTGGTGCCGGTGGAGCCGTCGTACATGTGGTTGTGCTCGGACGTCATCAGCATGTCCAGGCCGCGACCCATCGCGTACTGGTAGGCATCGGTCGGGCCGTAGGCACTGCTCTGCGGATTCTGCTCGCCGTGGCAGGTGGCCAGCGCGCCGCCACCGTCGCTGTGGTTGGTCTGGCTGTGCAAATCGCCGTACCAGACCGTGTAGGGCAGCCCGCCGGTGCTGGCCGCGAAGCTCTGCGGAGCAGCATGCTGCGCCAGCGCGGTGAAGTGCGGCATGACCGCCGCTGGCACATGGCCGATCTGGATTTCCTGGCGTTGCTCGGTGATCGCCTCGGGCGCGAGGCGTTCTGCCAGCGTCAGCGCACGACTGGCCAGGCCGCTGCCGATGCGGCGCGCGTTGTCATCGTCCAGCGCGATCGCGCGCAGACGCAGGCTGTAGTAGCCGGCGGGCAGCGGCTGGTGGCGCGCATCGAGGCCGTCCCAGTGGATGCTGGCCTGCGCCTGGCGCGTGTGCAGCACGGAGCCGCCATTCCATTCGCGCAGCGACTGGCCATCGTGATCGAGCAGCGCGACCTGCCACGCCACCGGCGTGCCCGGGTTGGCCCCGGGGTATTCGAAGTGCATCACGATGTCCCGCCCTGCCGTCGCCTGGAACGGCACCTGCAGTGCGGCGTCGAATTCCTGGTGATCCGGCAGCAGCGGAGCGGCCAGCGTCGGCCAACAGGCCACGCATCCCGCGAGCACCAGGCTGCGGACGATTTTGTTGTTCCACGACATTGATAAATCCCTACGCGTTGGCAAGGATTCCCCCGGCGCGTTTTATATGCGACCGGCGCTTGCCGCGGTATGACCAAAATTCGTAGTTGCGGTGACGTTCAACGCAAGAACTCGCGGATCGCCGCGGGTCAGGGTGCCGGCTTCACGGCCGATCCAGATGCATCGGCTGGGTCACCAGGCCGTTGTCGCTGATCTTCAGCGGCCCGCTGCAGACGAAACCCAGATGCCGGTAGACCGGCACCGCCATCGCCGAGGAATTCAGCGTGAAGTGGCGCGTGCCGGCACGGCGGAACGCATCGTCCATCGCGCGTTGCCACAGTCGGCGGGCGATGCCGTGGCCGTGCAGGCGCGTGCTGACGAAGAACTGGAACAGGTGCGATTCGTCGCGCATCGCCGCCACGCCGGCCAGGCGTCCGTCGTCCTGCCACGCCAGCTGGAAGCGCTGGCCGGCCAGGATCTTGCGCCGGATCACCCGGGCGCCCATGCCGTAGAGCAGCGACGCTGCCGCGCTGGCCGGTTGCTCCGGCAGGATCCAGCGCCGGGTCACCCGCCGCGCCAGTACGCCGATCGCGCGGGCGTCCTGCGGGCGGGCCAGGCGGTAACGGATGAGCACGGTTCAGTCCGTGGCGCGAAAGATCAGGCTGCAGCAGGTCACCGCGCCTTCGGCCTTCTGCAATTCGGAGACGTCAACGGCAGTCACGGCGAAACCTGCATCAAGCAGGCGTTGCCGCGTGCGCGGAAAGCTGGCCGGCATCAGCAAGGCATCGCCGATGCGCACCACGTTCGCCGCATGCGGCTCGGCCGGGTCGACTTCGATCACCCGGAAACCGGCGAAGCGTGCGCGGTCCACCCAGGCCGGCTGCAACAGCACGGTGTGGTCGTCGAGCTGGGTCACCGCCGATTTCAGATGCAGGCAGCCGTGCGTGGGCACGGCTTCGACGGCGTAGCCGTGTCCGGCCAGCAGTTCGCGCAGCTGCGCGATGCCTGCGGCATTGCTGCGCGCCGACTCGCCGACGTGCAGCGTGCGGCCCAGTCGCAGCACGTCGCCGCCGTCGATGGTGCCCGGCGCCTCGATCGCCAGCAGCGGTCGCCACTCGGCCAGCGCCGCGGCGATGCTGGCCACCTCGTCGCGTCTGGACGCGGCGCCGGGGCGGGTCAGCACGGCCACCTCGTCCAGCACGATCGCGGTGTCCTCGACGAACACCGAGTCGGGCAAATCGACTTCGGCCGGCAGCGCGATCACCCGGCAGCCCAGCGTTTCCAGCGCGCGCTGGTAGGCGTGATGCTGCGCGCTGGCCTGAGCCACGTCGATCGCGGCGCGTTCGACGAACGACAGCTCGCAATCGCCGAGTGCCGGGCTGACCTCACGCGTCATGGCGATCCACATGGTTCGATGCCCCTTGCTTGTCCCGGATGGCGCGCATGCCATGCCGCCAGCGCGCGCTCGTAACGCTCCAGCGCCTCGTCGTACACGTCGTACACGCAGCGCACGCAACCCTCGCCGCAACAATCGGCGGCATCGGGCTCGGGCGGACGCACCGGTGGCGGATCGTGCGGATCGGCCACCGGTGCGACGGGTTCATCGGAATTCACGGCGCTCCTGCGGGCATCGGCGAATGGGCGTGTCGCCCTGATGGTGCCGCCAGACACCGCCGCAACTCAAGCAGGTCGCGTTGCGCCAATCACTTCGCGGGTTTGCGGAAGCGGAAGATGAACTGGTCGGTGTGGCCGCGTATCGACTTGTCGAACACCTTGATGTCGTGCGGATCGGCGGCGTTGTGCAGCGCCTTGCTTTCGCCGTCGAAGACGAAGCCGGCTGCCTCCACTTCCTGCTTCACCGAGGCCGGGTCGATCCGGTGCAAGGTGTTCGTATCGGCGAGTCCCGAACCGGCCGGAGCGACGTGGTCGATGATCACGAACAGGCCGCCGGGCTTGAGCGCATCGAACACCTGACGATTGAAGGCCGCGATGTCCATCGGCCCCATGAACGGATCATGGAAGTCGTGGTAGTTCTGCGCGGTGAACACCAGGTCCACCGGCGCCGGCGCCTGCAACTTCGCCGCCGGCTGCTGCAGGATGCCCACGTTGGCGTAGTGCGGCGTGGCCGTCAGCTTCTGCCAGTTGGCCAGGCTTTCGGTGTCGAACTTGCCCATCTCGTTCGGCCACACCGTGTAGACGTGACCCTGCGGCCCCACCACGGCGCTGAACACGCGGGTCCAGTAGCCGCTGCCGGGGACCAGTTCCAGCACGCTCTGGCCCGGCCTGACCTGGGCGAACAGCATCACCTGTTCGATCTTGCGGCGGGTGTCGTCGCCCTTGTCGGCGGCGCGGGCGGGGTCGTTCAAGGCCTTCTCTACAGCGGCCTTCTCGACACCGGTCTTCCCGGCCTTTTGCGAGGCCGTGTGCGGGTTTGGCGCGTGGGCCGAAACGGCAAGGGGAACTGCGAGGCAAAACAGGGCTGCAAGCACGGTCGGTCGCATGGCGCTGCTCCATGGCAAGAGGTCTGCCGATTGTGCACCCGAATCGCGCCGCGAACCCGTGCCGACCGGCACGGTGCATGCGGGCCGAATCCCTACCTGACTGATGGCCTATCCGCAGTCCGGCGCGCTCTGGCAAAGTGGGGAAATCGGCCGGCCACGGCCACGGGGGAAGCTGATCATGCGTACGACCATCCGGTTCTCATGCGGCGTGCTGTTCTCGATCGGTGTGTTCGCCGCCCAGGCCGCCAGCACCGTCGTGGCCAACGACTACGCCCGCGCGCCGGGTCAGCCGGTCGACCAGGCCTATACCGATCAGATCCTGAAATTCACCACCGACCCGTCGTTCAACACGCCGCTGACCAGCTACCTGCCCGCCTCCGCCAGCGTCCCCACGCCGGAGAAGGTGCTGGGCCATGTCGCCGGCGCGCCGAACTACCTGCCGTACAGCGCCGACGTCCATCGCTACTTCCGGGCGCTGGCCGCCGCCAGTCCGCGGGTCAAGGTGTTCACCATCGGCAAGAGCGAGGAAGGCCGCGAGATGATCGCGGTGGCGATCGCCGACGAGAGCCTGCTGGCCGGGCTGGACGCGAACCGGGCGCGGCTGGCCCAGCTGGCCGACCCGCGCACGATAGCCATGGACGATGCGAAGGCCGACCAGCTGGTCGCCCAGTCCACCCCGGTCTACTACATCACCGGCGCCATCCACTCCACCGAGACAGGCTCGCCCACCGCGTTGATGGAACTGGCCTACCGCCTGGCGGTGGACGAGGCGCCGTACATCCGCCACATCCGCTCGCACGTGATCACCCTGATCACGCCGGTGGTCGAGGTGGATGGCCGCGACCGCATGGTCGACCTGTACAACTGGCACCTGGCCCACCCCGGCCAGAACTACCCGCGACTGATGTACTGGGGCCACTACGTGGCGCACGACAACAACCGCGATGCGATGGGCATGTCGCTGGCGCTCACCCGCAACGTGGCCGACACCTTCGTGGGCTGGCATGCCCAGGTGCTGCACGACCTGCATGAATCCGTGCCGTTCCTGTACGACAACACGGTGGGCGACGGCCCGTACAACGCGTGGATCGACCCGATCCTCACCGGTGAATGGCAGCAGCTGGGCTGGGACAACGTGCAGCAGATGACCCGGCTGGGCATGCCCGGCGTGTTCACCCACGGCGACTTCGACACCTGGAGCCCGGGCTACCTGATGTTCATCGCGGCCATGCACAACGGCATCAGCCGGCTCTACGAAACCTTCGGCAACGGCGGCGCCGACACCGTGCAGCGTATCCTTGAACCGTCCGAGTACGAGCGCACCTGGTACCGGCCCAACCCGCCGCTGCCCACCGTGCTGTGGTCGCAGCGCAACAACAACAATTACCAGCAGACCGGCCTGCTCACCGCGCTGAACTATTTCGCCGGCAACGGCCAGCAGTTCCTGAAGAACTTCTACCTGAAGGCCAAACGCTCGATCGAGAAGCCGCAGCAGGCCGGGCCCGCCGCCTACGTGTTCAGCGCCAGCGATCCGCGCGCCGGCTCGCGCGCCCAGTTGCTGCGCGTGCTGCAGCGCCAGCATGTGGAGATCAGCCGCACCAGCGCGCCGGTCACCGTGAGCCTGCCCGCCCCGGCCGACAAGCCAAAGAAGCCGGCCACGCAGACATTCCCCGCCGGCAGCTACGTGGTGCGCATGGACCAGCCCTACTCGCGCATCGCCGACACCTTGCTGGATCGCCAGTACTGGTCGCCGAAAGACCCCCAGCAGCATCCCTACGACGACACCGGCTGGTCGATGGGCGATTTGTTCGACGTGCAGGTGGCGCGGATCACCGACCCGGCGATCCTGCAGGCGCCGATGAGCCTGGTCGGCCAGCCGGTCGACGTGCCGACGGGCCTGGCCGCGATCGACCTGCCCAACGGAAAGCTGCCCCGCATCGCGCTGATGCACACCTGGCTGGGCACCCAGACCGAAGGCTGGTGGCGCATCGCGCTGGATAACCTCCAGGTGCCGTACGACTACATCAGCACCCAGGATGTGGCGAGGATCGGCGACCTGCACGCGAAGTACGACGTGATCCTGTTCGCCCCGATCGGCGACGCCAGCGCGCGGGAAATCGTCGACGGCATGCCGATGTGGGGCAACCCGCTGCCGTGGAAGACCACGGCGCTGACGCCGAACCTGGGTCGCATCGATGCCACCGACGACACCCGTCCCGGTCTGGGCAACACGGGTCTGGCCAGCCTCAAGCGCTTCGTGCGCGACGGCGGGCTGCTGGTCGCCGCCGAGGACACTGCGAAGTTCGCCATCGACACCGGCATGGCGCCGGGCGTGTCGATCGTTCCCACCAGCCGGCTGAAGGTCGTCGGCAGCGTGCTGCAGGCGAAGTTCGTCGACCAGCACAGTCCGATCGCCGCCAGCTACACGCGCGACGACCTGGCCCTGTACAGTGCGGCCGGGCAGTCGTTCAGCGTATCCAGCCTGCTTACCGGCGACCGCGGCCTGCCCAGCGCGAAGAACTTCCAGCGCCCGACCGGACGGGGCGGCCCGCACGACACCGACACGCCGGAAGGCCGCGCCGCGACCGCCGCGCCGGCGCTGCCCGACGTCAAACCATGGCAGCCGATGCCGTTGAACGCCGAGCAGATGCGCAACAACCCGTGGGTGATCCCGCCCGACCAGCGACCGCAGGTGATCCTGCGCTACGCCGCGGCGAAGGACCTCTTGATCGCCGGCCTGCTCGATGGTGGCGACGAGATCGCCGAACGCGCCGCCGTGGTCGACGCCCGCTACGGCAAGGGCCACGTGCTGCTGTTCGCCAGCAACCCGATCTGGCGCGGCGAAACCATCGGCAGCTACCCGCTGGTGTTCAACGCCATCCTCCATTTCAACCGGCTGGATGCGCCGAAGGCGAAGGCGCAAGACACGGCGTCACCATGAGCGACCCCGACCAACCCCAGGCGTAGGGCGGGCACTGCCCGCGCTTCTGCACAATGTGACGGAAAGCCGACGGACGGTGTCCGCCCTACGAGGGCGTGCCGAAGCGCATCGCGCACCGGGTGCGCCAGATCGGCTTACGCGTTTTCGACCGCCACGCCGGCGACACGCTCGCGTGGCTGCGCGTCATCGCAGACGCGAACGCGGTTGCGGCCCTCGCGCTTGGCGCGGTACAGGCCGTCGTCCGCATCGATCAGCAGCTTCCTGAGGTCGTAACCCGAACGCTCGATGGTGGCCACGCCGAAGCTGGCCGACACCGCCACCGCCAGCGAATCGTCGCTGCCGGCCGCGTCGGCGATCGCCGCACGGATCTGTTCGGCGCGGCCCAGGGCCTGTTCCAGCGTGCATTCGGGCAACACGATGCCGAACTCCTCGCCACCGAGCCGACCGAAGATGTCGGTGGAGCGCAGGTGTTTCTGGCACGCCGCCACGGCGCGTTTCAGCACGCGATCGCCCACCGCATGCCCGTGCGTGTCGTTGACCACCTTGAAGTGGTCAAGATCGATCAGCACCAGGCAGGCCTGCCGCGACGACTTGCGGCAATACTGCAACTGCAGTTCGGCCGAACTGACGAAATGCTGCCGGTTGAAGATCCCGGTAAGCCCGTCGCGCCGCGCCAGCTTCATGAAGCGCAGTTGCGAGCGCTTGATGCGGTAGGTCCAGAACGCGATGAAGCCGAGCACGGTCAGCAGCAGGATGATGTACAGCCGGTTGGTTTCCGACGCGCTGCGATCGAGCGACTGCTGCAACTGGAGGATCCGGTTCTGCTTGTTCAGCGTGTCGATCTGCAGCTTCTTCGCCGCCACCTGCTGCTGCACGGTCTGGAACGCCAGCGCCTTCGCGCTGAGCTCGTCCAGATAGCCCTTGTCCGCGATCATGTATTTTTCGTGATACGCCAGCGCAGAGGCCACGTCACCTTGCTGCTTGGCGCCCAGATACAGGATCCGATACGCCGTGCTGATGGATTCGGCGTAATGGTTGTGCGTGCCGTGCGTGATCGCCGCCAGCGCCGACTCCCGCGCCAGCTGCAGTTGCCCGGTTTCGTAGTAAGCGGCAGCCAGCAAGGCGTTGAACTGGGCCAGCTGGGGAGCGTAGCCGTCGCGTTCCGCCGCCGGGTAGTTCTTCCGCAGCAGGGCGATCGCCTGCTCCGGATGCCCGCGACTGACATCCAGCTTGGCCGCGAAATAGCGAATGCCATTGGCGTAGAGGCTGTTGCCCTCCTTGATGCAGACCTCGATGCCCTGCGCCATCAACGATTCGATGCCCTCCCACTGGCCACTGCCGAACAGAGCCGCGATGCGGGCATGGTCGTCCACGCACGTATAGCCGTCGCTCGCCAGTCCCCGCTTGAAAATTTCTCCAGCATAATAGGACGCCAGCTCATACTGGCCAGCGTCCGCGTACAGGGATGAGGCCACCACGAAGCCATGTTCCCGCATGCGTGGAGTGATACCCACGCCATCCTGCAGGGAAATGACCAACTGGCTCAGCTGGTAGAAGGCTTCTTCGAAACGGGACTGTTCCGACAGCGAGTTCACCCGGAATATCGAAGCCTTGAGACGAAGATTTTCATCCCGCGACTCGTCCATGATGCCGTCAATCAGTGCATCCGCCTTTTGGTAATCGCCACCAAAAGCAGACTGCCACGCCTGCAGGTAACGCAGATGCTGCCGCTGTTCCGGCGCCAACTGATCAGCTACTTGGCCGAGTCGATACAACAGGGCCACGCACTCCTCGGAAAGCGAGGTCGCACAAACCTGTGTTTCAGCCCGTTCCAACATTGCGGTGCCGTCGCCACTGTTGCCAGCAGATGCGGGTGCACCAGCCACGCTGACAAACGACACAACGCTGCCGATCATGCTGACCAGCACTCCCCGACACCAAGCGCTGCGGCAAGACATCTGCTAGACCCGTTGCGATCCACGCCGATGCACAGGCTTGTCGGCACTGTCGCCAGACTCGAAGACATCCTTGACCTCTTCAGTCTCCTCAGTCTCTTCCGGAGGTGGTGGAGGTGTCGCCGGTTGCATGGGGCTGGGACCAGTACCTGGTGGGCCCGGCGGTGCAAGCAAAAGGCATTCCGGCGCCGCACCCAACAACGTCCCTAGTCGTTGTGCATCCCTGGCAAGCATTGCCAACTGCAGCTCAGGCGCCATATCGCTGGCGGACAAGGACGCAGCAAACTCCTCCGCCGAGGCCTGCGACAACTGCGCATCGCTGCCCACCCTTTCCATGAAATCGATAACGTCCAACATGATCTGCTTCCCCCTGATAATCCAGTAATCTGTGCACGCATGCATCGTTGCCATTGGCAGCAATGCGACGCCTCAAATTATTCTTGAATCCCCAATGTGACATCTTAGCGCGGTAATTGCCCGCGATGCGAGCAGATGGCATCGGCCCTGTCAGGACGGTGTGGCAACCACACGATCCAGTGCATCCAGCCGCGCCAGGATCTCGGGATCGGCCTGCATCGGACGTGCCGGCGGAATCACCACCGTTTCGGCCATGCCGATGGCGGCCCGGGGCAAGGCGCCCAGCGTGGTCCGCTCCATCCGCGGCCGGTCGATCGGCAGGGTCGCCGCGCGGTAGATGATCACTTCATGGGTCAGCGGGTAATCACGCACCAGCACGTCCACCAATACCTGGCGATAGGCGGCGTTGGTCGAGAAGCGCGCCATCGACTGGTCGCCCACCACGCCTACCTGCCACAGGATCAGGTAGGCGGTGGGGTCGATGCGGCGCTGGTAGAACAGCAGCTGGCTGGCTTCGTAGTGCTGGCAGCCATACGCACCCGGGTCGATGCCCAGATCGGCGTACAGGCAGTCCTCGGCGGACACGCCCGGCTCCATGTGCGCGCGGTAACCTTCGTCGCGGGCCAGTTCGATTGCCTTGTGCGGCACCCAGGCGAACACGCCGGGATGGCCGTAGAACACCCCGCAGACCCGCTTGCCCGCGCGCACTTCGACCAGCATGGCCTCGACCATCTGCCAGTAGGTGTTCATGCGCGAGCTGCCTTCCTGGTAGAACGTCTGCAGGCTGCGCACGTCGGCATGCATGCGCCGCAGCCACAACTCCACGATGCCATCGGACAGCGCGAAGAACACCACGTCGGCCTGTTCGATATGGCTGCGCGCCAGCGGCCCCAGGTGCGAACCCAGGGTCATGCCCAGACCGACGCAGACCAGGCTTCCGGTCGAAGGCGTTGCTTGCATCTTGTTGCTCGCTTGAGATGGATCGGTCCGTTGTACCCGAATCCCGCGTCGACGGAAACGCCTCCCCCCCGGCGACCTGATCAGGTCCGACGGCAACGGCGGCCCTGTGGTCGAGAACCCGCCGCGATCGCCGCGCGCGAAGCTGGCCTGCTCACGCCCGCAACAACGACGAGGACAAAACGGCCGTCCATCCGGATACCGCACCCGCTGCGACGACGCCACTACAGCGATATCACCGGGCGCGCTAACGCAGCGACCAGTCCGCCAGCACCTGATAGTCCTGCTGGCCCATGACGCTGTGGATCAGCCCGACCCGGGTGACCGGCCAGACCAACGACTCGACCAGTGCCGTTTCCGGCAGCATGCCCTGGCCATAGGCGAGCGTGACGTGCGGCGTGAAGCTGCGCTCGACGTGCCGCCCCTGCCCGGCCAGGACGAGGGCGTGGCGCAAGTCCTGCCACAACTGCTGCAACGGCTCGGGCACGTGGATGCTGCGCAGGACGCAGGGCGGCTGCCGGCCGCGGAAGCTGGTGGCGTGATCGAGCGCCCATTCGAACGCGGGCACGCCGACGAGCCGGCCTGCCGCCGCCATGGCGGCATCGACCAGGTCCTGCCGCAGCATCGGGTGGTCGCCCAGGAAATGCAGCGTGGCGTGGTAGCGCGCCGGATTCACCCAGCGTGCGCGCAGGCCGGGATGGTCGGCCTTGAGGGATGCCGCGACCTGCGCCAGGCGCGTGCGGGTCGCGGCGTCCGGCAGCAGCGCCAGGAACAGCCGGTGGACTTCGGCAGGACGCGCATCGACAGCACCAAGCAGGTCGAGCTGCGGATGATCAGCGGGCACGGGAGCGACCGGGCATGGTCATGGTTGCCTTCCGCCGACCGCCGCCGGCGTGGCCGGCAAATGCTGCCCGATCAGCCCGGCGCGGATCGCACGCAGTTTCGCCTTGATCCTGGCCTCGTTGGCGGAGCCGACGCGCAGCAGCAGCTTCTGTCCGGTCGAGAGCGACTCCAGTGCGGGATCGGCATGGACGTAGAACGTCTTCGAGCGCACCACCGCGGGCGGTTGGGCCGGTTCCGGCGCCGCCAGCAGGTCGTCGATCACCACGATCAGGCGATCGTTGAAATAGCCCTTCGGATAGCCCAGCTGCCGGTAGGCCTGCTGGAACAGCGGATAGGCATGCACGTACCAGGCCACCAGCGCCTGCGGGTCGGTCGCGTCCACGACCTGCATGTAGGGCGCGTAGCGGGCGCTGTTGCCGGCGCCGATCACCGTCGCGCCGTCGACCTCGTCGACCGCAAACGCGCCTTTGGGCACATGCACCGGCAGCGTGAACGTACCCAGCCCGTCGTGCCGGGGCAGCGCGTCGATGGTGGTCACGATGCGGGTGATCAGTTGCTGGCTCACCAGCAGCGACGACAGGTCGCTGCCGCCGGCCAGTGCAGCCAGTGCCGAAGCCACGCCGGCATCGCTGTCATCCAGTGCGGGCAGCGCGGCGGTCGAGGCGGCTGCCGGACCGGCCTGTGCCTGTTCGATCGGATGCTGGATCGGCGTGCTGGCCGGAGCAGTTCCGGCCGACGCCGAAGCGGCCGGCGTGGTCGGTTCCGGTGCGCCCGGGTGCATGGCCTTGCGCGCCATATAGATGCCTCCCGCCACGATGGCCAGGACCACGACCACCGCCCCGATCCAGCTGCCTGTCGATGCTTGTTGCTTGCCCACGATCTCTCCCGTCGTACCGTCGTATATCCCGGTTGGACTTGCATGCGCGCCATTCGTTCATCGCGCTCGTCCGAACCTGCGAGGGCACACCGTACAGGCATGCGGATGGGGCGACCGTGCTCCCGTTCCCCTTCGGCGCATGAAAGACGCGCCGACGCAGCCCATCGTTTCTGATAACAAGGGGGTCACGCAACGATGACGTTGCGACGACAAAGATGGGCGCGGCAAACCCGCCTTGCCCGTGCCGTCCGCAGGGGCGCCATGCCGGAAGTGGAGGGACACTCCATGAAAACCCGATGCGTATTCAGCACCCCCGACCTGCTGGCAGCGCGTGCCGCGATGGCCGCGGCGCGACAAGCCGGCGTGGACGACCACGACATCTCGCTGGTCGCCCGCGAAGACATCGAGCTGGAAAAGATCCCCGATCACCTGATGCAGGGGCGCAACGACTTCTACCCCGCCGCCGTGCGCGGCGGCGTCTGCGGCGGCGGCACCGGCCTGCTGCTCGGACTCGTCGCGGTCGCCGTGCCGCCGCTGGGCGTGACGCTCGCCGGCGCCGCGGCGATGACGATTGCCGGCGCCGCGTTCGGCACCTGCATCGGCGAGATGGTCGGCTTCGAGGTGCCCGATGCGGTCAGTCGCAAGTTCAAGGACGAGATCGCGGCCGGGCGCATCCTGGTGGTGATCGACGCCAGCAAGGAGCAACTGGGCGCCGCCGAACCGGCCGTGGCCCGTACCGGCGCCACGCTGCTGCCGTTCCATGCGCATACCGCGCTGAGCTGAACCGTCAGGCCTTCAGCCGGTAGCCGCTGCGGAAGATCCACCACACCGCGGCCAGACAGATCGCGAGAAACACCAGGGTCATGCCCACGCTGACACCCACGCTCACGTCGGACACGCCGTAGAAGCTCCAGCGGAAACCGCTGATCAGGTAGACCACCGGATTGAACAGGGTGACCTTCTGCCAGAACGGCGGCAGCATGTGGATCGAGTAGAAGCTGCCGCCGAGGAAGGTCAGCGGCGTCACGATCAGCAGCGGCACCAGTTGCAGCTTCTCGAAATTGTCCGCCCAGATGCCGATGATGAAGCCGAACAGGCTGAAGGTGAGCGCGGTGAGCAGCAGGAACGCCAGCATCCACAGCGGATGTTCGATCTGGAACGGCACGAACAGCCGCGCGGTGACCAGGATGATCAGCCCGAGGATGATTGACTTGCTCGCTGCCGCGCCCACATAACCGGCCACGATCTCGAACGCGGACACCGGCGCCGACAGGATCTCGTAGATCGTGCCCACGAACTTCGGGAAGTAGATGCCGAACGAGGCGTTCGAGATGCTCTGCGTCAGCAGCGACAGCATGATCAGTCCCGGCACAATGAAGGCCCCGTAGCTGACCCCGTCGATCCCGTTCATGTGCGAGCCGATCGCCGCGCCGAACACCACGAAGTACAGCGAGGTGGAGATCACCGGCGAGACGATGCTCTGCAGCAGCGTGCGCCAGGTACGCGCCATTTCGAACAGGTAGATCGCACGGATGGCGTAGATGTTCATGCGCGCTCCCTCACCAGGTTCACGAAAATGTCCTCCAGCGAACTCTGGCTGGTCTTGAGGTCCTTGAAGTCGATGCCCGCCTCGCCGAGCCGCCGCAGCAGCACGTCGATGCCGGTGTGCTCGCCTTGCGCGTCGAAGGTGTAGACCAGCTGGCTGCCGTCGGCCGACAGCTCCAGCGCATAGCCGGACAGCGAGGCCGGCACGCTGTCCAGCGGGCTCTGCAACTGCAGGGTCAGCTGCCTGCGGCCGAGCTTGTTCATCAGCTCGGCCTTGTCCTCGACCAGGATCAGCTCGCCCTTGTTGATCACCCCGATGCGGTCGGCCATCTCCTCGGCCTCATCGATGTAGTGCGTGGTCAGGATGATGGTGACGCCGGTGTCGCGCAGCGCGCGCACCATCGCCCACATGTCGCGGCGCAGCTCCACGTCGACACCGGCGGTGGGTTCGTCCAGGAACAGGATCTGCGGCTCGTGCGACAGCGCCTTGGCGATCATCACGCGGCGCTTCATGCCGCCGGACAGGGTCATCAGCCGGCTGTCCTTCTTGTTCCACAGCGAGAGCTCCTTCAGCACCTTCTCGATGTGCGCCGGGTTCGCGCTCCTGCCGAACAGGCCGCGGCTGAAGCTGACCGTGTTCCATACCGTCTCGAACGCGTCGGTGGTCAGCTCCTGCGGTACCAGGCCGATCTTCGAGCGCGCCGCGCGATAGTCGCGCACCACGTCGTGACCATCGGCCAGCACCGTGCCCTCGCCGGGATTGACGATGCCGCAGATGATGCTGATCAGGGTGGTCTTGCCGGCACCGTTGGGTCCGAGCAGGGCGAAGATCTCGCCCTGACGGATTTCCAGGTTGATGTCGTTCAGTGCCTTGAAACCGGAGGCGTAGGTCTTGCTGAGTTGCTTTACGGCGATGATCGGCGGCACGCACATGTCCTGGCAACGATCGGGGAACGCGCATGGTATGCCGGTGGCGATGGCCAAGGCCAGCCCGCCAGTCCGGCAGTTCCGCTCACGAGCCGAAGACATCGGACACCCGACGCTGCGCCATCGAATCGGCGCGCCAGGGTCAACGGGTATGGATCTCAAAAGCGGCTATCCGTTCTGGGCGATCAGCAACGGCCTGATGCATGCGTTCCCACCGTTGCGGCAGGACACGCGCTGCGACGTGGTAGTGATCGGCGGCGGCATCACCGGCGCCCTGATCGCCCATGAACTGGTCGCGGCGGGACACGACGTTGTCGTGGTGGAACAGCGCGACATTGGCTGGGGCAGTTCCGCGGCAAGCACGGCACTGTTGCAGTACGAAATCGACACGCCGATGAGCGAGCTGGCGCGGCGTTACGGCGAGGCCGATGCGGTACTTGCCTACACCGCCTGCGCCGAGGCGATCCCGCGCCTGGGCACGCTGGCCCGTGAGGTGCGCGACGTCGGCTTCGCGAAGATGCACAGCCTCTACTACGCCAGCCGCCGCCGCGATGTCCCGGCGATGCAGGACGAACTCGCGCTGCGTCGCAAGCACGGCCTGGCCGTGGAATGGTTGTCGACCGACGCGCTCCGTGGCGACTACGGCATCGAGGCGCCAGGCGCGATCCTCAGCCGGCTGGCCGCCCGCATGGACCCGTACCGGATGGCCAACCGGCTGTTCGCCCGGCTCGAACGCCGCGGCACGGCCGTGTTCGATCGCAGCACGATCCATTCCATCGAAGCGGGCAGCCAGGGAGTCACCCTGCGCAGCAGCGACGGCATCCGCCTGCGCGCGAAACACGTGGTGGTCGCCGCCGGCTACGCCAGCCAGCAATGGTTGAAGACACCGGTGGCACGAAACCGCAGCAGCTACGCCTTCGTCACCGATCCGCTCGATCCGGACGCGTTGCATGGCCTCGCCGACACCATGGCCTGGGAAACCGCCCGCCCCTACCTGTATCTGCGCAGCACCGCCGACCACCGCCTGCTGGTCGGCGGCGAAGATGACGCTATCGACGTGCCGGCCCTGCGCGATGCACGGGTCGACCGCAAGGCGCGCAAACTAGTGGGCAAGGTGGCCAGGGCCATTCCCGGCCTCCGGCTGACCCCCACCTTCGCCTGGGGCGGCACCTTCGCCGAAACCGATGACGGCCTGCCGTTCTTCGGGCCGCATGCGCAATACGGGCCGCGCGTGCATTTCGCGATGGCCTATGGCGGCAATGGCATCACTTACAGCATGCTGGGCGCGGAGCTGATCCGCGCACTGATCGAACGGCGCAGGCACCGGTTGGCATCGCTTTTCTCGTTCGCCCGGCTGGAGCGCAAGCCATGACGTACCCGCCAGCCGACGAGGCGACCCTGGCCATTCCTGCCCGATACCCGCATCCAGTGGCACTTCCGACACGCAGCATGCTCTGTCGCACCTTGCCGGCATCCGCCATGCCCTTCCTGCTTCTGTTTCTCGCATCGCTGGCCTTCGCCGCACCCGTCGCGGCGGCCACCTTGCCGAACGAGCCGGTGCGCTCGCTCGACCTCAACCACTACGCCGGCCAATGGCACGAGATCGCCCGGTTGCCGATGTATTTCGAGCGCAAGTGCCTGGACGGCGTGACCGCCAAGTACACGCCGAACGCCGACGGGACCGTGCGCGTGGACAACACCTGTCGCACCCGCAAGGGCCGGATGTCGGTCACCGGCGTGGCCCGGATCAAGGACGGCCAGCCCGGGGCGCTGGAGGTGCGCTTCGCCCCGGGCTGGCTGAGCTGGCTGCCGGTGACCTGGGCCGACTACTGGGTGATCGAGGTGGACCCGGACTACCAATGGGCGGTGATCGGCAGTCCCGGCCGGAAACATCTGTGGATCCTCGCCCGCAAGGCGTCGATGGACCATGCGCTGTTCCGGACGCTGAAGGAACACTCGCGCCAGCGCGGCTACGACGTCGACCAGCTGATGATCACCGCGCCGCTGGAGTGACCTGCCACGCCTTCATTGCGGGTGCACGGCACCCAGCGGGCTCGGCGCGCAACCGACCTTCTGCACCGTGTAGCTGATGCCGGCGATGCGCCAGCCATCGGCGGTTCGCGCCAGGCTGAAACTGTCGATGCCGCAATGGGACAGCTTGCCATCCAGATGGAAGTCGTACGGCGCCCAGACCTGGGCAAGATTCCCCTGCACGGTGACCTGCGCATCCCAGATGCGCTCGAGGAAGGCTTCCTTGCGCTTGGACAGCGTGTCGAGATAACCGGTATCGGCCTCGATCCGCAGCTTGCCGTCGGGCAGCAGCACCACGAAGTTGGCACCGGGCAGGATCAGCCGGCGCGAAGCTTCCACGTCATGCCGGGCCATGGCCACAAACAGCGCATCGACCGCGCCCAGGGCCTCGCGCTGGGCCGCGCTGTACGTTTCCCCGGCGTGGACACTGGCTCCACCCAGCGCCACGGAGGCGGCAACCGCGAGTGTCGCGAACCTGCTGATCCGGAAGTCCATGCGTAGTCCCCTGGGCTGCTGCGTGGATGCCGGAACCTCTGGCGGCACCGGCGGGGCCACAACTCTACTCCAGCCGCGCGATGCGGCTGCAACTTCGCGAACAAGATCGCTTGCAAACGAATAGTACGCTATGTAATATGCGCAGCCATGAAAGCCGCCCGCACCACCACGAAGCCTGCCGCCAACGCCGTACCCCGGCTGGATGCGCAATTGTGCTTTGCGCTCTATTCGGCCGGGCTGGCCATGAACAAGGTGTATCGCAAGCTGCTCAAGGCGCTCGACATCACCTATCCGCAGTACCTGGTGATGATGGTGCTGTGGGAGGACGAAAGCCTCAGCGTGTCGGAAATCGGTGAACGCCTGTTCCTCGACTCCGCCACCCTGACCCCGCTGCTCAAGCGGCTCGAATCCGCCGGCCTGGTGACGCGGCTGCGCTCGCGCGATGACGAACGCCACGTGGTGATCTCGCTGACCGCCCGGGGCAAGGCGCTGCAGGGCAAGGCCGGCAAGGTGCAGGAATCGATCTTCTGCGCCACCCGCTGCGCACCGGAGCAGCTGATCCATCTCAAGCAGGAGTTGCAGGACCTGCGCCGCAAGCTGTCCACCGAGGACTGATCGCCATTCGCTTTTCATCATTCAAATAGCGCGCTATTTGATAGCACACAAACATTACTCCACCCCAACCAAGGAATCCCCCATGTCCATCGAAAAAGTCCTGTATCGCTCCAAGGCCACCGCCACCGGCGGTCGCGACGGCCGCGCCACCTCCTCCGACAACGTGCTCGACGTCAAGCTGACCACCCCGAAGGAACTGGGTGGAGCCGGGGGTGACGGCACCAATCCGGAACAGTTGTTCGCCGCCGGCTACTCGGCCTGCTTCCTGGGCGCGATGAAGTTCGTGGCTGGCCAGCAGAAGCTGCAGCTGCCAGCCGACACCCGGGTCACCGGCCAGGTCGGCATCGGCCCGATTCCCACCGGCTTCGGCATTGAGGTCGAGCTGACCATCACGATCCCCGGCATGCCGCGCGCCGAGGCCGAGGCATTGGTGCAGAAGGCGCATATCGTCTGCCCCTACTCGAACGCCACCCGCAACAACATCGACGTGACGCTGACCATCGCCTGAGTCACCGGCCGCGGCAGGCCGTATTCCAGCCTGCCGCGCCGACGGGTCAGAACAACAGCAGCAACAACGGCACCACGACTCCGGCGCCGAGCACCGCACCGAATACCGCGGGGCGGCGGGTGAAGCGCCACGCCATGTACAGCCCGCTCGACACCGACACCAGCAGGCCCAGGGCGACCAGCGCAAAGAACACCTTCATCGGCCACAGGTTCTTCTTCGCTGGCCGAGCCGCCTCGTCGCGCACCCGCGGTTGCGCGACCGGCGTCGGTTGCGCCGTGTTGCCGGCTGCCGTGGCCGGGGGACGCCGCCGCTGCGGCATTTCCAGGGTCTGCTTCTTGTGCAGTTGCGCCGCACTGGCCAGCCATGCCGGTGGCGCGTAACTGCTGCCGCGCGAGCTCTCGTGCAGGCCGAACACCTGCAGCCCGCCCGTGATGGCGAGAAACAGCAGCATCGGCGCGGTGAACACGCCCAGATGCAGATGGATCGAACGGAAGGTACGCAGGAGTCGGTGAGCAGGCGACATACGGGCACGAGGGTTCTGGACAAGGAGTTGCACTGTAGTGGCGACACTCGGCCAGGCCAATGGTCGATCGACGCACGCATGACCACTCCGCATCCACGCATCCTGCGCGACATGCCTCATTGGCATCCGCACGCAATCCCCTGCTAGGCTGCCGGGTGTTGCAGGAGGCGGAAAGTCTGCCGCCGGGCCATTCGGCCAGACCATCGGCTCGCCCCATTCCAGCCAGCCCATCGGGACCATGCGTGGCCTTTGAGATCGAAGAACAGCGCATGGACGTCCACGCCCTCCGGCTTGGCATGTACGTGTGCCGGCTCGACCGGCCGTGGGAAGAAACCTCTTTTCCCCTGCAGGGAGTGGGGTTGGCCAGCCCCGAGGATCTCGCCGCCGTCCGCGCGGTTTGCGAATACGTCTACATCGACCTTCGCCGCCAGGTGCCGATAGCGCCGCGACCGGCACTGACCCGCACCAGCCTCTCGGGGACCCGCTTCAAGGACACCGTCCAGTACGCCGACAGGACTCCGGTCGAGGAGGAAGCGCCGCGGGCGCACGCCGCGCTGGACAACGCCGGCGAGATGGTCGACCGGATCTACGAAGACATCGCCAGCGGCCGCGAGCTCTCGGTGGAGCGCGTGGAGCAGGCAGTGCGACCGCTGGTGGCCAGCGTGCTGCGCAGCGCCGATGCATTTTTCCTGGTCGAGGGCTTGCGCCGGCATGACAACTATTCGTACAGCCATTCGATCGGTTGCAGCGCGCTTGCCGCCGCGTTCGGACGGCACATGGGCTTCGCCGAGGAAACCATTCTCAGCCTGGCCGCCGGCGGCCTGCTGATGGACGTGGGCAAGACCCGCGTTCCCGAAAGCCTGTTGCGCTACCCCGGCTCGCTCTCGCCCGCCGAAGTGGACGTGGTGCGCTCGCACGTCGCGGCCGGGCTGGCGATCGTCTCCGAGTCGGACATCACCGACCAGGACGTGCTCGACATCCTGCGCAGCCATCACGAGCGCCATGATGGCAGCGGCTATCCCGACGGCCTGGCCGGCAACATGATCCCGATCACCGGACGCATGCTCGGCATCATCGACACCTACGACGCGATGATCAGTCCGCGCCCCTATCGTCCGGCCATTTCCCGCCACCATGCGCTGCGGCAGATCTACGCCACCCGCAACACGCTGTTCCAGGCCGAGATGATCGAGCGCTTCCAGGTCTGCCTCGGCGTCTACCCGACCGGGTCGCTGGTGGAGCTGAGCACCGGCGAGGTCGCCGTGGTGATGGCGCAGAACCAGGTGCGCCGGCTGCGCCCCAAGGTCGTCGTGCTGACCCGGCCGAACAAGCAGCCGCTGGAGGATTTCCATCAGGTCGACCTGATGCAGCAGGGCCATGACGCCGCGGTGGACATCGTGCGCAGCCTGGTCGCCGGCGACTATGGCATCGACGCCGCCGGCCTGTTCCTGAAATGACGCAGCTGCGATGATTCGTCCGTGCCACGGGTTCGCGCTCCACCCGTCCCCAAGTTTCCAGGCCGCGTTGCCATCGACATGCTGAATCGGGATGCCCTGTTTGCCGCGATCGAGGAACAGATCGCCGCCTGCGCCGAAACGGGCGGGCGTTTCGCCGTGCTGATGCTGCGTGCCCGCGGCTTGCGCCAGATCGCGTTGCGCTTCGGTTACGCGCAGGGCGAGCACGCCGGCGAGGTCGCCCATGAACTGATCGTGCGGTCGCTGCGCCCCGCCGACCGGGTCTTCCGCGCCGGCGACGACAGCTACGCCGTGCTGTTGCCCGACATGCTGAGCCGCAACCACGTGCTGCTGGCCAGCGCGCGACTCAGCCAGGCCTTCGAGCAGCCGCTGCACGGCGTGGAATCGCCGTGGCAGTTGCGCGCGGTGATGGGCATCGCGCTCTACCCCGAACACGGGCAGGACGCGGACCTGCTGTGCCGCCGCGCCGCGATGGCGCTGGACGAAGCGCAGCGCCGACGCGAGTCCTGCCAGATCTACCAGCCGCACGACACCCAGGTGGAGATTTTCTACGAGGAACTGCGCGACGCCATCGAGGCAAACCGGCTGCAGGTGTATTTCCAGCCGGTATGCGAACTGCAGGCACGACGCCTAGTGGCCGTCGAATCGCTGGCACGCTGGACCAGCCCCCGCCACGGCGCGGTGTCGCCGGCCAGCTTCGTGCCGTTTTCCGAACAGAGCGACCTGATCTCGATGCTGACCCGCTGGAGCATCAACGCCACCCTGCGCCACGCCGCGCCGCTGTGCGCGAAGGGTGGACTGGACTTTGCCATCAACCTCTCGCCGCAGGCCTTCTCGCGGCCCGGCATGGTCGAGCAGTTCCGGGGCGCACTCGACATCTGGGGCGTGGCGCCCACCTCGGTGATCGCGGAAGTCACCGAGACCGCGCTGGCCGCGGACCTGGAGTCCAGCGTGCAGGTGCTGCGCCGGCTGCGTGACATGGGCGTGCGCATCGCCATCGACGATTTCGGCACCGGCTACGCCTCGATCTCCTACCTGCGCCGCTTCCCCGCCACCGAACTGAAGATCGACCAGTCACTGATCGGCTCCATGCAGGACGATCCGCACACGACCCGACTGGTCAGCGCGATCATCAACATGGCCCACCACCTCGACCTCGCCACGATTGCCGAAGGCATCGAGAACCAGGCCACCGAGGACCTGCTGGCCGGCATGGGCTGCGATTTTGGCCAGGGCTACCATCTCGGCATGCCGGAAGCGGCAGCCGATTTCGTGCAGCGCTTCCAGGCCTCGCCCCCGGACTGACAGCGGGCAGCGACCTCAGGCCTTCTTCAGGAAGCACACCTTCAGCACCAGTCCCTTGATCTTGTCCGAGCTGCCTTCGATGTGCTCGTCGTCGCCATCGACCAGACGGATGTTGCGGATCACCGTGCCCTGCTTCAGCGGGATCGATGAACCCTTCACCTTGAGATCCTTGATCACCGTCACGGTGTCGCCGCTGTTGAGCACGTTGCCGTTGACGTCGCGCACCACCAGCGCATCGCCACCCTCCCCGTTACCCGACGCGATCGGCCACTCGTGGCCGCAATCGGCACAGATGTAGTTGTCGCCGTCGGGATAGGTGTTCTCCATCGCGCAGGACGGACAGGCGGGAATATCGGACACGGAACGCCCCTGAATCAGGTAATCGGGCCGCGATTATAGAGGCATCGGGCGAGCCTTCACGCTGTCGACATGGACAAGGCGCTAAATCTTGCGCCAACACCCGCGGAGAAACATCATGACTTCCCACCAGGTTCTCGCCACTGTTGCCGTGAGCGATTTCGCTGCATCCAGCGCCTGGTATGCCCGCCTGTTCGGACGGGGCCCGGACGACACACCCAATGCATCCTGCGCCGAGTGGCAGATCGCCAGGCGCACGCGCATCCAGCTGCTGTCGAGGAACGAGCTGACCGAAGCGCCCTGCCACGCCGGCGCAACGTCGGTCGGCATCATGGTCGAGGACCTGGACGAAATCCTGCATGACCTGCAGGATCGCCACATCGACGTGCCCGCCCCGCAACTGGCCACGCACTTCGTGCGTTTCGCGCCGGTGTGCGATCCGGACGGCAACATGGTCACCTTCGTCGAATCGGCGACGTCCTGAAAGCTGGCGGACCGGCATCCGGCCGGTCCGCCAGCTCCTGTGGCTACTTGCCCAGGTCCTGCAGGAACCGCTTGCTGTACTGCAGCGGCGTGGTGCCGTTCACCGAATTGCAGATCGGCGATGCCGTGCCACCACCGCCCGCGCACGGCGTGTCGCGATCCAGCGACCAGAAGTGCACGCCGGCCATGCCCTGGTTCACCGCGTAATTGACCACGGTGTCCACGTCGGAAATCCGGAACACTTCGCTGCTGACGTCATTCACGCCGATCATCGGGGTCAGCTCGATGCGACTGGCGGGAATGCCGTAGGTGTGCTGCAGGTTCAGCGCCGCCTGGATCGCCGACTGGCCCATGTCGCACTGCCCGTTCGACACCACGCACACGCCGGGGCTCGCCGAACCGAAGTCCATCACCATCAGGTTGATCGTGTAGTTCGGCAGGTTGGCCGCCTTCACCGCGCGCACCACCATGTCGCCGACGCCGTTCAACCCGCCGTAGCTGCCGTCCGATGCAGCCAGCGTGGCCAGCGTGAACGAGAAGCGCAGGCTCGGATACAAGGTGTGCGCGTACGCGGCGTTGGCGATCAGGTTGTTGATCTGCGCCTGTGACTGGGCGCCTTCGATATCGAAGTCCAGGCCAACCATGTACGGCGAGGCGTAGCGAGAAAGGAACTGCGCCATGCCTGCCGCCGAACCGCAGGTGAAGCTGCCCGCCTGGCCGCCGGTGGAAACCACATAGCTGATGCCCGCGTCGACCAGCGGCTGGATGTTGGCGCTGGCGAAGCTCGCCGCCGGGATGCCGCCCCAGCTTTCGCTGCCGCATTCGCCGGAAGCGAACGCGAGGGTGACCGCACCCAGATTCGGCAACGCGGTGGACACCAGGCTGCCGCTGCCCACCAGCGGAATCGCCGTGCCGGTGACCGCGGTGCGCATCACGTTGGTATTCCAGTTGAGGTTGATGGTGACGTCCTTGTACGGACTGAACAAAAAGCCCTCGGCGGGCGGGTTCGGCGTGCCCGGATCGCCAGGGTCCCCCGGATCACCGGGATCGCCCGGGTCCGTGGTGCCATCGCAACTGCCCTGGGCAGTCCACGGCTGGCCGGTACCGGTCGGTCCGCTGTGCGTGGCCGGGTCATCGCCCTGGGTCCACCAGTTGGCCTTGTAGTTCACCCCGTTCTCGCTGGCCAGGCTGCCGCCGCCATAAGCGGTCGCCGCATTCCATGCCGCGTCGCAACCACCCGACGCGGGCGGGTCGGTGGGCGGCGGATCGGTCGGCGGAGTGCTGCCGCCGCAACTGCCCTGCGAGGTCCATGGCTGACCCGAACCGCCGGGCCCGCTGCTGGTCGCCGGGTCGTTGCCCTGGGTCCACCAGTTGGCCAGGTAGTTGTTGCCGTTCTCGCTGACCACGCTGCCGCCGCCATAGGCGGTCGCCGCATTCCACGCCGCGGCACAGGCGGGCGCGGATTGCGCGTGTGTCGCCCGCAGCGGCACTGCCGCCAGCAGGGCCACCGAAAAGCACGTGCCCATGGCACTGCCCAATGCACTCAAAGCCAAGCCGGACCACACAGCCGATCGTTTCGCAAACATGAGATGTCTCCTGTCGGGACTACATCGCTACGGGTGGGTTGTCAGGACAGGCCTGGCGACGCTCCGGTCAGCCATGGGCGGGGGAACCCGGTGTCCTGCTGCCTCCTTGCTCGCTACCGCTTCTTATGGACGTGCTGTCCCGTCATAGACTCGAATGACAACGTTGTCTATCAGACTTTTTCCAAACTGTGACGGGGAACCGCCCGCAGTGATCCGGCCTTGGCCCCAGCCATCATCAGGCCGTGAGCTTGCCTCACGTCGCGAGGAGGTGATGAAACCTCATGTGGATTGACAACGTTGTCCACCAAGCGCCGAGGAATCATGAAACGCCCTCGCCGACGTCGGGACTGCTTAGCGGCAGCGGCCTCCGGCGCGATCGCACGTCGGCACCACCTCACCGATCGCTGCAAGGCCGAGTCCGGGTGCTGCGCCATGACTGCGGGACATCCGGCAACACGCCATGGCACGGCGACTGCGATGCGAAGCCGGTCGGAACTTGCAGTACCATGCGCGCCACTCTTCGCTTCCTGCGGCACGCTCCTGGAAACGACACCCACCCCGTCATCCCCCGTCACGGCGCTGCCATTGCGCGCCGTCATGCTGATGCTGGGCAGCGCCAGCCTGTTTGCGCTGATGGCGGTCTGCATCCGCCTGGCCTCGGCCCAGCTGCATCCGTTCCAGATCACCTTCTTCCGCAGCGGCTTCGGCGCCCTGTTCGCGCTGCCCCTGCTGCACGGCCACGGCTGGCAGCTGCTGCGCACCCCGCGACTGGGTTTCTACATCGTGCGCTGCGTGCTGGGCATGGGCGGGATGCTGGCCGGGTTCTGGGCGATCGTGAACCTGCCGCTGGCCGAGGCCGTGGCGCTGTCCTATTCGTCACCGCTGTTCGTCACCATCGGCGCCGTGCTGTTTCTGGGCGAAGTGGTGCGCATGCGGCGCTGGAGCGCGGTGGTCGCCGGCTTCATCGGCGTGCTGGTGATCGTGCGGCCGGGCAGCGATGCGTTCACCAGCGGCAGCCTGGTCGCCCTGCTGGCGGCCGCGCTGACCGGCGCGGTGACGATCAGCATCAAGTCGCTGACCGGCAGCGAACCGGCCGACCGCATCGTGCTGCTGACCACCCTGCTGTGGATTCCGCTGTCGCTGCCCGCCGCGCTGTCGGTATGGCAATGGCCGCACGCGGGGATCTGGCCATGGCTGGTGCTGTCCGGCGCGCTGGGCACCGGCGGCCACTTCTGCTGGACGCGTGCGCTGCGCCTGGCCGACGCGTCGCTGCTGGCTCCGTTCAGTTACCTGCAGTTGTTGATCGTGGCGGTGCTGGCCTGGTGGATCTTCGGCGAGGCGGTGGATCGCTACACCGCGGCAGGCGCCGCCATCATCATCGCGGCCAGTCTGTACATTGCCTGGCGCGAACATCGCCTGGCGCGCGAACGGCGCCAGCAGGTGGCACCGGTGACGAGCGCCGAGCCGTCGATCTGACCGGGGCCGCGCGGTCAGTAGGCGTCAGGCAACTCGGGTAGGTCCGGCATGTTGGCCAGCTCGTCCAGCAGATTGATCGACGGCTGTCCCGACGCCTCGGCCAGCGGCCAGCGCCCCACCACCTCGAAGCGTGATTCGCCGAAGAAGCTGCGGATCAGCACGAACTCGCAGGCGCGCCACTGGATCGGCACCACCGATTCCTCGATCGCCTCGATGGCGGCGCCATGCAGCAGGCTGACATGCGGCAGGAAGCTGGACACCCCGCTGACCTGCAGGCCCGCGCGGGCCTGCCCCGCCGCAATCGCCTTGCGCAGGCCCAGCGCCGCCTCGGCGGTGGCGCTGTCCGCGCACAGCACGAACGGAAACTGGCCGTCGCGGGCGGTGAACCGCATCGCCGCGTCTAAGGTGGCCAGGAACCCTTGCTCGTGCACTTCGTCGCCGGCGGCAAGCAGGGCCTGCTCCAGCGGTTGCCGCAGTCGCTCGGGCTTGCCCATCGGGCACAGGGTCAGGTGCAGGCTGTCGACGCCCACCGGCGTGCCGCCCATGCGGTGGGTCTTGCGAAAACGCTCGCCCACGCCAGCCATCGCGGTTCGCGCGCACTCGTCCGGCAGCAGGGCAAAAAAATAGTTGATGCCAGCTGCAAGTCCGCAAGGATTCGACGGATTGGAAATGATGGTGTCCCCCTGGTCACGCCGGCAGCGCTTCGAACGCTGTCGCCAAGCTTACCCAAACTGGCGGCTGCAATCAGGTCGACCCGTCGTCAGTCCGGCAACCTGCGGAGCTTGCCCCGCGCCGGGCAGTCGCACAAGCGTCTTCCGTCGCGATGGCCCGTAGCCCGCCACCACCCAGGCAGCTAGCGCAACTGGCTGTCCTTGCTGCCCCGGCGATTGTACGGGCCGCTGCTGCGCTGTTCCGCGTCCTGCGCCTGCTGGCAGGTCACGCACAGGCGCACGCCGGGCACGGCCTGGCGCCGCGCTTCGGGAATCGGCGCCTCGCACTCCTCGCAGTGACTCAGCCCCGGGCCTCGCCGCAGCTGCTGGCGCGCCCGTTCCACCGCGTCGCTGACGGTGGCGTCGATCTGATCCTGCACGGCGCCGTCGCCGGCCCAACCGGTTGCCATGGCTTGCCTCCGCGAGACTTCAGGGCGGGCACCGGCAGCTCAGTGCGCCTTCGCCCGCAAACCCTGGATATATCCCAGTTCCCCCAATGACTTGGGTTCGCCGGGGACCAGTTTCAAGCAGCCCTGGTAGGCCTTGGTCGCCTCGTCGAGGCGGTGCAGCTCGACCAGGGCATAACCCTGGCCACGCAGCGCCACGCACTTCAGCTCGGTGGTCGCTTCCGGGGTGGTGCCGCTGATCTCCGCAGTCCCCTCGGCTTCCTGATACAGGGCCAGCATCCGGTTCCAGTCCCCGCTGCGCTGATAGGTGAACGCCAGCTCGTTCTTGTACTGGCTGTCCATCGGCGACAGGGCTAGCGCCTTTTCCAGCTCGGCCCGCGCATCCGCGTAGCGGGCCATTTCACTGTACGCATAGCCACGCGCCCAGTAGGCCAGCGCCCAGGCCGAACTGATCACCTCTACGGGTACATCCGCCTTGCCATTGACCGTCTTGCTGCCGAGGGTGGCGTAGATCAGCGCATCGCCCAGGCCGCGGGCGCAGAACACCATGCCCGCCCTGCCCTTGTAGAGCGCCTCGTACTTGTCGATCACCTCGTTCAGGGGGCCATCGATGGCCAGCTGGATGCGGCCAGCCTGGATCATCTCCAGGGCGCCCAGCACCTTCTTCATGTCCGCATCGGCCCCCGGCTTGCCCGCGGCATCGACGTTCAAGGTGATGGTGCTGGCCGGCTTGACCGCGGCGTGCGGCGCGCAGCCGGCCAGCATGGAAGCCGCGACCAGCGCGGCGAAGATGACGAAACGTTGCATGGACTTCCCCTGTTCAGATGCACGGCCAGCATAACCCGTCGGCTTGCGTGATCGGCCTGCGGCGATTGGCGTCATGGTCAGGCGCGCCACAGGTGCCAGAATGCCGCTTCAGCCCCAGCCCGGAGAACGCCGTGAACACGCCCTTGCCCGCCACCCCCGCCTTGCGCAGCGAGCACAGCGTCGCCAAGCAGCTGTTCCTGGGCAACATCCTCGAAGAGAACCTGTTCCCGTATCCGGAAATCCGCGCCCGCGACCGGGAAATGCTGGGCGCGATGACCGACGCGATCGACCAGTTCCTCGCCGACAAGACCGCCGAGCTGAAACAGTACGACCGCGACGCCGAGCAGCCGGCCGAATTCATCCAGGCGCTGCGCGAGATGGGCCTGTTCGGCCTGATCATTCCCGAGGAGTTCGGCGGGCTGGAACTTTCCAACGGCGCCTATGCCCGGGTGCTGGGCCAGACCTCCAGCCACGACAGTTCGGTCTCGCTGACCATCGGCGCGCACAGCTCGATCGGCATGAAGGGTCTGCTGCTGTTCGGCAGCGACGAACAGAAGCAGCGCTACCTGCCGAAGCTGGCCACCGGCGAGATGATCGCCGCGTTCTGCCTCACCGAATCCGGCGCCGGTTCCGACGCCGCCTCGATCCGCACCAGGGCCGTGCGCAACGACGACGGCAGCTGGACGCTCTCGGGCGAGAAGATCTGGATCACCAACGGCGGCATCGCGGACTTCTATACCGTGTTCGCCCGCACCGACACGCCCGAGGGCAGGATCACCGCCTTCATCGTGGAAGCGGCATGGCCCGGCGTCAGCCACGGTCCGCACGAGGACAAGATGGGCATCCGCGCATCAAGCACCACCACGGTGGCGTTCGCCGACGTGCAGGTGCCGGCGCAGAACGTGCTGGGCCCGGTCGGCAAGGGCTTCAAGGTGGCGATGAGCATTCTCAACTCGGGCCGCACCGGCCTGGGCGGCGGCGCGGTGGGCGGCATGCGCTCGCTGATCCGCCTGGCATGCGCCCAGGCCAAGGAACGCAAGCAGTTCGGCCAGCCGATCGCCGAGTTCGGCCTGGTGCGCGAGAAGATCGCCCAGATGACGATGGACTGCTTCGCCGCCGAAAGCGCGGTGTGGATGGTGGCGCACCTGATCGACGCCGGCGGCAGCGACTATTCGGTCGAGGCGGCGATGAGCAAGGTGTTCGCCAGCGAAGCGGTGCAGCGCGCGTCCTACGAAGCGCTGCAGATCGCCGCCGGCAACGGCTTCATGCGCGAGTTCCCGTACGAGCAGATCACCCGCGACACGCGCATCCTGTCGATCTTCGAAGGCACCAACGAGATCCTGCACCTGTACATCGCACTGTCCGGGCTGAAGGACGTGGGCACCGGGCTGAGCGAGCTGAAATCCGCCGTGGGCGAGATCTTCAACGACCCGATCAAGGGCTTCGGCGTGCTCGGCAGCTACACCGGCCGGCGCATGCGTGAAGCCACCGGCTACGGCATCGATCGCATCGCCCACGAACTGTCGCCGCGGTTGCGCAAGGTCGCGGCGACCTACGAGAAGTACACGGTCGAGCTGTCCAAATCGTCGGACCAGTTGCTGCGTCGCCATGGCAAGAAGGCCACCGACATGCAGCACGCGCAGAAACGCCTGGCCGACATCGCGATCGACCTGTTCGTGGGCCTGTGCGTGCTGTCGCGTGCCGACAGCCTGGAAAAGAAATCGCACCCCGCCGCGGCGCAGGCCGTCAGCATCGCCGAGATGTTCGCCAGGCAGGCGCGCCGGCGGATGGCGCGCAACGTGCGCGGGCTGGAGCGCAACGAGGACGCCGCCGTAGAGCAACTGGCCGGCGCCGTGCTGGCCAACGATGGCTACATGTGGGACGTGATCTGAGTGCGCCCGCCAAGCTTGCCTTCCCTGCCGCAGGAACCATGCCGATGACCATCTACTCCGTCCACGCCGTCACCGGACAAACGCCGTACACGGTGAGTTTCACCGACGACCAGGGCAATGCCTGGCTGGCCGACGAACCGGTCGAGGATGGCGGTGCCAATGCCGGGCCGGCGCCGCACCGCCTGCTGCTGTCGGCGCTGGGCGCCTGCACCGCGATCACCCTGCAGATGTATGCCGCGCGCAAGCAATGGCCGCTGCGCCGGGTCGGCGTGGACCTGCAGTTCAATCCCGAAGGCACGCCGGCCAGCGGCAACGACATCACCCGCGTGATCACCCTGCAGGGCGACCTCACCGACGAGCAGCGCGAACGCCTGCTGCAGATCGCCAACGCCTGTCCGATCCACAAGGTGCTGACCGGCGAAGTGCGCATCGCCAGCAGCCTGGCCAGCTACCCCGCCTGAGCAGGCCGGCTCCGGCCATGGCCGGTGAAGAAAACCACTGCCTGTGGTTTTCTTCTGTCGCTTCGAGGTTGAAAAGTCACCACTCTCAGGTCGAGCGCCGGCGCAACAAGACGGGGACGCCGGCCGACTCGGCGGTGAGCCCCGACATCACCAGGCGCTTGAACGGCCCCAGTCGCGCGCCCGCGCCCAATGCCAGCTTGCGCAACACCCGCGCTGGGCGGCGGTCGTCGGTGTACAGGCCGGCCAGCATCCGGGTGGCCAGATACAGCGGCCGGGTGGCCAGGCGATGCCGGCGCTCATAGCGCTGCAGTACCGATGCCTCCCAGAACGGCCGGCCCGCGGCCATCGCGGCGCGCATTTCGCCCGCCAGCGTGTCCTGTCCCAGCAGGCCGAAATTGAAGCCGTGCGCGGTGAGCGGATGCATGCCCACCGCGGCGTCGCCGATCAGCGCGAAGCGCTCGGCCATGAAGCGCTGCGCATACACCCCGACCAGCGGATAGGCGCAGCGCGGGCCGGCCACGCGCATCGCGCCCAGGCGCTGCTCGAAACGTTCGGCCATGGCCTGTTCCAGCGCCGCGTCGTCCAGCGCCAGCATCTCGCGCATCGCCGGCGGCGACAGGGTCAGCACCACCGACGAGGTGTGCGGATCGTGCAGCGGCAGCAGGGCCAGGGTCTGGCCATGGCCGAACCATTCCCACGCCACCTGTTCGTGCGGCATCTCGTGGCGCATGCGCAGCACCAGCATGGTCTTGCCGAAATCATGCAGGTCGGCGCCGATGCCCATGGCCCGGCGCGTGTCGGAGAAGCGGCTGTCCGCCGCCACCACCAGCTGCGCGCGCAGCGTCTGGCCATCGGCCAGCTCGACCTCGGCGCCGTCGCGACCGGTGCGCACCGTGCTCACCTGGACGCCGGTGATCCGTTCCACCTCCGGCAACTCCATCACCTCGGCGTACGCGGCGCGCCGGATCGCGTGGTTGGACAGCAACCAGCCCAGCTGCGGCTTGCCCGCCTCGTCGTGGCGGAACATCAGCCCCTCGCGGTCGTCGCCGTCGAGCACCATCGCGTCGCGCAGCGTGCCGATCTCCTCCTCGCGCAGGCGCGCCCACAGGCCCAGCTCGCGCAGCAGGCGTTGCGAGTGGTGGGTGATCGCGATTTCGCGACCGTCATCCGGCGGCGCGATCAGGCCGGCTTCGGGCTGGCGCTCCACCAGCGCGATGCGCAGGCCGCTGCCTTTCAGCGAGCGGGCGAAACACAAGCCGGCGGGGCCGGCGCCGATGATCACGATATCGCAAGACATGGCAGGTACTCCGGAGAAAAGGCCCGCGCGTCGACGCGCGAGCGAACGGCGCGCGATCAGCAAAAGGCGTTTGTGTCGATGCGGTTCAGCCGCTGCAGCCGCCGCAGCAGATCGTCGGCTGTTGCGCGACCTGTGCGGGCGCCACCGTCCAGCCGACCTGCCCCAGCACCTCGACCAGGTCGGTGACCGTGGCCGAGGACGATATGCGCATCACCAGTCCGCTCATGTCCAGGTCGACCACGGCCGTGGGATCGACCTCGAACAGCGCGTCCTGCACCACGCCGGGCTCGGGGGACGCGTCGACCAGCGCAATATGAAATTCCATCGAAGTTCCTCGCTACACCGACACCTGGCCGGTGTCGCCGGTGTCGATCGTGGTCGCCCCGCCGCGGCGTTTCCTTGATCGCGGTCAAGCCCGGTCGAGACAGACGGCGATCCGTTCCACCGGCGGCGCCACTGCTGCCTGCGCGAATCCGGCACGCCTCGCAGCCGCTGATGCAGCGCGACCTTTCCTGGGGCAATCCGGGACGTACCGATGCCAGCAGGGTCGAGCATGGCCTGTCGATTCCGCCCACCTTCGTTCGTCGCCTTCGCGTATCCCCAGCCAGGTGCTCCACCATGACCCTCAAGCTCTACGCCCACCCGTTCTCGTCCTACTGCCAGAAGGTGCTGATCGCGCTGTACGAGAACGACCTCGCCTTCGAGTTGCGCCTGCTCACCCCGGACGGTGCCGAAACCGACCACGAATTCACCGCCTGGTGGCCGCTGCGGCGCATGCCGTTGCTGCGCGACGGCGAACGCAACGTGGTCGAATCCAGCATCATCATCGAGTACCTTGGCCAGCAGCATCCCGGTCCGCAGCGGCTGATTCCCGAGGATGCCGAAGCCGCGCTGGAAGCGCGTTTTCTCGACCGGTTCTTCGACAACTACGTGCATACGCCGCTGCAGAAGATGGTGTTCGACCAGTTGCGCCCGGCCACCGAGCGCGATGCCCGCGGCGTGGAGGAAGCCCGCCGCATGCTCGACACCGCCTATGCCTGGCTCGATCACAAGCTTGCCGACAGGCACTGGGCCACCGGCGGCGGTTTCAGCCTCGCCGACTGCGCCGCCGCGCCCGCCCTGTTCTACGCCGACTGGGCGCACCCGATCCCCGCCGCCTTCGCAAACCTCGTCGCGTATCGGCAGCGCCTGCTGGCGCGTCCCTCGTTCGCCCGCGCAGTGGACGAGGCGCGCCCCTACCGCTCGTACTTCCCGCTCGGCGCACCTGACCGCGATTGAGCCCACGCGCGCATGCACGAGCGAAGTCGATGCGCAGGGCGGGCCGTGCCCGCCCTGCGGAGCGAGAACCGCTACTTCGGCGCGAACAGCTGGCGGAATATCGCGGGTGACGCGCCGCGATAGATGGTGGCGTGTTTCAGTTCCGGCCACGGCTGGTAGTACCAGCGCAGCCCGCGCGGCGCGTGCTTGCGCAGGGCTTCCCGCAGCAGGCCGCCGCCGCTCTCGTCCAGACCATCGTCGCCGGCGCTGGCCACGTACAGGGTCGACGCCAGTGATGGCTGCGCCTGCAGTCGCGCCGCGGCACCGCGGGCCAGCGCGATGTCGTTCCACCACAGGCTGGGGCTGAGTGCGATCCAGGTGTCGAACAGCTTCGGCTGCGCGAAGAACGTCTCGACCACGAACAGGCCGGCCAGCGATTCGCCGACGATCGCGCGATGGCCGTCCGTGCGATAGCGACGCTGCACTTCGGGCATCAGCTCGTCCGCCATGAAGGCGCGAAACGCGGCCGATCCGCCCACGCGCGGCGCGATCTCGCGGTCGCTGGCCAGCGTGGTCGGGCCGGTCATGTCGCGCCGGCGTTCGGTGTTCTCGATGCCGACCACGATCATCGGTCGCATCGCGCCGGCCCGGATCGCCGCGTCGACGTCGGCGGCCACGTGCGGGAAATCCTCCTGCAGCCCGCCGTCGGGCATGTACAGCACCGGGTAACGGGCGTCCTTCGCCGTGGGGTACGCCGGCGGCGTGTACACGTTGATGTGCCGCGCCTCGTGCAGCACTGCCGAATCGATGTTGAACGACGCATGCGCCGGCATCGCGACGTCTTCGGCAGCGGCGTGGCCCGCGACGACCAGGCCCAGCAGCAACAACAGGACTCCCCGCGTGGGACGCCGCTTCATGCCAGGACCGGACTCAGGCGCCGCGCGCCTTGCGCCCCTTCCACGCATATCCGATGCCCAGCAGCACGAACCACACCGGGCTGGCGATCAGCGCCTCGCGGGTATCCGGCTGCAGGCTCAGCAGCACCAGCACGAACACGAAGAACGCCAGGCAGGCCCAGCACATGAACACGCCACCGGGCATCTTGTAGGTCGACGCTTCATGCAACTGCGGGCGCTTGCGCCGGTACGCGATGTAGGCGAACAGGATCAGCGACCACACGAACATGAACAGCACCGCGGACAAGGTGGTGATCAGAGTGAACGCGGTGATCAGGTCGGGGATCAGGTAGATCAGCGCCGCGCCCAGCAACAGGCACACGCAGGAGAACAGCAGGCCCAGCGACGGCACCGCGGCGCGCGACAGCCGCGCGAACGTCTTCGGCGCGTGCTGCTCCTCGGCCAGGCCGTACAGCATGCGACTGGTCGAGAAGATGCCGCTGTTGGCCGAGGACGTGGCCGAGGTCAGCACCACGAAGTTGATCAGGGTGGCCGCGGCCGGAATGCCGGCCAGCACGAACAGTTCCACGAACGGGCTCTTGCCCGGCTCCACCATGCGCCACGGCGTGACCATCATGATCGCCACCAGGGCCAGCACGTAGAAGATGATGATGCGCACCGGGATCGAGTTGATCGCCTTGGGCAGGTTGCGCTGCGGGTCGGCTGTCTCGGCCGCCGTGGTGCCGACCAGCTCGATGCCGACGAAGGCGAACACCGCGATCTGGAAACCGGCGAAGAAGCCGCTGAGTCCCTTCGGGAAGAAGCCGCCGTCATTCCACAGGTTCGCCACCGACGCCTGGTGTCCGGTCGGCGAGGTGAAGCCCCAGGCCACCAGGGCGAAGCCGGCGGCGATCAGTGCGCAGATCGCGATGATCTTGATCAGCGCGAACCAGAATTCCATCTCGCCGAACAGCTTCACCGTGACCAGGTTCAGGCTCAGCAGCAGCAACACGCACAGCACCGCGGGAATCCACGGCGCCAGGTCGGGAAACCAGAACTGCGTATAGGCGGCGATCGCGATCACGTCGGCGATCGCGGTGATGATCCAGCAGAACCAGTACGTCCAGCCGCAGAAGAAACCGGCCCACGGCCCCAGCAGGTCGGTGGAGAAGTCGATGAACGACTTGTACTCCAGGTTGGACAGCAGCAGCTCGCCCATCGCCCGCATCACGAAGAACAGCATCACGCCGATGATCAGGTAGACCAGCAGGATCGACGGCCCGGCCAGACTGATCGTCTTGCCCGAGCCCATGAACAGGCCGGTGCCGATCGCGCCGCCGATGGCGATCAGCTGCAGGTGCCGGTTGGAAAGGCTGCGCCGAAGATGGTCCGGGTGTTCCAGCGATGCGGTCATGCGGCGCGCCTTGGCGTTGGGAAGCCGCCAACATACAGAAAAGCGGGCGCGGCGGCCATGTGGCGTGCCTAGACATTGCCTTGCGCCTTCACCATCCGGGGCAATTACTTGATTTCGTCGCCACACCGTTGAGACGTTTCCGCACCTGACTTGAGCATGGAACATGCCCAAGACGCGTAGCCAGGATGTCCACTAAAGCGCCGGGGTGATTCCGCGCCAGCGGCGGCTGGCATAAATGAATTACTCGGTTTGCTGCCATGGGTCCAACAGCTCACTGTGCGTAAGCTGAATTTCTAGACCTGATGCTCTCGATGCGCCAGCAGGCTGCCTATCCGGGATATACATGCCTACGAAAGATTTTGGGAAGTTCGTGACAGGCGGCGCAATCTCGTGAAAGGTGTAAATGTCGAAGCACGCGATGCAGAAATCTTGTCCGTTGTCGGCCCGCTCCCACGTGCACGCGTATTTAAACTTGCCGTTATAGGCGCGCACGACATCTGCGGTCTTTGAGAGTAAAGCCTTTCGAATGACGTCAGAGAACACAAAAGTTTGCTCCAAGGGCACCATCAACCTCAGCGTGTCTATTTCGGCCTCTGGAAGTGGAATATGGAACTTGCTCTTGGTACGTACGGGGAGAAAGTCCTTGTAGAGAAGCGCGTGCATCCCGCGAACAATACGTGCAGCCATTGGCGCAAGCGGAAGATTGGAGACAGAGGCTGCGTGGCCGATTCCAAAGCTAACGAACTCGGGCTTTAGGCGGTCTGTGTACGCAAAGCTCTGGCTCTTTTTCCTCGTGTGTAGCGCGTCCGTAATGATTCCGATCATTTCGTCAGCTTCTTTCCAGGCATCGTTGCAACCCACATGAGTAGGAAGAATGATGGGGTAGTTCTCGCGGTCACCAAGCGCGAACAGCCCCTTTGGCGGGCAGTGATCGCGATTGATAGGGCTTGGCCCGGCTAGTGTTTCTCCGCACAAATAGCAGAACGCAGGGGTTCCATGGCTTCTGAGCTGCTTTTGCGAAGAAATTTCCAAGCTAACCTCACGACTAGTAGATCCATATCAGGCGTCGGCAATCGATGGTCAACTTCCAACAGCGCCCGGTCAAGCGGACAAATCCTGCAAACCAACAAGGGGTTGCTGGATGCTGGCGGTGTACGGAACGGCGGAACAGACGAATATGGACTTTGCATCTCTCACGGACGTGAAGAAATAAACTGCATGGCGGATGGCATGTGGCGGACGCGCGACGACTGCGTCGAAAATCAGGACCACACCTTTGCATCGCGCCGACGCGACCTCAACCCGACTGCCCGCGCCGCGCATACCCCACCGGCGAACACCCCACCAGCGCCTTGAAGTCGCGGATGAAGTGGGCCTGGTCGAAGTAACCCAGGTCCAGCGCCAGTTGCGTCCAGTCCATCGGCTTGCCCGCGTCGACGCGTTCGAGTGCTTCGTGCATGCGGTAGCGGTTGATCACCCACTTCGGGCCGATGCCCACGTACTGGTTGAACAGGCGTTGCAGGGTGCGCGGCGTGATGCTCCAGCGGGTCGCCAGGTCGTCGAGGGTGCGCAGGCTGCGGTCGATGGCGACGGCGTCCACCATCTCGCCCACGCGCAGCGCCTGCGCATCGGGTGGCGGCAGACGGGTGACCAGGAAGTCGCTGGCCAGCGACACCATGTGTTCGTCGTCCGGCGACGCCTGCGTGATCGTCGCCAGTTCGGCGGCGACGGTGCCGAACACCTGTTCCGGCGCGATCGAGCGATTGCGCAGCACGGATACCGGTTGCCGCAGGAAGCCGTGGAAACCGCCGGGGCGGAACTTCACCCCGAACACGCCGCCGCAGCCTTCCAGCACAGTGCTGAAGCGGCCGGTGTGGATGCCGTGGATGCGGTTGCCGGCAGCCTCACATACCAGGTGCACGTTCGGGTGCGGCAGCGTTTCGCGCAGCTGCGGCGGGCCGCCCTGCAGATCCCAGCGCACGATCCAGTAATGCTGCACCACGCCGCCCAGCGCCGGCGGCGGCGCGATGCGGGCGTGGTGGAACAGGCCCGTCGACGGCGCGCCTGGCGCCGGACGCAACACGCCACGGGCCTTGCCGACGCCGCCGTTCATCCGCGTCTTCCGCAAGGGGTGGCACGCGCCTGTCGCGTTTTTACAATCATCGCGTCCCCAACCGTGCTTTCATTGTCGGCGTGACATCACCCGGGAGTCTCCCATGAAAAGCGCCGCACGACTCCTGCTTGCCCTCGCCGTTTCGCTGCCTGCGGCAGCGCTCGCACAAACCCCCACGGAGCCCGTCACCATGCACGCCACCGGCCATTTCGACGTCAAGGTTTCCCCGCAGACGCCCGACAATCCCCAGGCCAAAGCCTCGGGCCTGGCGCGACTGTCGCTGGACAAGCAGTTCCACGGCGATCTGGACGCCACCAGCCAGGGCGAGATGCTGGCCGCCGGTGACGGCAGCACGTCCGGCGCCTACGTGGCGCTGGAGACAGTCAGCGGCAAGCTGCACGGCCGCAGCGGCAGTTTCGCGCTGGTGCACCGCGCCCTGATGGTCGCTGGCACGCCGCGGGAATGGACCGTGGTGGTGGTGCCCGGCTCCGGCACCGGCGAACTGGTTGGCCTCGACGGCGCCATGACGATCACCATCGCCGACGGTCGGCACGACTACGACTTCAGCTACACCCTGCCCGCGCACTGAGCCACGCCGCCGCGACGACAATCAGGGCGTCGCGCTCAACGCGCGCATGCAGACCACGGCGATGACGGCCAGCACGGCGGCGATCGCTGCCGCCCACCCGCTCCATGCCTGCAGCCGGCGCCGGAACCGGGCCTGACGCTGCGCATCGCCGCGGAACATCTTCTGTTCGATAGACCGCCCCAGCAGCAACACGGACAGCATCACCACGATCACCACCACAACGTGCATCGACTCTCTCCCGCGTCACCCGCCGGCTCGACTACTCTATGCCCCGATGACACCCACCGACTACACGCCGACCACGGCCCGCAACGCCTTCGACGCCACCACCTCCGCGCTCGGTCGTGCCGGACGGGAGGCGGTCGTGACCATGCTGGCGATGCTGGCCACCCTGGGCTGCGCCATGGCGATCGATGCCGAACCCGGCCCCGCCGTGCTGGCCGTGGTGTTGTGCCTGTCGTTCGCGCGCAGCCATCTGGATCGCGACCTGCGCGGCCGGCTGGAAGCGGCGGTGGCACTGCCGATCGTCGGCCTGCTGGCGACCGCGGTGGGCATGTTGCTGCTGCACGCGCCGTGGCTGGGCGCCCTCGTCTTCGTGGCCGGCATGTTCGTGTCGATCTGGCTGCGCCGGTTTGGCCCGATGACGCGCCGCGTCGGCTCGCTGATCGCGCTGCCGTTCGTGGTGATCCTGACCACGCCGCATGTACCGAGCCAGCGACTGGGACCGCTGATGGCGGCGCTGGTGCCGATCGTCGTGGCGCTGCTGGCGCTGGTCTGGGTGGCGGCCTTCCATGCGCTGGCGCGGCGGCTGCGCGTGCTGCCGCCCGCGCAGGCAGCGACCACCACGATCGCGATTGCGCCCGCGCATGAGAGCTCGCTGCGGCCGATCGCGAGCACGCGCATGGCCATCCAGATGGCCGTGGCGCTGGCGCTGTCGTTCGTCGTCGGCTACACCTTCTTCGCGCAGCGCTGGGCGTGGATCGTGCTGACCGCCTTCATCGTCAACAGCGGCAACCGCGGACGGCTGGATGTGGCGTACAAGAGCGTGCTGCGCGTGCTCGGCGCCGCGTTCGGCACCGTGCTGGCGCTGGGCTTCAGCGTGCACCTGGGCAGCCACGATGGCGCCACCGTCGCGCTGATCCTCGCCGCGGTGTTCTTCGGCATCTGGCTGCGTCCGCTCGGCTACGCCTGGTGGGCGCTGTTCGTCACCCTGGCGCTGGCCTTGCTGCAGGGTTTCGAAGGCCGCTCGGCCACCCATGACCTGGGGCTGCGCCTGCAGGAAATCGTGATCGGCGCGGTGATCGGCGTGGCGGCCGCCTGGCTGGTCTACCCGGTGCGTTCGCGCAACGTGCTGCGCCGGCGCATCGCCGATGCGCTGGCCGTGCTCGGCGACGCATTCGACCCGGCCACGCCGCCGCGAACGCGAGACGAGGCGCTGGCGGCGTGGGCGCAGGTCGCACAGATCGCCCCGGCATTCAGGGCCAGCCGATGGGCCGTGCGCCGAGGCGAGGCAGCGCAACCCGCGGACTGGATCGACGCCCTGCACGCCTGCATCGACCCGGCCATCGCCCTGCTGGAACAAGCCGCGGCGCCGGTGGAGGTGCGCCGAAGCATCGGCGCGGCGCGCAAGGCCCTGCGCGAACCCGAGCAGCTGCTGCCTGCGTTGCGGCAATTGCGCGACTGTCTGGATCAGGCCGCGCACGGCCGACCGGAGCACGCCGGCACGGCCTGACACCGCCCTCCGCCCGGCTTCCCCTGGCCAGCCGATCGGGCGCATCATGCCGCCACCTGCCACTGCCGGTGCCCGCCATGAATCGGATCGTCCGTGTCTTCATGTTCGCGCTCAGCCTTGCCCTGCCCCTGCTTGCAGTCGCTGGCGACGATATCGCCGGTTCGAAGGATCACCCCCTGCTCACCCGCTATCCCGGCTCGTACATCAGCGAATACAGCAAGGCCTACAACGCCACCGAGTTCAAGGTCGGCAAGGGCGACAACGCCACCACGCAAACCGTGGAAGGCGACACCACCAGCCTGCGCTATTTCTACGGCAGTCCCGAGACCCAGGCCAGCCCGCTGCAGATCATCCGCAACTACCAGAACGCGATCAGGCAGATCGGCGGCGAGGTGGTCTACGAACGCCTGCCCAGCGAGGGCGATGGCGGCGAGACCACGCTGAAGGTGCACACCGGCGGCAAAGACGTGTGGGTCAAGCTGGTGCCGGACATCTACGGCGCGCCCACCCAGGATTACCTGCTGGTGGTCGCCGAAGTGGCGGCGATGGCGCAGGCGGTGACCGCCAACCAGCTGCGCGACGAACTCGACAAGAACGGCTTCATCACCCTGCACGTGAACTTCGACACCGGCAAGTCGGTGCTGAAACCCGACGACCTGGCCACCATGCAGCAGGTCGCGATGATGATGAAGGCTTCGCCCGCGCTGAAGCTCCGTGTGGAAGGCCATACCGACAACGTGGGCGACGCCGCCTCCAACAAGGCGCTGTCCGAAGCCCGCGCGAACAGCGTGATGGACGCCATCGTGCAGGCCGGCGTGCCAGCCGAGCGACTCGGCGCCGCCGGCTTCGGCCAGGAACGCCCCGTCGCCGACAACCGCAGCGAGGAAGGACGGGCGAAAAACCGCCGCGTGGAACTGGTCAAGGCGGACTGATCAGGGCGACCAGGAGGACGTGCCCCGGCACCTGCCGGCCCGCATGTCTCATCACGCCACCCGGACGGCGTGTGTTCCCGACTCCGCCGCCAGGGCCAGCATCCGCCGCTGGATCAGTGCTTCGCTCAGTGGAAGCGCGCGATCGAGCGACTGCTCGGCCACGCACTGCGCCTCGCCGAGCAGGCGCCGGCCTTCAGCCAGATGACCTTCCAGCAGGGCGCGCAGCGCGAGGCAGCGAGGCCACAGGGCCGGTGCACTCCAGCGTGTTTTTTCCGGCAGCAAGTTGTCCATCAGGCCGGCAGCATCACGGTCCCGCATGGCCAGTGAAAACGCCAGTTCGGTGCGAATACAGGCAAGAAATTCGGCAAGGCCGCTGCGCAATGCCGGTGTCAACCCGGCCTGCAGGTGTTCGAACCTTGTCTGCTGGGCAGCGGCCGCTTCCCACTCGCCACGGTTCTGCCGGGCCTTCAGGCGATACCACAGCGCGACCATCGGCATCGGTGCAGGCTGGGCATCCAGCATGGCCAGTTGATCCTCGGGCAAGCGGTCAGCGGTCACGCCTGCCACGGTCAGCGCAAGCAGTCTGGCGTGGGCGAACAGGGGACCGAACTCGAGCTGTCGGTTACGCCACAGCAGCAGTTGCAGGCCATCACTGGCCAGCCCGCGTGAACCGGGAACCAGGTTGGCCAACCCGGTCAACGCATTCAACAGCGCAAAGGCCAGCGCCAGCCATGCAGCCGCATGCGGCAGGCACCACCAGGCCACTGGACCAAGGATGATCGCGACCAGCAGATTCGCGCCCGGCCCTCCCGCGATCATGCGAAGGCTCTGCCCACGCAGCGGACGCGACGGATCATGGACGGCAGTGACGTAACCGGCGGCGTGGATCTTTTGCGGCAGCGCCCAGCGAACACGCCACCCACGCTGTTGCGGCTGCAGCTCGACGCGACCGACGCGCACGCGCAGCACGGTCATCCCGGCGTGGCGCGCCGCCACGTAATGTCCGCCCTCATGAACAAGCAAGGTCACCAGCCAGAGCGACAACGTCAGCATGAATGGCAAAAAAAGCACGCCGCCGGCATCACCCAGGGCCAGCGTGCACAGCACGATGCCGGCAAGCCACGCCATGCATGTCATCGCACCCTGCACGAACACGCCCAGCCGGTTGGCCCAACGCGCCAGGCCGACACTCATGCGACGGCCTCCGCCACGGGAATGTCGCCCATGCCGGCGAAACCGCCGGACCGCCGCATCCCCGGGCTGCCGCATTGGAGCGATGTGTGGCATGCCGGCCACGACGGACAGACCCGTGCCTTGTGCTGCATGACTTCCCCCTGAAGTTCAGGCGTCCATCTTGCCAGCGAAACGGCGATCCGCCAAAGCGCCGCCGGCGCAGCGAAATCGGCCCGCCCAACGCTGCCACCACGGTGTGGCGAAGAACGGCGGGGCGTCGCAGGCGAGCACGAAGGTGGTGGCGACCATGCTGCTGCTCGCGTGCAGTTCGTCCACCGCGCGAGCTCACCGCTGCGGTGAGCAGTCCTCGTCGACCTGGCGCACTTCGCACTCGATTTCCCAGTCGCTGCCGTGCACGTCGAGGAAGCGTCGGGTCAGCGCCAGCGCCTGCTCCATCGAATCGGCCTGCAGCAGCGCGTAGCCGCCGATCACTTCCTTGGTTTCGGCGAACGGGCCGTCCGTGGTTGTCTGCCGACCCTGCGACAGGCGCACGCGCGCGCCTTCCGCCGTGGGCCGCAGGCCTGCCGTGTCCAGCAGGCTGCCGGCCGCGGTCATTTCCGCCATCAGCTTGCCCATGTCGGCCATCAGCTGCTCGCTGGGCCGCTGCCCGCTGTTCTCGTTGATCCGGATCATCGAAAGGAATCGCATCGTCATCTCCTGTGGGAAGCTGCGGTCGCGCGGCGGACCGCGCTCCTGCCATGGCGACGAACGAAGCGCGACCGGATCGACAGACGGCCATGCTCCCCGCGGGATCAGCCGCCGCAGGGCGACGTTGCGGCGACGCCGGACCCTGCGTGGAATTCGACCAGCAGCCCGAGATCCTCCCGCGTCGGCGCCAGGAAGGACGGCCCCAGCAGGCCCTGATAGCTGGCCAGCGGCTTTTCGTATCCGCGTTCGACCTGCCGCCTTGCGCTCGCGATGTCCGCCACGGCCACGCTGATCCCGAGCACTTGCGGGCCACCGCTGCGCAGCGCATCGGCAGCAATCCCCGCGCCATCCGGCTGCAACACCAGAACGCGTTTGCGATGGATCGGCACGCAATACCCGCGCGCCCCCACCTGAACCACGCTCACCGGCGTGGCGCCGGCAAAACCCATCGCGGCCAGTTGCTGCCGGTCCGCCTCGGCGTTCGACGAAAGCAGCCAGATCGCGGACAGCTCGCGCGCGCCATCGGGATGCACGCGCGCGCTCCGCGCGTCGGCGACGCGGGTTGGCGTGGGTCTGCCTGCGGCGTAGTCGATGAAGAACAGGTTGCTCGAAAGCGGTTGGCGCTCGAACGCGAACAGCCGCCAGCGCGGTGGCGCCGCAGGGCCGTCGCCGTCGGGATCATTCGGCGCTGCCGAGAAAATCTCCGTCGGGGCGAAGCCGCGCTGGCGCAGCGACAGGCGCTCCCGATCGAGCGTCGACGAACGCAGGCCGAAGGTACGGGCGCCCGGGCCACCACGCAGCGCGACCTGATCCGCGCGCATGCCCGGGTCCATCCGCGCGTCCGGCCGGGTGATGCCCTCCAGCTCGACATAGCTTCCGTCGGACATCCGCACATAGCGATTGGCCACGCCGTCGGGATTGCGCCCCGGCCGGACCTGGAAACCCAGCTTGACGGTCATCACCGCGCTGACCTGGTCGATGCTGCGCCCCCACAGCAGCACGTGGTCGATCCTGCTGGCGTCATCGGGTGACGGCGCGGCAGCGGCAGGCTGGCCCAGGCACAGGCCGGACATCAAGGCGGACAACAGGATGATCGATCGCACGGTACGCAGACTCCATCGGCTTGGTCGGGACGGGCAGGAAACGGGAGGGCTTTCCATCAGCCGATACCCCACAGGCGTCGCGCCTCTTCGGCGACGAGGTCGGGGAACTCTTCGGGAAAGAACAGCTTTGCGCCCGGCACGCGGCGAACGCCGCGCGACTGCGGGAAGGTGTGGTCCAGATACTCGGCATCCGCCAGCGCGAAGACCTGGTCGGCGGCGCCCCAGACGATGCGCACCGGTACCGCGCTGCGCCTGAGCGCGGCCTCGATGCCGGCCAGCGGATTGGGCGCCAGCGCGATGTGGAACGCCTCGTACTGCGCCCGGCGCAGCGGCGAACTCACCAGCGGCGTGACGTAATACTCGATGGTCTCGTCGGCAAGGCGGGCCGGATCACGATAGACGGCCGCGCCGAACGTCGAGCGCGCCAGCGCCTTGTCAGTGAGCCATCGGGCCGTGGCCTCGGCCAGCGTGCCCGCGCGCGCCATCCCGATCGCCGGCATCACCCCGGCCGGCGGACTGTCCGTTTCGACATCGCAGTTCGTCAGCAGCAGGCTGCGCACGCGCTCGGGATGGCGAACCAGGAACAACTGGGCCACCGCGCCGCCGCTGTCGCTGGCCACGATGTCGACCTTGCCGACCGCCAGCGCATCAAGCAGCGCGGCGAGCATGCTGGCCTGGGCATCGGCCGCCAGCGACTGCCCCGCGGGAACCTGCGTATAGCCCAGCCCCATGAAGTCCGGCGCGATGCAGCGCCGATGGGCGGACAGCCGATCGAGCGCGCCGCGCCATTGAAAGCCGTTCAACGGCGCGCCGTGCAGGAACAGCGCCGCCTCGCCCGCGCCACGCTCGACGTAGGCGATCCGGCCACAGGGCAGTTCGGCGAAACGCCGCGCCTTGCCGAATGTGGCCGCGTCGGTCGGCGGCATCGCCACGGCCGTGGCGAGCCGGGCGATGTCCGTGCGCGCCATGCACACACCGGCGACACCGCCGGCCAACGCCGCCCCGGTCAACTGCAGGAATTGCCTGCGCTTCATTCCGATCTCCTTGCCATGTGCTGCTGCACCGGGGACATGCTGACGCCTCGCCGCGGATCGGGCGCGCACAAACGGCCGCTGGCGGACACGGAAGGATGATTTTCGGCACTTGTGCAGAACCCCGCGCCGTCGCGAGGATGCGCCGATGAGCGATCGCCCCGCCTGCTATCCCGCCCCACCGGCACCGCTGCTGTCGGGCAACAGCCCGAACCGCATGCCGCTGCTCGACGTGCTCACCTCGCCGGTGCCGTCGGGCCGGTTCGATTCGCCGCTGGACGATCGCCACGTGCTCTGCCTGCATCTGGGCGACCCGGTGCCGGTCAGTTACCGCATGGGGCGGCACGAACGGCGCGGCACGCGCATCCATGGCCAGTTCTGCGTCGTCCCCGCCGGTTCGAGCACGCGCTGGACGCTGACGCGGCCCGCGCGCTCGCTGCTGCTGCGGCTGACCCCGGCACTGCTGGGGGATACCGCCGACGCGATGGGGCTGGCATCGCAGGACGCCGGGCTGGCACCGTCGATCCACATCCGCGATCCCCAGGTCGAACGGATCGGCTGGATGATGCAGGCCGAGGATCACGACGCCTATCCGGGTGGCCGCCTGTTCGCCGACAGCCTCGCCGCGGCGCTGGCCGCGCGTCTGCTCGCCCTGCAATCGCGCAGGCCGGCGCCATCCCCGGGTCGCGCGCTGCCGGCGTGGCGGCTGCGCCACGTGCTCGAGTACATCGAGGCGAATCTCGACCAGGACCTCACGCTCGCCGAACTGGCGGGCGTGGCCGGCTTCAGCCTGTCGCACTTCAAGCCGCTGTTCCGCCAGGCCGTGGGCATGCCGGCCCATCGCTTCGTGCTGGAGCGGCGCGTGGAGCGCGCGCGGACGCGGCTGCTCGAAGGCGGCGCCAGCCTGACCGACATCGCGCTGGAAGCCGGCTTCGCCCATCCCGGCCACATGGCCCGCTGCATGCGCCGCCTGCTGGGCGTGAGTCCCTCGCAGATCGCTGCTTCGTCGCGCTGAGAGGTGACTGTTTCGTGAGCGAGTGCGGGCGTGCTGCCGGCCGGTGATACACCGCAGCCTGCGCGGTTCGCGCGGGCGCTGCGTTCGCCGCCGGGTTACGATGCCGCCCCTTCGCCCCGTTCCGCGCGCTGCCGTCGCCCAAGGAGATCGCCCACCGTGTCGCACTATTCCGGTCCCCTGCTCACGCGCTCCACCGCCGCAGCCCTGCTGGCGGCGCGCGATGCCGGCGCCGGTGAATGGGTGGGCTCGCTGGACCTTGGCCTCAGCAGCGAGGCGGTCGCGCTGGAGCCCGGGGCCTGGCAACGCGGCGGCCTGCGTTATCCGTATCCGGAACGGCTGAAAGACCGCACGATTTATCACTGGGACGGCGACGACTTCGCCCCGGTGGCGCGCTACGCCAGCTCGCTGATCAAGCTGGTGCCCACCGAATGGGGTGCACCGACCTTCGAGATCGACGGCATCAAGATGCTGCCGACGTCGAAGGAATCACCGTTCGACGACGCCCGCCGCAAGGTGGCCCTGGTCGAACCGCGTGGCAAGGTGGTGCTGGATACCTGCGGCGGGCTGGGCTATTTCGCGGCGTGCTGCCTGGAAGCGGGCGTGGCGCGCATCCACTCATTCGAGAAGAACGCCGACGTGCTGTGGCTGCGCACGCTGAACACGTGGTCGCCCGATCCGCAATCGCCCGCCAGTGGCGGCCGTCTGCAACTGACCCATGCCGACGTGGCGCAGGCGATCACGCAGATCGCCGACGCCTCGGTGGATGCGCTGCTGCACGATCCGCCGCGCTTCGGCATCGCCGGCGAGCTGTATTCGCAGGCGTTCTACGACCAACTGGCACGCGTGCTGCGCCGTGGCGGTCGACTGTTCCATTACACCGGCAGCCCGAACAAGCTGACCAGCGGCCGCGACGTGCCCCGCGAAGTGCAGAAGCGGCTGGAGAAGGCGGGCTTCAGGGCCGAACTCGCGCTGGACGGGGTGCTGGCCACCCGACGCTGAAACGTCAGTGGCGGGTTCCGCCGTCGACGGCGCGCTTCACCGCATCGACGAAGTCGCGACGCGCGGCGACCAGTTCCTTCGAGGTCGCCTGCGGCCACGCGCCGACCTGCACGATGACCAGCTGGCGTGCCGGATCGACGTAGACCATCTGGCCGTAGATGCCGATCGCCGCATAGCTGCCGTCGGTGTCGGTCCACCACAGGTAGCCGTAGCCATGGCCGGGGCTGTCCACGTCCTGCTGCTTGCGCATGGCGCCGTGCATCCATGCCTCGGCGATCACCGGCTGGCCGCCGATCTTGCCGCCATCGAGCATGAACTGGCCGATCCGGGCGTAGTCGGCCAGCGTGGCGGACAAGCCGCTGCCGCCGGTGTCGCTGCCGTCGCATTCGTCCTTCAGCCAGTACGCGTCGGACGCCATGCCGTAGGGCTTCCAGATCGCCTGCGACAGATACGCCGCCAGCGACTGCTTGGTGGCGCGCTGGACAAGGATGCCGAGCAGGTCGGTCTCGGCGGTGTTGTAGTTCCAGTGCGTGCCGGCCGGATACGCGCGCGGCAACTTGGCCAGGTACGAGATCACGTGCGCCTGGCCGTTCTCGCAGGCGGCGCGATACATCTGCGCCACGTCGGAATGCGGGTCGGCGTAATCCTCGTTCCAGCGCACGCCGGAGGTCATCGTCAGCAGCTGCTCCACGGTGACCTTGGCATAGGCGCTGTCGCGCAGTTGGGGGATGTAGGTGTCCAGCGTGTCGTCCATGCCGTGGATGTCGCCCCGGCGCAAGGCGATGCCCAGCAGGGTCGAGGTGACCGACTTGGCCACCGAGAATGAGGTCCAGCGCGTGCCGTCATCGAAACCCGGCGCATGGCGCTGCAGGCGGATGCGGCCATGCTGCAGCACCATCACGCCGGCCAGATGGTGCGTGGCCATGTAGCCGGCCAGTGTGGACGAGCCGTCTTGCCACTGCGGCGTCAGTGCGGCGCCCTGCGGCAAGGCATGCACGTGCGCGCCGTGATCCACGCGGTCGGCGGGGAAGATCTCGTACATGCGCGAAAAGCGCGCCGTGTGTTCGGCCTGGCTCCAGAACAGCACGTCTTCGCGCTGCTGGCCGACCGAAGGCGTTTCGCTGGCCAGCAAGGGCCACGCCAGCGCCAAGCACGACACGAGACACAGCAGACGCAGGCAGATAGTCGAACGCATGACACTCCTGATGACCCGGCGAGCGGCGCCCGCACCGGACCGAAAGATGGCGGAGAAACCGCATCGCGACGAGTCGCGACGGGCGAAAACCCGGCCATTCTAGAACCTCCGCGAATGGCAGCGGCACGCCGACTGCCTTGCGTGCAGGCGACGGGCATGACACGCGTCACTGGTTTCCCCGCGGCGGCGACGCAAGACTCCGTCCATTCGAGACTGACAGGAGCGAACTTGAACACTTCTCGTCGTGGTCGTTACGGGATCGACGCGCCCTACGCCCCCGCGCTGATGGCCGCGGGCCTGCTGGTCTGCCTGGGCGTGATCGCCTTCACGTCCCTGCGGGGCTGGTGGTTCAGCGCAGGCCTGGTGGCGCTTCTTCTGGCCATCTACATGCATACCACCTTGCGCGGGAAATTCGCGGTGTGGCGTGATCTGCTCGACGCGCGCCAATGGCGCGGCGACGAACAGGTGCTGGACATCGGCTGTGGTCGCGGCGCCGTCCTGCTGATGGTGGCGGATCATGTCCCGCGCGGGCTGGCCACCGGCATCGATATCTGGAGCAGCAAGGACCAGTCGGGCAACGGCATCGATGTCGCCGCCCGCAATGCCGAAGCCGAAGGCGTGGCCGACCGCATCGAGCTGAAAACCGCCGACATGCGCGCCCTGCCATTCGCCGACGCCAGTTTCGACCTGGTGGTTTCCAGCGTGGCGATCCACAACATCGGCGACGCCGCGGGGCGCAACCAGGCGATCGACGAGGCGTGGCGGGTGCTGCGTCCCGGCGGGCAGTTGCTGATCGCCGACATCTCGAAAGGCGGCCAGTACCGCAGGCGTCTCCAAGCCATGGGCATCCGCGCGGAACGGCGTCCGCTGGGCTGGCGCATGTGGTGGGGTGGCCCGTGGATGCCGACCACGCTGGTCTCGGCCAGCAAGCCGCTCGATCACACCGAGGCAGGCTGAGCAAGCGGCAAGGACCTCGCGCGCGCCAGGAAGAGCCGGCCGGTCATCGTGCCGGCGTTGCACAACGGCGGACAGCATCGCGCAACTGACCTATGATTCCCGGGCTGCCTGCAAAGGGGGGGACAGCCCATGAACATGATCGACGACACCCGCGCGGCGCGACCGTGCTGAGCGGAACGCGCGGACGCCATCCGGCCGGGTCAACGGCGCATGCGTGAGTCCCTTCGCGGACTTCGTCGGCTGGCCGCCCTGGCCGCTGCGGCGAGCTGCCTGCTCGGCCATCCCGTGCATGCGGCCATCCCGGACACATCGCGCATCGACCAGGTCGAAGCGCTGCGCACGAAAGACCACCCGCGTTTCGTGCAGATGCTGCAGCAACTCCACCGGCAGGCCGACAGCCTGGGCGCCACGGAGCGGTGGCAGCTGCGCTACCTCGACGCCTGGCAGGCCGCCTACGACGGCAACTACGCCACGGCCGATGCCTCGTTGCAGGACATCATCGACCACGCCGGCAATCCGGCGCTGGTGGCCAAGGCCTCCGCGCGGCTGATGGATGACTTCAGCATCAACCGCCGATACCAGGCCGCGTTCATGCTGGCCCACCGGCTGGTGCTGGACTTGCCGCGCATCAGGGACAAACTGGCGCGTTTCATCGTCCTGGCCAATCTCTCCCAGGTGTTCGGTGCGGCCGGCCAGTACGAACTGGCGCTGGACTATGCCCGCCAGATGGAGGACTCGCCGCCCGCCGGCGAAAGCCTGTGTGCCTCGCGCTCGATGCAGGTGACGGCGCTCTTCAACAGCCAGAAGCTCACCTCGACCAGCCCGCTGCTGCCCCAGGTGGCGGATACCTGCACCGCTGCCGGGCAGCCGGTATTCGCCGAGACGATGTGGCTGGTGCTGGCCAACCTGCACCTGGACGAAGGCCAGCCCGGCAAGGCCGCAGCCCTGCTGCAGCGGATCGCTCCGGGCATCACCGCCAATCAGTATCACCCGCACATGGAATCGGCCGGCGTCATGCTGGGGCGGGCCTATTGGCAGCTGGGCGATGCCCGCAAGGCCCATGACTACGCGGCCGCCGCCGTGGCCACGGCCAGCCCGGACGAGGTCAACGAGACGCTGCGTGATGGCTACGAAGTGCTCTACCGCGTGGCGAAGCAGCGCGGCGATGCGGCCACGGCGCTGGCCTACTACGAGCACTACGCCGCCCAGGACAAGGGCCATCTCGACGAGGTCAGCGCCCGCGCGCTGGCCTACCAGATGGTGCAGCAACGGGTGCTGGCGGAGAAGCTCAGGACCGCCGAACTGGCCCGCCAGAACGATGCCTTGCGCATGCAGCAGGCGCTGGACACCCGGGCGGTGGAAACCGGCCGGCTGTACATTGCCCTGCTGCTGTTGACGCTCGCCTTCATCGTGCTGTGGCTGTTCCGGCTCAAGCGCTCGCAACTGTGCTTCAAGTGGATGGCACGCCGCGACAGCCTCACCGGCATCCTCAACCACCAGCACTTCATCAGCGACGCCGAACGGCTGCTTTCCACGCTGCAGAGGAAACCCGGCGACGCCTGCCTGGTGTCCATCGACCTCGACCACTTCAAGCAGGTCAACGACACCCACGGGCACGCGATGGGCGATGCCGTGCTGAAACACGCCGTGGCGATCTGCCAGCAACACCTTCGCCCCGGCGACCTGTTTGGGCGCCTGGGCGGCGAGGAGTTCGGCATCCTGCTGCACGACTGTCCGCATGATCAGGGCGTGGCCATCGCCAACCGCATTCGCATCGCCATTGCCACTGCGCCACTGGATAACGGCGATGCGACCGTGGCCGTCTCGGCCAGCGTCGGGCTGGCCTCCACCGACAACTCCGGCTACCAGTTGCTGCGCCTGTGCATGGAAGCGGACGCCGCGCTGTACCGCGCCAAACGCGCCGGTCGCAACCGGGTCCATGCCGACCACGAGGACGCCGGCGACGCCGACATCCGGGGCGCGAAGCAGGGCTGAATCCGCCGACCGGACATCCATCTGCCCCGTTCCGGCGTATACAGGTACATTGGCGTCCCGCCCCCACCCCGGAGTCCCCATGAAGCCACTGATGAAATTCGCCACGCTTGCCCTGCTCGGCGGCGCCACCGTCGCGATGCCGGCCTTCGCCGCCCTGAAAGCCGGCACCCAGGCACCGGAATTCAGCGCACCCGCCTACCTGGCCGGCCAGCCGTTCACCTTCGATCTGGCCGATGCGCTGAAGAAAGGCCCGGTGGTGGTGTACTTCTTCCCCGCGCCGCACACCTCCGGCTGCAACGTCGAGGCGCACCTGTTTTCCGAGGCGATCGACAAGTTCAAGGCCGAGCACGCCACGGTGATCGGCGTCACCGCCGGCAACCTCGACCAGCTGGCCGCGTTCTCGAAGGAAACCGAACACTGCGGCGGCAAGTTCCCGGTCGCCGCCGATGCGGGCGCGAAGATCGCCAGGCAGTACGACGCCACCTTGCTGATGCGCCCGGGCTGGTCCGACCGCACCTCGTACGTGATCGCGCCGTCCGGCAAGATCACCTACGTCTACTCCGACCTCAGCCCCAACAAGCACGTCGAAGAGACGCTCAAGGCGGTGAAGGCGATCGAGGATGCCGGCAACAGCGGCATGTGATTCCGGACTGATGACTGGCCGGTGCGGAACGAAGCCGGAACTTCGTTCCGCCCCAAGCTTGCCTACTTCCGTGCCGCGATGATCCGGCTCAGATAATCCGGCGTGCCCTCGATGCGCTGCAGGTGCGGGTACTGCAGGCCGTCGTGGTAGTCCACCGGCACGGTGCGATAGCCGCCCTGGTATTTCAGCAGCAGCTGGATCGGCGCCTTGCTGCCTTTCGCCGCGGCGATCGCTTCCTTCAGCACCTCTTTCGAATACGCCTGGCCGTTCACCGCTTCCAGCGTGGCGCCGGTGCTGACGCCGGCCTTGAACGCAGGGCCATTCCAGCGCACGTCGTTGACCTCGCCCTTGTCGTTCACGGTCAGGCCGATCGACCAGGCGAAGTTGTACAGGTGGCGCGCGGGCTCGGGCCGCGAGTTGTACTGCTTTTCGAATGCCGTGGGCTGGTCGGTGTAGACCAGCTTCCAGCCGGTGGCTTCGAGGCCGCCAGCCAGCGGCGGGTTCAGCGTGTCGACGCGCGCGTGCAGGAAGCTGGCCCAATCGTCCTTCGCCACGCCGTTCAACGTCGCCACCAGGTCGTCGAAAGTGTAGGGCCTGGTCACGTAGCTGCCGTTGTCGACGCCGAAGAACGCACGGGCGAAATCATCCAGCGACTTGCCGTCGTGGGTGAGCGAGCGAATCCGCGCATCCACCGCCAGCCACAGCATCTGGCCGCCGCTGTAGTAGTCCTCGCTCATCTGCCAGCTGCGATACGGCAGGCTGGAACGATGCGCCGCGGTGGCGTCGTTGGTGGTGTCCTCCAGCGTACGCCACTGGAAGCCGGGGCGGTTACGATCGTAGTTCGCGGCGACCATCGCCAGCCCGTCGCGGAACTGCTGCGCCGTCCACAGGCCCGAGCGCGCGGTGAGCACGTAACCCCAGTATTGGGTCTGGCCTTCGTAGACCCACAGCAGCGAGTCGCCCATCGGCACGTTGAAGTTCGGCGTCCACAGGTCGGCGGGGCGGCGGAACTTGCCGTTCCACGAATGGGCGTACTCGTGCGCCAGCAGGTCGCGCTCCGGCGCGTTGCTGTCCCAGGCGGTGAAATAGTCCGCGCCCAGGCCGTTCTCGCTGGACTGGTGATGCTCGGTGCCGTTGCCGCCGAGCACGTCGGACAGCGAGAACAGGAAGTCGTAGTGGTCGTAGTGATGCGAGCCGAACAGGCTCACCGCCTGGGTGACCAGGGCGCGATGCGCCTTGAGCTGCTCGGGCGACATTTCCAGGTCCTTCGGCGCATCGGCGACGATGTCCAGGTGCACCGGCGCGGCGCCGCCCGGATTGAGGTCGACCCGCTTGAAATATTGCCCGGCGTAGATCGGCGAATCGACCAGGTTGTTGAACGTCACCGGCTTGAAGGTGGTGGTGTCGCCCGACTGCGAGGCCGTCTCCAGCGCCGTGCCCATCTGCCAGCCATGGGCCAGCGTCACGCTGGGGGCGAAGGTGATGGCGCGCGAGAAGTGCCCGGCCGGATACAGCGCCATCTTGCTCCATTCCATATCCATCATGCGGTCGGTGATCTCGAAGCCGCCGTCGCGCGGGGACATGTATTCGAATGCCACCTCCAGGCGGGTCACGCCGGCCGGCACGTCGAGATGGAACGCGAACACGTTGTACTTGTCGCGCTTCCATGGCACCGGTTTGCCGTCGGCGGTGATCCTGAGCCCGGCCAGCATGGCGATCGGGCCGCTTGGGGAATGGTCGCCGGGAATCCACTGCGGATACAGCAGGGTCAGCGGACCGGCCGCGACGGGAATCGTCTCGTGTACCCGGAAGATGCCCTGCACCGTGTCGCTGGCATCGACATGCAGCGCGATGGTGCCCGGATACGGCGTGTCCTGCGGCGGCGGCACCTGGTCCGCGCCGATCGTCTGCGCCGGCGCGGCCGTGGCGGCCAGGGCCAGCATCACGGCGGCGGCGAGCGCGGCCAGCGTGCGTCGGGGGCGTGACCAGGTGGGGGTGGGAACGGACATGGGGAACTCCGGCAGGCAGGTGAATGGACAAAACTATCACCACTGTTCGGCCGGCGGTGCTGCGCGTGCCACGCAGTGTCACAAATCGTCCCGACCTGCCCGCCGGCTGACGCCGGGCCGCACCGCCAGCGGCCTGTCGCGGCAGATCCCGTGGCCTGCCGGCGCGGGCTTCGCCACTTTCCGCCACATGGCACACATTCTGCTTCGAGACTCATGCAGGCACCGCCGCCGGCACCAGCGGAAGGCGGTCGAAAGGAGTCGGGTTTTGGCGTCTTGCATCGTCCGGGGCTTGCTGATGGTCCGGGGCGACAGGGTCGGGTGGAACGGCACCAGCGCAATCCAGCAGGGAGACCAGGCCATGAACTTCTTCGGAAAAAAACAGCAGCGTGCAGGACTCGAGGTATCGCTGGAGGATCAGCTCGCGGAACAGCAGGTGGCCCCCGGTACCCAGCTCCACTACGACAGTCGGCTCGTCGAGCGCCTGTGCGGCCATGCGGTCAGCCTGATGGACCTGCTGGCGCTCGGCGGCAGCGCGGCGCGGGCGTCGAAGTTCGACGAGGCGGAAAGGTGCCTGTACCGGTTCCGCCTGCTGTTCAACGAACATCTGCTGGACAAGAACCTGCGCCTGTATACCTACCTGGGCTGCTGCCTGAAGTCGGACCCCGAAGGCCTGGAATTCATGCGCCACATGCGCCGGGAGACCGGCGAGATCTCGCGCCAGACCACGCGCTTCCTCAGCCGTTGCCAGGAGGTCGGCATCAGCGAGGAAAGACGGGACGAATTTCTCGACGAACTGGCCCTGATCGAGGACCTGCTCCGCCATTGCTTCACCCGAGAGGAGCGCTCGCTGTACCCGATGTACCGACCGCCCCGGTCCTACCACGCCGCACCGGCGCAATCGTCTTCCATCGGCAGGCGGACGCGGATCGGCCACGCCCTGCCCTGCTGACCGCACGGCGGGCGAGGTGGCCGCCCTGTGACAACCGCCAGGACCATCGTAAGGTATCGCCAGCGGGGAGATATGGCATCGGCAATCACGGCGGGGGGACGCTGAAGTGCTCAAACCATTCGGCAAGCATGTGCCATCGGCGCTGAGCCGGGCCGATTTCCCCAACGTCGCCAGTGCCGCCTTCGACAGCGGCCAGACCCTGCCGCAGATGCTGATCGATGCATGTCGGCGCCACGCCGGGCGTGCGGCCTTCAGCAACCTCGGGCACAGCCTGAGTTTCGGCGAGGTCGACCGCCTGAGCGGCCTGCTCGCCAGCCATCTGCGCGAAGGCCTGGGACTGGCCAGCGGCGAGCGTGTGGCGATCATGCTGCCCAACCTGCTGCAGTTTCCGGTGGCCGTGCTGGGAGTCTTGCGCGCCGACCTGGTCGCGGTGCTGGTGAACCCGCTGTACACCGCCCGCGAACTGCATCACCAACTGGTCGATTCGGCCGCGGCCGCGCTGATCGTGCTGGACAACTTCGGCGCCGTGGCCGCCGAGGCGCTGGAAGGCACCACGGTCCGGCACGTCGTCACCACCCGCGTGGGCGACATGCTGCCGTGGCCGAAATCGCTGCTGGTGGACGCGGTGCTCAAGCATGTCCGGAAGATGATCCCGCCGTTCCATATCGACGGCGCCATCCGCTGGCCCCGCGCGCTGTCCGAAGGGCGGCGGCTGCCGGCCGTGCAGTCACGCGCCAGCGCAACCGACACCGCGCAACTGCAATACACCGGCGGCACCACCGGCCTGTCCAAGGGCGCCGTGCTGCCCCACTCGGCCCTGATCGCCAACGTGGCTTCGGCCGAACAATGGCTGGGACACCGGCTCGACCCGGCCATCGACGCGGTGATCGTCTGCCTGCCGATGTATCACATCGCCGCTTACAGCAACGCCCTGTACAACATGGCGCACGGCCTCCATTCGGTGCTGGTCACCAACCCACGCGACATCCCCGGCCTGGTGGCCACCTTCGCCAGGGTCAGGCCGGCCGCCTTCGCCGGCGTCAATACGCTGTACGACGCCCTGCTCAATTCGCCCGACTTCGCCAGGCTCGACCTGTCCGGACTCAAGCTGTGCCTGCAGGGCGGCACGGCGCTGCGCAGCGGCACCGCCGAACGCTGGAAGGCGCTGACCGGAATGGCGGTGGTCGAGGGCTATGGGCTGTCCGAAACCAGCGCCGCGATCACCTTCAATCGCTGGGACGCGGACAACCCGGTCGGCTCAATCGGCCTGCCGCTGGCCGAGGTGGAAATCACCCTGCGCGACAGCGACGGTCGCGTGATGGCCGATGGCGAACCGGGCGAGCTTTGCACGCGTGGCCCGCACATCACCACCGGCTACTGGCAGCAGCCGGGCGAAACGCGCGAGGCCTTTTTCGAGGGCGGCTGGTTCCGTACCGGCGACATCGCCCGCGTCGACGGGAACGGCTATTACTTCCTGCTCGATCGGCGCAAGGACATGATCCTGGTGTCGGGCTTCAACGTGTTTCCCAACGAAGTGGAAGACGTGGTCGCGATGCATCCGGGCGTGCTCGAAGCCGGCGTGGTCGGCATGCCGGACGAGAAGACCGGCGAGGCCGTGCGACTGCTGGTGGTGCGCAGGGACCCGGCGCTGAGCGAGGAAGACCTGCGCGCCCATTGCCGCCGGCATCTCACCGCATACAAGCAACCGAAACAGGTCGAATTTCGCGACAGCCTGCCCAAGACCGCGGTAGGCAAGGTGCTGCGACGCGAACTGCGCTCATGACCGCCGCGGCGTCGCCGCGCCGAATTGTTCCACCAGGAAGTCGCTGAACGCGCGCACCAGCAGCGAGGACTGGCGATGCTGCGGGTACACCGCGTGCACGGTAAACCCCTCGGGCCGGAACGCCTCCAGCACGGCGAGCAGGCGTCCATCGGCCAGCGCGTCGACCACGATGAAATCCGGCAGGCTGGTGATGCCCAGCCCGGCGATCGCGGCGTCACGCAGCATCTCGCCATTGTTGGCGCGCATCGGCCCGCTTACCGACACCTTGCGCACCCGCTCGCCCACGCGATACGACCACTCCATCCGCGACGCATGACCGTAGGTCAGGCAGGCATGCGCCGCCAGTTCATCGGGCGCCGACGGCGTGCCGCGCCGGCGCAGATAGTCGGGGCTGGCGCAGGTGATCAGCTGCACCGTGGCGATCGGCCGCGCGATCAGGCTGGAGTCGGCCAGCGTGCCGATGCGCACGGCCATGTCATAGCCCTCGCCGATCAGGTCGACGGTACGGTCGTTGAGTTCCAGCTCCACCGTGACCTCGGGATGGCGCTGCATGAAGGCGGGAATCAGCGCGCCCAGATGCAGGGTGGCGAACGACATCGGCGCGCTGAGTCGCAACAGGCCGCGGGGCGCGGCGGTCTGGCTGGTGATCAGCTGCTCGGCGGCGTCGACCTCTTCCAGGATGCGCCGGACGCGCTCGTGGTAGGCCAGGCCCAGGTCGGTGGCACGCAGCTGCCGGGTCGAGCGCAGCAGCAGCCGGGCGCCCAGCCGTTTCTCCAGCGCGGCGATGCGCTTGCTGACGAACTGCTTGGACAGCCCCAGCCGCTCGGCCGCCGCGGTGAAGCTTTGCGCCTCCACCGCTTCGGCAAAGATGCGCATGTCCTCCAGCTGGCTCATTGTCGCTCTCCGGTTGACAGTATTAAGCAGTTCACCGTCTTTATTGAAGCACGTGGCGACTCTAACATCCCGCTCAGATGCAGCAGAAGCTGCGCCCCTCAACGAGGAGAGAACCCCATGATGCAAGTACGCAAGGCTGCCGATCGCGGCGTCGCCGACCACGGCTGGCTGAATTCCCGCCACACCTTCTCCTTCGCCAGCTACATGGATCCCGGCCAGATCGGCTTCTCCGACCTGCGCGTGATCAACGAGGACCGGGTGGCCCCGGGCCAGGGCTTCGGCAAGCACCCGCATCGCGACATGGAGATCTTTTCCTACGTGCTGGAAGGCGCCCTGGCGCACAGCGACAGCATGGGCACCGGCTCGGCGATCAAGCCGGGCGACGTGCAGCTGATGAGCGCCGGCAGCGGCGTGACGCACAGCGAGTTCAATGGCTCCGACGAGGCACCGGTGCACTTCCTGCAGATCTGGATCGTGCCGGAGCACGCCGGCGGCGCGCCGGTCTACCAGCAGCGTCACTTCTCCGACGCGGACAAGCGCGGCCGCCTGCGCCAGATCATCTCGCCCGACGGCCGCGACGGGTCGCTGCGCATCCAGCAGGACGCCTCGGTGTACGCCGGCCTGTTCGATGGCGACGAAAGCGCCACGCTGACCCTGGACGGCGACCGCCATGCCTACGTGCACGTGGCCCGCGGCAGCATCGAGCTGGACGGCGTGAAGCTGCAGGCCGGCGACGGCGTGCGCCTGCGCCATGCGCGCAGCTTGCGGCTGGACGCCGGCGACAACGCCGAGGTACTGGTGTTCGACCTGCGCCCGCAGGAACTGCCGCAGATGCCGTGAGGCAAGGCAGGCCGGCGGACGGATCGATACGTTCGATCCGTCCGCCCGCGTTTGCGTGTTCGTCAGTCGGTGACACGCTCACCGACGCAGGCCAAAGACGTCATCGTCCGAAAACAGGCCTCAGCCGGAACCACCCTTCGACGGCTCCTGCTGGCGCTCCAGTACGGCCACGCTGACCTCGCAGCGCAGCGTGAAGCCTAGCGCCTGGTACAGCGAGATCGCCGCCACATTGTTCTTCCACGCATGCAGGAAGGCCGTTTCGCCACGCGCCGCGATGGCCGCGGCGACATGCCGGGACAAGCGACCGGCGAAACCGTGGCCGCGAAAATCGGGATGCGTGCACACGCCACTGACCTCGGTGTACCCGGCGAAACGGAAACGCTCGCCCGCCATCGCCACCAGCCGGCCGTCGACGCGGATGCCGAAGAAATTGCCCATGCGATGGGTCTGGCGCAGGAACGGACCGGGCTCGGTCAGGGTCGCCAGCGCCAGCATCTCGTCGGCGTCCTCGTCATGCAGCGCGAGGATGTCGTCGCCGGTCGGCGGCGGCGCCACCGGCGACGGCGCCACCATCTGCACGCCGCGGGCCAGCTTGGCCGGCGCCAGCCCCGCGGGAATCGTGATCTCCGGCACCTGCAGGATGAACACCTGCTCCGCGGGCTGCAGCAACGCCACCAGTGCCGCCAGCGCGGCCGGGCTGTCGTCGCGGGCGGACGCGAAACGATTGACCTGCGGATGGTAACGGCGCGCCAGTTCATCGCCGATCGACAGTGGCGCGTGGGCCGAGGTCAGGCTGGACCATACCGGTCGGTCAAGCAGGTTCGTCGTCATCGGTTGGGCCTCGCCGGGTTTCGCGAGCGGTAATGCGGGCAAACGATGATGCCGCAAGCGCCGCCCCGCGTCGAAAAATCCGCGTGCCCTCGCCACCCCCGGCCGGCCGCCTTGGCAGGACCCGCACCCGTGCTAATCTCCCGCGGAACAGCCGCCAGTACCCACCGCAGGGAGGCGAGATGCGTCCACGGCCTGAGCCCTCGAAGATCGACTCCACCCATCGCCCGCTGGCGATGACGTCGCCGCCTGCCTCGGCACGTGCAGTGCCCGGGCGAAGCTGGCGAACCCTGGGCAAGCTGCTGATCGTCTGCCTGCTGGTCACAGGCTGCCAACCCGACATGGCCGGCGACGGCGGGAGTACAGGAATGTTCGGACTCTTCAAGAAGAAAGCCGAGGCGCTGCCCTCGACGGTGGCGCCCGAGCTGCACGCGCAGCTCAAGCGCGAGACAAGCTTCCCGCAGCAGGCCGCAGCTGCCGATCAAGGCTGCACCGAAGCGCGCGTGGACGGCACGCCGCCGGATGCGCGTTTCGTGTCCCCCGATTTCACCGGCTCGGTCCATGACGCCTTCCGCGTCGCGAGCCGGCCGGGCTTGCCGGCGCTGGCCATCGTCAATGGCGCTGGCGAGGTGCGGCTGCCGCAGTTCTGGGAACTGGCCTCCGACGCCACGCCGACCTTCGTGCGCAACATTCCCGTCCAGCTCGATCCTGCGCAGGGCAGCTGGATCACCGCCAGCGCGCGCGACGTCGGCTGCCTGCCGGGGCCATGGCTGGCGCTGGGCCTGGGCTATTCGACCAGCCGTCCGTCCGAATACGTCGCCCTCTACAACCGGGAGACCCATCAGGTCCGAAAAATTGCCGATGCCGTCTCCGCGGGGTATTCCGTCTATGACGGCCCTTCAGGCCATTCCGACAGCCTGCTCGAAACGCGCAGCGCCGGACCCGATCGGGCGCTGTTGCTGTACCACACGGATCAGCTGCGCCTGCGCGCCGAGGTCTACGTACGCAAGTACGACCACATCATGCTGTTCTCGCCACAACATCCGCAGGGCCTCGAAGTCATCAAGCTCGGCCTCGACGACGGCAACGTGATCGACTGGACCGTCATCGACAAGACGCTGTGGCTCCGCACCCGGGATCGGCGCAACGACAAGCAACCCGATGGCATGGTCTGGTCACTGGATCTTTCGTCCGTGTTCTGACCGCGCCACTTTCCACGCAACGAATCACCAGACTCAAGGAGGGGGAACATGGCGGATTTCGCACTGGCACCGACCGAGGCAGCCAACATTGCCCTCAATGCCTATTTCGCATTGAAGGACTGGTCGCTGAAGCAGCCGACGGCAGGCGTCGAATCTCGTGGCAACCTGCAGGACCTGGTCCTGGGCTCGGGCAAGACTCGGGGCGACTTTCCCGCCAACAGCTCGGTCGGAAAGAGTTTCCCCGGCGCACAGCTGGGCCAGGTGTTCAGCGGCAACACCGGCTGGAATACCGCCTCGGGCTTCGGCTACGTGTTGCACTTCGAGCGGTTCGGGCAGCGCCACGCCGTCATCGCCGTCCGCGGCACGCGTCCCGAACTGGGCTGGTATGACATCGGCACGGATTTCCGCTTCGCCCATACCGGTTTCGGCGACTTCGGCCGGGTGCACAAGGGTTTTGCCAACGCGTTCGGCAGCATCCTGCCGCAGCTGCAGCGCGAACAGGGCGCGATCCTGGCGGCCGACGTCATCCATTGCATCGGCCACAGCCTGGGCGGCGCCATCGCGACCCTGATCGCCGGCCATTACGCCGCGCTGAATCGTCCCGTCCGGCTGTACACCTTCGGCAGCCCGCGCGTGGGTTATCGCGATGCGCACCAGGCGTTCGAGCGGCGCATCGGCAAGGAAAACATCTTCCGCACCGCGCACAACCGCGATCCGATCACGATGATCGCCACCTATCCCTACAAGCATGTGCTGGCGCCCTATACCGAGCCGAACAACTTCACGCTGGAGTCCCCGAGCTCCAGCATTGCGCTGGCCAACCACGACATGTACGCCTACGCAAACACCATCCGCGACGCCAGGAACTGGAGCGACGTGCGCGGCATGGCCGCGTCCTGCGACCACTCCAACAGCAAGCTGGCGCAGGCGCTGATGGCTGACGCCAGCATGAGCTGGTTCAAGAAGCTCACCCTCAACACGCTGGCCGCCCTGCTGACCCTGTTCGAGGACGTGCTGCGTGTGGCCGCCCGCGGTTTCTACGACGCAGTGACCGGCGTCGACGTGATCGCGGCCGTCATCTGCGACGGCGTGAAGATGATCGGCGAAGTGGGCGAGCGCCTGAAGTACCTGCTGCGGCTGGCCGCGCGCTGGGCCGAGATCCACGTGGCCAACGAGGCGGCGCTCACCGACGCGGTGATCCGCGCGATCCTGCAGGCAATGACGTCCCGCATCAACCAGGTCGGCATCGCAGCCCTGCAGCGCGCCGCCTCGCTGCTGCGGCCGGCACCGCTGCTGCTTGCCGGCAGCCTGCTGATTTCGGCCTCGGCGCTGTGACCGCGATGGATCGCCGCGAGTTTTCCTGGTTGCTGCTGCACGCCAATGCCCTGCCGATGCTGGCGATGCAGCAGGTCATGGGCGAGATCCGCGAGGATCTGGCCCATGCCGAATCGCCCACCGACGACGGACTGACCGAGGCGCAGCGCGAAGAACAATCGCGCATCGCGATGAACGAGCTGGCCGACCGCATCGAGGCCGATCCGGAACTGGCGGCGCTGACCGTCTTCAACTTCGCCGCACCGGCGATGTCCGACGAGGAGATCGACCGGCTGGAACAACAATCGCGCGACGAAGACGCCGCCGCGAAACAGGCCATGGCCGAGCTGGACGAGCTGCCCGACGGCCCGCTGGACATCGGCAGCTTCCTCGCGCGCGCCTATGCGAAACCGCTGCCCGCCGCCCGCGTCGATGCCGCCTTCGCCCGTGCCGACGTGCCCGCGCTGCTCGCGGCGATCGCGCAGTTGCCCGGCGACCTGCCGCCGCTGACCGCGCCCATGGACGGCGCCGGCATGGCGCGCTGGCTGGCATTCTTCCGCACGGAAGACCCGCAGTGCGAAGCGCTGGTGTTCGAGGTCAGCCGTCTCGACGACGGCGACTGACGCACCATCCCGATTCCGTCCTTCCCGGCGCGTGTCGAATTTTCGACACGCCATTCGTCGTCATCCCGAAACGCCCAAGGGCATCATCGGGAGACACGCATGAAGTTGTACTGGTCGGATGTGCTGGCGCCGCGCAAGGCCTGCGCCGTGGCGAAATACCTGCAATCGCCGCTGGACTACGTCTACCTCGACCTCGGCCGGGGCGAGCACAAGACGGCGGAATATCTCGCGCTCAACCCGAACGGCAAGGTGCCGACCCTGGTCGACGGCTCGCGCGTGCTGTGGGAGGCCGACGCGATCATCTGCCACCTCGCGGCCCGCAGCGATTCGGAACTGTGGCCCCAGGACGCCCGCCAGATCGACGTGATCCGCTGGTTCAGCTGGAGCGCCCAGCACTTCACCGCGCAGGCCGGCGCACTGTATTTCGAGTACATCATCAAGCCGCGTTTCGGCATCGGCGAGGCCGATCCAGTCGAAACGGGGCGCGCCACCGACGCGTGGCGCCAGCACGCCGCCGTGCTGGACGGCCATCTGCGCGATCGCCGCTGGCTGGTCGGCGACACGCTGACCCTGGCCGACTTCGCCGTGGCCGTCGCCCTGCCCCACGCCGACGACGCGCACATCCCGCTGCAGGACTTCCCCGCGATCCGGCGCTGGCACGACCGCATGAACGAACTCGACGCCTGGCGTGAACCCTTCCCCGAGCCCGCCCTGAGCGAATGAACCCTGGATTCGCCTCCGGGAGGCGTCACGGCTGCAGGCACGCTCAGAGCTTGCCCTGGGCAATCCACAAGCGTCCGGACTGCAGATCCAGGGTGATCACCTTGTCACGCAGGAAGGGCATGCCGAGGTTGCCATCCAGGATCATGTCCGGCGTGAACGCTGCGCCGGTGGCGCGCAGTCCCGCAGCGACTGGGAAGTCGGCTTGCTGCGGCCCCTCGATCGCGGGGTCGAGGCCGAACAGCGCCGCGTAGGGCCGCGACACCAGAAGCGTTCCGCCATTGCCCGTGTCCAGCTCGAACCACAGCATGCCGTTGGGCGTAGACACGCCCATGGAAGCCGCCAGAGCATGTCCCTGCACTTCGCGCGACAGCAACACCGGCAGTTCCCGGGCGACCGCGATGCGCTGCTGCAGGCTGGATGGCGATTCGATGATCAGGCGCCGGCCGGGCAGGTCGACGGTGATGGTCTTGCCCGCAAAAAGATCCAGCGCGATCGAACCCGCCACCGGCTTGGCATCCCTGGCCACCAGCGACGCCACGTCGAAGACCAGGGTCACGGGCGCACGCAACACCTGGCCGTCCATGTGGAAGTCCACGTTGTCACAGCGAGGTGCATCCAGCCGGTCTCCCATCATCCGGAAACCGCTGAGCCGCCCCCACGGCTTGCAGCCGGCTGCCTTGGCGAAGGAAGGCGAAAGCAGGGTGATGCCGCCGGCGGTATCCAGCAGGAACAGGCCGTCATGGCCGTTCACCGTCGCATGCACGGCCACCGTCTTGCGGTAGCTCTCAAGTTTGAACACGGCTTCCGGCCGGGCCGCGTGGGCGACCGTGCCGAACAGCAGCAGGCTGGCCAGGATCATGATGCGTCGTTGCATGAAGGCTCCGGGTGATGACTGCGGGAAGTCCGCCAGCCATGGCACTTTATCCGACGCGATGGCCCGCCTAATCTGGACTTCCCGAAACCAGTATTCAGTCGCGCTGAACAATCCATGGATCGCCTGCAGAGCATGTCGTATTTCTCGCGCGTGGTCGCGCTGAAGAGTTTCCGTCGCGCCGCCGCCGAACTGGGCATGTCGGCCGCCACGGTGACCATGCACGTGCGCCGACTCGAGCAGACGCTGGGCGTGCGCCTGCTCGACCGCAACACCCGATCGCTGAAGTTGACCGAGGACGGGGTGATCTATCTCGGGCACTGTCGTCAGGTGCTCGACGACATCCGGCAGATGGAAACCCTGCTGGGTTCACACGGCAAGACGCTGCGGGGCGTGCTGCGGGCGGACGTGCCGATGATCCTGGGACGGCGGATCATCGCCCCGCAGTTGCAGGTGTTCCTGCGCCAGCATCCACAGCTCACCCTTCAGCTGACCATGGAAAATCGCTCCAACGACCTGATCGGCCGCGACTGGGATTGCGCGATCCGCATCGGCGAACTGCCGGACTCCTCGCTGCTCGCCCGGCAACTGGGCGCCATGCGCTGGATCACCTGCGCCGCGCCCGATTACCTGGAACGCGCCGGAACGCCACAGTCGCCGGAGGACCTGGCCCGGCACAACTGCCTCGGCTTCATGCCGGTAGGCCAACGCACGCCGGCACCCTGGCAGTTTCTTCGCGATGGCAAGATCACCGGCATGCTGGTTCACGGCAACCTGAGCATGGACTCGCTGGACCCGCTGCTGGAAGCTGCGGCCGCCGGCGCCGGCATCGTCCAGGTCGACGAGCTGGCCGCCCGCGACCTGCTGGTGCAGCATCGGTTGCGTCAGGTGCTGGCAGGCTTCGCGACCGACGGACCGCCGATCATGCTGATCGCCAACAGCGGCCGGCAGATGCCGGCCAAGGTGCGCGCATTCGGCGACTTCATCGTCAGGCTGCTGAGCCGATCCGATGACCCGGAACCTGCGCGGGGCGGTGGCGCCTCCGTCAGCGGATCGCGGTGACCAGGATCGGCAGCTCCCAGGCGCCGCCGGGCGTCACCTGCTTGCACATGCCGGAGCTGGACAGTGCCGTCTGCACGAATTGCCGGCCATCCCAGGTCCATCGCTCGGAGGACAGGCAATCGCCCAGGCCACGCCCCTTCTGGCTGGACTCGATGCCGCCATCGGCATAGCCGGAGCCGTCCGTGGTGACCAGCACCGGGGCGAAGGGCGGTTGGGCGTGGATGACCCAGTAGGCATAGCCCTCGTTGTAGGCGGCCTGCCAGCACATGACCGAGACCAGCCAGTGCCCATCGTCGAGTCGCGCCGCCTCGAAGGAAAGCTCGTCGGGCTTGGCCTCGAACAGGTTCGCGCAATCGTCCGCGCTGGTGGTGGCGGCAAGCTGCTTCTGCAGCGTGGCCGCCTGCCGCTGGAGGACGGGCGAAGGCATGGTGGCGTGATCCAGGACCTTCGCCGCATGCACCAGCGGCATCGGCTGCGCTGCCGGCACCTGCTGCTCGTCATGCGGACCCTTCCTGACCAGTGCGCCCCGGGTGCCGATGCGTCCCTGCGCATCATCCATCTTCAGCAACACCGCACTGGCGCCGTCGCCGGACAGATGCCAGCTGTCACCGCCAGCGAGAAACTCGATCCGGCTCTGCCGGGACAGCGATGCGATCAGCGCAGCCACCTGTTCGGCGGAAAGCTGGCCGATCGCGGTTTCGTGACTGACCGACACGGTGCCCAGGGCCTTGCCGTCAATGCGCATCTGCAAGATCGCCGGATCGGGCAGCCGCTCGAGCATCGCCACATCGTCATCGCCGTACTGGCCAAGCATCAGTTGGCCGGCCACCGTCGTGCCCGGCCCCGCCTTGCGCGTCAACAGCACCGAGACGGCATGGGCGTCATCGTCGGTCTGGTAGCCGGCAGCGCGACAGGTTCCGGTGTTGTCGCAGGCGATCTCCCAATCGCCGTGCTGGAACTGGATCCCCGGCCGGCTCGGGCTGGTGGGGCCGGCGTGTGCCGTCATCACAAAGAAGGCCGCTGCGAGAAATCCGTATCGCCTCATGATGCATTCCTGTTGGGGTTGATGGGTTGATCCGCGACTGCCGCGATCTTTCCCTATGCTGCCTGCCACTCAAGTCACCCGCTCGCCCGCAGCCACACGAACCGCGGTCACGTCGGCCGGTTCGGGATGGATGGCCAGACGCAGCCGGCCTCCGCTCCGCAACAGCCGCAGGTGCCGGTGCCTGACCAGGTAGGTCGCCGCCACGGCCGCCGCGGCCACGCCGGCCAGCGCGCCCACTCCCAGCGCCCAGCGTGCGCCGAAGTGGTCGACCACCCAGCCGACCAGCGGCGCGCCGATCGGCGTGCCGCCCATCACCACCGCAATCCGCAACGCCAGCACCCGGCCACGCATGCCGCGTTCGGTGGTGAGCTGCATCATGGAATTGCTGGCGGTCATGAAGGTGAGCGCGGCCACGCCCACGAAGAACAGCACGCCGGCGAACAGGAGCGGACCGGGCATCACCGCCGCCAGCGCCAGGGTGAGGCCGAACGCCGCCGCGGCACCGCCCATCAGCACCATGCCGGGCAGTTCGCGCCGGGCCGAAAGCAGCGCCCCGCACATGGTGCCCGCGGCCATCGACGAGGTCAGCAGGCCGTACTGGCTGGCGTCGCCGTGGAACACCGTCACCGACATGGTCGAAATGTAGATGGCGAAGTTGAAACCGAACGTGCCGAGCAGGAACAGCATCACCAGCACGGCCATCAGGTCCGGCCGTCGCCCCACGTAGCGAAACCCCGCGAGCAGGCTGCCGCGCGTGCTGGCAGGCCGCGCCTCGGCGTGCAGTTCGTCCACCCGCAGCATCCACAGCGACACCATCACCGCGGCGTACGAACCCGCGTTGATCAGGAACAGCCAGCCCTCGCCGACCGCGGCGATCAGCACGCCGGCCACCGCCGGCCCCAGCATGCGGGCGGCGTTGAACGAGGCGGAATTCAGCGCCACCGCGTTGGCCAGGTCGTCGTCGGTAACCAGGTCCGACACGAAGGCCTGCCGTGCCGGCGCGTCGAACGCGGTGACGATGCCCAGCAGCAGGGCAAAGCCGTACACCTGCCACAGCTGCACCACGCCGGTGATGGTGACCAGGCCCAACCCCAGCGCCAGCAGGCCCGAAACCGCCTGGGTGAACAGCAACAGCTTGCGGCGATCCAGGTGATCGGCGGCCAGCCCGGTCAGCGGCAGCAACAGCAACGGCGGGCCGAACTGCAGCGCCATCACCGTGCCCACCGCGGTCGCGTTGTGGTGGGTCAGCACGGTGAGCACCAGCCAGTCCTGGCCCACCCGCTGCATCCACGTGCCCACGTTGGACACCAGGGCACCGGCGGCCCACAGCCGATAGTTGTGACTGCGCAGCGAATGGAACATGCCGCTCATGGCTTGCCGCCCGGGCGCGGGGAAGTGTCGGAGCTCGGCGCGGCGATCGTTGCGGTGGCCGGCGCATCCGCGCCATCGCGCGCCCAGACAAACGTTGCCACGCTGCTGGCGGGCAGGTCGTACTCGAAGCGCAATGCGCCCTGCCGCACCGACAGGCGGTTGGTCTGGGTGTTGCCGTTGACCGCCACCAGCACCACCGAGCCGTCGTCCGGATTCTGGAAAGCCACTTCGTGCACGCCCGCGTTGGTGTTGCCGGACTTCACCCGCACCGCGCCCGGCAACACGAACCGGCTGAAATGGGCGAATGCGTAATACTCGTCATTGCGGCTGATCGCGCCCGTGGTGGAATCGATGGTGACCACGCCCTTGCACTCGTCGCAGCCGCCCGCGTGGGGGCCATGGTTTTCGTCCAGCGCCAGGTTCCAGTAGACCACGCCCCGCGCCCAGTTCTTCACCCCCATCATCACGATGTTGCGCGCAAACAGCAGCAGCTCGCCGTTGCGGGCGGACGGCCAATCGCCACCCGAGCACTCGGTGAGGTAGGCGTCCTTGCGGGGAAACGCGCGGTGCACCGTGGTCTGCGCACTCGGGTCGCCGCTGTAGCAATGCCAGGCGATGCCCGCGAGATAGCGTTGTGCATCGGGATCGGCCAGCACGCTCAGCGGCTGGTCCGGCGCATCCCAGTTGTGGTCCCAGCCCAGGATCACCGTTCCCGGCTTGCGCCCTGCCAGGGCGGGGCCGAGATACTTGCCGATGATGCGGGCGCGCGCATCGGCGGGCAGGGTCATGCCCGGATAGGTCAGCGGTTCGAACGCGGGCTCGTTCTGCACGGTCAGCGCGAAGATCGGTATGCCGGCACCCTGGAACGCATCCACGAAGCGCACCAGGTAGGTCGCATAGGTCGCCTCCCAGGATTCCAGCAAGGTGCCGCTGACCAGGTTGGCGCTGCTCTTCATCCACGCCGGCGCACTCCACGGCGAGGCGATGATCAGCGCGCCGGGCTGGATGGCCAGGATGTCGTGCAGCACCGGGATGACATTGCGCTGGTCCACGACGACGTTGAAATGCTGCAGGTCGGGATCGACCTGGCCGGCGGGCATGTCGTCCGGGCTGTAATGCTGCAGCGAGAAATCCGAGGCGCCGATGGTGATGCGCAGCATGTTGAAGTTGAGGCCCGGCGGCGGACCGAACAGCTCCTGCAGCAAGGCGCTGCGCTGCGCAGGGCTGAGCCGGTTCTGGATCAGCCACGCCGACGAATCGCTGAGCGCCGCCCCGAAACCGGCCATGGTCTGGTACTTCCGGTCGAGGTCGATGACGACATCGGCCTCGCCCGCACCGGCGGCCTGCGGATGTGCGAACGTGTCGGACTGCGCCGCCAGCTGCAGGCGGCGATCCGCCGTGCTCAGCCACACGTGGACCCGCGGGCCGGTGAGCGCAAGCACCTTGCCCGTGGTCCCCGCGAACAGGCCCGGGCGCGGCCAGTCCATCGCCGCCAGCGCCACCAGTGTCAGCAGCACCACCGACAGCAGGGGCGTCCAGCGACCCACCCCCGAAGCTTCATCCATGGTGCGATCGCTTGCCCTGGACGGATCGGTGCACCCCCGGTTCCACGCTCATCGCGCCACCGTCCCGGGACAGGTCGCCTCTGCGGCGCTGGCGCTGTCCGCCGCGATCCGCACATTCGCGAACGCGGCCGAGAACGGCGGCGCGGCGAGCACGCCGAACGGCACGTCGACATGGGCAAGGTCCGCCCCGGGCCGGATGAAGCACTGCAACGGGATGGACACCGCATGCCGCTGGCCCGTCTTGTACGCGGCGAACATCGCGCTGACATCCACCGTCCGCGTGCAGCCCTCGCCGCAGCCCATGTAGATCATGACCGGACCACGTGCCGGCGTGCCGATCACCAGGTCGAACTGCAACGCGGCATGGGTGGCCAGCAGCGGCGTCAGGTCGGTCGGCTGCGGACTCTGCGCGAAGAACCGGCCGGGCCCGCGCCAGGTGATCGACTTCGCATCCTGCTGCGTGTTGACCTGCACCGTGCGCAGGCTGAAAACAGGCTGGTCGGCAGGCCACTCGATCACCGCATTCAGATCCGCGCCCACCGCCTGCACCTTCTTGCCGTCATGGCCCGCGCCCAGGTACAGCGCAAAGGGCGACTGCGCCAGCGTGTGGAAGATCGGCAGCGTCGAGCTGTTGGCGCAGGTCATGACCCCGGCATGCAGCGGCAGCGCCGGCAGCTCGTGGTGGGCGCGATAGTGCAGGCCGTAGCCACGCGCGAACAGCCAGTTCGCCGCCTGATCGTCGCCGGCGTACGGGCATGGCACGCCCGGCCACGGCATCGACAGCGTGCCGGTGAAATCGAACGCGGGCTTGCCCTGCCCGTCGGCGAACAGCAGGTCGGCGATGCCCTCGCCTTCCGAGCCGGGCAGCCAGCCGGCCACGAACGCGTCGGAATGGTTGAGCAGCGCGTTGACGAAAAGCGGACGTCCGGACAGAAACACCGTCACCACCGGCTTGCCCGACGCCGCCGCCGCTTTCAGCACGGCCAGGTCCTCGGGGTGACGATCGCCGTGGCGCAGCGTGGCCGAGGGAGTGATGTCGCCCATGGTTTCCGCGTACGGGGTTTCGCCGATCACCGCGATGATCGTGTCGAACGTCCCGGGATCCACGCCGTCGGCCGTGGCGCGGTAGCTGACGTTCGCCGCGCCGTCGGCCGCGCGGATGCCGGCCAGCACGCTGGTCGCGTTGGGGAAGTCGGCGTTGCCGTTGTCGGTGCCCTGCCAGGTCAGCGACCAGCCGCCGACCTGGTTGGCGATGCTGTCGGCGCTCTTGCCGACCACCAGCACCCTGCTGCCGCGCCTGAGCGGCAGCACGTCGTGGTTGTTCTTCAGCAGCACCAGCGACTCGCGCACCGCGCGGCGCGCCAGCGCCCGATCCTGCAGGCGACTCGCGTCGCCGGCCCCCGCGCGCTGCGACGGACGCTTGTCGAACGCACCCATCACCAGCTTGGCGCGCACGATGCGGCTCACCGCATCATCGATGCGCGCCATCGGGATCTCGCCGTCCTGCACCTGGCGCGTGGTGTTGGCGATGAAAGCGCGCCAGTCGTCGGGCACCATCACCATGTCGATGCCGGCCTTGATCGCCTGCGGACAACTGGCATTGCTGCAGCCGGGCAACTGGCCGATCGCGTTCCAGTCGGACACGATGAAACCGGGGAAGCCCATCTTCTCCTTCAGCGCGCCGGTCAGCAGCGCACGGGCGCCGCTCATCTTGCCGTAGTTGATCCCGTCGACCGCGTCGTCCCAGCTGTTGTACGACGCCATCACGCTGAGCACGCCCGCTTCCAGCGCGCCGACATAGCCCGCGCCGTGCACGTTGATCATGTCGCGTCGGCTCACTTTCGCCACGCCCTGGTCGGTGCCGTTGGCGGTCGCGCCATCGCCGATGAAGTGCTTGGCGGTGGCCAGCACGTTGGCGTCGCCGAAATGCCCCTGCAAGCCGTCGACGTAGGCGCGGGCGTAGACATGCACCAGCGGACCGTCGCTGGAAAAACTTTCGTAGGTGCGGCCCCAGCGCGCGTTCTGCGCCACCGCCAGCGTGGGTGCGAAGGCCCAGTCGACACCGGTGGCGCGCACGGCGCGCGCAGTGGCCGCGCCGATCTGCCGGATCAGCTCCGGGTCATGCGCCGCGCCCAGGCCGATGTTGTGGGGGAACAGCGTGGCGCCGAACACGTTGCTGTGGCCGTGCACCGCGTCCGTACCCCAGATGAGCGGCACCTTCACCGGCGCATCGACCGCCATCGACGCGTCGTAGTAGTGATCCGCCAGCGCCAGCCAGTCCGCCGCGCCGGCGTGCTTGTTGCCCTGCGGCCACGAGCCGCCGCCGTTGAGCACCGAGCCGATGTAGAACTGGCGCACCTGGTCGGGCGTGATCGACTTGATCTCCGCCTGGGTCATCTGGCCGATCTTCTGCGCCAGACTCATCCGCGCCACGATGTCGTGCACCCGGGCATCGAGCTGCGGGTCGGTCTTCCGGGGCGAGGCGATGTGCGGCCAGTCGGTGTAGTGCGTGGGCTTGCCCACCCCGGGCGAAGCCGTCTGCGCTGCCACCGCACCACGGCCTGCCATCAACATCACCACGCTGGCGCAAGCCAGACCCGCCCACCGGCTACCGATCATCGGAACTCTCACTCAAATCATCAAACCTGCGCGCGATGCCAAGCCCGTGCGCCACGTACCCGTGCGAACCGCGAACCACCACCGCTTCCGATCGTCATTCCAGCCCATGCGGGAATGGCGATCGGGGAGAGCTGTCCGGTTTTGCCGGCCCAGCCTACAACTTGTAGTTGATGCCAAACAGGACCGTGCGCCCCCAGGTGTCGTATTCCAGCGGCCGGGTCATCGGCACGTTGTTCGGCAAGGTGGCGACCTGCACCGAGGAATCCGACGAGTTGGTCAGGTTGTTGACCTGCAGCAGCAGCGACAGTCCATTCCAGCGTCCGCTGCTGAACGCGTAGCCCAGTTGCAGGTCGGTCTGCCGGTTGGCCAGGATCTTCGTGTAGCCCAGCTGGTCGAACAGGGCCACCGCCTCGCCGGTGAACGACGAGCGATAGCGTTCGGCCACGCGCACCGAGAAGCCATAGCGTTCGTAGAACAGCGCCAGGTTCGCCACCTTGCGCGACAGGCCGGGCAAGGTCTTCGGGCCGCCCGGGACGGACGAAATCGACGACAGCGGAATCGAGCTGTTGGTCAGCGAAAAGTTCGCCTGCGCACCAAACCCTTCCAGCGCATGCGCCAGCAGGCCGCCCTCCAGCGCGCCGGACAATTCCAGGCCATCCATCTTGCCGCCGGTGCCGTTTTCCGGCGTGGTGAACGAACCGATGTTGCTGGTCGGCACCAGGGTCGGCGTGTCGTTGGTGTAATTGGAGAAGTCGTAGTCCAGCACGGTCTGGTTGTAGATGTAGTTGAGCAGGTTCTTGTGGAACACCGCCGCGGCCACGTAGCTGGCGTTGCCGAAATACTTCTCCCACGACAGGTCGGTGCCGACCGCCACGTACGGGCGCAGCTGTGGGTTGCCGCCGCTGCCCGACCACAGCACCTGACCCGCGCCGGGACCGTCGGTGATCTTCGACACGCCGGCCGAGGTGGACACCTTCTCGTCGTCGATGCGACCGCGCGCCATGGTCTTGGCCAGGCCCAGACGCAAGTATTGCCGCTCGCCGATCTCGGCCACCAGGTTCAGGCTGGGCAACACGTTGTTGTACGTCGCGCCATCCCGGATGCTGCTGACCAGGGTGTCGCCATTGGTCTGCAGCGCCCGCGACGACTGGTCGGTATGCACGAACTGCACGCCCACGTTGCCGCGCAGCGGGATGTCGCCCAGGCGCGTGTCGATGTTGAACTTCACGTAGGCCAGCGGCACCTTCTCCTCGACGGAGTAGTTGCGGCTCCAGTCACCCTGACCGTTCTTGGGCACCCGGTAGAACTGGTTGCCATACAGCGCGCCCAGCACGTTGTAGTTGAGGATGCCGGAAATGCCGCCGTAGCCCAGCGAGGTGGGGTTGTACAGCAGCGAGGGATCGACCGGCGCGCTGAAGTGGTTCTGGTAGGTGTCCTGGGTCGAACCGTTGCCGTCGAGGTAGGCGAACAGCACGTCGGCATGCTTGGTCTTGGTGCGGTCGGAATACGCCACGCCGAAATCCATGTCGCTGAAGATCCAGCCCACCGCATGGCTGGCCTGCAGGCGCAGCGCGTGGATGGTGTCGTCCTGGCGGTCCAGCTCCTCGCGACCGTTGTAGCCGTAGTTGTCCGGATCGGTGAACACCATCGTGCCGGGGTCGGCCAGGTTGGCCACCGGGCGGAAGTCCGGATAGCCGAAGCCACTGGACGTGTTGAACGCGACGTCGGTGAGGGCGCCGTTCGCCAGTCCGCTGAACAGGTAGGCATCGTGCAGCTTCACTCGGGCACTGGACGAGGACAGGTCCGCCATCAGCGTCCAGTCGCCCAGGTACAGCTTGTTGTTCCAGCCGATCGAGTAGAGCTTGTCGTGTTCCTTGGTGTATTCGTTCTGCAGGATCGGCGCGACGCCGAGGATGGTGCCGCCGGTGACGATGGGCAGCGGCTGGCCGGGCACGGTCTGCACGTTGTCGTAGCCGACGTTGTCGTACGGGCTGCTCGACCACTGCGCGCCGTTGGTGAACTTGCGCTTGGTGAAAGTCGAGTAGTACATGTCCAGCTTCGAGTAGTAGGTGTCGTTCGGCGCCCACTCGAGCACGGTCATCAGGCCGTTGCGCTTCTGGCTCTGCGACTGCGCGCGCAGCTGCATGCCTTCCTGCGAGATCAAGTTGTCCGGCATGCCCGGCGTGTGCGGGCCGCCCCAGTTCTGGTCGATGCCGGCGCTGCCGTTGTCGGCGCTCCACCACCACGCCTGGTACTGCTTCTCCTGGATCGGCTGGTCGACCGTGGCGACACCGATCGCGAGACCCAGCGTGTGGTTGAAGAACTGGTCGACGTACGAAAAGCTGGCGCGATGGCCATTCGTATCGGTGCCGGTGCCCGGATTCAGCGAGCCGTTGCCGTTGTGTTCGCCGCGCAGGTTGAATACCAAGGTGCGCCTGGACAGATCCAGCGGATTGATCGTGTGCAGATCCACCGTACCGGACAGGCCCTGTCCGACCAGGCTGGCATCGGGCGTCTTGTAGATGGTCACGCCGTTGATCAGCTCGGCGGGATACTGGTCGTATTCCACGCCACGGTTCTCGCCCACCGTGGCCTGTTCGCGCCCGTCCAGCGTGGTGCCGGCAAAATCCGGCGACAGGCCGCGAATGGCGATCGCGTTGGCATGGCCATCGGCGCGCTGGGTGGCCAGGCCCGACACGCGCGACAGGCTGTCGGCGATGCTGACGTCGGGCAGCTTGCCGATGTCCTCGGCGGAGATCGCCTCGACGATGTTGTTGGCGTCCTCCTTGGTCTTCATCGAACTGGCGATGCTGCTGGCGATGCCGGTCACCACCACGCCGCTCATGTCCGTCACCGGCTGCTTCGACTTCTTGCCGGCCTTGTCGCCGGGCTTCGCCTTGCCGTCCTGTGCCGTCGCAGTCGTGCTGACGGGCGCCGCCTGCGGCTGGGTCGTGGTGTCCTGCGCGGCGGCAGGTCCGGCGCCGGCGAGGGCAAACAACGCGACTGCACACGCGGCAGCCAGCGGACGCGGATGAAAACGGACTGGCGCGGACACGCCACGCAATGCACGACGATGGTTCATGAAGGCCTCCCTTTTGCCCCTGATGTTGATTTGACGTCGCTCCGGCAACATGACGCCGATGTTGCGCCAGGCAGCCGCCACGAAATGGCGACGCGATCACTATGCGATGCGTCGGCGGCTGAGCCTACTCCGTTTGGATCAATCGCCGGAGCGCGGGCACGGCCGTCCATTCAAAGCACGGTCACTTCGCAAAATTTTGCGTCGTGTTCGCGACGCAGTCGTCCGGCGTGGCGCTACCGACCGAACTCGGCGATCACGGGAAAATGATCGGAGGGATAGCGTGCGCCGTCGTGGGTGGTGATCGTGTGGACGGTGATCGCCTTGAAGCCGCGGCTCAGTATCCAGTCGATGCGCTGGTCGGGGTTGCCGGTGAAATTGTGGAATGTCTTCGCCGGGCCGGAGCGCGACGCCGCCGTCATCCACGCATCCTGCAGGTCATGCGTCAACGCGGCGTGCACCGGCGTTTCGGGCGCGCAGTTGAAATCCCCGGCCAGGATCACCCGAGTGTCCGCCGGGAGCTTGCCGATCCACTGCACGATCTCCTTCGCGCTCAACATGCGCGGTCGCACATCCTCTTCGCGATACGGGAAGTGCGTGTTGAGATAGACAAAGCTGCCGCCGCCATCGCGCCGGTGAAACCGGGCCCAGGTCACCATGCGGGGGAGCGGTTGGCCCCAGGTCCGGCTGCCCGGCACGTCGGGCGTATCGGAAAGCCAGAAGTCGCCGGAGTGCTCCACCGCCAGGCGATCCGTACGGTAGAACACGCCCATGTGTTCACCTTTGGTTCCACCGTCGCGTCCCTGTCCGAACCACGCGTAGCCCGGCAGATGCGCGGCAAGATATTCGCCCTGCTCCTCGGTCAGTTCCTGGGTGCCGAGCAGGTCCGGATGCTGCTCCTTGATTACCTGCACCATCAGGTCGCGGCGGTTCTCCCACGCATTCATGCCGGTATCCGCGGGCACCCGCACATTGAACGTCATCACCCGCAGCGGCGCTTCGGCCGCGCGTCCCGGGACGCACAGGCCAAGCATCAACACGCAGGCAAACACCGAAGACCAGTGGCGCAGGTTCATCAGCCATCTCCAGAACGGAAGCGGGAAGTCGAGTCTAGCGGGATTGCCGGCCACTGCAGCCCCTGCAAAAACCTGCGGGCAGCAACGCGGTCGCCGTCGACGATGACGGTCGACGCGTCGCCCGCGAGCAGCCGAAGGCACGCGCCTGCGGACAGACAGCGTTGCCGGGGGGCGACGCGATGTGTCCAAATCGCTGAAGCTCGCGCGTCATGGGAATGGCGGCGCACACTGCCCGCCGATCACTCACCGTGGAGAACTCCGATGCAATATCTGTTGATGCTGTATGGAAACGAGGGCAGCTGGTCGCAGATGACCCCGGCCGAACAGGCTCAGGGCGTCGCCGCCTATGCGGCCTACACGCAGGCGCTGAAGACCGGCGGCGCGCTGGTCGGCTCGAACCGCCTGCAGAACAGCACGACCGCCACCACCGTGCACGTCGCCGACGGCAAGTCGCAGGTGCTGGATGGACCGTACGTGGATTCCAAGGAACAACTGGCCGGCTATTACCTGATCGACGTGCCGGACCTGGATGCGGCGCTGGCCTGGGCCGCACGCTGCCCCGGGGCCAGCCACGGCACGATTGAAGTGCGGCCGGTCTGGAGCATGTAGTTGGAAGCCGCGGCACAGGCACGCCGTACTGCAGACGCCGTAGCGCGTCGCAGCTACGGCAAGCTGATCGCGTTCCTGGCCGCCGCCATGCGCGACGTGGCGGCGGCCGAGGATGCGTTGTCCGAGGCATTCGCCTCCGCGCTGGCGGACTGGCCGCGCAACGGCTGTCCCGCCAACCCGGAGGCATGGTTGCTGACCGTGGCCCGGCGCAAGGGCATCGATGGCATTCGCCGCCGTCGCAGTGGCGAAGCGGCCGCGGCACAGCTGCAGCTTCTGGCGGAGATCGACGACACCGCAGCGGCGATCGCGGATGACCAGGCCATCCCCGACCAGCGCCTCGCGCTGCTGTTCGCCTGCGCCCATCCGGCGATCGACGCGGGCATCCGCGCACCGCTGATGTTGCAGGCCGTGCTGGGGCTGGATGCGAAAACGATCGCCTCGGCGTTTCTCGCATCACCCGAGGCCATGGGCAAACGCCTGGGACGGGCGAAACAGAAGATCCGCGAAGCGGGCATTCCGTTCGCCATCCCCTCGCGCGACGAGCTGGCCGGACGGCTGGACGGCGTGCTGGATGCGATCTACGCCGCCTACGCGGAAGGCTGGAGCGATCCCGGCGGCACCGACCTGATCCGTCGCGACCTCACGGCCGAAGCGCTGTTCCTCGCCGACCTGGTGGCCCGGCTGCTGCCGCAGGAACCCGAGGCGCTGGGTCTGCTGGCCTGCCTGCTGCATGCGCAGGCCAGGTGTGGTGCCCGCCGCAACGCGGCGGGCGACTACGTGCCGCTGGCCGAGCAGGATGTCGCGCTGTGGGACAACGCGATGATCGACGAGGCGGAAGCCCTGCTGCTGCGCGCCAGCACGCTGGGCCGCATCGGTCGGCATCAACTCGAAGCCGCGCTGCAGTCCGCGCATGTCGAGCGTCGCCGCAGCGGGCGCACCGACTGGACGCCCGAGGTGCAGATCTACGATGCGCTGCTTGCGCTCTCCGGCTCACCGGTGGTCGCGCTCAACCGCGCGCTGGCCATCGCCGAACTGCAAGATCCGCCCGCTGCGCTGGATATCCTGGAAACACTCGCCGCCGACGGGCGGCTGCTGCAATACCAGCCTTACTGGGCCGCACGCGCGGCCTTGCTGGCCCGAACCCATGCCTATCCCGAAGCCCGCGACGCGTTCGACATGGCAATCGGCCTGGCCAGCGACCCCGCCGTCCGCCGTTTCCTGCAGGAACGCCAGGCCGCGCTGCCGCGCTGAATTCAGCGCGAGGCAACCGTCGAGCCCGCGGCCTTCCCGCGCATGCAGGCGGATCTTCCTGATGCGTCACTGCATCGAGGCCATCCGCAACCCGTGCCGTGCCAACGCCTCATTCGGCCGCTTTCGGCGCACTGCAAGCCTTGCTGTAGATGCCCGAGCGATCGAAGCAACAGGCGCGACGCTTGCCGCTGGCAAGCATGTCGCAGGCCGTGTGGATGCGTCGTTCGCGCGTCTCCGCCTTCTTGCCCGAGCTGATCCAGTGAATCCAGTCCCGACGTGCCACGGGCGTGATGTCGTCCCAGGACGCAAGAGCCGCGGGCTGGGCGGCGAGTGCCTTGCGCAGATCGGCGGGCAGCTTCGGCTCCGGCTCCACCCCGACCGGTGCGAACGCCAGCTGGATCGTGTCACCCACGGCGATCCCGGCGGCTTCCCGCAGGGCCTGTTCCACCTTGAGCCAGTGGCTGCCCTGGCCGTCCGGCTCCAGCGTGGCCTGGAACGGATGGACGTCTAGCAGGCCGTCCACCGTCACCATGCCGCGTGTCGGCAGCTTCGCGCTCGCTGCCGTCGGCAGCACCAGGAACGCCCAGCTCGCGTCTTTCGGAATCGCAGGGCGCAGCAGCTTCGCCCTGCATCGGATCGTGTCGGCGGAATGATTCATGGCCAGGGATGGTAGCCGAGGGTCACGGGCCATGCCGAGCGGAGGCCATGCTTCGACACCTTTGCGCTACCTTTACCCGGATCAACTATGCACGAGGCAGACGCCATGACCCACCACGCCAAGCCCTGCGCCAGCCGCGTGCCTCCTCCGCGCGTGCCGCCGGTTTTCATCGAGGGCATGCGTTATGCCCAGGTTTCCGGCGCGCTTGAAACGGACGGCCAGATCGGCGGCATGCTCGCCGCGTGCGACGCCTCCCAGCGCGAAGTGTGGCGGCTGAAGGTCTACGAAAATCCGCGTCGTCCCGAGCTGGAAGGCGACGTGCAGGACGTGTGGTTCCGCTCGTTGCGCGTCGAAGGCGGCAAGCTGCTGATCGAGAACGAACGCGGAGAGCGGTTCGAGGTCGATCCCGCGACACGCCAGGTCTGCCGCCGTCCGGCACCGGCCGCCGTACCCCGGTCCGACATCGATCCGCTTTCAGGCCACCCGCGCATCCACCGCCCCGGGTGATTACCAGCGGGACACGGGACAGCTGCACTTGTCTGTTCTGTCTCCAGGAGGTGCGTCCGCCGCATGCACGCCGGCGCCAGCGGCCTCGACCAGCACACCGAAACGTCGCCGGTCCGACAACTCAGCGCTTCTTCCCGCCGAAACCGGGAATGGCCGTGGCCTGTTGCATCCACGCGGCGACCTGGCGTTCGTCGAGTTCCTCCACCGACGCGAGGTCCACGCCGCGCGAGTCCTTGCCCATCCCGATCGGCTTGACCGGCGGCACGGGCTGCAGCGAGGTGCCGCGGCCGAAGGTGAGCTTGACGTGGCCGATGAAACCGCCGCACGAGAAACACCAGCCATCGCCGACGCCATACCACGCCATGCCCCACTTCACCGAGCGCTTCAAGTCCGGCAAGGTCCTGGCCGCCAGGGCATCGACGGATTCGGCGATGCCGCGTTGCGGTTGCGGCAGGCTGCGGATATAGGCAAAAACCGGCTCGTCCCCGTCCCTGGCCTTCGCCGAGCTCGCGCGGCCAGTCATGGCTGCCAGCAGCTTCGTGGCGACCACGGGCTCCGCCGCACGCCTGCCAGGTTCGCCCGCCTTCGCCCCGCCCTGGCGACCCGGCTGGCCTTGGCCTTTGCTGCCACCTTGTCACTTGACTTCCCGGCATCGACTGCGCGTGTCATTTCATGCCTCCCACAAACAAGAAAGGGTCAGAGTGCGGTGGCCCGTCCGTCGTATTTCTTCCGGACTACGACTTGAACCGGCGAACTTCCTGGGGCCAGCCGCAGGCTTCGGCCAGCTTGCCGGCCCATCGCCTCGCCGCTGCCTCGTCGGCCACGTCGATCGCGGCGAATCCGCCCAGAAACTGCGGATTCCGCACGTAGGGCCCGTCGCTGAATCTCAACGTGCCGCCGGTCGCATCCGCGGTGAAGGCCGCGTCCGGATCCTCCTCCAGGCCGCCGGCCAACAGGTAGACTCCGGCCGCCTTCATTTCCTCCACCACTGCCCTGGCCAGCGGACCGCGCGTCGCGAACCACGCTTCGGAATGCTCGCCGACCCACGGCTGGTTGAAGTAGATCAGGTATTCGCTCATGCCATGCCTTCCGGTTGCGCAGTCGTGGCTGCTTCCTGTTCACGACGAACAGGAGCTGGCCATTTCGACAACGCGGCGACACCTTGTCAGCGGTCGCCTGGGCCGCTTCCCTTCCTCGCCGTCCGGCCCAGATGCAGCTGCGCCTGCTCCATCACGGCTTGCCGCAGCCGGGTCAGCGCTGCCGACGGCGCGCCGGGAGCGGTGTGCAGGCACAGCTCCACGCCCGGCAGCGGCGGCAGGCCGTGCTGCGGGCCCAGGCGCATCAGCGTGGACGGAAGATCGGCGGCCGTGCGCACGGTGATGCCCAGCCCCGCGCCCACGCCAGCCCACAGGCTGTGCAGGCTGGCGGTGACGAAGGCCGGTCGCCACGCGATGCCGGCCCGATCCAGCGCAGCCGTGCCGGCCTGGCGGAAGAAGCACGGCGGCTGATAGAGCGCCAGGTCCAGCGCGCGGTCGGGCCGCACAAGCTTGCCCGTGCCTTTCGGTCCGATCCAGCTCATCGGCAGCGTGGCCAGGTGTTCGGCGTCCGCGCGAGCGCCCTGGTTCATGGCCAGCACCAGGTCGAGTTCGCCGCGGTCGAGCCGTTCGAGCAGCCGCCGGTTGGGTTCGACCAGCACGTCCACGCGCACCGCCGGATAGGCCTGGCGGAACTGGCCCAGCGCCGCCGGCAACCACGACTCGGCGAAATCGCCCGGCAGGCCGAAACGCACCGTGCCCTCGATCGCCGCACCACGCACCGCATGCACGGCCTCGTCGTTGAGCTCCAGGATGCGCCGCGCGTACGCCTGCACCCGATCGCCCGCCTCGGTCAGCACCACGCGGCGACCCTGCTTGCGAAACAGCGGTTCGCCCAGTTGAGCTTCCAGCTTGCGCATCTGCTGGCTGATCGCCGACGGCGAGCGGCCGATCCGCTCCGCGGCACGGGCCAGACCGCCCAGGCGCAGGATCGCCACCAGACTGCGCAGTGCATCCATGTCGAGGTTGGGGAGCGGCATCGGTAAGCAATTCGAAAGTGTCGTCCTCGAATTATTCGCTTTTTCCGCAGGCTTTCAAACCCTACGATCGGTGCGGCCTCCCCCCGATTCGACAGAGGAAAACCCCATGAACCCGCACCGCCGCTTCTCCCGTCTTGCCGCCATCGCCTGCCTGCTGCCCGGCCTGGCCTGCTCCGCCGGCACTCCGGCAAACGACACCCATGGCGAAATCTCGCTGGCCGGAACCTGGACCCTGGTGGCGGCCGACGTGCTGCACCCGGATGGCTCGCGCTCGCGCGACTACGGCGCCGCGCCGAAGGGCCTGCTGCTGATCGACCACGCGGGGCATTACTCGCTGCAGCTCTACCGCAGCGACCGCCCCCGCTTTGCCGACCCGAGCAAGGCCAGGGCGACCGCGCCGGAATACCAGGCAGCCGTGATGGGCTCGAGCACCCACTACGGCACGGTCGCGGTCGAACCGGACCACCATCTGGTGTTCCGCATCGAAGGCGCCTCCTTTCCCAACTGGGAGGGACAGCAGCAGAGCCGCAGCTTCGAGTTGCGCGGCGACACGCTCAGCTACCGGGTGCCGCCACGTCCGGACGGCAACGTGCCCATCTCGGTCTGGCGGCGCATCGGCGACTGAGCCAGGCCTTTCATCGATCGTTGCCCCTGACACCTTTTCGCCGGGACGGTTTACTCTGGCGCCAGTCTTGCTCCGCCACATGGCGGGGCGCTTTGGGGTTACGACATGCGGCGAGGTTCAGTGGGCCACGCGCCCACGGGCCGGCATCAGGAGGCGTCACTTGATCTTCTACACAACGAGCCTGCTGCTCGCCGTCGGCGCGATCTGGCTGTTCAATCGGCTGATACGCCTGCGCAACCAGGTTCGCAACGGCTGGAGCGATGTCGATGTGCAGCTGCAGCGTCGACACGATCTGGTGCCGATGCTGGTCGAAACGGTCCAGGGCTACGCCAGCCACGAGCGGCAACTGCTGGAAAGCATCGCCCGCGAGCGCAGCGCCGCCATGAACGCCAACAGTCCGGCACAACGAATCGCGCCGGAGCTCGCGCTCGGCCAGCACCTCGGCCGGCTGGTCGCGCTGGGCGAAGCCTGGCCCGAGCTCAAGGCCAGCAGCAATTTCAGCCAGCTCGCCACCCGGTTGGTGGAAATCGAAGACACGCTGCAGCACGCGCGGCGTTTCTACAACGGCTCGGTGCGCGAGTACAACACCGCCCTGGAGACTTTTCCCACGCTGCTGATTGCCGGCGTGCTGGCATTCAAGCCCGCCGAATTCTTCGCCGCCGACGCCGATGCCCGCGCCCTTGTCGAGGTCGAACTGAACCAGGTTGCCTGACGCAGCGGGGCCGACACGACGCATCCACCGGATCAGCAAGCCGCGCCGATGAGCATCACTGCGGGACGCGCTGCACCAGGGACTGGGCAAAGGCCAGCAGATTCAGCGCGGCCTGTTCGTTGTCGGAATTCAGGCTGGCGGTGAACTCGGTCTGCCTTCCGGCCTCCTCCAGCGACTGCGCGAAATGGGTGTTCCAGGTCACTTCCACGTCCAGTGCCATCGCATACGGCAGCAGGCTGGCCTGAAGTTCGGGATGCAGCGACGGCTTGTAACGCGCATCCATGTCCTGCTGTTCGGCCGTATCGAGATACCAGCGGAAGCCGCGCAGCTTGTGCAGCACCGGCGTGTCGGCCTGGGGTTGACGCAGCAACCACCAGCCGGCGACGACCTGGCCGGCCAGCAGTGCGGCGCCCGCCAGCCAGTCCGCCCGATCACCACCGCCCATCAGGCCGGCCGCACAGATCGCCGCCACGAAAAACGCCTGTGCCCGGGTCGCACGCAGGAGCGCAAGCCGAACCGTGCCCGCGGCGATCGCCAGCGCAAGCGCACTCATCAGGCTGATCACGATGATCTCGGCGATCATCGTCCATCGACTGTCGATGCCGAAGAACAACAGCGTCGCCGCCCCCAGCGCGATGAACCAGCCCGGCATCAGCAACAAGGCGGGGTCCAGCGGGCGCTCGTCCGCGCAGCGTGCTTCCACCGCGCGTCGATAAGCCATCTCGGCAAGGCCGGTGCTGTCGGCGTTGCCTTCCGAAAACGACACCGTGTGGCCGAACGTGAACAAGGCCCGGCGCAGCAAGCGTTCGTCAGCCGTCAGGCCTGGCATGCCGTCATCGCCCGTGCGCGTGGCCAACCAGCTGCCGTCGTCCGCTTGGGCGAGCGTGAGCCCGCCCTTGGCCGCGATGCCGAGCACTCCGGCGGCAAAGCATCCGCGATCCCAGAAGCCATGCCACAGCAACCGGATGGCACCGGCGGACCAGCCTGGCGGCGCTTCGTACTCCACGATCACGGGCTTGCCGGCGCCACCGCTGATGAGCCGTTTCGCGATCAGGCAGTACATCGCCAGCACCGCCAGCCACAGCGGTCCGTTGAACATCCACCCTGGCGCCTTCGGTGCGTCGAACGACCATGCCTCGCTCACCCTCGGAAAGGTGACCACCGCATCCAGCGCCTGCCCCGGCGCGATGCCCGCGGCCCAGTCGAGCGTCATCCGGGTTCCGCTGACGTGGATCTCGCCCTCGTCCACCTGCACGCCATCGAGCTGGAAGTACGCATGAATCTGGCTGGACGGCGTCTCCTCCGGCAGGCTTACCTCCAGGCGAGCGTGTTGCAGCGGCAGTCGATCGCCGGCCATAGTCAGCGGCCAGACCAGCCTGCCCTCGTCGACGGCGACGCCATGCAGGATGCGGAATTCGATTTCAAATTCACGTGGTCCGCTGCGACGCCCCGGAGGCACCTGGATGCGCACGCCGTCGACCCACGGCACAACCTCGGCGTTCAAGATCTGGTGGCTCTCGCTTGCCCCCACGAAGTACACGTCGACGGGCTTGAGCTTGCGGCCCGGAAACGCCAGGTCCCGTTGGAATCCCGGCGGAGCCCATGCGTTGACCCGCGTGGTCTCGTCGACCTCGATCGCATGGCCGTACCCCACCGCAATCTTCGTGTCGCGCGACAGCATGGCAGGCTGGTCGTCGGCCGGACTGGCGTCCTGCGCGATCGCAGTGCTCGCCGTGGCCGCCACCAGCACCATGACGACGAAGCACAGCAGGCCCGCGAGCGCTCGCCGCGATCGATCCGACCCAGGCCTCACCAGTGATCGCCCGAAACCACGCCGGTGCAACAGTCCCTGACGGGCATGGACGTGGCGCGCCAAGGGCGCATCGGAAGCGGCCCACGTCGCACCTCGCAATACGCCCGCCACATGTCGCCGAAGCTCGTCCCTGGCACGTCTTTCCCCTGAATCCCTGACCGACCGGATCGCCCGGCACTTTCTGTCTGTCGCCGCGGAAGTTTCCTTCCCGATCGCGGAGCTTGCAACCCGGGCTGCGCGGCGTCAGAGCCTATCCGCTTTCGCCGTGCGTCACACCGCCAGGCCCGGATCGCCCTCCACCACCGTCTGCCGCATCCGCGGTCGCTCGCCGGCCTGCCACAGTGGCACTTCGTGGCGGACGCGATAGCGCAGCGGGCCGCCGTCCGGGCTCGGATTGCGCTCGATCGGGCGCGGGATGCAGATGAAGTCGGTGGCCATCGTGCTGGCGTCGACGCGGATGGTCGCGTAGCCGTGGCCACCCATGTCGACGAAGGCGAGGTGCGGGGCCAGCTCGGGATTGCTGACGGCGTGCGCCTTCTTGAGGTCGCCGCTCCTGGCGAACTCCAGCGCCGAGCGCACGCCGTGATGCATCAGCAGGTTGACGGTGGGCTGCGTGGGTCCGTTGCCCGGATTGGCGACGTACAACGGGCGCAGCGGATCGTCCTTTTTCAGGTTGTGCTCGGAGGCTTCGAGCATCCCCGGGGAAATCAGCGAGCCGCCCACGAAGGTGACGCCCACGGGCTCGAACGCGGCGGGCGGCAGGGCCTTGGCCGCGTAGCCGGCCCAGAAGCTGTGGCGGTCGCCCGAGACAATCGCGAAACCGGTGATGCCCCCGTCGCGCACGGTGTCGAAGATCTCCGCGCGTTCGTGGTACGCGCCGCCCCAGTCGCTGGTGGCCATCACGGCATAACCTTCGCCGGACCACGCGCCCAGCGCGGGCGGAAGATGCTGCGGGTCCACGCGCCAGTCGGGCGTGCCCAGCGAATTGCCCCAGATCTTCCAGGTGGCTTGCGCGCCGCGCAGGCGTTCGAGGAACCAGGCTTTCTGCTTCGCCCCCAGCAATGTCTGCGCCGCTTCGCCGGCGCGGTAGTTCGCCACGCTCTTGCCGCGGAAGGACAGCTTCGCCGGCGGATGGCCGCCGGCATAGTCGCGGCCGCCGTCGATCTGCATCGCCAGTTCCTCGGGCACCCAGCCCAGCTGGTCGCCTTCGAACAGCGGGTTGATCTCGTCGTGCGAACCCGGGTCACGCGAGCGGAAGCTGTGCTGGTCGGTGAGGATCAGGTCGATGTGCCGGCCCCAGCGCAGGGCGCGGTACACGATCAGGCTGTTGATGGCGGCGAGGTTGTTGGCTTCGCGCCCCAGTCCGTCGTCATCGAACTCGGTAACCAGAGTGTCGACGACGTGCGGCGCGGCGAAGCTGTCCAGGCTGGCGCCCGGTGCCGCGACCCGCGCCGGCTGGTATTCGAACCAGGCCTGGTTGGCGGCGACCTTGAGCGTCTGGGCGGGCACCCAGCCTTCCGTGCCGGGGAACTCCTGGATCGACTGCCAACCCTGCCAGGAGAATTCGTGGTTGTCCCACACCGCCACGAACGGCCAGCGCGCACGCGCATCCTGCAGGTCCGGGTCCTGCAGGTAGCCGTGGTAGAGGGCGCGGTAATCCTCCAGCGAGGCCGGCACCCAGTAACGGTTGTTGGCGACCGTCTTGCCTGTCGGGTAGTGCACCGGGAACGTGATGCGGCGGTCGTAGCGATGGCCGTCCTTGACCTGGTCGGGGTATTGCACGACCTCGTAGACGAAGTCGCCCAGGTGCAGCACGAAACCGATGCGATCCTCGGGCGCGGCGCGCTCGTCTTCGAAGATCATGCGTCGATAGGCGTTCAGCGCGCCCTCGCACACGTCCTGGCAGCTGACGAAGGCGAAGCGTGCCGGCCGTGCATCATCGGGCGCGGGGGCCGTCATCGTGCGGCCGATGCGGCTGCCGTTGCCCTCCTCGTCCACGAAGCGATACCAGTATTCACGGGCCGACGGCAGCTGGCCGACCAGCACCCGGCAGGTCCAGTCGGACGCGGCCGACACCCGCGCCGCCGTGGTCGCGATCACCCGGGTGAAGGCCGGGTCCTGCGCCACCTCGACCCGCAACGTGGCGCTGGTGCGCCCATCCGCATACGGACGCCGCGTCCACAGCAGGACGCTGTTGTCATCCGGATCGCCGGAGGCGACGCCTTGCGGATACACCTCACGCCGCTCGCGCCAGCCGCTCGACGAAGGACGCAACGGCGTGCACCCCAGGGCCAGCGCCGCGCCCAGCGTGGCGGAAAGCTTCAGGAACTGTCGGCGGTCCATGGTCGGCATGACGTCTCTCCCCCGCAGCGGATCGTGGTGATCGGTGCGGGGAATGCTGGACCTGACAGCGGGCCGAGGGAGTGTGCCGGAAGTACCGGGAGCCACTGGAGCTCGCCACCACGAACAGGCGGTGGCGAGCAACGTTCATTGGCCATGTCCCTTCAGGTCGGCGTCGCTATTGAAGCCTGCGAGCACTACACCGGAAAGTACCGATCGACATCCAGCGCCTTGATCCCCGAGGGATGCGCCTGCGCCTGGTAATTCTCGATCGCAGGGTCGTCGTGGGCGCGGCAATTGAGGTAGCGATAAGACGACGCGACTTTCGGGATCGCCTTGTCGAACACGCTTTTGCAAACGCTGCATTGCCGCTTGCAACCATACAGTGCCAATGTGCCGCGCACACTGTCGGGCACCCGACTCAAGGCCGCGAGCAGCTTCTGCTCAGCATGCTCGTTATCCCCCGAACCCACGGTACCTTCGTAGTTGCCGGTGACAAAAACGATGCCCGAGACAGCTGGCGCTGTGCCCGTGCCCGGTGGCTGCAGCGCGTAGCCGACGGGCTTCTTGCCGGCAACTGGCAAGGCGCCAAGGGCAGGCGGATAGGCCAGGTCACGCTTGGCCCCCGCATCGTCGAGGCCTGCAAGTTCGGCGAGCAGAATTTCCGCGGGTGAACCCGGCGGCACGAAAATCTCCTTCGCGCCGAGCTTCATGCGTTTGAAGACGCGTGTCTGGCAGGCCTCGACATGCTCGACGAGTGCCTCCGGCGTCCCGATCAGCAGCTTTTCGAGTATGGCTTTCTGCAACACGGTGTCGGCATCGTCGTTGTTGGCGACCCACAGCGCATCGCGCACGAAGAGTATCTGCGTCTCCTGCAGATTGCCGCCGCCACCGATCTTCGGTGCTCCCGGCCCCATCAGATAACGCAGGTCGCCATCCGCCTTGACCCGTGCGGCAGCGAGGTTGAGGTACAGGGCCACCTGGTTCATTGAGTAAGCCATGGGAATCCTTTCGATGGTCGAAAATCACGAGACGGCATCAGGATCAACGGGACAAAGATCCGAACCCATCACACGACGCAAACCGTCAGGGACCGCGTTACTGCAGAACCCAACGGGCCAGATGCAGATGCTCCGACTTGCCCACGTTGCTGGCAACGAGATCGACCGCTTCGACGTGGAAACTGACGGGTTCGATCGACCGGCGTTCGGCTGACAAGCCGTCGCCATAGCCGAGGGTGAGGTGCGGGACGATGGTTCCCCGGCTGGCGGAAAGACCGAACGGCTTTTGTGCATCGGCCAGCGCGACGCGCAAGCCGTTTATGCTGTTCGTGCTGGATGCATCCGCCAGCGCCACGAGTGCACGGCCGTCGCGCCCAAAGCCGCCCACCAGCACATCAAGGGTGAGCTCGAATGGCCGGTACGAAAAGCCCTCCGCGGCCAGACCCAGGGCCACTTCCAGCGGCTCTCGCAGCCGCCGGGGCACGCCGACCTCCGCAACACTGACGTGCAATATCTCGTCCGGGCGCAACGTTACCGGTGGAACACCGTGCTGGCGACATGCCTTCTGCCGCCACGCAAGCACCCGTGGCAGATCGTCGGCGGATGGATAGAGCGCGAAGAACACGGGCGCGACGTCACGAATGGCGCCAAAGCCGATGGCTTCGGGCTGCAATGATTCTGGAAAAAGATCGTTCATCCTCACTCCCGTTTCGCAGCGATCGAAATCTCCTGCCGGCCTGGCGAGACGGCTCCGTCGCTCCGCCGCAGCACGACCAGTCTCGTCGATCGTACTCTCGTCAATGGCCGTCCAAACCATCGCGCAGCGCCTCGGCGAATGCCTGCGGCTGGTCGATCCAGGCGCAGTGCCCGGCATCACGGATGACGCGAAGGCGGATCTTTCCCGCCTTGGCCAGGGCGGACCACAAGTGGGCCGACGGATCAAGATAGTCGCTGTCTCCCTGGATGACGGTGATCGGCACCGGGTGCGCCGCGATCGCCGGACGCACGTCCCAGGCAGGCATGCTCGCGGCAATCGCCGCGCCCGCCGCGTGGTTGTAGTAGATGCCGCCGCTGGTGAGCTGACGCCAGCGCTCCACGTGCACCAGGTCCAGCGGCGCGTTGTAGCGGATGCGCAATCGCATCCTCGCCTGCCGCGATGTGTCGCCGCCCTTGTCCGACGGCAGGCCGGCCTCGGCCAGCGCCCGCGCGATGGCGTCTTCGCGCGACATCATGGCGGTTTCCCGCTGGTCCAGCGCCTTGTCGTAGGCATCCGCCATGGCCTTGTCCATCACCGGTGGCAGGGAGCCGGCCAGAACCAGGCGCTCCACGTGCGCGGGATGGGCCCGGTAATAAGCCATGGCCAGCAGGCTGCCGAACGAGTGCCCGAACAGCACCAGCCGATCGCGGCCCAGCGCGACGCGCAACACCTCCAGGTCATCCACCATCTGGCGCATGGTCAGCTTGCCCTCGGTTCCCGCCGGCACCGGCGACAGGACGCTGCCGCGCTGGTCGTACAGGACGAAGGCATGCTGTTCCAACTGCGGGCGCAAGGCATCGATGATGTAGTGGAAATCGCGCCCCGGACCGCCATGCAGGAACACCACCGGCGAACCCTGCCCGATCTCGGTCACGAACAACTTCGCCACATGATCCGTCGTCGGCAGATACCAGGCGTTCTGCTGCACCTGGTTGAAGACATCGCGCTCCCCTGGCTGCACCGTCCCGTCAACGTCGGCCGCGCTCGCGGCGGAGCATGCGAGGCCAGCGGCCAGAACAATGGCAAGAAGATGAAACGAGCGCATGGCTGCCATCCTTCATGAAGACGGAACGAGGTTATGGCGACAGGTGGTGGCAAGCAAACGCCACAAGTCATTGGTTGCCTGGCTGCTGCGTTCCCAAGCAGGAAGCACGCATCCGGCCTGCCTCGCACTCGCGTCTGAACCCGGAGCACGCAGCGAAACCTGCCGCCTTCTACTGAACGAGGCCCTATCCGACGACAGGCGATTCACAGTGGGTCGCCCAAGCTGGACGCCCGTTCGCGAGGCATCGCGCATGAACGCAAACGACGCAGCCGCATGGCGCCATCGGCAACTCGAAGTGGACGACGTTGCGATCCATGCCGTCGAAGGCGGCACTGACACGCAGCCGACGGTGATGTTCCTGCACGGCTGGCCGACCTGTTGGCAATCGTTCGAGCGGGTGATGGCCGCGCTGGCGGCGCACGCGCACGTGGTGGCGATCGACCTGCCGGGTATCGGCGGCTCTCCCACGCTTCCGGCGGCCAGCGACAAGCGCACCCTGGCCGGCTATGTGCGCGGGGCTATCGCGCAACTGGGTTTGCGGCATACCACCCTGGTCGGTCACGACGTGGGCGGCATGATCGTGTATGCCTTCCTGCACGCGTGGCCTGGCGTGCTGGAGCGGGCGGTGATCATGAACACGGCGGTGCCGGGCGTGGCCCCCTGGCATGAGGTGGAGCGCAACCCGCACATCTGGCATTTCGCATTCCACGCCGTGCCGCAACTGCCGGAAGCGCTGGTGGCAGGCCACCAGGCCGAATACTTCGCCTTCTTCTTCGACTCATTGTCCGCCCGCCCCGAGGGCGTGGACTCGCAAGCGCGGAACGTGTACGCAGCCGCCTACGCGCAACCGCAGGCCTTGCATGCGGGCTTCGAGTGGTATCGCGCCTTCGGGCAGGACGCGCAGCACAACCGCGACGCGCGTGGTCACCAGGTGGAGACGCCCGTGCTCTATCTGCGTGGCGAGGCGGAACGCGGCATCGAACTGCGGCGCTACGTGGACGGACTGCGCGAGGGCGGGCTGGCGCATGTGCACGGCGGCCTGGTTCCGGCAAGCGGTCATTTCGCGCCGGACGAGCAACCCGAAGCGGTTGCGGCTGCGCTGCGGGCATTCATGGCCGAGACCTGAAAACCGGAGAACTCGCCCTCCCTCGGACACGGTGCCGTGTGGCGCCCGCGTGGGCGGCCACTGCGGGCAAGCAGCCATGAGTGAGTTCAACTAGCCGCGTCCCCCTTAATCCTGGAAGGAGCCAGCATAGTCAGGCCGGGAGCACGACGTACAGGCTCAGACGCGCGGAGCTGATGTGCCTCCTCCCGATAAGCTAAATTCCAGCTCAACTGAATCACCGCAGCACAATGCAAGTCACAGGGGCGAAGATATGGAAACAACACTGACGTTTGCGGCGCTGGAGGCCAAGTTGGAGGAGGTGCCGCAGCATCCATATGCCTCGACTGACATGACAAAGAAAGCCCGTTGGGGCTTGGCCATAGGTTTCGTCTCAGCGGGACTTGGCTTGTTGGCTGCAAAGCTCCTTCCTTCCAACCATCTCAGCACGGTGATCATCACCGCGACCTTTCTGCTGGTGGAATTGGTTGCATTAGGTATCGCCATGGCAACTCAGCTGCCGCGTTCATGGCCAACCTTCGCTGGCGAAAGACGCGAGGCTGCCGAAGAACTGGATTTTGATTTGCCCCACAACCAAGAATTGATTCGTTGGATACAGAATTGCCCTCGCGATCAATTGGAAAAATTGAGCGACTACGCCAGCTATCGGCTGGAGCGCTTGCGCGAACGGCTGCCATTGCTTACCGGCGGTATCGAGAAGCTAGGCGCACTGCCCGTCTTCATTGCGCTCTACATCCAGTTCAAGGACGCCCAATGGCCGCCGCACCCCAGCTGGATTGAGATCGTCCTTGTCTTCGCGTTGGTATTTGGCTACTGGACGAGCCTTCTGCAGCTCAATGTGCGGTTCCGACTGCAGACGTACGACATGTTGTTGAAGAAGGCGCTGAAAGAACTGACCTAAGATCGCTGTCAGAGCGGTGAAAGCTCAAGAAACATGTGGATCAAGGGCCTTTGAGAAAGCCCACTCTGCTCCCTGTTTCCGCCCCCTGTTTCCGAGCTCACCTGGAAATCCCGGGCGTACCGCTCCACATCACCCAGCGCGGAATCAATCGACGCGCCATCTTTCTGGATGACAGAACAAAGGGGGCCAGAACAAAGGGGGTGACGAGCTTGAGTCAGTGCCAGTCGTCCCTGGCGCCTCTTTACTTTTAGCCAAGCATCGACATGGAGACCAATACAAACCCTGCGGCAGCAGAGATCAGAGAGCTGGCCACCGTGAACAGGATGAAGCCCAGCAAGGCGCGCAGCGCGGTCTTCCAGCGCGAGGAGCTCTGGAAGTACTGCACCAGTGAAAAGACCAGATAGAAGAAGGCAAAGGGAACGACCCACATTTGCGCGCTTGGCAGCCACCTCTGGACGAGTACGGCAGCCGCCATGAAAATGAAGGTCTGCACAGTCAGGAAGGCCGAGATCACCAGCCATTCGGGGTAGTTCAGCCCCCTGCCCTTGAATGCCAACCAGAAGGCCCCGGCCTGAAACGGCAGGAGAAGAAGCGTAAATGCGGCCAGGTGTGCATTGATCCAGTCTTTCACCGCAACGGCGGTCTTGGCCGACGCTGCAGCCGCTGCGCCTCCCTCAACCCCGACGCTGGAGCCCTCCACATAACCGGCGCCAGCCTGCAGGGAGGGGCCGATCAGATCGCCGCCCAGCAGAAACTTGCCAAGCAATACCACCAGCGCCGCCGAGATCATCAACAGCAACATCGGCTTGACCTGGTTGGCGCGCCGCCCTTCGATGTAGTCGCGCATCAAATGGCCCGGCCGCAGCATCAGCTCCTTGAGCGAATAAAAGATGCCCCGGTCCATGTGCAGCACACTGTGCTCCAGCTCATGCCCGAGAAAATGCCAATCGATGCGGTGTGCGGGCGTGGTTTGGCCGCAAGTGGGACAGAATTTCTGGTCAGGACCGGCAATGGCGCGATCGCAATTGGCGCAAGCGCCCGATTGAAGCATTCTCACTGTCTGCCGCCCCTTGAAGTGTCCTGCCTGATTTTTACACGAGCACGAACAGGAAGCGCGACCAGATCAAAGAAAAACCGCGTCTGATCATATGGGGCGGAAGATCGGGTCAAACCGCACGGGTCAGTTTCGCTTTCCCATGCCGACGGGTCCTGCAAGCGGCGTCAGGTTCACTTGCTGACATGCGCGGTCGGTCAGCTCCCACGAAGTGCAATGTTCGAGGATGATACTGGCGAGATGTGCGCCCGCCGATCTTGGGGCACTCGCGATGGGAAGCACCCCAAACGAACGCGCCCGTGCCTATCAAGCAATGGTTGAACGCAGGCATCGCACCCGACGACCTGCAGCAGCTGAGCGTGCACGCCAGCCAGGAGCGCGCCCTTGGTGACGAGCGCTTCCAGCACATGGTGGAAAGCACCCTCGGACGCCCGGCGGTATGTCGCACGCGTGGGCGGCCACCGCGGGCGGGCAGCCATGAGTGAATTTAATTAGCCACATCCCCTTTAATATGGCGCGATCCTCGCGCCGCATGAAACACAGCGGCGGGTGGTCAGCGGCAAGACGGGCATTGCTCCTCACGATCACAGGGAAGGGCAAGTGCGGGCCCATTGACCCCGGCGGCGAAATGGTGACCTCGTTAGTTCTTGGTTGCCCGAACCCCGTTGGCGTCTCAGCACACCCGCGTCAAGGTTGATCCACGAAGCCCCGCTCCAATCAGCAAACGGCTCAGCTCTGCGTGCGCCGCCTCGTTCAAATAGATGTCCATTTTCTTCCGCAACGGGTCTTTGAACACTTGTGCGCTGAGCGGTACGGAGTCCGGCAGGAAGGCTGGCTTGATGACCTTCTTGCCCTCGGTCTCCGAGCGATCGAAGTCAATGCACTGAACGACGTTTGTGACGTTGTAGAAGTACAGACGCTGATCGCCGCCACCGAGGCCTGTCTCGTCGACCATGTCGAGTTCCAGGAACTGACCGAACGGCTCAAGAAAGCTTTTGAGCGCCTCATAGGCCTTTCTGTTCAAGACGACGCTCGCGCCCATCACGAAGCTCAGGTCTCCCAGCGGGTGTTGCTTCTTCTTGACCCGCTCGATACCGGGCATGACCTGGGGTCGGATATCCCATGTCTTGTGCGTGCCATCGGCTGTGAACACACCAGCCAGGATGTCCTCGTCCCGCACCGGCAGTAGCGTCGTGAACCCGTTTGCTGCACCACTCCAATTCCAGATTTGCATGGCGTGCCTCAATAGACAAATTGGCCGCGCATCAGCCGACCGGAAATCGACCGCAAGATGCCACGGAGTTCCTGAGCATCCGAGGTATCGTCCGCGCCGGCCAACTCGGCCACGACGTTCGATCCGTATGGATGTGCTGATGCGGAGAGGCGTTGGGCATGCTGGCAGTTTTTGTGGTGGAAACAGGGGTCAGAGGACGGAAACAGGGGTCAGAGTCGACTTTCGAAACAGGGGTCAGAGTCGACTTTTGAAGTGCACTCTGCCCCCTGTTTCCGACCCTGTTTCCGAAAAGTGCACTCTGACCCCTGTTTTCCTCGGACGCCCTGCTGTGTGCCGCACGCGCGGCCGACCACCGCGCACAAGCAGCCAGGAAGACATTTAATTAGCCACGTCCCCTTTAATTCTCTTTAATTCTCTGTACGGCTCTCTAAAGACACGCCCTAAACCATTAACGATAGAAGGGACGGAGGGAATTATCTCTACTTAACTCCCTCCGTCCTCATTTGCCCCGGGAAAGAGCAAGTGCGGGCCTATTGACTACGGACAGCGAAATGGTGACCCCTGTTTCTCGTTCTACATACGTTCCATCCGAACGTTCAGGATGTCGTTTGCGAAGCCCCTTACTAGAAGGGCCTCCATTTTGTTAATCATTGGGCCTTCAACCTCATAGACGCTGACATAGGCGGCCAGATCGTTAAGCTTAAGCTGGGTCCGGGTAGGCTGCCGACCCAGCGTGTAGGCAGCCTTGAAATTCTGCCTACGCGTCGGATGACTAACTCGATATACAGTTTGTGTATCACGCTGCCGATTGAAAGCATTCTTGATTTCGTGCCAGAGCGACTGGTCTTTGGCCTTGCCAACGTAAAGTGCTCGGCCGCGCGAATCGTAGAAGATATAAACACCCTTTGCCTCGGAGAGGCACTTCCGAAGCTGAACATGCAGGGGATTGTCGTCTTTCCCAGTAGCGAAAAGCTCGTACTTGATCCCGCCCGCGGACTCGACAGGATTGATCGGAAAATATTCAATGATCGGCCGTAGCATTCCGTCGTGCGCTCGTGAGACTGCCGCCTTGCTCGCACTCCTGATGATATTGCAGATCTGGCGCGGTGACAGGTCAGCTTTCTGCCGCTTCCAAGCTCCAATTGATATCTCTGTTACGCCTAGATGCTTTGCCAGAGCACGATCAGTCCCCAACGACATTTGCCGCCTAAGATAACTAACGAGTTCATCGCCCTTCATGAGACACCTCCTGAATAACCAAGCAACGAAAAGTGCACTCTGACCCCTGTTTCGCGGCACCTGCGTACGTACGCCAGCCAGGAACGCGCCCTTGGTGACGAGCGCTTCCAACGCATGGTGGAAACCACCCTCGGACGCCCTGCTGTGTGCCGCCCGCGCGGCTGGCCACCGCGCAGAAGCAGCCAGGAAGACAATTAATTAGCCACGTCCCCTTTAATTCCTGCAGCCAGAAGACATTTAATTAGCCACGTCCCCTTTAATTCCGACGTCATGATGCCCGGCCCCATCGGGCCCGAATGGGCCATCTCAACCTGACCCCGCTCTTGAACAAAGAAGGCGCTCCACTGGATGTGGAAGCCCGCTATTTCCGAGCAACCGGAGCGGGGCGGTTGCCCGCTTCTACGCCATGGGCCTCGGTCGACTCTATGAAAGCAAGTGAAGTAGGACTAACGAGCTTGAATAGACGTTTTGCCTTATCGTCGCTCGGCAGGATCAAAAGCAATTGATCACCGACAGGTCCAACCAATCGCCATGGACGACTGTCGGACGTTGCCAGCACCGTGACGAGCGGCAAGTGGGACGCACTCGCACCCTGGAATTCAGCACTCGCTTGCCCGATGAAGCCCGGGGCGAAGATCAACCCATAGACGACAATGCCGTCGTAAAGATAGGGCATGTAGCCTTCAAACCGTCTTCCGCTCGCAAGTATGGCCGTCAATTCGCCAACCGATACCCCGGTCGCGATCGCCCAAAAGAGTCCAGTCAGAAAAGTAAATCCATGCGCCCAAGAGGTTTTGAGCAAACCCCACGGGGGATCGCTAAGGACCCAAGTGATGCATCCAGAAAGCATCCAAAATACAGCCCACCTGCCAAGTCGCTTGGCAGTGGAATGGCCGGCTATGAAGTGCATGACGCAACCCGCGCTCAACACAGCTGTCAAGGAAACAACCCAAGCCGCTGAGCGTGCTACCTGCGCAATACTCATCAGGTCGAACGCCCACCTGGCGCCAAGCTCCGAATAATAAGCTGCTGACATCCGCCATCCGACGACGTAAGCGATCGCAGTGATTCCCAGAACGCCACTAGCAATTTTCGGCAGTGCGGAAAGGAGCCGGCCGGCGGCCAACAATGGCGCTGAAGTGTTTGTCTGTTCCTGATCTTCGCTCATATGCGCCCCCGTTTCTCCGTAAAGGGTAGCCCATTGCGGCGTCAATTTCGGCCTAAACGGGGCGGAGAAAGTTAAGGAAAACAGGGGTCAGAGTCGACTTTTAAAATGCACTCTGCCCCCCCTGTTTCCGACCCTGTTTCCGAAAAGTGCACTCTGACCCCTATTTTCAACCCCTGTTTTCTCTCTGAGGTTTATCAGATTCGCACACCAGCTGCGCTCAACTTGGAGAGCGCCTCTCGATACAAATTTCCGGCACCGACTGGCTTGCCCTCCCTATCCAAATCATGGGATTCAGCGATGAGACGAATGGCGTCTGCAGTCAATTCCATGCGCCCAGACCAAAGGTCACGAGAAAACTGGGTGATTACGGCTTTGACGAGTCGACCAGCCGCCTCGAAGTCGCCGCGATCCGCTTCCCGCACGGCATTGCCAATTACGGCGAAGGCACGTGCCTCCCGATCCAGTGCCTTGGCGATACCCGCCCTTCGCTGCTGCGCTGTGAGCGCCGCCCCCACGATGAATAGGAAAAGCCGTTGGGCGTGTATACGCCCCCCAACAGACCCTTGCGCCTGGCCGGGCATGCCTGGCATGTAAGTTTCAGGATGCCACTGTATGCCTATCTGGGGCGCTCCAAAGCGTGTTTCAAAGGCCTCTACAGTGGCTGACAACGGATCGTCGCAGAATGCTGAGATTTCCAGCATTTTGTCTGGATCTACCGCACTCGGATCGACGGGCGCCAAACCGAAATCATTGCGTTTGGCATTGTACCTAATGCAGGCAACCGCCCAATGTGTAGAGTTTATCCCACTCAATTTTCCGCCACGATCACCGACCATGGTTTCAGGGCTGATCCTTACACCGTGGGAGAGCCCCCAGACATCGCTCGCTTGGGTCGACACCGACTTGTGTTTACCCCTCTCCGCAAGTGGCAATGTGCGCACCTTCCCACCGTAACTTTCCAGCAAACGCCATGAGCCAGCGCAAATGGCGAGAACAGGAATCCCGCGCACACGGGCAATGTCGAGCAGCCTTGCTTCATATGGGGCACGACTCGCGGCCTCCGTGAACTCTCGCAGGGCCTTGTCGTAAGCCGCTCCAGCCTTCCTCCCGCCCGGGCGGTCGGGACCCGGGTCCAACTTGCGGTTGAAGTTTCGCTCCTCCGAGGATCGATCCAAGTGTTGCGATGTGGCTGATTGACTGGCCGGGGCAGCAGGTGCGCCAGGGATATACAGCAGATCTATGCCATCCAGCTCGTTGAAGGAACAGAACGCATCTCGATTCGGTGTCACGGGCCCCGACGCCCCCGCAGGCAGCGGTACACAAACGACTCTGCAGCCGGGACCCGGAATCAGGTCATTAATCGCCAACAAGCCTTTGACGTCATGGTCGCCGTGAACGGCTCCGCCACCATCCGTGCGAAAGCACACCCCAATCCGAACTGTGGGCAGCGAAGATTCTTTCTTAACCGTACGCGCCAACCCACTATGTTCAAGCAATTCTCTAGCTTTGGCGACATGTTGCTGCGCTTTCAATTGCGATATTTCGTTTGCAACACGAACAGATGATTTCTGGAATTTGGCGTCGACCATGCTCAATCTCCTTAATGCGCTGTCTCAAACTCCGTGATGGATCTATCCGAGAGTGCGGAAATCGGCACTCAACTAGGGGCGCTTCCTGTTTCTCAACGACATGCCCGTAGCAGGCCTTCGCACGGCACGCTTCTCAGAGGTTCAGACGGCTGTAAGCGAACCTGACCCCGTTTTTGCTCGATCACCGGGGAAGAGCAAGAGCAAGTGCGGGCCTATTGACTACGGACGGCGAAATGGTGACCCCGTTTTTACTTTGTTTTGTCTCCTTTTAATTGCCTCTATCTCCGACAATCGCCGAGGTACCGGTCATATACCCCGGCCCGAGCGCACGACTTGACGCATAGCAACCAAGTTCGCTTCCACAAGGCTGGGTTGCCAACCATATTAATTGAGGCCTCCTTGCAACGCTTGGGTGATGCATCTACGTAACAGTTCACTGCGTCGCCCCCAGCCTTTTGGCAAACGGCGATTTCATCGAGCGTAGGCACGAGGTCTGGATCAGGTTTAGACATTTCACGCACAGCCGCAACCAAGCGCCGAAATTCAGACCCGTTGTTGGACGGTGGAGGAGTCGCAGTGCTCTGCCAGGCGAAAAAAATAAAGCCCATTAACATTGTCGACCTCCTCTTTTCTATTCGCGGAACAGGTCAAGCATAAAAACGTGGCTAGGTTCCCTTCTACCCCACCTCAGCCATCCAGACATCTTGCCGCTACGCAGCGGGGCAGTTCACCTTCGCCGTGCGCCAATTCAAACGGTTGTAAGTGAACCTGACCCTGTTTTTCCACCGTTTTTCCAATGCTCGAGGATGATACCGGCGAGACGGGCGCCCGCCGATCTTGTGGCACTCGCGATGGGAAGTACCCCAACGAACGCGCCCGTGCCTATCAGCAATGCTTGAACGCAGGCATCGCGCCCGATGACCTGCAGCAGCTGAGCGCGCACGCCAGCCAGGAACGCGCCCTTGGTGACGAGCGCTTCCAGCGCATGGTGGAAACCACCCTCGGACGCCCCGCTGTGTGCCGCCCGCGCGGCCGACCACCGCGCACAAGCAGCCAGGAAGACATTTAATTAGCCACGTCCCCTTTAATTCCCTTTAATTCAGTTTTCCCCGATGACTTCCGCGCGATGGTGGGAGCCAATGCCCAACGCTTCGCCGGCATCAGGTCCCTACATCGACCGCCTCATGACAATTCAAACGGTTGTAAGTGAACCTGACCCCGTTTTTGCCGTTTTTGGCTCAAGCGCGCGGTGCAGAGCGCAAGTTCCAAATCTGACGCGCTCAAGTCGTTCCAGAGCACTTGTGCGAGCAGCGTCGTTGGTCAACTGAACCCTCTCCTTTAGAAGTGAAACGGAGCCCGTTACTGCCCGGTTATGGCGGTAAGTGAACCTTACCCCGTTTTCCCCGATGACTTCCGCGCGATGGTGGATGCCAACACCCAACGCTTCGCCGGCATCAGGCCCCCACATCGACCGCCTCATGACAATTCAAACGGTTGTAAGTGAACCTGACCCCGTTTTTGGCTCCGACCCCGTTTTTGGCTCCTTCCAGCGCATGGTGGAAACCACCCTCGGACACCCTACCGTGTGCCGCCCGCGTGGGCGGCCCCCGCGGGCAAGCGGCCAGCAAGACATTTAATTAGCCACGTCCCCTTTAATCCCGTCCCCTTTAATCCTTTAATCGTTTCGGCTTCTAGATTCCGTCCTTACTCACTAGCAATTCAGAAGATTCGCCGTCAATTTTATCCACACTATTAAGTCGATTCCTAAAACTTCCGTATAGGATCGCACCGAGTTCGAACGACTGCTCAATTGTAACAGCGCCATACTCCCCACAGGAAAGTCCAATGACATCGAAAAGCATAATATCAAAATAGCTATGCCCGTTCTCTATAAGCGTACTAAGGTATGAAGGACTACGACTAGTATGCACGATTAAATTTCGTGCACGATAGAGCCGCCGGAGCTGCCACGCCACTTTCTTCTCGTGCCGATCGAGCATCGAAATAATATTTTTCGATGTTGCGAGCTGTTCTGATAGCTTAAAACATCGATATCGCAAAAGATGAAAATCGCCAAGTCTCCCATATAACTCATCACGAATTTCCCGGCAATCTTCTGACGCTATTAGGCGGGCAACCTTCTGTAGAGCAGACGCACCTTTCTCGGAAGGCACCTTGTTCAGTATTTTCTTGATTCTCCATCGATCCCATCTGGTCAAATCAAAGAGAAGCGTCTCTAGCAGCCTTCTTGTGTAAGATCGCGCAACAAATGGAGTTGTCGCCTTTATAACCTGTTTAATCTTTGATCCACCGACATGCGATGGAACTAAGGTCTCAATAGCGGTCCACAGATTTACCAACTGATTGTCAGCAATATCCTGTGCGACACAAATACCGTGAAGATCAGCCACACGATTAAAACGCTGAAAGCTACTTCGATCATTTCGCGCAGAAAATCTAGTCAACAAAATGTTGAGTTCCTTAGACGCCTTATCTGGCCGTAAATCAAAGGCCTTTTCCATCGGCCCTTTCGGAGCAATGGCAACCGCAGACTTTTTGTCGCAGCATTGACGAACAACTAAAGCCTCTGGACGCCACGTCAACTGGCTCTTATGGTAGAACAGAGTGAAAAGATCACTTAGATTGTCCAGCCGACCGAAGGCTTTGTGACGCGCGGAAAAAGCGTCGAAGGCCCTGACTTTGAGGACCTTGATAAATACCTCATTCTCCGTTTTTGGATTATCCAATAGGTATTCTGCGTTTTCTTCGGGCAACTCATCAAGTATCTCAAGCCCGAACGAACCTATAGATCCCGACACACCCTTAATTTGTGAAGAACCCAGAAAATATACAGAGTAGCTATGAATCTTGGGCGTTACCAAACTAATAAATCCGTCCAAATCGTCTGGCGAACATATGTCAGAGCCGTCGGGCGAAAAGAAATATTCCTGCGTGGAGTTGAAGATGAACTGCTTACTCATCCCCACATTGATTAATGTCGTAACTAGCGACGAAGCGAGGCTGTCGATTTCTCGCTTTGCGGACTGTCGAACTGCTACTGCAAGCCTATCAATTAAAGCATGAAGATACCGACTTGAATTAATGGTTCGGCCCAGCGCCTCCAAACGTAGCTTCGTTACGGGCAGAGGCGTCTCGTCATTTCTAAGTGTGTAGTAATTGATATCTGCGTTTAGCAGATTTTTCGCGACATCGTCATTTTGAAGACTCCAAGTTAGCTCCTCCAGAACCGGCTCAAGATTAGCCGGCTCAATGAAGCCCTTGTCTATCTCATAAATAAGTTCAATCGCCTCAACGCATAGAAAGGGTGCATTTAATGCGGGCGGCTTATAAGTATCAAGGGTGTAGTCAAATAAGAGCTCATCTAGTCTTTGAGCAAAAAACAGAAGCCCAACCGTTTGATCATCAAGCGTCCATCGACTGAGATTCTTCAGCCTCATCCTCGCCCCCTACATATCCGTTGAAAAGCGCCATCCGTGCCTCCTTCCTCACATATTCCGCCGATACTCCCCCCCCACCTCATAAAGCGCATGCGAAATCTGCCCCAACGAGTTGTACTTCACCGCCTCCATCAACCGCTCAAACACATTCCCCCGCTCCCGCGCCGTGTCCTGCAGCGTCCGCAAGCTCCCCGGCACCAGTGAGTTCCGCGCCTCACCATACAACTTCACATGCGCAATCTGCGCCCCCTTCTCCTCCTCCGTCGACCGGATCAACTCGATCTCGGTAGCAATCTCCCCCCCATGATCCTTCGGCAGGAACGTATTCACGCCGATCAACGGCAACGAGCCATCATGCTTCTTGTGCTCGTAATACATCGACTCTTCCTGGATCTTGCCGCGCTGGTACATGGTGTCCATCGCGCCGAGCACGCCGCCGCGCTCGCTGATCGCCTCGAACTCCTTGTACACCGCTTCCTCGACCAGGTCGGTCAGCGTGTCGACGACGTAGCTGCCCTGCCACGGGTTCTCGTTGAAGTTGAGGCCGAGTTCCTTGTTGATGATCATCTGGATCGCCACCGCGCGGCGCACGCTTTCCTCGGTGGGCGTGGTGATCGCTTCGTCGTAGGCGTTGGTGTGCAGGGAGTTGCAGTTGTCGAACAGCGCGTACATCGCCTGCAGCGTGGTGCGGATGTCGTTGAACTGGATTTCCTGCGCGTGCAGCGAGCGACCTGAGGTCTGGATGTGGTACTTCATCATCTGGCTGCGGCTGCTGGCACCGTAGCGCTCGCGCATGGCGCGGGCCCAGATGCGGCGGGCGACGCGGCCGATGACGGTGTATTCCGGGTCCATGCCGTTGGAGAAGAAGAAGCTGAGGTTGGGCGCGAAGTCGTCCACCTTCATGCCGCGGGCGAGGTAGTACTCGACGATGGTGAAGCCGTTGCTGAGGGTGAAGGCGAGCTGGCTGATCGGGTTGGCGCCCGCTTCGGCGATGTGGTAACCGCTGATGCTGACCGAGTAGAAGTTGCGCACCTTGTGGTCGACGAAGTACTGCTGGATGTCGCCCATCATGCGCAGCGCGAATTCGGTGGAGAAGATGCAGGTGTTCTGCGCCTGGTCTTCCTTCAGGATGTCGGCCTGCACGGTGCCGCGCACCTGGGTCAGCGTTTCGGTCTTGATGCGGGCGTAGGTTTCGGCGTCGACCAGTTCATCGCCGGACACGCCAAGCAAGCCGAGGCCGAGGCCTTCGTTGCCCTTGGGCAGGTCACCCAGGTATTGCGGGCGCTGGCGGCCTTCGTAGAGCTTGGCGATCTTCTTTTCCGCTTCCGCCCAGCGCGCGTCATCAGCGCGCAGGTATTTCTCCACGTTCTGGTCGATGGCGGTGTTCATGAACATCGCCAGGATCATCGGCGCGGGGCCGTTGATGGTCATCGACACCGAGGTGCTGGGCGCGCTCAAGTCGAAGCCGGAGTACAGCTTCTTCATGTCGTCGAGCGTGGCGATGTTGACGCCGGAGTTGCCGATCTTGCCGTAGATGTCCGGGCGCGGCGCGGGGTCTTCGCCGTACAGGGTGACCGAGTCGAACGCGGTGGACAGGCGCGTGGCGGCGCCGCCCTGGCTCAGGTAATGGAAGCGGCGGTTGGTGCGCTCGGGCGTGCCTTCGCCGGCGAACATGCGGGTGGGATCTTCGCCGCTGCGGCGGTACGGGTAGACGCCGCCGGTGTACGGGTAGTGGCCGGGCAGGTTTTCCTTGCCGAGGAAGGTGACGAGTTCGCCCCAGTCCTTGGACTTCGGCGGGGCGACCTTCGGGATCTTCTGGTGGCTCAGGGATTCGCGATAGTTGTCGACGCGGATGACCTTGTCGCGGACCTTGTATTCGTTGACGTCGGCGGTGACCGATTGGTACAGCGCCGGCCATTCGCGCAGCTGATGAATCGCTTCGTGGCTGAGTTCCTTGAGGGCGGCGTTGTAGCGTTGGCGCAGGAGGAGCATGGAACGGTCGGTCGTGGCCGTGCCCCCATCCGTCCGTTGGGCACCTTCCCCCGCAGGCGGGGGAAGGGAGGCATCCAGAGCGTCGCTGGTGTAGAGGTCGAGGGGTTTGGGCAGCTTGTCGTCGCCCAGTTCCTTCAATGCTTCGTAGTAGTGCTGCGCCTTGCTGGCGAATTCGGCCTGGGTCTCGATGCCCTTGTTGATGGCGCGGCCCTGCTCGGCGATCTCGGCGAGGTAGCGCACGCGGGCGCCGGGGATCAGCACGGTGGCGCGGGGTTCTTTCAGGGTGGTGTCGAGTTGCGGGGTCCAGCTGCATCCGGCTTCGGCTGGGGCTACCCCACCCTGCCCTCCCCTGGAAGGGGAGGGTTCCAGAGCGGGCTGCCCTGCCTTGGAAGTGGCCGCGCCCAGATGCAGCTTTTCGCGCATCAGGCGGCACAGGTTGGTAAACATCCAGGTGACGCCCGGATCGTTGAACTGGCTGGCGATGGTCGGGTAGACCGGCACGTCGTCATCTTTCACGCTGAACGCGGTGTGGTTGCGCTTCCACTGCTTGCGCACGTCGCGCAGCGCGTCTTCGGCGCCGCGCTTGTCGAACTTGTTGAGCACCACCAGGTCGGCGAAGTCGATCATGTCGATCTTCTCCAGCTGGCTGGCGGCGCCGTAGTCGCTGGTCATCACGTAGACCGGGAAGTCGACCAGGTCGACGATCTCCGAATCGCTCTGGCCGATGCCGGCGGTCTCGACGATCACCAGGTCGTACGGCTGGCTCTTCAGGAAGTCGATGCAGTCGTGCAGCACCACGCTGGTGGCGGCGTGCTGGCGGCGGGTGGCCATGGAGCGCATGTAGACGCGATGGGACCTCAACGAGTTCATGCGGATGCGATCGCCCAGCAGCGCGCCACCGGAGCGGCGGCGGGTGGGGTCGACGGCGAGCACGGCGATGCGCATGTCGGGGAAGGCGTGCAGGAAGCGCAGCAGCAGTTCGTCCACCACGCTGGACTTGCCGGCGCCGCCGGTGCCGGTGAGGCCGAGTACCGGGGTCTGCTTGCCGGCCAGCTTCCATTCCTTGCGCAGGCGTTCCAGCTCGGCGTCGCCGAGGCGGCCTTCCTCGATGGTGGATAGCATGTGGCCGATGGAGATTTCGTCATCGACGTCGACCTTGCTGGCGGCGGTTTCGACGCGCTGGTCGACCGCGGCGCGGGTGCGGTTCATCACGTCCTCGATCATCTCGACCAGGCCCAGCTTCATGCCGTCGTTCGGATGGTAGATGCGCTCGACGCCGTAGGCCTGCAGCTCGCGGATTTCCTCCGGCGTGATGGTGCCGCCGCCACCGCCGAACACGCGCACGTGGCCGGCGCCGCGCTCGCGCAGCATGTCGACCATGTACTTGAAGTATTCGACGTGGCCGCCCTGGTAGGACGACAGCGCGATCGCGTCGGCGTCTTCCTGCAGCGCGGCGCGCACCACGTCCTCGACCGAGCGGTTGTGGCCCAGGTGGATCACCTCCGCACCCTGCGACTGGATGATCCGCCGCATGATGTTGATGGCGGCATCGTGGCCATCGAACAGGCTGGCGGCGGTGACGAAGCGCAGCGGGGTGGTTTCCGTCTGGGGGGCGCTGGCGGGGACGTGCTTGGCGGGGGAACTCATGGCAACTCCGGCATCGATGCTTGAACCTGTCGATTCTAGTGGATCGACGACGGGCTCGCGGGATTGCCGGCGTACCTTGGCGTACGGACATGCGGCTGTACCGACCCCTTGCCATCGACGCTTTCGCGGGAATGACGGCAACCGGGAGGGCCTGGAGGCGAAGGAGTCGCTGGCGGGAATGGCTAGAGGCAGAGCGCCAGGTTCGGGCTGCCGATCACCCGCGTGCCGACGACTTCGCCGCGCACGAAGGCCAGCGCGGCGTCGATCACTTCCGGCGCATCGAGCACGCGGCGATGGCCCAGGCCCTGGGTGGTGAACAGTCGCGCGCCGGGCCAGAACTGGGCGTAGCGTTCGCCCTCGCCCCACGGCACGTCGGCGTCGTCGAGGTCGTGCACGATCAGTGCGGGCTGGCCCAGCGCAGGCAGGCGGCGATGCACCTGCAGTTGTTCGACGCTGACGCCGGTGCGGCGCAGCAGCCAGTCGTAGAACGGCTGGCGCAGGTGTTCGCCCAGGCGCACGAAGCGGAAGAAGCGGCTGGCCGCGGCCTTCATGTCCGCCGCGGGCGCCACCAGGATCAGCCGATCGGCATGCCAGTCCTCGTCCTGGGCGAAGGTGACGGCGGCACCGCCCAGCGAGTGGCCGACGGCCAGCGCGGCGCGGCCGTAGTGTTCGCCGATCGCGTGGGTGGTGGCGGTGAATTCGGGCAGCGTGCACAGCTTGCCGCTGCTGTGGCCGTGGCCGGGCTGGTCGAACGTGACCACGGCGAAGCCCAGCGCACGCAAGCCCGCCACCCACGGCAGGAAACGCAGGCCGAAGCTGGACCAGCCGTGCGCCAGCAGCGTGTACGGCTGGGTCGCGGGATCGCCCCAGATGTAGGTGGCGATGGTTTCGCCGCGGACCTGCAACTCGCCGCGCTGCATCTGCGCATCGCCCTGCACCGCGTCGGCGCGAACACGGCTGCTGGCGAACGGGGTGGCGAACAGGCGCGCGGCGCGGTTCACGGTGCGCTTCGGTGCGATCCGTCCGCCCAGCACGAAGCCGGTGCGCACGGTGGTGAGTTTGAGTCGGTCGATGACGGTGGACATGGGTTTCGCCTCAGGTTTGCCAGCTGCGCCACAGGCGCTCGAAGGCCGCGCGGGTGCGCTGGCCGGCTTCGTCGAATCCGAACAGCCCGGCGTCGTGGTGCAGGCCGAGCATCAGGGCGTAGATCTCGAAGGCGAGCTGGGCGACGTCGGTGTCGCTGCGCAGCTCGCCCAGCTCGACCGCCTGCGCGATCGCTTTTTGCAATTCATCGCGCCAGCCGGACTGTTGCCGCACCACGCCATCGTGCAGCGCGCCGTCGCGGCCGTCGTATTCGCTGGCGGCGGACAGCAGCACGCAACCGCTCTGGTGTTCGCGGCTCCATGCGAACCAGTTCGCCACGATCGCACGCAGCCGCGGCAGGCCGCGCGGCTGTTTCAGGGCGGGCATCAGCACCTGGCTCACGAAGCGGTTGCGGCCGGTGTCGAGCACGGCCAGTTGCAGCTCTTCGCGCGAGCCGAAGTGGGCGAACACGCCGCTCTTGGACATGCCCACGTCGGCGGCCAGGTTGCCGATCGACAGGCCTTCCAGCCCGTCACGACGAGCCAGCGCGTAGGCGTGGTCGAGGATGGTTTCGCGGGTGGTGGCGCGTTTGCCGGGGAGGGTTGCGGTCGTCATGCGGCAGAAAATAGCACGATCGTTCGTACATTTCATCAACGCCGTGTTGATCCCGACCGTGATTTCCTGCGGTTATGCTCGAATCACGACCGTCCTCAGGGGATCACGCATGAAACACCGCCATCTGCTCGCCACGCTGGCTGCCACGTTGCTGGCCGGCTGCGTCACCTCGCCCACCGGGCGTTCGCAATTGATGATGGTGTCGGACAGCCAGATGAGCCAGATGGGGCTGACCGCGTTCAACGACATGCGCAAGCAGGGCAAGTTCGTCGACGCGCCGCGCGAGCGCGCCTACGCCACCTGCGTGTCCAGCGCGCTGATCGCGGTACTGCCGCCGCCATGGAACACCCAGCAGTGGGAGGTGCAGATCGTCGACGACGACAGCGCCAACGCGTTCGCCCTGCCCGGCGGCCGCATCGGCGTGAACAAGGGCATGTTCAAGCTGGCCAGCAACCAGGACCAGTTGGCCGTGGTGCTGGGGCATGAGTTGTCGCACGTGGTGGCGCGGCACGGCGCGGAACGCGTGTCGGACAACATGGCGACCCAGGCGGCGGTGGCGGCCGGCACGATCTACGCCGGCACCCGCGGCACCAATGCCGGCTATGCGGCCGCCGCGCTGGGCCTCGGCGCCCAGGTCGGCATCCTGCTGCCGTTCTCGCGCACCCAGGAAAGCGAGGCGGACACGCTGGGCCAGCGCTACATGGCGCAGGCCGGTTTCGACCCGCGGGCGGCGGTGACGCTGTGGGAAAAGATGGGTGCCCAGGGTGGCAGCAAGCCGCCGGCGTTCCTGTCCACCCATCCGTCCTCGGGAAACCGCGCCCAGGCGCTGAACCGGCAGGCCGAGCAGTTGCTGCCGGCGTACCAGCAGGCGCGCAGCAGCGGGCATGCGCCGAACTGCCGGATGTAGGGGGCCGCAGCCCGCTTCCGGAGTCGGCCGCGCCGCGCCCGAAGCCTCCATACGCAGGCGCCTTGCTGCGCCGCGGCACCACCTGCGGGGGTGACGTACTAAACTTGACGCTTTGATTCATCGCCCCGGCTCCGGTCGGGGCGATCAGTTTCAGGCGTTTTCAAACCCCCGGCGAAGTCCCGCATGCTCTCCGCCACCCTCTGTAGATGCCCACCGGCACCGTAAATCATGGAGTCACCGTTCCAATGATCTTTGAAACCATCGCCAACACCGGTCACGAAGAAGTCGTGTTCTGCCACAACAAGGACGCCGGCCTGAAGGCCATCATCGCGATCCACAACACGGTGCTGGGCCCCGCGCTCGGCGGCCTGCGCATGTGGCCGTACAAGACCGAGCAGGAGGCGGTGAACGACGTGCTGCGCCTGTCGCGCGGCATGACGTTCAAGAACGCGGTGGCCGGCCTGAACCTGGGCGGCGGCAAGGCGGTGATCATCGGCGATCCGAGCAAGGACAAGTCCGAGGCGCTGTTCCGCGCGTTCGGCCGCTTCGTCAACTCGTTGAACGGCCGCTACATCACCGCCGAGGACGTCGGCATCGACGTCAACGACATGGAATACGTGTTCCGCGAAACCGAATACGTCACCGGCGTGCACCAGGTGCACGGCGGTTCGGGCGACCCGTCGCCGTTCACCGCCTACGGCACCCTGCAAGGCCTGATGGCCACGCTGCAGGCGAAGCATGGCAACGAGGACGTGGGCAAGTACAGCTATGCCGTGCAGGGCTGCGGCCACGTCGGCGGCGAGTACATCAAGCTGCTGCGCGAACAGGGCGCCAAGGTGTTCGTCACCGACATCAACAAGGAAGCGGTGCAGCGCTGCGTCGACGAGTTGGGTTGCGAAGCGGTGGGCCTGGACGAAATCTACGACGTGGATGCGGACGTCTATTCGCCGTGCGCCCTGGGCGGCACCGTCAACGAGCAGACCATCGACCGCATCAAGGCGAAGATCATCTGCGGTCCGGCCAACAACCAGCTGGCCACCGACGAGATCGGCGACGAGCTGCAGCGTCGCGGCGTGCTGTATGCGCCGGACTACGCGGTCAACGCCGGCGGCGTGATGAACGTGTCGCTGGAAATCGACGGCTACAACCGCGAGCGCGCGATGCGCATGATGCGCACGATCTACTACAACCTGGGCCGCATCTTCGAGATCTCCAAGACCCAGAACATCCCGACCTACAAGGCGGCTGACCGCCTTGCCGAAGAGCGCATCAACGCGATCGGCAAGATCAAGCTGGCGCACATGGGCAATGGCGGCACCCGCTTCCAGGGTCGCATGCGCGGTCAGTAAGCGCGCCACCAGGGGCCTGCCGGTCTGCCGGCAGGCCCTGTTTCCGCAAGGGCCTGCCGTCGATCGCGGCAGGCCTTTGCGCATCTGCGACAGCCCACGAATAATCGGAAGCCGGAGGTGCCACGGATGCGCAGGATCATGATCTGGATGGGTTGGGCCGTGCTGGCCCTGGTGCTGCTGGTCGCCAGCGGCCTGTTGCTGGCCGACCACCTGACCCCGCGCGCCAGCGGCGCCGCCAGCACGACCCTGCCGCTGCAGGCGGCACAGACCCCGATCGATCGCGAACTGGCACCCTATCTCGCCGCCCACCCGGGGCAGACCGCGGCGACCCTGCTGCATGACGGCCTGGACGCGTTTGCCGTGCGCGCCGCTTCCGCGCGCATCGCCGGGCGCAGCCTCGACCTGCAGTACTACATGTGGCACGACGACCTGGTCGGCCATCTGCTGGCGCGCGAGGTGTACGCCGCCGCCGAGCGTGGCGTGCGCGTACGCCTGCTGATCGACGACATCAACACCCAGGGCCTCGACCCGGCGCTGCTGGCACTGGATGCGCACCCGAATATCGAAGTGCGCCTGTACAACCCGTTCCGCAACCGCAGCGGCGTGTGGCGCCTGCTGGAGATGGTGCAGCGCTTCTTCAGCGTCAACCATCGCATGCACAACAAGGCGTGGATCGTCGACGGCCGGCTCGCCGTGGTCGGCGGGCGCAACATCGGTGACGAGTATTTCGACGCCGCCAGCCGGGTGAATTTCCGCGACCTGGACATGCTGCTGCTTGGCCCGGCGGTGGCGGACGCCAGCACGATCTTCGACGCGTTCTGGAACTCCAGCGCCGTCGTGCCGATCGAGGCGCTGAACCCGCAGACGCCGGAACACCTGCAGCAGATCGTGTCGCGGCTCGGCCAGGAATCCGCCGGGCCCGACGCGCAGGTGTATCTGCAACGGGTTGCCGCATCGCCGTCCGCACAACAGCTGGCCAACCACGAGTTGTCCATGCACTGGAGCGCCAACATCGTGGTCGCCTCCGATCCGCCGCTGAAGTTCCGCTCCACCGATCGCGGCAGCTGGTTGCAGCCGCGCCTCACCGCACATCTCGCGGGCGCGCACAGCGAGGTGATGCTGATCTCGCCCTACTTCGTGCCCGGCAGGAACGGCACGGCCACCCTGGTCGGGCTGGCGCACGCAGGTGCACGGGTGGGCGTGATCACCAATTCGCTGGCCGCGAACGACGTGCCGGCCGTGCACAGCGGCTACGACCGCTACCGCCGCAAGCTTCTGGAGGGTGGCGTGCACCTGTTCGAGATCCGCCGCAATGGCCCGAAGCCGGCCCAGGGCCTGTTCGGCAGCAGCGGCGCCAGCCTGCACACCAAGGCCTTCGTGATCGACGGCGAACGCGGTTTCGTGGGCTCGTTCAACATCGACCCGCGCTCGGCCAACCTCAACACCGAAATGGGCGTGCTGTTCGCCGATGCCGGGCTGGCCCGCGACCTGCGCCAGGAGTATCTGCGCCTGGCCTCGCCCGCCCTGAGCTACCAGGTGCAGCGGCGCCCGGACGGCTCGCTGCAATGGCTGGACGCCAGCAGCCAGCCGCCGCGCTTGCTGGACCACGAGCCCGACGCCGGCTGGTGGCTGCGCGCCACCACCCGCGTGATGAGCTGGCTGCCGATCGAATCGCAGCTGTAACTCCCTTGGGCGGGCATCGCCGGCGTTGGCGGGCCGCGTGGGTTAAAATCGCCGTTCTGCACACCCATGGAGTTCGTGATGCGCCCGTTTCCGCTTGGAGAAGACATCGACCTGCTGCGCGAATCCGTGCATGCGTTTGCGGAAAAGGAGATCGCCCCGCGCGCCGACAGGATCGACCGCGATAACCTGTTCCCGGCCGACCTGTGGCGCAAGTTCGGCGAGATGGGCCTGCTCGGCGTGACGGTTGCCGAGGAGTACGGCGGCAGCGGCATGGGCTTCCTGGCGCACATGGTGGCGATGGAGGAAATCTCCCGCGCATCCGGTTCGGTCGGGCTTTCGTATGGCGCGCACTCCAACCTGTGCGTCAACAACATCTTCCACAACGGCAACGAGGCGCAGAAGCAGAAGTACCTGCCGAAACTTTGCAGCGGCGAGTACGTGGGCGCGCTGGCGATGAGCGAGCCCGGCGCCGGTTCCGACGTGGTCGGCTCGATGAGCTGCAAGGCCGAGCTGCGCGGCGACGTGTGGGTCGCCAACGGCAACAAGATGTGGATCACCAACGGCCCGGACGCCGACGTGCTGCTGGTCTACATGCGCACCGCGCCGCGCACCGCCGGCAGCCGCTGCATGACCGCCTTCATCGTCGAGAAGGGCATGAAGGGTTTTTCCACGGCGCAGAAGCTCGACAAGCTGGGCATGCGCGGCTCCAACACCTGCGAGCTGGTGTTCGACAACTGCGAGATCCCCGCCGAGAACATCGTGGGCGAGGTCAACGAAGGCGTGCGCGTGCTGATGAACGGCCTGGACACCGAACGGCTGGTGCTGTCCGGCGGCCCGATCGGCCTGATGCAGGCGGCGCTCGACCTGGCCCTGCCCTACGTGCGCGAGCGCAAGCAGTTCAACGCGCCGATCGGCACCTTCGGCGTGATGCAGGCGAAGATCGCCGACATGTACACCGCGCTGCAGAGCTCACGCGGCTTCGCCTACATGGTGGCGCAGCAGTTCGACGCGGGCGTGAAGTCGCGCATCGACCCGGCCGCCTGCCTGCTCAACGCCTCGGTCAATGCGGTGCAGGTGGCGCTGGAAGCGATCCAGACGCTGGGCGGCAACGGCTACATCAACGAGTTCCCCGCCGGCCGCCTGCTGCGCGACGCCAAGCTCTACGAGATCGGCGCCGGCACCAACGAGATCCGCCGCATGCTGATCGGCCGCGAGCTTTTCCACGGCAAGGCGTGACGAGATCTGGTGCGAATGACCGGCGTTTCCACCCGATCATTCGCACCACCCCGGAGTATCAGGAACCCGCCACCGGCGTCAGCTCCAGCGTCAACACCTCGAACGGCGCCAGCGTGATCGTGCCTGGTTTGTCCGCATCAAGTGTCATTCCGGGCTTGGCCGCATCGCTTTTCCACGGACTGTGCGCATGGAAACGGCGCGCCGCGCCAGCAGGAAGTTCCAGCTGACGTTGCAGGTCGACCACCGCCAGCTGCGCGTGGTCACCCGGATTGCGCAGGGTGATGATCGACTTGCGCGGCGACCACGCTGCCCAACCGTATACGTCGAGCCGATCCGGATCGCCGCCGATCCAGTGTGTGTCGCGCAGCACGTCAGCGTTCGCGTGCGACCAGTTCGCCGCTTCGGCCAGCACGTCCCAGTCGTGGTCGCTCAGCAGCGACGGCGTGATGTACAGCTCCTGCAGCTCGGTGCCGCTGGCGAAGTACGAGTGCACCTCGTTGGCGAAGTCGTGGCCCGGATCGGTGTTGAGCTTGCGGTTCTCCTTCGCGTAGATGATGCCGTGGAGCATCAGCGAGTTGATCGGGAACAGCGGCCCCTTCAGCACGATGTTGCGGTAGGTCTGCGCATCGCGATAGGTGATCCACTGCTCGCGCGTGCTGCCGACGCCGGTTTCGCTGTCGTCCTCGCCGTCGCGCCAGATGGTGTCGGCGTAGCGCAGCCAGAACGGCGACGCCCAGGTCCCGGTGGTGAGGTTGATGAAGGTGTCCGGCTTGGCCGCGCGGATGTCGTCGATCAACTGGATCGCCGCCGCGAAGTCACTGTCGAAGCGGCTGCCCGGGAACACCTTGTCGGCGTTGCCGGTGCCGTCGAACTTGAACTGGTTGATGCCGTCCTTTTTGACCAGGTCCATCACCGCGTCGTGGAAGCGCTGGTAGTACTTCGGCCCGGACAGGGCCAGGCCGCCGTCGATGATTTCGTAACCCGCCTGGGCACCGCGTTCCGCGCGCTCCTTCGCGGGCGGGCCGTAGCCGCCCCACGGCGACAGCCACACGCCCGGCGCGGCGCCGTACTTTGCGGCGGCTTCGCGCAGCGGCACGAAACCATGCGGAAAGTCCTTGCTGAAGTGCCAGCTGCCGCTGCGGTCGTCCCAGCCATCGTCGAACAGGAACGAATCCAGTTTCACGCCGCGCTTCACGTGCAGCTCGGTGCCCACCGTGTTGATGCGGTCCAGCGCCTGCGCCTCGGTATACGGCGTGAAGTAGCCGATGTCGTACCAGGAGTTGTAGTGCAGGAACGGCCGGTACGGGTGCGCCCGCTCGCGCTCGACGTAGCCGGCGAAGTCGCGCCGCAGCTGGCCGTCGCGCACCACGCCGACCACTGCCGAATAGTCGACGGTCTTGCCCTTTTCCAGCGGCAGCGTGCGCGACAATGTGAGCTTCACTTCGTTGTGCCGCACCGCGCTGTCCGATTGCGGGTTCTCGAAACCGAGGTAGACGTTGCCGGCCACCACCGGCGAGCCGTTCACGCTGCCAACTACTTCGGCGTCCACCAGCTGCGTTTCCAGCAGCGACACCTTGGCGATCTTCTCGTCCTGCTTCAGCGCGGCGATGCTGACCACCTCGCGCAGGTAGGGCGAACCGTCACGCTGCACCAGTTTCCAGTCCACCCGGAAGCGGCCATTCGCGTCACCGAAGCTGGCCTCGACCGCCCGGCCAGGCTGGCGCATGGCGAGGCGCGAAGCCTTCGCGTCCACGGGCAGCGGGCGGGCGCGCGGCGGCGACAGCAGCTTCATGTCGGAAGCCTTGATCGTGCTGCCGTCGACCAGCAACAGCGCGAACGGCGCGGGCACGGCGAACGTGCGGTCGTGCGCCCGGTCGGTCATCGTCATGTCGACGAGCCGCTTGCCATCGAGCTTCCATGTCGCCTCGATCGCGGCGTTGCCGAAACGCTCCACGCCATGCCGATCGGCGAAGGTCGCTGCGCCGGGTTCGAGTACAGCCTTGTCCCGGACGGTGCCGTCACCGGCGTGTGCCGTGCTGAAACCCGTCAGCGCGGCCAACAGGCAGGAAGCCAGCACGCTCATGCGCGACAGGCGAAAGGGATGCGGATGCGTTGCTGCCATGGTTGCCTCTCGTGTTGATTCATTGATATCCACCCGCCGGTTGCGCTCGATGCCCGGTGCCAGTGCGGCTTCGCATGACGATGGGCGATGGCGGCATCGAGCGGCAGGTCGCCCTGCAGACACGCTTACAGCTGCCTGGGTATCCACTGCTGATAGTCGGACGAATTGCAATCCGCCAGATTCACCGTGCTGTTCTGGCCGGCATCGCCGGCTGCGTTCAGGCATTGACCGGAGCCCACGTTGAACCAGGCCTCCGAGCCCGGCATGTACAGCCACTCCTGATTGCTGTCGGCGGTGCAGCTTGCGGCAAGTACGGCACTGCTGCCGTTTGCCTGCAGGCATACGTTGCGATCGATCAGATTCAACCGGTTGCCGACATCGTTCGCCAGCAGCTGGTTGCCCACCGCCCAGGACGAGCTGTCGCTGCCCGCACAGACATTGAGGCCCAGATGGTTGCCGCCCAACGTATCCGCGCAGTAGTGCTGGACGCGGTTCCGGGCGATGAAAGGCGCCCCGGGCGGCTGGTTGATGGTGGCGATGGCCGTCTTGTCCGGGTTCATCATCGAACTGGCGATGGACGCGCAATCGCCATAGGTTTCTGTCGAGGCGTTGTTGGTCTGCACGGCATTGCCCGCGGGATCGTACATGACCGGAGCGTAGAACACCGCCGTCGTGGGCGGCACCTGGGAGCAGGAGGAATACTGCTGCGATCCCTGGGTGAAGTTTTCGACGAACTGCGGCACGACCGCCTGCAACAGGCCGTTGCCCGCCGGCGAATGGATGGTTCCGATCACCGTGGTCGTGCCGGTGTCCTCATCGGTGATGGAGGCCTGCCACAGGTAGTTTTCGCCGGCGTCGGCCGCGCCCGCAGGGATCGTCGTCTTTCCCGCGTACTCCACGTGCAAGGTGTACCTGGCCCCTTCCCTCCACGCCGGCTCCTTGCTGCCTTTGGTGGTGAACAGGCATTGAGTGCCGGTACCCTCGCCACCGAATGCCCGGCACACCGCACCGGAGGCGGAGCCGGGTTTGTCGACACTGGAATCGTAGGTCTGGCCGAAGATCGAAAAGAGAACGGTCTTGGTCTTTTTCGAATTCTGCTGGATCCCGGCATAGCCGCCCTGGTTGACGTTGACCGTCCAGAAAAACTGGCTGGCGTAGAACGTATTGCCGTTGTTGCCAGGCTCACGGGTCACCCGGATGGAAGCATCGATCCCGTTGTAACCGTACAAGCCGTCGGCGTTCGCGACGGTCGAGGCGGGATAGTAGTAGTGATTCGCCGCCATGCCGCCCGCAATCACGGCGTGCGCCGGGCCGGCCAGGAAGGCTCCGATACCTGCAAGCCCATAGGCGAGATGCAACAGATATTTTTTCATGGGATACCTCGGTGGATAAGCGAAGGTGATGCCGTCGGCCGCGCGGCGCGGGAACGTGGTTCGCGGACAATCAGCAGGGGCGTCGCACCGTATCGGCGCGACGCCCTGCGTCCTCATCGAAAGGTGTAACGGGCGATCAGCATCGTCGTCCGCGGTGCCTGCCAGGTTGCCGCGCCATAGCTCGGGTTGAGGATCGGCGAGCCATCGTTCTGGAAACTGCCGGTGTCGTAGCGCTGCTCCGCATCGATGCCACCCTGGCGATTGGTGACGTTCTGCATCTGCAGATCCAGGCTCAGGTGATGGGAGTCGCTGATGGCCCAGTCGTAGCCCACGCCCAGGTTCCATTGCCAGAACAACGGCGTACGCCCGGCCGCGCCCAGCGGTGCCGGTACGTTGTTGCAGAAGTGGCTGGCGGCGCCGTATTGCTCGGCGGGGTTGTCGATGTCCGGATAAGTGCCAAGGCAGTTCTGTGGCGTGCCGGTGGACAGATCGAACGTGCTGCCGATACGCAGGCCGGTCGCGAAGTAGTAGATGCCGTTGAGCTTGAGGCTGTGCCGCACGTCGCCGGCCAGGTTGCCGGAGCTGTGCTCCATCAGGCCGGGGAAGTCCCACAGGATCTGCTCGGACGGTCCGCCGTTGGTGCGCGTACCCAGGTTGAGCAGGCCGTCGTAGTTGCCGTACAGGTGCGCCCAGGTATAGCTGAGGTCGAGGAAGTACGGCTCGTCGCTGTTCTGCGTGTGCGTCAATTCCAGCGTGAGGTGGACGTACTTGCGCGTAGGCGCCGGACCGAACACGCTGCCCGGCACGGTCAGCGAATCCAGCTTGCCGTCGCCGTCGTAGTCGCGCATGAACACCTGGGCGATGCCCGGGTTGATCATCGGGCAGCCGCTGGAATCCTCGTAGTCCGGGTAGCCACGGGCCTGCGCGTAGTCGGTGATGCCCTGGGTGTAGCAGGTATCCTCGATGGCGCGCTTGAGCGAGGAGTAACCCAGCTCGGCCATCGACGACCAGCTGTTGCCCAGCGTCTTCTGCACGTACACCTGGAACTCGTACTGGTACGGCGCCTTGATGTTGGACGTGGCGACGTTCGCGGCGCTGGGCGCCTGGCCGTTGATCAGCGTCTCCTGCGGACCGATCTGGGTCAGTCCGGTCGGCGCCTGCGTGTTCGGATCCCTGCCGGCGTAGGTGTAATAGCGGTACCACTGGGTGACGGCGCCGGCTGCACCGTTGTTGACGCTGGACGGAATCGGGATGGTGTACTTGCCGGCGTTCGCACCGACCTTCATCGTGCTGTCGCCGTAGACGTCCCACGACACGCCGAACCGTGGCGACAGCAGCGGCAGGTGCCAGAAGTTCTGGCCGTTGACGTTCTTGTTGATGAAGGTGTCGTCGCGCAGGCCCGCATAGACGATCCAGCGGTCGGACGCCTGCCAGTAATCGTCGATGTAGAACGCCTTGTTGACCGTGTAGAACGGACCGCCGGTGCTGATGAAGTACTGCGCCACGTAGCGGCCATCGGCAGGTGCCGGCGAACCGTTTGGCAGCACGCTGCCGGGCTGGGTGTAATAGGTCCAGTCGCCGCCGTCGGTGGTGGTGCTGACGTTGTTGATGAAGTGCTTGTAATGCTCGCCGCCGATGGTGATCTTGTGGTCGCCCAGGTTCCAGGTGAAGTCGCCCTTGAAGCCGCGGCGCCAGTAGGCGAACGGATACAGCTTGCTGCTGGTGGTGGTGAGACCGATGTTCTTGTGCACCTGGGTCACCGGATCGACTTCGATCACGTAAGGCAGGTTGGTGCCCGAGGTGGAAGTCGGGCTGAGCGAGGACTGGCTCAGGTATCCGCCCATCAGGCGCAGGCTCATGCTGTCGTTGATCTGCCAGTGGTAGTTGCCGATCAGGAACTGGTTCTTCACCTGGGTCGAGGTCCAGCCTGCGTACGCGCCCTGCGAGGACGGGTCGTAGTCGCGCGTCAGGCTGTACCGGTTGTTGAAGGTATTCTTCCAGTCACGGTTGCCGACCACGTTGAACGACTGGTCGGCGTTGATGTTCCAGGTGAGGTTGAGCAGCCCGTTCTTGTCGCGGTTGGCCGTGTCGATGTGCCGGTTCTGCGTATTGCTCTGACTGGTATTGGCCGGCGAGTTGCCCAGCATGGCGAAGAAGAACAGCTTGTCCTTGACCAGCGCACCGGACGCGAACAGGTACTGGTTGGCCACGTTGGCGCTGTGGCTGTTGGAGGAATTGAAGTGGTAGTAGTCGCCCTGCGATGTGCGCGAATCGCGCGCATGCGGGTTGAACCACGAAGTCGCCGGCGTGAAGTACAGCGAATAACCCGCCTGGAACCGGTTGGTGCCCTGGCGCACGGTGGAGGCGATCGTGCCGCCGGTGGTGCTGGTCCAGCTCACGCCGGCGTTGGCGCTCAATACCTGGGTCGAGGTGATCGCCTCGGCCGGCAGGTAGGTGGCACCGAGCCCGTTGTAGTCGTAGGTGCTGTCGAATTCGTTGTAGTAGTAGCGGTTCTCGGCCGGACTCGCGCCGCCCATCTGGATCAGACCGGTAGTCTGGTTGTCGTATTTCACCTTCGAGCTCAGCAGCGCGACGCTCTCGGGGCCGCGCCCGGTCGGCAGCTGGTTGACCACGCTCATGCTGTAGTTGTTGGAGAACTCCGGCGTGCTCACGTCGATCGGCATCACGTCGGCATCGATGGCTCGTCCGGACACCCGAATCGCGCCGAGATTGGTGGCGCTCGCCGACGCGGTGGCAGCGGCCTCGACGCCGGAAAGCGCCGGCACCATCGTCTGCACGTTGGCGCTCACCACGACGGTGCGGGTGCCGATGGTGGAGCCGTCCTGCAACACGGTGACGGTGTACTTGCCCGGGTTGAGGCCGCCCACGTTGTAACGCCCATCGCTGTCCGGCTGCAGTTCGCGGTGGTAGCCGGTAGCCGGATTGACTACTTCGAGCGTGACATGACTGCCGCCAGGCTCCCTGCCATACAGGCCGCCGGTGATCGATTGCGCCTGCGCGACATTGGCGCCCAGTGACACCAGCAAACCCATGGCGAGCAGCGTTCGCCGCAAACCGTCAGCGCTGTTCCCGGCGCCCCGGTGTGCGGCAGCGATCAACAACTTCCTGCTCCTGCCCGCGACGGTGAAACCATCATTCTTTTCAGCATGCATTGAAATGCCCCTCACGTAGTTCGTTGTCGCCCTGCGCAGAAATGCCCCTCCCCTCTGCCACAGGCGGTTGTGGTTATCCGTGGGAACACCTCCTGCCCACGAACTCGCTTGCACGTTCTCCAGAATTTCGGACAAAAGCCTCCCTGCCGGACCCATGACTGGCCCGGTTTGACTTCCTGTTTTTCAATCACGCCAGACGCTGCACTCGAACCTTTGCGAGCAACGTCTCAACCGCCCGTCGTTCGACGAAACCGGTTTCCTGACCTTGCGCATTGGCCGAGCCGCAGGCCACGCCCAAACGCAAGATCCCCTCCAAATTCATGTTTCGCGCCATGCCTACCGTCATGCCGGCCAGCAGGCAGTCGCCGGAACCCACCGTGTTGCGTACCTGTTCCAGTTCGATCAAGGCATGCCAGACGCCAGTCGCATCGGCAGCCACCGCGCCCAGTGCACCCATCGTCACCACCGGCATCGCGATGCCGCCGGCATGCAGTTCGCGAACCGCCTCGACTGCTGCGGCGAGATCGCCGATCGGACGTCCGAGCAGATCGGCGATCTCGTCGCGATTGGGCTTGACCAGAAATGGTCGAGTCTGTGCCGCGTGCTGCAGCAGTTCGCCACCGGCGTCGATCAGGCAGTGCTTGCCGGCATCGCGCACATGCGCTGCCAGTTCGGCATAGGTGGTCGACGGAAACCCTCGCGGCAGGCTGCCGGACAGCACGATCAGCTCGCTGTCATCGACGCCACGACGAAACGCGCGCAGCAAGGCTTCCTGCTGCGCGCCGTCCAGCAGCGGCCCCTGCCCGAGAATCTCGGTGACCTGGCCGTCCGCATCCTGCAACGCGATGCAGGTGCGCAGGCTCTCGGCAACCTCGATGCCGTGGAACACAACGCCGCGTTCGCACAGCAGCCGACCGATCATGTTGCGATGGGCCGGGTCGACCAGGCCGACCAGTTGCACGCGCTCACCCAGCGCGGCAATGGTCTGTGCCACGTGCAAACCCTTGCCGCCGGGATACGCCTGTTCGTCGAGTGCGCGGCTGACTTCGCCGGGACGCAGCGCATCCAGCCGGATGAGCCGATCGATCGCGGTGTTGAAACCGATGACCGTGATCACGACAGGTTCGCCAGCAGGGTGTCCACTTCCGATACGCTGGCCTGGCCGACCGTGCCGCCGGTTCGGCGCGTGGAGAGGCTGCCGCAGGCACTGCCCCAGCGCATGCAGTCCTGCAGGGTCTGGCCACGCAGCCACGCATGCAGGAAACCGGCGTCGAACGAATCGCCGGCGCCGGTGCTGTCGACCGGATGGACCGCAAACGCCGGCACTTCGAGCAGTCGCCCCTGATCCAGGCTGGCGCAGCCGAGCTGTCCGCGCTTCACCACGGTTTGCGTGCGCCCGTTGTGCAGCGCATGCAGGCCATCAAGCACCCGCTCGCGGCCAGTGATGGCCGCCAACTCCAGCTCGTTGGGCAGGAACAGGTCGACTTCCTCAAGCGTGCCAAGCAGGTCGGACGCCCACGCCTGCTGCGGATCGAAGCCGGGATCAAGCGAAGTGCTCAGGCCGGCGGCATGCGCACGTGCGAACAGTGCGCGGCAATCGGGCCGCAGCGCACGCTGCAGGTAGTACGAGGAGACGTGCAGGTGATCGGCGCTGGCCAGCAACGCATCGTCCACCTCGTCCGCGCGCAGCGTGGCGATCGCGCCGGGGAACGTCACCAGAGCGCGATCCTGCGGCGTCGACAGCGAGACGGTGACGCCGGTGCGCAAGCTCGCCTGCGGCTGCACGGCGGCAATGTCGATGCCGGCGTTACGCAACGCATCGAGACAATAGGCGCCCCAGCTGTCGTCACCGAGCTTGCCGCGGAATGCCACGGGATTGCCCAGCCGGGCCAGCCCCATCGCACAGATCATCGAGGAGCTGCCTGGCGTCATGCAGAAGTCGTCGGCCAGCACTTCGCGGCCTGGCGCAGGCAAGGCATGGCAGTGCTTGAAGACCAGATCGACGTTGATTTCGCCGACGACCAGGATGCGCTTCATGCTTCCCCCTCATGCTCGCTTTCCGAGCTGCGCTCCCGGTGCATCGGAAAGTGCTCGACCACGCGCGTGAGTACGCCCTGCGACGGCGTGTCGGGTTTGCCACCCAGCTTGAGGCAACGGAAGAACGCGAGCAGTTGCCCCACCACCACATCCGCCAGCAGCGGCAATGCATCGTCCGTCGCACCCAGGCCCGCCTGCTCGATCGCCACGTCGTGCGGCCCCAGCACATCTGCCGGGATGTGCTCACCCACCAGCACACGGGTCGTGCCCAGTTGCTTGCGTGACAGTTCGCGCAACAGGTCGAGCTCGTAGGCACGCACCGCCGGGTCCGGTGACAGGAAGCCGACCACCAGGGTCCTGTCGTCCAGGCTCGACATCGGCCCGTGGCGCAGGCCGAGATAAGTTTCCGCCACCGTGACGACCGCGCCGCCGGTCATCTCCAGCATCTTCAGCGCACATTCGTGGGCCGCGCCGAGCGCGCCGCCACTGCCGAGATAGACGACCTTGCCGAACTCGCCACGGGCGACGGTCGCAAGCGCATCGGCCTGTTCGTCGAAGACGCGCTGGACGCCGCGCGCCAGCCGGGTTACCGCCGCGATGGCGTCGCTGCCTCCGCGCTGAACCAGGCCGAAGCCGGCCAGCAACAGGTTGGTGAAGCTGCTGGTCATCACCAGGCTACGGTCATTGGTGCGCTCGTCCAGCACCAGCACGGTAACCCGCGGGTCATTGCGATAACGGGTGGCGAGCTTGCCGTTGGCGTTGCAGGTGATGACCAGGTGGCGATAGTCGGGGGCATCCGCCAGCAGGCGATCCACCACGCCACAGCTTTCCGGGCTGTCGCCGGAACGCGCCAGCGAAATCAGCAAGCCGGCGCCGGGTGGTAGCAAACTGCGCCAGTGCGTGAGCAAGCTGCCGGCTGCAATCGCCTGGGCGGGGATACCCAACTCGACCTGCAGGCTGGGTGCCAGGCATTCGCCGATATACATGGAGCTGCCCGAACCGGTCAGCACGATATGGCTCGGGCGCGGCACCAGCGCTGCCTGCATCAGCTCGCGCAGTTGCGGCTGGCGCAGCAGCTCGGCCGTATCCGACCAGGTCGCCGGCTGCTGCAGGATCTCGCGCAGGGTATCGGCGTAGCCGTGCGCCTGCTGCGCCGCCAACGGGGCTGCATGCAAGGCGTCCAGCCCAGTCGAAACTTTCGTTTTATTGCTTAATTTTGACATTTTGCCAAATTCGATTGAATATGAAAGTATGCAGCTTCCGAACCGAGAGTATTCGAAATGAAACAAAGCTTGCAAGAGGTTTCGAACACCGGCAGCCAACTTTCCCGGCTCGCCCTGTCCCATGGCAAGCGCACCCGTCTATGGCGGTTGCTGTACGGCTACGGTCCGCGCAACGGCAGCTTGCTGGTGCTCCCGCTTGACCAGGGGCTGGAGCATGGTCCCACCGATTTCTTTCCCCACCCGCCGGCCGTCGATCCGAGCTATCAGTTCGAGCTCGCCGCGGCCGGTGGCTTTTCTGCCATCGCGCTGGGCATTGGCCTGGCCGAGAAGTACATGGCCGAGTACTGCGGCCGGGTGCCGCTGATCCTCAAGCTCAACGGCAAGACCAACATCGCCAGCGACGCCGAAGCCACCTCGCCGCTGTTCGCCTCGGTCGAGGACGCGGTGCGTCTCGGTGCCGACGCGGTCGGCTACACCATGTACGTGGGTTCGCCGCGCCAGCACGACGAAATCCGCCAGTTCGAAAAGGTACGCCAGGACTGCGAACGCTATGGCATGCCGCTGGTCATGTGGGCGTATCCCCGCGGCAGCGCGGTCAACGCCAGGGGTGGCACCAATACGCTCTACGCGCAGGATTACGCCGCCCGCGTGGCGCTGGAGATGGGCGCCGACATCGTCAAGCTGCACGAGCCGAACGACAGCGTGGCGAATGTACCGGCGCCTTACGACAAGTTGCAGGAGGAGGCCGCTGCCCGCTGCGAACGCGTGGTGCGCTCGGCCGGTCGCACGATGGTGCTGTTCTCCGGCGGCGAGAAGAACGACGATGACGCGGCGGTACTGCGCAAGGTCGAGTTCTACATGCAGTCCGGCGCCAATGGCGTGATGTTCGGTCGCAACATGTGGCTGCGCCCGTTCGATCAGGCAGTGGCGCTGGTTCGCTCCGTCCACGACATCATGGCGAAATATCCGCGCTGAACAGGCAGACGAGGCACGCAGCCCGATGAGCGACAGTTCCTCCCGATCGCAGTTCCTGATGCAGGCTGGCTGCCTGTGCTGCGCGCCGCCCGGCGGCGCCGGTACGGTGCGCATCGAGGGCAGCAAGAATCCCCTGCAAACCCGGCCTGACGCTGGCAAGAGCGGGTTGCGACTGAAGGACTTCCAGCCGCGCAGCATGCTGCAGGTACCGAAGACGCGCATCGAGCAACCGCGCTTCCCGGTCATCGACGTGCACGCGCACCTGAGCTGGTCGAGCAACGTGCGCAGCGGCATCTCGGTGGGCGAAGAAGTGACCTTGTTCGCCCGGCCCGAGGATCTGCTGCCGGTGATGGATCGCAAGGGCATCCGTACCCTGGTGAACCTCACCGGCGGCGTCGGCGCCGGCCTGGAAAAGAGCATCCGCAGCTTCGACCAGGCCGCACCCGGCCGTTTCCTCACCCTCACCGAACCGTCATACGAATACTTTGCCGAACCGAACTATGCGCAGTTGCAGGGCGACGCGATCGACCATGCCAAACATGTCGGCGCGCGTGGACTGAAACTGCTGAAGACGCTGGGCTTGTATCTGCGCGAACGGATCGACGAAGGCCCGCTGGTGGCGGTGGACGACCGCCGCTTCGATCCGATGTGGGAAGCCTGTGCCGCCCACGACCTGCCGGTATTCCTGCACGTCTCCGACCCGGAGGCATTCTTCCTGCCTACCGACGAGAACAACGAGCGCTACGAGGAACTGGCCAATCATCCGGACTGGTCGTTCTACGGTCCGGAGTTCCCCGGCAATGCGGAGTTGCTCGCCGCGCGCGACCGCCTGATCGCACGCCATCCGAAGACCACGTTCGCCCTGCTTCACGTGGGCAACAACGCGGAAAACCTCGCCGCCGTGGCCGCCTGCCTCGATCGCTTCCCCAACACGGTGATCGACATCAGCGCGCGCATCGGCGAGCTGGGTCGCCAGCCACGCATCGCGCAACGCTTCTTCGACCGTTACCAGGACCGGATCATGTTCGGCACCGACGCGGTACCATCACCGTACGGGGACGACGTGCCGCAGCAGCTGTTCGGCGACGAGCTCTACGAGATCTACTACCGCTTCCTGGAAACCGACGACGAATACTTCGATTACGCACCGGCGCCGACGCCGCCGCAGGGTCGCTGGTCGATCTACGGACTCGCCCTGCCGGACGAAGTGCTGCGCAAGGTTTACCATGACAACGCCGCCCGACTTCTGAAAATCGCCCATGAGTGAAACCCCCGTCGCCTCCCGCCGCCTGCTGGTCGAAGAACGTCGCCGCCTGATCGTCGAACTGGTCGAACAGCAGGGGCGCGCCACGGTGGAGGAACTGGCAACCCGCTTCGGCACCTCCACCGTCACCATCCGTGCAGACCTGGACGCGCTCGCGCGCAGCTCGGCAATCGCCCGCTCGCATGGCGGTGCCTTGCCGGCTGCGCCAGCAACGAACGACACCCCGCTCAATATCAAGGAAACCCGCTGGCACGCGCAGAAGCTGCGCATCGGCCAGGCCGCGGCGAAAATGATCCGGGACGGCGAGACGATCATCCTCGATTCCGGCTCGACCACGGTGGAGATCGCCCGGCAGATCCGCCAGCTGAAGTTCGAATCGCTCACGGTGATCACCAACGCGCTGAATATCGCGATGGAGCTGTCCGGCCTGCCGCAGATTCGCGTGATGATGCTGGGTGGCATGCTTCGGCAGACTTCGTATTCACTGGTCGGCCCGGATGCCGAGCAGGCGCTGGCCAAGCTTTCCGCGGATCGCCTGTTCCTCGGCGTCGACGGCCTCGATCCGGAGGTGGGCGTAACCACGCCCGATCCGCTCGAGGCGGCATTGAATGCGCTGATGATCCGCGTCTCGCGCCAGACCATTGCCGTGCTCGATGCCAGCAAGCTGGGCCAACGCAGCCTGTCGGTGATCACGCCGGTGAAGAACCTCGACATCGTGATCACCGACACCAGCGCGCCGGCCGAAACCGTCGAGGCACTGCGCGCCGCCGGCGTGCAGGTCGTGCTGGTCTGACGTCGGCGGGCGTCGCTCAGAAGTCCAGACGGAAGTTCGCCGTGGCCATCCTGGCCTGCTGGCGCTGACCGAGATACTCGTCGTAGCCCATCTGCAGGCTTGCGCGCGGGCTCATGCGCCAGTCCAGCGTGGTGCCGAGCACGCCGCCATAACGCGACAGCCCGATGCCGCCGACCGGAGCGAACTGATCGATACCGCTGAAGCTAGCGTCAAACACTTCGCCGCGCACACCGAACGACTGCTGCCACGACACGCGGCCCTGCAGGCTGAGACTGCCACCGCCGGGCAGACTCCAGTCACGCGTGGCCCGCAGGCCCGCGCCAGCCTGCCAGCGCGCCGTGGTTTGCGCCGCCGATTTCAGGCCGAAGCCATAGGCGCCCCGCTCGTTGAAACCGTCGCGCTGGATCTGCGCATACTGCAGGTTCATGTAGGGCGTGACCTGCGTGCGGCCCAGCGCCAGGCGATAGCCGCTTTCGCCATAGGCCACGCCGTAACGACCGTTGCCGTCACTGGCCACCCCGGCGAACTGATCGCCGAGCTGCAGCTGACGGCGCATGGTTTCGCGGTAGCTGCCGATGCCGAAGCGGCCCATCGCGTACCACGAGCCGTGGATCACGCCGCCATACAGCATCGCTTCCAGCGCATGGCTGTAACCCTGGTCCGCACGCTTGGTCAGCCGCCCCAGGCCCTGGCTCTGGCCCAGCGCGTAACCGACGATGCCGTTGCCGTCGACGCGATAATCCTGTCCCACCAGCGAGCCGCCAAGGTCATAGCCGACGTTGTCGTAGCCGCTGCGCGACAGGCCGCCGTGATAGCCGAGGTTCTGCGTCCAGCCACCCACGGTCGGTGCGTCGAGCAGGCTGTCGAAGCGATCGGACAACGCCCGCGTACCGGCATCGATCGCCTCGAACGTCATCGCCGCGCTGGCGGCATGCAGCTGGCCGGAAAGGCTGTCGAGTGAGCTTTGCACGGATGACACGTCACCCGACCGTTGCAGGCTGCCCGCACCCTGCACGAAGCTGGTCGATGCCGGGGTGATTCCTGTCGGTGCAGCCGGGCCCAACCGGGTGTTGATCAGGTCGAACGCGTTCTGGACGCGCTGCGCCGCTCCGTGGGATGCCGCGGTGTAGCTCATCCCCTGCACTGCGGTGACGCTGACCTGCGACACGTCCAGCCATACCGTGTTGGCATCGTAGTTGAGGGTCGCCGTGAGCAACACGTTGGACGCGGAACTCAGCGAATCGAAGGTACCGAAAAGTCCCCCGGTGGCATTGAGTACATCGGTATGGGAGTCGACCACGTAGTTGTCGACGACGGCGGCGACATTGAGGTCGCCGGCAATGGTCGCCTTGCCCGAGACGTTCAGCGCGGCGCCGAGATAGATGGACAGTTGTCCGCCGGAGCCCTGCGAATAATCGCCCGATATCAGGCCACCCCGGGATGCGAATCTGCCATTGTTCACCAGGTTTCCGTTGACGCCGTTGCCCAGCGCCGAGGCACCCACTTCCAGCGTGCCCCCCGGGCCGACCGATGCCGATCCCGGTACATATCCCGACACGACCGTGCCACCGAGTACGCTGGTAGTGCCCTTGTAAGTGTTGTTTCCTTGCAGATACAACGTGCCCGTGCCGGAAACGGTCAGGCCACCGTTGCCCGAGATGTCGTTGGACCAGGCGGACGTGCTTCCATCAAGCGTGACATCGGCATCGCCCCAATCGAACTTGCCCGGACCGTTCACCGCCTTGCCCACGTCCAGTTCGCCATAGCCGAACACCGGGTCCGGACCCGGCGCGCCAAGATCGTCGGCCGTACCCAGCAGGGTCTGTCGCACCAGGTCGTTGGTGAAGTAGGGAAACGCCTGCCATACCAGCGCCGCTGCACCGGAAACCTCCGGGGCAGCGAACGAAGTACCGCTGACCTGCCAGTAGGCGGGATTGGTGGTGCTGGCGAGGGTGTCCTTGTCCAGCACGATCACGTCGCCGGGTGCGGCCAGACAGTAATTCATCGCGACGCCACAGGCATTGGAATAGCTCGCCAGCTGGTTCGTATGGTTGCTGTCCACCGCCACCGCGACCAGCCAGCCCTTGTCGAGTTGGAGCGTCGGCGCGTAGGTCGGCAACGCGGCGATGTCGCTGGGGTCGCTCTTCGAATCATTGCCGGCAGCAAACACCACCAGGCCACCGTGTTGCACCACGAACGGCGCATAGGCGTTGCCGAAAGCCTGGTTGATGGAATTGTTGCCGGTATCCCAGTAAATGCCGCCCCAGGAATTGTTCATCACCTGCACCCCGGCAGCGATCATGGCCGGGTTGAGCGTCTGCGCAAAGAACGCCGCATCGGCGGCAGTGACTTCATTGCCCTGCCCCGAGCCGTCATCCTTGGGTGTCACGTCGCTGATGATTCGCGCGGATACCAGGGTGGCGCCCGGCGCAATGCCACCGGGGAACCTGCCAAACGCGGTACCGGCAGCAATCTCCGACACCCACGTGCCATGGCCCACCACGTCATCGATGGCAGTGTTGTTGCTGCCCGGGTCGACGTAGATCAACTCCTGCGAAACGCGCCCCGAGACGGTCGGATTGTTACGCATGATGCCGCTGTCGACGATCCCGATCACCACGCCGGTGCCGGTGTAGCCCTGATTGTGTGCGGCGTACGCGTTGGTGATGTAAAGCTGGGCATCCCGCGGCGGCGGATTGTTCGAGGTGGTGGGCGGCGGCGAGCTCGGCGTCGTCGGTGGCGGTGTCGGCTTGACGTTGCCGCCACCGCCGCAGGCGCTCAACCCCAGCGCCACCGCCACCAGCAGCGCCAACTCGCGACGCCGGAAAACCGAATCGAATCTGTTCATCATGCCCCCGCACGCGCGTTTCGACCTGACCACCGTCGGCGCAGCCAGCCCACCCGGCGCAGTCCCCGCACGCATCTTCGCACAACGAAATTCCAATGAAACACCCGCAAGTCCTTGCGCCCCAAGGATTCGCGTCGGTTTGCCCAGCTTCCCGACGGGCTGCGATAATCAATGGGTTTCCTTTCAGGCGTTCGCGCCCCACCAAAGTCTTGCAAGCGGAGTTGTCCATGTCGGATGTCAGCGTCGTCATCGTCGGTTCGAAGCGCACAGCGATCGGCTCGTTCCTCGGCCAGTTCACCGGCGTCCCCACCCCGAAGCTCGGTTCCGTCGCCATTCGCGCGGCGCTGCAGCAGTCCGGCGTGGCCCCGGCCGACGTCAGCGAGGTGATCATGGGTTGCGTGCTTCCCGCCAACCTCGGCCAGGCGCCGGCGCGCCAGGCGGCGCTGGGCGCGGATCTGCCGGTCGGCACCGGCTGCACCACCATCAACAAGGTGTGCGGCTCGGGCATGAAGGCGATCATGCTCGGCCATGACCTGATCAAGGCGGGCTCGGCCAACGTGGTGGTGGCGGGTGGCATGGAGTCGATGACCAATGCGCCGCACATGGTCAACGCCCGCACCGGCATCCGCTACGGCGATGGCCAGCTGGTCGACCACATGGCCTGGGACGGCCTGACCAACCCCTACGACGGCAAGGCGATGGGCGTGTTCGGCGAACTGTGCGCCGACAAGTACCACTTCACCCGCGAAGAGCAGGACGCGTTCTCGATCGAGTCGGTCAACCGGGCCAAGGCGGCCCAGCAGAACGGCGCCTTCGCCGACGAGATCGCCTCGGTCACGGTGAGCGGTCGCAAGGGTGACGTGGTGGTCGATACCGACGAGCAGCCGGGTCGTTCCGACGTGGCGAAGATCCCCACGTTGAAGCCCGCCTTCCGCAAGGAGAACGGCACGATCACCGCGGCCAGCTCCTCCAGCATTTCCGACGGTGCCGCTGCGGTGGTGCTGCTTTCCGCCGACGACGCGAACAAGCGGGGACTGAAACCGCTGGCGCGGATCGTGGCCCACGCCACCCATGCGCAGGAGCCGCAGTGGTTCACCACCGCGCCGGTCAGCGCGATCCAGAAGGTGCTGGACAAGGCTGGATGGAAGGTCGGCGACGTGGACCTGTTCGAGATCAACGAGGCGTTCGCCGTGGTCGCGATGACGCCGATGAAGGAGCTGGGCATCCCGCACGACAAGCTCAACGTCAACGGCGGTGCCTGCGCACTGGGTCACCCGATCGGTGCCAGCGGTGCGCGGCTGGTGGTGACCCTGTTGAACGCGCTGAAGATGCGTGGCCTGAAGCGCGGCGTGGCTTCCCTGTGCATCGGCGGTGGCGAGGCGACCGCCATCGCGATCGAATCCATTGACTGATCCCGAGGCCGACCGGCCACTGTCGCGCAATATTCACATGACGGCCGGTTAAATCTGTTTTTAATACGCACTGAAGGGTCGCCATAAACATCTGGCGCAATGTCCACGAAAGCGTTATTAATACACGGCCAAACGGCATTCCACGGCAAAGGAGATCCACCATGAAGTTTACGCGTACCCTACTCGCCGCCGCGCTCGTCGCGCTGTTGGCGGCATGCAGCAACGGCGCGCAGGATTCCGCGCAGGACGCCCAGAAGTCGGCTGATACCGCACAGCAGGCTGCCGATACGGCGCAGCAGGCTGCCGCGGCAGCTCCGACCCCGGCGACTGAGCAGGCTGCAGACCAGGCCAAGACCGCTGCTGACGCAGCTGGCCAGGCCGCCGATCAGGCTGCACAGGCTGCCGTCGCGGCTTCCGCCGCTGCTCCGGCCAACACCGATGCGTCGAAGGACGCCATGTCCCAGGCCAAGGACGCCGCCGGCAACGCTGCCGACGCCGCCGACAAGGCTGCCGACGCTGCGAAGGACGCCGCTGGCAACGCCAAGGACGCTGCCGACAAGGCCAAGGACGCGATGAAGGGTCACTGATCCCTCTCGGTTCTGCATTAAAAAAACGGTCGCCTCGTGCGACCGTTTTTTTTGGCCCGTGATTAACCGGCTGCACGGAGTGTTTTTGTCACGGCACAACGCCGGCTATCATCCATGGTTTGCCCCAACGGGAACCCGACCGTGAGCTTCCATTCATGAGCGTCATTGCATCGCAGATCGATCCGCGTTCGCCCGAATTCCAGGCCAGCAGCCAGCAGTTGCGCACCGTGGTCGAGGACCTGCAGCGCGAACTGGCCCGCAGCGCCGAGGGCGGCGGCGCCAGGGCGCGCGAAAAGCATGTGGCCCGCGGCAAGCTGCTGCCCCGCGAGCGCATCCGCGCCCTGCTCGATCCCGGCTCGCCGTTCCTCGAACTGTCGCCGCTGGCGGCGCATGGCATGTACGACGGCGACGCGCCTGCCGCCGGCGTGATCACCGGCATTGGCCGGGTCAACGGCACCGAGGTGGTGGTGGTCGCCAATGACGCCACGGTCAAGGGCGGCACCTATTTTCCGATGACCGTGAAGAAGCACCTGCGCGCGCAGGAAGTGGCGCTGGAAAACCGCCTGCCCTGCGTCTACCTGGTCGACTCCGGCGGCGCCTTCCTGCCGCTGCAGGACGAGGTGTTCCCGGACAAGGAGCACTTCGGCCGGATCTTCTACAACCAGGCGCGGATGTCGGCACTGAACATCCCGCAGATCGCCGTGGTGATGGGCTCGTGCACCGCTGGCGGCGCCTACGTGCCGGCGATGAGCGACGAGACCATCATCGTGCGCGAACAGGGCACGATCTTCCTCGGCGGCCCGCCGCTGGTGAAGGCCGCCACCGGCGAGGTGGTGGACGCCGAAACGCTGGGGGGCGCGGACGTCCATACGTCCATCTCCGGCGTGGCCGACCACTTTGCCGAGAACGACGCGCACGCGCTGGCGATCGCGCGCGACATCGTGGCCCACCTCAACCGGAAGAAGGAGATGCCGCTGGCGTTGCGCGCCCCCGTTGAACCGAAATATCCAGCCGAAGAACTCTACGGCGTGATCCCGGCCGACACCCGCCGCCCGTTCGACATCCGCGAGGTGATCGCGCGCGTCGTCGACGGATCGGAGTTCCACGAGTTCAAGGCGCGCTACGGCAAGACCCTGGTCTGCGGCTTCGCGCACATCCACGGCTACCCGGTGGGCATCGTCGCCAACAACGGCATCCTGTTCGCCGAGAGCGCGCTCAAGGGCGCGCACTTCATCGAGCTGTGCAACCAGCGCAACGTGCCGCTGGTGTTCCTGCAGAACATCACCGGCTTCATGGTCGGCAAGAAGTACGAGCAGGCCGGCATCGCGAAGGACGGCGCCAAGATGGTCACCGCGGTGGCCTGCTCGCACGTGCCGAAGTTCACCGTGGTGATCGGCGGCAGCTTCGGCGCCGGCAACTATGCGATGTGCGGTCGGGCCTATGGCGCCCGCTTCCTGTGGATGTGGCCGAACGCGCGCATCTCGGTGATGGGCGGCGAGCAGGCCGCGAGCGTGCTGGCCACGGTGAAGCGCGACGGCATCGAGGCCAAGGGTGGCGAGTGGTCGGCCGACGAGGAGGAAGCCTTCAAGGCGCCGCTGCGGGAGCAGTACGAGCGTCAGGGCCATCCGTACTACGCCAGCGCCCGCCTGTGGGACGACGGCATCATCGACCCGGTCGACACGCGGCGGGTGCTGGGCCTGGCCATCTCCGCGTCGATGAACGCACCGATCGAGCCGCAGCGTTACGGCGTGTTCCGCATGTAAGCTTTTCCGTCACGTACAACGACTTCACAGGGGAAGTCAGGGATGATTGTCGGTATCGATCTGGGCACCACGCATTCGTTGATCGGCTGTTACGACGAAACGGGGCCGCGGCTGTTCGCGAATGCGCTGGGCGAGTTCCTCACGCCCTCGGTGGTCAGCGTCGATGAAGCCGGCCAGGTGATCGTCGGTCAGCCGGCCCGCGATCGGCTGGTCAGCCATCCGCAGAGGAGCGTGGCCAGTTTCAAGCGCTGGATGGGCACCTCGCGCGAGACCCGGCTGGGCACGCACGGCTTCCGCCCGGAAGAACTGTCCGCGCTGATCCTGCGCTCACTGCTCGCCGATGCCGACGCGGCGCTGGGGGAAAAGGTCGACGAGGCCGTCATCAGCGTGCCGGCGTATTTCTCCGACGCCCAGCGCAAGGCCACCCGCGCCGCCGGCGAGCTGGCCGGCATCCGCGTCGAGCGGCTAATCAACGAACCGACCGCTGCCGCGCTGGCCTACGGCCTGCGCGAGCAATCCGACGGCGCCCGCTTCCTGGTCTTCGACCTCGGTGGCGGCACCTTCGACGTGTCGGTGCTGGAGATGTTCGAGGGCGTGGTCGAAGTCCATGCCAGCGCCGGCGACAACTTCCTTGGCGGCGAGGACTTCCTCGACCTGCTGGAACAGACCTGCCGCGCCGACCTCAAACTCGCCGACGACGCGCTGGACGCCAGCCAGCGCGGCCAGTTGCGACGGCGGCTGGAGGCGGCCAAACGCACGCTGGGCAGCGAAGGTCATGCACGCATCGATTTCGCGCTGGGCGACCGGCAGCTGGACTGGCGGATCGACGAGGAACGCTTCAACCGGCTGGCCGATCCGCTGGTGCAGCGCATGCGTGCACCGCTGGAGCGGGCGATGCGCGATGCCCGGCTAAAGCCGGAACAGCTGGACGAGATCGTGCTGGTCGGCGGCGCCAGCCGCATGCCGCTGGTCGCCCGCACGGTGTCGCGCATGTTCGGCCGGTTGCCGCTGCGTCACGTGAATCCCGACCAGGCCATCGCGCTGGGTGCCTGCATCGCGGCTGGGCTGAAGTCGCGCGACCAGCGCCTGGACGAGATCATCCTCACCGACGTCTGCCCGTATTCGCTGGGTACCGAAGTGGCGCGCCGCGACGAACAGGGGCGCGCCGTGACCGGCTTCTTCGAACCGGTCATCCAGCGCAACAGCACGGTGCCGGTCAGCCGCGAGGAGACGTTCTGGCCGGTCCAGGAACGGCAAAGGCAAGTGCAACTGGACGTCTATCAGGGCGAGAGCCCGCTGGTCGAGAAGAACATCAAGCTGGGCGAGCTGACGGTGGACATCGACCCGACGCTGTCGATCGCGGAGAACGCGGTGACCGTGCGCTTCACCTACGACATCAACGGTGTGCTGCAGGTCGAAGCGCACGTGCACGCCAGTGATCGCCGCTACGAGCTCCTGCTGGAACAGAATCCGGGCCTGCTCGACGCGCAGCAGATCCGCGAACGCCTGGCAGCGCTGAACGACCTCAAGATCCATCCGCGCAGCAAGCACGAGAACCTCGCCATGCTGGCCCGCGCCGAGCGCCTGTACGAGGAACACCTGCATGCGCGCGACCAGTTGCAGGAATGGATCGCGCGTTTCCGCACCGCACTGGAAAGCCAGGACGAGGCGATCATCCGCGAGCATCGCCGCGAATTCGGCCGCGCGCTGGATACGCTGGAGTCGGCCTGATGTCGCCGTTCGAGCTGCTCGGACTGGCCACCGACGCCGACGAACGCGCGATCAAGCGCGCGTATGCCCAGCGGCTTCGCTGCACCCGCCCCGACGACGACCCACAAGGGTTCCAGCAATTGCATGCCGCCTATCAGGCGGCGCTGGCCCATTGCCGGGCCGCGGCCGTCCATGAGTCCTTACCATCGCATGAGCCGATGCGTGAGCCATCCCTGCCCTTGCCCTCCGCATCCTTGGCAGCCACGGCCGCACCGGATCTCCCGGCCGCCATCGAGCCACCCGCGCCGCCTCGTTTCGACCTGGACGCATTCTGCAGCGCCGTGTTTGTGCAGGCTTCGATCGGCGATGCCGCGACGCTGCAGGCGTGGCTGGCGGGCCGCCAGGAACTGTGGTCGTTGCAGTTCAAGACGCGGATCGGCCGATACCTGCTGAACGAGCTCCACGAACAGGCGCCACCGATGCCGGTCGACTGCATGGAGGCCCTGCTGCGCTTCTTCGATCTCGATCACGCACTGGCCGACCACGATCCACTGGCCATGCTGCAGCTCACCCGGCGTTCTCGACTGGCCTGGCAACTGCAGGACAGCGACGAAGAAAGTCTTGGCGCGCGGCTGGAACTGCGTACGCCGCTGCAACGCTGGCAGGCGCATTGGGTTCTGCGCCAGTTGCAGCGCCCGTTCCGCTGGCTGCGCGTGCTCTGGCTGGGCGTGAATTTCGCCGTTCCCGAACGCATCGCGGATTTCGTCGCCGAGGTAAGCGACAACCACCCGGAAGACCTGCCCGAAACGATCGACCGCACCCAGCTCGGGTTCTGGCTGGCTGCTGCAGATCGTCAGCGCGTCACTCGTCCGCGGCTGATCCTGGGTGGCGTCCGCAGCGTGGGCATGCTGCTGCTTGGCATCGTGCTGGCGCCGCTGCTGAGCTTGCTCTACATCGACAGCATCGCGCTTCGCCCCATGCTGGTCGTGGCCGGCGTCGTGATGGTGCCGAGTGCGCTGTGGGCTCTCTGGATGGCCTGGTCTGCGCTCGTCTTCTGGTACATCGAACGGGAACCGGCCGGACGGCAGCGCGCCGCGCGCAAGTACGTGGTGCCGCTCCTGTGCGGTGCCGGCGTGGTGCTTGGCGCTTTGGGGCAGGACGGTCCCGGACTCGTGCTGATCGCCCCGGCCTTGTGGCTTTCGGTTCGTCGCTACTGGTACCACCACGCGAGCCGCTACGCGGTCTTCAACTCGGGCTACGTCCGACTGGCGCTGCTGTTGGCCATTCCTGTGCTCCACGCCGTATTGAATGCGGGCCTGGGCGCAGACCTGCTGTCATCCGGTGATGTCATCGCCGCGGCAGCCATGCTGGCATGGGCGGCCGATCTGCGAAGGCAGCCCCGGGGTCAGGCCAGCGTTCGCTGACCGAGGTTCGATGCAGCATCGTCAACGGACATGGTGCGCGACGGCGTCGTGCCGGTCGGGACTCGCCGCGTTTGCTGACGCCGCATGAAGCGCGCGCCCCACCACAGCACCACCAGGGTCATGCCATGGAACACCATCTGCATGCCGGCCGGGCGGGCGTCGTAACCGATCAGCACATGGGCGGTCTGGCCCAGCAGCGAGCCGTTGCCGAGCAGCCACGAGCTGTCCCACAACGGCTGCCCCCAGGCCGGCAGCAGGTCGGCCTGGATCAGGTAGCGTGCGGCGCTGGAGGCCAGTCCAGCGGCCAGCAGCACCAGCATGGCGTTGGTGGCGCCGAAGAAGTGGCGCAACGGAATCCGCAACAAGCCCGCATACAGGCCGAAACCCACGGCCGCGCCGGCCAGCACGCCAAGCGTCAGCCCGGCCCACAGGTGATCCGCACCGCCGGCGCGCATGCCGTACAGGAACAGCACCACTTCCGAACCTTCACGCAGCACCGCCAGGGCCACCACCAGCAACAGCAGGCCCAGCGAACTGGCGCCGCTGTGCACGGCCGTGCCCAGTGCCTGCATCTGCCGGCTCAATTCCCGCCCATGGCTGGACATCCACAACACGTGCCAGCCGATCATCAGCACGGCGGCGATCAGGATGGCCGCGTTGAACAACTCCTGGCCCGCGCCGCTGAAGGCATCGGCCAAGAGGTTGGCCGACAACGCCACCAGCACCGCGCCCAGCGCGCCGAGCGCGATGCCGCCGCCGACAAACCAGCCGCGCCGCGGCACGCCGCGGGTGGCGGCGGCGACCACGGTGACGATCAGCGCCGCTTCCAGCACTTCGCGAAATACCAGCAAGGCGATGGCCCACATGGCGCTACTCCACCACCAGCGTGCCCTGGGCCGTGGGCTGGTGGAAGTCGCCGTAGAAGCGGTAGCGACCCGGCTTGAACGGACCGATGAAGATGCTGATGCGGCTGTTCGGCATCACGATCTTCTCCGCCGGAAAATCATCGCTCTCGAATTCCTCCGGTGACGGGTCCTGGTTGACCAGTTCCACCTTCACCCGGGTATTGGCGGGGATATGCAGCTCGGCGGGCTGATAGCGGTGGTCTTTCAGGGTCAGCGTGTAGCCGGGCACGTCGGTCGCGCTGGCCAGCAGTGGCAGCATCAAGGCGAGCAAGGCGGACATCAGGATTTTCATGGCTTGGTCATGCCTCATCCAGTTGATTGATAATCATTATCAACCATGGCGACAAGAAAGCCCGCATTCAAGCCCTCCGCCCGACAAGGCACGGGTCTGGCATCGCTGCGGGCAACGGGCGTCATTCTGGCAGCAGAATGCAAGCGGGCCCCTGATCTGGATCAGGAGCCCGGCTGGAATGGAGGGCAGCAAGCCGACGCAGTTCAGTCCTGCGGCGGTTCCCCACGCAGGCGCACGTCGTTGGGCAGCATGTCGGTACGCTCCCGGTTTTCCTCGCGCTGGGACTCGAAGAAACGCTGCACCTGCTGGCAGACCGGCATGGTGTTGTCGCGGGTGGCCGCGGAGACCAGGAACCACGGCGCGGTCCAGCCCAGCTCGGCGACCACCTGCTCCGCCGCTGCCTGGCGTTCGTCCTCGGCCAGCAGATCGGCCTTGTTCAGTACCAGCCAGCGCGGACGCTCCAGCAGTTCGGGATTGAACTTCTCCAGCTCCTGTTCGATCGCCCGCACCTGACCGGCCACGTCGGAGCCGTCGATCGGCGCGATGTCGACAATGTGCAGCAACAGGCTGGTGCGCGACACATGACGCAGGAACTGGATGCCCAGACCGGCACCTTCGGAGGCGCCCTCGATCAGGCCGGGGATGTCCGCGATCACGAAGCTCTGGTCGGTACCCAGGCTGACCACGCCCAGGTTCGGATGCAGGGTGGTGAACGGGTAATCCGCCACCCGCGGCGTCGCCGCCGACACGGCGCGGATGAAGGTCGACTTGCCGGCATTCGGGAAACCGAGCAGGCCGACATCCGCCAGCAGGCGCAGCTCCAGCTTCAGCTCGCGCACGTCGCCCGGCGTGCCCGGCGTGGCCTTGCGCGGGGCCCGGTTCACCGAGGTCTTGAAATGGATATTGCCCAGTCCGCCCTTGCCGCCCTGGGCCACCAGCATGCGCTGGCCGTGGCTGGTCAGGTCGCCGATCACCTCGTCGGTGTCGACATTGGTGATCATGGTGCCGACCGGCACGCGGATCGTGGTGTCCTCGCCGCCCTTGCCGTACATCTGGCTGCCCATGCCGTTCTCGCCGCGCTTCGCCTTGAAGCTGCGCTGGTGGCGGAAGTCGATCAGCGTGTTCAGACCCTCGTCGGCCACCAGCCAGATCGAGCCGCCGAAGCCGCCGTCGCCGCCGTCGGGGCCGCCGAACGGGATGAACTTCTCGCGGCGAAAGCTGATGCAGCCATTGCCGCCGTCACCGGCCATAACCTTGATGTGTGCTTCGTCGACGAATTTCATGGGGGAGCCGGGAATAGGGAATGGAGAATCGGGAATGGGAAGAGCGCGCAATCAGGATAGGGTACGGGACTTGCGGAAACCCCGCTTTTACCATTCCCGATTCCCCATTCCCGATTCCCTGCCGCAAACGAAAAGCCCCGCCGAGGCGGGGCCTTCGCTATCGCATCGCGACAGGCTTACGCCTGGACGACGTCGACGAAACGGCGGTTCTTGTCGCCACGGATGGCGAACTTGACGGTGCCGTCGATCAGCGCGAACAGGGTGTGGTCACGACCCAGACCCACGCCCACACCCGGATGGAACTGGGTGCCGCGCTGACGCACGATGATGTTGCCGGCTTCGATGGCCTGGCCACCGTAGATCTTGACGCCGAGGTATTTCGGGTTCGAATCGCGACCGTTGCGGCTGGAACCTACGCCTTTTTTATGTGCCATGACTCAATGCTCCAGTTGCTCAGGCGTTGATGCCCGTGATCTCGATTTCGGTGAAATGCTGACGGTGACCCTGCTGACGCTTGTAATGCTTGCGGCGGCGGAATTTGATGATGCGGATCTTGTCGGCACGGCCGTGCTTGCGCACGGTGGCGCTGACGGTGGCGCCTTCGACGACCGGCGCACCGACGGTGACCGACTCGCCCGAACCGACCAGCAGCACCTGGTCAAAGCTGACCGTGGCGCCCTCTTCGGCGGTCAACAGTTCCACGCGCAGGACGTCGCCCTGCATGACGCGGTACTGCTTGCCACCGGTCTTGATGACTGCATAACTCATGGGAATGCCCTTCTGTCGTTATTCTCTTGGGTATCGCCATGACCCTTTACAGGTCTGGCGAACCGCGGATTATAGCGACGTGACCCCGCGCTGGTCAATTACTGACCACGCCGGCCCCGAACGGCCTTGCCGCGCGCCAGCGGCGAGCCGTTCAGTGGCCCGACCTGGGCGCCGGAATGGCCGGCTTCGCGGCCGCGGGACTGGCCGGACACTGGCCATTGGCGTCCAGCGTACCCTTCTGCTGCAGCTGCCTGATCATCGCCTGGCCGCGCTCGCGCCCCCAGGCCTGGCCCACCTTCATGCCCTCGGCCATCGTTACCGGCATCTGCGTGATGACCTTCTGGCCCAGCGGGGAGCGGTAGAACTTCAGCAAGCCGGCGACATCCTGGGCGGTGAAATGGCGCTGGTAGATCGGCACCATCTGGCCCAGCAACTGCCGGGTGCCGCTGGCGTCGATGAAACCCTGCCAGTAGGACGCCGGAACGCAAGGCACGGCCTGACCCATCACCGTGACCATCTGCGTGTTCATCTGCCCGAACATGCGATCCATGTGCATCACCTCGAACAGTTCGCGCACCTGCTTTTCGCTGGGCTGCGCGGCAACGGCCTGTCCGGCGGCGACCAGTGCCAGCGCTGCGGCAGCAGCGATTCCCGCCCATTTGTGCATGACTGGCCTCCGTACGGGTGAAACCGGCATTTAGCCACAGCCGGCACGGCGGGCCAAATCGACCGCCACCTGACGCCGTCGACACTGAACCATCAGAACTCCTTGGTATAGTAATGGTTCCCCCCCATATCCGGCGTCCATGGACACCATACGCATCCGCGGTGCGCGCACGCACAACCTCAAGAACATCGACCTCGACCTGCCCCGCGATCAGCTGATCGTGATTACCGGCCTGTCCGGTTCGGGCAAATCCTCGCTGGCCTTCGACACGATCTACGCCGAAGGCCAGCGCCGCTACGTGGAGTCGCTTTCCGCGTACGCGCGACAGTTCCTGTCGATGATGGAGAAGCCCGACGTCGACCACATCGAAGGCCTGTCGCCGGCGATCTCGATCGAGCAGAAATCCACCTCGCACAACCCGCGCTCCACCGTGGGCACGATCACCGAGGTGTACGACTACCTGCGCCTGCTGTACGCCCGCGTGGGTACGCCGCGCTGTCCCGACCACGGCATCCCGCTGGAAGCGCAGACGGTGAGCCAGATGGTCGACGCCACGCTGGCGCTCGATGCGGAGACCCGCTACATGCTGCTGGCGCCGGTGATCCGCGAGCGCAAGGGCGAGCACGTGCAGGTGTTCGAGCAGTTGCGCGCCCAGGGCTTCGTGCGTGCCCGCGTCGACGGCGCGGTGTACGACCTCGACGCCGTGCCGCCGCTGACCCTGCGCCAGAAGCACACCATCGAGGTGGTCGTCGACCGCTTCCGCCCGCGCGACGACATCAAGCAGCGCCTGGCCGAATCGTTCGAGACCGCGCTGCGGTTGGGCGACGGGCTGGTGATCCTGGCGAACATGGACGATCAGTCCGCGACGGAGCAGCTGTTGTCCTCGCGCTATTCCTGCCCGGTCTGCGACTACTCGCTGCCCGAGCTGGAGCCGCGACTGTTCTCGTTCAATTCGCCGGTGGGCGCCTGCCCGTCCTGCGACGGCCTCGGCGTGACCCAGGTGTTCGACGCCGCGCGCGTGGTCGGCCACCCCGAGCTGGCGCTGTCCAGCGGCGCGGTGCGCGGCTGGGATCGACGCAACGCGCACTACTTCCAGCTGATCCTGTCGCTGGCGGCGCACTACGGCTTCGACGTGGACGCACCGTGGCAGAAGCTTCCAGCGGACGTCCAGAAGGCCATCCTGTACGGCAGCGGCAAGGAACGCATCGCGTTCCGCTACATCACCGAACGCGGCGGCAAGGTCACCCGCGAACATCCGTTCGAGGGCATCCTGCCCAACCTGGAACGACGCTACAAGGAAACCGAATCCGCCGCGGTGCGCGAGGAGCTGGCGAAATACATCAGCGACCAGCCCTGCCCGGTCTGCGAAGGCCAGCGACTCAACCGCTCGGCGCGCAACGTGTTCGTCGCCGACCATGCGCTGCCTTCGCTGACCCATCGTTCGATCGACGACGCGCTTCAGTTCTTCGAAGAACTGAAGCTCACCGGCTGGCGCGGCGAGATCGCGGTGAAGATCGTCAAGGAGATCCGCGAGCGGCTGACCTTCCTCAACGACGTGGGCCTGAACTACCTCACGCTCGATCGCCAGGCCGACTCGCTCTCCGGCGGCGAGGCACAGCGCATCCGCCTCGCCTCGCAGATCGGCGCCGGTCTGGTCGGCGTGATGTACGTGCTCGACGAACCCTCGATCGGCCTGCACCAGCGCGACAACGAACGCCTGCTCGGCACGCTGACCCGGCTGCGCGACCTCGGCAACACGGTGATCGTGGTGGAGCACGACGAGGACGCGATCCGCATGGCCGACCACGTGCTCGACATCGGTCCCGGCGCCGGCGTGCACGGCGGCGAGATCGTGGCGCAGGGCTCGGTGCAGGACATGCTCGATTCGCCGCGCTCGATCACCGGCCAGTTCCTTTCCGGCGAACGCGCGATCGAGGTACCCAAGGAACGCCGCCAGCCGATCGACGACGAGTCGTGGCTGCACCTGAAAGGCGCCAGCGGCAACAATCTCAAGAACGTCGATCTGGCGATTCCGGCCGGCCTGTTCACCTGCGTCACCGGCGTGTCCGGATCGGGCAAGTCGACCCTGGTCAACGACACGCTGTTCCGCCTCGCCGCCGCCGAATTGAACGGCGCCAGCACGCAGGCGGCGCCGCACAAGTCCGCCACGGGCATGGACCTGTTCGACAAGGTGGTCGACATCGACCAGTCGCCGATCGGCCGCACGCCACGCTCCAACCCGGCCACCTACACCGGCCTGTTCACCCCGCTGCGCGACATGTTCTCGCAGGTGCCGGAAGCGCGCTCGCGCGGCTACACGCCGGGCCGCTTCAGCTTCAACGTGCGCGGCGGCCGCTGCGAGGCCTGCGAAGGCGACGGCATGATCAAGGTGGAGATGCACTTCCTGCCCGACGTTTACGTGCCCTGCGACGTCTGCCACGGCAAGCGCTACAACCGCGAGACGCTGGAGATCCTGTACAAGGGCCACACCATTGCCGACGTGCTCGACATGACGGTGGAGGACGCGCTGAAGCTGTTCGAGAACGTGCCGACCATCGCGCGCAAGCTCGACACGCTGCGCGCCGTGGGCCTCGACTACATCAAGCTGGGCCAGAGCGCGACCACGCTGTCGGGTGGCGAGGCGCAACGCGTGAAGCTTTCCAAGGAACTCTCCAAGCGCGACACCGGCCGCACCCTGTACATCCTCGACGAGCCCACCACCGGCCTGCACTTCCACGACATCGAGCAGTTGCTCGACGTGCTGCACCAGCTGGTCGACCAGGGCAACACCGTGGTAGTGATCGAACACAATCTCGACGTGATCAAGACCGCCGACTGGGTCGTCGACCTGGGCCCCGAAGGTGGCGCGGGCGGCGGTCGCATCCTGGTTGCCGGCACGCCGGAAACCGTGGCCGCCACACCCGCATCGCACACCGGCCATTTCCTCGCGCCGCACCTGAAACCGGCCAAGCCGAAAAAGCCGGGCACCGCCAAGCGCATCAAGGCCGCCACCAAGCACATCGCCTCGGCCGACAAGTACAAGCCGATGCGCGGCAGCGGAAAAAAGAAGAAGCCTGCATGAGCAACTTTTCGTCCGGCATTGCCGAAAACGGTACAGGAACGCCCGACGTCCCCCTGTTCGTCGCCTCGCTCGGCGTGCGCTGGCGCGACCTCGATGCGTTCAACCACGTCAACAATTCCAGCTACCTCACCTACCTGGAAGAGGCGCGGCTGCAGTGGCTGAGCCACGTGCCCGGCCCCTGGTTCGACGAGCACGCGATGCCAGTGATGGCCGCCAGCCAGATCAACTACCGTCGCCCCATCGCCTGGCCTGCGCAACTGCAGGTGCAGTTGTTCTGCGAGCGCATGGGCAACAGCTCGATGACCATCGCGCACCGGGTGATCGACGCCGACCAGCCCGACCGGCTGTACTGCGACGGTCACGTGGTGATGGTGTGGATGGACCCGGCCAGCGGCAAGCCCGTGCCGCTGCCCGAGGCGATCCGCGGCGCCGCCATCTAGCCGACCATGCGCATCCCGGTCGCCCGCACCTCATTCACGGTCCGCCCGGGCGGGTCCGGCTGGGTCGAGACGATTGCAGGCGCGCGCCATGACTGGCGCTTCCGGCCGCACTTCCACGCCGGCGACGAAATCGTCGAGGTGCTGGCAGGCCGGGCGCGGCTGCGCCTTCCCACGACCTGCCGCGAGGTTGCCGCCGGCGACAGCGTCGTGGTGCCGGCGGGCGTGATCCACCGCTTCGAGCCGGTGGACGGCAGCGGCTGGGCGTTCATCTCGCGCTTCGTGCCGCCGGCCACGGAGAATGTCCCGGCTGGCGGTCCCCGCGATGCGCTGGGCGTGCAAGCCAGGGCGTTGCTGGGCGAGCGTCCCTCGTTGCACACCGACGTGGAAGCGATCGCGCAAGCCTGCGCGGTTTCCTCCGGACATCTGGCGCGCACGTTCCGCCGCGAGACCGGCAGCAGCCTGCACAACTTCCACGTCCTGCTGGCCCTGCACAAGGCCAAGGCCCTGTTGCGCGATCGCGCCTTGATCATCGACGCGGCGCTCGAAGCGGGCTTCTACGACCAGGCGCATCTCAACCGCGAATTCGTCAAGACGTTCGGCATGACTCCCGCTGTATTCCAAGCGGGCTGGGCAGCGGTATAGCTCAGGGCGTCCCCGGCTCGAGCTCAAGCGCCATGTACAGCGTGTCCGGCAGCGGGTTGTCGTAGTACGGCGCCACCGGGCGAAAGCCCAGCGCGACATACAGCTGCCGCGCCGCCGTCATCGAGGCCAGCGTGTCCAGCAGCACCCGCACGTAGCCGGCCCGGGCCGCCGCGGCGATCACCGCTTCGGCCAGTCGTCGCCCCAGCGCCTGGCCGCGCGCCCCGGGTCGAACATAGAGGCGCTTGATCTCGCATGTGCCCGGCTCCGACCAGGGGCGCAACGCCACGCACCCCTGCACCGATCCGGCACCATCGCGTGCGATCAGGATCGCGCCCCGGGGCGGCGCGTACTTGCCGGGCAGCTGTGCCAGCTCCGCAGCCACGTCCTGGAAGGAAAGGTCGATGCCGAGGCTGTCCATGTAGTCGAGGAACAGCTCGCGCACGATCGCGGTTTCGTCCGGCAGCCGGGCCGCGGCGATATCGATCGTCGAAGTAGCGGACATGGTGGGTCTCCATGCGGAATACGCACGCCACGATAGTGAATCCCCGGCGCCGGCGCTTGGACAGTCCTGACCAGCACGGGAACCGGTGCAAGGCAGGCGTCCACCGCACACAGCGACGCAGTCGGCACGCGACATGCACCCACCCTCGTTATGATGGCAATCCACTCCCCACGATGGAATGCGCCCCCATGACGACGCCACATCGCACTGTTACTGCCTTCACCATCCTCGCCTCCACCTGCATCGCCGCCCTCGCCGGCACCTCCGCGGCGCATGCCGCCGAAGCCACCGAACTCACCCTGTATCGCAGCGACAGCGCCGCGCTGTATGCCGGCAACGATGGCGGCAGTGTCAACGACGGCTATGCCGTGGTGCGCGAACAGCGCACGCTGGAGCTCGCCGCGGGCACGCACGACGTGGTGATCGGCGACCTGCCGAATTCGCTCGACGCCGAGGCGCTGGCGCTGGGCTTTCCCGACCGCAATGCGAAGGTGGTTTCGCAGCGCCTGCTGTTGGCGCAGGGCGCGAATGCGGCATTGACCGGACTGGTCGGTCATGCGGTGGAAGTGCTCGGCGCCGGTGGTCTGCCGCTGGCCGACGGCACCCTGCTGCGCGCGGGTGACGGTCTGCTGATACGCGGCGTTACCGGCACCACGCTGGTACGCAACTACGCCTCGGTGCGCAGCACCGACGGCAAGTTCCCGCTCGGTTCCAGCCTGGCTCTGCGCGTGGACGCAGCACGCGCCGGCACGTCCCGCGCCGTGCTCAGCTATCCCACCTCGGGCCTGGGCTGGCGCGCTGCCTACGTGGCGACGCTGCAGCCGGGCGCCACCTGCCGCATGCAGTTCGAAGCGCGCGCCAGCATCGCCAACCGCAGCGGGCGCGACTGGCACGATGCGAAGCTCACCCTGATCGCCGGCGAGCCGAACATGGCCAAGCCGTCGGCGCCGCAACCGATGATGGCGATGGCACGCGGTTTCAACGCAAAGGCCGACGCCATGCCGCAACAGGACAGCATCGGCGACTATCGCAGCTATGCCCTGCCCGGCGCGATCGAGCTGCCGGATGGCAGCGTCAGCCAGGTGCCGCTGTATGCCAGCCGCGCGATGGATTGCACACGCACCGCGTTGTACGAGAACGGCGGCAGCTTCCAGCCGCAGCAGCCGATCGTGAACCGCGACTTCAACCAGGGCGGCGGCAACACCATCGTCAGCACCCTGAAGCTGAAAGCCTTCGACAGCCTGCCGGCCGGCTACCTGCGCGTACTCACGGCCGACCGCAACGGCACGCCCCGGTTCATCGGCGAAGGCCGCATCGACGACACGCCCAAGGGCAGCGACGCCACCATCACCCTGGGCACCGCGTTCGACCTGCGCGCCGAACGCGAGCGCACCAGCTTCAGCATCGACAAGGCCGCCCGCACGATGGACGAAGCGTTCCGCATCGACTTGAGCAATGCCGGCGAGAGCGCGCGCACCGTGACGGTCCGCGAGCATCCCGGCCGCTGGCGCCAGTGGGTACTGGTATCGTCCAGCAGCAAGCCCAGCCAGCAGAATCCGGACACGCTGGAGTTCCGCATCGAGGTGCCCGCCCACGGCAAGGCCGTGCTCGATTACGCGGTGCGCTACAGCTGGACCGCCGACGAACAGCCGCAATAATCATTGAACGGAGTCAACCATGCTCAACCTGATCAATCACGACGCGATCCGCGAGATCCAGCTGGCCCGGCCGCCGGTCAACGCGCTGAACCTGGAGCTGGTGCGGGCGCTGCACGCCGCCATCGATGAGGCAGTACGCGACAACGTGCGCGGCATCGTGCTGTCCGGCGCCCAGGGACTGTTCTCCGCCGGTGTCGACGTGCCCGCCCTGCTCGCCTGCGACCGGGCCGGCGTGCGCGAATACTGGCGCGAGTTCTTCGCGCTGTGCGCCACGCTGGCGCGCTGCCCGGTACCGATGGTCGCCGCGATCACCGGCCACAGCCCTGCCGGCGGCGCCGTACTGGCCCTGTTCTGCGACTACCGCGTGATGGCTTCGGGCCCGTTCCGGATCGGCCTCAACGAGGTGCAGGTGGGCCTGATCGTGCCCGAATCGATCCAGCTGGCATTGCGCCGCGTCGTGGGCACTTACCGTGCCGAACGCCTGCTGGTGGCCGGCGCGATGATCGAGTCGGACGCGGCACTGGCCTGCGGCTTCGTCGACGAACTGACCGGCGTGGACCAGGTCACCACCCGCGCCCTGCACTGGCTGGGCGAGCTGCTGGCGCTGCCCTCCAACGCCATGCTGACGACCCGCCGGCTGGCCCGTGCCGACCTGGCTGGCGTCTATGTCGACGTCGACGCGTTGCCGCTGGATGAATTCGTCGACGCTTTCTTCCATCCGGAAACGCAGGCCGTGCTGCAGGCGCTGGTGGCGAAACTGAAGAGCAAGAGCGAGAAGTGAGTGGCGAGGAGTGGGAAGAGAAAGTGGGAGTCGATAGCTCTATCTCGCTTCTCACTCCTCTTCACTCACTCCTCGCCCTTGGCCACGGGCCGCGCCGGATCGCTGACCCAGCCGCTCCATGACGGCGCGTACAGCCGCGAGCCGTGCAGGCCGGCGTGTTCCATCGCCAGCAGGTTGTAGCAGGCGGTGACGCCGGAGCCGCACATGTGCACGACCTGCCCGGGCGCGGCGTCGCCCAGTACGGCGGCGAATTCCTGGCGCAGCTGCGCCGGCGGCTTGAAACGGCCATCGGCCTGCAGGTTGTCGACGTACGGGCGATTGCGGGCGCCGGGCACGTGACCGGCGGCGCGATCCAGCGGCTCGACCTCGCCGCGATAACGTGCGCCGGCGCGGGCGTCGATCAGCAGCGGCGCCGGCGCGGCATGCAGGGCCGCGTGGTCGACGATCACCTGGCCCGCATCGCAGGCCAGCGTCACCTCGGTGGACGTGCGCGGATGGACGTCCGTTTCCAGCGGCAGGCCAGCCGCCTGCCATGCGGCGATGCCGCCATCGAGCACCGCCACGTTGTGCACGCCGGCCAGCCGCAGCAGCCACCACAGACGCGCCGCCGCCAGCGCCCCCGGCCCGGTGTCGTAGCTCACCACCTGCAGTTCCGGCTTCCAGCCCCAGCGACCGAGCACGGCGTTGAAGGCCGACGTCGACGGCAGCGGATGCCGGCCCAGTCCCTCGGGCACGCGCGACATGTCGGAAAGATCGCGTTCCAGGTCGGCGAACACCGCGCCGGGAATGTGGCCGGCCAGGTAGGTACGCTCGCCTTGCGTGCGGTCGGCCAGGTCGACGCGGCAGTCGACGATCAGCACCTCGTCGGACGGCAGCGCCGCCAGTGCATCGACATCGATCAGGGTGGTCTTCAGCGTCATGTCCGTCCCATCCTCTGCAGCAGGTTGTAAAGCATCGAGGCGGTGGCGCCCCAGATGCGATGGCCGCCGTGGACGAATTCCACCATCGGCCGGGTCTGGCCGCGGAACTCCATCGTGTAGCGGCGCAGGTTGGCTGGCTCCAGCAGGAACGCCAGCGGCACTTCGAAGACTTCGGAAACTTCATCCGGCGCCGGGTACAACTGCGCACTGACGTCGATGCTGGCCACCACCGGGGTGATGCAGAAGCCGCTGATGGTCTCGAAACGGTCGAGGTAGCCCAGCGGCTTCACCAGCTGGCGATCCAGCCCGATCTCCTCCTCGCTCTCGCGCAGCGCGGTGGCCAGTGCGTCGTCGTCGGCGGGATCGGTGCCGCCACCGGGAAACGCCACCTGACCGGCGTGCGCCTGCAGGTTGTCGTTGCGCACGGTGAGCACCAGCCGCGGCTGCACGCCTTCGCGAAAGCCCACCAGCACGGCCGCCGGCCGGCGCTCGGTGGTGCCAAGCAGCTGCGCCATGTCCGCATGGTTCCAGCCCGGGCCGGTCGGTGGCGACGACAACGGCAGCAAGGCGTCGATCAGGCCATCGATGCGGTCGTCGATCATGGTTGCCGGCGCAATGGCAGGACCTGCTGCATCACGTACCGGCGTTCGGCCTGGCTCATCATGCGCCAGCGGCCGATCTCTTCGCCGCTGCGCTGGCAACCGATGCAATAGCCCCGCGGGTCCAGTCGGCAGGTGCCGATGCAGGGCGTCAGCGGGGCATCGTGGGCGGCGTCTTCAGCGCGGGCGGGATCGTTCGACATGACCCCGGGATGTTATCACCGCAGGGGTCACGGCCGGGCCGGGTCAGACTTGATCGCCAGCAGTTCGATCTCGAAAACGAGCGCCTCGTTCGGACCGATGCGCGGCAGGGCGCCCGCCTCGCCATAGGCCAGCCTCGGCGGAATCACCACCTTCCAGCGATCACCCGTATGCATGCGCGGAATCACGTCCTGCCAGCCGGGGATCACCTTGTCGACGCTGAAGCTGACCGGCGCACCATGCGCCCAGGTGCTGTCGAACTCGGTGCCATCGATCAGCATGCCGCGATAGTTCACCGTGACCAGGCTGGTCACGGTGGGACTGACCTTGCCGTCGCCCTTGCTCAACACCCGGTACTGGATGCCCGACGGCAACTGCACCACGCCGGGCTGCTGCCGGTTGCTGGCCAGGTAGGCGGCGCTCTTGCGTGCATTCGCCGCGGCGATCCGCTTGAATTCGCTCAGCGCCTCGGCGTGCATCTGCTGGTCGAGGCGCTGCAGCTGCTGGTGCATCTCCTGCATCGACACGCCAGGTCGTCGCCTGGCGTAGGCATCCTCGATCGCCTTCACCAGCACCGGGATCTCCACATCGGGCTTGCCGTCGGCGAACTGGCTGCCGATCTGGTATCCGATCGCGTACGACAGGCTGGCCTTGTCCGTTCGCGCCGGTGCCGGAGCAGCGCTCTGGGCGCAGGCCGCGCCGGCAACCAGCAGCAGGCCGAACGCGGCGCAACGCAGATGTGTGATGCCTTGTTCCACCGATCCTTCCTCTCGCCGGCGCGAGCCTTGATCCCGAGCAAACATCCTAAGCGGTTCGCGCATCCCGTGCAGCGGATCGCGCACGTGGCTTGAGAAACCCGGCGGCGGCAAAGGTTCCCGCTGCTACCATCGGCGGCTTGCAACTGTCAGGAGCCAGCCATGGCCTATCGCAATCTCGAAATCGGCAACCGCGGTGCCGTGCGCACCATCGTCGTCAACCGTCCGGACAAGCTCAACGCACTGAACCGCGACACCTTGAACGAACTGACCCTCGCCTTCGCGCAGGCCGGCCAGGACGACGCCGTGCGCGTCGTGGTGCTGACCGGTGCGGGCGAGAAGGCCTTCGTCGCCGGCGCCGACATCGCCGAGATGAACGGCTATACGCCGGTGCAGGCCCAGGGCTTCTCGCGCACCGGCCAGCGCCTGATGAGCTCGATCGAGCGGCTGGGCAAGCCGGTCATCGCCCGCATCCAGGGCTTCGCACTGGGCGGCGGCATGGAGCTGGCGATGGCCTGCCACCTGCGCGTGGCCAGCGAGAAGGCGAAATTCGGCCAGCCGGAAATCAACCTCGGCCTGATCCCCGGCTTCGGCGGCACCCAGCGCCTGCTGCGCCTGGCCGGCCGCGGCGCCGCGCTGGAACTGTGCCTGACCGGCGCGGTGATCAACGCGCAGCGCGCGTTCGAGCTGGGCATCGTCACCCGCGTCGTCGCGCCCGAGGCGCTGGACGAGGCGGTCGACGCGCTGGCCGATCACCTGGCTGCTGCCGCGCCGCTGGCCGCGGCCGGCATCCTCGACGCGGTGCTGCAAGGTGGCGAAACCGCCATCGACCAGGGCCTGGAATTCGAAACCCAAGGCTTCGCGCTGGCGTTTTCCACCGAGGACATGCGCGAAGGCACCGGTGCGTTCCTGGAAAAGCGCAAGGCGGAGTTCAAGGGGCGCTGAGGCCCTGCACGCAGGGCAGGCGCTGCCTGCCCTACTTTTCGGCTTCGTCGAATTTCTTCTCGCCCGCGGTCACCGCGAGCTTCAGGCGATTCTCCGGCGGCGCCAGCGGGCAGACCACGTGCGGTGTGATCGCGCACGGCGGGTTCTCGGCCAGGTTGAAATCCAGCACGAGCTTGCCGTTCTTCGGCGCGGCCGCGTACAGGAAGCGGGCGCCGCCATAGGTCAGCTTCCCCGCCGTGCGGTCGCTGAAGACGAAGAACAGACGGCCGTCCTCTTCGATCGGCAGCAGCTCGTAGCTGCGGCCGTCACGCCGGAATACCGCCTTGCCGGCGATCGGCGTGTCGCTCACGGTGCCGGTGACGTAGGCCATCTTCAACGTGTGCGACGGCTTGAACGGCACCCAGTCCGCCTCGATCCGCCAGGACGGATCGATCGGGAAATAGTCGAAGCCCGGGAAGTGCGTGCGCAGCGGCGCATCGTTGTCCTTCACCCGCAAGCCGCGCTGCGCGCCGTTCTCGATCACGTACAGATAGCTGCTGCCGAAACCCACCCGGGTCGGTCGCTGCTTGCCGTCGGAACCTTGCGTGCGCAAGACGTTGTCGATCACCGCCGGTGCGCCGTCGACGGTGATGCCGCGGGTATCCGCCAGATGCAGCCTGACCTGCCCGTCGGTCGCAAGCTCCAGCACGCCCAGGTGCGCAGGGGCACCGGAGACGGGGAAGTGGTTGTCCGGCGCACTGCCCACGCTGTTCGATCCGGGCTCCAGCCAACCCGAGGCAGTCAACGCCAGATAGCCGTCCATCTGCCTGAGTTGCTCGACGCGCTCGCTGCGCGCGCGTTGCACCGAGGCGACGTAATCAGCCGGCGTGGCCGCCGGCGCGGAGAATGCCAGCAGCAGGCCCAGCGCGACCAGCGCGCTCCTTTCAGTGATGCGAGCCACGATAATTCTTCTCCCCCGCGGTCACGCGCAGATCCAGCCGGTTCTCCGGCGGCGCCAGCGGACAGGTGGCGAAGCCGGTGAACGCGCACGGCGGGTTGTAGGCTTTGTTGAAGTCCAGCACGACCTTGCCTTCCTTCGGCGGGTCGATGTACAGGAAGCGCGCCGCGCCGTAGGTTTCCTTGCCGCTGGTGCGGTCGGCGAACACGATGAAATACTGCGCGTCGCCCGGCTCCTCGATCACCGGCAGCAACTCGAAATGCTTGCCGTCGCGGGTGAACTCCAGTTTGCCCGGCACCGGGTACTTGTCGATGGTGCCGATCACCGAGCCCATCTCCAGCGTCTCGCCCGGCTGCGCCGGCACCCAGTTCGCCTCGATCCGCCAGGACGGATCGATCGGGAACGAGTCGATGCCGAGGAAATGCTTGCGCGAGGGTGCTTCGCTGTCCTTCACGCGCAGGCCCTTGCGGCCGTCGCGATCGATCACGTAGAAGCTCGCCGTGCCGAACGCCACCTTCGTCGGCGCCGCATCCGCGGTGGCGTGCGCATCATCCACCAGCACGGCTTCGCTGACGGCCTTGCCGTCGATGGTGGCATGGCTGTCCTGGTCCAGCACGATCCGCATGCTGCCGTCGGTCGCCAGCGTGACCACGCCGAGATGGGCCGGCCCGGCGGTCAGCACGATGTCGTTGTCGGCGGCGCTGCCGACCCGGTTGGCGCCCGGCTGCAACCACTCCAGGCCGATCAGGCTGAGCCAGCCGTCCGCGGCGGTAAGCCGTTCCACACGGCCGGCATGCCACTGCTGGATACCCTGCGTGTAGTTATCGATGTCGGTGGCGTGCACGGTAGCGACTCCCAGAATGGCGGCGGCAACAAAAAGGCTGTTACGGAGCATCGGTTTCTCCAGTGAAACGTTTCTCGACGGCGCGTCAGCGACCGCGCATGAACAACCGGTCCAGCTCGGGCAGGCTCAGTTGCACCCAGGTCGGACGCCCATGATTGCATTGTCCGGAGCGCTCGGTCGCCTCCATCTCGCGCAGCAGCGCATTCATCTCGGGAAGGGTCAGGCGCCGGCCGGCGCGTACCGAGCCGTGGCAGGCCATGGTGGACAGCAGTTCGTTCTCCAGCTCCTGCAGTCGACGCGAGCTGCCGTGCTGGGCCAGTTCGGACAACACGTCACGGCTGAGCTGGGCCACGTCGGCGCCTTCCAGCAACGCCGGGATGCGCCGCACCACGATCGTGGCCGGACCGCTGCGCGAAAGTTCCAGGCCCCAGTCGGCCAGCGCCTCGGCGTGTTCCTCGGCGGCGGCAGCCTCCCTGGCACTCACCGCCAGGCTCAACGGCACCAGCAGCATCTGCGAGCGCAGGTTGCTGCCGACGCGGCCGGATTTCAGCTTCTCGTAGGTGATCCGCTCGTGCGCCGCGTGCATGTCGACCAGCACCAGCCCGTGCGCGTTCTCGGCCAGCACGAAGATGCTTTTCAGCTGCGCGATGGCGAAACCCAGCGGCGGCGCCTCGCCTTCGGCCGACTCCGGCAGCGGCGCCGCAGCCACCGGCGCGAACGAAGACGGGCCCAGCAACGCGGCATAGTCGGCCAGCGGTTCCTCACGAGTGCCCAGACCCAGCCGACTCTGGCTGGATGCACTGGGCCACGCTGACGGATACGCGGCGGCCACCGGCGCCGGATGGGCTTGGGCCGGCATCGAAACAGCTTCCGTCACCGGCAGCGTGCCCAGCCCCGCCCGCGTCTGCGCCAGCGCCTCGTGCAGGGTGCGAAACAGGAAGTCGTGCACCAGTCGCTGCTCGCGGAAGCGCACCTCGTGCTTGGCCGGGTGCACGTTCACGTCGACGCCGGCCGGGTCCAGCTCCAGATACAGCACGAACACCGCATGGCGGCCGTGGAACAGCACGTCGGCATACGCCTGGCGCACCGCATGGGCCACGATGCGGTCGCGCACCAGCCGGCCGTTGACGTAGAAATACTGCGAGTCGGCCTGCGCCCGCGAGGCGGTCGGCAAGCCGACCCAGCCGGACAGGTGCAGGCCCGCCGCCGCGTGATCGATACGCAGGCTTTGCGATGGAAATTCATCGCCAAGCACCTCGGCCACCCGCTGCAATTGCGCCTGCTGATCGCGGGCGGCCTTCCAGATGCGCACCGGCTTGCCGTTGTGGCTGAGCCGGAATTCCACCGAGCCGCGGGCCAGCGCCAGCGATTTCAGCAGGTCGTCGACATGCGCGAACTCGGTGCGTTCGGCGCGCATGAATTTCCGTCGCGCCGGCACGTTGTAGAACAGGTCGCGCACCTCGACGCTGGTGCCGGAAGGATGCTGCGCCGGGCGCGCCGCCTGCAGCTTGCCGCCGTCGACCTCGATGCGGAACGCGGCGTCCTGGTCGCGCACGCGCGAAGTCAGCGCGAAACGCGACACCGACGACACCGAGGCCAGCGCCTCGCCCCGGAAACCCATGCTGGCGACATGTTCCAGGTCGTCGAAGCTGCCGATCTTGCTGGTCGCGTGCGAGGCCACCGCCAGCGGCAGCTCGTCGACATGGATGCCGCCGCCATCGTCGCGCACGCGGATCAGTCGCGCGCCACCGGCCTCGATGTCCACCTCGATGCGCGTGGCGCCGGCGTCGAGGCTGTTCTCGACCAGTTCCTTGACCACCGAGGAGGGCCGCTCGATGACTTCGCCGGCGGCGATCTGGTTGATGAGTTCGGGGGGAAGCAGGCGGATGACGGTCATCCGCCAACTTTAACAGCGAACAACCGCGATGCCGCGGGGAAAGTCAGCCGGCGGGAATGGTCAGCGTGGTGCCGGCGCGCACCGTATTGCTGCTGATCTGGTTCGCGTTCTTCAGCGCACCGACGCTGACGCCGTACTGGCGCGCGATGCTGCTGAGACTTTCGCCGCGCCCGACCTTGTGCACGTCGCGCCCGGACGCCTTGCCAGACGACTGACTGGCGCTGGACGCCAGCTGCACGCCATTGCGTCGCGCCGCCTCGGCAGCAAACCAGGTGCCCGGCGGCGGCGTCGATTCAAAATAATTCTTCACGCCGCCCATGACCGCTTCGGCGAGCTTTTTCTGGTGCCCCGGATCGCGCAGCTTGCGCTCTTCGGCCGGATTGCTGATGAAGGCCGTCTCGACCAGGATCGACGGCACGTCGGGCGAACGCAGCACCACGAAATTCGCGCGCTCGACATAGCCGCGATGGGTCGGCCCCAGACGCCCCAGCGCCTTGAGCACGTTGCCGGCGATCATGTCGCTGGCCTGTATCGCCCAGCCCTGCTGCATGTCCAGCAGCACCTTGGCCAGGCTGTCGTCCTTGTCGTCCAGCGAGGTGCCACCGATGAGGTCAGCGCGGTTCTCGCGATCGGCCAACCAGCGCGCGGCCTCGCTGGTCTTGCCGCGCGGCGACAGCACCCATACCGAAGACCCTTTGGCGTCGCCGCTGGTGAACGCGTCGGCGTGGATCGACACGAACAGGTCGGCATTGTGCTCGCGGGCGATCTTGTAGCGCTGCGCCAGCGGAATGAAGAAGTCGCTGTCGCGCGTCAGCACGGCCTTCATGCCGGGCTGGCGATTGATCTCGGCGGCCAGCTCGCGTGCCACCGCAAGGGTGACGTTCTTTTCCAGCGTGCCGCCCGGACCGTGCGAGCCGGGGTCCTTGCCGCCATGACCGGCGTCGATCGCCACCACCACCTGGCGCTGGCCGTTGAGCATCGCTGCCGCCTGCTCGGCGGCAACCCGGCGGCTGTGCGTGGGATTGCTGTAGGTCTCGACGGGGGCCGGCTTCGCGACCGCAGCAGCAGCCACCGGAGCCACCGGAGCCTTCGGCGCCGGCGCGGCACTGTCGGCAGCGACATCACGCTCGACCTCGGCGGCGTTGTCGGCCGGATAGAAATCCAGCACCAGCCGATAGTCGCCATCGTCCTTCGGTTTCAGCAGGAAGCTTTTCAGCCGGCTCGACGGATCGACCCTGGCGGTCAGCTGCATGCCACTGCCGAGGCGGGAATGCGTCATGCCGTGGAACAGGCCCTGTGCGGACGGGTCGGAGAAATCACCGCCGGGGTTGCTGTCCGGCAGTTCGATCAGCACCTGGCCATGCTTCTGGCTGATCTTGTACTGCAGCGGGCCGGACGCGTCGAACACCACCCGGGTATAGGCCGGACCGGCCCAGACGCGAACGTCCTTCAACTGCGCGGCACCGGTCGCGCCCACGGGCAGCAGCGCCGCGATCGCGACGGCACACCAGCCGATCCGGTTGTTCAGGCAAGCCCTCATGCTCCGCATTGAAACGCAGGGCGATGCGCATTGCAAGATCTTTCCCTTGAATATCCAATACCTGCGGGGCATTTATCAGGTGAGATCAAGCTAAGGGATGCAACTCGTGTTTCCAGCACAAGTCCCTGGCCTGCACGACCGAATCAGGTTTTTCCAGCGAAAAGAATTACTTGGAAATCCTGTCGAGCAGCCTTGCACCGCGTCCGCCATGGGCGCGCAGCGATGCCTGACGACCAGCCCCGGCGTAGTCCAGGGTCACGGCAAGATCCGCCGCAGGCAAAGCCCCGCTGCCGCGCTCGGGCCATTCCACCAGCACCACCGCGTCGGGATCGGCCAGCGCGTCCAGGCCCAGCCATTCCAGTTCGCCCGGATCGGCGATCCGGTACAGGTCGAGGTGCCAGGCGGGCCGTCCGCCTGCCACATAGCCTTCGACGAGGCTGTAGGTGGGGCTCTTCACCCGCTCACCGACTCCCAGCGTCGTCAGCAGGGCGCGGGCGAAACTGGTCTTGCCGGCGCCGAGCGGGCCGTGCAGGTAGATCACCAGCCCGCCGTCCAGCGCACCGGCCAGGCGCGCGCCCAGTGCCGCGGTGGCCGCCTCGTCGGCAAGCATCCAGGTCGATACCGCCTGCGCCGGTTCAATCATGGTCACGTTCGTAGCCCGTCATGCCATTGCCCAGTGCCCGCAACGGCGCCAGCAGGTCGCTGGCCAGCAGGCCGCGCTCGCCCTGCCGCGCCGCCCGGTCGCCGGCACGGGCGTGCAGGCCCGCGCCAAGCCCGGCCGCCTGCCACGCACTGCAGCCCTGCGCCAGCAGTGCCGCCACGATGCCGGTGAGCAGGTCGCCCATGCCGCCGCTGGCCATGCCCGGATTGCCCCACGGACAGACGTCCAGACGTCCATCCGGGTCGGCGACCAGACTGCCGGCGCCCTTCAACACCACGACGGCGTGGTAGCGGCGCGCGATTTCGCGCGCCGCGGCGAAGCGATCCTGTTCGACCTCGTCGGTGGTGATTCCCAGCAGACGCCCGGCCTCGCCCGGATGCGGCGTCAGCACGGTCGGCGCGGTGAATCGACGCGGTTCGCGTGCCAGCAGGTTCAGGCCATCGGCATCGAGCACCAGCGGCCTGTTCACATCCAGCGCGGTCAGCCACAGGGCGTGACCCCAGGCCGCCTGGCCCAGCCCCGGGCCCAGCGCCAGCACGCTGGCACGGTCGAGCTGCGTGGCCAGTGCCTGGGGACCGTCGGCACCATGCGCCATCAGTTCCGGTCGCGCCGCGTTCAGCGCGAACACATGGGCCGCCCGCGTCGCCACGCTGACCAGCCCGGCACCGGCGCGCAGCGCCGACTCCCCGGCCAGGTGCACCGCACCGGCCATGCCATGGTCGCCGCCGATCACCAGTACGTGGCCGTAGTTGCCCTTGTTGGCGTAACGGTCCCGCGGCGGCAGCGACTCGGCGAACAGCAGACGGGCATCCGCCGGCACCGCCGCGCAGACGCTTTCCGGCACGCCGAGGGTGGCCAGTTCGAGTACGCCGACGTGATCGGCGGCGCGCCCGGTATGCAGGCCGCGTTTGCCGGCGATGAAGGTCACCGTGACATCGGCGCGAATCGCCGCAGCGGCGCAGCTGCCGCGGTCGGTGTCCAGCCCGCTGGGCACATCCAGCGCCAGCACCGGGCGACCGCTGCGGTTGATCGCCTCGATCAAGCGTGTCGGAGCCGCTTCCGGCGCGCGATTGAGGCCGATGCCGTACAGCGCATCCACATGCAGTTCCGCTTCGGGAAGCGCGGCCTGTGCGTCCCAGACCAGCACCTGCCCGCCAGCGGACTCCCATGCCGCGCGCGCCACCGCTGCATCGCCATGCGAGCTGGCCGTCAAGTCGACCATGTCGACCTGCAGGCCGGCCTCGCGCGCCAGCACGCCCAGCAGGAAGCCGTCGCCGCCGTTGTTGCCGGGGCCGCAGTGGATGCAGACGTGCTGCACCTGCGGCCAGTGCCGGCGCAGGCTGCTCAGCGCGGCGCTGGCCGCGCGCCGCATCAGTTCGGGCCCGGAAATGCCCAGCGCCGACAGCGCCGCGCGCTCGATCGCGCGCAACTGGTCGACGGTATGTAGGTTGCGGCTGGTCGGGTGGACGGGCATGCGCGAATTATAGGCATGCAGCGCACCTACAATAGCCGGATGTCCGACATCGACACCCGCACACCCGACTACGCCACGCTTGCCCGCGACATCAAGGGCTGGGCGCGCGAACTGGGTTTCGCCGACACCGGCATCAGCGGCACCCAGCTGGCCGACGACGAACAGCATCTGCTGAGCTGGCTCGATCACGGCCACCACGGCGAGATGGAATACATGGCGCGGCACGGCACCAAGCGCACCCGGCCGGCCGAACTGGAGCCGGGCACCCAGCGGGTCATCTCGGTGCGCATGGACTACATCCCGCCCGGCACCGCAAACGCCTGGGGCGTGCTGAATGACGCCGAGGCCGGTTATGTTTCCCGCTACGCGCTGGGTCGCGACTACCACAAGCTGATGCGCGGCCGCCTGCAGAAACTGGCCGAACGCATCCACGGCGTCGTCGGCGACTTCGGCTATCGCGCCTACGTGGATTCGGCGCCGGTGCTGGAAAAGGCGCTGGCGCGCAACGCGGGCCTGGGCTGGATCGGCAAGCACACGGTGCTGATCAACCGCAGCGCGGGCTCGTATTTCTTCCTCGGCGAGCTGTACACCGACCTGCCGCTGCCAGTGGACGAACCGGCCAGCGCGCATTGCGGCAGCTGCACGCGCTGCATCGAGGTCTGCCCGACCCAGGCAATCATCGGGCCTTACCAGCTCGACGCCAAGCGCTGCATCTCCTACCTGACGATCGAGCTGAAGGGCAGCATCCCCGAAGAACTGCGCGCGCCGATGGGCAACCGCATCTTCGGCTGCGATGACTGCCAGCTGGTCTGCCCGTGGAACAAGTTCGCGCAGACCACCATCGAGGCGGATTTCGCGCCGCGGCACAGTCTGGATGGCGCGAAACTGGTCGAGCTGTTCGCCTGGAGCGAGGACGAATTCCTCAAGCGCACCGAAGGCATGGCGATCCGCCGCACCGGTTACGAAGGCTGGCTGCGCAACATCGCGGTGGCGCTGGGCAATGCGCCCCGATCGGCCGCCGCGATCGAGTCACTCCATGCACGCGCCGACGATCCGTCGCCGGTGGTGCGTGAACACGTGGCATGGGCGCTGGCAAAGCAGCGCCGCTGACGCTCAGGGCCTGTGAAGAAAACCAGGTCCTGTGGTTTTCTTCTATCGCGAGTCCGGCGCATGTCCGGACTCGCTCACATGAAGCGGTCACTTGCGTGACTGCTTCATGTCCGGCCATCGGGCAACCGCTCCTGCGTTGCCTCAACTCGGGCATCCATGCCCTCGCCCTGGCCGGCCTGAGAAGTTGGAACTCACAACTTCTCAGGCGTCGGCCATCTGCTTCGGGATCGAACGATTGGTGTGGCTGATGCGGTTGCCCGGGCCGGCGGCGACGTAGACGCAGGTCGGCTGGTAGTTCTCCAGCTCCGCTTCGCTCAACTGCACGAAAGCGGCGATGATGATGACGTCGCCGGCCTGGGCACTGCGCGCCGCGCTGCCGTTGACCGAGATGATCCCGGAACCTTCCTCGGCGCGCAGCGCATAGGTGACGAAACGCTGGCCGCTGTTGACGTTCCAGGCGTGGATCTGCTCGTACTCGCGGATGCCGGAGGCGTCCAGCAGCAGACCGTCGATCGCGATCGAGCCTTCGTAGTGCAGTTCGGCGTGGGTCACCGTGGCACGGTGGATCTTGGCCTTGAGCATGTTCAGGTGCATGGGAATCTTTGTTTCCGGCAGGGTCAGCCTGCAAAGTCGGGCATTATCGAACTGCTGACGCTGCATCGCAACATCAACGGCCTGTTCCCGGATATGCGGCCATCTCAGTCGAACAGCAAGTTGTCGATCAGGCGCGTGTTGCCCAGCCGGGCCGCCACCAGCGCAATCAGCCCGTCGGACTCGCCGTCGGCCGGTTCGGCCAGGTCCTCGGCGCGACGGATCACCACGTAGTCCGGCACGAATCCCGCGCGTTGCAGGCGCGCGGCGGCGGTCTGCTCGATCGCCTGCCACGGATGTCCCTGCGCCAGCAGTTCGCGCATTTTCTGCAGGGTGTCGTGGATCAACGGCGCACGCGCCCGCTCCTCGGCGCTGAGGTACTGATTGCGCGAGCTGAGCGCCAGGCCATCCTCGGCGCGCAGGATCGGCGCCGCCATCACCTTCAGCGGCAGGCCCAGGTCGCGCACCATCCGCTCGACCACCTTCAACTGCTGGAAGTCCTTCTGGCCGAATACGGCCACGTCCGGCTGCACCAGGTTGAACAGCTTGCACACCACCGTGGCCATGCCATCGAAGTGGCCTGGCCGATGGGCGCCTTCCAGCTCGTCGGTGATCCGCGGCACGCGCACGCTGACGCTGTGCGCGGCACCGAACGGATAGATCGTGGCGACCTCCGGTGCGAACAGCAGGTCGCATTCACTCTCGGCCAGCGCGGCCTGATCCTGCGCCAGGGTGCGCGGATAACGGTCGAAATCCTCGTTGGGACCGAACTGGGTCGGGTTGACGAAGACACTGGCGACGACCCGCTCGGTGCGCGCACGCGCCAGCTTGATCAGCGACTGGTGACCGGCGTGCAGGTTGCCCATGGTCGGCACGAAACCCACCGTCTGGCCCTGCGTGCGCCAGCCACGGATCGCGGCCCGCAGCGCGGGGATGTCTTGTACGGTCTGCATGATCGGTCGACTCGCAGCCCGGTAGAAACGGGCTCAATGAAAACGAAGGTCAGTTGAAACAGTGCTCGGGCGCCGGAAAGGCGCCGCTGCGCACGTCCTCGGCATAGGCGGCAATGGCCGCGGCGACAGAATCGCGCCCGGCCAGGAAATCCTTGCTGAATTTCGGGCGCTTGCCCGGCGTGATGCCGAGCATGTCGTGGATCACCAGCACCTGGCCGTCGCAATGCGGGCCGGCGCCGATGCCGATCACCGGAATCGAAAGCGCCTCGGTTACCCGCCGTCCCAGTTCCACCGGCACGCCCTCCATCACCAGCAGGTCCGCGCCGGCGGCCTGCACCGCCAGCGCCTCGGCCAGCACGCGATCGGCGGCGGCCTGTTCGCGTCCCTGGATGCGGAAACCGCCGAACTTGTGCACCGATTGCGGGGTGAGCCCCAGGTGCGCACAAACCGGAATGGCCCGCGCGCTCAGCGCCGCGATCGCCTCCTGGACGTGCGGCGCGGCGCCTTCGATCTTGACCATCGCCGCACCGGCCTCGCCGACCAGTCGCGCGCCGGCTTCCAGCGCATGCGCGACATCGCGATCGGCCATGAACGGCAGGTCGGCCACCAGCATGGTGGCCGCCAGTCCGCGGGCCACCGCGGCCGTGTGGTAGACCATGTGATCGAGCGTCACCGGCAAGGTGCTGCGATGGCCCTGCACCACCATGCCCAGCGAATCGCCGACCAGCGCGATGTCGATGCCGGCCGATTCCAGCTGCCAGGCGAAGCTGGCGTCGTAGGCGGTGAGCATCACGATGCGCCGACCCTCGGCCTTCATCGCAAGCAGGCCTGGCACGGTCACCGGCTTGCGGTCGGGGACACTGGCGTTCTGCACGTACACGGCAATTCCTGATCGATGCTGGGCCGCCGATTATCCGGCGCGCCACGTTGAGGGCTCAAGCCACGCGTTCACAACCGGATGGATCGAGCCGGGCCAGTTGTTCAGCTACGGTAGCCTGTCCGGACGGGCGCAGGGTGGGCACAATGTCGCACAGGGGCAGCAGCACGAAGGCCCGCTCGGCCATGCGGGGATGCGGCAGGGTCAGGTCGGGATCGTCAAGCTGCACGCCTTCGACATGGAGCAGATCCAGATCCAGCGTGCGCGGCCCGTTGCGCTCGGCCCGCACGCGACCGGCGCGCTGCTCGATGACCAGCAGCGCCTCCAGCAGCGCATGCGGCGAGAGCTCCGTGTCCAGTTCCACCACCGCATTGATGAAGGGCGGCTGCTCCAGCACGCCCCATGGCGGCGTGCGATACAGCGAGGAGCGTTGCCGCAGTCGGGTCCCGGGCAAGCGCGCCAGCGCGTCCATCGCGTCCAGCACCTGTTGCCGGGGATCGCCGAGATTGCTGCCCAGCGCCACGTAGGCCAGGCTCATGCGGAGCCTGATTTGTTGCCCGGCTTGCGACGACGACGGCGTGGACGCGGCGGCTTCGCGGCGACCGGCGCGGGGACGTAATCATTGGCGCCTGCCCCGCCACCGGCCGGCAGGGCCGAAGCCAGCACATCCTGCGGCAGCTGCTGGGCGTGGGCCCACCACTGGCCCAGCTCGCGCATCGCCGGCGACTCGTCGGCACGCAGCAGCAGGAAATCGAAGGCGGCACGGAAGCGCGGATGGGCCATCAGGCGGAATACGCGCTTGCGCTGGATCTGTTCGAAACGCGGCTGCAACGACCAGATCTCCTCCATGGTGAAGGTGAACCGGCGCGGGATCGCCACGCGCTGGCACTGCTCGCCCACCACCCGGGCGGCGGCTTGCGCCCAGGCCTCGTTGCTTTCGACGCCACGCCCGATCAACTGGTGCGCCACGTCGCGCACTTCGCCCCACAACAGCACGGCGAACAGGAAGGCCGGCGTGACCGACTTGCCCTCGTGGATGCGGGCATCGGTATTGGCCAGCCCATTCTCGACCAGCGAACGCAGCGCATCGTCGCCGCGCCGAAGCGCCCGTGCGGTGGCCGGAAACAGGAACTTGAGCAGGCCGCAGTGTTCCAGCATGCGGAAGCTCTTCAAGCCGTTGCCGGACAGGAACATCTTCAGTGATTCGTCGAACAGGCGCGCGGGCGCGGCGTCGGCCAGCAGCGGCCCCAGCGTCTCGAACGGCGCCATCGCGGCGGCGTCGATCTGCATGTCCAGCTTCGCTGCCAGCCGCGCCGCGCGCAGCATGCGCACCGGGTCCTCGTGGTAGCGGACGTCCGGATCGCCGATCAGGCGCAGCATCCGGTCCTGCAGGTCCTGCATGCCGCCGACGTAGTCGCGCACGGAGAAATCGCTGATGTCGTAATACATCGCGTTGACGCGGAAGTCGCGGCGGATCGCGTCCTCCTCGATGGTGCCCCAGATGTTGTCGCGCACGATGCGGCCATCGACGATGTGCCGGTCGCCCTCGCCGCCCTCCTCGCCGGTGCCGCGAAACGTGGCGACCTCGATGATTTCCGGGCCGAACACCACGTGGGCCAGGCGGAAGCGGCGGCCGATCAGGCGGCAGTTGCGGAACAGCCGCTTCACTTCATCCGGCGTGGCGTCGGTGGCCACGTCGAAGTCCTTCGGCTGCAGCCCCAGCAGCAGGTCGCGTACCGCACCGCCGACCAGATAGGCCGTGTGCCCGGCCTCGTTCAGCCGATACAGCACGCGCAAGGCGGCCTTGCTGATGTTCTTGCGCGAAATGATGTGCTGGTCGCGCGGAATGATCCGCAGCGTCGGCGTGGCGTCAGTCCTTGATTGTAGATTCAAGCGGTGGGAATCCTTGGCGGGGCGAAGCTGCCCGTCGGTTGCAATATATCGCGGCACAGAGCAACGCGGGCCGCTCCGCGTGGCGCCGGACACGTGCACCGGCAGGTCCCGTTTCGGGCAACGCAGGCAGATGCACGGCAAGCATTGCCGGGGGAAACAATTCCGCTATACTAGCGCGCCTCGCTGCATAACGCTCCCTTCGTCTAGTGGCCTAGGACACTGCCCTCTCAAGGCGGGAACACGAGTTCGAGTCTCGTAGGGAGCACCATTGTTTGTGCGATCATCCATGATCGCTGCAACATCGACTGCAAGAAGCTAGGGTGCAGACTGCGCTCCGGGTAGAGATCAAAAGCGGCCATCCATGGCCGCACTCCTCACAAAAGCTCGCATTCTGCGACACTCGTCTGCAGTGCATATCCTTTGAGAGCCCTCTTCCATGACCTTTGTTGTCATCGACAACTGCATCAAGTGCAAGTACACCGATTGCGTCGAGGTCTGCCCGGTCGACGCGTTCCACGAAGGCCCGAATTTCCTGGTGATCGATCCGGACGAGTGCATCGACTGCACCCTGTGCGAGCCCGAGTGCCCGATCAATGCGATCTACCCGGAAGACGACGTTCCCGCCGGCCAGGAAGCGCTGGTGGTGCTGAACGCGGAGCTGGCCAAGGGCTGGCCGGTGATCACCGAGCGCAAGGATGCCCCGGCCGATGCGAAGGACTGGGAAGGCAAGCCCGGCAAGCTGGAACTGCTGCAGCGCTGATATCGCGCCGCGCCGATGCCCGATGCGAAAACGCCGCCCGAGGGCGGCGTTTTCAATGGCCGGACGGAAGACTCAGCCGCCCAGACGCGACTTCAGCGTATCCACCACCTTGCCCACCGCGGCCGGATTTCCGGTGGCGCGCACTTCGCTGCCGCTGGCGCCGCTGGTGTTGATGCTGACCTGCACCTGGTGCGAGCCGGCGCCCGGCGCCTGCACCGCGCTGCTCTTGTCGCGACCGAACATGCGGCCGAAGAAGCCCTTCTTTTTCTGCTGGGCGACAGCATCGGACACGTTCAGCGTGTAGCTGTGCGCCGCATCGTCATGCGCGATCACCTCGCCCAGGTTGCCGCCTTCCAGCGCCTGGCCGACACGGCGATAGACGCTGTCGGCACCATCGGCGACCACGAAGCCGTCGCTGATCTGGCCATTCGACGAACCGACCCGGGCCGTTGCGCCATTGGCGGTCGGCTGGTTGCCACCGGGCGGCGGAATCACCAGCGCTTCAGCGGTCGAGGGCCGGTCAAGCGCAGGCGGGATCTCCAGCGGGGCTTCCTGCAGCGCAGTCTCCCAGGCCTTGTGCGAACGGAATGCGCCGCAGCCGGTGAGCAGCAGGCCACTGAGGGCCACGGCCGGCAAGGCCACGAGGAGCGAGGTTTTCTTCATGTAATCGGATTCCGTAAGGTAAGTCAGGCAACCGTTCAACCGGCCGCAGTCGCCAAGGATGCCAGACTGGACAGCGCTTGGTGCAATCGGGCGCGATCCGGACCGTCGTTCAGTTCCACCAGCGGCAACCTCGGCAGGGCCAGTCCCAGCCCCAGCACAGGCAAACCGGCCTTGACCGCGATCGGGTTCGGCGCGCAGTTGAGCGCCTCGACCAGGGGTTCCAGCGCGGCATGACAACGCGCGGTGGCCGCCCGATCTCCGCCGGTGGCCGCGTCGCACAAGTCACGGAACGCCCGCGGCACCAAGTTGGCCACCACCGAGATGGTGCCGGCGGCACCGGCCAGCATCGCCTGCCCGGCTGTGCCGTCGTCGCCGGACAGATAGACGAAATCCGGACGCACAAGTTCCGCCAGCGCCGAAATCCGCGGCTGGTCGCCACTGGCCTCCTTGATGCCCACGATCGCGGGATGATCACGCAGTGCGGCGACCGTCTCCGGCAGGACATCGCAACCGGTACGGCTCGGCACGTTGTAGAGCAGTACCGGCAGCTCGCCGTGTTCGGCCACTTCCAGGTAGTGGCGGCGCATGCCTTCCTGGGTCGGCCGCACGTAGAACGGCGCCACCACCAGGGCCGCATCGGCGCCCAGCGCACGGGCCCGCCGGGTCAGTGCCACCGTTTTTGCGGTGCCCGCCTCGCCGGTACCGGCAATCACCGGAACCCGTCCGTTCACCCGATCGACGGCAAACGCCAGCAGGCGCTCGAACTCGTCGTGTTCGAGCATGTGCGCTTCACCGGTGGAGCCGGCCACCACCAGCGCCTGGGTGCCGCCGGCGATCTGGTAATCAAGCAGCCGACCGAAGGCCGCCAGATCGAGCGAGCCATCGGCCGCGAACGGCGTGACCAGCGCGCAGATGCTTCCGCGAATGTTCAAGACCCGATTCCACTGCAAGGCAAGCCCTGCATGTTACTTGCCGCTTCGCGAGCCGGGCAAGTAAGCTCGATGGGAGTAGTCTCACCGTTCCGCATCACGCGGTCGACGTTACGCAGGCAGACCTCCTTGAAATCCACTTCCGGCTCCGCACGCTCGGGCAACGACAACCAGTTGCTGATCCATGCGCTTACCACCTCGACCCAGTCGCCACTGCTGGCACTGGCCCGGCGAATCGCCGACGCCGGCTGCAACCTGTCCGAATCGCGAGTCGCCACCATCGGCACGGAAACCTCGCTGATGCTGCTGGCCAGCGGCGCCTGGGACGCCCTGGCCAAGCTGGAAACAGCCCTGGCCAAGCTGACCCGCGACGAGAGCATGCGGCTGGTGCACTACCGCACCGGGCCGCGCGAGAACAGCTCGCACCTGCTGCCTTATCTGGTGGAAGTGGTGGCCGCCGACCGGCCGGGCATCGTGGCCCGCATCGTGGACTTCTTCAGCCAGCACGGCATCAGCGTGGAGCAGCTCAACTCCACCCGCTATCACGCCATGCAGACCGGGGCGGAGATGTTCCAGGCCCAGTTCACCATCGGCATTCCGGCGGAAATCCACATCGCCGCCTTGCGCGACGACTTCCTGGAACTGTGCGACGGCCTGAATCTCGACGCGATCATGGACCCGGTCAAATTCTGAGCCGGTGACATCCGCCGAGCATCGCGCGATCGTGGCGTCCTGACAAGGACTGTCCTGCGCCAAGCCACCCGCGCTAGTCTGTGGCCGTGAGTTGCCGGAGGACCGTTGCATTGCAGCCAGCTTGTCGAATCACCCCGACCCTTTCCGGCGCAACAGCTCGCCCTGCCGCCGTCGCAACGTCGACCTCAGCGGCCTTCTCCATCCTTTCCTTTTCCCACACGTCGCGGCATCGCCTCGCCGCGCAGGACCCCTCATGCCCGATATCGGCAAGAAACTGCCCGCACTGAAAGGCCTCACCGGCGACGGCAGCGAACTGAAGCTGTCCAGCCTCAAGGGACAATGGCTGGTGGTGTATTTCTACCCGAAGGACTCGACGCCAGGATGCACCACCGAAGCGAAGGACTTTCGCGACCTCTACCCGGCCTTCCGCAAGCGCCATGCGCAGATCATCGGTGTCTCGCGCGATTCGCAGAAGTCGCACGCGAACTTCGCCAACAAGCAGGAACTGCCGTTCCCGCTGGTCTCCGATGCCGACGAAACCTGGTGCCGCGCCTTCGACGTGATCCACGAAAAAGTGCTGTACGGCAAACGCTTCATGGGCATCGTGCGCAGCACGTTCCTGATCGATCCGGAGGGCAAGCTGGCCGCGGAATGGCGTGGCGTGAAAGTTTCCGGCCATGCGCAGGCCGTGCTCGACGCCATTCCCGCTGCCTGACCCTGGACGTACCCGCCGGCCCGTTCCTTCCACCCACCAGTGAGGACACTTCCGCATGACCGGAAGCAAGCGCATCTACGCTCTCGACACCAACGTCCTGCTGCATGACCCGACCTCGCTGTTCCGCTTCGAGGAACACGATGTCTTCATCCCGATGACCGTGCTGGAGGAACTGGACGAAAAGAAGAAGGGTGCCTCGGAAGTCTCGCGCAATGGCCGCCAGGTCAGCCGCTTCCTCAACGAACTGGTCGAACTGGGCAAGCAGCACGATCTGGGCGAGGGCCTGGAACTCAGCAATCCGCAGGGCATCAAGCTCAAGCGCGGCGGCTCGGTGGGCCGCCTGTATTTCCAGCATCGCACCAGCAGCAACGGCCACACCAAGGCGGACAACCAGATCCTCGCCGCGGTGATCGAGTTGCGCGACCAGAACCCCGGTCGCGACGTCATCCTGGTCACCAAGGACATCAACCTCCGGATCAAGGCCAGCATCAACGGCATCGTCGCCGAGGATTACGAAAACGACCGCGCGCTGGACGACTTCTCGCTGCTCTACACCGGCTCGGCCGAACTGCCCGAGGACTTCTGGGACCTGCACCCGGAAGTGCGCTCGTGGACCGAGCGCGGCCGCACCTATTACGAGGTGAACCGGCGCGAGCAGGACGACTGGCATCCGAACCAGTGCCTGTACCTGCCGGGCGAAAACGCAGTCGAGCTGCGCGTGCTGCACCTGGACGAGACCAGTGCCACCTTGCTGCTGCTGGACGACCATTCGCACGCGAACCATCACGTCTGGGGCATCGGCGCGCGCAACCGCGAGCAGAACTTCGCGCTCAACGCGCTGATGGACCCGGACATCGACTTCGTCACCCTGCTCGGCAACGCCGGCACCGGCAAGACCCTGCTGGCGCTGGCCGCCGGCCTGGCCCAGGTGATGGACCAGCAGCGCTACCGCGAGATCATCATGACCCGCGCCACCGTGTCGGTGGGCGAGGACATCGGCTTCCTGCCCGGCACCGAAGAGGAAAAGATGACGCCGTGGATGGGCGCGCTCACCGACAACCTCGAAGTGCTGGCCAACCCCGAGGATGGCGGCAGCTGGGGCCGCCAGGCCACCAACGACCTGCTCGCCTCGCGCATCAAGATCCGCTCGCTGAACTTCATGCGCGGGCGCACCTTCCTGTCGCGCTACCTGATCATCGACGAGGCGCAAAATCTCACCCCGAAGCAGATGAAGACCCTGATCACCCGCGCCGGCCCGGGCACCAAGATCGTCTGCCTGGGCAATGTCGAGCAGATCGACACGCCGTATCTGACCGAGACCACCTCCGGCCTCACCTACGCGGTCGATCGCTTCAAGAACTGGGAGCACTCCGCCCACATCACCCTGCGCCGCGGCGAGCGGTCGCGACTGGCGGACTTCGCGGCGGAGTCGCTTTAGTACCGGGATTTCGGATTCGGAAAGGCCGAAGCCGGCGCTTCGTCGATGACTGGAAACTCCCCGCGCGGCTGAATGCCGCGCGGGTGATTCGGCGGGCACCGAGCCGGGGCGCGGCAAACGCGTAGAATGGCAGGCCCCGGAATCCCTGCCACGGCTGCTCGCGTTGCCATGATCCTCACCCCTCGCCTCATCCTGCTTGCCGTATTCGTGTTCTTCGCGCTGTGCGTGCTGCTGGTGCACCTGCGCGGTCGCGTGCGGCTGCGTTTCGATCGCCAGCTGGTCGACCACTCGGCGATCTTCGCCCCGTACAACCTGCTGATGTACGCGTTTTCCGCCGTGCCGGCGAAACCCATCCTCGATCGTCGCGGCTTTCCGCAACTGGACCTGCTGCAGGCGAACTGGCAGGCCATCCGCGACGAAGCGCTGCAGCTGTTCGACGAAGGCCACATCCGCGCGGCCGCGAAGAACGACGACGCCAGCTTCAACAGCTTCTTCAAGCAGGGCTGGAAGCGTTTCTACCTGAAGTGGTACGGCGAGCCGCTGGCCTCGGCCGAGGCGCTGTGCCCGAAGACGGTCGAGTTGCTCAACGCGATTCCCGGCATCAAGGCGGCGATGTTCGCCACGCTGGCGCCAAACAGCAAGCTCAACCCGCATCGTGACCCGTTCGCCGGCTCGCTGCGCTACCACCTGGGCCTGATCACGCCGAACTCGCGCGACTGCCGCATCTTCGTCGACGGCGAGGAGCACGCCTGGGGCGACGGCAAGGACGTGGTATTCGACGAGACCTTCGTGCACTGGGTCGAGAACAAGACCGACCAGACCCGGGTGATCCTGTTCGCCGACGTGGAGCGTCCGCTGCGCACGCGCTGGATGAGCGCGATCAACCATCGCGTCGGCGCGTTCATGGGCAGGATCACCGCCTCGCCGAACAGCGACGCCGGCACCGAGAAGACCGGTTTCGTGAACCGCCTGTACGCGCTCAGCCAGCGCAAGGGCGCCACGCATCGCTGGAAGGTGGAGTTCAAGCGCCGCCACCGGACGCTGTACAAGGCCTTCAAGTACACCGGCATCGTGCTGCTGATGTGGCTGATCTTCCTGGCGCCGTGGCCGCTGTTCCGCTGAGCAGTCACATCGCGTGAGTGGCGCGCGTCCTTGATCAGGATGCCTCAACCGAGAACGCCATGGACCCGCAAACCGCACTGTTCCAGCAACACCGCCCCCGCCTGTTCGGGCTGGCCTACCGCATGCTCGGCACGCCCGCCGACGCCGAAGACGTACTGCACGATGCCTGGCTGCGCTGGCATGCGCAGGACACTGCCGCGCTGGACGATCCCGAAGCATGGCTGGTGACCGTCACCACCCGGCTGGCGCTCGACCGCCTGCGCCGCGCCCGGACCGAGCGCGAACACTATCCTGGCCCCTGGCTGCCCGAGCCGCTGCTGGTCGACGCCGACCAGCCCGAGGCGCAACTGGAGCGGGCGGAAAGCCTGACCCTCAGCTTCCTGCTGCTGCTCGAACGGCTCAGCGCCGAGGAGCGCGCCGCCTTCCTGCTGCGCGAGGTGTTCGATTACAGCCACGCCGAGGCCGCGGCGATGCTCGAGATCAGCGAAGACGCCTGCCGCCAGCGCGTGCACCGGGCGAAACAGCGTCTGCGCCAGGAACGGCCGCGCCCGGACGCGCCCGATACCGATCGGCAGCACCGTTTGCTGGAGCGCTTCGCCGAGGCCCTGCAACAACCGGACATGGATACCTTGCGCGCGCTGTTCGCCGAGGACGCGGTGCACATCTCCGACGGCGGTGGCCTGGTCACCGCCACCCTGCGCCCCCTCCACGGGGCCGAACGCCTGGCCCGGTTGTATCTGCAGATCGCCCTGCATCAGCGCGGACAGGGCGTGCGCCATGAAATCCATCGGCTCAACGGCACGCCTGCCCTGCTCAGCTGGCAGGGCGACACCCTGATATCCGCCAGCTGGATCGACGAAGACGAGACGGGAATCAGCGCGATCCACGCCTTGCGTCACCCCGGAAAGCTGGCCCGGCTGGCGGCTGTCACGAAATCGGCCGGCCCTGCGTCCTTGCATTGAACGGCCACTGCGGCCGCACCACAGAAAGGAGTTCCCCATGTCATCCCGTCAATCCTCGGTCCCCACCCAGGAAGCCATGAAACCCTTGTTCGCCCTGAACAAATACGTGCACTCGGGCAGCCTCGAACCGGCCCTGATCGAGCTGGTGCTGATGCGAGCCTCCCAGCTCAACGGCTGCGCCTACTGCCTGGACATGCACAGCAAGGATGCCCGCGCCGCCGGCGAAACCGAGCAGCGGCTGTATGTGTTGCAGGCCTGGCGCGAAGCGCCGTTCTACAGCGATCGCGAGCGCGCCGCGCTGGCGTGGTGCGAGGCCGTCACCCGGCTCGATCCGGTCCACGGGGTAGCCGACGACGTCTACGAGCAGGCCCGCGCGCAGTTCAGCGAAAAGGAACTGGGCGACCTCAACATGGCGGTGATCCTGATCAACGCGTGGAACCGCATCGCGATCCCGTTCCAGAACCCGCCGGGCGCATACCAGCCCGCAAAGCACTGAACATCGCGCCCATGAAAAAAGCCGCGGCTGCCGCCGCGGCTTTTTTTACGCTCGACGAAAACCGCAGCTCAGCCCTTGATGCGCTTCACGATCGCATCGGCGAAGCTGTCGGTGCTGCCCTTGCCGCCGATGTCCGGCGTCACGCTGTCGCGATCATTCGTCATGGTGTCGCGGATCGCCTGGCGCAGCCGGTCGCCCTTGGCCACCATGTCCAGGTAATCCAGCATGTCGGCGGCGGCCAGCAGCAGCGCGCAGGGGTTGGCGATGCCGCGGCCGGCGATGTCCGGCGCCGAGCCGTGCACGGCTTCGAAGATCGCCGCGTGCTCGCCGATGTTGTCGCCCGGCGCCAGGCCCAGGCCACCGACCAGGCCGGCGCACAAGTCGGACAGGATGTCGCCGAACAGGTTGGTGGTGACGATCACGTCGAACTGCTCGGGCTTCATCACCAGCTGCATGCAGGTATTGTCCACGATCATCTCGTTGAACTCGATCTGCGGGTATTCCTTCGCAATCTCGCGCGCCACGTTGAGGAACAGGCCCGAGCTGGTCTTCAGGATGTTCGCCTTGTGCACGGCGGTGACCTTCTTGCGGCCCTTCTTCACCGCCAGCTCGAACGCGTAGCGGACGATCCGGCTGCTGCCCTTGCGGGTGTTGCGCGCCACCGACTCGGCGATCTCGCCGTCGGCGGACAGGGTCTGGCCCTCGGAGCGGTAGGCGCCTTCGGTGTTCTCGCGCACCGTGATGATGTCGATGTTCTCGTAGCGCGACTTGGTGCCGGGGAAGCTCACCGCCGGGCGCACGTTCGCGTACAGGTCGAAAAGACGGCGCAGGGTCACGTTGACCGAGGTGAAGCCGCCACCGATCGGCGTGGTCAGCGGGCCTTTCAGCGCGACCTTGTGCTCGGCGATCCTGTCCAGCGTGGCCTTGGGCAGCAGATCGCCATGCTTGTCCAGCGCGACCATGCCGGCGTCGACGAAATCGTAGGTCAGGCCGCAGTCCAGCGCGTCGAGCACGCGCAGCGTGGCGGTCATGATCTCCGGGCCGATGCCGTCGCCCGGGATCACGGCGATGGTTTTGTTCATGGGGATACTCCTTGGGGGGACGATTGCGTGCGCATGGAACGGCGCAGGTCAAGACCGCCCATTATCGCCCATGCAACCGTTCCCGGACAGCCGATGGCCCGGGAAAACCGTTGCAAATCCTCGCACGGAGCATTGCAGAAACTCGCAGGGGAGCATTCCCGTGCCTCCCCGCCGGTGAACCGCCTCGCCCGCGAACGGGCTCCCGCGCAGGATCAGCCGTGGTCGGCGCATTCCGCCGTGGCCGATTCGCCGGCTTCCAGCTTGTCCAGGAAATCCACCGCCCTGCGCAGATGCGGGATCACGATCGAGCCACCCACCACCAGGCCGACACTGAACACCTCGAAGAACTCTTCGCGCTGCACGCCGGCCTCCTTGCACTGGGCCACGTGGTAGCTGATGCAGTCGTCGCAGCGCAGCACCATCGAGGCGACCAGGCCCAGCATCTCCTTGGTCTTCACGTCCAGCGCGCCGGCCTTGTAGGTCTGCGTGTCCAGCGCGAAGAAGCGCCGCACGACCTGGTTGTCCTCGGCCAGGATGCGCTCGTTCATGCGCTGGCGGAAGGCGGTGAATTCGGCAAGCTTGTCGCTCATGCGCCCTGCTCCAGCCATTGCGCCAGCTTGCCGCTGCGGTCAGCGGCCACCAGGTCGTCGTAGCCGCCCACGTGCCGGTCGTTGATGAAGATCTGCGGCACCGTGCGGCGACCGCCGCTGCGCGCCAGCATCGCGTCGCGTTGCGCGGGATCGGCGTCCACGCGCACCTCGGTCCATTCCAGCCCCTTGGATTTCAGCAGGTTCTTGGCCGACACGCAGTACGGACACACGGCGGTCGAGTAGACCTCGATCTTGGACATCACGACACTCCACGAACAATGGGGAACTGCACAGCAGATGGGGCCGCGCGCGCCCGGCTCAAGCCGGACGGCTGCGGTGAACCGACGCAGCAGGACACGGTCACAATGCTATTGTCGCCGAACCCATGATCATGCCGCCACGTCCCGTCCCCTGCCTGCTCGCCACCCTGCTCTGCGCCGCGCTGGCGAGCACCGCCAGTGCCCAGCAGGACATGCGCCTGCCGGACCTGGGCAGTTCGGCCAACGCACTGATTTCGCCCAGCGAGGCGCAGGATTACGGCGCCTCCATGCTGCGCCAGATGCGCGCGCTGGACATGGTGGTCGACGACCCGCTGCTGGACGACTACATCAACGACCTCGGCTACCGGCTGGTCGCCAGCAGCGACAAGCCGAAGGAACACTTCGCCTTTTTCATCGTCAAGGACCCGGAAATCAACGCCTTCGCCGCGCCCGGCGGCTATATCGCGGTGAACTCGGGGCTGCTCACGATCACCCGTGACGAAAGCGAGCTGGCCGGCGTGATCGCCCATGAGATCGGCCACATCACCCAGAACCACCTGCAGCGTGCGTTCGAGGACTCGAAGAAGGATGCGCCGCTGATGGCCCTGGTGCTGCTCGGCGCGATCGCCGCCGGGGCCAGCAACCACAGCGGCGACGCACCGATGGCCGTGCTGGCCGGCGGCCAGGGGCTGATCGCGCAGAAATCGATCAATTTCACCCGCAAGGACGAGATCGAGGCCGATCGCGTCGGCATCCAGACGCTGTCCAAGGCCGGCTTCGACCCCAATGCGATGGCGGGCTTCTTCCAGCGCATGCAGGATGCGATGAGCGCCGGCGCCGGCGGCGAGGACGTGCCGGCGCTGTTGCAGACGCATCCGGTGACGACCAGCCGGATCAGCGACGCCAAGGCGCGCGCCGATGCGCTGATCGCCGCGCAGAAGCTGCGCGTGGGCACCACCGGGATCGATCGGCAGCAATGGGCGAGGAGCACGGCGCCGATCCCCTTCGTGAAGGACCCCACCACCCTGCTCGCTGCCCACCGCCCAAGCGATCTGGACACCTACGCGCTGATGCGCGAACGCGCCCGCGTGCTGGCCGGCGACGCCACGCGGCTGGCCACGTATTACGCGTCCAGCCTGCAGACGCGACACGATTTCGACACCCCGGCAAATCACTACGGCTACGCGCTGGCGCTGACGCGCAGCGGCCGCGGCGCGCTGGCCATGGGGCAATTGCAGCCACTGCTGGACAACCACCCGGGAAACCTGCTGCTGAAGCTGGCCGTGGCCGATGCCCGCCTGCAGGCCGGCCAGCGGGCCGCCGCGCTGGCCATCTACTCGGAACTCAACACCCAGTCCCCGCGCAACCGTGCGGTCGCGCTGGCGTATGCCCATGCGCTCACCGCCGGCGGCGACAAGGACCAGGCCCGGCTCGCCGCCGGCAAGTTGCGGCCGCTGCTGGACAATGCCAGCGAACCGGAGATCTACAGCACCTACGCCCGCGCCAGCGACAAGGCCGGCGACAGCGTGCGCGCCGGCGAAGCCTACGCCGATGCGAGCTATTACTCGGGCCGACCGTACGACGCCATGGAGCAGCTCAAGCGGCTGCTCAAGCGCGACGACCTGGACTACTACGCCCGCGTGCGCATCCAGGCGCGGATCACCGAGCTGACGCCGCTGGTGCTGGAACTGCACAAGCGCAAGATCAGGACCGCGGACAGTCCAGGCGATGATTCGCGGCAATAAGTGCCGCACTGTCATCGCCGCGTAACATGGATTCGCTGCAATACTTTCGTCATCCGCCACGGCAGACCACCGCGTGCACAAACGCATCCTCATCGTTGAAGACGAAACCTCGATTCGCGAAATGATCGCCTTTGCCCTGCGCAAGGCCGGCATGGAAGCGATGCAGGCGGTCGATGCCCGCGCCGCACAACTGGCGCTGTCCGAACAGGTGCCGGACCTGATCCTGCTGGACTGGATGCTGCCGGGCATGAGCGGGCTGGAACTGGCGCGGCGCCTGCGCAAGGAAGAGCTCAGCCGCGAAATCCCGATCATCATGCTGACCGCGCGCGGCGAGGAAATGGATCGCGTCAACGGCCTGGAGGCCGGCGTCGACGATTACGTGGTGAAACCGTTCTCCACCCGCGAGCTGGTCGCCCGGATCAAGGCCGTCCTGCGGCGCAGCCAGGGCGACGACGGCACGGGTGCGATCGAACTGGGCGGTCTGCGCATCGACGGGGCCGCGCACCGGGTGTTCGCCGGCGAGGAACCGGTGGCGATCGGCCCCACCGAGTATCGGCTGCTGTATTTCTTCATGACCCATGCCGAGCGGGTCTACTCGCGTGCGCAATTGCTGGACCACGTCTGGGGCGGCAGCGTCTACGTGGAAGAGCGCACCGTCGACGTGCATATCCGCCGGCTGCGCAAGACGCTGGAGCCCTGGAAGCTGGATGAACTGGTGCAGACGGTGCGCGGCACCGGCTACCGCTTTTCCACCAGCATCTGAACGGCGCCGCCTCGCTTGCGTCGCCAGGATCTTTTGCCGATGCTGGCGGTCGCCGCATACGCCCCCGGATGATCCCGCTCCCGCATGCCTGACTGGAAACTCCCCGCGTTCCTCGCCTCGATCCTGTGCGCCGGGGCGGCACTGGGCTGGCTGGCCGGAAGTTCCGCCTGGGTCGGGCTGGCCATCGCCGCCATCCTCGGAGTCGTCTTCCTGCTGACCCGGCTCCGTCATCTGCAGCGGGCCATGATGGCCGCACCCGCTGCCGCCGGCGCCACTCACGATGACCGACTCATGACCCGCGCGCACCAGCTTGCCGCGAACCTGCGCGACCTTCGCCGGGCCGCGGACCACCTGCCGGATGCGATGGTGCTGCTCGACCGTCACCAGCAGGTGCGCTGGTTCAACCACGCCGCGGGCAACCTGCTGGGACTGGATCGGGCGGGGGATCGCGGCCAGTCGCTGACCGAACGACTGGCCGGCTCCGAACTGGCCGACTGGCTGCGCGACGGGGCACAAGACCAGCTCGACGACGTCGCCGCCCCCGGCAACAAGGCGAGCCAGCTCAACGTCACCCTGCTGCCGTTCGGCAAGCATCAGCAATTGCTGCTGGCGAACGACATCACCCACCTGAAGCGACTGGAACAGGTGCGCCGGGATTTCGTCTCCAATGTTTCCCACGAGCTGCGCACGCCGTTGACGGTGATCCACGGCTATCTCGAATTGCTGGACCCCGAAGACGTGCCCGAGCTGGCGCCGGTGCTCACCGAGATGCGGGCGCAGTCGAAGCGGATGGGCCAGATCGTCGAGGACCTGCTGACCCTGTCGCGACTGGAGACCCAGCACGAGGTGGTCGACGAACGCGTGCCGATGGCCGCCCTGCTGGCCACCGTGCGCAAGGAAGCCGAGGCGCTCAGCCAGGGCCGCCATCAGATCAGCCTGGAATCCACCGCCAACGCGGACCTGTTCGGTTCACCGAAGGACCTGCACAGCGCCTTGTCGAACCTGGTCAGCAACGCGGTGCGCTATACGCCCAACGGCGGCAGCATCGCGATCCGCTGGCGGCGCGAACCTGGCGGCGCGGTGTATTCGGTCAGCGATACCGGCTTCGGCATCCCCGCCAGCCACCTGGCCCGGCTGACCGAACGGTTCTACCGGGTATCCTCCAGCCGCTCGCGCGACAGCGGCGGCACCGGACTGGGGCTGTCGATCGTCAAGCACGTGCTGAACCTGCACCAGGCACGCTTGCAGATCGAAAGCGAAGCCGGTGCGGGCTCCACCTTTTCCTGCCACTTCGGCGATGCACGGTTGCTGGCTCCCGACGCCGGCGGATGAAGCCGCTGCCACGCGCGCGATATATTTGGCGCACGTCATGGGCCAGAATGAAGCATGCCCACACCACCGAGTTGCCCATCGCCCGATACCGGTCCCGGTGCACCGGAGTTGTATCTCAGCCGCGAGCTGGCCGCGCTGGAATTCAACTTCCGGGTGCTGGCGATGGCGCGCGACCCGAGCGTGCCGCTGCTTGAGCGCTTGCGCTACCTGAGCATCGTGGCCAGCAACCTCGACGAGTTCTTCGAGGTGCGGGTGGCGATGCTCAAGCACCACCACGCGTACGGTTCGGCCGCACCGGGTCCCGACGGGGTCAGCTCCGGCGACCTGCTGGCGCAGATCCGCAGTCGCGTGCTCGACCTGGTCGCCGAGCAGTACGCAACCTGGCAGGAACAGATCGGTCCCCAGCTGGATGCCGAGCAGATCCACATCCTCACCCGCAAACGCTGGAACCCGCGCCAGCGGCGCTGGCTGCAGGGCTATTTCGAGCACGAGGTGCTGCCGGTGCTGTCGCCGCTGGGACTGGACCCGGCGCATCCGTTCCCGCGCATCCTCAACAAGACGCTGAACATCGCGGTGGTGCTGAAGGGACGCGACGCCTTCGGCCACGAGGGGCACATGGCGCTGGTGCGGGCACCGCGTTCGCTGCCCCGGATCATCCGGGTGCCGGCCGAGGTCAGCGGCCCGGGGGAGCACTTCGTGTTCCTGGCCGAGCTGCTGCAGGCCTTCGTCGACCTGATGTTTCCCGGCCTCAGGGTGGTCGGCTCGTACCAGTTCCGGGTCACCCGCAACAGCGAGCTGATCGTCGAGGAAGCCGAAGTGGAGAACCTCGCGCTGGCCCTCAGCGAGGAGCTGGTCGGGCGCGGCTACGCGCGGCCGGTGCGGCTGGAGATCGCCAACGATTGCCCGAAGGCGATCACCGCGATGCTGATCGAGAACTTCCAGCTTGAAGAGACCGACGTCTATCGCTGCGACGGCCCGGTCAACATCATCCGCGCCGGCCTGATCTACGACTGGCTGGACCGGCCGGAGCTGAAGTTCCCGCGCTTCAATCCGCAGCTGCCCTCGGCGCTCGAAAGCAACCGCAACAAGTTCGACCTGATCGGCCAGCACGACGTGCTGCTGCACCATCCGTACCAGAGCTTCGCGGCGGTGATCGACCTGCTGCGCCAGGCTACCGCCGACCCGCAGGTGCTGGCGATCAAGCAGACCCTGTATCGCGCCGGCGAGGACACCCCGCTGGTCGACCTGCTGGTCGAGGCGGCCCGCCACGGCAAGGACGTCACCGTGGTGATCGAGCTGCGCGCGCGCTTCGACGAGGAGGCCAACATCCGCCTGGCCACGCGGCTGCAGGAAGCCGGCGTGCAGGTGGTCTATGGCGTGGTCGGCTACAAGACCCACGCCAAGATGATGCTGATCGTGCGCCGCGAGGGCGAGGCGCTGCGCCGCTACGTGCACCTGTCCACCGGCAACTACCACCAGGCCAACAGCCGGATGTACACCGACATCGGGCTGATGACGGCCAACCCCGAGATCGGCGAGGACATGCACAAGGTCTTCCAGCAACTGTCCGGCCTGGGACCCATCATCGACCTGAAGCGCCTGCTGCATTCGCCGTTCACGCTGTATCCGAAAGTGCTGGAGAAGATCGAGCGCGAGACCGCCCACGCGACCGCGGGGCGGCCGGCGCGCATCGTGGCCAAGCTCAACGCGCTCAATGAAGCGCGGGTGATCTCCGCGCTGTACCGGGCCTCGCAGGCCGGCGTGGAGATCGACCTGATCGTGCGCGGCGCGTGCACCCTGCGCCCCGGCCTGCCCGGCATCTCCGAGCGCATCCGGGTGCGCTCGATCGTGGGGCGTTTCCTCGAACACAGCCGGGTGTACTGGTTCGCCAACGATGGCGACGCGGAGATCTATTGCGCCAGCGCGGACTGGATGGAGCGCAACCTGATGCGGCGTATCGAGGTGGCCTTCCCGATCCTGGACCCGGACCTGGCGGCGCGCGTGTTCGAGGAAACCCTGGCCAACGGCCTGGCCGACAACACCCAGGCCTGGCTGCTGGGCAGCGATGGTCGCTATGTCCGCGCCACTCCCGGCGAGCACCCGCCGTACAGCGCCCAGCAGGGCCTGCTCGAACGCTACTGCAAGTGAGCCGATCGCCATGAACCGATGCAAGCCTTTCACGCGCGCGTGCGAGAATCCGTCCTTTGCCATCGCGGGAGCCCCGGCGTGAGCCCAGCCGAACAGACACCGATCCGCGATGGCGAACTCATCGCCGCGATCGACATGGGTTCCAACAGCTTCCACATGGTGGTCGCGCGGATGGAACATGGCGAGCCGCGCGTGATCGATCGCCTGCGCGACACCGTGCGGATGGCCGCCGGCCTGCGCGCCGACGGCAGCCTCGACGCCGAACGACGCGCCCGCGCGATCGCCTGCCTGGCGCGCTTCGGCCAGCGCATCGCCGGCCTGCCGTCGATACGGGTGCGCGCGGTGGCCACCAACACGGTACGCCGGCTCGCCTCGCCACAGACCTTCCTGACCTCGGCCGAGGCCGCGCTCGGCCATCCGATCGAAGTCGTCTCCGGGCGCGAGGAAGGCCGCCTGATCTTCCTCGGCGCCGCCCACGACCTGCCCGTTTCGCGCGAGCCGCGACTGGTCATCGACGTGGGCGGTGGCAGCACCGAATTCATCATCGGCCGGGGCCTGGCTCCGCTGCACACCGAGAGCGTGCAGGCCGGCTGCATCGCCTCGACCCTGCGTTTCTTCCCGGGCGGCAAGATCAACCGCAAGCGCTGGCAGCGCGCGGTGAGCGAGATCGGCGTGCTGCTGCAGCAGTTCGCCGAGGACTACCGCGAATCCGGCTGGCAGGATGCCTACGGCTCTTCCGGCACGGCCAAGTCGATCGGCTCGGTCGTGCAGGAAATGAAATTCTGCGACGACGGCATCACCTCCGCCTCGCTGGCCTCGCTGCGCGACGTGCTGATCGAACACGGCCAGATCAACACGCTCAAGCTGCCCGGCCTGGTCGAAGACCGCGCGCCCGTGCTCGCCGGCGGCGTGGTGATCATGGAAGCGGCGTTTGCCGCGCTGGGCATCGACCGACTGCGCGTGTGCGAAAGCTCGATGCGCGAAGGGCTGCTGTGGGACCTGCTGGGCCGCGCCGGCGGCAGCGATCCGCGCACTGCCAGCATCGAGGCACTGGCCAGCCGCTATGGCGTGGATCGCGCCCAGGCACGCCGGGTCGAATCGACCGCGCTGATGCTGTTCGATCAGGTGGCACGCAGCTGGAAGCTGGACGCCGACGCGCGCGAGTGGCTTTCTTGGGCCGCGCGCGTGCATGAGATCGGCCTGGCCATCGCGCACAGCCAGCACCACCATCATGGCGCCTACATCCTGCGGCACGCTGACCTGGCCGGCTTCTCGCGGCAGGAGCAGCAGCTGCTGGCCGCGGTGGTCGACATGCACCGGCGCAAGCCGGACAAGCCGGTGATTACCGCCCTGCCACAGCGTTATCGCACACTGGCCCGATACACCACGGCGCTGCTGCGCCTGGCCGTGCTGTTCCGCCGCGCACGTCGTGCCGAGTCGCTGCCGCAGATGCGCCTGGCCGCCAGCAGCCGATCGCTGCGACTGACCTTGCCGCACGCGTGGTTCGAGCAACACCCGCTCAGCGAAGCGGACCTGCAACAGGAACAGGCGCCCATGGCCGAACTCGGCCTGCGGCTGGAACTTGCCGGCAGCTGACGCGAACCCGCGCCGCGGCGTCGCCGCGTATGATGTCCCGAGGCCCCGACCATCTTTATGCCCATGCTGAAATCCCTGCTCGCCACCCTGCTTCTGTCACTGCCACTGACGCTGACCGCGCAGACGGCCAAACCGGCGCCGGCCGCCGCGCCGGCGCCGCCACCGCAAGTCATGCTGACCACCTCGCAAGGCGAGATCACGCTGGAGCTGTATCCGGACAAGTCACCCAAGAGCGTGGCGAACTTCCTGCAGTACGTCCGCGACGGCTTCTACGACGGCACGCTGTTGCACCGGGCGATTCCCGGCTACCTGGTGCAAGGCGGCCTGTATACCCGCGACCTGCAGCCCAAGCGCACCCGCTCGGCCATCGCCAGCGAGGCCGACAACGGCCTGTCCAACCTGCGCGGCACGGTGGCCGTCGCCCGTGGAGCGGACCCGAACTCCGGCACCGCGCAGTTCTTCTTCAACCTGGTCGACAATCGGCGGCTGGATTTCGCCGGCAACCAGAGCGGGCTGACCTGGGGCTACACCGTGTTCGGCAAGGTCATCAAGGGCATGGACGTGGTCGACAAGATCGCCGCCATGCCGACCCGCGCACTGGGACCCTTTGCCGGCGACGTGCCCAATCCACTGGTGTTGATCGAAAGCGCCCGGGTGATCGGCGAACAGGCACCAGCCTCCGCCGCCAGCGCCGCGAGTCCCGCCAAGGCAGCGTCGTCGGCGACGCCTGCGAACGCGGCCAAGTCCGGCAAGAAGGCTTCCAGGAAAGTTGCCAAGCCCGCCGGCAAGGACTGATCCGCCCATGAGCACCCTGTTCATCGCGGACCTGCATCTGGACGCCAGCCGACCGCAGATCACCGAGCTGTTCGAAGAATACCTGGCCAGCGACGAAGTCCGTCAGGCCGACGCCCTGTACATCCTGGGCGACCTGGTCGAGGCGTGGATCGGCGACGATGATGACGCCGAACTGCCCGCGCGCATCGCCGCCGCAACGCGCGCGGTGCGCGACGCCGGCGTGCCGGTCTATTTCATGGTCGGCAACCGCGACTTCCTGCTCGGCGAAGCCTTCGCCGAACGTGCCGGCCTGACCCTGCTCGACGACGGTGTCGTGCATGACGTGCAGGGCCGCCCCACCCTGCTGATGCATGGCGACGTGCTGTGCACCGACGACACCGCCTACCAGGCCGTGCGCCGCCAGGTGCGCACGCCCGAATGGGCCGCGCAGATCCTCGCGATGCCGCTGGAAGCGCGCCGCGCGTTTGCCGCCAAGGCGCGCGCCGACAGCAAGGCGCACACCGGCAGCACCATGGAAAGCATCATGGACGTCAACGCCGATGCCGTAGCCGATGCGATGCGCCGAGCGGGCGTGACGCGATTGATCCACGGGCATACGCACCGGCCCGCCATCCATCGCCTTGAGGTGGATGGAAAGCCGACCGAGCGGATCGTGCTGGGAGACTGGTACGAACACGGCTCGGTGTTGCGGGTGGATGATCGGGGTGCAGTGGAGCTTCGCGGGTTGGCCTTGGGCTGAGCCGGGTTCTGCTCATCGGGATCGGTGTGGGGCTGCTCCCGGCAGATCGCACGGAGTGCAGCCTTGCTCCCTCCCCTGCTTGCAGGGGGAGGAGCCAGAAGCACGAGGCCGACGCTCCGCTCCCTCCCTGCTTGCAGGGGAGGGCTGGGGTGGGTTGCTCTTGATCTTGTGGTGACGCAGCCAGATACGCAAAACGCCCCTTGCGGGGCGTGCGTTCCGGTCAGTGGCGCGGCGGCATGGAGTGCGGGATTGTGAATCCCATCCATGGGATTCACCCTTCCGCGCTGCGCGCTCCAGGGCCAGCCTGCGGCTGTCCAATTTTGTTCCAGACAAAATTGTCGAACCCGAGAGGATTCGTCCACCACCTCTCTCCGCCAGATACGCAAAACGCCCCTTGCGGGGCGCTTTGCGTATCTGGCGGAGAGAGAGTCCGGGGAAGGCTCGTCCGGCCCCGTTCGCCCGTTTCCGAAAATGATCGCCAAGCCTATGTGTTGCAAGCATTTTTCTGCCTAACCTCGTCCGGCGACGTTCGCTAGAATCCGCCTACAGCGCCTATACTTCGTAGGGACGGAAGTCGGGACGGTCAGTTTGGCGGAGGCAAGTATGAACAACAGGCTCACAGCGATCGGCGTCAGGAACACAACGAAACCGGGGAGGTACTGCGACGGGGGCGGGCTGTATCTGTACGTTCCCGCCACCAAGTTTCGCGGCGGCAAACGGTGGGTCTTTCGATGGCGCGACCGGATCACGGGCAAGACCCGAGACAAGGGACTCGGCCCCGTCAGCGACGTGACGCTCATCAAGGCGCGCGAAAAGGCGGCTGAGTACCGGCAGCAAGTTCGCGACGGCATCGACCCCATCGACTCCGCACGGCAGGCCCTCGCCGCCGTAAAGCTGGAACGCGCCCGGCGGCTCACCTTCGGGCAGTGCTGCGAGAAGTACATGGATGCGCACCGCGACGGCTGGCGCAATGCGAAGCATGCCGCGCAATGGCAATCCACACTCGACACCTATTGCGCCTCACTGCTCCCGCTTCCCGTCGCCGAGATTGATACCGCCCTCGTCATCAAGGCGCTGGAGCCGATCTGGACGACTAAAACCGAAACCGCCACCCGCGTCCGGCAGCGCATCGAGGCGGTGTTGAATTGGGCGACGGCCCGCGAGTTTCGTACTGGCGAAAATCCGGCGCGCTGGCGCGGGCATCTCGACAAGTTGCTACCAAAGCCGACCAAGCTGAAAAAGGTCGAACACCGCGCCGCCCTCCCCTACACCGAGGCTGGCGCGTTCATGACCGAGCTACGCCAGCAAAAGGGGCTGGGCGCGCTCGCACTGGAACTGCAAATTTTGACCGCCTGCCGACCGGGCGAAGTGGCCGGTGCGCGGTGGGCCGAGTTCGACCTAGACGCGGCTACCTGGACGATTCCGGGCGAGCGCATGAAGGCCGGCAAGGAGCATCGTGTACCGCTGTCGCCGCCCGCTGCCGCGTTGCTGCGCAAGCTGCCCCGTGTCAATGCGTTCGTGTTCCCTGGCCCGAAGAAGGGCCAATCCCTCACGACCGCCGCCATGCTCAAGGCGCTACGCACCGCGCGCCCCGGCTTCGACGCACACGGCTTCCGCAGTACGTTCCGCGATTGGGCCGCTGATCAGACCGCCTACCCGCGCGATGTAGCCGAAGCCGCGCTGGCGCACGCCGTCCAAGGTGTAGAGGCCGTGTATCGTCGCACCGACTTGTTGAACAAGCGCGCCCGCCTCATGGCGGACTGGGCGAAGTACTGCGCGAAGCCCGCGTCCACCGGCAACGTGCGCGGTATTCGCGAGGGGGCGAAGGCATGAGCATCAAGAAATTTCGTGATCCGGCTGGACTGCTTCCTGTGCGAGTCAGGGTGAACATTAAGCATGGAAGCAACCAACTCGACATTGATGCGATCGCGAGCATTTTGAAGTCGAACAGCCCCACTGCGCGTATCCAGCAACTTCGCCGCCACCATACATTGCGATCCGAAGCAAGCGCGCTCAAAAAGGACTATCTCGTCGCGACAACTGCTGTCGAGGATGCGGACAACAAACTTACTGCGGAACATAAAGCAGCACTAAAAGATGTCAGGTTAAAGGCTTTTATGATTCGGTTGGAAAGCGCCGAGAAAAAGTCGATCTACCTTGACGCTGCTGAACCTCTAATACGCGACAAGGCACGACAGGAAGGAACGAAGAAGGAACGACGCCCAGACGTAACGGAATGGATTTCAGCCAAGTTGCGGCGCGATCCATTGGCCAAATCCCCTGAGCTTTGGAGCCGCGCGCCGGAATGGCTCACCGATCAGATTGGCTATGAGCGATTTCGCAAGCGGGTAACTGCTGTTCGGATGGGGCGCAAGTAACTAACGGCACAATTCAATTGCAGCTTGTCTCACGTCGCATGTGCGACGTACAAGAGACAAACGATATGAACGAGTTGACCTTGGCGGAAAAGGAAGCAATCTTGCGCAGTGAACCCGGACTCTGCCTTGACGATCTTGATGGTGCGTTAAGTGTTGAGATTGTTTGTGGCCCGGATGGTCATGGAAACATCGACGGTTTTCTCATTTGCCAGATAGCCGGAGAGAAACCTGACTACGTTGATGTAAGGATCAAACGGTTTCGGTACCCGTTATCTTCCGGGAAGATGAAAGCCAACTGAGGCAAACGAAGCATTTTCTGGAAATGGCAAAAGGATGTGATGCTGTCGAAAGGGTCGCTAGTAAATAGCGACCCTTTCCATTTCGAAACTCTGTCCGTAGCCCACCGACCAAGCGGCTACGGACGCGGGCATTTCCGTCGCGTCCAATCTCGAAAGAGGAACGCGACATGAAAGACGACAAGACCCCTGCACCGCTGGCGTACTCCCCGCTGGACGCAGCGCGCCGTCTCGGCGTAGGCCGCTCCACCATCTACGAACTTATCAAGTCCGGCGAGCTGGAAGTCAGCAAGCTCGGCACCCGCACTTTGATCCATGCCGATTCCTGCGAGCGCGTGCTTGAGAAGTCTCGCGTGAAGTCGGGCAGCCGCGCGTGAGTCGCAAACGCAAGCCTGATCTGGAGGGCGCATCGTCGCCTGACCTGACGCCAGAGATGCGGGAAGAGGCGCTGCACCTGCTCGCTGAAGAAGAAGCTGGGATGAGTGAAACGGAACGCCGCGCGAAGGCCGACGCGAAGCGTAAACGGCTGCACAAAGAGCATCGTGCGCAGCAGCGTAAGAAAAAGAGCGGTGCTTCTGGCGGTGGCGGTGAAGAACAAACTGAAACCCCAGCAATGCCAGCGGCTGATCCGCGAATCGCGGAAGAAGTGCGCCGGTTCATGGAAGGCCAGCAGCAACGCATAGAAGAGGACGACGAGCGCAACCCGGTGCTGCCGTCGCTGAATACCAATCCGTTCGGCGCGGCGACCATCGTGCTGGATCGGTTCTTCACGAAGGACAGGGTTCGACTGCTGATCTACTACCGAGAAGATTGGTACCGCTACAAGAACCAACGCTGGGTGCTGGTGAGCAAGAAGGATGTGGAAAGCGTCTTGTTCAAGCGCCTCCTGCTCTGCCGGCAGGTCGATGCGGAAGGCGAGATTCATCCTTTTGTGACGTCGCAGCCGAACGTCAGCAAAATCTATTTTCAAATTGAGAACAACGAGACGATCCCGTCAGATCTGACGGTGCCTTGCGTGCGCGAGCCGGACGGGAATTGGCACGAAGTCGATGGGCAGGGACAGATGGTGTGTCGCGGCGAGATCGTGGACATGATGACGGGGGCTGCGAAGCCGACCTTGCATATGTTCGTGCCGAACGGCGCGGACTGGCGCTATGCCCCGGATGCCCCGAACCCTGAACGCTGGCTCCAGTTCCTTGAAGAGTTGTTCGGCAAAAAGGCCGACGAAATCGCCGTGCTACAAGAGTGGTTTGGCTACGTGCTTAGCGGCGACACATGGGCGCAAAAGGCGCTGCTCATCGTCGGGCCGAAGCGCGCAGGTAAGGGCACCATCGGCGGAGTGCTGAAGCTGTTGTTGGGTAAGTCGATGGTGTCTAGCCCAGCGATCAATGCCATTGGGGATCGGTTCGGGCTTCAAGACTCCATCAACAAGCGACTGCTGCTGGTCAGCGATGCCAAGCTGTCGAGTAAAAAGGACACGATGGCGGTTGTCGAAAACCTGCTGCGCATTGTGGGCAATGACCCGGTCATGGTGGATCGAAAAGGCAAGGAGCCGATCACCGATCAGCTAGGCGTCCGGGTAATGATGCTGACGAATACGCTGCCGCAATTTGCAGACAGCTCGGATGCCATCAGCTCGCGCTTCCTGATCCTCCAGTTGGGCAAATCGTTTTTTGATAACGAAGATCACCAACTGCTGGACAAGTTGACTGATGAACTTCCTGGCATCGCCCTGTGGTCGATTGAAGGCTATCAGCGTCTGCGTGAGCGGGGCCGGTTCGATGAGCCGGAAAGCTCCGAGCAGGCTCGCAAGGATTGGTACGAAACCGGAAACCCGCTTGCCGAGTTTGTGAAGGACTACTGCGTGTTTCCGTCAGCGAATAGCGCCAAGCCAGAAGATTTTACGTATGCCTACAACGTGTGGCGGCAGAAGCGAGAAATGACGGTCATTGCCTCCAATAAACTGATCCAAGAACTGCAGGCTATGCACGGTGATGGCATCAAGCGCGGCTACAAAGGTAGCGATCGTTGCTGGCGTGGAATAGAGCTCAATGAACTTGGAAAAGAGCTTTTGCCTCCGCCCCCCGATCCCCGCGATGTACCCAATGGATTTTGATGCCAGCTGCATGCGTTTTTATCGTCGGCATATCGTCGGTTTGATCGTCGGTCTACCGACGGTCACCGCCCCCGGGGCTGCACAAGCAACGAAGTCGCATTTGCCGGCAGATGGGTATCACGCTGCCACCGACGATCAAACCGACGATATGCCGACGATACTGCCGACGGTTCTAAGCCTTGGTATAGCTGCGTTGCCGACGATACCGACGATTACTTTCTATTTCCCCGGATAAGGAAAAAAAGATAGGGAATAGAGAGATAGAGGGTAAGGAGTAGGTTTTTAGCGTCGGTATCGTCGGCCCCCCTGTCGAGTTGATAAATCGCCCCGGCAGTTTCGCGGCCGACTCGCCCCGGCAGCACCGAGACCATGCAGGAGCTTGTAGGAGCGCCTCGCGCGGCTCGCCGGTAGTTCGGGGCTGCGGTAACTACCCGGTCGCCGCGTAGCGGGCCGGAGAAATAGGAGAAGAGCTGATGCCGATACATAACTGCCCCTGCTGCCGGTGTGACCACGACGACGATGCGGATCGCGCTGCGCGGATAACCGACCGCATCGAATCCTTCACCCGCGACTGCGAACGTTTGGGCTATCGAGTGGAAGCAAATCGAGTTGACCCCCGCACGGCAGCGAATTTGTTGGGCATGAAACCGAAAACATTTAACGGATGGCGGACCTCAGGCGACGGCCCGCGCGCTGAGCGCATTCCCGTCAATCGTTCACAGTATTCCTACGATCTGAATGTGCTGGCGGCATGGTCTGTCGATCAAAGGATTGAAAAAAAGTTCTAGCAGCACCGATTTGATGACCATCGTTGACCATAGATCACCATAGACGTCCAAACGACTGGCGCATGCTCGACGCGTACCTACTCGCACGAGGATTTCCCCCATGTCGTTCTCCACTGGCCCGCGTGGCCGTTTCTATATCCGCAGCCTCTGCACGCAGATCGGTGGCGGCGCTTCGCCTGAACTAGCCAATAGCTTCGCTGCTGCCCGCTGGGGCGCTGAAGGCCTCGCCATCTCCAAGGCTGCTGTGGCTGCGCTAACATCTGGCGACATTGGCACGCCAGAAGCCACTGAATATCTGAATGCCGTGCGTGAGCGCAGCGTACTCGGCGGCTTGCTCGGCACTCGCCCCGTCGCCTTCAATCGACGCATGCTGGCGCGTACGAATGGCGCCATTGGTTTTTGGGTAGGCGAAGCCGCACCCGCACCGATGCTCAAGGCCGTACTTGCCGGCAGCACGTTGAAAGCCAAAAAGGTCGTGGCGCTGATCGCGGTCACTGACGAAGGCATGCGTGCGGAAAGTCCCGCTGTCGAAGCTGGGTTACAGGCCGACTTGGAAACCGGGTGTGCCGGTGCTATTGATCAAGCGTTTCTCGACCCTAGCAACGCGGGCAGCGACACCATGCCGGCTTCGGTCACGCACGGCGCTCCGATCATCGCCGCCAGCAGTGATGCCGCCGCCGATCTCAAGGCGCTGGTCGCTGCGTTCGCGGGCGACCTGTCCACCAGCTATTTGATTACAGACCCATCGACGGCTACCGCGCTCGCAATGGTGCGTGGTGCTAACGGATCGTTCTTGTTTCCCGACGCTGGCCCGCGCGGCGGCTCCGTGCTCGGCATCCCGTTGCTGGTGAGCCGCCATAGTCCGCGTGATACAGCCGGTGGGATGCTCGCCCTGGTGGACGCGTCCGGTATCGCGCTCGCCATGGACAGCATCGAGATCAGCCAGTCCGATCAGACCTCGCTTGCTATGGCCGACACGCCGACGTCTCCAGCAACGATGGTGAGCCTCTTCCAGACCGGCACCACGGCCATGAAGGCTGTGATCCGCTGCAATTTCGAGAATCAGCGCGTCGGCGGCGTCGCGGTGCTCACTGGGGTCGATTACTGATGACCATCCTCGACGAGCAGTATGCCGCCATGACCAAGGCCGAGCGTGATGCGCCGGCTACGCGCGGCGACTTGATGCAATTCATCGCGCTCATGCTCAAGCACATGAAGGCACTCAACCAGCGCATCAAGGAATTGGAGAAAGGAGCGCACTCATGATGATGACTGACTTGAACGAAGCGGAACGTAACTTTCCGCGCGCGTGGAACAACGTCAAGGAACAGATCGCTTACTTGAAGCAGGTCACCGATGCCGACCTTGTGCCGTTCTCCGCCGAAGTCATCGACGTCAAAGGTGTGCCGATGCTGGAGGTGTACGTCATGACGGACTTGGTGTTTGCGGACTCCAATAAGTCGCTCAACGCCATGCGCTTCCGCGCGTTCGTCCACGACCCAGCATCGTTGAAGAAGCTGCACTGATCGCAGCCGACCGGGGGGCGTGGTCAATGTTCCCCGCGCATGCGCCGGAATACGCCATCCCCATCATTTTGATGTGAAACAAAGGTTGCCTCACAAAAAATCAGGCTATGGCTACAGCAAAATCCCCGCCAAAAGGGCTGTCCACCGAGGCGAAAGCATGGTGGAAACGGCTGGCATCTGAGTACGGAATTGACGACGACGCAGGGCTTTTGCTGCTGCAAACCGGCCTTGAAGCCTTCGACCGAATGCGCGCCGCGCAAGAGGCGATCCAGCACGACGGCATGACCGTCCGCGACCGCTTCGATCAACGTAAGCCGCATCCACTCCTGCCCGCCGAGCGCGATGCCCGCGCCCAAATGCTCGCCGCGCTACGGGCGCTCAACCTCGACGTTGAACCGCTTCACGACCGCCCCGGTCGCCCGGCAGGGCGTTGACCGATGCCGACCACACGCCGCCTTCGCACTCGCACCCGCCGCGAAACCATCGACCCGACGCACTGGGCAATCCTTACCGACGCATTGCCGCCGGCAGACGCCAATCCCTTCACCGCGCTGGACGCGGAGAGCTACGACGTCATGCGGTTGCTGTGGGAGGATCACCGCGCCGGCATCCTCCCGGATTGGATCAAGACCAAGCCAGGCACGCGCCCGGCGATGTGGTGGCGGTACGATGCACCGCGCCTCGACCCTACGCAGCTAGGGCGCTGGTCGCGTACCGTACTCGCACCGCGCATGATCGAGACGCGACGCAAGCTGCGCGGCGACGGCAAGCCGCTCCATGAAGTGCTCGCCTACGCGCCAGCGCATCACTACGGGATTCCAGCTTGGTGCGGCGATCCCGACAACCCGCCCGTATTCGAGTCGCAGCACGCCTACCTCAAGCGTCACGGTCTACTGCTGCCGGCAGAGCGTCGTCCGTCCGCCGAACCGTTCTCGCACCCGCTGCGCATCGAGGATGCTAGGCGGTGGAAATAGAGACGCGCGTGAAGTTTTTTGGCGTGATCGCGCGTTGGATCAATCCATTGGTTAACGTGGGCGGCACCATCGAGTGAGCCGCCATGTGCACCGTGAATGTCGGTGCAGGTGGCGCTCGACTACTTTGGCGGCGTGTTCTGCCTGTCCTCGTCGTCCTGGCTATCCAGATAGTCAAACATGCGCACCAAGTTCGCTCGAATAAGCCACAGTGCCCAAGCCAAGAGCAGCAACGAAACAGACACTGCCCATAGACAGACAAGTGCAGCCAGAAAACTGTGCACAAGGCCGACAGTAAGTTGAAGCACTGCTGTCGATAGGCATGCCAGTATCGCCGCATAAAGCACTCCGCTCAGATAGCGAAGAGGGGTGTACCGCTTACCCATTTTGTTGTTGGTGTCGAGCTTCTTTTGATCATCCCATTCCTTTTTGTAGACGGGAGACTCAAAAACCTCCTTTTTCATGTTGACCACAATGAAGGTTTTAAGTGACAACAAGAATCCACCAAGCGTCAAAAACCCTGCAAACAGACTGCCCCGCAACTTATCACCATAAAATGTCGTGAATCCATCGAAGGCGGAGCAATATGGGTGATTAATGTCAATTAGTCCGCAATAATACAGGTGCGCGCTCGCGTAAACGGCATATGCTGCCGCCAACGATATCAAAGCAATGATAAAGGCACCCTTCTTCATGACAGCTATTTTACCTTCTTCATGAAAATATGCTTATACGTATCCTTGCACGCAGCAATTAGTTCGTTAACCACTTGGTGTTCCGAGAACGTCGTCACATCCAGTTGATCAAGTTTACCTGCTACGGCGTCATATTCTTGTTCACCAAAGTGTTCAGGGATGTTTGCAATTTTTACTGAAAGCGGCACATCTTCATCATCAATTTCATCAACGACCGAAACGCGGCCCGATTTGGGGTTAAGCATATCCACTGTTCCCTGGATTGCCTTGGCCAAAACGCCGACAGCCGTATCCGTCTTAAAGACGACCTTTTCTTTCTTTCGCCTTACATAGGGCGAAATTGGAACACCATTTTTCGCGTCCGGTTCAATAGCTGCGAGTTCGTACTCAAATCCCTTTATTTGCTTAAATCCTGCGAGGATATCAGCCAGATTTTCGTTATGCACCAATAACGCGAATGACATGGGAGCACGATATTTAGCGCGGATTGCCTTCTCCCTCTTTTGAGTCAGCTCACCAGCTTCTTTAGCCCCCTCCAACTCCTGTTCGGTCAGCATATGCGATAGCGTGAAGTATCTTTTTTTAAGGTAATCGCCAAAGGTAAATGTTGAGCAAGAATGAAAATAATGTTGGTAAATACCTAAACCATTATCCTTATTTACGACGAAAAAATTGAATTCCATCAATTTATTTTCGCCTTCAAGATTTTTTACACTGATAACGAAACCGCCGTCATCATCCTTCACGAGCTCGCAAAACGCCTTCTGATCCTTAACCGTAACGACTAATCCACGAACGAAATCCGGGTCGCTCTGGTCGTCAAGATAGAAACGACGTTCGTTAGATTTGCTTGTGTCGGGTTGGCCATTTTGGCTAGCCATGAGCGAAAAAACGTCGGCAACTGAGACATGGCCGTGACCGGCTTCCACCGAGAAGCCGTAAGAACGAACAATCATGGATTCCCCCTTTTATGGCAGCCGACCATCCAGTCAATTCGGCTTCAACGCGAAGCCTGCCTCAGAACGCCCAGGGGTGCAAATCTCAGAGCAAGGTTCTCAGGGACGAGTCGCATGGACTGCGACTGCAACCGTTGCGAAGAAAAAGCCCCCGCATGCACGGGGGGCTCAACTACCGCTACTTTTTCTTAGATGGTGATGACGGCTTCGGCGGCGGCCGGTTGTGTTCTTTTTCAGTGGTCGCCTTGTGGCTCTTCGCGAAGCTCTCGGGAACAAATCGACCAGTCTTCGCACTGCGGTAGTCTGGAGGCCCTTTCTTGTCTGCCATTGCCTGATCCCCATTCTCGCCCGCTGGTGGGCAGCCTCATCATTCACCTGCACCGCCAGCAGATCAATCCAAGACATTGCAATGCGGGCTTCCCCTACACGTCAGCGCGCGACAGGCCGACGTTAGCCGCCTCCTGGCGAGGGCACAATGAAGCTGCCCCGTAAGTCTGGATACAAACTGACGGGAGTCAGGCGCAAGCCGACAACGGACGTCAGGCGGAACCGACGACCGGGTCAGCTTCCTAGACCATGCTCCTGGCCCGCTACAGGCCGCGCGTTGCACAAGGCTGGCCGATCTATCGCCCCAGCCACTGAGCGCGACGCGGTGGGCGCGCGACGACCGGAAAGTGCCTCCGACCATGCAGGCGTGTGCAGGAGGGCCGCGCGCTGGCCAACCCTTACCCCCGCCTACCCCGGAGCCTAGATCGCGAAGGCGAAAGGCGAGCGCCCCGCCCCGTTTCTCGTCCGTAGACGTCCGTTTACAAGCAGAATATCGCGTCGGGACGCAAAGCGGGACGGATGAACTGCGGATACAAAAAAGCCCCTTTTTTCAGGGGCTTAGTTGCGTATCTGGCGGAGAGAGAGGGATTCGAACCCTCGATCAGGTGTTTAGCCCGATACTCCCTTAGCAGGGGAGCCCCTTCGGCCACTCGGGCATCTCTCCGGGGTCTTTGTTCCGCATTGCTGCGGAGCCGGCAAGGATACTGACCGGCGCGGTCGAGGTAAAGGCTTAATTCACTCGATCAGTGTTCGACGGACTCGTCGGGGCCACTGCCGGGCTCGCTTTCGCCCTTGATGCGCTGATAGATCTCTTCGCGATGCACCGCCACATTCTTCGGTGCGTTGATGCCGATGCGTACCTGATTGCCTTTCACACCAAGAACGGTGACGGTCACCTCGTCGCCGATCATCAGGGTCTCACCGACCCTGCGGGTCAGAATCAACATGATTTTGCTACTCCATAAAAGCTGTTGGTCACAGGCCTGCAGATCGACGTTGCCTCACCCCTGAGCGTCCGTCTTTCCGCAGTTCGACGAATGATCCGTCGAAGGCCCTACCCCGCCTTCCCGGCTCACAGCCAAAACACTCCTTGGCGTCCTGACTGGCGACACGAGCGTTTCCGACCGCGTCGACACTGTTTCGATAGTAACTGAGCACGATTCCCCTGTGCAATCTGCCAGGGTCGTGACGAATGGCACACGCAAAAGCTGGTAGGGATCAATGCCCCGAGATCCACTCCGGCAAGGCCGACAGGATCGTCGGCAGCTCCGGCGCATCCGTGCCGCCGCCCTGGGCCATGTCGGGCCTGCCGCCGCCCTTGCCGTCGATCTGTTTCGCCACGTGTGCCACCACGTCGCCCGCCTTGATCCGGGCCAAGGCCTTGCCGTGGACTCCCGCGATCAGCGAGACCCGGCCGTCTGCCGCGCCGGCCAGCAGGATCACGCAGTCGCCCAGCTGCTGCTTGAGCTGGTCCACGCTGTCGCGCAGCGACTTGGCGTCGAGGCCCTCCAGTCGGGCCGCGACCACCTTGATTCCATCGACATCCGTGGCCGAACCGGCCAGGTCGGCGGTCGCCGAGCCGGCGGCCTTGCTGCGCAGGGATTCCAGTTCGCGTTCAAGTTTCTTCTGGCGATCGAACAGCTGGCGCAGTTTTTCCACCGCATCGTCGCCGCTGCTGGAAAGCAGCTGCGAGAATTCGGCCAGACGACGCTCTTCGTCGGCGATGTAGGCCAGCGCGCCGGCCCCAGTGACCGCCTCGATGCGGCGCACGCCGGAAGCCACGCCCGCCTCGCTGACCACCTTGAACAGGCCGATGTCGCCGGTACGACCGACGTGCGTGCCGCCGCACAGCTCGGTGGAGAAATCGCCCATCTTCAGCACGCGCACTTCATCGCCGTACTTCTCGCCGAACAGCGCCATCGCGCCGAACTCGATCGCCTGGTCGTAGCCCATGTTGTGCACTTCGGCCGCCGCGTTGCGGCGCACCTCGGCGTTCACCAGGGCCTCGACCCGGGCCAGCTCGTCGTGGTTCATCGGCTTGTGATGCGAGAAGTCGAAGCGCAGCCGCTCCGGCGCCACCAGCGAGCCCTTCTGCGTGACGTGGGTGCCCAGCACCTGGCGCAGGGCCGCGTGCAGCAAATGGGTGGCCGAATGGTTGAGCACGATGGCCTGGCGGCGCGAGGCGTCGACCGAGGCATCGACCAGGTCGCCGGTCCGCAGCGGCTGGTCGCCATGCCAGGTGCCGGCATGGCCGAAGAACACGCCGCCCATCTTCAGCGTATCGCCGACGTCGAAACGGCCGGACGCGTTGGACAGCGTGCCGGTGTCGCCGACCTGGCCACCCGACTCGGCATAGAACGACGTGCGATCGAGGATGACGAGGCCCTCCTCGCCCTCACCCAGCTGGTCGACCTGCTTGCCGCCGCGCACGATGCCGAGCACCTTGCTGCCGCTGCCCTGCAGCGCCTCGTAGCCGAGGAACACGGTGGGCTTCAGCTGGCTGGCCAGCTCGGCCGGCATCTGCCCCTTGGCCTCGAACTTGCCCGCGGCGCGGGCGCGCTCGCGCTGTTCGTTCATGGCCTGCTCGAAGCCGGCCATGTCGACCTCAAGCCCGCGCTCGCGCGCGATGTCGGCGGTAAGGTCGACCGGGAAGCCATAGGTGTCGTAAAGACGGAACGCATCGACGCCCGGGATCATCTTGCCGGATTTGCCGGCGATGTCGTCGAACAGGCGCATGCCGTGCTCCAGCGTCTCGCCGAAGCGCTGTTCCTCGGTGCGCAGCGCATCCTCGACGAAAGCCTGCCTTGCCGAAAGCTCCGGGTAGGCCGCGCCCATTTCCTCGACCAGCGGCTGCACCATCTTCCAGAAGAAGTCGCCGCGCACGCCGAGCATCCAGCCGTGCCGCAGAGCGCGGCGGATGATCCGACGCAGCACGTAGCCGCGGCCTTCGTTGGACGGCAGCACGCCGTCGACGATCAGGAAGGAGCAGGCGCGGATGTGGTCGGCGATCACCCGCAGCGACTTGTTGCCCAGGTCCTGCGTGCCGGTCAGTTCGCCAGCGACACGGATCAGGTGCGCGAACAGGTCGATCTCGTAGTTCGAATGCACGTGTTGCAGCACCGCGGCGAGGCGCTCCAGGCCCATGCCGGTGTCCACGCACGGCGCCGGCAGCGGGCTCAGCGTGCCGTCGGGCGCGCGGTCGAACTGCATGAACACCAGGTTCCAGATCTCGATGTAGCGGTCGCCGTCCTCGTCCGGCGAGCCGGGCGGGCCCCCGGCGATGTCCGCGCCGTGGTCGTAGAAGATCTCGGTGCACGGGCCACACGGGCCTGTGTCGGCCATCTGCCAGAAATTGTCCGAGGCGAACGGTGCGCCCTTGTTGTCGCCGATGCGCACGATGCGTTCGGCCGGCACGCCGACCTGCTTGTTCCAGATGTCGAAGGCCTCGTCGTCGGTGTGGTAGACGGTGACCCACAGCTTGTCCGCCGGCAGCTTGAAGACTTCCGTCAGCAGCTCCCACGCGTAGGCGATCGCGTCGCGCTTGAAGTAGTCGCCGAACGACCAGTTGCCCAGCATCTCGAAGAAGGTGTGGTGGCGCGCGGTGTAGCCCACGGCGTCCAGGTCGTTGTGCTTGCCGCCGGCGCGCAGGCAGCGCTGCACGTCGGCCGCGCGGACGTAACCGGGTTTTTCGCTGCCCAGGAACACGTTCTTGAACTGCACCATGCCGGAGTTGGTGAACAGCAAGGTCGGATCGCTGGACGGCACCAGCGAGCTGGACGGCACGATGGTGTGGTCCTTGGAGCGGAAATAATCGAGGAAGGCGGAACGGATTTCGGAGGTTTTCATGCGGATCGCGATGGCTGGCGGCAACGGGCCACGCCGAGATCGGGCCAATCGCTCCGTCAACCCATGGCCGCGGGGCGATGGATGTCAGGAAATATCGTCGGCGTCGTCCACTTCGGCGTGGGTAACATTCCGTACTGTGGCGGCGGCAAAGCCGCGACGCAAGAGGAATTGCGCCCGGCGGGCGCGTTCGGCGGGGTCCGCGGTGCCCGCCCCGCCATAGCGGCGACGCAGTTGGGCCGCGGCCGAGGCATCCCAGTCGACCTCGGCTTCATCCATCAGCTCGCGGATGCGCGCATCGGCCAGTCCGTGGCTTTTCAGCTCCACGCGCAGGCGCATCGGACCATAGCCCTGGGCGATCCGGCTGCGCAGCAGCACCTCGGCGAAACGGTCGTCGTCCTGGTAATGCTGCTCGCCGAGGCGGTCCAGCGCAGCGACGGTTTCGTCACCTTCGTAGCCACCCTGGCGCAACTTGGTCTTCAGCTCCTTGCGCGAATGCTCGCGGCGCGCCAGCAGGCCCAGCGCCTTGTCGTAGGCGCTGCGTTTCGGCTTGGTCGGGTCATTTGGGCCAGGACGCTTTTTCATCTTCATCGCCATGCATACGGGCACCCGATAGGAGCGGATTTCCCCCGCGGTTCCCCCTGAGCGTAGCGCAGCGAAGTCAAAGGGCGGCCCCTCGACTCCACCACCCCTGCGGATACACGCTCAGGAGCAACGACCGGGAAGACCTGCATTGTCGCGCCCAAATACGCCAACGACACCGGACCAAAACGCACATGGCCCGGGCAAGCCGGGCCATGTGCATGCAACAGACCGTCAACCCTCACGGTTCACGCTTCCTCGAGCGCCTCTTCAGCGGCGGCGGCAACCGGCCGGCCGACCGGCACCAGCAGGCGTTCGCGCAGCTGCTTGTCGATCTCGTTGGCGATCGCCGGGTTGTCGCGCAGGAACTGGCGCACGTTCTCCTTGCCCTGGCCGATGCGGTCGCCGTTGTAGCTGTACCAGGCACCGGACTTGTCGATCAGGTTCTGCGCCACGCCCAGCTCGATGATCTCGCCCTCGCGCGAAGTGCCCTCGCCGTAGAGGATTTCAAACTCGGTCTGGCGGAACGGTGGCGCCACCTTGTTCTTGACCACCTTGACGCGGGTTTCCGAGCCGATGATCTCGTCGCCCTTCTTCACCGCGCCGATGCGGCGGATGTCCAGGCGCACCGAGGCGTAGAACTTCAGCGCGTTGCCGCCGGTGGTGGTTTCCGGGCTGCCGAACATCACGCCGATCTTCATGCGGATCTGGTTGATGAAGATCACCAGGCAACCGGACTTCTTGATGTTGGCAGTGAGCTTGCGCAGCGCCTGGCTCATCAGGCGGGCGTGCAGGCCGACGTGGGAGTCGCCCATCTCGCCCTCGATTTCCGCCTTCGGGGTCAGCGCGGCGACCGAGTCGACCACCACCATGTCGACCGCGCCGGAGCGCACCAGCATGTCGGCGATCTCCAGCGCCTGCTCGCCGGTATCCGGCTGCGACACCAGCAGGTCGTCGACCTTGACGCCCAGCTTCTCGGCGTAGGTCGGGTCGAGCGCGTGCTCGGCGTCGATGAACGCGGCGGTGCCGCCGGCGCGCTGGCAGCTGGCGATCGCCTGCAGGGTCATGGTGGTCTTGCCGGAGGATTCCGGGCCGTAGATCTCGACCACGCGACCGCGCGGCAGGCCGCCGACGCCCAGCGCGATGTCCAGCCCCAACGAGCCGGTGGAGATCGTCTCGATAGCCTCGTTGACGCGATCGCCCATGCGCATGACGGCACCCTTGCCGAACTGCTTTTCGATCTGGCCGAGGGCGGAGGTGAGCGCCTTGCGCTTGTTGTCATCCATCGTAGGTATTCCGGTTGGGCTGTGAATGGGGAGCATGATGCCCGGGTCGAATCTCACGGGCTGCGATCTGCGCCATCGGCGCGGAGCGACGTGTACGCGGCCAGTATCCCACACTGGTCAAGCCGGTCTGGCGGCCGATCGCGTGTCACTCCGTCAGCGTTTTGCGCAAGCCGATGAGCGCGGCGGCCACCGTTTGTCGGCGCACCGCCTCGCGGTCGCCCGGAAAATGGAACAGCCGCGCATGGGCGTAGCCGCCACGACGCTTCCAGCCGATCCAGACCGTGCCCACCGGTTTGTCCGGCATGCCTCCGGAAGGCCCGGCGATGCCGGTCACCGCCACCGCCACGCCGGCGCCGAAACGCGCCAGTGCGCCGGAGACCATTTCCAGCACGGTTTCCTCGCTGACCGCGCCGGCATGCTCCAGCGTGCGGGGATTGACCCCAAGCAGCGCCTCCTTCGCCTCGTAGCTGTAGGTCACCACGCCGGCGTCATACCAGGCCGAACTGCCCGGCAGGTCGGTCAGCGTCTTGGCGATCCAGCCGCCGCTGCAGGATTCCGCCGTCACCAGCATCAGCCGACAGCGCTGCACCTCGGCCGCGGCCTCTGCAGCCAGCGCCAGCAACTCCGCATCGGTAGGAACAGACAACAACTCCATGCGAGACTCCCGGACTTGAACGCTTTGCGCCACGCGCAGAGGCACCGTTCTACCCGTTCCGCGCGACCACGCCAAGACTTGCATTGCATGAGCCAAGACGATCTCACCAAACACACCCCGTTCATGCGTCAGTACCTTTCGGCCAAGGCCGAGCATCCGGACGTGCTGCTGTTTTTCCGCATGGGCGATTTCTATGAGCTGTTCTACGACGACGCCCGCAAGGCAGCGCGGCTGCTCGACATCACCCTGACCCAGCGCGGGCAATCCGGTGGTGCGCCGATCCCGATGGCCGGCGTGCCCTACCACGCGGCCGAGAACTACCTGGCGCGGCTGGTGCGGCTGGGCGAATCGGTGGCGATCTGCGAGCAGATGGGTGATCCGGCGCTGGCCAAGGGCATCGTCGAGCGCAAGGTGGTGCGCATCATCACGCCAGGCACGGTGACCGATGCAGCCTTGCTCGAGGATCGCCGCGACAACCTGCTGCTGGCGATCGCCGCCGGCACCCGCGGCGACTACGGGCTGGCCTGGGTCGACCTGTCCAGCGGCCGCTTCCTGCTCAGCGAAGTGCCGAGCGCCGAGGCGCTGGCTGCCGAACTGGCGCGACTGCAGCCGGCCGAGACCCTGGTCGGCGAGGACGTGGCCTGGCCGAAACTGGTCAGCGCCCTGCCCGGACTGCGCAAGCGGCCGCCGTGGCATTTCGATGCCGATGCGGCGAAGCGCGAGCTCAATCGCTTCTTCGGCACGCGCGACCTGGGCGGTTTCGGCGTCGACGGCATGCCGCTGGCGGTCGCCGCTGCCGGCTGCCTGCTCGGCTACGTCGAGGAAACCCAGAAGAGCGCGCTGCCCCACCTCACCGGCATGGCAGTGGAAAGCGCCAGCGAGACGATCGCGCTGGATGCCGCCACCCGGCGCAATCTGGAACTGGACACCCATCCCAGCGGTCGCGTCGAACACAGCCTGCTCGGCGTGCTCGACGAAACCGTGACGCCGATGGGAGCGCGCGCACTGCGTCGCTGGCTGACCCGCCCGTTGCGTTCGCGCCAGGCCCTGCGCCGGCGTCATCAGGCGATCGGCATGCTGATCGACAGTCGCCGCCACGAATCCCTGCGCGAACAGCTGCGCGGCATCGGCGATCTCGAACGCATCCTCGCCCGAGTGGCGCTGCGCTCGGCGCGACCGCGCGACCTGTCCACCCTGCGCGATGGTTTGGCTGCCACGCCGGGCATCACCCGTGCGATCTTCCATGATCGCGAAGATCAACAAGCGGCCATCCGTGGCCGCACTCTTCGACAAGAGCTCAGCCCGCTGCTGCACACCCTGGTCGAAAGCATCGGCGACCACGCGGACACGGCCGCCCTGCTCGCCCGCGCCATCGTCGAACAGCCGCCGGTACTGCAGCGCGACGGCGGCGTGGTCGCCGACGGCTACGACACCGAACTCGACGAACTGCGCCGCCTGTCCACCCACGCCGACCAGTACCTGGTCGAACTGGAGGAGCGCGAGAAGGCCGCCAGCGGCATCAGCACGCTGAAAGTCGGCTACAACCGCGTGCACGGCTATTACATCGAGATCAGCAAGGGACAGTCCGACAAGGCGCCCACGCATTACACGCGCCGGCAGACCACGAAGAACGCCGAGCGCTACATCACCGAGGAGCTGAAGAGCTTCGAGGACAAGGTGCTGTCGGCGAAGGAACGCTCGCTGATGCGCGAGCGCGCACTGTACGAAGCGCTGCTCGACACGCTCACCGAAAAGCTCGAGCCGTTGAAGGCCGCGGCCAGCGCGATCGCCGCGCTCGACGTGCTCGCCACCCTGGCCGAGCGTGCCGAGGCGCTGGACTGGAGCGCGCCCGAACTCACCGACGAGCCGGGCATCTGCATCGAACGCGGCCGCCATCCGGTGGTGGAGAAAGTCCGCGACGAACCGTTCGAGCCGAACGATTTGAAGCTCGACGACGCGCGCCGGATGCTGGTGATCACCGGCCCCAACATGGGCGGCAAGAGCACCTACATGCGCCAGAACGCGCTGATCGTGCTGCTCGCCCACATCGGCAGCTACGTGCCGGCCAGCCGCGCGGTGATCGGCCCGATCGACCGCATCTTCACCCGCATCGGCGCCGGCGACGACCTGTCGCGCGGCCAGTCCACCTTCATGGTCGAGATGAGCGAGACGGCCAACATCCTGCACAACGCCACCGCCGACAGCCTGGTGCTGATGGACGAGGTCGGCCGCGGCACCAGCACCTACGACGGCCTGTCGCTGGCACGCGCCGCGGCGGTGCATCTGGCCCGCCATTGCCGTGCATACACCTTGTTCGCCACGCATTATTTCGAGCTGACCGAACTGGCCGGCGAATTCCCGTCAATCGCCAACGTGCACCTGGACGCCGTCGAACTGCACGATCAGAAGCGGGGCGAGCAACTGGTATTCATGCACGCGGTGAAGGACGGTCCGGCGAACCGCAGCTTCGGCCTGCAGGTGGCGGCATTGGCCGGCTTGCCCAAGTCCGTGATCGCCGATGCGAAACGCACCCTGACCGAACTCGAACGGGGCATGCATCAGCACGTCAGTGCACCGGCGCGCGCAGCCGAAGCCTCGCCGCAGTTGGGCTTGTTCGCCGCCGCCCAGCCGTCGGCCGCCGAGCGTGCGCTGGCAGACATCGATCCGGATGCACTGACCCCGCGCGAGGCACTGGAGGCGCTGTACCGCCTCAAGTCGCTGAACTGAGCGCATGAAAAAAGGCCGGCGCCCTGTGACGCCGGCCTTTCCAGGCCCTCCCGACCCATCGCCGATGATCAGGATCGGCGATACCCCTCCCCAACTGTTGCCGCCTGCGTGCGGCTGGAATCGTCAGGCCGCTGCGCTGAGCCGCGCCGCGTCCAGCGCCTGACGCAGATCGGCCCACAGGTCGTCGACATGCTCGATGCCCACCGACAGACGCAGCAGACCCGGCGTGATGCCGTGCTGCGCCTGGGTGGCGGCGTCGACGACGCGATGGGTCAACCCGGCCGGGTGCTGGATCAACGTATCGACCGAGCCCAGACTGACCGCCGGCGTGGCCAGCCTCACCGCAGCCATCACCGCGCTGGCGGCCGCATGACCACCATGCATCTCGAACGCCATCAGGCTGCCCGGGCCATGCATCTGCGTCTCGACCAGATGCGCATTCGCCACCGTGCCGAGGCCGGGGTAGCACACCTTCGCCACCACCGGATGCGCCGCCAGCAACTTCGCCAGCCTCTGCGCGTTGTCCTGCGCCTTCAGCACGCGCAACGACAAGGTCTGCAGGCCACGATGCAGCAGGTAGGCGCCCAGCGGATGCAGCAGGCCGCCGGTGGCGGCCCGCACCTGGCGCAGTGCCGCAGCCCATGCCGCGTCGCAGGCGACCACACCGGCGATCACGTCGCCGTGGCCGCCGAGGAACTTGGTCGCGCTGTGCAATACCAGCGTGGCGCCCAGCGCGGCCGGTTGCTGCAGCACCGGGGTGGCAAAGGTGGAATCGACCAGCACCGGCACCGAGCCGGCCGCCTTCACTACGGCGGCGATGTCGATCAGGTCCAGCGTGGGATTGGCCGGCGTCTCGATGATCACCAGCGCCGTGTCGGCATTGATCGCGCCGGCCACGTCCTTCGGCTCGACCCAGCGCGTGGCGATGCCGAGCAGGCCCGAATTCAGCAGATGATCGTTGGTGCCGTAAAGCGGGCGCACCGCCAACACATGCCGGCCGCGCTGGCCGGCGGCAAGCAGGCAGGCCGACATCGCCGCCATGCCGGAGCCGAACGCGACGGCATCGGTGGTGCCTTCCAGCTGCGCCAGCGCGTTTTCGAAACGCGCCACGGTCGGGTTGTGCAGGCGCGCGTAGATCGGATTGGCCGCCGTCGCCGCGCCGCCCACCAGCGCATCGAAGCTGGTGGTGCCCTCGGCCAGGTCGCGCACCGGATAGGTGGTGGACAGGTCCAGCGGCGGCGCGTGCACGCCCAGCTCGCCGAAATCCTCGCGACCGGCATGTACACCCAGTGTTTCAAGACGCGGCATCAGTCCAGCCTCATTCGATGGAATGGCCGGATACTAGAATCATCCGCTATGCTGAAAATCCATCACCGAATTTAATTTCGCCAAAGCCCGAATCATGCGCCTGGACCGAATCGACTTCGCCATACTGCGCGAGCTGCGGAAGAACGCGCGGCTGCCCAACAAGACACTGGCCGAACGGGTGGGCGTGGCGCCCTCGACGGCGCTGGAGCGGGTGCGCCGGCTACGCGAAAGCGGCGCGATCAGCGGTTACCACGCGGAAGTTGCCCCGGCGGCGGTGGGCATCGGCCTGCAGGCGATGATCAGCGTGCGGTTGGCGCGCCACTCGCGCGAGGATCTGGACGCCTTCCACGCCTACCTGCTGACCCTGCGCGAGGTGCTGGCGTTCTATCACGTGGCCGGCGCCAACGATTACCTGCTGCACGTGGCGGTGGCCGACAGCGACCACCTGCGCGATTTCGCGCTGGATGCGTTCACCACGCGACCGGAAGTGGCGCACATCGAGACCAGCCTGATCTTCACCTTCCGGCGCAATCCCGACGTGCCGATCTACCGCGAGGCGGACGAAGGCTGAGAGCTGCGATCATCCCGGACCGCGGGCAGCGAATTTCTTCACCGGCCGAGGCCGTTGCGGAACAGTCCGTGCTCAACCGATACCGTGGGCCAGCTTCAGGACCAGCGGTGGCGGTGTTGCCGGCGCGGCCAGCTGGGCGGTCACGTCCGCATCCGGCATCGCGATGTCCGGAATGTCGGTCAGGTCCTCGGCGGTCAACTCGACCGCCTCCAGCGCAGCGGGCTGCTGCTCGACCAGTGGCGAATCCTGACGTGCGGGCAATCGTCCCGACTGCACCAGCTGGCCGATGCGCAGATACACCTCGTCGCGGTCGAAGGGTTTCTGCATGAAGTCGTCGGCGCCGAAACGCTGCACGTAGAACTGCTCGGTGGCCTGCGGGTTGCCGCTGATCATCACGATCGGGATGTCGCGTGTCAGCGGGTCATGGCGCAGCGCACGCAGCACCGCGAAGCCGTTCATGCCCGGCATCACGATGTCCAGGAAAATCAGTGACGGCTGCTCGCTGCGCGCCAGCTCGATCGCCGCCTTGCCGTCGCCGGCTTTCAACACGGCGTAACCGTCCTGCCGCAGCATCTTGCCCAGCACGGCGCAGATCGTGGGGGAATCGTCGACCACCAGCATGCGCGCACCCAGCGGTGCCTGCGCTTCAACGCGATGGATCGCCTCGACATGGTTGCCCAGCAGGCGCTTGAAAAAGCCGATGCCATTCTTCAGTGCGTGTCCGTCCATGCAAGCCTCCGCGGCCATGTGGTGGCTGGATCGCCAACCCGGTGGATTTGAAGGGATAGTCCTCCATCCACGCAGGGCATTCTGCGATGCACTGCTCAGAGCCCACGAAGAAACGCCGTTTTCAACGGGTTTTACCCGCGAATTCGCCACTGTTGACGGCAGCGCCGCCCGGACGGGCGTCTGATCCGCGGCGGCTCAATGATCGTGCTTGAGCCGGCGCAGATCACGTCGCGCCTGCTTGTCCGGTCGCTTCGGCGGACCGCTGGCACCGATCAGGTGATGCAGCTCGCGCGCCGCCTCGCGTGCCACGCGGCTGGCCTCGGTCTCACGATAGAGAAGCTGTGCGGCGCTGGCTGGCCCCCGCCGATCGGACAACGCCAGCACCTCGACTTCCATCCGTTCCTCACCACGGCTGATCTTCAGGCGATCGCCCGAATGGAGCGTTCTTGCCGGTTTGCAACCGGCGTCATTGACGTCGATGCGACCACCGTCGATGGCCTGCTTGGCGAGGCTGCGAGTCTTGAAGAAACGTGCGGCCCACAGCCACACGTCGACGCGTGTGGTGGCCGGCGCGGGTATCGGAGACTTGTTCATGGCGCCCATTGTCGCGCCATCGACGTGCTTCAGTCGTGCGTGGCGGCCGGTGCGACCATGTCGTGCGGGTCGGGCATGGCGATATCGGGAATCGCCGCATGCTCGGCTTCGGTGTGCTCGGGCTCGCCCGCGGGCGCCTCCACCTCCGCCCGCTGGCGCACGACCAGGCGTCCGCTGCGGGTCAGGTGTTCGATGCGGGCAAACACCTCACCGCGCCCAAACGGCTTCTTCATGAAATCGTCGGCGCCGAAACGCTGCACGTAGAACTGCTCGGTGGCCTGCAGGTTGCCGCTGATCATCACGATCGGGATGTCGCGGGTCAGCGGGTCGTGGCGCAGTGCGCGCAGCACCGCGAAGCCACTCATGCCGGGCATCACGATGTCGAGGAAGATCAGGTCGGGACTTTCCCGGCGCGCCGTCGCCAGTGCCTGCTCGCCGTCGGCCGCCTTCAATACCATGTGGCCGTTCTGCATCAGCATCTTGCCGATCACCGCACGGATGGTGGCCGAATCGTCGACGACCAGGATGCAGGCGCCCTTGGGTTCACCGGTGCGCGGCACGGCACGACGTTCGCCATGCTCGCTGCCGAACAGCCGCTTGATCAGTTCGAAACCAGCCATGCCCCGAGCTCCCCTGCCCCGTTCGGGCTAGTTTCGATGTACTCCGCGCCGGACGCAAGAAATGCGTTACCCGCCAAGTAGCGCGTTGCCCAGCGGAATGGTCAGCAGGGACAGCACGATGCCGGCGCCCAGCACGGTATTGGCCAGGGTCGGTTCCAGCCCGTATTCGTCGGCCAGGATCGTGGCGGACACCATCGGCGCCATCGCCGCCTGCAGCACGCCCACGGTCAGCACCAGTCCGTCGACGCCGGCGGCAGCCCCCATGGCCCAGCACAGCACCGGCGCCAGCAACAACTTCCAGGCCAGACCCCAGCTGGCTGCGCCCAGTTGCCGCTGGCCGGGGTGGAACCTGAACTGCAGGCCGACCGAGAACAGCGCCAGCGGGGTCAGCGTGGCGCCGATCGGCACAAACACCCCGTCCAGCAGTGGCGGCCAGCCTCCGCACATACCGGCCACGATGCCGATCAGCAGCGCGATGGTGGGCGGGAAGGTGCAGATGCGGCGGGCTACCAGGCCCAGCTCCGGCTTGCGCCCCGAATACAGCGAGGCGACCACGATGCCGCCGATCGCCAGCACCGGGAAGCAGCCCAGTTGGTCGGCCACCACGGCCAGCGCCAGCCCCTGCTTGCCGTGCAGCGCCTCCATCAGCGGATAACCCATGAACGAGGTGTTGCCCAGCCCGCACACCAGGATCAGCGCGCCCGTGCGCTGGCGCGACCAGCCCAGCCGGGGCCCGAGCAGGCCGAACAGCAGCCACGCGCCGCCGAAGGTCAGCCACATCACCGCCACCAGGAACCACAGCTGGGGATCGAAGCTGACCTTCGGGATCAGTTCCAGCACCAGGGCCGACAGCGCCACGTTCAGCACCCACCAGTTGATGCCCTGCACGATGCCGGCCGGCGGCTTCGCGTAGCGCGCCACCAGGGTGCCGAGAATCAGGCAGACGAACAGCAACAACATCGCACTCATCGAACGGGTGCCGCGGGGAAAGTCCGGCAATTAGACGCGAAGCGGGCACGACTGGAAAGCCGCCATCGCGGAACCGTCGGCGATAATCCGCCGCCCGCGACCGCCCGTGGCACCATGCGCCGATGAATGACCCCACCCACCTCGCCCACGGACTGGCCGGCGACAACACGCCGCCGGATTGGCCACCGCTGCGCGCGGACGAAGTCGAAGCCGTGCTGCGCGACTATCCCGCCATCGGCGGCCCGGCCCGCATTGCCTGGCACAGTCCGCGCCCACTGTCGGCGGCGTGCCTGGTCGAAAGCCCGCGCGGCACGTGCTTCGTCAAGCGCCATCACCAGCGTGTGCGTAGCGTGGAAACGCTGGGCGAGGAACATCGCTTCATCGCGCACCTGCGCGAGCGCGGCATGCCGATCCCCGAGGTGTTGCGCCACGCCGGTGGCGGCACGGTCACCGCACGCGGCGAGTGGGTGTACGAAGTGCACCGCTGTGCTGCCGGGATCGACCTGTACCGCGAAGCGATCTCGTGGGAACCGCTGCCCAGCCGCGAGCACGCACTGGTCGCCGGACAGATGCTGGCCAGCCTGCACGAGGCCGCCGCCGACTATCGCGCCGCCCAGCGCAGCACCCACGTCCTGGTCGCACGCAGCGAACTGATCTGCGCCGTCGATCCCGTCGCGACGCTGGCCGCGCAACTGCCGCAGCGGCCCGCGCTGGCCGCCTATCTGCGCGATCGTCGCTGGCAGGACGAACTGGGCGAACTGCTGGCCCCGTGGCACGCCGCCGCCCAGCCGGGGCTTGCACGGCAGCCGCCGCTGTGGACCCACGGCGACTGGCACGTGTCGAACCTGTACTGGAGTGACGACGGCGCCGGCGCACGGATCAGCGACGTGCTCGACTTCGGCCTGTGCGCGCGCAACTTCGCACTGTTCGACCTGGCCACCGCGATCGAGCGCAACGCCATCGCCTGGCTGGAGCTGGATCGGCGCAACGACGTCGCCCACCCCGACATCGCCCGGGCGCTGATCGACGGCTATCACCGGCAGCGGCCATTGAGCCGCGACGACCGGCAGCTGCTGGCCAGCCTGCTGCCGCTGGTGCACGTGGATTTCGCGCTGTCCGAAGTCGAGTACTTCCAGGGCATCACGCAGTCCCCGGCCAACGCCGACGTGGCCTGGGACACCTTCCTGCGCGGCCATGCCGCGTGGTTCCACACGCCGCCGGGACAGGCCCTGCTGCAGCTCATCCGCGACCTCGACTGACAGGTTGTGCGTTTTCAACCTCTCAGTCCGGCCATGGATGGCCGGGCGCGGAGCAGTCACGCAAGTGGCTGATTCGCGTGAGCGCGTCCGGGCATGTACCGGACACGCGATGGAAGCTCGAGCAGCTCCGCTCGATCCGTGGTTCAATACGCGTTCTTGAAGCGGGGGTGCCCGGCGTAGCCGGGCTGAGAGAGTCCCTTGGAACCTGATCCGGCTTGTACCGGCGTAGGGAGCTTGCAGATCCGGCGCGTCCTTGCGACTGCCGGGTCGCCGTCGCTTCGTCCGTACTCCCTTGACGACGACGATGACGATGCTTCTTTCCCGCACTCCCCTGCTTCTCGCCCTGCTCGCGGTGATCGCTCCCGTGCATGCCACGGATACCGCCGGCGAACCGCAGGCCACCCGCCTGTCGCCGGTCCACGTGAACGCGAACGGCAGCAACGGCTACCACGCCGACAGCTCGCAACTGGACACCTTCGGCAGCTTCGGCAACGCGCCGCTGCAGGACACGCCCGCCGCGATCACCGTGATCACCCGCGACCAGATCGACGACCGCCAGCCGCATACGCTGAGCGAACTGGCGCGCAGCGACGCCGCACTCGGCGACAGCTACGCGCCGGTCGGTTACTACCAGGATGTCGCCATCCGCGGCTACGCGCTCGACCTGGCCACCGGCTACAAGCTCAACGAAATGAGCCTGGTCGGCGAACAGCCGATCGCGCTGGAAGACAAGCAGCGGGTGGAAATCCTCAAGGGCCTGGGCGGCCTCGAAGCGGGCGTGGTGGCGCCGGGCGGCCTGGTCAACTACGTCAGCAAGCGGCCGACCGACGTGCGCAGCGCCACCGTCGGCACCGATTCGCACGGTTCGCGCTACCTCGCCATGGACGTGGGCGGCTGGCTGTCGCCGACGTTCGGCGTGCGGGTCAACGCGGCCCATGACGGCGTGCAGTCCTACGTCGACCATGCCGACGGCCGGCGCAACTTCGTCTCGCTGGCAGCCGACTGGAAGATCAGCCCGAACGCCACCCTGCAACTGGACAGCAACTACCAGTCCAGCTCGCAGCGTTCGGTGTCCGGCTACCAGCTGCTCGGCGGCCGCACGATCCCCGCGCATCCCGAGCGTACCCGCATGCTCGGCTTCGAGCCGTGGCAGCAGCCGGTCGGCATCGACGCCAGCAACAGCACGCTGCGCCTCGACTACCGCCTGGCCGATGCCTGGACGGCCCAGCTCTCGGCCAGCCACAGCCGCGCGGTGATCGACGACAACGTGGCGTTCGCCTACGGCTGCTTCTACTCGACCGACTGCGCCAGCGGCGCCACGCCGGGCTGGTTCTTCGCACCCAACGGCGACTACGACGTCTACGACTACCGCAGCCCCGACGACACCCGCGCCAACGACGAAGCGCGCGCGGTGCTGAAGGGCGCGTTCGACACCGGCGCGGTCAGCCACGAGATCAGCCTGGGCGCCAGCGCGTTCCGCCGCACCATCGACCGTCGCGCCGACGTGTACGACTACGTCGGCACCGCCAACGTCGATCAGGTGGACCCGCCGTACTTCGCGCCGTCGCCGAACCAGCCGGGCGCCTCGGTGCGTCGCCTGACCAGTTGGCAGCATTCCGTGTTCGCGCTGGATCGACTGCATCTCGGCACGCAGTGGCAGTTGCTGGCCGGCGGGCGTTTCGTGCGACTGCACGAGCGCGCCAGTGATTCCGACGGCCTGCCCGAACGCGACACCCGACTGGGCAAGTTCCTGCCGCAGGCGGCCGTGCTGTACCAGCCCACCACGCGGCTGACCACTTATCTCAGCTACAGCGAAAGCCTGTCGCTGGGCAACGAGGCGCCGTACTGGACCGCCAACGGCGGCACCACGCTGGCCCCGCTGCTGGCGCGCCAGACCGAGGCGGGCGTGAAGTACGCTGCCAGCGATGCCCTGAGTCTGTCGGCCGCGCTGTACCGCATCAGCCAGCCATACCAGTTCGCCCGACCGGACAGCAGCGCCGAGGGCTTCACCTTCGTCCAGCAGGGCAACGAGGCGCATGCCGGACTGGAACTCAACGCCGCCGGCCAGCTGACCGATCGCCTGCGCCTCACCGCCAGCGTCAACCTCATTCGCGCACGTGCGCATGACACCGGCGCGCCCGCTTACGAAGACCACCAGGTGGTCAACGTGCCGCGCCTGCGCAGTGCGGTGTACCTGGACTATCGCCTGCCGTTCGCCGACCGGCTCAGCCTGCTCGGCGGCTGGCGCTACGCCAGCAGCAACGTGGCCACGCCCGACGGCGTGACGCGGGTGCCGGCCTACCACGTGTTCGATGCGGGCCTGCGCTACGCCAGCCAGTGGAACGGTCACGCGATGACCTGGCGGCTCAGTGTCGACAACGTGTTCAACCGCTTCTACTGGCGCGACACCGGCAGCTCCGGCGGCGACAGCTACCTGTTCCCGGGCGCGCCGCGCCTGGCACGCCTGTCGCTGACGTTCGCGTTCTGAAGATGACCTGGGTCGAACTCATCGCGGCGATCGTCAGCGCGCTCGGCGTCTGGCTCACCGCCCGGCGCCAGCCATGGTGCTGGCCGATCGGGCTGGTGTCCGTGCTGATCTACGCCTGGGTGTTCGTCGACGCCAGGCTGTATTCCGATGCACTGCTGCAACTGGCGTTCGCGGGATTCATCGGCTACGGCTGGTACCGCTGGCTGCAACACCTGGGCGAAGACGGACTCGTCCAGGTGGCGCCGCTGCCACGGCGCCAGGCGATCATCCACCTCGCCATCGGCGGCGTCGGCGCGATCGCGCTCGGCGCCTTCATGCATCACCTCACCGACGCCGCCCTGCCCTGGCTGGACGCGGCGCTGACCGCCTTCAGCCTGGTCGCCCAGTGGTGGCAGGCCCGGCGGCACGTGGCCGCGTGGTGGCTGTGGATCGCGGTGGACGTGATCTACGTGGGCGAGTACGTCTACAAGCACCTGCTGATCACCGCGGTGCTGTATGCCGGCTTCGTGGTGCTGGCGGTGATCGGCCTGCGCGCGTGGCAGGGCGCCGGCCGCCAGCCGGCCGAGGCGTCGCCCGCCGCTTGAACGGCGCGACCCGGCCGCGCTACCGTCGACGCGTCGCCCTCGCGTTCAGCGCGGCCTAACCCGCGCGGCGGCAACATCCAGCCGATGCCAGAAGCGTGGGCGGTAGAAACCAAGCGGCTGCGGCTGCGTGGTTTTGGCCAGCTTTTCCGCTCACTTTCGTTGAATAGCTACGGCTATTCGCCTCAAATGATCGAAAAACCTGACTCAAAACCACTTTGCCTCGCTCGCTTGGTTTCTACCGCCCACGCTCCTAGTCACCCAGGATGGACGTCCCCATGAAAGTCCGGCCGAACCGAATTTCCCTGTCATGCCTGGCGCTCCTGCTGCTGGCCGCCGCGGGCACCGCGGGCGCGCAGAACATCTACAAGTGCACCGTCGGCGGACAGGTCAGCTACACCGACCATCCCTGCCCGCAAGGCAATGGCGAGCTGCTGCACCAGGCCGACGACACCGAAGTCATCGACCGCTACCTGCGCCTGGGCCAGGACAAGCTGGCGAAGAGCTATGCCGACTCGCACCACCTCGAAGCGCTGTACCAGCAGCGCATCGAGGCTCGCCAGCAGGCGCAGGACGAGAAGGAACAGCGCCAGGCCGATGAGGCCTACGCCGCGCAGCAGCGCGCCGAGCAGGAACGGCAGCAGGCGCTGGTCGACGAGGCCGCCGAGCGCAACCGCCTGCAGGGCGAGAACGAAGTCCTGCGCCAGCAGAACGACGCCTACCAGGACCAGCTGCAGCAACAGCAGGCGTACAACCCGCCGCCGGCGTACTGGGTGCCGTACCCGAACCGTCGTCCGGGCCGCGATCACGACCACGATCACCACGGCGATGGCGACGGTCATCACCGCCCGCCGCCGAAGGAACCGGTGTTCCACCCGTGCAAGCAGCTGGCCGGTGGCCGCGTGCAGTGCTGAGCTGACGGGCTGAAACCACATCACGCGTGATCGCAACGCCGGTGTTCGTCGCTACGGCAACGCGGGAATCGCCAGGCTGCGTTCGGCATCGCCGGTGGCGCCGGTGCGCAGGCTCGGCGGGATGTGTCCCACGTCGCCCGCCGAGATGACCTTGAAGCGGCCGTCGGCCTCGACCAGGATTCTGGTGATGCTGGCGTTGCCCACCGACATTTCCAGCCAGGCCTTGCTGTCGACACCCAGTGCACGGACCACCATGTTGCGGATCACGTTGCCGTGGCAAACCATCAGCTCGGTCTGCGCGTGGCCGTGCGCCGGCTTGAAGTAATCCGCGAACAGGCGATCGAACTGGCGGGCGCAGGCCGCAAGGTCCGCCGGTTTCTCGTCGGCGGTCACTTCGGTGCGACGGGTCGGCGGCGTGCATTCGGCCAGGTCGTCGACCACCTCGAAATGCCGGCCCGGAAAGTCACCGGCGATGACGGCCGCGGTGTCGCGCGCACGCTGTACCGGGCTCACGTACATCGCATCGAAGCGCTCCGGCAAGGCGGCCAGCCGGGCGCCGGCCAGATGCGCCTGGGCCACGCCGATCGGCGCCAGGTGCGGGCCCAGCTTCGGGTCAGCCTTCGCATCGGGCAGGTAGTAGCCGTGGCGCACCAGCACGATGGTGCGCGTGGCGGGCGCCTCGGTCGCGCCGATTGACGCCACCGGCAGCAGGCACAGCAGCATCAGCAGAAGTCGTGGAAACATGGGCGTGCCCCGTTGCGGTCAGTGCGCCGAGTATCCAACGCCAACACGCAAGGAACCAGCTCAGGCCGCCAGTCGCCGCAGCAGCAAGGTCTTCGGACGAAGCGCGCTACTTGCCGGCAGCCACCGGGACGAAGCGCAGGTCCTGGTAGTCCCAGCTGAAATCGGCGATCGGCGACACCGCCTTCATCCTCATCTGCGCGATGCTGCCATCGGGGTTCAGCGCGAAGCTCACGTAGGCGTCCTCCACGTCGGGCATCGCCCAGTGCGTGCGGAAGGTGTCGTGGCGCACGTGCTCCAGTACGCCGTGCAACCCGGGCGAGCGATCGAAGCTGATCGTCAGCACGCCGTTCGCGTCCTGGCGCAGGGTGGCCGTGCCGTACCACGGGTCGCGATACACGCCGGCGTATGCCGAAAGCGGCAGCGACGGAGCACCGCGGGACTGCGTGTCACTGCCCGCAGCCTTCAGCGCCGCCGTGGCGCTCGCCCTGATCCCTTCGAACATCCTGCCGTAGCCGGCGATCCAGTCCGGCGAGGGAAGCCCCAGCAGGCTGTCCAGCAGGTGCTCGCGCATCGCCAGCAAGGTGGCGGGATCTTCGGCGTTGAGCATCACGGCGAACGCCGCGTGCCGTTCCGGAATGATCACCACCGCGGAATAGCCGCCCAGCACGCCGCCCAGATGGGTGATGATCCGGTGGCCGCGGTAGTCCTGCACCTCGAAGCCCAGTGCGTAGGCGTTGAATTGCGGTTGCGCCAGCGCGACCTCGGCCGGCAGCGGAGCGATCGGGATCAGCGTCTGCGGCGTCCACAGCATCTTCGCGGCCGCGGCGCTGAAGATCGGCCTGGCGTCCTTCCGCTGACCGCCATCGAGCTGCAGCCGCAACCATTGCCCCATGTCGGCCGCACTGACCTGCAGCGCACCGGCGGCCGCGAACACGCTGCCGGTCATCACCGTGGTCAGCACCCGCTGGGGGCCGACGCCGCGCACCGGCGTGGTGTTCTTGCCGTGCAGCGCGGCCTGGTCGGCGGTGCGGGCATCGATGCTGGTCTGCGTGTCGCGCATCTGCAGCGGGTCGAGGATGTGCTGCTGCACGAAATCCTCCCAGCGCTGGCCGGAAACGGCTTCGACGAGTTGCCCGGCGACGATGTACAGCACGTTGTCGTAGTCGTAGCCGCCGCGGAACGAGCGCACCGGTTTCAGGTAGCGGATGTCATGCACCAGTTCCGCGCGCGTGCGGTCGCTGGTGGGAAACATCATCAGGTCGCCCTCGCCCAGGCCCAGCCCGCTGCGATGCACCAGCAGGTCGGTCACCGTCATCTCGGCCGACGCATAGGCGTCGTACATGCGAAAGCCGGGCAGCTTGTCCACCACGCGGTCGTCCCAGTGCAGCTTGCCCTGGTCGACCAGGATCGCCAGCGCTGCCGCGGTGAAGGCCTTGGTGTTGGAACCGATCGGGAAGATCGTGTGCGCGTCGACCCGCGCGGCCTCACCCAGCTTGCGCACGCCGTAGCCGTGCGTGGTGATGGTCTGGCCGTCGACGATGGTCACCGCCATGCCCGGCGTGCCGAAGGTCTTCATGGCCCGCGCGGCGAAGGCGTCCAGATCCTGCGCCGGCGCGGCAGCCAGCGCCGGTGCGCCGGCGACGACCAGCGCGATGAGCAACCCGGTGAGGCAACGGCGCAGCGACAGTCGCGGAATCCTGCAGGTCATGCTCTTGCCTCGCTCGGTGATGTCGCCCATGTCAGCGCCGCTTTGCCGGCTTCTTCGCGTTCTTGTGCTGCCCGGCACGGGCCGGCTTGCCCTCGCCGGACATCGAAGGCCCGTCGTAGCCGATGAATTTCTGGCGCAACTCGGTGATCTCGCCGACCCGTCCGAGGATGTCGCCCATCTCGCGGATCACCGCGTTGATCAACAGGCTGAACAGGCTGGTGAGCGTGCCGAAGCTGTGCCAGGCGCGGCCGGTCTGCATCGGGATCATCAGCACGTGCGGAGTCAGCTGGCGCGCCCAGTAGCACTGCGTGTCGGTGATGATCAGCAGCGGAATGCCGCGTTCGACCACCTCCTCGGCCAGCAGGCGGAAGTGGCGCGAATAGCGGCGAATGTCGATCAGCACCACGCAACTCTTCTCGGTGGAATCCAGCAGCATGCCGGTATAGGAGCCGTCGGCGCCGGGTTCGAACGACACCCGCGGCCGCACGTGCTGCAGCGAGGAAGCGAAGCCCAGTCCCAGGAAGGAGCCGTGCTGGAAGCTGGCCACCGACACGCGATCGGCCGACACCAGCATCTTCACGATGGGCGCCCATTCCTCGCCCCGCGCCAGCGCGTAGACGTCGGTGAGGCTGCGGATCTCCGCCTGCAGGCTCTCGCTGATGTAGTCGGCGTCGGCTGCCGGTTCGGAGGTCTTGTACAGCTGCATCCACGGTGCATCGCCGCGCAGTTCCTCCTTCAGGTCGCCGACGCCGGCATAACCCAGGTTGCGCAGGAACCGGCCCACCGTCATCGCGCTCACGCCCACGCGCTTGCCCAGCGACGCGGCCGTCTCGAACGGGATGCCGCTGATGTTGTGCAGCAGGTAGCTGGCGATCTTCTGCTCGGCCGTGGTGAAGCTGTCCCAGCGGCTCTTCAGTTTTTTTTGCAGGTCCTTGGTCATCGTCATCCGCTTATCTGGCCAGCGCCATGGCGGCGCCTTCCGTTCCATGGGTTTCCACGTCGCCCAGGCGACGGCCAAGCATATACAACAGCGCGGCCGACACGCCGGCCACCGCCGCGATCAGGGCGAAGAACCAGGCGTGGCCGAGCTGGCTCCACAGCGTGCCCAGCGCGCCGGCCAGCAGGTTGCCGAAGAAGCCCGCGAAGAACCAGGTGGCGATGCTGGTGGCCCGGAAACCCTCCGGCGCCATGCGCCCGAACAGGGCTAGCCCCACTGGCAGGATGTACAGCTCGCCGGTGGTCATCAGCACGAACCAGGCCGCCAGCCAGCCCCAGTGCGCGCGCACGCCGTGCGCCTCGCACCACGCCGACAGCACGGCCAGCATCAGGTAGGAACCACCCACGATGGCGGCGCCGAACGCCATCCGCCCGAGCAGCGGCGTCTCCACGCCGCGCTGCGCCAGCCGCCCCCAGCGCGCCACCAGCAGCGGGGTGAAGGCGAACACCACCACCGAGTTGATCGACTGGAACCAGGTCATCGGGATGACCCAGCCCGAGGCCAGCTCGCGGTCCACGCTCTGGTCGATCCACAGCGCGATGGTGTTGCCGACCTGCTCGTAGGCGCCGCGGAACACCACCACGATCGCGGCGACGCCGAGCAGCAGCGCGAAGCGATCGATCACCGCCCGATCCACCGGCGGCCGTGCCGCCCGCGCCTCGGCGCCGCGCTTCGGTTCCGGCGGCAGGTAACGGGCGCCGGCCAGGTAGATCACCAGCGACAGCAGCATGCCGAAGCCGGCCGCGGCGAAACCCCAGTGCCAGCCGTACGCCTCGCCCAGCGTGCCGCAGATCAGCGGCGCCAGGAACGCACCGAGGTTCACCCCCACGTAGTAGATGTTGTAGGCGCTCTTGCTGCGCGGATCGCCATCGCGGTAAAGCCCTTCGATCTGGCTGGCCAGGCTGGGCAGGAACAGCCCGTTGCCCAACGCGATGGTGGCCAGCGCCGGATAGAACAGCGGCTCGGAGGCCATCATAAAATGACCCAGGGCCATCGTGGCGCCGCCGATCATCACCGCGTTGCGCTTGCCCAGCCAGCGGTCGGCCACCATGCCGCCGAACACCGGCGTGAAATACACGAAGGCGGCGTAGGCGCCGTAGATCAGCGAGGCGTATTGCTGGTCCAGGTCCAGGTGCTTGGTCATGTAGTAGACCAGCAGCGCGCGCATCCCGAAGAAGGAGAACATCTCCCACATTTCGGTGAGGAACAGCACGCTCAGGCCGCGCGGATGGCCAAACCAGTTTTTCTCGCGTGCTGGAATCATGCTGTCGGACACGGTGCGATCCTGTGGTCTAGGCGGCCGCCGCCAGCGGCCCGCCCCATATCGCATCGTCGCACCAGATGCGGCCATGCTCGTAGATCGCCGACGGTGCCGGGTCGCGCCGCAAATAGATCGGCCCGTCCAGGTCCACCACCTTGCACGACTGGCCCAGCACGAAGGCCGGCGCCATCGCCAGCGACGAGCCGGACATGTTGCCCACCATCAGCTCGAAGCCCAGCTCGCGCGCCTGGGCGGCCATCGCCAGCGCCTCGGTGAGGCCGCCGCACTTGTCCAGCTTGATGTTGATCATGCCGACCCGGCCCACCAGTGACGGCAGGTCATGGTGATCCTGCACGCTCTCGTCGGCGGCGATCATGATCGGGCTGTCCAGTCCGTCGAGCCAGGCCTCATTGCCGATCGGGAACGGCTGCTCCACCACCGCCACCCGCGCCTCGACCAGCGCCGGCAGCAGGCGCGCGAACGAGTCGCGGGTGAAACCCTGGTTGGCGTCGACCATGATCCACGCGTCGGGGCACGCCGCGCGCACCGCGCGCACGCGATCGGCGTTGAGCTCGTCATTGGTGAGCTTGAGCTTGAGCGCGCGCGCACCGGGGAAGCCCCGCGCGATCCCGGCCATCGTCGTCGGCGCGTCGGCGCCGAGGGTGAAGGTGGTCACCAGCGGCTGCGGCGCCTCGCCGCCGGCCAGCATCCACACCGGCCGGCCGCTGCGCTTGGCCTCCAGATCCCACAGCGCGCAGTCGACCGCATTGCGCGCGCCGCCGGCCGGCAGCAGCTGCAGCAGTTCCTGCCGCGTCAGGCCGCCCTCGATCCGTTCGCGCAGCGCCTCGACCTGCACCTGCATCGCGGCCGGCGTGTCGTTGCGGTAGTAGACGCCCAGCGCCTCGCCACGACCGAACCGGTCGCCCTCGTGCAGGGTCACCACCAGCGCCTCGAACTCGTCGAAGGTGTAGCCGGTGATGTGGAACGGCTCCTTCAACGCCCACTTCTCGAGCCGCGTGTGCAACTGCAGCCGTGCGTGTCCCTCGGTACCCATGATCTCTCCTGCCTGATTGATGTCGATGCGCAGCGGTCCGTCAGAACCTCACGTTGAAACTGACCAGCCCGAACGCCACGATGAACCAGGCCAGGTAAATCGCCGCCAGCGCCAGCAGCGTTTCGCCGGCGAGCACCCAGCGGCCGCGCCGCGGCACCATCCATGCGCGCACCGCATGCACCAGCACCGCCAGCGCACCGAGCAGGCCGAACACGCCCAGCACGTAGAGCAGGCACAGCCAGCCCGTGCCCGAGCCGTCCAGCAGCTTCGACTCGTCGGCCGAGGTCACCGCGATGAAGGTCAGCCAGCCCAGCACCACCACCAGCAACGCCAGCACGCCGAGATGCGACAGCAGGCGCGTGCGCAGCTGGAGTGCCGTCAGCTGCAGCGGTCGCCGGTAATGCCGGCGCACCCAGCCGCCGACGAACCAGCTCAGCAGCGTTGCCAGCAGGACCGCCACCGACGCGCCCAGCAGCGGGCCGACCGTGCCCAGGCTGCGGGCCGCGGACACGCGCTGGAACAGGAACACCGGCACCTCGGCATCGGTGGCCCAGTAACGGATGCCGCCGTTCGCATCGGCGACGAAGGCCAGCTGCGACTTGCCGTTCACTTCGCGGTAGTGCAGCGGCCCGGTCTCGTGCCACTGCAGCGGCTTGCCCGCGTAGTCGGTGAGCATCGACACCGCCAGCGTGCCGTCGGGTTTCGCCGCCACGTTGACCTGGCCGAACAGATACAGCATGCGCAGCGCGCTGTCGTTGCGGCGGCTGGCCTGGTACCAGCCAGTCACGCGCGCGGCATCGGCCTTGGCCGTGGCCACCGTTGCGGGTGCCGGCGCTTCCCTGGGGAAATAGCGATCGAGGAAGGCCTGGAAGATCGCCTTGCGGATCACGTGCGCGGCACCCGCGTCGCCGGCGCTGTTGAACGACATGAAGATGCCCACGTTCGCATCCAGCAGCAGGTGCAGATCACTGTGGAACACGATCGTGTCGCCGCCGTGGCCGATGATGCGCTGGCCGTTGCGATCCTCCTGGTAGAAGCCCAGGTCGAAGCCGTTCAGGCCCGGCGCCGCGGTGTACTGCGGGCTGTGCATCAGCTCGGCGGTGGCCTGCTTGAGGATGCGGGTGTCGCCGAAGCGGCCGCCCTGCAGCTGGGCGATCATGAAGTTCGCCATGTCGGTCGCGCTGCTGCTCAGCGCCCCGGCCGGCGCGGGATCGACCAGTTCGAACGGCTGCGGCTTGCCGTCGGACGCGCTCTTGTAGCCCTTGGCCATCAGCGGTGCCAGCTGCGGCGGCAGCGGCATCGCGAAGCTCGAGTGATGCATGTCCAGCGGGTCGAGGATGTGCTGCCGGATGTAATCCTCGAAGCGCTCGCCGGAGACGCGCTGCACGATGTAGCCGGCCAGTCCGCAACCGTAGTTGGAGTACGCCACGATCTCGCCCGGCGGATAGATCCGCGCGGGGATGTGCGTCTTCAGGTAACGCTCCAGATCGACGTCCTCGGGCTTCGTCGGCAACAGTCCGCGGGCGGTGTCCTCGAAGCCGGCGGTGTGCGTCATCAGCTGGCGCAGCGTCACCGGCTTGCCGTCGCGCGCCGGGATGGTGAAGTCGAGGTATTCGTTGACGTCGTGGTCGAGGTCCAGCTTGCCCTGCTCCACCTGCTGCATCACCGCCGTCCAGGTGAACAGCTTGGAGGTCGAGCCGGGACGGAACAACGTGGTCTCGGGCGACACCGGCGTGCGCCTGGCCAGGTCGGCGTAACCGTAGCCGCGGGCGAACAGCAGCTGGCCGTCCTTGACCACCGAGATCACCCCGCCGGCGACGTCGCCGCGCTGGATCATGTACGGCACCATGCCGTCGAGGAAGGTGGCCAGGTCGTCGGCGGTCAATGCATGCGCGACGCCGACCGGCGGCGCCGGCGCCGCGGCTGGCGTGGCGGCGACGGGCACGGCCGGCACCGGCAGGATCGAGCTGGCGGGCGCGGGGTTCGGCGACGATGGCACCTGCGCCATCGCGATGCCGGCGGCACAGGTGATCGCGAATGCCGCGGCGAATTTCGCATAGCGGTTCATGGACGCACTCCGGATACGGTTCGGTGGAAGGGCATGCTCAGAAATCGACGCTGGCGGACAGGCCCACCGTGCGCGGCATCACGTAGACGGCGGCGAAAGGACTGGCGTGGGGATCGGTGGTTTCCGACCCCAGCGAGGTGATGCCGCGTTCGTTGGTCAGGTTCTTGACGTAGGCCTTGACCGTCCAGTTGCCGAAGTTGACGCCGGCGCGCAGGTCGATGCCGTCGTAGTCGGGCACGTCGCGGCGCGGGCCCGGCGCGGCGACGAAGTCGGTCTTGCGCTCGCCCACGTAGCGATAGCCCGCGCCGACGAAGCCGGACCAGCCGCTGGCCAGCGGAAAGTCGTAGTCCACGCCGACGCTGGCGTTCCACTTCGGCACGTAGGGCAGCCGATCGCCCTTGTAGCCGAACAGGCCCGGTGGCGTGTCCGCGTCCAGCTTCGCGTCGGTCCAGCTGGCATTGGCCGACAGCAGCAGGCCCCGCACCGGTGCGTACTGCCAGGCCGCCTCGACGCCCTGGCTGCTGGCCTTGCCGCCATTGCCCATGAAGCCGATGCCGCCGGAGACGACGGTGAGCTGGATCTGGCTCCAGTCGATGTAGAAGGCGGACACGTCGAAGGTCATGCGCCGCTGCATCGTGGTGGCCTTCAGGCCCAGCTCGTAGCTCACCAGCTTGTCCGGCCCGAACGTCAGCGGCGCGCCCAGCCCCGGCGGCACGCCGACATTCGGGCCGCCCGGACGGAAGCCGGAGGCGATGCGTCCATAAACCATCAGGTCGTCGCTGAAGCGGAAACTGGGATTGAGCAGATACGTGGTCGGGTTGTCCGATCCGCGGATGGTGAATTGAGTGGGCCCGAGGATCAGCCCGTCACCGGTTTGCGCGTAGGTGGTGCGGTCGCTGCTGTAGCGCGCGCCCACCAGCACGCTGAAACGCGAGGTGGCGTGCCAGGTCACGTCGCCATAGGCGGCCCACTCGGTGAAGATCGCCGGCCCCATCGAAAGGTCGGCCAGCGTCGGCAGTGCGATCGGTTCGCCAGTGCTGGCATCGAAGCTCAGGATGTTCTGGTGGGCGGTGGTCTTTTCGCGCGTGTAGAACACGCCGGCGCGCCATTCCACGGTCTGCGTCTCCGGCGACTGCAGGCGCAATTCCTGGGTGAACTTGTCCAGCGTCATCGGGTTGACCAGCGAATAGCCACCGTTGGGCAGGCCGAACAGCGGGTTCAGCAATGGCCCGTAAGCCGCCGTGATGTCGGCGTTGGAGTTCATGTCCAGCGTGCCGTAGCTGGTCGACGAAAACAGTTTCGCCCCGCCGAAGTCCGCATTGAGCGACGCGTCGTAGAGCCGGTACTTCAGCCGGAACTGGCCGGTGCCCGGCGAGCGCACCTGCTGCAGGTCGCCGTGGATCGGCTGCAGCGTCAGCGCATCGACGTCGACGCCGCCATCGACCAGGCCGGCACCGTCGCTGCCCAGGTTCTGCGCCAGCGCCGACAGGCGCAGCGAAACCGTGTCGCTCGGCGTCCACAGCAACTGCGCGCGCGTGCCGCTCACCTTGGCGCGGTTGACGTCGTGCTTGCCGGTGAGGACGTTGTCGACATAGCCGGGATCGTGGCGTTCATACGCATTGATCCGCAAGGCCAGTTTGTCCGCAGCCAGCGGCACGTTGAACATCGCATGCACGTCCGAACCGGTGCCGCCATCCTCGACGCTGCTGACGCCGGCACGCAGGCGACCGTAGGCGCGGGTGGCGTCCGGCGGCGTGGTGACGAACTTGACCAGCCCGCCCAGCGTGTTCGATCCATACAGCGTGCCCTGCGGCCCGCGCAACACCTCGACGCGCTCCAGGTCGGCCGGATCGATGTCCGGCGTCAGCACGCTGCCGGCGGCATACACGGTGCTGGAGCCGAACGGCACGTCGTCGATGTAGGTACCCACCGTCGAGTTCGGCTGGCCGCTACCGGAAGTGATGCCGCGCAGCACCAGTTGGGTCCTGCCCTGCCCGCTGGAAATCACGTTGAGCCCGGGCACCCGCGTGGCGTAGTCGGCAAAGTTGACCGCGCTCTCGCGTTCGAGCTGCAAGCCCTGCAGCGCCGACACCGCCATCGGCACATCCTGCAAGCGTTCGCTGCGCTTGTTCGCGGTCACGATGACCGTGCCCAGGTCGGTGGGTGCCGAGCTGGCGGAGGCCGGTGACGATTGCGGACCCGCCCCGGCGCCCGACGCATCCTCCGGCGGGGTGCTGCCGGACGCCGGCGCGCCGGCATCGGAACCGCCCGGCGACGATGGCTGCGCCGCGATGCCCAGCGGCGACCACAGGGCCACCGCGATGGCAACGCAGATTCCCCGACGAGCATGCTGCAGATAGCGAAAATCCATGACTCTCTCCCCCGAGATGGTCGCGTGGACAGCCCACGATCTGCAGTGTTATTCTATTAACATCATCGTGTCAATGATATTTTCATATCAAAGAGGCTTCCCGCCACCTGCCGGACGCCGATGGCCAGGGTCATCCACGGCGGCCCCGAACCGGTCGATCGACCACCTTTCATTCATGAAGTTTGCCTTTGTAGTTTGGCTTTCCATCTGACAGACTGCGCGGATGAACAAGCCATCCGTCAATCCGGCGGCGGCCGATACCATGGCGACGGCCGTCGAGCTGCGCGTGCTGGTGGGCAAGCTGCGGCGGCGCCTGCGCGAACAGATCAACCTGGGCGGCCTGCCGTGGTCGCAGGTGTCGGTGATCGGTCACCTGGAGCGCGACGGGCCCGCCACCGTCACCGCGCTCGCCCACGCCGAAGGCATGCGCCCGCAATCCATGGGAGCCAACGTCGCGGCACTGCTGGAAGCCGGGCTGGTACGAGGCACGCCCGATCCCGCCGACGGGCGTCGAACCCTGCTGTCGCTGACCCCCGCCTGCCGCAAGCTGGTCAAGGCCAGCCGCGCGGCGCGGGAGGACTGGCTGTTCCACGCCATCCAGACCAGGCTGGCGCCGAAGGAGCAGGCCCAGCTCGCCCGCGCCGTCGACCTGCTCAAGCGTCTCGTCGAGCCGTGACGGCAAGGCCGCAGCACATCTCCCCTGCGCGAAACGTACGCCCGCTTTCCCCAAGGACACCCCCATGGCCATCACCACGCTCGACCCGATCACTGCCCTGATCGTCATCGACTTGCAGAAAGGCATCGTTGCCTATCCCACCGCTCATCCGACCGCCGAGGTGGTGACCCGTGCCCGCGCGCTGTCCGAGGCGTTTCGCCGCCACCAACTACCGGTCATCCTGGTCAACGTGAGCGGCGGCGCGCCGGGCCGGACCGAACGCCCGCGCAACCTGAATGATCTGCCTGCCGACTGGGCCGAGCTGGTGCCCGAACTGGATCGGCAGCCGCAGGATCACGTGGTGACCAAGCACACCTGGGGCGCATTCACCGGCACCGGCCTCGACACGTACCTGAAAGCGCAGGGCGTCACCCAGATCGTGCTCGCCGGCATCGCCACCAGCATCGGGGTCGAATCCACTGCACGCCAGGCGCACGAACTGGGTTACCACGTCACCATCGCCGTCGACGCGATGACCGACATGAGTGCCGAGGCCCACGCCAACAGCATCGCCCGCATCTTTCCGCGGTTGGGCGAAACCGGCAGCACCGGCGAAATCATCGGCCTGCTCGGCACGCACGGGTAACCGGGGCGGGGTCCGCAGCGAACCCCGGTGGAAGCCTGCCGCTCCGGCGGGCGTCTGCCCGGAATCCAGACCATGAACAATCCGCTGATCGCCCGCTGGGCGCCCCTTCCGCTGCGCCTGATCGTCGGCTACGGATTCATGGAACACGGGTTCGCCAAGATCATCCACGGTCCGGCGGGATTCGCCGCCATCCTGCAGGCGCTGGGCGTGCCGGCACCGCACCTGATGGCATGGCTCACGATCCTGGTCGAAGTGTTCGGCGGCCTGGCGATCCTCCTTGGCGCCTTCGTGGCGCTGGCAAGCCTGCCGATGGCGGTGGTGCTGCTGGTGGCCATCTTTACCGTGCACGTGCCGTACGGCTTCAGCTCGATCAAGCTGCTGGCGGTCACCGCAACGGGCGCGCATTTCGGCCAACCGGGATACGAGTGCGACCTGTTGTACCTGGCCGGCCTGGCCGCGCTGGTACTGGGTGGTTCCGGCCCCTGGTCGATCGACGGGTTCATCCGGAAACGTCGACAGGCCGCACTTCGCTAGTCGGGAGCGGCCTCCGTGCACTCGCCCCGGATGAGTGCCTGCACGATCAGGCTCGCGCCGATGACGACCAGCCCGAGATGGATGCAGCGCAGGCGGCTCGGCAGCGAGTACGGGGAAAACGCCGCGATCAGCACGACCAGCGGCGCGATCACGCCAGAAACAGCACGGCCATCACTTGCAGTATCATTCCGTCCGCGGTCACCGGCCGGTGAACAGGGCCTGCAGCTGCGGATACGGCATCGCGCCTTCGGCCATCGATTCGGAGCGACCGCTGTCGAGGAAATCCTGCGCCAGCTTCCCCGCCTGCCCCCACAGCATCTGCGCAATGCCCGAGCCCGCGCTCAATCGCCGCACGCCCAACCGCTCCAGCTCGGCCGCCGGCGCCAGCCCCGGGTACGCCATCACGTTGACCGGCAAGCCGGCGCCTTCCACCACGGCGGCGATCTCGCCGGCAGCGCGAAGACCCGGCACGAACAGGCTGTCGGCGCCGGCCGCGCGATAGGTCGCACCACGCGACAGCGTTTCCCCGACCCGCTGCGGCGCGTCGACCAGGCTGGCCAGGAAGACGTCCGTGCGGGCATTGATGAAGATGTCCGCGCCGGCGTTCGCGGCAGCGTTCCGGATGGCTTCGATCTTCGCGGCAAGCTTGGCCGGCGCATCGCGACCGTCCTCGATGTTGATGCCGGCAATGCCCGCGTCGATCAGGCGTCGGACGGTTTCACCCACCGTCTTTGCGTCGTCCGAATAACCGTTTTCCATGTCGACCGACAACGGCACGCGCAACAACCGCGCCATGTTGACGGCGGCGCCGATCGCCACATCGGCCGGCATCTTTCCGCCGTCGGGGTAGCCCAGCGCCCACGCCACGCCCGCACTGGTGGTGGCGATGGCCCGTGCGCCTAGGCTCTCGAACAGGCGGGCGCTGCCGGCATCCCAGGCATTGGGAAAGCGCAGGAGTCCGGGGCCGCCATGCATCTGGCGGAAGGTGGTGGCGTGCTGTGACATGGGGGGTCTCCGTGACTGGGCCTTGGGGAAGTCGAAGGGTAACGCCAGATGCCCGCATTCGTGATTCCGCGACCTCAACGCCGCACGCGAGTCAGCGAGGAAGCTGACAGAATGCCTCCGTCGACAACCACCGCGCCTGGAACGGATACGCAGCCATGCCTGATGCAGACGCCATCATCGTCGGCGCCGGCCCCGCCGGCCTCGCCTGCGCCGCAGCCATGCGCGAGCGTGGCCTGCGCGTTGGAAAAGGCCGCCACGGTCGCTTCCGTCTGGCGAGGCCACTACGACCGGCTGCACCTGCATACCGACCGCGGCCACTCCAGCCTGCCGGGCATGCCGATGCCGCGCGGCTATCCACGCTACCCGTCGCGGGCGCAGGTGGGTCCGGTGCAGATCCTGCCCCGCGAACTGCTCGGCCTGCCGATCCTCACCTGGGCGATCGCGCAGGCACGCCTGCCCGCGCGCTTGGCGGACTTCATCAATGCGCCGGCGATCCGCCTGGCCGTGGGCTCGCTGAAGAAACTCGGCCTGAAGACTCCGGCCAAGGGACCGCGTCGCATGATCGAGGAAGACCATCGCGTGCCGCTGCTCGACGTGGGCACGCTGGCGCGGATCAGGGACGGCTCGATCGCCGTGCGCGGCGGCATCAAACGGTTCACCCCCGACGGCGTGGCCTTCGTCGATTCACCAGCCGAACCGTTCGACGACGTCATCCTTGCCACCGGCTTTCGCCCCGACCTGCGCGCGCTGCTGCCGGATGTCGGCGGCGTGTTCGACGAACGCGGCATGCCGCTGGCAACAGGCCAGGCCACGCAAGAGCCCGGCCTGTTCTTCTGCGGTCTCGTTGCCTCGCCTACCGGCCAGTTGCGCGAGATCGGCCTCGAGGCCGTGCGCATCGCGCAGCTGGCCGCCGGGATTCGGGCATCACGCTGAAGACACGGGAGCGCTCCGCATCGCCCGCGAAAGGAATACGCTTCGCGAACCGCTGCATCCACCCGGGGAAAGCCGCATGAACAGCCGTTCGATCCGCACGCTGCTGGCCGCCTGCCTTGTCGCTGGCGTGGCATGGAGCCCGTGCCACGCACAGGCTGCCCCGAAGCACGCCGACACCCCGCTGGAATCCGCCGCGCCAGCCAACACGCGGGCGACGATGGAGACGATGCAGATCCCCAGCCACGGCGCCCTGATGAATGCGCTGGTCTACGTCGCCGCCGGTACCGGCCCGCATCCGGCGGTGATCCTGCTGCACGGCTTCCCCGGCAACGAACGCAACCTCGACCTGGCGCAGGACATGCGCCGCGCCGGCTGGGACGTTCTCTACTTCAACTACCGCGGCTCCTGGGGCACGCCGGGCGACTTCTCGTTTTCGCAGGGCATCGAGGACACCGCCGCGGCGCTGGCTTACCTGCGCCAGCCCGAGGTGGCCAGGAAGCTGCGGCTCGATCCCGCGCGCATCGTGCTGATCGGCCACAGCATGGGCGGCTTCATGACCGTGCAGGCCGCCGCGGCCGATCCCGCGATCAAGGCCTTCGCCACGCTTTCCGCAGCGGACATGGCGGGGCACGCCACCCGGCTCGTGCGCAAGGACGGCGAAAGCGCGGGCCTCAAGGCCATGGCCAGCGGCCTCGCCAACGAAGGCATGGCGCCGCTGAGCGGCTGCACCCCGGACGGCCTGGCGCGCGAACTGGTCGATCACGCAGCGGGCTGGGCTTTCCCCGCGAAGGTCGCCGCGCTGAAGGACCGTACCGCCCTCATCGTGACCTCCGACGACGGCCTCGCCCCGGAAAACCAGGCGTTCGCCGCCGATCTGCGCAAGGCCGGCGACAGCCACGTCACCACCGTGCACCTTTCCACCGACCACGCCTATTCCGACCGGCGCATCGAACTTTCGAAAGCCGTGCTCGCGTGGCTGGCGTCGCTGCCGAAGTAGCCGGGTTGCCGTTGTCGTCACGCCCCGGAGCTTGACTCTTTCGGGCGCCGGGGGCACCGTCGCGGTGACAACAGAAGCAGCACCAGGCTGCTTCAGCGAGGGCACCATGAAATCGATACCACGATCCGCCGTTTTTGGCGCCCTGCTGGCCTGCTCCGGCGTGGCCACCGCCGGGTCCGCCTCGCTCAACGAGTTTCCGCCCAAGGTGATGCCGGTGCTGGTGCAGGTGAATTCGCACGGCAAGGTGACCGGTGCCTCGCCGGCCATCGAGCTCTCGCCCAAGGTCAATCGACTGCTCCGCGCGAACCTGGACGAGATGATCACCAAACCCGCGGTCGACAAGCACGGGCGCCCGGTTTCCAGCCAGTTCGTGATCAACCTGGTCCTGCAGGCATCGCCGCTGGACAACGGCAACTACAACGCGCACTTCACCTACCTGTCGACCGCACCCGTGCCGGCGGGCTCCTGGTACTGGGTGCACATCGATGGCCATCGACTCGCCCTGGCCGAACGCGAACCCCTGTTCCGCCGGTCACCGCGCTTCTACCACCACGATCGCTATCAGCCCGCCTATCAGCGCAGCCAGCACGTATCGCCGACGCCACCCATCAGCAACACCACGCGCAACTCGCCCGCTCCGTCGCCTCCGGTGCGCGGCAGGTAAGTACGGAAGCCCGCCCATCGGCGGGCTTTTCATCTCGGCGACAGGCACGCCCGCTTTCGGCCAGAATACGAACCCTTCTGACCAGTGGCAGCAATCACCCACCATGTCCCTGACACGCAACCTGCTGCTTGCCGCACTGCTCCTCGGCGCCACGACGCCGGCACCCACACCCGCGGCCGAGCTGAAGCCCGCACAGATCGCCGCCATCGATCGCTATGTCACCGCCGAGATGGCGCGCCAGCATGTTCCCGGTGCCGAAGTGGGCGTCTATCGCGATGGCCACGCGCTGCTGGTGAAAGGCTACGGCCTGGCCAACATCGAATGGCAGGCGCCGGTCACGCCGACCACGCTGATGCAGTCCGGCTCGGTCGGCAAGCAGTTCGCCGCCACCGCGGTGATGATGCTGGTGGAACAGGGCAAGGTGAGCCTGGACGACAGCATCACCCGATACTTCACCGGTGCGCCGGCGAGCTGGAAGCCGATCAGGGTGAAGAACCTGCTGTCGCACACCTCCGGCCTGGCCGAGTACGAAGATCCCTCGCGCACGCAGCCCGGAGGCCTGTTCGACCCGCGCAAGGACTTCACCGAAGACGAGCTGGTGAAGAAGATCGAAACCCTGCCGATCGAATTCAGGCCGGGCGAGCGCTGGGACTACCGCAACACCAACTACGCCCTGCTCGGCGTGCTGATCCACAAGGTCACCGGCCAGGACTACCGCGACTTCATGCATCAGCGGATCTTCGCGCCGCTGGGCATGGTCTCCACCCGCGGCATCTCCGAGCGCGACATCATCCCCGGCCGCGCAGCCGGTTACCAGATCGTCGGTGGCCAGCTGAAGAACCAGACCTGGGTGTCGCCCAGCCTCAATTCCACCGCGGACGGCACGCTCTACTTCAACGTGGTCGACCTGGAGAAATGGGATCGCGCGCTGTACGGCACGCGCCTGCTCAGCAAGAAATCGCTGGACACGATGTGGACGCCCTTCGTGCTCAACGACGGCCAGCCCAACGCCAGCCACTACGGCTTCGGCTGGGCCAGCGACAGCATGAACGGCCATCGGGTGATCCAGCACAGCGGTGCGTGGCAGGGCTTCACCTGCACCATCAACCGCTACGTCGACGACAAGCTGACCGTGGTGGTGCTGACCAACCTGGACGCCGCTCACGCCAGCCCCGTCTACATGTCCCACGTCATCGCCGGCCTGGTGGAACCGGCGCTGATGCCGAAGCCGAATCCCGCGATCAAGGACGACAAGCCCGAGATCGCCGCCCACGCCCGCGACGTGCTGCAACGCCTACTGGCCGGCGAGAACCTCGCCAGCGAGTTCGACCCCGACGCCGGTTACGCCTTCGATCCCGACGACGCGATCGACATGCGCAGCCAGTTGCCCGCGAAGTGGGACGCCGCACCGCTGCGGCTGATCAAGCGTGGCGAACACGACGGCGCCGTGCGCTCGGTGTATCGCGTGGGGCCTGACGGCGATACGCGCATCGTGCTGGTCGAACTGGACGCCAGGGGAAAACTGCTGAACCTGGCGGTGAAGTCCGATCCGGACAACCGCTAGCGCCGCGACACGAGGTGCCGCGGCGCATTCGTCCATGACGTGGCCAAGACCGGAAGCCGGATCAGCCCCGACCGATGCCATCCAGTTCGGCCATCACCTCATCGCCCAGCCGCAGCCCGGCCGCCGCCAGGTTCTCCTGCAGATGGACGACCGACGACGTGCCGGGAATCAGCAGGACGTTGGGCGACCGGGCCAGCAGCCACGCCAGCGCCACCTGCATCGGCGTGGCCTCCAGCCGTGCCGCCACCTCGGACAGCGTCCGCGACTGCAGCGGGCTGAAGCCGCCCAGCGGAAAGAACGGCACGTAGGCCACACCCTGACGGGCGAGCGCGTCGATGAAGTCGTCGTCGTCGCGATGCGCCAGGTTGTACTGGTTCTGCACGCAGACCACCGGCGCGATGCGCTGCGCTTCGGCGACCTGGCTGGCGGTGGCATTGCTGAGGCCGAGGTGGCGGATCAGCCCCTGCTGGCGCAATTCCGCCAGCGCACTGAACTGCGCTTCGATGCTGCCTTCGCTGGGCGCGTGCACGTCACCCATCACGCGCAGGTTGACCGCATCCAGCACATCCAGGCCGAGGTTGCGCAGGTTGTCGTGCACTGCCCGCACCAGTTCGGCTGGACTCTGCGCCGGACGCCAGGACGCATCGTCGCCGCGCAGCGCGCCGACCTTGGTCACGATCACCAGCTCGTCGGCATACGGGTGCAGCGCCTCGCGGATGATCCGGTTGGTGACGTGCGGTCCGTAGAAGTCGCTGGTGTCGATGTGATTGACGCCGGCCTCCACCGCGGCGCGCAGCACCGCCAGCGCCGCCGCGTGATCCTTCGGTGGGCCGAACACGCCCTTCCCTGCCAGCTGCATGGCGCCGTAACCCATGCGGTTGACCGTGCGGTCGCCGAGCGAAAACGTGCCTGCCTGTGCGAGCTTGCTCATGATGTTTCTCCGGGGAGGATGAAGGGACGGGATGAACTATAGGAAGGCCACGCCCTCCTGATAATCCGCCACAATCCATACGGGTCGTGCGGAGAACGGGACAATGGCGACAGAGCTGCAGGATCTCCAGGCGTTCCTCGCCGTGCTGCGAGCCGGCGGGTTTCGGCAGGCAGCGCGCAGCGGCGGCGACTCCGCCTCCAAGTTGAGCGAGGCAGTGCGTCGGCTGGAGAGCCGACTCGGTTTGCGCCTGCTCCATCGCACCACACGCAACGTCTCGCCCACCGAAGCCGGCGCGCGACTGGCCGAGCGGCTCGCGCCCGCCCTGGCCGAAGTGGAAGCGTCGCTGGACGTGGTCAACCACTTCCGCGACCGCCCCGCCGGCACGCTGCGAATCAACGTGCCGGCGAACGTGGCGCGCACGGTATTGCCCGGCATCGTCACGCCCTTCCTCAAGCGCTACCCCGAGATCCGGCTGGAAGTGATCGTGGAAGACAGCTTCGTCGACCTGATGGCCAGCGGCTGCGATGCCGGCATCCGCTACGACGAGCGGCTGGCGCAGGACATGATCGCGCTGCCGATCGGCCCGCGCACGCAACGCCTGGTCACCGCCGCCGCGCCCGCTTACCTGCAAGCCCACGGCACGCCCGAACACCCGCGCGACCTGCTGCAACACGCCTGCCTGCGCGGCCAGTTTTCCGGTGGCGCCGTACCGCTGTGGGAGTTCGAGCGCGACGGCGAAATCGTGCGCGTCGACCCGTCCGGTCCGCTGCAGGTACGCACGGGCGCGGCCTTCGATCTGGCCGTGCAGGCCGCGCTCGACGGACTCGGCATCGTCCACCTGTTCGAGGATTGGCTGCAGCCGCATCTGGACAGCGGTGCACTGGTGCCGGTGCTGGAACCGTGGTGCCAGCGCTTCAGCGGGCCGTTGCTGTATTACGCAGGGCGGCGTCATTTGCCGTCGCCGCTAAGAGCGTTCGTCGACTTCATCCGGGAAGCCTGACGCGCATCACCCCACTCAAACCCGAGAGCCCATGAGCAAGATCGGCACCGCCCTCTGCCTCACCTACCTGCTGGCCATCCTCGTCTGCCTGGGATTTGCCCTGACCGCCCACGGCGACCCCAAGGGTCAATTCGTCTTCGCGCAAATCCCGATCGCCCTGCAAGGCAGCCTCGCGGCTGGGCTGGGATTCGGTCCGGCGCTGGCCAGACTGTCGTGGCCGGAGGCTTATCTGTATCTGGCCGGGCCCACGTTCGTGTTGCTCTATGCCTTTGGTTGGTTGCTCACGCTAGTCCGGAAGCGCCTCTCAACCCGGCGTTGAGACGAGGGTCCCGCTTCACCTGCACGTGGCAATGCAAACCTCATTACGAAAAACGCACCCCACGTTCCGTTTTGCCCTAACCTGGCCGCACATCAAATGGGCATGGCGGGAGCCGAGGCATGGCAACGGGTGAAGACTGGTCGCGATTGGAGGTAGAGAGTTGTGTAGCCGACTACCTGCATATGCTCGCACTTGAACTCAACGGGCAGCAGTTCAACAAGTCCAATCGCATCCACGAGTTAGTGCAGCGGCTGGATGGCAGAAGCAAATCATCCGTTGAATACAAGTTTCGTAACATCAGCGCGGTCATGAATGAACTTGGCTGGCCAACGGTCACGGGTTACAAAAGCTTGGCGAACTACCAACTATTGCTGATGGAAGTGGTGGAATCCCAGCTTCAGAGCAATATCGCCCTGCAGGAAGCAGTACAAGCTGCCGTCGAACGTCCCGCGACTGTCGCGTCCATTGAAAACCCGACAGCCATCTGGGTTCCCATACCAAAAGCGGCAACCCAAGTAAGGGAATCGCCCGCAGGCTACGCGGCTCGCTTTTCTCCGGCCAAACGTGACTATCTGGCGCAAGAAGCACGCAATCGTTCATTGGGTCTCGCCGGCGAGCAGTTCGTGATGGAACTTGAAGCCCGGCGTCTATACGCAGCCGGCATGAAGTCGCTGAGCGAACGCGTCGAACACGTCTCAGCCACGCAGGGTGACGGCCTCGGCTACGACGTACTGTCCTTTGAGGAAAACGGTCGTGAGCGGTTGATCGAGGTAAAGACCACGTCTTTCGGCGAACTGACACCCTTCTTCGTCAGCCGAAACGAACTGGCACGTTCGGAGACCGATGCAGAATCCTATCGGCTGTATCGCCTTTTCGACTTCCGCGAGCGCCCCCGCCTCTTCGACCTGCCTGGCGCCATCGCCGTACATTGCCAACTAGACCCGGTGTCCTATCTAGCGCAGCTGACCAGCTAGTCGCGGGCAAAGCATCAACAGTGCACCAGGCCCCTTGTTTGCCTGAGTCTTGCGACGCATTGGGCTACCGACTCCAGCGAAATGCAAACCTAGAGCGCGTTTAACTTCCTTCGTTCCAGCCCCACCGCGGCACGCCGAGCTGGCAAATCCGAAGGGCAAAGAAAGAACTCGAACTTCGGCGTTACTTGTTCGGAGCGCCGAGAACAAAGCTCAATCGGTAGAGAAAACAACTCGGCGGTTCGAGAAAATAGCCCGGCACACCGAGCACTTGAATTCGACGCGTCGAGCAAAAAGCTCGGGACACGGAGCTATTTGCCCGGGCTGCGGAGGAAAAAGCTCGACCGACCGAACGGGCGAACTCGACGCACCGAGTAAAAAGCTCGGGCTGCGGAGTTATTTGCTTGGGCCGCGGAGAAGAAAGCCCGGCGTGCCGAGAAGGATGCCGACCAGCAATGGTTCATTCCTCATGTGCAGCTTCGATCAGGAGCGCCTCATAGGCATCCCAGCGCGTACTCAGCCCCACCAGCCACCACGAGAGAAGATAGGCCAGAAAAAGCGCCCACAGCAGCAGGCCGCCAACCACATGTACCTGCGCTAGTGCCTGCCAATCGCCAAAGCGCCAGTCCTTGAGCTGCAGGTAGAGAATCGCCAATAGCGGCAAGATGCCTAAGCGGTTCACACTGCCTGTGAAGAGCCCCATCCGATAGGAAAGGGACGACTTTCGTGCGCTCAAGTAGCGAAGTCGACGCGCCAGCTCGGCCCTTGGGAAATGCCTCATATCAGCCACCAGTATTCGCCACTGGTCATAGTCCCGATCCAGCTCGCGAGATAACTTGTCGTGCCTGCGGTGGAACGTCCGCCACTCACGTTGGACAAAACAATACACGCCGACTCCCAGCACGACCAGCAAGATCACAGTGCATGCACCAAGGGCAAACGCCGCAGTCCGAGACTTCGCAAATTGGGTTGCAACCAGCAATGGTAGCCACGACACCATCGTCGTTCCCAACGCCAAACGCTCCACCAAGCCCGGCTTGTCATCCCTGACGTCCTTGGCGTACTGATCGATCTCTTTTTCAATCAGTGCATACGTAAGTGATTCGTTCGTCATATGCGTCCCTGCAGGAAATTTCGGCGATCCCATCATGGCGCAACGTCCGGTACACCGCGAGAGCAGATCACGCTACTCCCTGTATCGACTTTATTCAGTTGGCCGATCTTTTCATTGGCAGCCTCAACCGCCACCTCAATCACGACCCTGATCGCACGAGTGACAAGCCTAAGGACCGATTCGCTCGTGCCTTTCTTGAAAGGTTTGGCACCCAAAGCGATCAGATCGAGGACATGGTTATCGTTGATCGCTTGTAAGCACCCGGGCGGCAATAGCGAACGGAGATAGTTCTTCGACACTGCGTTGCGAGTCGGGATGGCCCGCCACCGCTCTACCCGGGGCCACTGTGCGGCGGGGAGTCGGGGCGACAGGCCGCGTAGCGAGAGTCAACAGGATGTCGGCTCCTGCCAGAGTTGAAGCAACGCAGGAGCGGTTACCCGATGCCTGCCGAAGGCGGACGAAAACTTCTCGCCATGAACAGCAGAGGCGAGTGCGGTCCCGGCCTTCGCCGGGATGACGATCCGGGAAGTGGCGCGATCTCTGCATTCTCCGGAATGACGATGAGGAAAGATAGAACGATCCCGGCTCTCGCCGGGATCACAGCCAAGTATGAAAGGCCGCCGGAGCTAACTGAATCGCTACGGCTAGTGTCCTATCAGCTCACTCCAACTCCCCCAACCGCTCCTTCAACCTCCGCCGCCAATCCTCATCCTTCTCCCCCGCGATCAACGCCTTCAGCGCGGCCACCTGCGCGAGGTCCAGCGCCTTCTTCGCCGAAGAATGGACGTCCGGCACCACACCAACATTTTCCCAGTCGGTGTGCGTGACCGGGCTGATCGGGCGTCCGGAGGGAACGAACATCATGAAGTGCGCAGCCAGCCGGTGTGGTCCGCCGCCATGAGCGCCGCCGCCGGTGGTTTCGCCGATCAGGGTGGCGCGCTGGTTGTTCTTCAGCGCATAGGCGAAATCCTCGCAGCCGGAGAACGTGTCGCTGCTGGTGAGCAGGTAGACCTTGCGCGACTGGCCATAGCGGGGGCCGGGAACGGTGGCCGTGGTCCAGCGCTGCTCGGTGCGGTTTTCGTCGCGCCAGTAGACGTCGTTGAGATGGGTCGGCTTGTCGTACAGGTAGCTGGCAAACAGCATCACGCTTTCCGGATCGCCGCCGCCGCAGTGGCGCAGGTCGATGATCAGGGCACCGGTGTCGCTCATCAGGGTCATGGCGGCGGCGATGCGCGTGGCGACCATCGCCGGCCGGCCGAACTGATGCAGGTCGATGTAGCCGATGTCGCCCTGCAGGCGATCGACGCCGTTGATGCCGAAGTTGAAATGCTTGCCTTCGGCCAGCTCGGCGGCCTTGTTCTCGGCGGAGTCGGACTGGTCGTCGCCCTGGGCGATCGCGTGTTCGAAGTAACGCACCTCAAGGTGCTTGTCGTTGCTGTCGTGTTGCAGTGTCTCGGTCAACTTGTCGGCGAGCTTGTCGGCGCTGGTGATAGCATCAAAGTCGCCGTGCTGCAGCTGGGCGCGCAGGCTCTTCCCCATCGCGGCGGCCTTGTCCGGAAAGACGTAGGACTGATTCAGGTTGGCGATGATGCTTTCCACCACCTCGCTGCGCATGGCCTTGTCGACCGTCATGTCTTTCTGTGGCGGCCCGGACTGCGCGTGGCCGGGCATGCCGAACAGCACCAGCCCGGCTCCGGTCAGTGCGACGGCGCCGGCCAGCGCGGCGATCCGTTTCATCTTCTTGCTCATCTCTGCATTCCTCGTCAGGTTCGTCGGTGATCGACGGGCGCAGGGTGGCGAAGGAATGTGGAGGGATTATGGAAGCGGCTCGGAGCCTGTGAAGAAAACCACTTCCTGTGGTTTTCTTCCATCGCACGTCCGGTACACGCCCGGACGTACTCACGCGAATCAGTCACTTGCGTGACTGCTCCGCGCCCGGCAATCCATGGCCGGCCTGAGAGGTTGAAAAATCACAACCTCTCAGAGCTCCAGCCGATAGCCGAGCCCGTAGACGGAATGGATCACGTCGACCTCCGGCAGGTGCACGGCGAGCTTGCGGCGCAGGTTCTTGATGTGGCTGTCGATTGCGCGATCGGTGACTTCAAGATTGTCGCGGCTGACCAGGTCGAGCAGTTGCGCACGCGAGAAGATCGTGCCCGGGCGTTTGGCCATCGCAGCCAGCAGGCTGAACTCGGTCGGCGTCAGCTCCAGCGGTTGGGCGTGGATACGCGCCGTGCGCGAATCGGCATCGAGGTCGAGCAGTGGCGTGCGTGCCGCTGCCGGACCCGAGCGACGCAACACGGCCTTGATCCGCGCGACCAGTTCGCGCGGGCTGAAGGGCTTGCACAGGTAATCGTCGGCGCCGGTTTCCAGGCCGAGCAGCCGGTCGATCTCCTGCACCTGCGCGGTGACCATGATGATCGGCACCGCGGAAAACCCGCGCACCGTCCTGCACAGCGACAGACCGTCGAGGCCCGGCAGCATGAGGTCCAGCACGATCAGGTCGGGCACGTGATGCCGGATACTGGCCAGTGCGACGCTGCCATCGCCGATCACCTGCGCCTGGTAGCCGGCCGCGCTGACGTAGTCGGCCACGATCGCGGCGAGTTCGCTTTCGTCTTCGACGATGAGGATGGTGGCGCTCATTAACCTTCCAGCGGCAGCACGATGATGACGCGCAGGCCGCCGAGCGCGGAGGCGGCGAAGCTCAGGCGCCCGCCGTGCGCTTCGACGATGTGTCGGCTCAACGCAAGGCCCAGGCCGGTGCCGCCGAACTGCCGGTTGCGCGATGGCTCGACGCGGAAGAAACGTTCACCCAGATGCTCGACAAGGTTGGCCGGAACGGCGGGTGCCGAGTCGTCGATGATGATGCGCAACTCGTGTTCGAACCGCTCGCCACGGACTTCGATGCGCCCACCCGCGTCGGTGTAGCGCACGCTGTTTTCGAACAGGTTGACGAGCACCTGGCGCAGCCGCGTCGCATCCGCGAGCACGGTTGACGACGACGGCGCGGCACCGATGGACGCGGTGAGCCCGGCCGCCCGAAATTTCTCGCCGAAGCTCGCGAACACGTCCGTCACCACGGCCCAGGCATCCACCGTCGCCTTGTCGTACTGGAGCTGGCCCTGGTCGGCCCGCGCCAGTTCATGCAGGTCATCGACCAGCGCGGTCAGCGACAGCACCTGCTGCAACATCAGCGCAACGGTGTCGGGCGTGGCGGCGCGGATGCCGTCCTGCAGCGCCTCCAGCTGCGCACGCAGCACCGAAAGCGGCGTGCGCAGTTCGTGCGAGGTGTCGGCCACCCATTGCTGGCGCCAGCGTTCGGTGTTCTTCAACCTGGCGGCGACCCGGTTGAACGTGGCTGCCAGCTCGCCCAGTTCGTCGCTGCGCCGGGTCGGCAGCTGCACGTCGAAATGCCCCTGGCCCAGCCGGCGCGTGCCGTCGACCAGTTGCCGGATCGGCTTGCGGAAATGCGCTGCCAGCAAGGCGGCAGCAAGCGCGCTCAACAACACGCCGATGGCGGCGATGAGCAGCAGGTTTTTCTGTTGCTCCAGCAGAAACGCGATGGCCAGGTCGTCGTCCGGGTTCTGCGATCTGGCCACGACGAGATAGCCCACCTCGACGCCGTCGACGACGACCGATCGCTGCACGGTATCGATCGAGGCGATCGCCACCAGTGCCGGACTCGCGATGACCCCGGCGAGACGGCGCCGGCGAACGTCCAGCAAACCGATGCGGTAGTCGAGGTTGGGGGATGCCCGGTCACGGGCGACCGATGTGCCATCCGCCTCGGCGCCCATCGCGCGGTCGAGGAACCAGCGTCGGCGCTGGTCGGGGCTGGCCGGCAGAAACGACCAGTCGCCGTGCTTCCGATAGCGGGCGGACAGCTGCTCCACCAGCCCACTGACCTCCTGCATATCGGTCGAGGGACGTGGCGCGCGGTTCGACAATTTCCAGCGCACCAGCTCCACGCCGATCCCCGCCACCACGAGGAAGGCCAGCAGTACCGCGAAGAACAGCCGTTTGCCGATCGACACTTTCACCGCTTGATCCCCGAGACCGTCGGCGCACGCTAGGGGAGAACGGGGATGGAGGCAAGGTGCCCGGTTGCGCCGGGGTTTCCGCCAAAGAAAAGCCCGCCGATGGGCGGGCTTTTCTCGGCAAGATGCAGCGCGCCTTAGCCCAGCAACACCCGGTTCATCCGCTGCACGAAGGCCGCCGGGTCGGGCAGCTGCGCGCCGGCGGAAATCTCCGCCTGCTCCAGCAGCAGGGTGGCCAGATCACGGGCCTTGGCTTCGTCGGCTTCCGTCTCGACGCGCTTGACCAGTGCGTGCTGCGGGTTGATCTCCAGGGTGGGCTTGGACTCCGGCATGTCCTGGCCGGCTTCGCGCAGCAGGCGGGCCAGGTGCGGGGCCATTTCGTAATCGGAAAGGGCCAGGCAGGACGGCGAATCGGTGAGGCGCGCCGACACCTTCACTTCGCCCACGCGGTCGCCCAGCAGCTGCTTGAGCTTCTTCAGCAGCGGCTCGGCTTCCTTGGTGGCCTCCTCCTGCTTCTTCTTGTCCGCTTCGTCCAGCGGCACGTCGCCCTTGGCCACGCTCTTGAGCTTCTTGCCTTCGTACTCGCTCAAGCTGCCGATCATCCACTCGTCGATGCGGTCGGACATCAGCAGCACTTCGATGCCCTTGGCCTTGAACGCTTCCAGCTGCGGGCTGCCGGCAGCGGCGGCGTAGCTGTCGGCGGTGATGTACCAGATCGCGTCCTGGCCCACGGCCATGCGGCCGATGTAGTCGTCCAGCGAAACGTTCTGCGCGGTGCCTTCGCCCTTGGTGCTGGCGAAGCGCAGCAGCTTGGCGATGCGCTCGCGGTTGTTGGCGTCTTCGCTGATGCCTTCCTTGAGCGTGTTGCCGAAGGCCTTGTAGAAGGTGGCGAATTTTTCCGGCTCGTCCTTCGCCAGCTTCTCGATCAGGTCGAGCACGCGCTTCACGCAGGCGGCCTTGATGCGGTCGAGCTGGCGGTTGTGCTGCAGGATTTCGCGGCTGACGTTGAGCGGCAGGTCGTCGGCGTCGACCACGCCGCGCACGAAGCGCAGGTAGTTCGGCAGCAGTTCTTCGGCGGCGTCCATGATAAAGACGCGCTTGATGTAGAGCTTGAGCCCCTTGCGCTCGTCGCGGCCGCCCATCATCAGGTCGAACGGCGGCTGCGACGGCAGGTACAGCAAGGTGGTGAAGCTCTGGCTACCTTCGACGCGGTTGTGCGTCCACGCCAGCGCGTCGTTGAAGTCGTGGCCGAGCGACTTGTAGAAGCTCTGGTAGTCCTCGTCGCTGATCTCGGATTTCGGCTTGGTCCACAGCGCCGAGGCGGCGTTGATGGTTTCGAATTCGTCGGTGGGCTTGTCGTCCTTCTCCTTGGGCATGCGGATCGGGAAGGCGACGTGGTCGGAGTAGCGGGTGATCAGCGAGCGCAGCTGCCAGCGCTTGAGGAATTCGTCTTCGTCGGCCTTCAGGTGCAGGATGACGGAGGTGCCGCGATCGGCCTGCTCGACCTGTTCCAGCGAATACTCGCCCTTGCCGTCGCTCTCCCACTTCACGCCCTCGCCTGCCGGCGCGTCGGCGCGGCGGGTGATCACGGTGACCTTGTCGGCCACCACGAAGGCGGAATAGAAGCCCACGCCAAACTGGCCGATCAGCCGCGCGTCGGCTTTCTGCTCGCCGCTCATCGCTTCCAGGAAGCGGCGCGTGCCGGAGCTGGCGATGGTGCCGATATTGGCCACGACTTCATCGCGGGTCATGCCGATGCCGTTGTCGCGCACGGTGACGGTGCGCGCGTCCGGATCCCAGCTGACGTCGATGTGCAGTTCGCTGTCGCCGGCCGACAACGCCGGGTTGGCGATCGACTCGAAGCGCAGCTTGTCGCAGGCGTCGGAGGCGTTGGAGATCAGCTCGCGCAGGAAGATTTCCTTGTGCGAGTACAGCGAGTGCGTGACCAGGTGCAGGACCTGGGCGACTTCGGCTTCGAACTTGCGGGTTTCGGCGGGTGCGTTCATGCGTGGATGTTCCAGAGTTGCGTTGACGATGGAAGTGATTCCTCCCCCTGCTTGCAGGGGGAGGTCAGGAGGGGGTAGCTCTTGATTTTAGGCCCTCCGGACAAACTCAAGAGCACCCCACCCCAGCCCTCCCCTGCAAGCAGGGGAGGGAGTAAAGCTGCAATCAGCCGGCCTTCTGCAGCGCGGCGATGCGCTCGTCCAGCGGCGGGTGGCTCATGAACAGTTTCCTGAAGCCTTCCCCCAGCGGGCCGGAGATGCCGAACGCGGCGATGGTGTTGGGCAGCGTGCTTTCACCGTGGTTGACCTTGAGCCGCTGCAGCGCGGAGATCATCGCGCCGCGGCCGGCGAACTGCGCGCCGGCCTGGTCGGCGCGGAACTCGCGCCAGCGCGAGAACGCGGCCACGATCATCGAGGCGAACAGGCCGAACACCACCTGCAGCACCATCACCACCACGAAGTAGCCGATGCCGCCGCCACGGTTGTCGCGACCGCCGCTCATCCAGCTGTCCACCGCGCGGCCGACGATGCGGGCGGCCAGGATCACCAGCGTGTTCAGCACGCCCTGGATCAGGGTCAGGGTAACCATGTCACCGTTGGCGACGTGGCCGATCTCGTGGCCGAGCACGGCGCCGACCTGTTCGCGATCCATCTGCTGCAGCAGGCCGGAGCTCACCGCCACCAACGAGCTGTTCTTCGTCATGCCGGTGGCGAACGCGTTCATCTCCGGCGCGTCGTAGATCGCCACCTCGGGCATGCCGATGCCCGCGTTCTGCGCGTGGCGACGCACGGTGTCGACCAGCCAGCGCTCGGTCTCGTTCTGCGGCTGCTCGATCACCCGGGCGCCGGTGGACCACTTGGCGATCATCTTGGACATCGCCAGCGAAATGAAGGCGCCGCCCATGCCGAACACGGCGGCGAAGGCCAGCAGGCCGCCCATGCCGCCGTAGCCGCGGGCGGCGGCCATCTGGTCGATGCCGAACAGGCGGCAGACGATGCTCAGCAGGAGCAGGACGGCAAGGTTGGTGGCGATGAATAGCGCGATGCGGCGCATGGCTGTCTCTCTTGTGGCAGTCATGAAGGGGAATGGTGGATGGTCGAAGATTCGGGGCGGCAAGGCGCGCTTTCAAGGGTCCGGAGCGGCATTTAAGATGCGCCGATGACTTATCGCGGCCGCTTTGCCCCCTCGCCCACCGGACAACTGCACTTCGGCTCGCTGGTCGCCGCGCTGGGCAGCTGGCTGTGCGCGCGGCATGCCGGCGGCGAATGGCTGGTCCGGGTGGAGGACATCGATCCGCCGCGCGAGGTTGCCGGTTCGGCGGCAGGCATCCTGGCGGCGCTGCCCGCGTTCGGCCTGGTCGCCGACGGGCCGGCGCTGTTCCAGTCGACGCGAACGGAAGCGTACGCGGCGGCGATCGGGCAACTGCGTGCCGCCAACGCGCTGTTTCCCTGCTGGTGCAGCCGCAGTGAACTGGCGCGCGGCGACGGCCTTCATCGCGATGCCTGCTGCGTTGCTTCGCCGCAGGCCGATCATCCGCCGGCCTGGCGCTTGCGCGCGCCGGACCTCGACGTCGCGTTCGAGGATGCCTTGCAGGGCCCGCAGCGGCAGAACCTGCGCAACGAGGTGGGCGACTTCGTGCTGCGCCGGGCCGACGGCCTGTACAGCTATCAGTTGGCCTGCGTGGTGGACGACGCCTTCCAGGGCATTACCGAGGTGGTGCGCGGACTGGACCTGCTCGATTCCACGCCGCGCCAGATCTGGCTGCAGCGCTGCCTGGGCCTGCCGACACCGGCGTATCGCCACCTGCCGCTGGTGCTGGACAGGGACGGCACCAAGCTGTCGAAGTCCGCACAGGCGTTCCCGGTCGACCCGTCCGACCCCGTGCCGGCACTGCGACGCGCCCTCGTCTTCCTGCAGTTGCCGCTGCCGCACGCCGCGTGCGGGGTGGACGATTTGCTGCAGCATGCACTGGCGCATTTCGATCCGGCGCATTTGCCGCATTGCAGCGGTCACTCTGTCGGCTGAACGGCTATAACTACGCAACGCGTCGAGGCAACCAGGGGACGGCTGAAACATGCGCCTGCCATGCTTCGGCGCGATCGCATTCGCGCCTAACCGAACAGGAGATTCAGGGAAATGACTCAGCGTACGGCATTGGTCACAGGCGGTACCGGCGGCATCGGCAGCGCAATCGTCCGCTACCTGGCCAGGCAGGGGCACCGGGTGGCCAGCAATTACCGTGACCCGGACAAGGCCGAGGCCTGGCGCCAGGCGATGGCGGCCGAGGGCATCGATGTCTGCCTGGTCGCCGGCGATGTCACCGACCCGGACGCCTGCACGGCGATGGTGCGTGCGATTGAGGAGAAGTGCGGCCCGGTCGAGATCCTGGTCAACAACGCCGGCATCACCCGCGACACCACCTTCCACAAGATGAATTACCAGCAGTGGACGGACGTGATCAACACCAACCTCAACGCCTGCTTCAATGTCACCCGCGCGGTGATCGACGGCATGCGTGCGCGCAAGTGGGGCCGCATCGTGCAGATCAGCTCGATCAACGGCCAGAAGGGCCAGTACGGCCAGGCCAACTACGCGGCGGCCAAGGCCGGCATGCACGGCTTCACCATCTCGCTGGCGCAGGAGAACGCGAAGTTCGGCATCACCGTCAACACGGTATCGCCCGGCTACGTCGCCACCGACATGGTGATGGCCGTGCCGGAAGAAGTGCGCGCCAAGATCGAGGCGCAGATCCCGCTGGGCCGCCTGGGCAAGCCCGAAGAGATCGCCCACGCCGTGGCCTTTCTCACCGGCGAGGAAACCTGCTGGATGACCGGCGCCAACCTGGCGATCAACGGCGGGCAGTACATGGGCTGGTGACGGAGCAGGAGTGAGTGAAGAGGAGTGAGAAAAGGGAGAAAGCAGGCTCTTCACTCACTTCTCGCCCATCTTCACTCACTTCTCGCTTTTCCCCAGCAGCTTCTCGATCACCTTGCCCACCGCCGCGAAGGCGAATGCGCCGGTGATGTGGGTGGCCGCGCCCAGGCCGCCGCCGCAGGCCAGGTTCAGCGAATCGCCGCCCGGCGGGCGGGTGCCGCACACGGTGCCGTCCGGTTGCGGGTATTGCACGTTCTGCAGCGAATAGACGGCTGAAACGCCGAAGTAGCGGCTGGCGTTGCGGGGGAAGTTGAAGTCGGCGCGGAGCTTCTTGCGGATCAGGCTGAACATCGCGTCGTGCTCGGTGCGCGACAGGTCGCGCACGCGGATCTGGGTGGGGTCGGTGCGCCCGCCGGCCGAACCCACGCTGACGATCGGCAGCTTGCGCCGGCGGCACCAGGCGATGGTTTCCAGCTTCACCCGGAACGCATCGCAGGCATCCAGCACCACGTCGTAGCCGCGGTCGAGCAGTTCGTCCAGGGTCGAGGTGGTGAGGAAACGCTCGACCGCCTCCAGCCGGATGGTCGGGTTGATCGCATGGGCGCGGGCAGCCATCACGCCCACCTTGGTCTTGCCGTACTCGCCATCCAGTGCGTGCAGCTGGCGGTTGGTGTTGGATACGCAGACCTCGTCGGCGTCGATCAGGGTGAGCCGGCCCACGCCGCTGCGCGCCAGCGCCTCGACCGCCCACGAACCGACACCACCGATGCCGATCACGCACACATGGGCCTGCGCCAGCGTGGCCACGCTGCCGTTGCCGTACAGGCGCTCGACGCCGGCAAAGCGTTCGGCCGGGAAGTTCGGCTCGCTCATCGCGGGCCGCCGTTGCGGCATCGGGTCATCGTTGGACGGATCACGGGCGGGCCTTGCTGTGGGGAGCGGACATTTTATCGTGGACGGTGGCTACGGGTGCGTCGGCGCAGGGTATCCTTGGCTTTCCCTTCATGATCGGAACCTCAATCCATGCGCGCAGCCCTGATGATCCTGCTTGGCCTGGTGATCGGCGTGATCGGCACCGTCAACGTGATGAACGCGCTGAGCGCACGCAATCCCATGCCGAAGGCGGTCATGGATACCATGGGTTATCACGTGGGCGAACTGAAAAACGCGATCAAGGCGAAGCAGTGCGAGCCGGCCAGGGTGCAGCACCACCTGGAACGCCTCGCCTCAACCGCCAGCGACATCACGCCGGTGTTCGGCATCAGCGAGAAGACCTTCACCGACGACGCCGGCAAACTGCAGACCCAGCTGCAGCAGGCGGTGCAGGCCGCGCCAGCCAGTTGCGAGGCGCTGGTGGCCGCCATCAAGCCGGTGGGCGAAACCTGCAAGAGCTGCCATCAGCAGTATCGCTGAGGTTGAAGAGCGACCCCACCCCGGCCCGCCCTGCGACCGAAGGAAGTCCCTTTAGGGGCACGCAGGGGGAGGGCGAAAATCAAAACGGGATCTTGCCGCGCAGCATCTGGGCGTACATCACCCAGTCGCCGGCCAGGCTGTACAGCGGATGCCTGAAGGTCGCCGGGCGGTTCTTCTCGAACACGTAGTGGCCGATCCAGGCGAAGCCGTAGCCGCACAGCGGTACCAGCCACAACCAGCGCCACTGCCCGCTGGACACGGCAAGCACGACCACCGCGATCACCAGGCTGCTGCCGATGAAATGCATCCGGCGGCAGCGGCGGTTGCCGTGCTCGCCGAGGTAGAACGGATAGAACTCGGCAAAACTGCTGTAGCCGGACATGGCGAGGCTCCGCGGTGTGGACGGCCCGATTCTGCCGCATCCTTGCGGGATACGGGCCTACGCCGGCAACGGAATGAATTCGTCCTCGTCGCCGGGCACGGTGGGAAAGCGCCCTTCGCTCCAGTCCGCCTTGGCCTGCTCGATGCGCTCGCGGGTGCTGGCCACGAAGTTCCACCACAGGTGGCGCTCGCCATCCAGCGGCGCACCGCCGAACAGGATCAACCGGCTTGGTTCGCTGGCACGCAACGGAGGCGGCTGGTCGCCGGCCTGCACCGCCATCTGGTGTTTGGCGATCTTCAGTTCGCCCCAGCTCACGGAGCCTTCGATCACATGCACGCCGCGCTCGGCGTGCCCGGCCGGCAAGGCCAGCTCGGCGCCGGCCTGCAGGCTTGCTTCCAGCATGAACATCGGCGCGAACACCTTCACTGGTGAACGCTGACCGTAGGCATTGCCTGCGATCAGCACGCCTTCCACGCCCGGCCCGCTGATCCGCGGCAAGGCCTCGCGATCATGGTGGTGGAATTCCGGCGACACCTCGGCATCGGCCTGCGGCAGGGCGACCCAGACCTGGATGCCGTGCAGCTTCTGGCCTGCGGCACGCTCATCTGGCGGCGTGCGCTCGGAGTGGGTGATGCCGCGACCGGAGGTCATCCAGTTGACCTCGCCTGGGCGGATGTCGGCCAGGCTGCCCAGGCTGTCGCGATGGCGGATCGCCCCGTCGAACAGCCAGGTCACCGTGGCCAGGCCGATGTGCGGGTGCGGGCGCACGTCCATGCCCTTGCCCGCCGGGAAACTCGCCGGCCCCATGTGATCGAAGAACACGAACGGACCGACGTGGCGCGCCTGCAGCACCGGCAGCATGCGACGCACGACGAAGCCGTCGCCGAGGTCGTGCTCGCGGGCGTCGGCGATCAACTGGGGACGACTTTCCATCATGTGCTCCTTACCAGGCCCGCTGATATTGCGCCGGCGCGACGATTTTTGCGCCCAGTTGCTGTGCCGCCCGCCGCGGGAAGTAGGGGTCGCGCAGGCTTTCGCGGGCGATCAGCACCAGGTCCGCCTCGCCATCGGCGATGATCCGGTCGGCCTGTTCGGCCTCGGTGATCAGGCCCACGGCGCCGGTGGCGATGTCGGCCTCGCGGCGAATCTGCGCGGCGAACGGCACCTGGTAACCCGGCCCCAGCGGGATCTTCACGTGGGGCAGCAGGCCGCCGCTGGAAACGTCGATCAGGTCGACGCCCAGGGGCTTCACCATGCGCGCCAGTTCCACGCTCTGCGCCGCGTCCCAGCCGCCTTCGTCGGCCCAGTCGGTCGCCGACACGCGCAGCCACAACGGCAACTCGTCCGGCCACACCTCGCGCACGGCGGCCACGACTTCACGGGTCAGCCGGGTGCGGTTTTCGAAGCTGCCGCCGTAACGGTCGTCGCGCCGGTTGCTCAGCGGCGACAGGAACTGGTGCAGCAGGTAACCGTGCGCCGCATGCACCTCGACCAGCTGGAAGCCGGCCTCCAGCGCGCGTGCCGCCGCGGCGCGGAAATCGGCGATCACCGCCTGGATGCCGGCCTCGTCCAAGGCCAGCGGCACGTTCCAGCCGGTGTCGAACGGCAGCGCCGAGGGCGCCACGACGGGCCAGTCACCCTGCCCGGCCGGCACCGGACCATGCCCGTCCCAGGGACGCAAGGTGCTGGCCTTGCGCCCGGCATGGGCCAGCTGGATGCCGGCGATCGCCCCGTGTGCGCCGATGAAGCGGGTGATCGGTTGCCACGCCTGCAACTGGGCCTGGTTCCACAGGCCGGCGTCCTGCGGCGAGATGCGTCCCTGCGCCGAAACCGCCGATGCCTCGGCGATCACCACGGCGGCGCCGCCTACCGCGCGACTGCCCAGGTGCACCAGGTGCCAGTCGTTCGGCACGCCATCGGTGGCCGAGTATTCGCACATCGGCGAAACCACCAGCCGGTTGCGCAAGGTCAGGCTGCGTTGCTGGAACGGATCGAACAGGTTCATCGGGGCATCCATCGGATCGAAAGGGTCGACATCCGGGCGACGGCGCCGGGAATCAAGCCGTCGACCGGGCGTGTTCGGCGAACAGCGCATCTTCCACGGCGAACCATTCGGCCATCCGCGCCGCGATCGGCGCCGGCGTTTTCATCCAGCCGAAGTGGTCGGCCGGCTTGCCACCCAGATCATCACGGCTGATCACCTCGATCTGCCGGATGCCCGCACCCAGCTTGCCCAGCAGCCATTCCAGCGAGGCCTGCGGACCGAGCCAGTCCTCCTTCAGGCGCAGCGCCAGCACCGGCAGTTGCAGGGCGGCGAGTTGCGCCTCGAAGTCCTGCGACATGCCCGTGGCGGCATAGCGACCGCTGCGGCCGCTGCGCGCCCAGTCGTCGATCACGCCACGCGCCTCGTTGCCGCCGAAGCCGATGCGCCGGCCCGGCAGATGGCCCCTCAGTCGTGCCAGCCACGGCGCCAGCGCATAGGCCGCGGCGATCAGCCAGCCATGCCGGAAGCGCCGCCAGTACGGGGAGCCGCTGGCCACCAGCAACAGCCCGGCGAACACCGACGGATGCAGGCTCGCGTAGAGCAGCGCCAGCTGGCCGCCCAGGCTGTGACCACCCAGCCATTTGCGCGCCTGCGGCCAGCGCGCTTCCAGCAGCGCCATGCCGGCAGGCAGGTCATCCTGCAGCAGCTGGCGATAGGCCCAGTCGCAGCGGCGACCGGCGCGGCGATCGCTGGAACCGATGCCGCGCCATTCGTGCAGCACCACGGCGACACCGCGTTCGGCCAGCGCCTGGGCCAGCGGCAGATAGTGACGGGCCGGAATGCCCATCGCCGGCAGCCAGTACAGCAGCCGCTGGCAGGGACCGGACGGCAACACCGCCAGCAATTCGAAGTGCGCGCCGTCGGCGGCGGTGACCGGGATCACCAGCGGGGTGACCGCGGAAGCGTCGTCAAAAGAAGGATTGGACATTCCCACAGGCTAACCAATCGCCGCGTCGACCACAAAAAAGGGCCGGCTTGCGCCGGCCCTTCATACAGGTTCCGCTACCGCGATCAAACGGGGGTAACGTCTTCGGCCTGCAAGCCCTTCTGCCCGTCCACGACATTGAAGCTCACTTTCTGACCTTCCTGCAGGCTCTTGAAACCCGAGCCGGTGATGGCGCGAAAATGCACGAACACGTCAGGGCCATTATCGCGGCTGATAAAGCCGAAACCCTTGGCGTCATTGAACCACTTCACAGTACCTACTTCACGATCCGCCATGACTCACTCCGATCCTAATCCGAACGCTGAGACAAACCGGCCCCAACGGGCCGACGGTTTTACTGAGCATGCAGGGTCCGGTGCAACAGTCGGATTCAGGAAATCCCTACCGGGCACTCTTGTAGCCAAGCAGACGCAGCGCGCCAAGCATAACGGATTTTTTGCCGGCAAGTGATTTGTCAAGCGGCGCCGCAGGAGGATATTTCCTGAAGGGAAAACCGGACATCCCTGCGCGGTTTTCCTGTCATGGCCAGCATTAGTACCGACAGGTTCCCCGGCCCGGCGATTCGTTTCGCCGGGTCGGATCGACAAATCAATCTGCCCGCCCTGTTGCACGCCGTGGAAAAGCCCCGGTCCGGCATGGCGCCGGAAAATGCCGGATTCCCGTCGCGGACCAACCGAAGCGCAAGCCCCCCGGATTGCCCATCCGATGGCGCCATGCATGGCGCCATCGGGCACGCGAATCACGTCCGCATGCATGGGTGCCGATGCGATGGCAGCTGGAAATTCAGGTTTTCTTGACTGGCCGCGCGGTCTAGTAGCCGGAGCCGGCCGGTTCCCTGCGTGCATGGAACCGCCCACGACCCAGACACCCGAGGAGACCGACATGCCCAATCTGCCCCGCCCGATCCTGGTTGGCGCGCTTGCCGGCCTGTTGCTGGCCGGCTGCGCCGAACACCCGACCACCCGGGCCACCGGCACCACCGGCACGAGCGCCGTCACGCCCGCGCCGGCCAGCCGCGCCCGGCACCAGAACACGTCCGGCACCTCCAGCGCGGGCAGCGATCAGGCAGAGTCGACGGGCGAGACCGGGATTCCCGCCTGCGACGATTACCTGTCGAGTTATCTTGCCTGCCATCGCGCCGCGGACATCTATGCGCCGGACCAGTTGCAGTCGCGTTACGAAGCGATGCGCAGCAGCCTGCTGCGCGATTCGAGGAACCCGTCCATCCGGCCACAACTCGCGGCGCGCTGCAATTCGCTGTCCACTCAATTGCGCCAGGCACTGGACGGGAAGTCCTGCGCGGAAAATCCCGCACCTGCGGCCAGCACACCGTAAGAACCGCTCAGCCCGGATCGGCAAGCTTCACCTGGGCGGCTCGCCACTGCGCACGCAGCAGCCGCGCCAGCGACGCGGGTTGGGTGGTTCCCAGCCTGATCCTTTCCGTGCCGTGCCATGCCGCGGTGGCCGCGATGGCCCTGGCCACGGCACTCACCAGCGTCGGTTCGGCCTTTGCGTCCGGCTCGAGGAACAAGGCCTTGACCTCGAACACGCCGGTGGCGCGATGCGCCTTGGCGTCCAGCCGGCCGACCAGGCGTCCCCGATGCAGGATCGGCAGCACGAAGTAGCCATAGCGACGCTTCGCGGCCGGCGTGTAGCACTCGATCGTGTATTCGAAGCCGAACATCGCCAGCGCGCGGCTGCGATCCCAGACCAGCGGATCGAACGGCGACAACAGCGTGGTAAGGGTGGCGCGCAGCTTCCCGGCGAGCGCCTTGTCCAGCCATTGGGCATGCTCGCGGTGCACATAACCGGGCGTGCTCCAGCCTTCGACCGGCACCGCCAGCAATTCGCCGCTTTCCACCAGCGGAGCCAGTTCACGATCGCTGACCCGGGGCTTGAGCCGAAAGTAATCGGCAATCCACCCCGCCGGCGTCACGCCCAGCGCCCGCACGGTTTCGAGGATGAAATGCCGGCGCTGTTGCGCCGCCGAGAAGGCGAGCGCGGCGTCGAACGGCGGGTCGAGCCCGGCCAGCACCCTTTCGGCGAGATCGTAGACGCGCTGGAACCTGTCGCGCCGGGCCACCATCAGTTCGCCCAGGGCAAACCATGCCTCCAGCCAGCGCTTCTCCGGCTTCCACTCCCACCACCCCGACGGGGCGGCGGCGCCGCGGCGCTCGAAATCCGCGGCGCGAACCGGGCCGGAGGCGCGGATGCCCGCGAGCAATGCATCCATGTCCTTGCGGTGCTCGCGATGAACGCGCTGCGCATTGCGATGCGCCCAATGATGGCTGCGATGATCCTGCCCGCCCCGATGCCAGGCGATGTCGGCGGCACTGACGAAACACGCCTCGTGCGCCCAGCACTCGGCCAGTTGTCCCTGTGCCAGCGCCTCGTCCAGCCACGCCATCGGGTAATCGCCCAGGCGCGAATGCAGGACGAAGTACGGGCTGCGTGCCACCACGTGGATGGTATCGATCTGCAGCATCCGCATGCGCTCGATGGCAGCCACCAGGTCTGCCCGTCGCGGCCGCCGCTTCGGCGGCTGCAACAGGCCCTGGGCGGCCAGCTGCATGGCTCTGGCCTGGGTCAGCTTCAACATGTGGCGGCTTGCTGAAGCGCTGCCCAACGGCTCCGATTCTTCACGCCTTCGTGACTGAAACCTTGAGACGGCATTTACAAATCCCCTGCTAGCGTGGACTTCGTTCGATCGCTGCGGGCGCTTCCGGCACCCGCCAACTTCACCCGATCATTTTGGCATGGAGTTCCGATGATGAAATATCGCAAACCACTGTTGACCGCCCTTGCCGCCTCGGCCCTGATGCTGGCGGGCCAGGTGATCGCCCAGGACACGACGCCCCAAGACACGACACCTCAGAGCACGACTCCCCAAGACACGACAACCCAAGGCACGATGCCCCAGGACACCGCGCCCATGCCCGCCGACCAGACCACCGCCACCATGAATACGCCGAGCGGCGAGCTGACCGTGCATTCGAGCATGCCGACGCCGCCACCGGCCGGGCCGGCGCCCTCGTTCGAGCAGTTGTCCGACGGCGCCCGCTACATCACCGAGGATCAGGCCTCAGCCTATCCCCTGCTGGCCAACGACTTCATCTACGCCGACCACAACCGCAACGGCCGCATCAGCAAGGACGAGTACCAGCGCTGGACGGCGCAGAAATAAGTTTGCAGCGAAGGCGCCGGCCGCCCGGGCCGGCGCCGGTCATGCCCGCTCGCCCCTCATCCACAGTCGACACCGGCTCCGCTAGACTGCTGCGCCCCATCCAGGAATCCGCTCCACATGAAGCCATTGATGGCGGCCGCGGCCGTAACCCTGGGCGGCTTCTGCGCCGCCGCTTCCGTGCATGCACAGAATCCGGACCCCACCGACATCCGCGGCTGCACGGCGATCGAGAGCGATGCGCAACGCCTCGCCTGCTACGACCACGCCACCGGACGCGTCAACCTGCCGGTGGCCCGCAAGCGCGTGGATGCAAGCACCCGGACGCCGGAGATATTCGGCCGCGACGACAAGCGGGCGTCTGCCGACGAGCCGGGCAACAGCGAGGTGGCGCAGCCGTTGTCATTGCTGGACAGCCGCTGGGAGCTGTCGCCGGAGAGCAAGCTGGGCACCTTCAACATCCGCGGCTACAACCCGGTCTACGTGATGCCGGCGTTCATGACCAGCCACCAGAACAACCAGCCGCACAGCCCGAGCCCCGACAACACGGTCAGTGGCACCAGCGAGCAATTGCAGAACGTCGAGGCGAAATTCCAGCTCAGCCTGAAGGCGAAGGTATGGCAAGGCGTGTTCGGTGACGCCGGCGACCTGTGGGTGGGTTACACCCAGTCATCGCGCTGGCAGGTCTACAACTCGACCCTGTCGCGCCCGTTCCGCGAGACCGATTACGAACCCGAGGCGATGCTGGTGTTCGACACCCATTACCAGGTGTTCGGCTGGACGGGCCGCCTGCTGGGCATTGGCGTGGACCACCAGTCGAACGGCCGCGGCGACCCGCTGTCGCGCAGCTGGAACCGGGTGATCGCCGATGTCGGTTTCGAACGCGACGGCTGGACGGTGATGCTGCGTCCGTGGTGGCGCATCCCGGAATCGCGCAGCGACGACGACAACCCCGACATCAGCGATTACATGGGGCGCGGCGAAGTGCAGATCGTGCATGAATGGCGCGGCCAGGAATTCGGCATGATGCTGCGCCACTCGATGCGCGGCGGCAGCCGCAGCCATGGCGCGGCGCGGTTCAGCTGGAGCTTCCCGATGGCCGGCAACCTGCGCGGCTACATGGAAGTGTTCAAGGGCTATGGCGAAAGCCTGATCGACTACAACCACAACGCCACCTACCTCGGCGTGGGCATTTCGCTGCTCGACTGGTACTGAAGACGACGAAGGCCCGGCGAGCTGCCGGGCCTTCGTTCATCGGTGCCGCGTCGCGACTGGCGCAAACTCAGTGGTGATGGCCACCGGCGCCGTGCACGTGACCGTGCTGCAGCTCTTCGGCGGTGGCGTCGCGCACGTCGGTCACCTCGATCGCGAAGTGCAGGGTCTTGCCCGCCAGCGGATGGTTCGCATCGATGAACACCACGCCGTTCTCGACCTTGCTCACGGTGACGTTGATCTGGCCTTCCGGACCGTTGCCCTGGAATTGCATGCCGGGCTGGATGTCCTCGACGCCCTGGAACGCCTCGCGCGGAACCTGCTGCATCAGCTCGGCGTGATGCACGCCGTAACCTTCCTCGGGCGCCACGTGGGCGTCGAACTTGTCGCCCACCGAACGGCCTTCCATCTGCTTTTCCAGGCCCGGCACGATATGGCCCTGGCCATGCAGGTAGGTCAGCGGCTCGCGACCGGCGGAGCTGTCGATGACCTGGCCTTCGTCGTCGGTCAGCGTGTAATGGAAGGCGGCTACGGAGTTCTGGGCAATCTGCATGGTCATCTCGCGATCGGGTTCGGGTTCGCCGGCCACATCGCCGACATGAACCACGCAGTTTAGCAGAGGCCGCCAAGGCGCCTGCGGTGGACCGGAACACGGGTCACGCGGGACCCGCGAATCCCGTGTTCCGTGGCCCGGGGCGGCCACTTCCGCCCATCAGCCGCCGAGTCGTGCCAGGGTGTCCTTGCCGATCTTCTCCGGCGTATCGGTGGAGGCGTAGCGCCTGACCACCTGGCCTTCCGCATCGACCAGGAACTTGGTGAAGTTCCACTTGATCGATTCGCTGCCCAGGATGCCCTTGCCTTCGCTCTTCAGCCACTTGTACAGCGGATCGGCGTGCTCGCCGTTCACCTCGATCTTGGCGAACACCGGAAAGGTCACGTCGTACTGGGTGCTGCAGAAGTTGCGGATCTCGGCCTCGTCACCGGGTTCCTGGTGACCGAACTGGTCGCACGGAAAGCCCAGCACCACCAGCCCCTGGTCGCGCTGGTCCTGCCACAGTGTCTCCAGTCCCTTGTACTGCGGAGTGAAGCCGCACTTGGAGGCCACGTTGACGATCAGCAGCGTCTTGCCGCGCCACTCGGCCAGCGAGCGCGGCTGGCCCTCGATATCGCGAACGGTGAAATCGTAGACGCTGGACATGGTCGGACTCCGTGTTGATGGGTCAATCCGGCAGCATACGCCATCGGTGGCCGGGCCCGTGGCATAGAATGCCGCATCCACCCGCTGGCCAGGCCCACGCCGTGATCCGTTTCGTCGATGTCCACAAGTCCTACCGCGTCGACGGCAGGGACATTCCTGCATTGCAGCCGTTCGATCTCGACATTGCCGATGGCGAAGTGTTCGGCATCATCGGTCTTTCCGGCGCCGGCAAATCGACGCTTATACGGCTGATCAACCTGCTCGAACGACCCAGCGGCGGGCGCATCTTCGTGAACGACACTGAGATGACCGCGCTGGCCGAGCCGGCACTGCGTGCGCAGCGACGCCGGATCGGCATGATCTTCCAGCACTTCAACCTGCTCGCCTCGCAGACGGTGGCCGACAACGTGGCGTTCCCGCTGCGGCTGGCCGGAGAACGCGACGCGGCCGCATTGCAGGCCCGCGTGGACGAGCTGCTGACGCGGGTGGGCCTGAGCGACCACGCGGACAAATACCCGTCGCAGCTTTCCGGCGGCCAGAAGCAGCGCGTGGGCATCGCCCGCGCACTGGCCAACCGGCCGTCCATCCTGCTCTGCGACGAGGCCACCAGCGCGCTCGATCCGCAGACCACCGCCTCGGTGCTGGAGCTGCTGGCCGAGATCAACCGCGAGCTGAAACTCACCATCGTGCTGATCACCCACGAGATGGACGTGGTGCGCCGCGTGTGCGATCGCGTGGCGGTGCTCGACGCCGGCGTGATCGTCGAGCACGGCCCGGTGGCCGACGTGTTCCTGCACCCGCAGCACCCGACGACCCGGCGCTTCGTCAACGAGGCCTTGCCCGAGGAAGCGGCCAGCGAACACACGCCATTCGCCCAGGTGTCCGGCCGCATCGTGCGCCTGAGCTTCCGCGGCGACGCCACGCTGACCCCGTCGCTGAGCCGGGTGGCGCGAGAAACCGGCGTGGAATTCAACATCCTGGCCGGGCGCATCGACCGCATCAAGGATCTGCCCTACGGTCAGCTCACCCTGGCGATGCGGGGCGAACAGGTGGAAATCGCACTGGCCGCGCTGCGCGATGCCGGCATCGAGATCGAGGAGCTGCCACGATGAGTCCGCTGCAGAAACTTTTCCCCAACATCGACGACTGGGGCGAGATCGGCCGCGCCTGCATCGACACCTTGCTGATGCTGGGCGGCTCGCTGGCGCTCACCGTGCTGATCGGCCTGCCGCTGGGCGTGTTGCTGTACCTCACCGGCAAGGGCCAGCTGCGGCCGATGCCGAAGCTCTACGCGGTGACCTCGCTGCTGGTGAACGTCCTGCGCTCGGTGCCGTTCATCATCCTGATGATCGTGCTGATGCCGGTCACCTACGCCCTGGTCGGCACCAAACTGGGCATCCGCGGCGCGATCCCGCCACTGGTGATCGGCGCCGCGCCGTTCTTCGCGCGGCTGGTGGAAACCGCGCTGCGCGAAGTGCAGCAAGGCGTGATCGAGGCCAGCCAGGCGATGGGCGCCAGCCTGTGGCAGATCGTCCGCCACGTGCTGTTGCCCGAAGCCCGCGGCGGCCTGTTCGCCGGCATCACGGTCACCGCGATCGCCCTGGTCGGCTACACCGCCATGGGTGGGGCGATCGGCTCCGGCGGCCTCGGCGACCTGGCCTACCGCTACGGCTATCTTAGCTACAAGTCCGACTACATGCTGGTCACCGTGGTGCTGCTGATCGTGCTGGTGCAGGTGCTGCAGATGATCGGCGACCGCATCGTGCAGCGTTATAAGCAACGCTGACTTGATCATTTGTGCCTGGCGCCATGGGCGGCCTACCTTCGTGGGCCGCTCATCGGAATCGCCGCCTTGGAATTGCTGCTCGCCGCCCTCGCCGCCACCCTGGCCCTGCTCCTGCTGGCTGGCTACTGCTCCCGACCCAAGGTCTGACGCGTCCTCGTCGGCGCCATCGCACGATTTGTGTTTGGCGGTATAGACGTCTATTATTGTGCATTGCACAAGCGAAGCTCCGCCATGAAACTGCTGCACGTCTTCCTCGCCACGACCCTGATCCTGCTCTCGCTGACGGCCTGCTCCGCGCCGGAACAGGACGATCACGTCCTCACCGTGGCCGCCACCGCGGTTCCCCATGCCGAGATCCTCAAGCAGGTGAAACCGCTGCTGGCGAAACAGGGCGTGGACCTGCAGATCAGGGTATTCGCCGACTACGTGCAGCCGAACACCCAGGTGGCCGAGAAAAACATCGACCTGAACTACTTCCAGACCAGGCCGTACCTGGATGCGTTCAACCGCGAGCGCGGCACCAATCTGGTGACCATCGCCGGCGTGCACATCGAGCCGTTCGGCGCCTATTCGCGCAAGTACACGAGCATCGACCAGCTGCCCGACGGCGCCAGCGTCACCCTGCCCAACGACCCCAGCAACAACAGCCGCGCGCTGCTGTTGCTGGCCAGGCACGGCCTGATCACGCTGAAGGACCCCAACGACGAGATGGCCACGCTGAAGGACATCACGGCGAATCCGAAGCAGCTGAAGTTCCGCGAGCTGGAAGCGGCGATGCTGCCCCGAACGCTGGACGAGGTGGATCTCTCCCTGATCAACACCAACTACGCGCTGGCTGCCGGGCTGAACCCCACCAGGGACGCGCTGCTGATCGAGGACAGGGACTCACCCTACGTGAACTACCTGGTCGGCCGCCCCGACAACCGGAACGACCCGCGCGTGCAGAAACTGGCCAAGGCACTGACCAGTCCCGAGATCAAGGCGTTCATCGAACAGAAGTACCACGGCGCCGTGCTGCCCGCGTTCTGACCTTGGCACTCCCTCCCCTGCTTGCAGGGGAGGGTTGGGGTGGGGTGCTCCTGACCTTCCTCGCCCGCCCGAGCAACCCACACTCCTGCAAGCAGGGAGGAGAAACTCGCCTCACCCCTGCGATGCGGGGATGTCGAAGACCTGCCGCAGATACGCCACGTACTTCTCGTCCTCGCACATGTTCTTGCCGGGCGAGTCGCTGAGCTTGGCCACCGGCTGGCCGTTGCAGCGGATCATCTTGATCACGATGTTGAGCGGCACCGGGCCCACGTCGTTGGTGAGGTTGGTGCCCACGCCGAACGCCAGCAGGCAGCGGCCGCGGAAGTGCTCGTACAGCTGCATCACCTTGGGTATGTCCAGCCCGTCGCTGAACACCAGCACCTTGCCGCGGGGATCGACCCGGTTCGCGCAGTAGTGCGCCAGCACCTTGTCGCCCCAGGCGAACGGATCGCCGGAATCATGGCGGGTGCCGTCGAACAGCTTGCAGAAGTACATGTCGAAGTCGCGCAGGAAGGCGTCCAGCCCGTACACGTCCGACAGCGCGATGCCGAGGTCGCCCCGGTATTCCTTCGCCCAGGCCTCCAGCGCCGCCACCTGCGAATCGCGCAGGCGGGGGCCCAGCGCCTGGTGCGCCTGCAGGTATTCGTGCGCCAGCGTGCCCAGCGGCGTCAGGTCGAGCTTGCGCGCCAGCCACACGTTGCTGGTGCCGGCCAGCTGGGCGCCGAGTCCGTCGCGCAGCGCCGTCACCACTTCTTCCTGCCACACCCGCGAGTGGCGCCGGCGCGTGCCGTAGTCGGCGATCTTGCAACCGCCGTAATCCGGCGTGTCGCGCAGCAGGGCGATCTTCGCCTGCAGGCGCCGGCGCCCTTCGCCGAGGTCGAGGCCGGTGCTGGTGTTGCGGAAGTACACCTCGTTGACGATCGCCAGCAGCGGCACCTCGAACAGGATGGTGTGCAGCCACGGCCCGCGGATGCGTATCTCGATCTCGCCGTTGCCTGCGGCGGCCGGCGCGATGTCCACGTACTTCTCGTTGAGCTGGAACAGCCCCAGGAAATCGACGAAGTCGCTCTTGATGAAACGCCAGGTGCGCAGGTAGTCGAGCTCGTCCGGCCTGAAGCGAAGCTGGCACAGCGCCTTCAGTTCGCCGCGGATCTCGTCGATGTACGGCACCAGGTCGACGTTCGGCGTGCGGCACTTGAAGCGGTACTCGACCTGGGCCGCGGGATACTGGTGCAAGACCACCTGCATCATGGAAAACTTGTACAGGTCGGTGTCGAGCAGCGATTCGATGATCATCAGTGGCCCAGCGGCGAACGGGAATGGTCCATTATCCATGCCGCAGCCGCGCCCATGCGATGGACAAAAAAAACCCCATCAGCCAGGGGAGGACTGATGGGGCTTGTCAGGTGGCATCCAGGGGAGGAAATGCCGACCCCTCAGTGATGCGATGAGCTGCCTCACTTTTTGTCGCCATCACGGCGATACACAGGCTTAGTGTGGGTGAGCCCATGTGAGTTCAATGTGCATGACGGGTTTCGTTCAGCTGGGCGACAGGCTGTCCGAAACGCGCGCTGTCGCCACGGGGCATCCCTTGTGTTCTACGATCGCCGCTTCCCGTCGGAGTCCACCATGAAACTGCTGATCGCCGGCCTGTTCGCCCTGAACCTGTTGCTGCCGGCCACCGCCGCCGAACTGAAAATCGATCTCGGCCACGGCCCGACCACCTGGCAAACCGAAGCGCTGCTGAAACGCGGCGACGTGCGCACGATCAACGTGCCTGACGACGTGGCCTTCGGCCGACCGATGCGCTATCGCGCGGTGCCGCTGAACGATCTGCTGCAAGGGCTCGACGCCGGCGACCACCTGCAGTTCGTGGCCAGCGACGGCTTTGCCGCCGAAATCCCCGCTGCCCTGCTGCTGAACGGGAAAGGCAGCACGGCCTGGCTGGCGATCGAGGACCCGGCGCAACCGTGGCCCCGACTGCCTCGCGACAAGGGCAGCGCGGGACCGTTCTACGTGGTCTGGACCCGGCCACAGGCCGCTCATGTGGGCCCGGAACAATGGCCATACCAGCTGGCCGCCATCCGCAAGCTGGCCGGGGTCGCCGCGCGCTTCCCTGCCCTGCAGCCCGACCCGTCGCTGCCCTCCGACAGCCAGGTGCGACAGGGCTTCGTGGTGTTCCAGCACACCTGCCTGGCCTGCCATACGCTCAACGGCCAGGGCGACGCGAAACTCGGCCCGGATCTGAACCTGCCGCACAATCCCACCGAATACCTGCGCGGCGACCTGCTGCGCGCCTTCATTCGCGACCCGCAGTCGCTGCGGCGGTGGCCGCAGGCGAAGATGCCCGGCTTCGACCGCAGCGCGCTTTCCGACGCGGACCTGGACGCCGTGCTGGGCTATTTGCGGCACATGGCCGGACGCAAGTCCACGCCGTGACCGCCGTACGGCTCAGCTGCGGTCGACGATCCGGCTGATCCGCCCACCGGCGAACTCGAATTCCGACTCGCCCTGCAGCGTCAGCTCGGCGCCTGCACGCGGGCCGTCGGGCACGTCCGCGGCGAACACGCCGCGCCAGGCAATCGTCACCAGCACGGAAGCCGGCCGAAACTCCCAGGCGGTGATCGACTGCCGGCGCTCGGTGAACAGCGCCGTACCCTGCTCGGCCAGCTGGCGGAACTCGGTCGTGCCATGCGTGGCGACGTTGAGCTGGCCGTCCGCAATGTTCTCGAACAGGATGTCCGGCGTCAGCGTGGCCAGCATGCCGTCCACGTCGAAACGGTTGTAGGCCTCGACGTAGCGCTGGATCAGCTCCCGCTTTTCGGCATTGACCATGGCGACACTCCGGCGATCGGGGCTTCAGTCTGCCCCGGAACAGGCACCGTTGCACAGCTGGCGCAGCGCAGCGTCGCGTTCGGCCTTCGGCTTGCGAGCCAACTGCCGAACCTCAGCGTAGAAAGCGGGCCAGCTGCGCTCCGATTGCGCGAACAGTGCGGCGAACGCGGGCGTCCATTGCCCGTACAGGCCGAACGGAAGCAGGCGGGCGTTGTTGATCGGCGCGGCAACCCAGGCGTCATACCGGTGCTCATCCGGCCATTGGCTGTCGCGCCACTGCGCATAGCGGACACGGAACGCCGCCAGCTCGCGCTGCTTGCCCGCCTCCATCGTCGCCTGATCGCCACCGTCCGCGTAGACGATGCTCAGCCGGTTGCGCAGGTCGAGCACCAGCCGGGTGAAGCCATCTTCCATCGCCTGGCGGCGGCCATCCGCGGGCGGCAGTCCGCGCGAGCGGCGCCACTGGCGCAGGCCTTCCTGCTGCACGAAGCTGGCAAACGATTCATTGAACGTCGTGTCGCCCTTCACGTAGACCAGCTGGTGGGCCAGCTCATGGAAGATCGTGCCGTCCAGTTCGTCGTCGTCCCAGCGCAGCATGCTCGACAGGATCGGATCGTCGAACCAGCCCAGGGTCGAATAGGCCGGCACGCCCCCGACCCACACGTCGTCGCCGCGGGCGCGCAGCCGCGCCGCATCCTGCTGCGCGGCGGCCTCGCTGAACCAGCCCCGGTAGGCGACGCAGCCGGCGATCGGAAAGCACTGCGGCACCGCCTGCACCGAGTAGCGCGGCGTGGCGAACACGTTCCACACCACGTACGGGCGGTCCAGCGAAACATAGGTCGCATAGCTGCGATTGTCGGGCAGCGCGAGATGCCTGCTGGCGAACGCCCGCGCCTGCTGCGCCAGGCGCAGCCGCGTGGCCAGGGACGCCGGCGTGGCGGGATCAGCGATCACCTTGTCCAGCGCACGCCGATGGAAAACCAGGCTGCCCTGTCCGTGCACGGCCTGCGCGTAGTAGCGAAGACTGTTGCAGCCACACGACAAGAGGCTCACCGCAATGACTGCGATGAGCCTCGGCAACAGCCCGCATGCAGAACCGGCAGCGCGCATTCCCTGCCGCTAGTGCCGGGCGTCAGTGGCGATCATTGCCACGGTCACGATGGCCGTGGCTGCCGCCATGCCCGCCTCCGCCACTGCCATGCGAACGCTGTCCGGAGCCGTGCGAGTCGGAACCCTGGGAACCCCGGCGATCACTGCCGTGGTATTCCCTGCCGCCGTCGCCTCGATGGCCGCCATCGGAACGCCCCTGCCAATGCCCGGCATGACGATCGTAGTCGCGGCGTCCACGGTAGTCGTCGCGCCGGTAGCGCGAACCGCCGTACCAGACGCTGCCCACGCCAACGCTCACACCGGGTGCATAGCAGCAACCGTAGTAGCCGCCGCCGTAGCCGTAATAACCGTTGCCGTAGTAGCCACCGTAGTAGGACGGCGCCACATAGGTGGCGCCGCCGTCGCCATAGTAGGCATCGCCGGCGTCACCCGAACCACGCACGTAGCTGTAGCCCGGATCGTAGTAACAGCCCGACAGTGTCGCCGCGGCGACCACCATGAGCAGACCGGATAGAACGCGTTTCATGACCTGTCCCCGCTGTGGATGTGCATCGCCAGACTGCGGCCAACCGCTTGAACGGGCGCTAAAAGCCACCTGCGCGAGAAACCGGCGTTCAACCGCCGGCCATGTCCGCTACCACACGCCGGCCATGAACCCTCCGGCCCGGCAGGTGCGACTCAGCTGTTGCCGCGCTTGGCCTGCTCGCCACGTTGCGGTGCCAGCACGCGGCCATCGGAACCCTCGATCTCACCGGTTGCCGAAGGATGCAGCTCGGCATGACCGCCTCCCGGCTGGGCCGGGTTGGCATCCGGCCAGGTCGGTCCCTGACGCACCCGCTCGTTCTTCGCCTCCAGCAAGGCCTGGATCTTCGCCACGGCGTCTTCCTGGCTGATGTGCTCGATCGGCGCTTCCATCGGCGGCTTGCGGGTGGCGGCCGGCTTCCGCGGCGTGGCCGTCCGAACGGGAGACACGGCCGCGGGTTTCTTCGCGATCGGTTTCTTCGCGGCAGGTTTCCTGGCCATCGGCGCGGGGGCAGCGGCTCGCTTCGCGACCGGCTTCCGGGCCACGGATTTCGCGCTCGCCGGCTTGCGGGCGGCCGCCTTCTTCGCGACGGGCCTTTTTGAAACCGCCTTCTTCACCGCGACTTTCCTGACCGGGGCCTTCTTCACCGCAGATTTTTTGGCCGGCGCCTTTTTCGCCACGGGCTTCTTGGCCGCCACCTTCCTGGCTGCGGGTTTCTTCACCGCCGCCTTCTTCGCGGCCGGAACCTTCTTCGTCACCGCCTTCCTGACCGCCGACTTCCCGGCAACCGTCTTCTTCGCGACGGCCTTTTTAGTCACGCCGGTCTTCTTGCCGGGAGCTTTCTTCGCTGCGACCTTGCTGGCTGCCGCCTTGCGCGGAGCTGCCTTGGTGGAGGCGGCGGGTTTGCGGGAAACCGACTTCTTTGCCGCGGACTTCTTGGCAACCAACTTTCTGGACGTGGCCATGCGTTAGTTCTCCTGCGGTGATCGATGACGTAGTGCGTCCCAGTATGCACGCCTCGGCCGCGCCGGGCATTTCGCAATGCAGAAACCGTTCATCATCGGAAGGTCGGTTGCATCAGCGCGTTGAGAAAATGTCCCAGCACGCGTGGCTCGACCAGCAGGGTGAACAACACGCCATAAGCCGCACCCCACAGGTGCGCGCTGTGATTGACGTTGCCCTGTCCGCGCCGATCCATGTAGATCGAATAACCGGTGTAGAGCACTGCATAGACGATCGCGGGCATCGGGATCACCAGCACGATGATGCGCGACCACGGCGCCAGCAGGACGAAGGAGAACAGCACGGCCGACACCGCGCCGGAAGCGCCAAGGCTGCGATAGTTCGGATTGGCCCGGTTCTTCAGATAGGTCGGCAGGATCGATGCCACCAGGCCACCGATGTAGAACAGCGCAAAACCCAGCGTGCCCAGGCGCGCGGCGAAGAAACTCTCCATCGCCCGGCCGAAAAAGAACAGCGTGACCATGTTGAACAGCAGATGCATGGCATCCGCATGCACCACGCCGTAGGTCACCAGGCGGTGGTATTCACGCTGGCGGGTGATCGCCGGCGGCCACAGGATCAGGTCGTTCATCAGGCGGCTGTTGTTGAACGCCATGAACGAGACGATGCAGGTGATGGCGATGATGAGCAGGGTGATCGGCATGGACGGTTCCGCGTCGGGCAGCAAAAACACGCATCTTGGGGCCAGCGCCATGGCTTGTCGACTCGATGCGTGGCTTGCCACCGAGCGACGGAAAGCTTCCACCTCGCCATGGCGCTTATGTGCCGTGCTTACACCGACATGACGAATCGTTACTGCCGCCGGGCGCGCGCGCCCGCTATCATTCGGCGCTTTACGCGGCGCCTGGCGCCCGGTGAACCGAGCTGATGGATGCCATGACCCTGCTCCGCTACCTGCACCTGGACGTCTTCGCAGCCACCGCTGGCGGTGGCAATCATCTGGGCGTGGTGATCGGCGCGGACACCTGGAGTACCGCGGCGATGCAGCGCTTCGCCCGCTGGACCGCCCTGGTCGAGACGACCTTCCTGCTGCCGCCGACCGATCCGAAGGCCAGCTATCGCGTGCGCATTTTCACGCCGCACAAGGAGATCCCGTTCGCCGGCCATCCCAGCATCGGCAGCGCCCATGCCGCACTGGCTTGCGGCCTGGTCGAGCCACGCGACGGGATGCTGTGGCAGGAATGCGGCGCCGGCGTGTTGCCGATCCGCATCGTGGGCCACGGCGAAACACGCGAGCTGCTGCTGCAATCGCCCGGCGAGCGCGTGCTGTCCACCGGACTGGATGCCCATCCCCTGCTACCCGCGGCGCTGGCCGGCATCCGGACCGGCCTGCTGCCGCCCGCCCTGGTCGACGGTGGCCGGCGCTGGTGGCTGGCCGAGGTCGCCGATGAGGCCAGCCTGCGTGCATGGCAGCCGGAACACGCGGCAATCCTGGCGCTGGCCCAGGCGAGCGACAGCATGGGCTTGTGCGCATTCGCTCGCGCCGACAGCGGGCGGCAACTGGTGGTGCGCGCCTTCCCGGCCGGTGTGGGCATCGTCGAAGATCCCGCGTCCGGCGCGGCCAACGGCCTGATCGCCGCCTACCTCGCCCACGCCGAACCGCACGGACTGCTCGCTCGCGGCTACGAAGTCAGCCAGGGCCGCGAGATCGGCCACGATGCGCGCCTGGTCGTGCACATCGACGCCGATGCGATCTGGGTCGGCGGCTGCAGCCGCACCGTGGTCGACGGCAACCTGCACTGGGAAACTTCGCTCTCCTAGAAGCGCAGCGTTCTCAACGCGAAGCGCAGCGTTTTCAGCGCTCGTCCAGATGCGCGCGGCGAGCCGCCACCAGGGCCAGTGCCGACCAGTCGAGTTCCTCGTCGCCGGCAGCCAGCGCCTCCAGCAGGCTGTCGCGCAACACGCCGGCAAACGGCAGCGGCACCCGCGCCGCATCACCCGCCGCCAGCGCCAGCCCCACGTCCTTGTAGCCCAGCGGCAGGGCGAACCCGGCCGGCTTGAAGCGCTGCTCGGCGATCAGCTGGCCGTAGCCCTGATACGCGGGCGCGGCGAACAGCGTATGGGTCATCACCTCGAGGAAATCCGCCGCGCCCACGCCATAGGCACGGGTCAGCGCGGTGGCCTCGGCCATGCTTTCGATGGCGCTGGCGAGCATGAAGTTGCCCGCGATCTTCGCCACGTTCGCACGCTCCGGCGCATCCCCCATCGGCCACACCTTGCTGCCCATCGCCTGCAGCAGCGGCTGCACCTTCTCGATCGCCGCGGTCGGACCCGCCGCGAGAATGTTGAGCTTCGCCGCCGCGGCCATGTCCGGCCGGCCGAACACCGGCGCGGCCACGTAGGCCAGCCCGCGCTCTTCGTGGGCCTGCGCCAGTTCCTGCGCCAGCGCCACCGAGATGGTGGCGTGGTTCACATGCACCATGCCCCGATCCATCGCATCGAGCAGGGCGTGTTCCAGGAACACCTCGCGCACGGCCTGGTCGTTGGCCAGCATGCTGCAGAGCACGTCGCCCTGGGCGGCGCGATCGGGCGTGCTGGCCACCTTGGCACCCAGTGATGCCAGCGGCGCGCAAGCCGCCTCGGAGCGATTCCACACCGTGACGCTGTGCCCCGCGGCAATCAGGTTGCTGGCCATCGCGCTGCCCATGGCACCGAGACCGATGAATCCGACTTTCATGAAACCTTCCTCGACATGAACCAGCACGCAGTCAAGCACGCGTCGCGTTCAGGTATCGCGAAGCGCCGCCGCGGATCGTCGCGCGCGGCGGGCTACTGCAGGCCGGGCAGCGCGTCCAGGCAGCGTTGCCGGCACAGGTAACGCTTGTTGAGGCCGTGGCTGTCGGACAGGTAGGCCGCGCCGCCGGCGAAGATCTGCCACTGCCGCAACTGCCCCGACATTTTGATCGAACCGCTGTAGCTGCACGGCAGGATCATCGCCTCGTCGTGGAAGGTCTGGCCATCGACTTCGTCGGCCAGCCGGAAATAGGTCGCCACGTCGGCGCGGGTCAGGGTCAGCGAGCTGCACATGTCGTGGTCGGGCCGCGACGTGTCGATCTGCCGCGCCAGCGAAGCCACCTCGACCGCATCGTCGTGGCGCACCGGCGCGCAGGCGATCAGGGCGATGCCCAGCAGCGACGCGACCACCACCGTCTGCAACACGCTCATGGCTTGGCTCCAGTCAGCAGCGACTGCAGCAGTTGGGCACCCTCGGAGACTTCCTTGCGGGCGATCGCGCCGTGGGCGTAGACGTCGCTGAGCAGGTTGAGCTTGAACTGGGCGACCAGGATGTCCACCAGGTATTTCACCGACTTCAGCTGCTCCGGCGTCGGCAGCTCGAACGCCTTGTCAGCGGCCACGAATTTCCCCACCACCTCGATGCCCAGCGAGTCGCTGTTGGCCGGATACCGCTGCGGATAGGTCTTGGCCACTTCATGGCGCGAAAGGTTCTTCGCCCGCGTGCTGAACGACAGGCCTTTCTCGTGGAGCAGCGCGGTGATCGTCTTCAGCTCCTGGGGATCGCAGTTGCTTTCCGCCTGGCAGCGCGCCACCAGGATGCCCACGTGCCAGCACACCTGGTCGACGCGGGCGGTCTGGTAGATCTTGCCCAACTTGTCGATCAGGAAATGCGCGCCGGTGGTCTTGCCGCCTTCGTAGGCGCTCAGGGTGCCGGTGGCCGACGAGGAATCGGTACGGTGCAGCACGATCGAGGCGACCGACGTCAGGGCACCATGCTCGATCGACGTGTAGAGCTTCACTTCGACTTCCGGGTCGATCAGCTTGCCGTTTTCCACCGTGGCCATGGCCTGCTTCCCTTGGATGAAGAGCCTGCGTTCCCGGGCATCCAGCGAGCCGCGCCGGGAGATCCTGTCCGGCGATGCTGCGGCCGCGGACCGGGGGCGTCAAGTGACTTGTGCCGAGCGGATCAGGACCCTAGGCCATGGCGCCGGCTGCCTGGCCCGAAGCCCACGCCCACTGGAAGTTGTAGCCACCCAGCCAGCCGGTGACGTCGACCACCTCGCCGATGAAGTACAGCCCCGGCACCAGCTTCGACTGCATGGTGCTGGAGGAGATGCCGTCGGTGTCGACGCCGCCCAGGGTGACCTCGGCGGTGCGGTAGCCCTCGGTGCCGCTGGCGGTGATCGGCCAGGCGTTGAGCTGCGCGCCAACCTGCACCAGCTCGGCGTCGCGGTACTGGCGCATCGGCCGATTCTCAAACCACTGCTCGCACAGGCGTTGCGCCAGGCGCTTCGGCAGCAGCTCGCCCAGCACGGTCTTCAGTTCGGCCAGCGGTCGCGCCGCCCGCTGTTCGACCAGGTGCGCGCCGACATCGCTGTCCGGCAGCAGGTCGATGCGCAGGTCGTCGCCGGGTTGCCAGTAGGAAGAAATCTGCAGGATCGCCGGCCCGCTGATGCCGCGATGGGTGAACAGCAGGCCGGCGCGAAAACCCTGCCTGCCCACGCGGCTTTCCACGACCGGCAAGGCCACGCCGGCCAGGTCCTGGTAATGCTCCTGATGCTTGCCGCTCAAGGTCAGCGGCACCAGGCCGGCGCGCACGGGCAAGACCTGATGGCCGAACTGTCGCGCCAGTTCGTAGCCGAAACCGCTGGCGCCCATGCTGGGAATCGACAGGCCGCCGGAAGCCACCACCAGCGATTCGGCATGCACCTCGCCGCGCGCGGTGTGCACGCTGAAACCCTCCGGCGTCTTGCGCACGCGCTGCACGCCGCAGCTCGCCTCCACCGTGACGCCAGCGGCAGCGCATTCGTCCAGCAGCATGCGCACGATCTGTTTCGACGAATCGTCGCAGAACAGCTGGCCCAGTTCCTTCTCGTGGTACGCGATGCGGTGCTTCTCGACTAGGGCGATGAAATCCCACGGCGTGTAACGCGCCAGCGCCGACTTGGCGAAGTGCGGATTGGCCGACAGGTAGTTGGCCGGCGTGGTACCCATGTTGGTGAAATTGCAGCGCCCGCCGCCAGACATCAGGATCTTCTTGCCGACCTTGTTCGCGTGGTCGACCACCAGCACGCGGCGGCCGCGCTGCCCCGCGGCGATCGCGCACATCAGGCCGGCGGCGCCGGCGCCGATGATCAACACGTCCACTTTCACGAATAAGGGTTCCCGCCCGCTGCTGGTCGCGCATTATCGCCCAGTCGCATCGCTTACACTTCCAGGCCTGTTCCCCAGCGAGCCACCGCCATGCCTTCCTTTGACGTGATCTCCGAAGTCGACAAGCACGAACTGACCAATGCGATCGACCAGGCCAACCGCGAGCTGGGCACCCGCTTCGACTTCAAGGGCGTGGACGCGAAGTACGTGCTGGACGATTCGGTGATCACCCAGAGCGCGCCCAGCGACTTCCAGCTGCAGCAGATGCTGGACATCCTGCGCGGTCGCCTGGCCGCCCGGAAGATCGACATCCGCGCGCTGGACATGGGCGAGCCGGAAGTGAACCTGGGCGGTGCCCGGCAGAAGATCACCGTCAAGCAGGGCATCGAGCAACCGGTGGCAAAGAAGCTGGTGGCCACGCTGAAGGCGGCCAAGCTCAAGGTCGAGGCGCAGATCAACGGCGACAAGCTGCGCGTCAGCGGCAAGAAGCGCGACGACCTGCAGGAAGCGATGGCCGTGCTGCGCAAGGCGGACGTGGAACTGCCGCTGCAGTTCGACAACTTCCGGGATTGAACGGAATCCCTACGCCTTCGACAACAGGCGTCCGCCCATCGCCGCATTGACGGCCACCACGAAGGCCACCGCCGCCGCGTGGGTCAGCAGGTCGGTGGCGGCCGAATCGTAGGCGTGGCAGATCTCCAGCAGGCTGGCCGAGGCGGCCGCGCTGGCCAGGCCGATCATCACCGCGGTGCGCACCGGTCGCAGCGGACAGGCGCGGCGCAACAGGATCACCAGCAACGCCGACAGTGGCACCGAGAAGCTGATGATGAACAGCAGGCAGTCGGCCGACTGATGCAGGCCGGCCACCTCGGTACCCGGCGCGATCCACGTGCGCAGGCAACCCAGTCCGCTGGCGCCGATCCACAACACCGCCGCGGGCAGCGGCAGCCATGCCCAGGCGCGGCTGCGCCCCGGCACGCCCAGCGTGAACGCCGCCCACGCGCCACTGATCGCCGTCGCCACCGCGCCAAGGCCGGCCCACGCCAGGTCGGGGGTTGCCGCCCAGCGCAGGCGCATCGGCTGGATGCCGTAATGCATCACCAGCAACGCCGCGATCGCCACCACCGTCAGCAGCCACCCCGCCGTGCGCTGCCACGGCGGCAGCAGGCGTCGCACCGGCACCAGTTCGGTGCCGAGCCGGTCGATCAGTGCCTCATGCGGTCGCAGCTCGGACATGGCCTCAGGATTCTCCATGGAAACGTTCGCGCAACGCCTTCAGCGCGCGATGCAGGTTCACTTTCAGCGCGCCGGTGTTGCGCCCGGTCAGCTCGGCCGCCTCGCTGAGCGAGCGTTCGCGCAGGCCCAGTTGCTCGATGGCCTCGCGCTGGCCCGGCGGCAACTCGGCGATCGCGTCGCGCAGGCGCTGCGCGCGCTCGTCGCTCTCGCTGGCGGAGCTGGCATCGCCTTCGTCGGCATGGCTGTCGAAGGCGTACTCGTCGTGCACCTCGCGACTGTCGCGCCGACCGCGGCTGCGCAGGGCGTCGATCGCGCGGCGACTGGCGATCGCGGTCAGCCAGGCGTCGTACGAGCGCGCCGGGTCGTAGGTATGGCGCACCCGATGCACGGTGATCAGGGTTTCCTGCACCACGTCATCCAGATGGTCCGGCGCCACGCCCTGGCGCCGCGCGGCGGCGCGGATCAATGCCACCGAGTCGGCCAGCAGCTTCTCGTAGGCACGCCGGTCGCCGGCCTGGGCAGCCGCCATCCAGGCCGCCCGACGCTGGTCGGGCGACTCGCTGTCGCGGGCTTCGGTAAAGTCGACTGGCACGATCCGGCGGGGACCCGTCCGCAAACAAAGTCCGCTATCTAGGCCCAACAGGCCGTTGGCAGTCAAGGCTTGCGACATGCGTGTTCCATCGTGTGACCCTCACCCTGTTTCGCCGCATCCGCCGCCCGGGTTACCTCGTAAACCTCGGGTAACCGGCGACGGTCCCCCGGCGAAAGACCAGACAACCACCCACGGATGACATCCCATGCTCGTGTTGATCCTCGCCTATCTCGGCGGCGTCCTGACCATCCTCAGCCCCTGCATCCTGCCGGTGCTGCCGTTCGTGTTCGCCCGATCGGACAAGCCGTTCATGCGCAACGGCTTCCCGATGCTGCTGGGCATGGCGATCACCTTCGCCGGCGTGGCCACGCTGGCGGCGCTGGGCGGCGGCTGGGCGGTGCACGCGAACCAGTACGGCCGGATCATCGCGCTGGTGGTGCTGGCCTTCCTGGGCCTGACCCTGCTGTCCACCCACCTGGCCGAATGGATCACCCGCCCGTTCGTGGCGCTGGGCAATCGCCTGTCGCAACGTTCCGCCACCGACGGCGATTCCATCTGGGGCTCTGCCGGTCTGGGCGTGGCCACCGGCCTGCTGTGGGCGCCGTGCGCGGGGCCGATCCTCGGCCTGCTGCTGACCGGCGCGGCGCTGAACGGCGCCAGCGTGCAGACCACCCTGCTGCTGCTCACCTACGCCGCTGGCGCGGCGACCTCGCTGGGCTTGGCGCTGCTGATCGGCGGCAAGGTGTTCGCCCTGATGAAGCGCTCGCTGGGTGCCGGCGAATGGGTACGCCGGGCGCTGGGCGCGCTGGTGCTGTGCGGCGTGGCCGCGATCGCGCTGGGCCTGGACACCGGCCTGCTCACCCGCGTGTCGCTGGCCAGCACCGGCGGCATCGAACAGAAACTGATCAACGCCGTGCGCCCCGCACCTGCTCCCCAGCCGGTGCTGAAGGCCGGTGAACCGCTGCCGGTGGAAGGCACGATGCCGTCGCTGGCCGGCGCCACGCAGTGGCTCAACAGCGCGCCGCTGAGCACCGAATCGCTGCGCGGCAAGGTAGTGCTGGTCGATTTCTGGACCTACTCCTGCATCAACTGCATCCGCTCGCTGCCCTACGTGCGCGGCTGGGCCGACAAGTACAAGGACCACGGCCTGGTGGTGATCGGCGTGCACGCGCCGGAGTTCGCCTTCGAGAAGGACCCGGCCAACGTGGCCAAGGCGGTGAAGGGCCTGGGCGTCGACTACCCGGTCGCGCTGGACAACGACTACGCGATCTGGAAAGGCTTCAACAACGAGTACTGGCCCGCGCATTACTTCATCGACACGCAGGGGCAGATCCGCCATCACCACTTCGGCGAAGGCGAGTACCGGCAAAGCGAGGACGTGATCCGCCAGTTGCTCACCGAGGCGGGCCAGAAGAACCTGCCCGGCGGTTACGTCAGCGACGACCATCGTGGCGTCGAGGCGGCCGCGTCGGACGATCCCACCCGTTCGCCGGAAACCTATGTCGGCTACGCCCGCGCCCGCAACTTCGTCGGCGGCCGGGTCGCGCACGACGACGCGCATGACTATCACGCACCGAGCGCGCTGGCGGCCAACCAGTGGTCGCTCGACGGCCGCTGGACGGTACGCGACGAGAATGCCCGGCTTGAACAAGCCGGCGGCGCCATCGTCTACCGCTTCCGCGGTCGCGACCTGCACCTGGTGCTGGGCCCGGCGGCGGACGGCAAGCCGGTCCGCTTCCGCGTCACCATCGACGGCAAGCCGCCCGGCGCCGACCACGGCATGGATACCGATGCCGACGGCAACGGCACGATCGACAGCCAGCGTCTCTACCAGCTGGTGCGCCAGGCCAACGGCAGTGGCGAGCGGCTGTTCGAAATCACCTTCCTCGACCCGGGCGTGCAGGCCTTCGCCTTCACCTTCGGCTGATTCCCCACCCACCGTTCCGGAGGTTGCCATGTCACGACTTGAACAAACCCTCGCGATGGATCGCCGCCGCTTCCTGCGCGCCGCGCTCGGCGGTGGTGCCGTGCTGCTGGCCGGCGGCGGCCTGCTCGCCTCGCGCGTGCGCGCCGCGGCCAGCACGCCGGTCGGCCAGCCCGGCAAGGTGCTGGTGGAAATCTTCGACGACCACGGCCGCGATCTGGGCCCCCGCGAAATACCGCGACTGGTGCTGACCGACGCCCAGTGGCAGCAGCGCCTGCCGCCGGCGTCCTACGACATCATGCGGCGCGACGGCACCGAACGCGCGTTCAGCGGCGAGCACGAGCGCCCCGCCGTGGCCGGCCTGTTCCGCTGCAGGGCGTGCGACACCGCGTTGTACGACGCCGCCGCCGAATTCGATTCGGGCACCGGCTGGCCCAGCTTCTGGCAGCCGATCGCCGCGCGCAACGTGATCGAGCAGAGCGACCACCTGTTCGGCATGACCCGCACCGCGATCAGCTGCAAGGGCTGCGACAGCCACCTCGGCCATGTCTTCGACGATGGCCCCGCACCGACCGGCCTGCGCTACTGCATGAACTCGGTGGCGTTGCGTTTCGTTGCGCGCACGGCAAGTTGAGTCAAGCGCGATGTACCGCAGATAACCTGCCGTCGTTTCACCGACGATGCCGTCACGTGGCCCGCGCATACTGCAGGCGACATCCACCTGCGGGAGATCGCCATGAAACGCCTGGCCCGATTTGCGCTTGCATCATTGTCGCTGGCGTCGTTGTCGCTGGCCGTACCGGCGCTGGCACACGCCGAGGATGGCTACGTCACCGGCAACGTCAATCTTCGCGCCGGCCCCGATCCGGGCTATCCGCTGATCGACGTGATTCCCGCGGGCACCGAGGTCAACGTGCAAGGCTGCACCGAGGGCTGGGAATGGTGCGACGTGATCGTCTACGGCAACCGCGGCTGGGTGGCCGGCAACTACGTCGAATACGAATATCGGGACGGGCCCGTGCTGCTGCCGGCGTACGGAGCACGGATCGGCATTCCGATCATCACCTTCGTGATCGGCACCTATTGGGACAACTACTACCGCAGCCGTCCGTTCTATCGCGAGCGCGATCACTGGTATCACCGCCGCATCGTGCATCGACCGCCGCCGCCACCGATGCGCCACCCTTACAGACCACCGGTGCATGGTGCGCCCGGCTACGGACGTCCGCCGATCCACCGGCCGCCGGCGGCGGCGCGGCCGGTGCTGCCTCGTCCTGGCCAGTCTCCGCACCCAAGCGGCGACCACCGGCCTGCGCAGGACAACGCACCTCGGCCGACCCGGCCGCCCGTCTCGCGGCCGCCGCAGCATGCGACGCCACGGCCGACGCCGTCCGGTCGACCGGTGCAGTCCAGCCGTCCCGCACCGCAGAATCGAGCGCCGACGCAGCACTCCACGCAAGCAGCCGGCCATGCTTCACCGGCTCGATCGGATCACGGCAAGCCGAAGCAGAAACAGTCAGACCACCGCAAGGACGAACACCCGGGCCACTGAATCGTCGTGCGGGAACGCGATTCACCCCTGGACATGGGCGGAGGCCTGCAATCTTCCGCCCGTTTCCCCTCGAGCTTTCCCGTGCCGCGCGATCGCAGCCCTGCCACGCCCGTCCACGGGCGGGTTCGGACTGCACGCGTCACCGGCTGTCACGCACTCCATGGCCACCAACCGCGGCCATGGAGTGCGTAACGATCCGCCGCGCGCTCGAACGGATTGCGTACGCTGATCCCGCCGCACACCAGGTAAGCCGGCAGGAACAGGGGCCCCAGCAGCATGTACTGATAGACGTGCGCGCGTTCGTGGTCGGCCAGCGAGATCGCCGGCTCCACGCATCGGCCGGCGCGATGGGCATAGGTGACGCACGCCACATCCAGTTGCGGCCCGGTGTGCACGATCACATTGCCCAGCGTCAGCGCGCCGCCCGCGCCCCACGGCCAGCTTCGCACCACCACCGCCCGCTCCCGCCGCTGCCAGCGCATCCGCGCGCCGAACGGCAGCGCGATGCAGCCGAGCAACAGTCCCGCCGCGCTGTTGGGCAAAGTCCACAGCATGCCCAGCGCAAGCAGTCCGATGCGCAGCAGCGAGGTTCCGGGCTTGTGGACTCGACTTGGATTCACGCTGGCCAGCCGCCATCTGATCGGCATGGGCGCGCGGCGCCTGCCGGAGATCGGAGTTTGCCATGAGTACACCGCTTGCCATTCCGTGCCCGCACTGCAGCGCCCTCAACCGCGTGCCGGCCGACCGCGTGGCCGAGCACCCGAACTGCGGCCGCTGCAAGCAGGCGCTGTTCGAGGGACATCCGGCGGAACTGACCGCGGCGAACTTCGACGCGATCGCCGGCCGCGGCGACCTGCCGGTGCTGGTGGATTTCTGGGCGCCGTGGTGCGGGCCGTGCGTCGGCTTCGCGCCGGTATTCGTGCAGGCCGCCGGCAAGTTCGAGCCGCGCCTGCGGCTGGCCAAGCTGGATACGGAGGCGCAACCGCAGATCGCAGCGCGCTTCAACATCCGCAGCATTCCCACCCTGATCATGTTCAGGCAGGGCCGCGAGATCGCGCGGCAGTCCGGCGCACTGAACGCAGCGCAGTTGCAGCAGTTCGTCGAGGGCGCGCTGGCGCGCGGCTGATCAGCGCGCCACGGTGCCCACGGCCTGCCAGCGCAGCCAGTCGATCACCGCGGCCACCGCCGCGCGTGGTTTCGCCGGCGGTCGCACGATCCAGTACGAAGTTCCCAACGGCACGCCGAGTTCGCCGAACGGACGCAGCAGGCTGCCATTCGTGACGTCGTCCGCGGCCAGCCGATGGCGCGCCAGCGCCACGCCCTGCCCCTGCATCGCCGCGCGCAGCACCAGGTCGGACGAGGTGTAGCGGGCGCCGCCCTGCAACGCGAGCTTCGCCGGTCCGTGCACGCTGCGCCACGCTTCCCACGACGCCTGCGGATCGCGGTCGTGCAGCAGGCGCAGGCCAGCCAGTTGCGCCGGCTTCGATGGACGTCCGGACGTCTGCCACAGCGCCGGGCTCATCACCGGATACAGCGCATCGTCCATCAGCGCTTCGGCATGCAATCCCGGCCACGGCCCGGTGCCCATGCGGATCGCCAGGTCGATGCGGCCATCGTCCAGCGCGTCCAGCCGCTGCTCGACCTGCACCGACAACTCGATCTTCGGGTGCGCCTTTTCCAGCGCGGGCAGGCGCGGCAGCAGCCAGCGGATCGCGAACGACGGCGAGGTGGACAGCGTCACCGCGTGCGCCGGCCGGGTCTCGCGCAACGTGGCCACCGCCTGCTCGATGCCGCGCAGGCCGGCCAGCGTGGCGCGCCCCAGCGCCTCACCTTGCGGGGTGAACACCAGCGCGCCGCGACCGGCCGAGGCGCGCAGCAAGGGCACGCCCAGCCAGCGATCCAGTTCGGTCAGGTGCCGGCTTACCGAGGAGTGCGCCATGCCCAGCTCGCGCGCGGCGGCGCGCACGCCGCCATGGGCGTAGACCATGGCGAAGGCGCGCAGCGCATTCAGCGGAAGCTCGTTCATGGTCGCAATTCTAGACCATAGATAGCGACTCATCGACCACCTGAATGGCCAATGATGGGTGACATTCGACCATTGCGGAGAACGACCCATGGAGCAACTGCTCGCCGCCGCCGGCCTGCTGTGCGTGGCCGCGATCACGCCCGGTCCGAACAACCTGGTGATCCTGCGCGCGGCCGGCACCGTCGGCATGCGCCGCACGATGCCGATGATCGCCGGCATCGTGCTCGGCGGCCTGTTGTTGCTGGCGGTGACGGCGCTGGGCGCTGCGGCGGTCTTTGCGGCACTCCCGTCGCTGCGACGCTGGATCGCCCTGGCCGGGGCGCTGTATCTGGCCTGGCTCGGTGCTTCGCTGTGCGTCGCCGGGATGTCGCCACCAGGCGACACGACGACTTCGTCGCGTTTGCCTGCCGGCGCGCTGGGACTGGTCGGCTTCCAGTTCCTCAACCCGAAAAGCTGGCTGCTGGTGGTGACCGTGCTGGCCGCGATGCCGGCCTCCGATGCGCACGATTACCTGCTGCTGGTGGCGATGTTCGTGCTGATCCCCACGCTGTGCCTGTGGCTGTGGGCCGCGCTCGGCGCCTCGCTGGCGCGCTGGCTGGCCCGGCCGATCGCGCGACGCGGCGTGGACATCGTCAGCGGCGCCTTGCTGGTCGCCTGCGCCGCGCTGTTGCTGATCAAACCCTGACCTGACCGGAGACTTGCGATGACCACCTTTCACCCCACTCCCGCCCGCCGCGTGCTTTGCCTCGCCGGCAGCCTGCGTCGCCAGTCCTGGAACCGTCGCCTGTTGCACGCCGCCGCACTGCAGGCGCCAGCGAGCCTGCAACTGGACGTCCATGACGCGCTAGCTGCCGTGCCCCTGTTCGACGAGGACCTGGAGTCGCACGATCCGGCCGGTCCGGCCGGCGTGCAGGCGTTGCGTGCCGCGGTGGCCGCCGCGGACGGCCTGGTCATCGCCACGCCCGAGTACAACCAGGCGATCCCCGGCGTGCTGAAGAACGCGCTGGACTGGCTGTCGCGCGAGAGTCCCATCGGCGAGGTGCTCGCCGGCAAGCCGGTCGCCGTGCTCGGCGCCAGCAGCGGCCCGTGGGGCACCCGGCTGGCGCAGGCCTCGCTGCGCCAGGTGCTGCACACCTGCGGCGCGCTGGTGATGCCGGCGCCGAGCCTGTTCGTGGCCCGCGCCGCCGAGCGCTTCGATGCCCAGGGCTGGCTCACCGACACCGCCACGCTGCAGTCGCTGCAGTCCTTCCTGCTGGCCTTCGACGCATGGATGGAACGCGTGGCGCCGCCGGCTACGCTGGAGCAGCCGCGAGCCATGCCGGGCTGAGCCATGACTGCGCCCACCCATGCCTTTCAGCACACTCGGCGCAACTGCCGCGCGTTTAGGCTTCGGTCTTTACGCCCGAGGAGAGGCCTGTGCGCAAGTCCCTGCCGTTCGCCCTGATGGTCGCCCTGCTGTTGCCTGGATTCACCACCCCGGCCGCCGCGGCCGACAGCGACAAGCCGGCGGCGAGCGCCCAGGCGGCGGGCAAGGATGGCTTCCAGCTGCCGCCGTTCCCCGCCGACGCGCACGTGACGCAAACCGCCACGGTCGACGGCCGCACGCTCAAGTACACGGTCACCGTCGGCTCGCTGTCGGTGCGGGACGAGAAAGGCAAGACTACCGGCGAGGTGGTGTTCACCGCCTACACCATGGCCGGCAACGACCGGCCGGTGACGTTTGCGCTGAACGGCGGCCCGGGCGCCTCGTCGGTCTACCTCAACCTGGGCGCGATCGGCCCGAAGAAGGTGGACTTCGGCGTCGAGGGCGACTCGCCGTCCGAGCGCCCCACCCTGCACGACAACCCCGGCACCTGGCTGGGCTTCACCGACCTGGTCTTCATCGACCCGATCGGCACCGGCTACAGCCGCGCGCTGGTCGACGACAAGGAGGCGACAAAGCAGTTCTACAGCACCGACATCGACATCAAGTACCTGTCGCGGATCATGTACGACTGGCTGGTGAAGAACGGCCGCATGGATGCGCGCAAGTACTACGTGGGCGAAAGCTACGGCGGTTTCCGCGGCCCGCGCATCACCGAATACATGCAGACCCAGCTGGGCGTGGCGATGAGCGGCGTGACGCTGATCTCGCCGTATCTCGACCCCGGCGCATGGAGCGACGACACCGTCTCGCCGCTGCCGTGGATGACCACCCTGCCGTCGATCGCGGCGGCGCACCTGGAGCGCGAAGGCAAGCTCAGCGCCGAGACGATGGCGCCGGTCATCGCCTATACGCGCGGCGAGTACGCCACCACCCTGATGAAGGGTCGTTCCGACCCGGCCGCGACCGAAGCGATGATCCGCAAGGTCACCGACCTGACCGGACTGGACCCGCTGTTCGTCAAGCGCTCCGGCGGCCGCCTCGAAACCCAGGCCTACCTGCGCGAGGTGTATCGCGCCGAGGGCAAGCTGGGCAGCCGCTACGATTCCAACGTCACCGCGTGGGATCCGTTCCCGTACGCGCCGCGCCAGCAGACCGGCGACCCGATCCTCAACGGTATCATCGCGCCGACCACCACGGCGATGGTCCACTTCGTCACGCAGACCGTGGGCTGGAAGGTCGACGGCCGCTACAACGCGCTCAGCTACGAAGTGAACCGCCTGTGGCACGAGGACGACGACGCACAGGAAGGCTCGGTGAAGGAACTGCGCCAGGCCGTGGCCAACGACCCCGGCCTGCGCGTGCTGATCGCCCACGGCTGGGACGACCTGTCCTGCCCGTTCATGGTCTCGGTGCTGGCCGTCGACCAGATGCCGGCGATGGGCGACCCGTCGCGCGTGCAGGTCAAGGAATATCCGGGCGGCCACATGTTCTACGCCCGGCCCGACAGCCAGGCCGCGCTGACCGCCGACGTGAAGCAGCTCTACGGCGCGAAGTGATCCCTGGAGGGCCGGCTTAGCGCCGGCCCGTCGCCGCTCAGCGCCTGTGAAGAAAACCACCTCCTGTGGTTTTCTTCTATCGCGCGTCCGGTACATGCCCGGACGCGCTCACATGAAGCAGTCTCTAGCGTGACTCCTTCATGTCCGGCCATCCGTGGCCGGGCTTCGAGGTTGAAAGAATCACAATCTCTCAGCGCGCCACGGCGCTGGCGCGCACCAGGTATTGCACGCTGAACATCCGTTGCGGGTCCAGCCAGGTGCGCATCACCGCCAGCCCGGCCTTTTCGGCCAGGGCGGCGAAGTCTTCCAGCGAGTACTTGCAGCTGTATTCGACCTGGATCACTTCCTCGGCGCGGAAACCCACCTTGCTGCTGCCGATCTTCACCTGCTGCTCGCGGCTGCTGACGATATGCGTCTCGATGCGGCCGGCCATCGGGTTGTAGCGCGCGTGGTGGCGAAAGGCTGAAAGATCGAAATCGCTGCCGATCTCGCGGTTCAGCCGCGCCAGCATGTTCAGCGTGAACTCGGCGGTGACGCCGGTGCGATCGTTGTAGGCCGCTTCCATCTGCGCAACGTCCTTCTTCAGGTCCACGCCGATCAGGATGCCGCCCGCGTCGCCCATCTCGTTGCGCATCTTGCGCAACAGGTCCACCGCGTCGCGCGCCTCGAAATTGCCGATGGTGGAACCGGGGAAATACAGCACCGTCCGGCGCGGTGCGCGCGGCGGGATCGGCAGGCGCAAGGGCTTGCTGAAATCCGCGCACAACGGCTGCAGCGGCAACTGCGGGAACTCCAGGGCGAGCCTGCGCACGCTCTCGTTCAGCGGCGCCGGCGAGATCTCGACGGGCACGTACGACACCGGGTCATGCATCTCGCGCAACAACATGCGGGTCTTCAAGCCGCTGCCGCTGCCGTATTCGACCAGCCGCACCTCGCTGCCCAGGCTGTCGGCGATGCTGGCGGCGTGCTCGTCCATCAGGGCGACTTCGCAGCGGGTCAGGTAATACTCGGGCTGCTCGCAGATCTGCTCGAACAGGGCCGAGCCGCGCTCGTCGTAGAACAGCCACGAAGGCAGGCGCTTGAGTTTCAGGCCCAGGCCGTGCCGGGCGATCGCCAGCAGGTCGTTCAGTGGCGGGCGGCGATCGTCGTCGCCGGTACTGCAGGGTTGTACGCTGCTCATCGATCCTGTCCCAGTCGCAGCCCGGCAAACTGCCAGCGGGCGTGTGGTGGAAAAAAATTGCGGTAGGTGGCGCGCAGATGGTCGCGCGGCGTGGCGCACGAACCGCCCCGCAGCACCCACTGCCCGCACATGAACTTGCCGTTGTATTCGCCCAGTGAACCGGGCAGCGGGCGAAAGCCCGGGTAACTGATATAGGGCGAGGCGGTCCACTCCCACACGTCGCCAAACATCTGCAGCAGACCCTCGCCAGCCACGGCTGGCTGCGGCTGGCAGCGCCCCTGGTCCTGCAGGTTGCCGTGCACCGGCAGGCCCTGCGCGGCCGACTCCCATTCCGCTTCCGTGGGCAGTCGTGCGCCGGCCCAGCGCGCGAACGCCTCGGCCTCGAAATAGCTCAGGTGACAGACCGGCTCCTGCGGATCGATCGCGCGCACGCCGGCCAGGGTGAACTCGCTGGCCAGGTCGTCCTGCCAGTAGATCGGATGCTGCCAGCCCTCGCGCTGCACCGTGGCCCAGCCTTCGGACAGCCACAGGCCGGGCTCGCGATAACCGCCTTCGCGCACGAACACCAGGTACTCGGCATTGGTCACCAGCCGGTTGGCCAGCGCATGCGGCTGCAGCAGGGTCCGGTGGCGCGGGGTTTCGTTGTCGAAGGCGAAACCCTCGCCGCGATGGCCGATCTCGACGATGCCCTCGCCGCCATCGATGTAGCGCAGCGGCACGGCCTTCGCGCCAGCCTCGGCGAGGATCGGCGCGCGATACGCCGGCTGCAGCGGATTGCACCAGAACGCGTGCTTGATGTCGGTCAGCAGGAGTTCCTGGTGCTGCTGCTCGTGATGCAGGCCCAGCTCGACCAGCGAGGACAGTTCGGCGTCGTCCTCGCGGGCCAGCAGGTCGGCCACCATGTCGTCGATGCGCCTGCGGTAGTCGCGCACCTCGTCCAGCGAGGGGCGCGACAGCAGCCCGCGTTGCGGTCGCGCATGCATCGGCCCGACCGACTGGTAGTAGGAATTGAACAGGTAATGCCACGCCGGATCACGGGGCCGATAAGCCGGGTCGCGCCCCAGCACGAACTGTTCGAAAAACCAGGTCGTGTGGGCCAGGTGCCATTTGCCGGGGCTGGCATCGGGCATCGATTGCAGCTGCAGGTCTTCGGCGCTGAGGTTGGCGCAAAGTTCCAGGCTGCGCCCGCGCACCTTGCCGAAGCGGCTGCCGATGTCTTCCGCCGCCAGCGTTCGCGAGGCCATCAGCCGGCCTTCCGGAACGACGTCCCGGTACCAGCGGGGAAACGGGAGTCGGTGATGTAGTCTCGGGTCACATGCATATTCCCCAGCATGGCGGATCAACCGTTCACTTCTTGTGACAAGAGTATCGCGGATACTCCGTCTGCTCTCCCCATGCCGGCACATCGCGGCATGCAGCTGCCGTGGCTGGATCACGGTTCGCACCATCCCGAGAAAGCGAGGCACGTCCGATGAAACTGATCCTTCCCCTGATGATGCTTGCCCTTGCCGCCTGCGCGGGTACCGCGCAGGCGGCCGACAAGGCGGCCCACCCGCCCCTGCCCGCCGGCGAGTGCATCGACACGACCCAGATCAACGAATGGCACATCGTGGATGCACGCACCGCAATCGTGCGCACGGGCCCGAAACGCTACCTGGTCGAATTGCGCCATGACTGCCCGCGGCTGGGCATGGTGCCAGCGGGACTGATGTTCCGCCCCAACCGCTCCAATGCCATCAACAATCGGGGGCGCATCTGCGGCGAGACGGGCGAGACCGTGCGCTCGCGCCAGCAGCCGCCGTGCGCGATCGATTCGGTCAGCCGGATCGACAAGCAGCGCTTCGACGAGCTCAGCGCCAGGGCGAAGCGTCACGGCAGCGGCGCGGAACAGCCCACGACCCTGCCCGCCCACTGACTGAAGCATCCCGCAAAACGACAGGGGCCCGGATGACCGGGCCCCTGTTCAAGTGTTTTCAGCGATGAGCGCGATCAATCGTCACCGTAGCCATCGTCGCGGATGTAGCGCGTCTGGTACGGGTCGTCGTAGACCACGGTGCGCGTCTCCACCACGCGACGGGTGACCACCGGCTCCTCACGGTAGATCACGGTGCGCGGCTCGCGATAGACCGGCGCGTCGTAATACACCGGCGCCGGGCGCAAGGCGTTGTCGACCAGGCCGATCACGGCGCCGGTGACGATCGCGCCGGCGATCCAGCGACCGCCGCTCCAGTGACCACCGCCGTGACGGTAATAGCCACCGTGATAGCCGCCATGGTAGCCACCGTGATAACCGCCGCCATGGTAGCCATGTCCGCGCGCCGAGGCGCTCAGCGGCATCGCCACCGCCGCCGCAACCGCCAGGCCGATGGCCGCCAGCTTGCCTGCACCACTGAAACGTCGAGTCATGAGTGTTCTCCGTTGTACGGGCAGATGCTCGTCGGATCAGGCTTAATGTGCACTGAAGGGTTCACTTTTTGATGCGGGCGCTGTCCCAGGGATTGATGCCCGGATCGGCCTTGCGTCGCCGCAACAGCCAGCAGCCGTGGATGTCCGCGCGGCGGGCGAAGTCGAACGGGATGCTGGGCGCGCTCCAGTCCTCGATCTCGAAGTGCGTTTCCAGCGCCTCCCGGTCCAGCTTGAAGCGGCGGAAGTTGTTGGAGAACACGATCACGCCGTCGCGGGTCAGCCGCTCGTTGCAGGCTTCCAGCAGCTTCACGTGATCGCGCTGCACGTCGAAATCCTCGGCGCGCTTGGAGTTCGAGAACGTGGGCGGGTCGACGAAGATCAGCCCGTAATGGCCGCGGTCGCGCTGCAGGAATTCCAGCGCGTCGAACTGCATCAGCCGGTGGTCGACACCGGTGAAACCGTTCAGCGCCAGGTTGCGCGAAGCCCACTCCAGATAAGTCGCCGACAGGTCGACGCTGGTGGTTTCCAGCGCGCCGCCCGCCGCCGCATGGACGCTGGCGGTGGCGGTATAGGCGAACAGGTTGAGGAAGCACTTCCCGTGGGCCAGCTCGCGCACCTTGCCGCGCACCAGGCGGTGGTCGAGGAACAATCCCGTGTCGAGATAGTCGGTGAGGTTGACCAGCAGCTTCAGGCCGTCCTCCTCCACTTCGATGAACTCGTTGCGCTGGTCCATCTGGCCGTATTTCGAACCGCCCTTGCCGCGCTCGCGGGTCTTCAGCGCGATGCGTTCGCGCGGCACGCCGAGCACTTCGCCGGCGACCCGGGCGATCTCGCGCATGCGCAGGCGGGCCACGTCGGCGGGGACGTCAGCCGGCGCGCGGTACTCCTGGATGTGCAGGTGGTCGTCGCCATGCGTGTCGCCGTAGACGTCGATGGCGGCGGCGTACTCGGGCAGGTCCTGGTCGTAGGCGCGCCAGCAGTGGATGCCCTCGCGGGCCAGCCGCTTGCGCAGGTGTCTGACGTTCTTTTCCAGACGGTTCTTCAGCATCTGCGCGCCAGGCGACAGCGGCTTCGCTTCACGCGGCTGCTCGTCGCGCGGCTTCAGGTCGAACGTCAGCAGCACGGTTTCCAGCGCGCCGTTGTACAGCGCGTAGCGCTTGTCGGCATGCAGTTGCATCGCGCGGCCCAGTTCGACGTCGCCGGCCAGCACGGCGGCACGCCAGCCGCTGAAACGCTGGCGCAAGGTGTCGCCCAGCGCGCGGTACAGCTTCGGCATCTCGGCGCGATCGCCGAGGCGCTCGCCGTACGGCGGATTGGTGATCACCAGGCCGTGTTCGACGCCGGGCGGTGGCGCGGCGCGCGTCATGTCCTGCTTGTCCAGGGTGAAGAAACCCGCCACGCCCGCTTCCTGCGCATTGCGTTTGGCCGTCTGCACCATGCGCGGGTCGGCGTCGCTGCCGAAGAACACGCTGCGCAATGTGCGCAGGCCATTCTCGGCACGCTGCTTCGCCTCGTCCAGCAGGCCGCGCCACAGCGCGATGTCGTGCTGCTGCCAGCCGAGGAAACCGAAGTATTCGCGGCGCAGGCCCGGCGCCACGTCGGCGGCCATCAGCGCGCCCTCGATCAACAGGGTGCCCGAACCGCACATCGGATCGAGCAGCGCGCCGCCGGCCGCGTAGACCTCCGGCCAGCGCCCGCGCAGCAGCATCGCCGCGGCGAGGTTTTCCTTCAGCGGCGCCTCGCCCTGCTCCTCGCGCCAGCCGCGCCGGTGCAGCGGCGAGCCGGCGAGATCGAGCGACACGGTGGCGCGATCACGGCGCAGGCGCAGGTTGATGCGGATGTCCGGCTCGTCGGTGTCGATGTCCGGACGCGAACCGTCGCGCTGGCGGAACTGGTCGACCACGGCGTCCTTGGTGCGCAGGCCAATGAACTGGCTGTGGTTGAGCTTGCTCATCGCGGTGCCGGCATCCACCGCGAAGGTGGCATGCGCGGCCAGGTGTTCGCTCCAGTCGATGCCCTGCACGCCACGGTACAGCGCGTCGTCATCGGCCGCGTCGAACTCGGCCAGCGGCAGCAGGATGCGGCTGGCCAGGCGCGACCACAGGCAGGCCTTGTAGGCGGTTTCGAGCGTGCCGGAAAAATGCGCGCCGGCCAGCGCCTCGCGCACGTCGCTGGCGCCGATGGCGACCAGTTCGTCGCGCAGCAGGTATTCCATGCCCTTGGGGCAGGTGGCGAAGAACGCGCGCGTTGCCGAGGTGTTCATGCGGCGGCCTGCTGGTCGAGCAACAGCCGGAACTGGGCGTTGATCGTGTCCATGCTGGCAGCCAGTCGGTGATCGTCGTCCAGCACCAGCAGCGGCAGGCGCCGCCGCGCGGCGAACGCGTGCACGCCGGCCAGCGGGCAGACGTCGTCGCGCCAGCCATGGATCAGCATGGCGGGCACGTCGGCGCGCAGGTCGAAGCGGCGCGCATAGCCGGGAATCTCGCTGGGGGTGGCCAGCAGCAACAGTCCGGCCACCGGCACGTCCAGCGAGACCATTCCGGAAACGAAGGCGCCCATGCTGGAACCGACCAGCAGCGGCGGCGCGTCGAGCGCCTCGATGGTGGCGCGCAGGCGGGCGATCCGCGGCGCCACCGAGCCGGCATGGCCGCGGCTGTCGTCGGCGCGGTAGTCCGGCCGCTGCGTGCGCCAGCCCAGCGACTCGGCCAGTGCGGCCAGCGCGCTGACCTTGGTCGCCTCGGGGCTCGAATCCGAACCGTGCGAAAGAATGATCTGGCCGCGCATGGCGGTCTCCATGAAAGTGCTCGAAGCAAGGCACGCATGGTAACAGGCGGCGTTTCCGCCGCGGCCGCGGCACGTGCGAAACTGCAGCGCATGAGCCTGACCATCCACGACCAGCCCCTGCCCTACGTCGACCTGCTGCCCGAGCGCCCCGCCGCGGCGGTGGAGCTGGTGGTGATCCACTGCACCGAGCTGCCGGACCTGGCCATCGCCCGCGAATACGGCGAGCGCGTGCTGCACCCCAGCGGCGCCGGCAACAGCGGCCACTATTACATCGACCGCGATGGCGCGGTGTACCGCTACGTGCCCGGCACCCGCGTGGCCAACCACGTGCGCGGGCACAACCCGAACTCGATCGGCATCGAGCTGGTGAACCTGGGCCGCTATCCGCACTGGTGGGATTCGCGCCAGCAGCGGATGACCGAGCCTTACGGCGATGCCCAGATCACCGCGTTGCGCGCCCTGCTGGCCGAGCTGCGCCGGGATTTCCCGAACCTGCGCCAGATCGCCGGCCATGAACAGCTGGACACGGACCTGATGCCGGCCAGCGACGATCCCGCCATCCAGATCCACCGCAAGCTCGATCCCGGCCCGCTGTTTCCGTGGGTCGAGGTGCTCGAAGCCTGCGGCCTGAGCCGACCGGCGGTGCCGTAAGCGCGGCCGGCGCCCGGTATAATCGCGGGCTTACGTCCCCGCGAGTCCGACTCCATGTCACCCAACCACGTCACCGAACTGGTCGAGCTGCTGCAGCTCGAGCGACTGGAAGACAACCTGTTCCGGGGCCAGAGCCGCGACATCGGCACCCGCTTCGTGTTCGGCGGCCAGGTGCTGGGACAGGCCTTGTCGGCTGCCCAGCAGACGGTCGATCCGGCCCGCGAGGCGCATTCGCTGCACGCGTATTTCCTGCGCGCCGGCGACATCCGCGCGCCGATCGTCTACAGCGTCGAACGCACCCGCGATGGCGGCACGTTCTCCTCGCGGCGGGTAGTGGCGATCCAGCACGGCCAGCCGATCCTGAACGGTTCGATCTCGTTCCAGGTGCCGGAAACCGGCGTCGAACACCAGACCTCGATGCCCGAGGTGCCGGCGCCCGAAGACATCGAACCGATGCATCCGCTGCCGCCGGATGAACTGGCCCGGCTGCCGGTGAAACTGCAGCGCTGGCTGGGCATCGACGGCCCGTTCGAGTTCCGCCAGGTGTGGCCGCGCGACGAGCTGCATCCGGTGAAGCGTCCGCCGATCCAGCACATCTGGTTCCGGCTGACCTCGCCGATCGACGACTCGGCGATCCTGCACCGCGCGCTGCTGGCGTATGCGTCGGATTTCCACCTGATCGGCACCGCCACGCTGCCGCACGGCATCTCGTACATGACCCACAACGTGCAGATGGCCAGCCTCGACCACGCGCTGTGGTTCCACCGTCCGTTCCGCGTCGACGAATGGCTGCTGTACACCTTCGACAGCCCCACCGCCCAGGGCGGCCGCGGGCTGGCGCGCGGACAGATCTTCAGCCGCGACGGGCACCTGGTCGCCTCCACTGCGCAGGAAGGCCTGATCCGCGTGCGCAACGACTGATCGCGTAGACTCCCGCCCATGCGCCAGATCTATACCTCTCCCCGCGAGCAGAACATCGATACCGTGGTCGCCCTGATGGCCGAGCACGGCATCGAGGCCACGGTGTCCAACCGCTCCAACTACAACCGCTCCAGCTGGCAGCGTTTCAGTTACTCGCAGCGCCAGGAAGATCGCAGCCGCTGGCCCCAGGTGTGGATCACCAGCGCCGACGACTACACCCGCGCCCGCGCCCTGCTGCGCGAGATCGGCATCGAGCCGGTGGTCCGTTATGGCGAGGAACTGGCTGCCGCACGCAACCCCACCCCGATGGACCGGCGCAGGCTTACCGTCGCCCGGGTGCGCCGCATCGTGCTGCTGGTGGTGCTCGGCGTGGCGGCGGTGGCGATGCTGCGCAATCTGCACGTGTTCTGAATCGACCACGTGCGGCGCCGCCTGCCGCGGCATAGAATCGGTCCATGCGCCGATCCGACCAAGTCCGGCTGTTCCAGACGCTGCCACATGCGTGCGGCTATTACGCCGACCGCACGGCGCAGAACCTGGTGCTTGATCCGGCCGCCCCCAACCTGGACCAGCTTTACGGCCCCGCGCTGGAACGCGGCTTTCGCCGCGCCGGCGGCCACCTGTATTTCCCCCACTGCGCCAGCTGCCGCGCCTGCACCCCGTGCCGCATCGACGTGGCGAACTTCCGGCCGGACCGCAGCCAGCGCCGCTGCCTGCAGCGCAATACCGACGTGGTCGTCACCGAATGCATCCCCGGTTACAACCGCGAACGCCATGCGCTCTACGAGCGCTACCTGCACAGCCGGCATGCCGGCGGCGGCATGGACGACGCCGAGGCCAGCGACTTCCGCCGCTTCCTCACCGCGCCGTGGAGCCCCACCGTGTTCATGGAGTTGCGCGCGGGGCCACGCCTGCTGGCCGTGGCGGTGACCGACATCTGCCTCAACGGCATTTCCGCCGTCTACACCTTCTACGAGCCGGAGGAAGCCGGGCGCAGCCTCGGCACCTTCGCGATCCTGCAACAGGTGGAACTCGCCCGGCGCCGCGGCATCCCGTGGCTGTACCTGGGTTTCTGGATCGACGGCCACCCGAAGATGGATTACAAGCGGCGCTTCAAGCCGCTGCAGATCCGCACGGCCCAGGGCTGGACCGACATGCCATAGGACGGGTAGTCCGTCCTACGAAGGCTCTCGCTGCGGGTACGGAAACAGCTTCTCCAGCGGAATCGACAAACCGTCGTCGCCGACCACGCGGCAATGCCCGCGATTGAGCTGGCGCGGTTCGCTGACCCCGCAGCTGTGGGCGATGATGCCCACTTCGTGCATCACGTTCTTCGCGTAATGGAATACCCGCTCGGCCTTGTCGGTGACCACCAGGCCGCGCTGCAGTTTCGGATTCTGCGTGGTGATGCCGGTGGGACAGGTGTTGCGGTTGCACTGCAGCGACTGGATGCAGCCCAGCGCCAGCATGAAGCCGCGCGCCGAGTTGACGAAGTCCGCGCCGATCGACAACGCCCACGCCACGTCGTAGGCGGTGATGCACTTGCCCGAGCAGACCACCTTGATGCGTTCGCGCAGGCCCTTGACGATCAGCATGTCGATCAGCGCCGGCAGCGCCTCGTGCAGCGGCAGGCCCACGCCTTCCATCAGGGTCTGCGGCGCGGCGCCGGTGCCGCCCTCGGAGCCGTCGACGATGATGAAGTCGGGCGCGCTCCCGATGCCGCGCCGATGCACTTCATCGCACAGCTCGCCGATCCATTCGGCGCCGCCCAGCACCGCCTTGAAGCCCACCGGCTTGCCGGTGAGCTCGCGGATGTGGGCGATGCTGTCCATCAGCTGCGCGACGTTGCCGATGTCCAGATGGCGGTTAGGGCTTTGCGAATCCTCGCCGACGGGAATGCCGCGGATCGCCGCGATCTCGGCGGTGACCTTGGCGCCGGGCAGCAGGCCGCCCATGCCGGGCTTGGCGCCCTGGCCCAGCTTGATGCTGACCATCTTCACCTGCGGGTGCGCGCAGATCGCCAGCAGCTTCTCGTCGTCGAGCTTGCCGTCCGGCGTGCGCACGCCGTACTTGGCCGTGCCGATCTCGAAGATGATGTCGCAACCGCCTTCCAGGTGATACGGCGCCAGGCCGCCTTCGCCGGTGTCCATCCAGATGCCGGCCTTGGCCGCACCCCGCGACAGCGCCCGCACCGCCGGCGCCGACAGCGCGCCGAAGCTCATCGCGGAAATATTGAAGAACGCGGCGTGGCTGTACGGCTCGCGCGCGTACGGGCCGATCGTCACCGGCACCGGTTCGACATGATCGGTGCCCAGGTCGGGGAACGGCGCGTTGACGAAGAACGGCACGCCTTCGGCCCGCAAGTCACGGCTGGAACCGAAGGCGTTGGTGTTGTCCACGTTCTTCGCCGCGCGATACACCCAGGTGCGCTGGGCGCGATTGAACGGCATTTCCTCGCGGTCGCTGGAATACAGGTATTGGCGGAAGAACTCGCCCAGGTGCAGGAACCAGTAGCGGAAGTGGCCGATCACCGGGAAGTTGCGCAGCACCGCGTTGCCGGTCTGGTTGCGATCGACCACCCAGGTCGCCAGCAACACCACCACCGCCAGCGCCAGCAACAGCAGCGCGAACGCCGCCGCCAGCTCGACCACCACCACCAGCCAGTGCGCGAATCCGCCTGATTCCATCCTTGCCTCTCCCCGATCAAGGGCTCGCCGTCAGGGCGAGCGGTTACGACTCGACAACCGTCGTCGATGGCGCAGAGCCTATCGCATCGGATCGCGGCATTCTTCCGATCACAACTCGATGCGCAGTTTTCCGGCGGCGCGCACGGCCTTGCCCACTGCTTCGTTCAGCGTGCCGGCCCGGGCCAGCGCCACCGCCATGCGCCGGCGCCCCTTCACCTCGGGCTTGCCGAAGAGCCGCAGTTGCGTGTCCGGCTCGGCCAGCGCCTCGGCCACGCCGTGGTAGCGCGGTCCTGCGCCCTCGCCTTCGACCAGCACCGCGCACGAGGCCGACGGCCCGTACTGGTGGATCACCGGGATCGGCAGTCCCAGGATCGCCCGCGCATGCAGCGCGAACTCGGAAAACTCCTGCGAGATCAGGGTGACCAGGCCGGTGTCGTGGGGGCGCGGACTGACCTCGGAGAAGATCACCGCATCACCCCTGACGAAGAACTCCACGCCGAACACGCCCCAGCCGCCCAGCGCGCCGGTGACCGCCGCGGCCTGGCGCTGCGCCTCGGCCAGCGCAGCGTCGCTCATCGGCTGCGGCTGCCACGACTCGCGGTAGTCGCCGTCTTCCTGGCGGTGGCCGATCGGCGCGCAGAAGCTGACGCCATCGGTATGCCGCACGGTGAGCATGGTGATCTCGTAATCGAAATCGACGAAGCCCTCGACGATTACCCGGCCCTTGCCCGCGCGTCCGCCGGACTGGGCGTAATCCCACGCATGCTGCAGTTCGTCGTCGCCGCGCACCACGCTCTGGCCCTTGCCGGAGGAACTCATCACCGGCTTGACCACGAACGGATAGCCGATCGCGGCGGCCGCGGCGCGGTACTGCGCCTCGTCGTCGCAGAAGCGGTACGGCGAAGTCGGCAGCTGCAGCTCCTCGGCGGCGAGCTTGCGGATGCCTTCGCGGTCCATCGTCAGCCACGCGGCGCGGGCGGTCGGGATCACCCGCTGCCCTTCCTTCTCCAGTTCGATCAGGGTCGGCGTGTGGATCGCCTCGATCTCCGGCACCACCAGGTCGGGCTTTTCCAGCTCGATCAGCGCACGCAGCGCCTTGCCATCCAGCATGTCGATCACGTGGCTGCGATGAGCCACCTGCATGGCCGGCGCATTGGCGTAACGATCCACCGCGATCACCTCGACCGCGTAGCGCTGCAGTTCGATCGCCACTTCCTTGCCCAGCTCGCCGGAGCCCAGCAGCAGAACGCGCAGCGCGTGGTCGGAATGGGGCGTGCCGAAAGGCTTCATCGGGTTCTCCGGTGCGGACAAACCGGCATTGTATGCGGCCGCCCGGGTCGTCGACCGCCGTCACTGCCGGGATCACGAGGGGCCACTTGCGTTTGATATCACTTTGATATCTAATTATCTCACCTCAGGGAGACTCCTCATGAACGAACACAATGGCTTTTCCGTCGCCGGCATCCCTTTCGTGGGGTTGTGCCTGGTACTGGCCGGCATCGGCGTGGCACTGGTGGTATCCGCCATCCACGGTCATCCGGATGCCCCTCCGCTGTTCCAGGTGTTCACCGGCGTGATCCTGCTGGCGATCGACAGCTTCATGCTCAAGGGCTTCTTCCAGGTTGCCCCGAATGAAGGCCAGGTCCTGCAACTGTTCGGCAAGTACGCCGGCACCGTGCGCCACGAGGGTCTGCGCTGGACCAATCCGTTCTACAGCCGCCAGCGCATCTCGCTGCGCGTGCGCAACTTCGAGAGCGGCAAGCTGAAGGTCAACGACAACGACGGCAATCCGATCGAGATCGGCGCCGTGGTGGTATGGCAGGTGCTGGACACGGCCGAGGCGGTGTTCTGCGTCGACGACTACGAAAACTACGTGCACATCCAGAGCGAATCCGCGCTGCGGCAGATGGCGCAGAGCTACCCCTACGACGCCCACGAGGACGGCAAGCCCTCGCTGCGCAGCCACGGCGACGAGATCAACACGCACCTGCGCGACGAGATCCAGACCCGCCTGGGCAAGGCCGGCGTGCAGGTGGTGGAAGCGCGCATCAGCCACCTTGCCTACGCGCAGGAAATCGCCCAGGCGATGCTGCAGCGGCAACAGGCCGGCGCGATCATCGCCGCCCGCACGAAAATCGTCGAAGGCGCGGTGAGCATGGTCGAGATGGCGCTGGACCAGCTCAGCCAGCGCGGCGTGGTGAACCTGGACGAAGAGCGCAAGGCGGCGATGGTCAGCAACCTGCTGGTGGTGCTGTGCGGCGAGCGCGGCACCCAGCCGGTGCTGAACACCGGCACGCTGTACTGAGGGGATGGTCATGGGCAGCCTCATCGCCATCCTGCTGATCGTGTTCATTGCGAGCCACGCCGCAAGGCGTGGACGCATGCGGCGCTGAGCCGGCATGGCCGCCGAAAAAAAAGCCTATCCGCTGCGCATCAACGCCGTCGTGCTGGACGCGATGCAGCGCTGGTCCGATGACGAACTGCGCAGCCTCAACGCACAGATCGAATACGTGCTGCGCGAGGCGCTGCGCAAGGCTGGCCGCCTGAAAGCCAACCCCGGCACGGCCGCGGTCGACCACGACCCGGACTGACCTCCACTGCAAGAGCCTCACTCCATGCCAGCCATCGCGCCCGCCGCCCTGCCCGTCAAGGGTCCCCATCTGAAGCTCGCCATGCTGCTCGGCCTTGCCGGCCTGTTGTCCACCCTGGCGCTGTGGCCGTATCTGCTGGTGCTGATGCCGCAGAAGCTGGCCGCGCTGCCCTTGCCCCTGCCGGTCGTGGTGGCGGCGCAGACTATCCAGGCTGGCGTGATGTGCTGGCTGCTCGCCTGGCTCGGTCTGTCCCTGGGCGCACCGCACGGACTGGATGCACCGTGGCTGCGCAGTCGGGTCTATCGGCGTCCGCTCGACCCGGGCCGGCCCGCGCGCTGGGGTCTGGCCATGTCGCTCGGCGCGGGCGCTGCCGTGCTGGTGCTCGGCCTGTCGTTGCTTGGGCCCACGCTTCCGGCCGAGCATGCCACCAGCGCCGCGGGCTGGGCCTGGCGTGGCGCGCTGGCGTCGTTCTATGGCGGCATCGTGGAGGAAGTCGGCTGCCGGCTGCTGCTGGTCAGCCTGTTCGTCTGGCTGCTGGCGCGAAGCCACCGCAACGTGGCGCTGCCGTGGATGTTCGTGGTGGCCATCGTGCTGGCTGCGCTGCTGTTCGGCGCCGGCCATCTGCCGGCAGTCTTCGCGATCACGGCGACACCGGCATCGTTGCTGATCGGCAAGATCGTCCTGCTCAACGCCGTCGTCGGAACGGTGACTGGCGTGCTGTTCTGGAAGTACGGCCTGGAGCACGCGATGCTGGCGCACTTCTGCGCCGACCTGGTGTTGCATGTGATCGCGCCACTGGCCGGCGGCGCCTGATTCGCTCAGCGCGGATCGAAGGCCACCTGCTGCAACTGGGGCAGCTTCAACAGGCGCAGCGTTGAGCGCTGCCGATCCGTGACGAGCAGCAACGAGCCCAGCTGCGCGATCGAATGAACGTCCGGCAGCCCGTCGTCTGCACCCAGGCGCTCCAGGGGACGGCCGTCGTTGGCGTCGTAGACCACCAGTTCGCGGCTTTCCGGGTCCACCACCAGCAGCCAGTCGTGGGCCGCATCCCGCCAGTGCACCAGCTGGCCGACCGGGTCGGCCTCAGCTGCTCCGGTCGGAGCCGGCAACCATGACCACGACAGCCCCAGCGACAACGCCGCAAGCAGGATCAGGCCGGGCCCGCGCAGCCTGCGCAGAAGATGGCCGGGCGACCATGTCGCACGTGAGCGCTGCCAGGGGACGGTCTGCGTGTTCATGCAAACACGATCGCAGCCGGGCATGACGGCGGCATGACACCCGCAAGAACTATTCGTTGCGCGTACGCAGCGTCCAGCCAAGCGCAAGCCAGCCGACCACGAAGGCTAGCCCGCCGAACGGCGTGATGATGCCCACCCAGCGTGGCGCACCCAACGCCAGCGCATACAGGCTGCCGCTGAACAACACGATGCCGGCGCCGAACGCGAGCAGCGCCACCCGGCCGCTGCGGCCACGCCCCAGCGCAGCCGTCATGACCAGCGCCAGCGCATGCCACACGTGGTAGTTCACCGCCGTATGCCACAGCTCCGTGCCACGCCCGTCGAGCACGCCGCGCAGCGCATGTGCGCCGAACGCGCCCAGCAGCACCGCGCTGGCTCCGGCAACGCCGACCAGCACGGCAACACGGGTACTGACAGGTTGTCGCATGGTGCTCGTATCCCTGGCCGGCGAACCCGGCAACGCGGCCGGTGTCGTATGCTTGAACGGATGAAGACCAAGGATTCTCGCATGAAGCCCCGCCACTGGCTGCGCCCCGCGCTGCTGCTGTTGCTGCTCGCTGTCGGCCTGTTGCTGGGCGGCTGTCAGCACGACCAGCCGCCGTTCCGGCTGACCAACATCAGCGGCCACATGCCCGATCTCGACTTCAAGCTCACCGACGACAACGGCAAGGCGGTCACCGGCGCCGACTATCGCGGCAAGGTGGTGCTGCTGTATTTCGGTTACACCCATTGCCCCGACGTCTGCCCGCTGACCCTGGCCCAGTTGCACGTGGTGATGCAGCGGCTGGGACCATTGGCCGACGACGCGCGCATCCTGTTCGTCAGCGTCGATCCGGCACGCGACACGCCGGCGATCATGCACGCCTACGTCAACGCGTTCGACCCGCGTGCGGTGGGCCTGGTCGGCAGCGCTCGCGCCGTCGAAACGCTGAGCAAGCGCTATCGCTCGGCCTTCACCCGCGAACCGGGCGATGCCGACGGCAATTACGAGGTCAGCCACAGTTCGGCGATCTACGTGTTCGACCGCGAGGGCCATGCCCGCGTGCTGGCCACCCCCTCCGCCTCGCACGACGACCTCGTCCACGACCTGCACCTGCTGCTGAACACCGGAGCCCACGAATGAAACTTTCCCGACTGTCGCTGCTGTGCGCCGGCCTGCTGCTGGCCGGCATCGCCCACGCGGCCGATGCCGACCACATCCATGCCAGCCATGCGTGGATTCGCGTGCTGCCCGGCGCCCTGCCCGCCGGCGCCTATGTCACGCTGGAAAACGACAGCGGCGCGCCGATCGCGTTGCGCGGCGCCAGCAGCACGATCTACGCCGAGGCGATGCTGCACCGGAGTTCGACCGCCGGCGGCGTCAGTCGCATGAGCATGGTCGACTCGCTCGACGTGCCCGCGCACGGCAAGGCCGCGCTGGCGCCGGCGGGCTACCACCTCATGCTGATGCAACCGAAACAACCGGTGAAACCGGGCGACAGCGTGACGCTGACCCTGAAGTTCGCCGACGGCAGCACCCTGGCCACCGACTTCATCGCACGACCGGCCAACGCGCTGGACGCCGGCGACACTCATGCCGACCACGCCATGCCCGGCATGGACCACGGCGCGATGTCACACGATCACTGAGCGTCCGTGACCGTCGCCTTGCCGGCCACCGTCCGGACCGTCCTGCGCGGCGGCTTGCGCGGCAACCGGCCGTTGCGTGACAGGCGCAGCCACAGGCGCAGCGCCATCAGCCCGCCGATCGACTCCACCAGGGCCGACGGCACCCAGATGATCACGCCGCCGATCAGCTGGCCGGTGAGCACGTTGAGGGTGAACGCGCGTCCGCAGATCTCGAAGATCGGATAGAGGTCGGTCTTCGAGAACGTGACGATCGCTCCGGCGACGATCTGCGGTGTCATGGTGATCGCCGGCGACAGCACGCGCAGCCCGGCGGTCATCCGTCCCGGCGGATGCGGGCGGTGATCGAGCACCAGCGACCAGTAGGCGAAACCGCTGACCAGCATGCTCCAATTCATGAAGCGGTAGATGCGCCAGTCCAGCATCGCCAGCGTCTGCAAATCGGGCACCAGCCAGATCAGGATGAAGGCGATGAACAGCAGCGTGGCGACGGTCGGATTCCACAGCACGCCGAATACCAGCCGCCACGGCCATGAGCGCTGCAACGGACGCAGCACGCGTACCCGCCAGGCCAGCGGCAGGCCGGCGCGCAACACCGCGGACGGATACGCCGCGACGATCAGCAGCGGCGCGATGTGGTGCAGCAGCAACTGCTGGATGCGGTGCATGAAGAACTCATGCTCGGCGTAGTAGTCCAGATACGTGTGCAGCGACAGGTAGATGATCGCCATGCCCGACCAGAACGTCAGCTTGCTGGCGAACCGCACCGGCCGCCGGCGACAGCCGCGCAGGTACAGCACGCTGGCCACCACGAAGCACGTGAGCAAGACCCACGAAAACTCCCACGGCACGATCCATTTCAACAGGCTTGCAGTCACTGCACCGGCACTTCTGTCCGCACCGGCGGCGGCCGGCGACCGCCCAGCTTAACGCCGCACCGCCATCGCGTCAGCTTTCACGGGTCCGCGTGCTTGCGGCAGATTGCCGCCGTCACCGGCGGCGGCGGCCGTAGCGCCCCCTGCGCCAGCCGTACAACAGGCCGAACAGCACCACCAGGGCGGGGATCGCCACGATGTTGGTGACCTTCACCCGCAGCCCCAGCGCATCGATCTCCGCGTTGAGCTGGTGCTGCACGTCGCGCAGCTCCTTGTTGATCGCCAGCTGGCGCTGGCGGAACTGCTCGATCTCGCGCCGCTGCTCGGCCGTAGCGGTGCTGCCGTGGCCGCCCTTGGCCGGCTGCAGTTCGTCCAGCCGCCGCCGGGTGTCGGCCAGCTCCTGCTCCAGCTCCTGCTCCTTCTGCAGGAATTTCTGGTCGGCCACGTTGCGCAATGCCTGCACCCGGGTGAAGGGGCGCTGCGACGTGGAGCGGCCGCGAATCGACAGCAGCGCCGACGAACCGCTGAGGTTGTCCACCAGGTTGGTCACCAGGTCGCCGTTATTGGCGAAGATCCGCATCATGGTCTGGCCGAGGATGGTCTGCGGCTCGACCCACAGGCGATCGCTGAGCAGGTCGGTATCGGCAACCAGGATCACCTCGGCATTCGCGGCCGAGCGCGCACGATGACCCGCCACGCCGGCGCGCTCCGGGAACGCGCTGTCGAAGGTGCCGTGCAGGCGCGCCGCGAGCAGGTAATGGGCGCCGTCGGGATGGTAGTTCTGCAGCAGCGAAGTGGGATCGTTGCTGGCGTCCAGCACGCGCTGGGTGGACACCACCTCGGCCTCGACACTGCTCTGCAGCAGCGGGACCAGTCGGGTGTGCGCATCCGCGGCCAGGTCGAAGAAGCCCGCGGTGGAGACGTTGATGCGCTGCAGGCTGGCGGTCACCGCATCGTTGCGGTTCAGTTCCTGCGCGCCCAGGTCCAGCATCGCCGGATGGTTGAGGCTGCTGCCGGCCAGCTCGATCTGCAACGCGCGGCTACGATCGAGCACCACCTTGTGCGGGTCGTAGATCACGCCCCACGCCTTGAACAGCCGCGGCAGGTCCGACGCACGATCGGGAAAGGTGATGCTCTCCGGCCCGTAGGGCGAGGTGTCCAGCTCGGCGTCCGGGTCGACGAATACCACCAGATGCCCGCCGCCCAGCACGTACTGGTCGATCGCGTATTGCGCATCGGGGGTCAGGCGCCTGGGCTGGATCAGCAACAGCACGCGGATCTTGTCGTCCACTTTTTGCAGCGTGGCCGGATCGATCGTCTTCAGGTCGAACAGCTGGCCCAGTTGCTGCAGGACCGTCCACGGTTGTTCGCTGAGCACCGGGTTGCCCTCGACCGGCAGCGAACTGATCACGCCGACCTGCGGCTTGCTGGTCTGGTTCAGTTCGTACACCAGCTTGGCGATGTCGTACTCGAGGAACGCCTCGCGCGAGGGATCGAAGAACGCGATCGACAGCGTCTTCTCCGGCACGCGGTCATCGTTGCTGTCGCCGTCGACGCTGCCGGACATGGCACTGCCGGCGAGGCCGAAGAACACCCGCTCGCCGTTGCTGCCGCCATTGGCCGCGGTGAGGCCGCTGCCTTCGGCGCTGGCCTCGTCATCGGAATACGGCACCGGATCGATGGTCTGCAGGCGGATGCGACCGTGCGAACGCGCCACCATCTCCTGCAACATCTCGCGCACGCGCTGCTCGTAACTGCGCAGTTGCGGCAGGTCGCGGGTCGCGTGCTCGGAGAAGTACAAGGTCAGCCGCAGCGGCCGCTGCAATGTATCGACGATGTGCAGCGTGCCCGGCGTCAGCGTGTACAGCTGGTCGGTGGTGAGGTCGACCCGCGATGCGTGCAGCCAGCGACTGCTGGCCACGATCAGCGGCACGAACACCAGCACCAGCAGCACCAGTGCGCCATACAGCAGGCCGCGCCGGGTCAGTCGCAGCGGCGTGGAAAGCATGTGATGAAGACGCGAACGGGGCATCGGTCAGCGCGTCCGTTTCAGGTCGAGCAGCAGCACGCCGGCGAGCAGCCAGCCCAGCGTGCTCAGCAGAAAATACAGCAGGTCGCGCACGTCGAGCACGCCCCGCGCGATCGCCTCGAAGTGGCGCAGCATCGACAGGTGCGCCACCGCGTTGATCAGCTTGCGCGGCAAGGTGCCGGAGAAGAAGTCGAGCACCTGCGGCTGGCCGATCAGGATCAGCAACACGCAGACCAGCGCGGTGAGGATGAAGGCCACCACCTGGCTGCGGGTCAGCGCGGACAGGCAGGCGCCGATCGCCACGAAGCTGCCGGCCATCAGCCAGCTGCCCAGGTATCCCGCCAGGATGATGCCGTTGTCCGGCGAGCCCAGGTAGTTGACGGTGATCCAGATCGGGAAGGTCAGCGCCAGCGCCAGGCCGATGAACAACCAGGCCGCCAGGAACTTGCCCAGCATCGCCTGCCACAGCGTCAGCGGCAGGGTCAGCAGCAGTTCCAGCGTGCCGCCCTTGGCCTCCTCCGCCCACATGCGCATGGTGATCGCCGGCACCAGGATCAGGTACAGCCAGGGATGCATCGCGAAGAACGGCTGCAGGTCGGCCTGGCCACGCTCGTAATAGTCGCCCGCATAGAACGTGAGGATGCCGGTCAGGACCAGGAAGATCACCAGGAAGACGTAGGCCACCGGGGTCACGAAATAACTGCGCAACTCGCGCCGCAGCACCGCGTTGACCGGGCTCATGCGCGAACCTCGGCGGCGCGATCGTCACTGGTGGTGATCTGGCGGAACACCTCGTCGAGCCGGCCACGCTCGAGCTGGATTTCCGAAACCTCCAGGCCCTGCTCGCGCAGCAGCGTTTCCACCGCTTCCAGGATGCGTTCGCCCGGCTTCGGAAACACCGTGATGCGCCCGTCCAGTGGGTCCACCTCGATCGACGCCACCTGCGGCAGGCGCCCCAGCATCTCCTGCGACATGCCGCTGCCCGGCGCGCTGAACGACACCGCACCGTGATAGCGCGAGCGCGCTTCCAGTTCGGCCGGCGTGGCGTCCGCCAGCAGCTTGCCGCGGGCAATGATCACCACCCGGTTGCACAGCGCATGGACTTCTTCCAGCAGGTGGGTGGAGATCAGGATGGTGCGGTCGCGCGCCATCACGTCGATCAGCTGGCGCACCGCGTGTTTCTGGTTCGGATCGAGGCCGTCGGTGGGTTCATCCAGCATCAGTACCGGCGGATCGTGCAGGATCGCCTGGGCCAGCCCGACGCGTCGGCGCAAGCCCTTCGACAGCGTGTCGATGCACGCCTCCAGCACGTCCTCCAGCTGCAGTTGCTGCACCACCGCGTCGAAACGCCGGTAGCCCGTCTCCGCCTTGAGCCCGCGCATGCGCACGATGAAATGGAGAAACTCGCGCACGGTCATTTCGCCGTAACTGGGCGCGCCTTCCGGCAGGTAGCCCAGTGCCCGCTTTGCCTTCAGCGGCTCGCGGCTGACATCGTGGCCGCAGACCCGCGCCGTGCCCGAGGTGGGCACCAGAAACCCGGCGATCATGCGCATCGCGGTGGACTTGCCGGCGCCGTTCGGGCCAAGCAGGCCCAGCACCTGGCCCGGTTCGACACGGATGCTCAGCGCGTCCACGGCGGTGAGGTGGCCATAGCATCGGGTGAGCTGGTCGGTTTCGATCATGTCCGGTGACGGGCTGTGGAGTTGGCGCGACCAGCTGGCGGAAGAGCTGGCCGGGTGCTGTCGCGGCGCGTCCCGCAATGTACCGCAAGAAGCCCGGGGTGATCCGAAAGAAAAAGGCCCTTCCGGGTGGAAGGGCCTTTCTGTATTTCGACAAGACCGCGCGTGGAGGGTTTACTCGCCCGCGCTGGCGGCCTCTGCCGGAGCCGCGGCCGTGCCGGCCGGGGCGGGAGCGGAGCTGGCCGCTGCCGGCGCCTGCGTATCGTCCAGGCTCGGCGGCTGCAGACCGGCTTCCTGCTCCGGAGTCTTTTCCGGGGCGTCGGTGATCGGCAGGTACACGTTGTACTTGGCATAGGCCGTGATGTTGCCGCCAGCGTCCTTCACTTCCGGCGTGGCAATCACGTCGTAGGGGCGGTTGACCACTTCGTCGTACTTGTAGCCATGGGTCTGCGCGTAAGCCTTGAGCATGTCGCGGGTCTGCGGCACACCGGCAAACGTGCCGTTCCACACGCCCTTGAGCGCCGCGCCACCGAACGCCAGCGAGGCGCGAACGTTGCCATCCAACACCAGGCGACCGAAGCGGTCGCGACTGCCGACGGCCACGCTGCTGTCGGCTGCGCCAGCGGCGCTGCTCGCCTCGGCGGGAGCGGCATTGTCGATCGACGGCGGGGTGGCGGCGGTGAGCTGCTCGCTCTGGCCATTCACGGTCAGCGTGCTGCTATCGATCGGGAACGCCACGTCGAAGCTGTAGGTCTGGTCACCGTAGTTGGTGGTGATCAGGATGCGCGAGCCGGTGATGTTCACACCGAGCTTCTTGGCGGCAGCCTGGACCTCGGTGGACGCCTTGGCCACGGCGTCTTCCACCGCTTCCATGCCGTCCTTGCGCTGGATCGAGGTGGATACCAGCAAGACCGGGGTGGGCTGGGTCTGTTCGATGTAGGGGATCAGCTGGCTGTAGTCGATGTTCGGCACGCCGGCCAGCACGTTCTGCAGGTTGTTCAGGCTGAACTGGATGAAGGAGTCCGGATCGCCGTGGATGTAGAGGTTGGCAAAGCGGTTGATCAGGTTCCAGCCGTAGGACACGTCATACGACCAGGTCACCTGGGTCAGCTGGCCGCGGTTGCCCTGGCGCTCCAGATCCAGCGTGAAGTGCTTGTCCAGGCCGCGCCAGTCGTTGTCCAGGTTCCAGATGATGCTGGCGCTCTTGGTGTTGCCGTCGATCTGGTCGAACTCGGGCGTGGCGCTGGCGATGGTCAGGCCACCGTTGCCCAGCTTGGCATCCGTCGTGGTCCAGCTGATCTCGGCGCCCGGGCCGTAGGCCTTGCCGGAGAACGCGAACTGCACCTTGGGGTCGAGCGAGCGCAGCACCGAGTAGTCCGGCAGCCGGCGGTAGTTGTCGAGCACGTCATAGACCTGACGCATGTCCTTGCCGATGACCAGCTGGCGTTCCACATGACCGCTGCCGGGCATGACCACAGCCGCCAGGACACCGAGCACCGCAACGATGACCAGGGCAACAAGAAATTCAAAGACACGCATCATTCCAGAGTTCTCCGAAGCGTCTTTACGCCATACCTAGATAGTGTTGCCCCGGCCTTCCGCGCGAACCCGCCCTTCGGTGGGGTCCGAGGGCCATGGCAGGGGGTCGGCAAACGCCGAAGCTACGGATGTTACTTGCTCACGGGCTGGAACGCTATCCGCCCGGACGGCCTCCGCGCAGGGTCGAAAAACGCCCGGCCAAAGCCCGTTGAAACGGCGCATCCGGGCGCCCTGCACCCGGGCGGGCATCAGACGATGCCCATTTCCAGCGCCTTCAGCACGGCCCGCGTGCGGTCGCGCACGCCCAGCTTGGAAAGGATGTTGGAAACGTGGTTCTTCACCGTGCCTTCGGCCACCTTCAGCGAGTTGGCGATCTCCTTGTTGCTGTAGCCGCCGGACAGCAGCCGCAGGATCTCGGTCTCGCGCTCGGTCAGCGGGTCGGGCTGCTCGAGGCTGGTGAAGTTGTTCTGCATCCGCGACACCCCGGCCATCAGCCGCTGGGTCACCATCGGCGCCACCAGCGAGCCACCGGCGGCCACCGTGCGCACGGCCTCGACCAGTTGCTCCAGCGAAACGTCCTTCAACAGGTAACCGCGGGCGCCGGCCTTGAGGCCCTGCAGCACCAGCTGGTCGTCATCGAAGGTGGTCAGGATGATCGTGGGCGGCAGTTCGTTGCGGGCGGACAGCGCCTGCAGCACTTCCAGCCCGCTCATGTTCGGCATGCGCAGGTCCAGCAGCACCACGTCGGGCTTGATCCGCGGAATATCCTGCACGGCCTGGGCGCCGTCGGCGCACTCGGCCACCACACGGATGTCCTCAGCCAGGTCCAGCAGCGAACGGACGCCCTGGCGAACCAGATTCTGGTCGTCGACGAGACAAACGGAAATCATCGCGGATCCTCGGGAAAACTGTGGCTTGACGATGGGATGCTGGCAGCTGGCGCAGGGCCCCGCTGCCAACACCGACGCACTTTCGCACCCCGGCGCAGACGGCAGAGATTACGACACATTGAGCGCTGGTGGCTCAAGCCGGGTCGGCGCATGCGCCAGCGCGGCATGTTCCCCCAGCGGCAGCCGCACGGTCAGCGCAAATCCCTGGCTCGGCCCGCTGTCCAGGGTCAGGCTGCCGCCAAACTCGGCCAGCCGCTCGCGCATGCCGGACAGGCCGTTGCCCGGCGCGACGTTCTCGGCGCCGCGGCCGTCGTCGCGCGCATGCAGGCCGATCAGGCTTTCCCCGGCGTAGGCGAAATTCAGCCACAGGTTGCGGGCGCCGGCATGGCGCGCGGCATTGGTGATGATCTCCTGGGCGCAACGCAGCAGCACCTGGGCACGGCGCGGGTCCTCCACGCTGAAACGTGGCGGCATCACCACATGCACATTGAGACCGGGCACGCCTTCGGCCAGTCCCCGCAGTGCCTGGGTCAGGTCGATCGCGTCGTCCTGGCGCAGTTCGCTGACCACCTCGCGCACGTCGGCCAGCAGCAGCTTGGCCGTGCTCTGCGCCTTGCGCACGTGGGCGCCGGCCGCTTCGTTGGTGAGATGGCTGGCCACCTCGAGGTTCAGGCTCAACGCGGTCAGGTGGTGGCCGATCAGGTCATGCAGGTCACGCGCGATGCGCATGCGTTCGGCGATGCGGCTGGATTCGGCCAGCAGGGCGCGGGTGGCGCGCAGCTCGGAATTCAGCCGCCGCTGCACGTCGCGCTGCTCGGCCTGCTGGCTGGCGACCGTCGAGGTCACGAACACCAGCACCGAGATGCCCAGGTAGATGCTGGCTTGGAGAAACCCCAAGGCGACGCTGTGATCGTATTCGGGGAAGGTGGCGAAGATCGCCACCAGGCTCAGGTGCTGCAGCACCAGCCAGAACACCGCCAGCGAGAACGGCAGCAGCCACGGCAGCACCAGTGAGGCGACCACCATCAGCATCGCCGACAGGCCGCTGTGGCTGTACCAGCCCACCGCCACGGCGGCGGCTGTCATCAGCGTCAGCCCGAGCAGTTTCAGCACCGGGTAGCGACGCGAACCGAGGTTGCTGGTCAGCAGCCAGTACATCAGGCCGAAGATCAGGTAACACAGCGTCCACAGCAGCAGCGAAAAATTCGGCCGCTGCAGTTGGGTCAGCCGTTCGGTGGCCCAGTTCGTGACCAGCGGCGTCCCCACCGACAGATAGGTGAAGAAGCCCGCATAGCGAAGCAGGCGGATATGGTTGAAGAAGGGCCAGCGCATCCCCGCATCATTGGCTGCGCGGGGAATTCGCGCAATGCGCGAGAAGTCATGCCCGGCCGGGTCACGGCTGTCGCCGCACACCGGCTTTACAAAGCTTTTACATGTGCCCTTGCGAGATGTAAGGGCCTGCCGCGCATGTCATAATGCGGCATTGCGCGAGGCAGCGGTCGCCTCTCGTCCCCGAATCCACCCTTGCGGAGCAACGAATGGCCCTTGCCATCCGCGACGTGCGCGAGCACGACCTGGATGCCGTACTGGCGCTCAACAACGCTGCCGGTCGCTCCATCCTCGCACTGGATCCTGCCCAGCTGCGCTATTTCCACGAGCACGCCGAATATTTCCGCGTGGCCGAAATCGACGGCCAGCTGGCCGGCTTCCTGATCGCGCTGCGCGAAGGCGGCGATTACGACAGCCCGAACTATCGCTGGTTCGCCGAGCACTATCCGCAGTTCCTGTACATCGACCGCATCGTGATCGCCAACGCCTACCGCCGCCACGGGCTGGGCCGCATCTTCTATTGCGACGTGCACAGCTACGCCGAGGTGCGCGTGCCGCTGCTCACCTGCGAAGTGTTCCTGGAGCCGCGCGACGACGTGGTCGTGCTGTTCCACGGCACCTATGGTTTCCAGGAAGTCGGCCAGCAGCGTATGGGCGAACACGGCCCGCAGGTCAGCCTGCTGGCCCGCGACCTGCCCAGCTACGCTTATGTGCGCGACACCTGGCTCGAGAAAGGCGGCCTGCCCGACGTGCCGTGGCTGGCCGAACGCGAACGCCCGGACACCGACCAGCCGCATCCGCTCCGCCTGGCCGGGGAGCGGCACGCATGAACGCAAGCATGGATGCCACCGACGCCTGTGACCTGCGCTTCGGCCAGGTCGGCCTTGCCTGCGTGCGGGTGCGCCGGGTCGACGCCGCCGCCCTGTGCGACGAACTGGAACGCCGCGTGCGCGCCGCGCCGCAGATGTTCGCCCGCGCCGCCGTGGTGCTGGACCTCAGCCACCTGCTCGACCTGCCCGACGACGGCACCGTCGACGCACTGCTCGAAGCGGTGCGCAGCGCCGGCATGTTGCCGGTGGGGCTGGCCTACGGCACCAGCGAGACCGAAGCGCTGGCCAAACGGATGGGGCTGCCGCTGATCGCCAAGTTCCGTGCGGCCTACGAACCGGCCGCGGGCACGCCGGCCGCCACCGCGCCCCCCAGCGAGCCCGCCCCGGCGGCGGCGCGCGAACCGATTCTTTCGGCACCGGCCTCCGGCAACGTGGGCGCCCAGCATCACGCCGGCTCGATCCGTTCCGGCCAGCAGATCTACGCCCGCGACCGCGACCTGATCGTCACCGGCGCGGTGGCCAACGGCGCCGAGGTGATCGCCGACGGCAACATCCACATCTACGGCGGCCTGCGCGGCCGCGCCATGGCCGGTGCGCAGGGCGACGAGAAGGCACGCATCTACGTTTCCGACTTCCGCGCCGAACTGGTGGCGATCGCCGGCCAGTACCGCGTATTCGAACAGATTCCCGGCGACCTCGAGGGCCAGTCCGTGCAATGCTGGCTCGACGGCGAAAAACTGATGATCGCCAGGCTGTGATCACCCACAACAAAAACAAACCTGCGGAGATGGGCCCTTGACTGCTGAGATTATCGTTGTCACCTCCGGCAAAGGCGGCGTCGGCAAGACGACGACCAGCGCCTCCCTCGCCACCGGCCTGGCCATGGCCGGCAAGAAAGTCGCCGTGATCGACTTCGACGTCGGCCTGCGCAACCTCGACCTGATCATGGGCTGCGAGCGGCGCGTGGTGTACGACTTCGTCAACGTCGTGCACGGCGAAGCCACGCTGAAGCAGTCGCTGATCAAGGACAAGCGCTACGACAACCTGTACGTGCTGGCCGCCAGCCAGACCCGCGACAAGGACGCGCTGACCATGGAAGGCGTCGAGAAAGTACTCGACGGCCTGTCCGAGGACGGCTTCGACTACGTGGTCTGCGACTCGCCTGCCGGCATCGAGAAAGGCGCCCACCTGGCGATGTACTTCGCCGACCACGCGGTGGTGGTGGTCAACCCGGAAGTCTCCTCGGTGCGCGACTCGGATCGCATCCTGGGCCTGCTGGCCAGCAAGACCCGGCGCGCCGAGAAGGGCGAGCCGCCGATCACCCAGCACCTGCTGCTGACCCGCTACAACCCGGCCCGCGTCGCCATCGGCGAAATGCTCAGCGTGAAGGACGTCGAGGAAATCCTCGGCATCCAGGTGGTGGGCGTGATCCCCGAGTCGGAGAACGTGCTGACCGCCTCCAACAACGGCATCCCGGTCATCGTCGACGCCAACTCGCTGGCCGGCCAGGCATACAGCGACACCGTGGCCCGCATCCTCGGCGAAGAGCGCCCGCTGCGCTTCATCGACGCGCCCAAGAAGGGCTTTCTCCAGCGCGTGTTCGGAGGTTGATCACGATGGGCATTCTCGATTTCCTCAAGCGCAAGCCCGAGGCCACCGCCAGCGTGGCGCGCGAGCGCCTGCGCATCATCGTGGCGCAGGAGCGCTCCACCCGTGGTGCGCCGGACTACCTGCCGATGATGCGCAACGAGTTGCTCGAAGTGATCAAGAAGTACGTCCACGTCGACCTCGATGCGATCAACATCAACTTCGAGCGCGACAGCGGCCACGAGATCCTCGAACTCTCGGTGACCCTGCCCGACGGCAAGCTGCCGGCCGGCAGCGAAGCCCAGAGCGGCTGAGCACCCACGCCAAGTCCATGCCGGGCCGCCACGCGCGGCCCGGCGCTCTTCATTCCGGATCGTCCGCGCGTCGCGCCCCATGCATCCCGACACCCATTCCACCGCCAGCGATCCGGCCGACAGCGTGCTGTGCCTCGGCCAGATCGGTTTCGCCGATCCGGCCGCGCTGCTCGCGCAGTTCGGATTGACGCTCGAACGGGTGGCCCACGACACGCCGATTCCCGGCAGTTTCTGGGGTGAGCGCGAGGCCGGCATCATCGGCACCACGGTCTACGCGCGCGATGACACGCCGGTGCATTCGCTGCTGCACGAGGCAGGCCACCTGATCGTGCTGCCCGAGGAAAAACGTGCGACGGTGCATACCGACGCCACCGACTCGGTCGAGGAAGAGGACGCCACCTGCTACCTGCAGATCGTGCTGGCCGACCGGCTGCCCGGTGTCGGCCGCGAACGCCTGATGACCGACATGGACGCCTGGGGCTACTCGTTCCGGCTGGGCTCGACCCGCGCCTGGTTCGAAGGCGATGCCACGGAGGCGCGCGAGTTCCTCAGGGCGCGTGGCCTGCCCCACGCCTGACCCCACGCCTGATGCGCCACGGCCGGCAGGCTACTTCGCATGCCAGTCGCCGTCGCTGCCCTTGTCGTACTTCTTCTTCACCGCCGCCCACGCCACCTTGTGCGCCACCTCCTCGCGTGATTCGTCGCCGCGACGCTCGTCGCTGTCGGCGTATTCGTCCCAGGCGCTGTTGAACGCTTCCTTGTAGATCTCCTGGGCGTGCTTCGGCACGTGGTCGCGTACGGACTCGGGCAACTCGCTGACGGTCTTGTAGGGCATGACATGCTCCGGCTGGGAACCGCGGCCAGCCTGGACCCGGCCAGGTCCAGCGCGCGTCAAATGGATGTCCATATCGCGCTAAGCGCCAGCAGCAGCCACGCACGCGCGGCACCATCCCCCGGCAACCTGCCCGCGGCACTGGCCACCCGCAGCCATTGCCCTAGAATCGGCCCAGGCATTCCCTTGCGCAGTGCGCCGGAGGACATCATGGCCACGCGCCAGCTGGTGCTGCTGTTCGACGGCACCTGGAACAAGCCCGAATCCAACACCAACGTGGAACGCCTGCGCCAGCTGATCGCCCCGCTCGACGCCCACGGCCATCCGCAACTGGTCAACTACATTCCCGGCGTGGGCGTGACCCGCGGCATCAGCCACCTGCTCGGCGGCGCGTTCGGCTACGGCCTGTCCGGCAACGTGCTGGATGGCTACCGCTGGCTGTGCGAGCAATGGCAGCCGGGCGACCGCATCTTCCTGTTCGGCTTCAGTCGCGGCGCCTACACCGCGCGCAGCCTCGCCGGACTGATCCGCAAATGCGGCCTGCTCCGCTGCGGCAACGACGACAAGGTGGCGAAGTCCGACGTGTCCGCCGCCTACGACCTCTATCGCGACGCCTCCAGCAAACCCGACGGCGACGTCGCGGTCGCCTATCGCGCCGAGCATTCGATCGAGGTGGACATCCACTTCATCGGCGTGTGGGACACGGTCGGCTCGCTGGGCATTCCCGATACCGCCTCATGGTTTCCGTATGCCCGGGCGCGCTACCGCTTCCACGACACCGAGCTGAGCCGCATCGTGAAATACGCCTACCAGGCCCTGGCGCTGGACGAGCATCGGGCCGACTTCGCGCCCGCGGTGTGGACGCGCAATCCGTACACCGTGAAGCCGGGCGAATCGCTTACCTCCAAGAAGAACGAGCAGATCGAGATCGAGCAGCGCTGGTTCATCGGCTCGCATTCGGACGTCGGCGGCGGCAACGACTGCGACGGCGCCGGCCGCAAGCCCGACCCCCTGCCCGACCTGCCGCTGGCCTGGCTGCAGCGCAAGGCCATCGACGCCGGCCTGGCGTGCGACAGGCTGCTGCTGCCCGCCGCCGACGCGTACACCGGCGTGCCGCGCAATTCGTACCGGGAATTCATGAGCGGCCTGTACAAGGAGTTCAAGCCGCCGATCGATCGCCTGCTCGGCACCGGCGTCAACGAGAAGGTCGACGAGTCGGTGTGGCAGCGATGGCTTGCCGACAGCAGCTATCGCTCGCCGTCGCTGGTTCGCGCGCTGGCCAGCGCCACGGTGCTGATGTCGGTCGAGGCGGTGGTGCCGATCGGGCATGCGCCTGCCGCAAGCCTGCCCGCGGCCTGAGCCTCTTCGTTCAGCGCGGCTCGGCGATCTCTGCTTCCATCACCGCCGCCGCATCGGCACCGCTGACCGGCAACACGGCCTCGCGGGTCACGCCGTGGTACCAGCCCCAGGCCAGCACGCCCAGCACGGTCAGCAGCGACGCACCCAGCGCCAGCTGCAGCATGCTGGCCGACAGCAGCGGCGACACCACGCCGGCCACGAAGCCGCACAACAGCAGGCTGGCAAACGCCTGCACCGAGGAGATGCCGCCGCGATGGTGCGGAAAGCGATCCAGCAACAGCAGGGTCAGCGTGGGGAACGCCAGCTGCACGCCGATGCCGTGCAGGATCAGCGGCAGCATCGACCACGGCAGGCGCGGCTGCGGAAACAGCAGTGCCAGCAGCAGGTGCGCCACGCAGGCCAGCAGCATCGACGCGTAGCCCAGGCTCACCGTGCGCTTGGCGCTGCAGCGTTCGGCCATCCGCCCGGACAGCCACGCGCCGCTGATCAGGCCGATCACCACCGGCACGAACAGCCATGGAAAACCCTGCGCCGAAAGATGCAGCAGCTCGCGCACGATGCGCGGCGCGGAGGAAATGTAGAGGAACAGCCCGGCGAAATTGACCGAACTGGAAACCAGCAGCGGCCAGAACGAGCGCTCCCGCGCGAACGCCAGGTAGCCGGCCAGCAACGGGCGCGGCGCGAAGCGCGAACGCCGCTCCGGCGGATGCGTTTCGTCCAGCAGGGTCAGCAGGGCCACCGCCAGCAGCAGGGTGAAGCCGGCCAGCAGCCAGAAGATGCCGTGCCAGCCGCCCAGCGGCAGCAGCAGGGCGCCGATCATCGGCGCGATCACCGGCGCCACGCCGAAGATCATCATCACCTGCGACATCAGCCGCTGCGCCGCCGGCCCTTCCAGGCTGTCGCGGATCACCGCCCGGCCCACCACCAGGCCGGCGCCCGCGCACATGCCCTGCAGGCTGCGACAGGCCAGCAGCATCGCGAACGAGGTGGACGAAGCCGCGCCCACCGACGCCAGCGCGTAGACCAGCATGCCGGTGACGATCACCGGCTTGCGCCCGATCGCATCGGAGATCGCGCCGTGGAACAGGCTCATCACTGCGTAGGTGAGCAGGTACGCACTGACCAGCTGCTGCAGCGCCGTGTCGTCCACCTGGAAACGCGCACCGATCAGCGGGAACGCCGGGAACACCGCGTCGATCGAGAACGGCCCGATCATCGACAGCCCGGCCAGCAGCCATGGCAGGCTGCGTCGCACGGTGCGCTGGGCTGGAGTCATGACGGCATGCTGGTCGCGGCGGGTCGCGCATTATAGGGCCACCCTTGACGTCGGGGCGGCCGGATCGACTAGGATGTTCGCCATGGGAGATGGCATGCCTCCCGTTCCGGAATGCTCGCTCCCCCCGGGACAAACCGCTTCTCGCGCTCCTTGTGTTGAAGTTGATGATGCCTGCTCCCCCGGTTTCCGGCGGTGCAGGCATGCCTGCCACCGCGGAACCGGACACATTCCCGTCAGGAGGCGCGCTCGTGGGCTTTACCGGATTCGTGGCAATCGGCATCGGCGGCGCTATCGGCTGCTGGCTGCGCTGGGGACTGGGCATCCTGCTCAACCCGATGTTCCCCACCCTGCCGCTGGGCACCCTGGCGGCGAACCTCGCCGGCGGATTGCTGATGGGCTGCGTGATGGGCCTGTTCGATCACTTCCAGGCGCTGCCGCCCGCACTGCGGCTGTTCGTGTTCACCGGGTTCCTTGGTGGCCTCACCACCTTTTCCACCTTCTCTGCCGAATCCGCCACCCTGCTGCTGCGCCAGCAATACCTGTGGTTCAGCGGCCATGTCGCGGTGCACGTGATCGGCTCGCTGGCGATGACCGTGCTCGGCATCGCGCTCACCCGCAGCCTGCTGCGCCACTGACCGGGCATCCGCATGAACCCGCAAAACCTGCAACGAGGCGTGCACCTGACCTTCTACTGCCACTCCCGCGCCAGACACGACGGCGTGCTGCTGTCCGAATGGCTGCTGGAGCAGGCGAAGCAGCGCGGCATCGGCGGCGGTTCGGTGTTCCGCGCCATCGCGGGCTTCGGCCGGCATGGCGTGCTGCACGAGGAGCAGTTCTTCGAACTGGCCGACGACCTGCCGGTGAAGATCGAGTTCCTGCTGCGCGACGATCAGGCCGCGACGCTGCTGCAACTGGTGCGCGACGCGGGCGTCGACGCCACGTATGCGCGCTGGCCGGCAGACTTCGAAATGCTCGGCAGGCACTGATCACCGGAACCATTCGAACCATCCGCCGCGAGGCACTCCATGAGTCAGGACGATCTGAAAGACCGCGCCAGCCAGTTGCTCGAACAGGCCGGCATCCACATCGACGGCAACGCGCCGATCGACCTGCGCGTGCACGACGACCGCCTGTATCCGCGGGTGTTCGCGCATGGCTCGCTGGGTCTGGGCGAAGCCTACATGGACGGTTGGTGGGACGCGGACGACCTGCCCGGCCTGTGCACGCGCCTGCTCACCGCGGGGCTCGACCAGGAGCTGAAGACGCTGGACACCCTGCTCGCCCACCTCAAGGCGCGCTTCATCAACCTGCAGCGCGGCGAGCGCGCGTTCGAGATCGGCAAGGCCCACTACGACCTCGGCAACGACCTGTTCCAGGCCATGCTGGGCAAGCGGCTGGTGTACTCCTGCGGCTACTGGGCCAGGGCCGACAACCTCGACGACGCGCAGGCGGCCAAGCTCGACCTGGTCTGCCGCAAGCTGCAACTGAAGACCGGCCAGCGCGTGCTGGACATCGGCTGCGGCTGGGGCGAGGCGCTGAAATACGCCGCCGAGCGCTACGGCATCGAAGGCGTCGGCATCACCGTCTCGCAGCAGCAGGCCGACTACGCCCGCGAACTGTGCGCCGGCCTGCCGATCGAAATCCGCCTGCAGGACTACCACGACATCAACGAGCAGTTCGACGCGGTGTTCTCCATCGGCATGTTCGAGCACGTCGGCGGCAAGAACTACCGCGCCTACTTCGAGACCGTGCGCCGCTGCCTCAAGGACGACGGACTGTCGCTGCTGCACTGCATCGGCAGCAACCGCGCGCCGGCGCAGACAGACCCGTGGATCGAGAAATACATCTTCCCCAACTCGATGATCCCCGCCGCCAGCCAGGTCACCACCGCGCTGGAGGACCTGTTCGTGATCGAGGACTGGCACAACTTCGGCGCCGACTACGACCGCACCCTGACCGCGTGGCGCGCCAACATCGAAGCGGCGTGGCCGAGCCTGCCGCCCAGCTACGACGAACGCTTCCGCCGCATGTGGCGCTACTACCTCGCGGTCTCCTCCGCGGTGTTCCGCAGCCGCCGCGACCAGCTGTGGCAAATCACTCTCAGCCCGAACGGCGTGCCCGGCGGCTATCGCGTGCCGCGCTGATCCAGCATGGGACCACGCAAAGTGGGCTGCCCGCGTCGAGCGAGCGGCTCAGTTGCCTGACTTGATCCGGTCCAGTGTCGATCGGGCGACCGTATCGACCAGGTCGGCGGGACCGGAAATGCTCAACCCGATATAGGTTTCCGCCTCGATCAGCAACGACTGCTGGCCAAGCATCACGTTGAACGCCTCGATTTCCTGGGAGCCTGCGATGTCGATCGACCGGTCCAGCGCGGTCGCACCCATGGATCGCAGAACGCGCAACAGCACCTCGCGCAGCTGTTGATCGTATTCATTGCCAAGAACGACGGACTTGTTTTCGTTGCTCATGTCAGAAACCCGGAACCCTTCCGCCGGTACGGCAGGCCGATTCAATGATGTCATCCAACGCTTGTCATGTGCGCAGCCAGTCTGGCGTCGCCCAACATCTTCGCCACATTGCAAGCGAGCGCCGCTGAGCACCCGCTTGCGCGTTTTATGCTAAACATCCGCACTCGGGGGTGCATGATCTGCTTCGTGCATTTCAGAAAGGCGCACGGAGGGGACATGCGGGAACAGGGACACGGCCAGGTCTACCGATGCGGAGTCCACACCATTTCGCCGGCAACCAGGCGGCTGCATCGCGACGGCTGCAAGGTCGACATCGAAGCCAAGGTGTTCGACCTGATCCTGCTGCTGCTCGAAAACCGCGAGCGCGCGCTGGGCAAGCAGGAAGTCATCACCGCGTTGTGGGGCCACCGGCCGATCACCGACGCCGCGCTCAGCCAGTTGCTGCACAAGGCGCGCCGCGCGCTCGACGACGATGGCGAACGCCAGGCGGTGATCCGCACCGTGTATGGCCGCGGTCTGCAATGGGTGGCTCCGGTCGAGCTGGTCGCGGAAGAGACGCCCGCCGCCGCGGACGACACCGTGGACGAAGCGCTCGCACCGTCACCGTCACCGTCACGGTCATCGTCATCGCCGCGGCGATATCGCGGGTGGCTAGGGTTCGCTGCGCTGGCCGTGCTGGGTGCGCTGTCGTTGTGGCTCATCCCGCGCGGCATGGCGCCGCCGGTGCCACCGCCACCACGCGTGGCCCTGCTGCCGATCGACAACGACACCGGCGACGCCGCGCTGGACTGGACCGCGCGAGGCCTGCCCGGCCTGATGGCCAACCTGCTCGGCGCCGCGCCGGGGATCGACGTCGTCGACCCGCTGCAGGTCGGCCGGATCGTCGACTATGTTCCGCCGAAGGGCCGCTCCGAAACCGAACACCTGCGCTTCGTCACCGGCGCCAGCATCCTGGTCAGCGGTGAATTGCACCGGCTTGCCGATCATCTCTACGAACTTTCCCTGCACATCGACACCGGCGCCGGCAAGACCGGAACCACCCTCACCTTGCGCGGCAGCGATCCCGGCACGCTGGGCGTCAACGCAATACCACGCATGCGCCGGGCACTGAAGCTCGACGGCAGCACGCCAGCGGCACCGGCCGCCACGCCGCGCGATGCCTACCTGGCGCAGACCTACGCCCGCGGCATCGACCTCGCGATGCACGGCGACTGGACGAACGCAAAACCCTATTTCCTGCTGGTGGCGAAAGGCGACCCCGACTTTCCGTCCGCGCGCCTGCGCCTGGGCCAGGCGCAGATCAACACGAATCAACTGAACGAGGGTGGCGCGACCTTGCGCGCGCTGCTGGCGCAGGCACGCGCCGGCAAGGACGCCTCGATGATCGCGCAGGCACTGCTGCAACTGGGCAACCTCGCATTCAACCAGCACCATCACGCCGAGGCCCTGGCTGATCTGCAGGAAGCCGCATCATTCGCCGCACAAGCCGGCACGCCCGATCTGCAAGCCGCGATCGCCCTGAAAACCGTCAACACCGCGGGCCGGCTGGAACGCACGCCGCTGGCGCAGCGCGAGCTGCAGTACGCGCGCAAGCTGGTCGCGCAGCATGGCCTGCATCGGCTGGAGGCCGACCTGCACAACAGCGAAGCGTTCCTCGCCGGCGCCCGCGGCGACCTCGCCGGCAAGGAGCGGGCTGACCGCGCCGCGCTCGCCGCCAGCGAAGCGATCGGCAACGAGCGCAACGCGCTGGGCGATACCTACAACGTCGCGCTCGACCTGATGCAGCAGGATCGCGCAATCGAAGCCCTGCCGCTGTTCACCTCGCTCTACCAGCGTGCGCAACAGCAAGGCGACAGCTTGCTGGCCTTCGCCAGCGGCGACCAGCAAGCCCGCATCCTGCTCGACGCCGGCCTCGTTGAGCGCGTGGCGCCCATCGCCCAACAACTGCGCAACCTGGGCAGCAGCCAGCACAACGCCGTCTGGCAGTCGCTGGCGCTGATGCTGAGCGCCGGCCAGACGTGGTACGACGGCAACGCCGCCGCCGCCCTCGACTATTGCCGCCAGGCCGCGGCGCTGGTCGATGGCAAGCAAGACCCCGCGTTGCTGCTCGCCATCTGGGAAAGCCAGGCCGCCGCCGCGCTGCAGGCGGATCCGGGGTCGGTCGCCGCGCTGTCGACACAGACCGATGCGCTGGCGGCCACGCAGAAGAATCCGGCCACGTTCGGCTACACCAGGCAACTCATCCACGCCATCGCCGCAGCCGCGGTCAACCGACCCGAGGAAGCCGTGAACGCACTGCAGGCAGCCGCCGCCACGCCCACGGCGGATGATCCGCAGCAAAACGACCTGCGCTTCGTGGGCCTGGTCGTCGCCGGACATCTGCATTCCGCCGCGGCGGCGGACATCGCCCTGGCCGGCTTTGATCCCGCCCGCGACAACCACGCGGACTTGCTGCGCCTGTATCGCGATTGGGCAACGGGCCGCGACGCCATCGGCCATGCCCGCGCCGCCGCGCGTCTCGAACAACTGCGCAGCACCACACTCGCCGCCCTGGCCACCCCTGCCCGGTGAACGTCCGCGCGACCTTTCCTCGCCCAAGCCACTGATTGTCCGGGCAGTAAGATTTCGTAAGCGGTTCGTCAGCCCGTCCTCAAGATTCGCTCCGGCCGATCGTCGTCAATGCAGACAGCGATTCCCACCGACGTTCGTCCGGAGCGAACCATGTCCAGCCGCCACCCGCTTCCTCCATCCCGCGCACCTCGATCATCGGCGGCGCTGTGCCTGCTGGTCCTCGTCGTCACCTTCGGCGCCAGCGCCGCCGACGTCGACCGCAAGGTCCCCGACGGCACGCTGACCTACCGCATCGTGCTGAGCGGTCACGCCGAAACGAACGGCCCCGGCGCAGCCCATGGCCAGGTGAATATCTCGCGCCAGTTCGAGGCCACCGTGCGCATGCATGGCAGCGTCACCAATGACCCGAATGCAATGGCCGGCGGCGCGCAGATGACCTCGCTGCAGAAAGCCGCCGAAGCCTGCGGCGAAGACCAGGCCTGCCTGATGCGCGCCATCAGCGCGATGTCGTCCGGTCAGCGGCAGGCGCTGAACCGCGAAACACAGCACACGATTGCAGCCATCGGCAGCGACACTGCCTGGACCCACCGCTACCAGACGCCTTGCCAGGGAAGCGCCAGCGTCGACGACAGTTCGGCGCATACCGGTCGTGCCAGCGGCGAAGGCATCTCCGTCATGGTCAGCGGCCACGCCACGCGCATCGGCAAGCGCAAGGTCGACTGCAGCGACGAGGACGGCAACTTCACCCTGATCACCCACGACGGCGGGAAGACCTACGACGTGCAGATGCCTTCCGTCGAAGTCGAAGTGACCATCAACGAATTCGATCCCCACATCCCGCCCTACCAGCGGCAGGTGACCATTCCGGAGATTCACCTCAAGGATCTCGTGGCAGCCCGGCTGGACGGCCCGCAAGGCGGTCACAAGATCTTCCCGAAGCTGCAGACCGTAAGCGGCCCGGTCAACTACATCAGCCTGCCCACCGTGCCGCTGAAGGCGGAAGTGAGCTGGACCTTCAATCCCGACGGCCAGCGACGCTGACCCGACCACTCCATTCACCACCAGGAATCCGCCCATGAGCCAACTGACCAGCAGCATCGCCTTTCTCCTCATCGGCATCGGCAGTGCCCAGGCAGCGCCCGGCAGCTGCGCCACGCGGGCCGCCACCATGCTCGACGCGCTCGGCCGCAACGACTACGCCGCCGCCGGTCGCGAGATGGGTCCGCAACTGCAGGGGCCACAGCAACAGAAAATGCTGATCTCGATGTGGGAAGCGCTGATCAAGAACAACTGGGGCCCGTACCGTTCGCATGGCGAAGCCACCACCCTCGTCGACGACGGCACCGTCACCCGGATCAGGCTGCCGCTGCAGTTCGACCACGGCAGCACCACGGCGACGATCAGCTGCCACGCGAAAGACGGTGGTGCGATCGGTGAATTCGTCCTGCTGTAACCCGTCACTGTCGCCCATCGGTTCCATTCGATCTTCGGAGAACGCTGCATGCACGTCCGTCACTTCTTCCATCGCTGGCACGGCAGCCTTGCCGCGCTCGTCATCGCCTGTGCCTGCTTGGCCCTGCCGCCCGCCGCGATCGCCGGCGCGGAAAATCCGCAGGACAGCGCGGCCGTCCACGCCGTCACGCTCACCGCGGACCTGCTCGAGCGCATGAGCCAGGCCGTGCACGAAACCGATGCGGCGCTGGAAAGCACCGAAGGCAGTCTGTTGGTCCTCACCGACGACCAGGATCGCCCCAAGACCGTCGCGACCCTGACCGCCGAGGTCGAAGCCAACGCCGCCGCCCGCGCCATCCTGGCCCGCCACCACCTTGACGCGCGCCAGTTCGTGCTGACTTCGCTGGCGCTCATCAACGGATATTCCGCGGCCATGCTGCTGCAAAGCCACTCGCCGGTTCACCCGGACGACGTGCCCGCCGCACAGTTGCACTTCTGCCAGCAGCACATGGCCGTGATCAAGGCCATGTACGCGGACGGCTGAACGCCGCGAAAGACTTCCTCGGGCATCGGCCCCACGGTTGCCCCCGCGTCGGTGGCGTCGCATAGTGCGACCAGCCACCCAGGGGAAACATCGATGAAGCGCTGCATCACCGTCCTGATGTCCGGGCTGCTGCTCGTCATGGCCGCCGCCGTCAACGCGGGCACGCCCGCCACCACACCGGGCTCCGCCTACTTCGACAACAGCGGTCGCGACGACGTGCTTGCCGGCGGCGTGAAGATGATCCCGATCACCACGCCCAAGGGCACCTTCCACGTCTGGACCAAGCGCGTGGGCAACAACCCGAAACTGAAAGTCCTGCTGCTGCACGGCGGCCCCGGCGCCACCCACGAATACTTCGAGGCGTTCGGCAGCTATTTCCCAGGCGCCGGCATCGAGTATTACTACTACGACCAGCTCGGCTCCGCCTACAGCGACCAGCCGAAAGACACCTCGCTGTGGACCATCGACCGCTACGTCGACGAAGTCGAACAGGTACGCCAGGCGCTGCACCTGGACAAGGACAACTTCTGCCTGCTCGGCCAGTCCTGGGGCGGCATCCTGGCCATGGAGTACGCACTGAAATACCAGCAGCACCTGAAGTGCCTGGTGATCTCCAACATGGTCGACTCCATCCCGCAGTACAACGAATACGCGAACAACGTATTGATGCCGGCGATGGACCAGAAACAACTCGCCGTAGTGAAAAAGCTCGAAGCCGAACACCGCACCAGCGACCCGCGCTACATGGCCATCCTCGGCCCGATGCACTACGAGCAGCACGTGTTGCGCATGCCGCAGGCGCAATGGCCCGAACCCGTCACCCGTTCGTTCGGCCACATCAACGAGCATATCTACACCCTGATGCAGGGCCCCAGCGAACTGGGCGCCAGCGGCCGCCTGCTGAACTGGGACCGCAGCAAGGACCTGCACCGCATCACCGTCCCCACCCTGGTGATCGGCGCGCAGTACGACACGATGGACCCGAAATACATGGCCAGCATGGCGAAGAAACTCCCACACGGTCAATTTCTGCTATGCCCGAAAGGCAGCCACATGGCGATGTATGACGATCAACAAACCTACTTCGATGGGTTGATCGGGTTCTTGCGGAAAGTCGAAGCCGAATGACCTATGGGAGTACCCCAAACACTGCAGGGTCAGGTTGCACAGAGAACAGCAAGACTCTGTTTCACGAGGCAACCAATGAAGAACTTGGCATCGAAGGCACGGGATAGGCTGCAGGATTACACGGCGTTTTGGAATCTGCTTAGCGCTAGGCCTCTTTATGGAGATCAACGATGTTCCCTTATGAAAGCAACTACGTGTGCCACTTCTTTCGTCTTTGGGGGAATCGAGAAGCTGCAACTGGAGATCTCGCTGACGACTCGCTGCTTGGGAACATGCAGAACGACTTCGACGCGAAATTCGGTGATGTGTGCGGGGACGCGAACAGTCGATTCTTCTTCATAGAATTCAAGCGTCTGAGAAAAGGGTTTTGTGAAGAGGTATCAAAATCTATGGGTAAGACTCATCGCGTCGCCCTGTATGAGCACCTGAGGCGCGATTCAACGTGTAGACAAATCGCGAGACAGGGGCACTTCGGCTGTTACCCCGACAGAAGCGGAAGCTTAGTTTTTGAACCGTATGCACATTGTCCAGCAGCAATCAAAACAAAAGAACAAATAGTAGATGAGATATTCTCCAGCCCTAGAGTAACTTCGTACAATGAGCTCGACCATCAAGCATGGAAATGTGGCTTTCCTAAATTCCACGAGCAGATCACTAGTTACGACTTATCCCAGTGCAAGGTCGTCCCCGGATTCTTCGCGAAAGGATTGGGGATTTCGGCAGAGCATCTTAAAATGTATGTTTCCTGCATGTATCAGCATTTGCAAACCACAGTCGACTCGAGCGGCGTCACGATCCTCGGTGCGTTTAACCGTCAAACCAATAGACTTGTGGCGTTCAATGACACCATCGAGAACCTCATTTTCCGCCTCCAATCAGCCTTAAATAGCCCTAAGGAGCGCACCATCTCCAAGCCTAGTGGGCGAATTCAATTCTGAAGTGCACCGGCGTTGAAGCTACAGCCCCCATCGGATCAGTTGACCACCAACGAAAGGCAAAATGACCTCACAGATCGCCCTAAAATCAACGCGCAGCACCTTGGGAGGGGTTCAAGCCCCTGAAATCGGTGGAATTTTTACCAAGGTACTTTTTCTACAGCTACGTTAGGCAACGAGATCCAAGCTCATGACCAGATCATGCATACGTACCGCTCTTATAGCGATTGCGCTGGTTGCATCCACTTGTCCAGTTTTTGGCCAAGCGATTGACCCCGAAGCTCGGATCAAGGCGGACGGGTATCAAAGCTTGAATCACGGAAGCGATGGTACGCCTTGGTACACGCTTGGGGAGACCGTTCCACAAGAGCGCATCAAAGAACTTGAAGTCCAAGTGGCTCGGCTACCGAAAGATGAGAGATTGCTCTCAGTCTGCAATCTTGCGCGCGGTGGTGCGAAGGCGAAGCTGATCGAGCAGAGCGGGCTAGCTTACGACGTAGCTGTTACTGACTACGGGTACGAAGGGCGAACGATTGTGTGTGTTTTGAAATTCATGTTGGGCAGTACGATCGGAACTCAGATTGCCTACTTCAAGGAAACCGAAAGCGCAGTGTATCTATATTTCATCAAGAGTTGATAGCGGACTGTTTAAGCCGGCCGCTGGCTAACAAATCCCGGGTACCGCCTGTTGTGCCAAGCGTTAGGGACGCATGGAGAATTTCATGCCTAAGACAACAATCGACTATAAACTACTCATCACTGCGCTTAAGGCAGAGAACCAAAGACTGCAGAAACGCATCGCGAGTCTAGAGGTCAAGCTTATTTCCTCTAAAAGTCGGATCGTGGCGCTCGAGAAGGAAATCAAGTGGGGTGGCAATCGCGAACTCGCAAAAATTCTTGATGACATCTCGCATGACGAAAAGGCTGCAGGCGCAAAGGGCGCGTAGCATCAAGCTTGAACTGCACAATCACAATCAAAGGGGACGGAGGTAATTAAATTTTGCCCGTAGACATTATTCGATCGTGCGGCAGACAACAGACTCTTCTAGCGCCTGTCACGCGTCGAAAAACTAGCTCCATGCCGCTCTTGGTCCACGCCTTTCAATCACCTTCACCCCTTGATCCCAACCACCATGAAATACGAAGAACTGCAAGCATCCGCCCTCAAGCTCAACGCGCTCTACGAGCAGCTCGAAACCAAGTTGTACGGGCGCGCCTGGAGCACGGAGGAACTGGCGCTGGGGTTCATGGGGGACGTGGGTGATCTGGCGAAGCTGATCCAGGCGAACGCGGGCATCCGCAATATCGATGACTACAAGTCCAAGCTGGGACATGAGCTGTCGGACTGCCTGTGGTCGATCATCGTGCTTGCGGACAAGTGCGGCATCGATCTGCAGGCGGAGTTCACCAGCAACGTCGAGGGGCTGATGGCCCATGTGTCCAGGGAGATCGCCGCATGACCATCAGTCCGGGCCGCCGCGTCGCGGCGCCTGGTTCACCCGAGGGGGCCGCATGAAGATCCTTCTCCGCATCGCATTCGTTGCCGCCAGCCTTGGCGCCGCTTCGGCGGCGCCTTGCAGTGAGCTGCCGGGCAAGTGGATGCTGTCCATCGAGAATCCCGGGCATCACGCCGTGGCGACGGTTGCCGTGGAGTTCACCGATGAAGTCGCCCCCTCCTGCATGGGCGGGAAGTGGAAGGTCGTGAAGGTGGTTTCGGCGACCACCGGTGACAAGACCTTCTTCCCGGTGTCGGACCCGCTGTCGTATCGGATCGAGAACGGGCAGCTGACCATCGGCCGCAACGAAGTATGTGATGCCTACCTCTGGCTGCAGGGTCCGCTCGTCGGCACCTCGGTGCAGGGCAGCTATTTCAGTCTCGGGCTCGGGGGAAGCTCTCCGCTCGGCTACTTCACGTTGCGCCAGGCCAGGTGACCCTCGTCAGGACGTCGGGGACGTTCGCAAGCCCGGCGTCAAGGCTCCAAACCCCGACAGGGACGTTCGCCGGCTCGACGTCGAGGTTCCGAACCCCAGCAGGGACGTTCGCGACCCCGACGTCGAGGTTCCGGACCTCGGCGGGGACGTTCGCAAGCCCGGCGTCGAGGTTGCGAACCCCGACCGGGACGTTCGCAACCCCAGTGTCGAGGTTTCAAACCCCGACGGAGACGTTCGCTGGCTCGATGTCGACGTTCCGAACCCCGGCGGCGACGTTCGCAAGCCCGGCCTCCAGCATGAAGAAAGCTCCCGCACGGAAACCCCGCGTCCAACCGGTCGTTCGAGGCCACAATGAAGCCCCGGCGTCATGCCGATCCAGCGAGAACGAAGCATGAGCAACTCCAGCCCGCTGTCCGAATACCTCGTCCTCTCCCGCGGCCAGTGCGACGTCCCCCCAGTTTTGAGTAGCACCTCGGTTTGGAGTCCAATCCCCCATCTGAAGGAGATTGGACGTGAAGAAACGCTTTTCCGAAGAACAGATCATCGGCTTCCTTCGTGAGGCGGAGGCTGGCTTGCCGGTGAAGGCGCTGTGCCGGCAGCACGGCTTCAGCGAGGCCTCGTACTACCTGTGGCGCAGCAAGTTCGGCGGGATGAGTGTGCCCGACGCCAAACGGCTGAAAGAGCTGGAGACGGAGAACGGTCGGCTGAAGAAGCTGCTGGCCGAGCAGGTGCTTGAGAACGAGGTCATCAAGGACGCCCTGCGAAAAAAGTGGTGAGCGCACCGGCTCGGCGCGAGCTGGTGCGGCAGATGGCCGAGAAGGGATTGAGCGAGCGACGTGCGCTGGCGGTCGTCGTCATGAGCGCCAGCGCGTATCGCTATCCGACACGCCCGGATCGCAACGGGGACCTCCGGCAACGGATCGTGGCCCTGGCGCAGCGGTACAAGCGCTATGGCGTGGGGATGATCCATCTGAAGCTGCGGCAAGCGGGGCTGCTGGTGAACTACAAGCGGGTGGAACGGCTGTATCAGGAAGCGAAGCTGCAGGTGCGGCGGCGCAAGCGGAAGAAGGTGCCCGTTGCCGAGCGGCAACCGTTGGCTCGGCCGAAGGCAGCCAACGAGGTCTGGTCTATGGACTTCGTGTTTGATCGCACCGCTGAGGGACGCGTCATCAAGTGCCTGACGATGGTCGATGACGCCACCCACGAGGCGGTTGTCATCGAGGTCGAGCGGGCGATCTCCGGCCTGGGCGTGACGCGGGTGATGGATCGCCTGGCGCTCAGTCGTGGCTTGCCCAAGGTGATCCGCAGCGACAACGGCAAGGAGTTCTGCGGCAAGGCGATGGTGACCTGGGCCCACGAGCGTGGTGTGCAGCTGCGCCTGATCGAACCGGGCAAGCCAAACCAGAATGCGTACATCGAATCGTTCAACGGCCGGTTGCGCGACGAATGTCTCAACGAGCACTGGTTTCCCAGCCTGCTGCATGCACGCGCCGAGATCGAACGCTGGCGATGCGAGTACAACGAGGAGCGACCGAAGAAGGTGCTGGGCGGGCTGACACCTGCCGCCTATGCGAAGCAGTTACAGTGAACCCGGACTCTAAACCGTCCCGCTACTCAAAGCGGGGGGACGTCGGTGGGACAGTGGCGCCTCGCGCGAGGACATCCAGGCAGCGATCGACCGCTTCTACGCATGGTATGACCGGCTGGTTGGCGAGGGCCGGATGCGGCCCGGGCAGCGGCTGGCGCGGGAAGGCCGGGTGGTGTCGCGGCAAGGTGTCCTGGACGGCCCGTTTGCCGAGGCCAAGGAAGTGGTCGGCGGCTACTGGACGATCCTGGCGGGCAGCCTCGACGAGGCGGCCGCCATCGCCGCGCAGAATCCGTGCCTGGACTATGGCCTGGCGCTGGAAATCCGGCCGATCGACCCGGTGCGCGCCAGCGCCTTCGCGCTGACCAACGAAACGCCCACGTAGCGAGCCACGCCCGCCCGCATCGCGGCCCTGCCCGGTGTCGACCTGACACTTCTTCCCTGCAGGAACGGAGTATGTTGTCGCGGGCAGCAGCGTTGACATCCTCGACATGTCTCACGCAGGGGAACCACGATGAATACGACGGCTATCGCGGGCAACGGCGTACGGGCCGAAGGCCGGCGCTTTTATGTGTGGATGGCCGGCGCCTTCATCCTGGTCGCCTTTGGCGGCTTCGTGCCGACCTTCTGGGCACCCGTGGTGGCCGGCACTTTTCACGCGCCGCCGATCATCCATATCCACGGCATCCTGATGTTCGCCTGGGTCTGCTTCTACTTCGTGCAGACGACACTCATCGCAACGGGACGCACGCTCGATCATCGCTCGTGGGGACTGGCCGGCATCGCACTGTTCAGCGTGATCGCCTGCGCCATCCTGGTCGGCGAGATGGCCGTGATCAAGCGCGACGAGGCCGCCGGCATGGGCGATGCGGCGCGCCGCTTTGCCGCCGTCACGCTGTGTGCGTGGCCGCTGATGGTCGGCCTGTTTGCCACCGCCATCGCCAATACCCGGCGTCCGCAGGTGCACAAGCGCGTGATGACGCTGCTGATGGCCGCGATGATGACGCCTGCGATTGCGCGCGTGTTCCTGACTCTTCTGGCGCCGGCCGGTGCCGCGGCGGGCGGCCCGCCGCCACCGTTCGTGTCGATACCGCCGAGCCTGGTGGCGGACCTCTTCATCGTGGTCGCCATGGTTCATGACTGGCGCACCCGCGGACGGCCGCATCCGGTGTATGTCTACGGCGGCGCGATCCTGCTGGCGCAGCAGGTGCTCACGGTCCTGTTTGCGTCGACGGCGACGTGGATGGCCATCGCCAGAGCATTCGAGAGTCTCGCCGGATAACTCCCGCTGCGCCGGATTCGACATGCCCCCGCACGGTTGGGGCTGGGAGTTTCCGGTCCGCTGGCTGGGCCGGGCTGCTGAGGCTGGCGCTGTTCGTCATGTTCCGGCCCAAGGGCGAGCGGCCGGGGTGGCGTCGGGGCAAGCAATGAGAACGTGGCGAGCGGACGAACACTGGCAGCCCGATTGAACCGGCCCGCGCTTGCCGCGACACTGGCCCGATGAAACGTCTGCTCGCACGCTGCGCCATCGCCCTGCTCCTGCTGCCCGCGCCCGCGATCGCCGATCCGGCCTTGTGGGTGGTGAAGGATGCCGACACCACGATCTACCTGTTCGGCACCGTGCACCTGATGCCGAAGGATGCCGACTGGCGCTACCCGGCGCTGGAACACGCGCTGGCCGACAGCCAGACGCTGTACATCGAGCTGACCGACGACAACCCGGCCAACATCGCCGGCCTGGTGCTGCGACTGGGCATGGATACCGCGCACCCGCTGACCAGCCAGCTCAATGAGTCCGAAGCGAAGCGCCTGCGCATCCTCGCCGACAGGACGGGCGTGCCCGGCGGCATGCGTACCCTGAACATCATGCGGCCATGGCTGGCCGCGTTGACGCTGTCATTGATGCCGCTGAAGAACGCGGGGCTGGACCCGGAACAGGGCGTGGACAAGCAGCTCAGGGCGCAGATGCTCGCCGCCCACAAGCCGGTGATCGGCCTGGAAACCGCGGAGCAGCAGATCCGCCTGCTGGCGGACATGCCGCGCGCGGTGGAACTGGGCCTGCTGCGTTCGAGCATGCGCGAGGCCGACCAGGGCACGGCGAAGCTGCAGCAGATGATCGCGGCATGGAAGGCCGGCGATCCGGACACGATCGATCGCGTCAGCACCGCCGAGATGCGCGCGAAGGAACCGAAGCTGTATCAGTCGATGCTGGTCCAGCGCAACGAAGCGTGGGCGACGAAGATCGCCACCCTGCTGCAGCAACCCGGCACCGTCTTCATCGCTGTCGGCGCCGCCCACCTGGCCGGGCCGGACAGCGTGCAGGTACAGCTGCGCAAGCTCGCCATTCCGTCTCAACGAAAATAGGGTTGTCGCCAGCATGAAACCAGCATGCCTCATCGTTCTCGTGTTCGGCTTCGCCTGCCCGCTGGCGCGTTCGGCTCAGGCGGGCGCGCCGCCAGCCACGCAGCCCCCGGGCTCGCGGGACTTCAGCCACATGCAGGTCATCAAGTTGGCCAACGGACCCAATGCCATCGACATCGATGGCGATGGCCACAAGGACCTGGTATTCAACGCCCATCGCAGCAATTTCAACGCGCACGATTTCGAACACATCACGTTCTACATGCAGGCTCCCGTCGCGGCCGGTGGGGCGGACGCGACGACGTCGGAAAAGCCGCTGTGGCATGTCGTTCCGTTCTTCACCGCGCAAGCACCCGAGTTCGTGGCCTTCGACACGATCGAGGGCGCGGATTGCTGGCTGCGCGACATGGTCCTGCTGCGCAATCCCGAGGGTTCGATCACCGCGGTCGTGGCCAATCGCGACATGGGCTCGTCCTATGCCGACAAGGCCCGCGTGACATTCTCGATCTATCGCGTCGCGCACAACGCAAACGGCCAGGCAGGAGCACCCCCGATCTATTTCCAGCGTGTCGACCGTTTCCCGGGGAAGAGTCTCTATTGCGACGTGGATCACGCGATGGTCGCCGAACTGGGCGTGAAACTCTTGCCCCGCCCCGAAGACAACGGCATCGACCACTGACGGATGGCAGCGACCCAACACCGTCTTCATCGCCGTCGGCGCCGCCCACCTGGCCGGGCCGGACAGCGTGCAGGTACAGCTGCGGCAGATGAACCTGCCGACCGGACGGGTGCACTGATCAGTCGATGCCGGCAACCACATGCGGCAGGTACGGCGCTTCGAGCGCCGCCAGCTCCGCCTCCGGCAATCCGACCGCCAGCGCCGCCACCGCCTCTTCCAGGTGATGCGGCTTGGTCGCGCCGACGATCGGTGCGGTGACCACCGGCTGGTGCAACAGCCAGGCCAGCGCCACCTGGGGCCGCGGCACGCCGAGCCGCTCGGCCACCTCGCCGACGCGATCCACCACCGCCTTGTCCGCCGCCTTGCTCGCGGCGTACACGCCATCGCCCCAGGGATCGGAGCCGCCGCGCACCGTGCTGGGCTTCTCTTCCCACGGCCGCGCCAGGCGCCCGCGCGCCAGCGGGCTCCACGGCACCACGCCGATGCCCTGGTCCGCGCACAACGCCAGCATCTCGCGCTCCTCCTCGCGATAGAGCAGGTTGTAGTGCGGCTGCATCGAGACGAAGCGGGTCCAGCCATGCAGGTCGGCGGTGTACAACGCCTTGGCGAACTGCCAGGCCATCATCGACGAGGCGCCGATGTAACGCGCCTTGCCGGCTTTCACCACGTCGTGCAGCGCCTCCAGCGTTTCCTCGATCGGCGTGGCCGGGTCCCAGCGGTGGATCTGGTAAAGGTCGACGTAGTCGGTGCCGAGCCGGCGCAGGCTGGCGTCGATCTCGGTCATGATGGCCTTGCGCGACAGGCCGCCGCCGTTGGCATCCTCGCGCATCGGGTAGAACACCTTGGTCGCGATCACCACCTCCTCGCGCCGGGCGAAATCGCGCAAGGCACGCCCCAGCACCAGCTCGCTGCCACCGGCGGAGTACATGTTCGCGGTGTCGAAATAGTTGATGCCCAGTTCGAGCGCGCGGCGAATGAACGGCCGGCTGTGCTCCTCGTCCAGCGTCCATGGCCTCGCCCTGGTGGGCGCTTCCGAATAGCTCATGCAGCCCAGGCAGATGCGCGAGACCTTGAGGCCGGTCTTGCCGAGTCGTACGTAGTCCATGGGGATCACCTCTCTCTCGTTGCGTGAAATCGGCCCGGCCCTATCGCCGCGCCTCGCGGTGGATGGCGATGCCGGCGGCAACCAGCGCGATGCCGATCGTCTCCGCCCGGCCAGGCAGCTGGTGCAGCACGACGGCGCCGACCAGGCAGGCCGTGGCGGGCAGCAAGGCCAGCAGCATGGCAAAGGTGGCCCGCGGCAACCGCGCCATCGCCAGCTGGTCGCACACGTAGGGGATGACTGATGATGTCACGCCCACGCCAATGCCTGCGGCGAGCAGCGGCAGGCTGAGCAGCGCCGGCGTGGCCGGGCGAATGCCGAGCAGGCTCACCACCACCAGCGCCACCAGCATCGCGGCCGCCAACCCATCGATGGCGTTGCCGCCGCCGTCGTTCGCCACCCGATGGCCGAGCACGATGTACAGCGTGAACAGCGCGCAGTTGGCGAACGCGAACGCGAAGCCGAGCGGCGCGCCGGTCAGGCGCAAGTGGGTCAGGAACCACACGCCAGCAATCACCAGCGCAAGCGCCACGGTATTGCGCTGCGTGCGCAAACCGGCCAGCGCCAGCGCGATCGGACCGAGGAACTCGATCGCGCCGACCGTCGCCAGCGGCAGTCGATCGATCGCCAGGTAGAAGCAGGCATTCATGCCGCCGAGCACCACGCCCAGCCCCACGATGTTCCATCGCGCCGCGGCATCCATCTGCCGGAAGCGGCGCCACGGCCGCCGCCACGCGGCGAAGATCAACGCCGCGCTGGCGATCCGCAACCAGGCGACGCCGAGCGGCTCGACCCGGGCGAACAACAGCACGGCGAAGGCCGGGCCGAGGTAGTGGAAGATCGCGCTGGCCACGAAATACAGCTGCGGCGGCGGCGCGAACCGCGGTATCGGAGAGGTGGAAGGCTGCTCGTTCATGGCCTCCCATTTTCCAGGTAATCGGCGCATGATCCATCCACAATCCAAGGATGTGCCCGTCAATTTTTCAATTATTGCAGTCAAAGTGAACGATATGCCTCAGATTTCCAGCCTCGTCTCCGACCCCCGCAACATCGAATTGCTGAAGGCGCTGCAGGAAGACCCGCGCCAGCCGGTCAGCAAGCTCGCCAGTCGCATCGGCATGTCCGCCCCGGCAGTGAAGGAGCGACTCACCCGGCTGGAGGAAACCGGGGTGATCCGCGGCTACCGGATCGATCTCGACGCGAAGGCGCTGGGCTGGCCGATCACCGCGTACGTGCGCGTGCGCCCGGTGCCCGGACAGCTGTCGAAGATCGCCGAACTCGCGCAGAAGATGCCGCAGGTCGTCGAATGCCATCGCGTCACCGGCGAGGACTGCTTCATCATCAAGGTGTACCTGGACGCGCTGGAAAATCTCGACCTGATCCTCGACCGCTTCCTGCGCTACGGCCAGACCACCACCTCGATCGTGCAGTCCACTCCGGTACCGCTGCGCGCGCCGCCGCTGCCGGGCAATGGCGGCAGCAATCCGTAGACGCGCTACAAGAGGTTGCCACTTTCTGGCACCATCGACCGGTTATCCGCGCCGCGCGCGCCACTTTCCAAGATGTAACCCATGAACCTGCAAGCCAATTACGAACAGATCCCGCTGAAGGAATACGCCGAGCGGGCCTATCTCGATTACTCGATGTACGTGGTGCTGGACCGCGCCCTGCCGTTCGTGGGCGACGGCCTGAAGCCGGTGCAGCGGCGCATCATCTACGCGATGAGCGAGCTGGGCCTGAGCGCCACCGCCAAGCCGAAGAAATCCGCCCGCACCATCGGCGACGTGATCGGCAAGTTCCATCCGCACGGCGACAGCTCCAGCTACGAAGCGATGGTGCTGATGGCGCAGCCGTTCTCGTACCGCTACCCGCTGGTCGATGGCCAGGGCAACTTCGGCTCGCCGGACGACCCGAAAAGCTTCGCGGCGATGCGCTACACCGAATCCAAACTCAGCCCGATCGCCGAGGCCTTGCTGGGCGAGCTGGGCCACGGCACGGTCGACTGGGTGCCGAACTTCGACGGCACGCTGGAAGAGCCGGGCTGGCTGCCGGCGCGCGTGCCGCACGTGCTGCTGAACGGCTCGATGGGCATCGCGGTGGGCATGGCCACCGACATCCCGCCGCACAACCTGCGCGAACTGGTCACCGCCTGCATCCGCCTGCTGGACGAGCCGGACGCCACCGTCGCCCAGCTGTGCGAGCACGTGCTGGGCCCGGACTACCCGACCGAGGCCGAGATCATCACCCCGCGCGCGGACCTGCTGTCGATCTACCAGACCGGCGGCGGCTCGGTGCGCGCCCGCGCGGTGTACCAGCGCGAGGAAGGCAACATCGTGATCACCGCGCTGCCGCACCAGGTCAGCCCGTCGAAAATCCTGGAGCAGATCGCCGCGCAGATGCGCGCGAAGAAGCTGCCGATGATCGAGGACCTGCGCGACGAATCCGATCACGAGAACCCGATCCGCCTGGTGATCGTGCCACGCTCGAACCGCGTCGACGCCGACGAAACGATGCAGCACCTGTTCGCCACCACGGACATGGAGAAGAGCTTCCGCGTCAACCTCAACATGATCGGCCTGGACGGCCGCCCGCAGGTGAAGGATCTCAAGCGCATCCTCACCGAGTGGCTGAGCTTCCGCACCAGCACGGTCACCCGCCGGCTGGAGCACCGCCTGGCCAAGGTCGACCGCCGCCTGCACCTGCTCGAAGGCCTGCACACCGCCTATCTCAACCTCGATGAAGTGATCCGCATCGTGCGCACCGAGGACGAGCCCAAGCCCGTGCTGATGGCGCGCTTCCGGCTCAGCGAGGAGCAGACCGACTACATCCTCGAAACCCGCCTGCGCCAGCTGGCCCGCCTCGAGGAAATGAAGATCAACGCCGAGCGCGACCAGCTCGAAGAGGAGCGTGCCCGCATCAACGTGCTGCTGAAATCGCCGGCCAAATTGAAGGGCCTGATCAAGGACGAGCTGCGCGCCGACGCCGAGAAATTCGGTGACGCGCGTCGTTCGCCGCTGGTCGAACGCGAAGTCGCCCAGGCGCTGGACGAAAGCGCGCTGGTCGCCAGCGAACCGGTTACCGTGGTGCTGTCGCAGAAGGGGTGGGCCCGCGCGGCGAAGGGCCACGACATCGACGCCGAGGCGCTGAACTACCGCGAAGGCGACGGCCTGCTCGCCGCGGTGAAGGCGCGCACGACCCAGCAGGTCGCCTTCATCGACTCCACCGGCCGCGCCTATTCCACGCCCGCGCACACGCTGCCTTCGGCGCGCGGCAACGGCGAGCCCCTCACCGGCCGCTTCAGCCCCGCCGGCGGCGCCAGTTTCGACGCGGTGATCGCCGGCGACAACGACACCCGGCTGATCCTCGCCACCGACTTCGGCTACGGCTTCGTCAACCGCTTCGAAGCGCTCACCGGCCGCAACAAGGCCGGCAAGCAGATCATCTCGCTCAGCGACGGCGCGAAAGTGCTGGCGCCGCAGGTCAGCGCCGACCCGGCGCGCGACCGCATCGTGGTGGTCACCAGCGAAGGCCACCTGCTGATGTTCTCGGTGGCCGAGCTGCCGGAACTGGACAAGGGCAAAGGCAACAAGCTGATCGAGATCCCGAAGAAGCAGCTGGCCGAAGGCGAGCGCGTGGCCGGCGTGGCGGTCGTCGCCGAAGGCAAGGGCGAGGTCACCATGTACGCGGGCGCGCGCAAGCTCACCCTGAAGTGGGCCGACCTGGTCGAATACGGCGGCAACCGCGCCACCCGCGGCAACCTGCTGCCGCGCGGTTTGCGCCGCGTCGAACGGATCGAAACCACCGGTTGAGCACCGACACAGTGTAGGGCGGGCACTGCCCGCCGAGGTTGATCGCGATGCCTCGTCGAAGAGCGGCGGGCAGTGCCCGCCCTGCGGCGAGTCCGTTTCGCGGCCACAAGCACGCCACCGGCGAGACGACAGGAACTTGTCGCCGCACAACCGTTCCAACAAGGATGTGCACGCCGACGCGGCCCCGCGCGTTGAACACGTGACCACCGGAGTAAGCATGACCATGCAACGCATCCTCCCTGCCCTGTTCGCCGCCCTGCTGAGCACCACGGCCTGGGCGCAGACGCCGGCCAGGCCGCTGAACCTCAAGCTGGCGCCCGCCGACATTCCCGCAGCCAGCAGCACCGTCGCCAGGCCGGCCTCCGCCACCAGCGCGCCCGGCGTCTACTACGGCGACACCAGCGGACGCATGGGCAACACCGAAGCCACCAGCGCCGGCGACACCGATTCCGATTGCGACGATTACAGCTACAACCGGCCGCAGGTGCACGGCAGCGTCGGCATGGGCGTGGTCGGCGGCAACCACGTCAGCGGCAACTACCAGACCGGCACGGTGAACCTCAGCAAGGCCTTCGGCAGCTGCGACCATCCCCGCGGCGGCGTCAGCATCTCGGTCGGCGGGGGCACTGGCAACTTCCACGGGCGCGGGCATTGATGCGTTGAGGGTCGGCGCCGCGATCGCGCAGTCGCCTCACTCCACCCCCGGCCCCCAGCAGAAATCCACCTTCAACCCGCCCAGCGCCGATCGCGACATCGCGATCGTGCCGCCGGTCGCCTCGGCCAGTTCGCGGGCGATCGCCAGGCCCAGGCCACTGCCCTCGTTCGCCTCGTCCAGCCGCCCGCCGCGCGCCAGCGCATCGCGCGCGTGTTCGGCGGCGATGCCGGGACCGTCGTCCTCGATGCTCACGCGCGCCCATTCCGGTCCGGCCGCCGCGCTGACGCGCACCTGGCGGCGGGCGTAACGCACCGCGTTTTCCAGCACCGCGCCGAGGATCTCGGACAAGTCGTCAGGCTGGATTGCCAAACGCAGGCTGGCGGGGATGTCCAGGGTGAAGGCCAGCTCACCGCCGCGATCGGTCTGCTCCAGCACGGTGAGCAGACGCTCGACCGTGTCGCGCACGGCGGCATCTCCACCGGGCTGGCGACGGATCACCGCGATGCGCGCCCGCGCCAGCTCGGCCTCGACCGCCCGGCGCATCGCGGCGATCGCGCGATCCAGTCCTTCGGCGGCGTGCTCCGCGCCCGCCTCGCGCGCGCGCCGGCTCTGCGCCGCCATCGCCGACAGCGGTGTCTTCAGCCCGTGCGCCAGATCGGCCGCGCGCTGGCGCGCCACCACCAGGTCGTGTTCGCGCGCGTCGGCCAGGGCGTTGATCGAGTCCAGCAGCGGCTGCACCTCGCGCAAGTGGGATTCGGGCAGGCGCGCGCTGGCACTGTCGCGCAACGCGGCCAGCGCGTGTCGCACGCGGCCCAGCGGCCGCAGGCCCAGTTGCACCTGCAGCCACGCGGCGGCGGACAGCACCAGCCACAACAGGCCAAGAAAGATCGCCAGCTCGCGCCCGAACTCGGCGCGCGCGGACAGCAGCGGCGCACTGTCCTGCGCCAGCTGGATCAGCACCGGGGCAGCGTGGTCGGCCAGCTCGATGCGTCGTTCGAGCAACGCCACCGGCTGTCCGTAGGGGCCATCGACGCGCTGCATGCGCCAGTTCGCGGTGGCCGGAACCGGGCGACGCAGGTCCGCGTCCCACAGCGAGCGCGAGCGCAGCGTGCCGCCCGCCGCGGTGATCTCCCAGTAATAGCCGCCGGCCGGCGTCTCCAGCCGCGAATCCACTGGCGGCCGCTCGATCCGTGGCGCGCCATCGCGCTCGATCACCAGTCCCGCGACCAGGCGCAGCCCGTCGCGGGTCATCTCCGCCTGCAGCCGGCGTTCCAGGTGGCGCTCGAACAGCAGCGTCATGAACAGCCAGGCCACCGCCAGCGCCAGCAGGATCGCCGCCATCGCACCGGCCAGCAGGCGCCAGTGCAGCGAGCGGGTGATCACGCGCTGGTCTCCAGCAGATAACCGAAGCCGCGGCGGGTGGCGATGAGGTCGGCGCCGAACTTGCGCCGCAACCGCGCCACGATCGCCTCGATCGCATTGGTGTCGCCGTCCTCGGCTGCGCCGTACAGATGCTCGGCCAGTTCGCCAGCGGACACCGCGCGGCCGTCCTGGTGCGAGAGGTAATCCAGCAGGCGGAATTCCAGCGGCGACAGCCGCGCCGGCGCACCGTCGAAGGTGGCGCTCATCCGCGTGGTGTCCAGCCGCAGCCGGCCGATCACGATGACGCTGGAAAGCCGGCCCGCCCCGCGTCGCACCAGCGCGCGCACCCGCGCGATCAGCTCGCCCATCTCGAACGGCTTGGCCATGTAGTCGTCGGCGCCGGCCTCGATGCCCTCGACCTTCTCGGTCCAGTCGCCGCGCGCGGACACCACGATCACCGGGAACGCGCGGCCCGCCGCGCGCCAGCGCCGCAGCACCGACAGGCCATCCAGTTGCGGCAGGCCCAGATCGAGCACCGCCGCGTCGTAATCCTCCACGTCGCCCCGATACCACGCGCTCTCGCCATCGCCGGCGCGGTCGACGGTGAAGCCGGCCGCCTCGAGTGCACGCGCCAGGTCGGTCTGGATGTCGGGATCGTCCTCGACGACGAGACAGCGCATCAGTCGTCCTCGATCTCGCGGACCGTGCCGTTGCCCGCGTTCAACTTCACCTCGCGCACGCGACCGGCGGCGGTGAGCACCTTCACCTCGTATTCCCAGCCGTGCTTGCCGTTGTCCAGCTCCACCTCGATCACGTCGCCCGCCACCTGCTGCTGCACGATGACCAGGATGCGACTGAGCGGCAGGATCTCGCCCCGCTGCAACAGCGCGCGGGCCTCGATGTGATCGTCGTGGTCGTGGTGATCGGCCATCGCGCGCGGCGACACGACCAGCGCCGACACCGCGAACAGCGCGATGGCCAGCGAGAAGGGAAGCGCGAGGCGGCGGTAGGTGCGGAGATTTTTCATGGGCCGATCCTGCGACAACCGCGCTGACAACAAGCTGACATCGGGCGTGGCGCGGATGTCAGCGACGCCGGCACAGACTGCGGGAAACTCCTGCGGATTGAAGTCTCCATGTCCATCGCTTCGCGTGCAAGCTGGTTCGCCCTGGCCGCCATCGCCGGACTGTCGATCGCCGCCCGCGCCCAGGCGCAGCAATCGCCGGCCACGCGCGGCGGCGACGTCAGCGTCTATTCGCCCGCCGACTTCGCCGACAACGCGCCGGCCAACGCGTGGGACATGCTCTCGCGCCTGCCCGGCTTCGTCACCGTGGATGCCGACGAGGACGTGCGCGGCTACGCCGGCGCCCGCGGCAACGTGCTGATCGACGGCGCACGCCCCACCAGCAAGCACGAGGACGCCAAGACCCTGCTCAAGCGCATCCCGGCCAGCGCGGTGGCGCGCATCGAGCTGATCCGCGGCGGCGTGCCCGGCATCGACATGGCCGGCTACGCCCTGCTCGCCAACGTGGTGCGCCGGCACGAAGCCACCAGCCAGTCCGCCATCGAGGCCGGCGTGATGGCCGCCACCGACGGCTGGCTCGCCCCAAAGGGCCAGTGGGAGTACGGCCGCCACTGGGACGGCCACGCGCTGGAGCTGGCCGCGAAGCTCGATCCCGAACTGGACGACGACAGCGGCCGGGGCCACATCGATACCTTCTCGCCGGACGGCACGCGGCAGCAGCGCGAGCGGCTGGACACCCGAACCATCAAGAACAAGGCCGAGGCCAGCGCCAGCTGGCGCCAGCCACTGGCCGGCGGGCAACTGACCCTCACCGCCGCCGCCCGCGGCGAACGCGCGCGCACCGACACCCGCATCGACGCACTGGCGCCCGCCGAGGGCAGCGAGCGCGTGCACGAAGACGAGGACACCAACGAAGCCGAAGCCGGCGCCCGCTACGTGCGCGAGTTCGGCGAACGCACGCGGCTGGAATTGATGGCTACCCGCCACCAGGCCTGGCTGGATGATCGCGAGCGCTCGCACGAAGACTTTGATGACGAAACGTTCGACGAGAACACCCGCACCGGCGAAAGCATCGGCCGCATCGACCTCACCCACGCCTGGTCCGATGCGCTCACCTTCAACGGCTCGTTCGAAGGCGCGCGCAACACCCTGCGCAGCAGCACCCACCTGCAGCAGGACGGCGTCGATATCGCCTTGCCCGGCTCCGACGTGCAGATCGAGGAACGCCGCAGCGAAGCCGCCGCCGGCGCCACCTGGAAACCCGCGCCGGGCTGGATGCTCGACGCCGACCTGCGGCTGGAGCAATCCACCATCGCACAGACCGGCGACTCGCCGCGCCAGCGCCACTTCAGCTATCTCAAGCCGCGCCTGTCCGTGCAATGGGACGTCGACGCCAACGACCAGCTGCGCCTGGCGCTCTCGCGCGAAGTCGGCCAGCTCGACTTCGAGGACTTCGTCGCCTCCGCCTCGCTGGAAACCGACCGCATCAGCGCCGGCAACGCCGAACTGAAACCCGACCGCACCTGGCGCAGCGCCCTCACCTGGGAACACCAGCTCTGGCGCGACGCCGCCTTCACCGCGAGCTGGACGCACGAACGCATCAGCGACGTGGTCGACCGCGTACTGGTGATCACCGACGACGACATCTTCGACGCCCCCGGCAACATCGGCGACGGCCGCCGCGACACCCTGGCATTGGATGTATCCGTGCCGCTCGACGGCATCGGCTTCCACGGCGGCCGCTTCACCTCATCGATGCAATGGCGCCGCAGCCGCGTCACCGATCCCACCACCGGCCGCCCCCGCCCCATCTCCGAAGAAAAACCCGTCGAAGGCAGCATCGAACTCACCCAGGACCTGCCCACCCTGCGCACCCACTGGGGCATCGAGCTGGAACACATCGCCGAACGCAAGACCGAATACCGCTACGACGAAATCAAGCGCGAATCCGAAGGCATGGGCTGGACCGTGTTCGTCGAACGCGAACTGGGTACGCAGTGGCGCGTGCGCGCCGAGGCGACCGACCTGTTCGGGCGCGGGTTCAGGGAGACGCGGGAAAAGTACGACGGGCCGCGTTCGATCGTGCCGCTGGAGGAGATCGAGCGGAGGCGGAGGCGCTCGCCGGGATTCGTGAGCTTGACGTTTCGGCGGAGCGTGGGGGGCTGAGTCGGGGAAGATCCGAACCAGTCGTCACCCCGGCGAAAGCCGGAATCCAGCGCCTCGGGAGCGGTTGCGACTCGCCCTTCCAAACGACGCACGACCTTCTCTCCGGCCTCATCAACGAGCGTTCGCACAAGACACGATCTGAGACAGGGCTCGTCGCTTGTCCGGTCAGAAGTGGCGCCGCATACTCGGCGCAACGTCCCGTTTTCGGGTCTAAGAAACGCTGGACCTTGAAAACTGCCACGGCAATCTTCGCAGCAATCGCTGGAGCTTCAGCAGGCTTCATTACCGGAGTGTTCGCTGCGTTTCTTGGCGGCGTACACGAGAAGCCGGCGTTCTTCGCAATTTCACTGTCCTCATCCATCGCCTTTGCCCTTGCATCGCTAGCCGGTGCTTCACGTTTGCATGTGGCGTTCCCCCGGGTCCATTACGCCATTCTCGCAGCCTCCATGGCCGGGGCGGGAGTGGGCGTGTGGAGCGTCCTTCGCATGATCAAAGTCATTTAGTCGGGCACGGGCGCCTAACGGGCGCAACGGAAAACCAGAGCGAGAGGAGGCCAGTAAATCGGCTTGTTGCCTCCGTCCCCTTTGATTGATATTGCCATCTCCATCCGCAACACCGCGATGGCCACCTTGGCTGCAGCCTGCACGTGCAGGCTGTCGAAACGCGGGTGTTCGTGGTTGACGTGGCGATATCCGTCAGCGCCGGAAGACGCGATGTCGCCATTCGATCGTGCCGTCGTCGGGATGGCAGGTGACCGGCTCCGCCGGCTCCAGCGTCCCGTCGGTCGCCGCGAAGAGGCCAGGCCGAGCCGGCTTCAGGACGAGGTGCCGTGCGCCGATGTCAGCCGTCACTTCGCCGGACGCCGTGCCCACGATCATCGGGCCGAACAACGCGTTGCGGAAGGTTCCACTGCAGGCTTCCAGTTCCTCCTTGCCGGGCGTCCACGACCAGCCTCCCCAGGACGGATCGGCGCGCGATCCGGCCATGGCGCGTGCACGTTTATCCACCGTCTTGGCCAGACGTGACGGGAAAGCCGCCACCACCGCATCGAGCCGCGCGGCTTCTCCATCCTGTCCCGTGGCCAAGCCGATGAACGCCTTCATGACCTCAAGTTCAAAGCCTTCCATCGCGCTATCGCTGTTCACCACCAGCGCAAGGCCGGCATGCGCGGATGGCACCAGTACCGTGACGGAAACCGTGCCCACGTAGCTGCCGGGGTGCATCAGCGCCTGCTGGCCCTTGTAGCTGCAGCTGTACCAGCCCAGGCTGTAACCGTCGCAGTTGATCTGGCCATCGGACATGTGCGCGACGGCGACGGATTGCTGGGCACGCGCGAAATCGGAGGGATCAAGCGCCCCACCGGCGCCGGCGGACCCCAGGTTCGCCTGCATCCAGGTCGCCATGGCTTTTCCGGACGCGAACAGGCCACCCGCGGCGTGCATCAAGGCGTCCGGCTTGGGCGCAAGCGCGTGCCACGCCTTTCCATCCCACTGATGGTTCCATGCGAAGCGTCCGGGCGACATGCGCGATGGTCGCGAGGTGATGCCATGGTCCAGCCGTAGTGGCTGCAACACTTCCGCGTCCAGCCAATCGTGCCAGTTGCGGCCGGTACGCGTTTCGAGTGCCGCGCCATAGATCAGGTCACCCAGATTGGCGTAACGGAAGCCCGGGTCGCGCGTACCGGTTTCGGTTTCCAGCCAGTGCGGATACTCCGCGGCCGGAATATCGCGCACGTAGGCCGTGACGTTGTTGAGCGTGTCGGTGGTCAGCCCCTCCTGGTGCGACAGAAGATCGGCCATGGTGATGCGGTGCGGGTCTGCCGGTGCCGGCAGACGCAGCTGTGGCCAGATCCCGGACAGCGTGGTGTCGAGTGGCAGTACGCCCTTCCGGTCGAGCACCGCTCCGAGCAGGCCCATGAACGACTTGGTCTGCGAGGCCATGTAGAACAGCGTGTCGGCGTCGGCCTCGGCAGCCTGATCCGCCTTCAGCCGGCCACGGATATGTATCCAGGGCGCCGCGTTGCCCTGCACGATCACCGCGGAAACCGCAGGGTATGCGCCAGGCACGGCCTGCAACTTGTCGACGGCCTGCTGGATGGGGTCGGTCAACTCGGTCGAGACCTTGGCCGGCGCAACGGTCCCCTGCGTTGCCAGAACGGGATGGGCAAGCGCAGATACCAAAACGATCATGAAGGTTGTGGCTGGACGAAGCATGGCAGGAACCTGTGTGAGCGAAGTCAATGCCATGGATACGTCTTGCGACAAGGCAGTTGCATTTTCCTGGCGGCACGCTGCTTGAATCCGACCTTGCATGGCTGTCGGCAAGAGCGGGGTCAGGTTCCTCCAGGTTCGGCTGGCAGTGAACCCGGCCCCGTTTTTGGAACGGAGTAGCTTGTACGTCCGTGTGCAGTGCGTAGCGTTGCGCTGTCCAGCGAGGCAAACGCTCAGGAGTACAGGCAATGACCGCATCGACGCCCGCCCCCTCACCTCTCGTCCGTCCATTCACCATCGCGATCCCGGATGCCGAGATCAGCGACTTGAAGCAGCGACTGGCCAGAACGCGTTGGCCGGATGCGGAAACCGTCGCCGACTGGTCGCAAGGCGTCCGCCTGGCCCATGCAAAGTCCCTCATCGACTACTGGGAGCACGAGTACGACTGGCGCCGATTCGAGTCCGAGCTCAATCGTTTCCCGCAATTCCTGACCGCGATCGACGGGCTGGATATTCACTTCATCCACGTCAAGTCGAAAAACCCGAATGCGATGCCGCTCATCCTGACGCACGGGTGGCCCGGCTCGATCGTCGAGTTCCTGAAAGTGATTGGTCCACTGACCGACCCGGAGGCGTTCGGGGGAAACGTCGACGATGCATTCGACGTCGTCATCCCGTCGCTGCCCGGTTTCGGGTTTTCGCAAAAGCCGACTGAAACGGGGTGGTCTGTCTCGCGTATCGCCGCCGCCTGGGTGGAACTCATGAAGCGTCTTGGCTATACGAAATGGGCCGCGCAAGGCGGTGATTGGGGTGCCGTCGTCACCTCCGTCCTCGGGGTCATGCGGCCCGACGGGCTGCTCGGCATCCACTTGAACAGCCAGTACGCCTTTCCCGCGCAGATACCCGACACGCTGTCACCCGAAGAGCAATACGCCGTGGACAGCCTGGCCCTCTACAACGGCGACATGGGCGGCGCAAATCACCTTCAGGGCACGAAGCCGGCGACCATCGGATTCGCCCTGGCGGACTCGCCGGCGGGCCAGGCGGCCTGGATCTACGACAAGTTCCAATCCAAGACAGACAACCACGGACTCGCCGAGGACGCCCTCGGCATCGATGAGATCCTGGACGCGATATCGCTCTACTGGTTCACGAACACGGCCGCGTCGTCCGCGCGCATCTACTGGGAGAACAAGGCCGGCAGCATGGCCGGCCCCAAACTGACGCTGCCGGTCGCGGTGACCGTGTTCCCCCGCGACATCCCGCGCCTGCCCCGAAGCTGGATCGAAGACACCTACACCCACTTGATCCACTACGGCGAGGCCGACAAGGGCGGACACTACGCCGCCTTCGAACAGCCCGAGATCCTGGTCAGCGAAATCCGTGCCGGCCTGAGAAGCCTCCGCTCCTGAAGCGAACGCAAGATGCGGCTTGAAACCGCCAAGCAGCGGTACGACGTGCGGAACGCAGTCACGGTGCTGGCCGGGTTCGGAATTTAATTAGCCACGTCCCCATTGATCCATTGATCGCCGACAGCAGTCCGGGCACCATGACGACGCTCATGGTCGGGGCACATGCTCGAAGGTACGCATGACCATAACCCGGTCATTTTCGTCAGCGAGGGTTCTGATGGCGCTTTCCGCCGAAGCGTATGAACTTTCATGCTGTGCAAGCTCGCCGGCGGCATGCGCCGCGTTGGCGTGGATTGCGTGCGCAAAGGCCAGCTCCCAGTCTGGCGTAGAAGGTTCACTCAAAAAGTACGCACGCATTTCGTTGGCATAGAGCAAGGCACTTGACCCGAAACCGGCAACGGCATGCGCCTGGGCAAGAAGCATGATGGCGCGCTGTTGATTCAGAACGTTTCCGACGGCTTGCCAGTGCCAGGCCGAGGCGTGCGCAGCATTCAGAAGCGCCAAAGCATTTACGCGAGAATGAGACACTTCAGCTAGTGTCCATGCTTCGTTGTTCGCCTGAGCTGCGAAGAATCGATGCCAGCTATCGGAACTTGTGTCTTCTGGCGTCTTCGGCATAGCACTCTCCCATCTCCACGGTGGCTGAGCTTGGTGGCGCGGGTTTTCGCGTGCCCGCTGGAACAGATTGCTGGGCGCGCTATCCGGAACGTAAACCTCCTTGGATAAGTAGCCGGGTATCCCGGGCTCCGACTCTTGCCAGAACCCTCCATTCCCCGACGCGCAACAACCCTCTGCCCACTGTACCGTTGTCGGCGCCAGGAAATTCCAGGTTCCGGATGACCCTGCCGGCGACGACCCGCTCTATCGGCCCGAAATCGGCGGCCGCCGTCGGTTTGTCGAAGCAGCATCCGCACGCTGCTTCACCAGTTGCGTCTCGAAGCTTTCGCGTGCGTCTTTCGCGTAAGCGCGGCACCCCGTGGGGTCTATCAATGCATCCACATCACCCTGCTCATGCTTGGCCACACGCTCCCAGAAATTCACCATGCCTGGATGTGGAGCGAGCGGGATGTCGCAAGGCAAAGCCGCGACCACCGCAAAGCTATGCTCGAAGTCCTTGAGGATGTCTGGGTACTTTGGATTTCCGATCAATGCGAAACCAGGCGCCGACAGGCTGCCGACATCAACCAGATGCAAGCAGTGCGTGCCCTCGCATGACACCCATGTCCAAGTCGTGTTGCCCTTGGTATGCCCTGGTGTCGAGTACGCAGTTAGCAGCAGCCCCCCCAAGTGCAGAACCTCACCGTCGGTCACCGTGCGTGCCACGTGCACCGGCGGAATCGGGAATCTGTCGCCGTATTGCGGATCGTCGCGACCGCCGCGTTCCAGCAACGGGGCATCCGCTGCATTCGCGATCACCTGCGCACCTGTGTCGTGCGCGAGTTGCGCCATGCTTCCTGCATGGTCGGAATGTGCATGCGAATTGAGAATCCATTTGATGTCGTGCAGATCGACGCCTAGATCCCGGATATTCGCTTCGATCAATGGCGCATCACCCGGCACACCACCGTCGATTAGGACATCGCCCGTACGCGCAGTGACAAGGAAGATGCCGAGGCCACGAGGCCCGACATACCACGTGTTGCCATAGATGCGGAACGGCTTCTGCGGGGCCGTCCATGAGGGATTGTCTGCAATGTTCTTTCGCTCGGATGCAGGCATGCGGAACGGCCCTGGCAGCCCCATCCGCGAGGGGCTGCTCACGGTGCTCTTTTGCCCAGGTGCAGGCACCTGCGCGTACGCCCCCTGCACGAGCGAACTACAAAGGAGAATCGCAGCTATCGATAAGCGCATACGTGACTCCGACTTGGGGAAAGCCACAGGATGAACGCCCAACATGACCCGCCGCGGGCGTAACCATGAAGTTTTGCGGGCCGAGGGACTTGACCGCCTCGGCAACGCTGGACACAGTCGCGGAATTTGAATCGCAACAGGCGACTTTTGGCCAATTTCGTCCCCATCAGGCATCGAATTACTGAATGGCCGAAGGAGCCCGATCTCATCGCAATGCTGCCGCGATCTTGCCCGCGTAATGCCACACTTTCATTTTAGTGTCGGGCGGTTCTTGTAGCTCCACCGAGCCACCACTCGCCACTTTCAAGGAGGTCGACGTGAATCCCCATTTCGCAAGTTTGACAATCGTAGGCTTCTTTACTGCTTTTGGACTCGCGCCGCTCAGCCGCACTGCCCCGGATCCTTCGCACCACGCACAGGCAGCGCTCGAGGCTCCCGCACAACCCGACGCGGAGAAAAGTGATATTTCAGGAACGATCGTCGCGCTCACGGGTGGGGGCGGGGCTGCGCACAACCCAACGCCCGCAAAGCCCACCGCAGTTTTGCAACGCGTCGCCATACCCGGGACCAATCGCCAGATGGGTATGGGTATTGCAGAGTTCCCACCAAATGCTTCAAAACCGCTGCACAAGGCAAGCGGGCCCGAAGTCTGCTATGTGCTGGAAGGCGAGGTAACCGTGCAAGTGCGGGGCAAGGCTGCCGCACAGTATCGCCGGGGCGACACTTTCCAGTTTCCGACCGGTGTTGTGCACGTCACCACCGCCGGCCGCCGAGGCGCGAAGGTCCTTGCAGTCTGGGCGTGGGTGCCAGGCGAGCCATTCAATACTCCGGTCGCGGCGACGCCCGCTGCTGAGACGAACAGCTCTGCGAATTGAACACTCTCAGACAAACCACAATGGGCTGACACGCAGCGCGTGTTCAGCCCATCCGGTTCCAACGGGCCACTGGCAGCAATAGCCCACGTACGAATCGTTGGCTTGGATTCCCCACCGTGATCCGGAAATCGGCCAACTAAAGAACTAAAGGGGACGTGGTGGCCAATTAAATGGAAGTTCGACTGCCCTGAAGCGCCAAGAACGGAGTCAGTTCCACTTCGTCAAGCTGGAACTGATCCTGACCCTCCCGGATCTGGGCCGTGAAATGGGGTCAGCCGCGCGGCATGCTGACTGACGAGAAAAAGAGAAAAAGGGGATGCGGCCAATAAAATGGAGCGCGGCTGTCCATCGGCGCCCGAACCGTGGACGTCCATCCAAGAGCAGCAATCCATACGGGCGCCTGCGACTCGCACGAACCTAAGCCTCCCCAAGCAACTCCACCAACCGCGCCTCACACGCCGACAAATCATGCCCCCGCCGCTGTGAAACCACGAACGTCAGCGACCGGATATGCCACGCACGCCGTTCGAGTTCGACGAGCTCCCCGCCGGCCAGATCCTCGACCACAAGATGCCGCGGCAGATGTCCCCACCCGAGCCCGGCTTTCAGCAGATCGCGTTTCGCACCGAGATCGTTGACCAGCCACTGGCGCTTGCCGGCCACGCCCTCCTGGGTCTTGTCCGCGCCGGGCTGGTTGTCGGTGACGATGATCTGGGTGTAGCGGCCGAACTCGTCCACGGGGATGGGTTTGGGGGTTGAGGCGAGCGGATAGGTCGGCGCGCAGACCGTCACCATCTCTTCCTCGCGCAACCAGTGGCGTTCGATGGCTTGCGGGTTCACTTCCGGCACGTCGTTGATGGTGACGGCCAGGGCGCACACTTTTTCGAGCACCAGCTTTTCGCCGCCCTGCATGGTGGTGATGCGCAGGTTGATCGCGGCGGTGGGGCATTCTTCCTGCAGCGTGCGCAGGCAGCCGATCAGGTGGGTGCGCGGAAAGTAGGCATCGACCGCCACCGACACCTGCGGCACGCCGGCCTTGGCGATGGAGCCGGCGCGGTTCTTCATTTCCTCCGTGCGCGAGATCACCGCCCGCGCGTCGGGCAGGAGGCTGCGCCCTGCCGCGGTGAGCTGCGCCTTGCGCGTGTTGCGCTCGAACAGCTCGACGTCGAATGCGCTTTCCAGCGCCTTGATCGCGTGGCTGATGGCCGACTGCGCCCGCGCGAGCTTGCGCGCCGCGCCCGAGAAGCTGCCCTGGTCGCACACCGCCACGAATGCGCGCAGCTGGTTGATGGTGACGTTGTCGAGCATCAGCTATCCAGAAAATAGATCGTATTAAGCGATGTTTCGTCAATTGTGTTGATGCGTCAAGCGACCCAGATTGGTTGGGCAACCGGTTCGAATCGCTCGGCACGCTCAAGTCACTGGATCCCCGCCTTCGCGGGGATGACGGCGACAAGCCAAGCGCCATTCGGGCCAGACCACTCCATCTCCATACTGAAAAGGACAATGCCATGAGCTACGCCATCATCGGTTTCGGTTCCATCGGCCAGGCCCTCGCCCGCGCGTTCGCCCGCAACAACATCGAAGTCACGGTTGCCAGTCGGCGGCCGCCCGAAGCCCTGTTGCCGCAGGCGCAGGCGATCGGGCCCAAGGTCATCCCCAGGACATTGCAGGAAGCCGTCAAGGCGGACGTGATCATCCTGGCGGTGCTGTTCGAGGGACACCGGGACATCGGCAAGCTGATTCCCGACTGGACAGGCAAGACGATCATCGACGCGATGAACACGAATGACCCGGTCGAAACGCTCGACAACCTCCCCTCTTCCGCCTTCGCCGCCAGGTCGTTCCCCGGCGCCAGGTTCGTCAAGGGCTTCAATCACCTGCTGTCGCGCACCCTGGCCACCGACCCCAAGGTCCAGGGCGGCCACCGGGTGGTGTTCCTGTCGAGCGACGACGAAGCGGCCACCGCGCAAGTGGCGGACCTTGCGAAGCGACTCGGCTTCGCCCCCGTCAACCTCGGCAAGTTCGACGAGGGCGGCACCCTGGTGCAGGCACGCGGCCGCGTCTGGGGCCCGCTGATTTTCCAGGACCTGTTCAAGCAGCAGCCCTGAACGCGCACGCCCATCGCGACAAGGATCGCGATCGGAGCGCCATCCCCATCACTGCTTCGGCAGTGGCAACCCCTCCCACCAAGGATTCATGACATGAGCAAGTTGAATGGAAAGACCGCCGTCATCACCGGCGGCGCCACCGGCATCGGCCTCGCAGCGGCCGAGCGCTTCATCGAGGAAGGCGCCTTCGTCTTCATCTACGGCCGTCGGCAGGAAGCGCTCGACGCCGCGCTGGCGAAGCTCGGCCCCAACGCCCGCGCGGTGCAGGGCTCGGTCTCCGACCCGGCCGACCTCGACCGGCTTTACGCGGCGGTGAAGGCCGAACGCGGCACGCTCGACATCGTGTTCGCCAACGCCGGGACCGGCGGCCTGCTTCCGCTCGGCCAGATCACCGCCGAGCACATCGACGAAACCTTCGACACCAACGTGAAGGGCACGATCTTCACGGTGCAGCAGGCGCTGCCGCTGATGGGCCAGGGCGGCTCGATCATCCTGACCGGATCGAGCGCCGGCACCACCGGCGCCCCGGCCTTCGGCGTCTACAGCGCGAGCAAGGCCGCCGTGCGAAACCTCGCCAAGACCTTCGCGGAGGACCTGAAGGGCACCGGCATTCGGGTCAACGTGCTGTCGCCCGGGCCGACCGCGACCGAACTGGCGAAGGCCGCGGTGGGCGAGGAAGGCCTGAAGGCGTTCGCCTCGATGAACCCGTTGCAGCGCATGGCCGAACCGGCGGAGATCGGAGCGGCGGCGGCCTTCCTGGCGTCGTCGGACAGCAGCTTCATGACCGCCAGCGAGCTGGCCGTCGATGGCGGGTTGGCGCAGATCTGACGCGGCACGCCCTTCCGGCTCCGCCACCAGCTTTTCAGAGTCATCCACTTCGGAGGCCACCATGTACCCACACTCCAGACCATCCGGGTTGCTGCGTTTCGCACGAGCCGAGGCCGGCTCGACCGTGATCGACGTGTACCCGGGCGACGGGGACTGGACCGGCCTCTTTTCCGACCTCGTCGGACCCGAGGGACGGGTCTGCAGCTTCGTGCCGGCCGAGGTCGCTCACCTCAACAACGATCCGGTCGGCCGCGCCCGAGCCCTGGCGAAGCAGCCGGGGCGAGAGAATGTGCAGGCCGTCGCGGCGGACCTGATGGCGCTGCCTGAAAGCGTGCCACCGGCGGATGTCGTGTGGCTGCACCTGTTCTATCACGACCTCCACACCGCGCTCATGCAGGCCAGGGGCGCCACCGCGGCCGACTTCAATCGAGCCGTCCATGGGCGGCTCAAGCGTGGCGGCTTCTACGTCATCGTCGACCACGTCGCCGCAGCCGGAACAGGCACGAGCAACGCCGGGTCGCTGCATCGGATCGAGCCGGCGGCGGTGCGCGAAGAGGTGGAAGCGGCGGGCTTTGTGCTGGACGCCGAAAGCAGCCTGCTGGCGAACAACGACGACTCGCACTCCAGCAAGGTTTTCGACCCATCGATCAAGGGCCACACCGATCGCTTCGCCTATCGGTTCGTGAAGGCCTGACAGCGACGCATGCGCCCTGCAAGGCGACCCGCTCCGCGGGCGCAGAACCTTGCCGCGCGCGAAAGCTCGTGATCATCCGGATCACTTCCCAAGAAATGTCGACCAACCACACAGGAACATCATCATGTCCAACCAACCCGATTTACCGAAAGAACTCGCCGGCCGCCGTGCCCTCGTCACCGGAGGCACGCGCGGCATCGGCGCGGCGGTGGCCCAGCGCCTGCTCGATGCCGGCGCCAAGGTCGTTGTCGTCGCGCGCAAAGCCGACAAGGACATGCCCGCGGGCGCCACGTTCGTGTCCGGCGACGTCGCCACGAGCGAAGGCGTGGCGGCCGTCGCGACACAGGCCCTTGCAGCGCTCGGCGGCATCGACATCCTGGTGAACAACGCGGGCGGCGCGCGCGCCTTCCTGGAAGGCTCATGGACGATCCCCGACGAGGCGTGGGCCGACGGCTTCGCACTCAACCTCCAGGCTGCGATCCGCCTTACCAACGCCCTGCTCCCGGCGTTGCGGGAGTCGAAAGCTGCAGCGGTCGTGAACATTTCCTCCGCGGCAGCGGCGATGCCGTTCGCCCCCTTCGTGCATTACGGCGCCGCCAAGGCCGCGCTCGAGTACTACTCGCGCACGCTCGCACTGGAACTCGCGCCGGCAATCCGCGTGAACGTGGTGGCCCCCGGCGTCATCGCGACACCGGGCTCCGATGAGTTCGCCAGGACGACACCGGGATTTTCCACCGACGCGTGGCTGCAGCTCATGCCGCTGGGCCGCATCGGCGCCACCGAGGACATCGCCGAAGTCGTGGCGCTGCTGGTGTCGGATCGCGGCAAGTTCCTGACTGGCGCGAATTACCGCGTGGATGGCGGAATGACGGCGCGCTGAAGCATGTGGCTTCCAGCCGGATGCGACGCGCTCGCGGCGATCCGGCCGAATGGCTGCCGGCCGGCATCCACGCGGTTCGTCTGTCGCGCAAGCCTTTGCCGATCGAGGGGTGAGGTTGGTGATTTTTACGAAGCCGCATACGCCACCCATCCCTTGAACGTGAAAGCCGCATAGAACAGCTCATGCCGCTCGAAGCCGGCCTGCTCCAGCAAGTCGACCTCGGCTTCGGGAGAAAGCAGCGGGAGGCGGCTGGCCATCGCTTCGATCGTCGTGGCCATGTTCGCAACCGGCATGCCGTTCGAAGCCATGAAGGCCACGTGCCGCCGTAGCCAGCGCAGCTTTTCGTCCGGTGCATCGGGAACGCTGTGATGGGCCATCACCAGCGGGGCGCCGGGTTTCAACCGGCGCCTCAGCTCGCGCAGCGTGTGCAGGCGTTCCCCGATGGACAGGAAGTGCATGGTCAGCAGGCAAACCGCGCCGTCGAATTCGATGGCCGGAGCCGCATCGATGTAGCCCTCCAGCAACTCCACCCGCGGCGCCAGCGGCCCCAGTGTCTGGACGGCCAATTCCAGCATCGGCGCCGACGGGTCGACGCCGAGCAGACGCCAGTGCGGGTAGGTCTCGGCGAAGGCCTTGAGCTCCAGGCCTCCACCGGCGCCCAGCACCAGCACGCGCCCATTGGACGGCACGTGCTCGTGCAGGAGCAGGCCGCTCATCTGGTGGAGCGCATGCAATCCGGGCACCTGGCGCAGCGGCCCGTCCGTGTATCGCGCCACCGCCTGGGGATCGTTGAAAGAAGACATGCCGCCCTCGCCGCTTGACATGGAGGCTCCAACGTAACATCGTTTGTTACATGAAACGAGACAGCCGACTTTCCGCCGTACTCCACGCCTTGCTGCACATGGCCGAGCGCGATACGCCGATGACATCCGATGCGCTGGCGCAGTGCCTGGGCACGCATCCGGTGGTGGTCCGCCGCACCATGGGCCTGCTGCGGGAGGCTGGTTTGGTCACGGCGGATCGCGGACACGCCGGGGGCTGGCGCATTTCGGCGGATCTCAGCAAGGTCACGCTGCGCCAGTTGCATGAAGCGCTGGGCGAGCCCGCGCTGTTCGCCGTGGGCAACCGGAACGAACATCCCGAATGCCTCGTCGAGCAGGCGATCAATGCGGCGCTGGACACCGCTTTCGTCGACGCCGAGGCACTGCTGCTGCAGCGGTTCGAGTCGGTCACCCTGGCCGCGCTGGCCGCGGATTTCGCGCGCCGCCATGGCGCCCATCGATCGAGGCACCGGCATGAAGCATGACGTCATCATCATCGGCGGCAGTTACTCGGGCATGGCCGCGGCCCTGCAGCTGCTACGGGCGCGCCGCAGCGTACTCATCATCGACGGCGGCAAGCGGCGCAATCGCACTGCCAGTCATTCCCACGGATTCCTGGGCCAGGACGGCGTCGATCCCGCCGAGCTGGCCCGTGTCGCCCGCGAGCAACTGCACGCGTACCCCACGCTGACCTGGTTGGATGGCGAGGTCGAGCAAGCAGCGGGCACGATGGACGACTTCCAGGTGGCCTGTGGCGGCACCACGTATTCAGCCAGGCGTTTGCTGCTGGCGATCGGCGTGTCGGATCGGCTGCCCGAAATCTCCGGCCTGGCCGAGCGCTGGGGCAGGAGCATCTTCCACTGCCCGTATTGCCACGGCTATGAACTGGATCAGGGCCGCATCGGCGTCATCGCCACGGGCCCGATGTCGATCCATCAGGCGCAGCTGCTGCCGGAGTGGGGAACCACCACGTTCTTCCTCAACGGCACGTTCGAACTCGACGAGACTGCCGCGGAAGAACTGGCTCGTCGCGGCGTGACGGTCGAAACGACGCGAATCGAGCGGATCGACGGGAATGCGGATGTCGTACTCAGCGACGGGCGATGCATGAGCTTCGCCGGCCTGTTCACCGCGCCGCGGAACGAGCCTTCGACACCGATCGCGGCGCAGCTCGGCTGCGAACTGGTCGAGACGCCGATGGGCACGCAGATATCGACCGGAGAAACCAAGGAGACCACCGTGCCAGGCGTGTTCGCCTGCGGTGACGCCGCCAGGATCCCGCACTCGGTTTCGCTTGCAGTCGGCGACGGCGCCTGGGCTGGTGCGCAGATCCACCGCTCGCTGGTGTGGCCGGCGTCGTAGAGGACGTTGTCCGCGCCTGGCCGAGCGCTGACGTTGACCGAGTCCAAGGGCACCGAGCCGCCCATCCTTGCCTACGGCATGGCCAAGACAAACCTCAGGTCAGAAGATCGATTGCGCGCAGGAGATTCACTCGGGCTTGCCGCTCGAACGCTTCGAAGCAAGGCGCGGTGGCATAGATGCGATCGCGGTCGAGAAAGCCCTGCAACACCTGCCTTCGCTTTCGCCGGTAGAGAAACGCAGGCACATGTTGGTACTCCTGTCGAATCTGATGGTCGTATTCGTCGAACCGTCCGGGGGGAGCGCCGAGGATGGCCAGGTCGGTATCGACGAGCACAGCCTGGTCGAGAGACATGGGAGCTGCATCGTGCCGGGTGACCATCACAAGATCCCGAAGCCGTCGCCGAGTCTCATCGCCAAGGCCGCAGTCGTGCGCGACCTCGTCAAGCCATTTCGCACTGCGCTCCTCATTGTCGTGTCGCGTCGGCTCGTAGATGGCATCGTGGAACCACAGGGCCAGCTCGACCTCAGCCGGCCTGGAGCACGGCGTGCGGAACCGTTGGCGCAGTTCGAGACACTCCGTCAGGTGCCGGAGTGTGTGATACGCCCGGTGCGGCTCGGAATAGCGCCTGATGAGTTCCGCGTGGAGCGCTCGAGGCGCCTCAGCCACGCCAAGCTGGTCCCAGACGTTTTGCCACGCGGCGAACTCGACGAACCCGCCCGGCGACACCGGAACATTCCCTTCGGCGGACGGGCTCATCGCTCGTCCTCGGCATCCATGTAGCGTTGCAGCCACAGGGTCAGCATGGGGGCGGCGAAACCCGCCGGCAGCAAGGGACGGGCCGTGGTCGAGAGGGTGAATGCGCCCTGGATAAACGCGCTCACCGCCGCCACGAGATGATCGAGCCGCCTGGCCCGGCGTCCCCGTTCGGCGAACACCTTCCGAAGGATCGACTTCAACACCTTCATCTGTGCGCCGAGCGCGGCTTGGTATACCTCCCGCACGTCCGCATCGTGCGCGGCCTGCTCCCCTACCATGACCCATGCGGCAACCGCATCGGGTTGCGCGTCGGCGCCGTAGGCAAGGTACGCGGCGATATAGGCATCCAGTTTTTGCCAGGCCGTCCCGCACGCCCTCGCCCGGGATTCGTAACGATCTTGCGCATAGCCGGCAAGCGCATCGACCAGCGCGACCAGGATCTCCCGCTTGTCGCGAAAGTGATAGTGAATCAACCCCGGCGCCAGGCCAGCGTGCCGGGCAACCTCCGCCACCGTCGCGCCCGCATAACCCGACCGGGCCATCACCATCTGAAGTGCTGAAACGATCTGCGCGCGTCGCTCGTCACTGTTCGGTCGCCGTCCCATTCAACTCTCCAAATTTGGTCGCACAACCAGTTTAGCATTGACAGCGGACGAATCCACGCCTAACGTCACGCATTATTGGTTGAGTGACCAAATATGGAGAGCAGCATGGATGTGTGGACCGACCTGCTGGATGCGATGGAGGCGCCTTTTCCTGCGGCAGTGGAGTTCCCGCTTGGCCCCGGGGAGCCATGCGTGCTGGTCCATGGGTTTCTTTCGGCGCATGAATGCGACGCGCTTATACAGGCAACGGAACAGCGTGGGTTCACGGGTGCGGGACCGGACTACCCACCCTCCTATCGTGACAATGACCGACTGGTGGCTGATGACCCAGGCCTGGCTGCCCAGCTGTTCGAACGCCTGCTCGGGGGTGCGGCCCGCTCTGCAGAAATGGCGGGCATCATGAGCGAGGCCGGCTGGACCATCACCGGCGTCAATGAACGCCTGCGGTTCTGCCGCTATCGTCCGGGCACACAGTTCCGTGCGCACCAGGACGGCGTTCACCATCGTTCGTGCAGCCAGTCGCGCCTGACCTTCATGGTCTATCTCAACGACGACACATTCACGGGCGGCGACACCTTGTTCTTTGAAGGCCGTTCCTCAGCCATGGAGGGTCGGGACCCCGTCCCGCTGCGCCCACGCAAGGGCAGCCTGATCCTGTTTTCCCACTCGTTGTGGCACGCAGGCGCTCGCGTGCATACAGGCGTGAAGTACGTCATGCGTAGCGACCTGATGTACCGGCCGGAGCATCCCGCCGAGCCTGATGGAGCATTCCAGCCGGGCCATCGCGGCTATGTCTGGGCACTTGCCGCGTTACGCGACTTCGGGATAGCCAGCGGTGGTCGCGACTCCACCATCAGGCTGTGGGATGACGAGGGCGCCCCGCTGGGAACGCTGGACGGTCACACACAATCGGTGCTCGGTCTCGTCGAGATGGCACCTGGCCAACTCGTTTCCCATTCGCGCGATCGCACGATCAGGCAGTGGAGTCTGGCAACGGGCGCCTCCACGATAGTCGGCACCTCCGATTCGGCCGTGTTGTCGGCTGCCCGGCTGGATCGCGAGCGACTCGTCACTGGAGACGCCAGCGGGAAACTTGCAGTCTGGAACCTGACCACTGGCACAGCGGAAACCTGGCGTGCTCACGACTCCTGGGTCTGGGCCATAGCGCCCTTGCGGGACGGCGATTTCGCGACCGCTTCGGAAGACGGCCTGATCAGGCTCTGGCGTTCTGTGGACCGCTGCGCGATGGCGGCAGCGAATCCGGGGTATCCCCTCAGAGCAATGGCAAGCCTCGTAACGCGCGACGTCGCGATGCTGGCAGCGGGCGACGTCAAGGGCACCGTGCACCTGCTGGGTGCGGGGCAGGAGCTGGAGCGCCTGGGGAGCTTTACCGCGCACGACGGACCAGTCCGGCGAGTGCGCTTCGAAAGCGAACACATGTTGCTCACGTGCGGTGAAGACAGGTTCGTTCGACGATGGGATCTTCGTACACGGCAATGCACCGTCGTCGCCGCCCACACCAACTTCGCCACTGACGTGCTCTGCACCGGGCCGGGCCGCTGGATCAGTTGTGGTTACGACGGCCGTATAGAGGCGCATGGCCCTCCATGAGAACGGCGGAAACGGGGTCACGCCTGCTAAAGCCTCTTTCCCGCTCGTCCCCGGATCGAACCCTGAGCATTGCGCCTTGCTCACTGCGTTGACGATGTCTCCAGCGCCCGATTGAGTCGTTCCACCAGCGCAGCCTGGATGTGCCCGTTGGACACGCAGACATTGCCGCCATGCACGTCCACCGGGCCACCGGTGACCGAGCTGGCCACGCCGCCGGCTTCGCGCACCAGGATGATGCCCGGCGCCATGTCCCAGGCACACAGCGAGCGTTCCCAGTAGGCGTCCCAGCGTCCGGCCGCGACGTAGGCCATGTCGACCGAGCACGCGCCGGTGCGACGGATGCCGGCGACTTCGCCGGACAGCAGCGCCATCTCGCGGGCGAACACCGGGTGATCGGGCTTGCCGGCGAACGGGATGCCGCAGCCGAGCACGCTGTCGACCAGGCGGTTGCGGATGGAGACGCGGATCGGCTCGCTGTTGAGCCAGGCACCCTCGCCTTTCGCCGCCACGAACATTTCCCGCAACACCGGCAACCAGGTCACGCCGGCCACCACCTCGCCCTCGCGCGCGAGCGCGATGTTGACGCCCCACAGCGGCGTGCCGAACAGGAAGTTGGTGGTGCCGTCCAGCGGGTCGACGATCCAGCTCTGCGCATCGTCGCTGCCGCCGGTGGTGCCGCCCTCTTCGCCGATGAAGCCGAACGATGGCTGCGCCTTGCCGAGGATTTCGCGGGTGCTGCGCTCGGCTTCCTCGTCGGCGATCGAGACCAGGTCGGCCGGGCCGGACTTGGTGCGCGCCACCAGTTCCCCGAGCTGGCCGAAGCGCTGCAGCAGGCCGTCGCCGGCTACCTGGGCGGCCTTGATCATCGCCTTGAGTTCGGGGGAAGCGCGCAACATGGTTTCAGTCCCTGCGTCGTGTGCGCCACAGGCTCAGCGCCAGCAGCATGGAGAGCACCGACGAGCCGATCCAGAACGCGATCGCCGGGCCGAAATTGTAGTGGCGCACGCCATCGACCAAGGTCATGCCGTGCTGGATCAGCGTGCCGGACACCTGCTCCTGCACGCCGGCGCCGATGTAGCTGCAGATGCCGATCACGCCCATCGCCGCGCCGGCCACGCGCTTGGGCGCGATGTCCACCGCGAACAAGCCGCCCAGCGAGGTGACCAGGCCGGTCAGGCCCATGCCGAACAGCACCATCGCGATGATCAGCGACCACAGGTGATTGGGGCCATAGAAGAACAGCAGCAGGCCAGCCAGTTCCAGCAGCGCGAAGATCAGGTTCACCGGCGGGCGGTGCGCGTCGAACAGCTTGTCGGAAATGAAGCCGAACGCGATGGCACCAGCCATGCCGGCCAGGGTGCTGATCATCAGCAGGGTGCCGGCCATGGTCAGCGAGTAACCGTGGATCTCCTGCAGGTACAGCACGCCCCAGGAATTGATCGCGTAGCGCGTCACGTAGGTGGTGGCCGAGGCCAGGCACAGCA